>NZ_JAXCFO010000002.1:0-1067456 GCF_056150165.1 Micromonospora xinjiangensis | reverse complement strand
TCGACTTGCATGTGTTAAGCACGCCGCCAGCGTTCGTCCTGAGCCAGGATCAAACTCTCCAACAAAAACTTTGTCGAACAGCAATCCCGACAACAAAAAGTGTTGCCAAAGGAATCCCAAACCAACAGACCCAAAAGCCTGCCAGCACAGGGCATCAAACAATTGGCACTGGCTTATCAAGCACCCTGTTGAGTTCTCAAAGAACAACCACACACCGAACCAGAGCCCCACATCGTGGAACCCCGCCCGGGGCAACCGCTCTAATCTACCCGGACCGTCCGGCGGCGTCAACCTCGATCCGAGGTGATCCACTGGAAGGTCCGGACCCACGCCGACGCACGCCATACTCTGGCGGTCGTTGCTGTCGTGGGGAGCCGCAGACCGGCCGATCGCCGCATCGCGGCCACCCGCCCGGCTCCTGCCGGCTTCAAAACCTTACCCGGTCGGCTTCGCGTCCGCAACCCCGACTTTCCGGAGTGTTTCCGCACCGCCCGACCCAGTCTCGCTCGGCGTTCCCGCCACGAGCCTGGTACCCGCTTTCGGCCGGTTTGTCGGCCTCCCGCGTGCAGAGAGAAAGTTACGCGGACGCCGCGGAGAAGGCAAATCAACGATGATCACTGGCCGCCGTCAGCGCCCGGCGAGACCCGTGCCCGCGTCCTGCCGAGACGGTTCGCCCGACCCGGGAGGCACGACGCGCTCGGCACTACGGATGGTTCCCACACCCCGGGCGGCGGCTCCCACCGCCGGCCACGAACCCGCGCCGGCCCGGTGACCCGCGCGGCCCAGGCCACCGACCTGGTCATGCCCCCCGGCTCGCCAAGGGTGTGATTGGCACGGGGCGCACGCGAGGCAGCGTTGATCGGGCGCTCCCTGGTGGCCGCCACGGCGGCGTACCGCAGGGGAACGGAGGGCGCGGCGACGACGGTCAGCGCGCCCGCTGCTCCGCGCGGCAGCACAGCGGGCTCCGGCGTGCCAGAGTGTCTGGCATGGATGACGTCTCGCCGGCCACCGTCCTCGCCGAGGAGGCGTTGCTCGGGCTTCTCCTGCCGTTCTGGCAGCTGGTCATCGGCGCGTTCGTGCTCGTTGTCGTCGTGCTCTCGGTGGGCCGGCTCGCCCGTCGCGGTCGGTCCCGGATGACCACGGCCCTGCTGGTCACCGCCGCCGCGATCGCCGGCTTCGCGCTCGTCGGCGTGCTGCTGCAGGACTGAGCGGTCAGAGCCGACGGTTGGCCAGGCTCGGCAGCTCGGTCCGGATGGTCCCGAGCCGATCGAGGTCCAGGTCGGCGAAGGCCACGCCGGGCTCGTCCGGCACCTGGGTGAGAAGGGTCCCCCACGGGTCGACGACCATGCTCCGACCGAAGCAGGTCCGCCCCGGCTCGTGGTTGCCGATCTGACCCGCGGCGAGGACGTAGCACTGGTTCTCGATCGCGCGAGCCCGCAGCAGCACCTCCCAGTGGTCCCGCCCGGTGTGCAGCATGAACGCCGCGGGCACCACCAGCACCTGGGCGCCGCCCTCGGTGGCGAGCCGACGGTAGAGCTCCGGGAACCGCAGGTCGTAGCAGATCGACAGCCCGATCCGGACCCCCTCGACGGTCACCACCACCGGCTGTTCCCCCGGCGCCACCGTCGCCGACTCCCGATACGACACCCGGCCGGGAATCTCCACGTCGTACAGATGGATCTTGCGGTAGCTGGCGGCGAGCGCGCCGCCGCGGTCGAAGACCAGTGAGGTGTTCCAGGTGTGCTCCGGGTCGGGGCCGGCCTCGTGGACGGACCCGGCGATCACCCACATGCCGAGCCGGCGAGCGACGCCCGCGAAGAACTGCCCCACCTCACCGTCGACCGGCTCCGACGCCGGCATGCCCGCCGCGGGGCCGAGATAGTCGACGTACTCCGGCAGGACCGCCAGGTCGGCGCCGCCGGCGGCGGCGCGCTCCAGGAGCGCCTCCGCGGCGGCGAGGTTGGCCTTGCGGTCCTCCTGAGAGTTCAGCTGGCAGACGGCGACGCGCATGGCCCTCAGCGTACGGGGGCGGAAGCCACCCGGACAGGGCGGCGACGCCCATCCGGCCGGACCTGGTCGGGCCGGGCCAACCGGCTCAGGCGGACTTCTCCTCGCGGTCCCGGCGGGCACGCCGGCCGGTGAACTCGCGCGGCACGATCGTCGGGTTGACGTTCTCCAGGACCACCTCGCGGGTGATCAGCACCCGGGCGGCGTCGGGGTTGCTCGGGACCTCGTACATCACGGAGAGCAGGACCTCTTCCATGATCGCCCGAAGCCCGCGGGCCCCGGTGCCCCGGAGCATGGCCTGGTCGGCGATCGCCTCCAGCGCCGCCGGCTCGAACTCCAGCTCGACGCCGTCCAGCTCGAGGAGGCGCTGGTACTGCCGGACCA
Organism: Micromonospora xinjiangensis; assembly: GCF_056150165.1. Classification (NCBI taxonomy): domain Bacteria; kingdom Bacillati; phylum Actinomycetota; class Actinomycetes; order Micromonosporales; family Micromonosporaceae; genus Micromonospora; species Micromonospora xinjiangensis. The sequence continues at coordinate 1,065,065 of NZ_JAXCFO010000002.1, read as the reverse complement.
GGGCGTTGCGCGGCTCGGTGAGGATCCGCACCAGGGCTTCACGGTCGAGACTCCGCACGCTCGTGATCACCGGGAGCCGGCCGATGAACTCGGGGATCAGCCCGAACTTGAGCATGTCCTCCGGCATGACCTGGCTGAAGATGTCGTCCGTCGAGCGATCGGAGACGGCCCGGAGGCGGGCGCCGAAGCCGGTGCCGCCGTGGCCGGTGCGGGCCTCGATGATCTGGTCGAGGCCGGCGAAGGCGCCACCGCAGATGAACAGCACGTTGGTGGTGTCGATCTGGATGAACTCCTGGTGTGGGTGCTTCCGGCCGCCCTGCGGCGGCACGTTCGCCACCGTGCCCTCGAGCATCTTCAACAGCGCCTGCTGGACACCCTCGCCGGAGACGTCCCGGGTGATCGACGGGTTCTCCGACTTGCGGGCGATCTTGTCGACCTCGTCGATGTAGATGATGCCGGTCTCGGCGCGCTTGATGTCGTAGTCGGCGGCCTGGATCAGCTTGAGGAGGATGTTCTCCACGTCCTCACCGACGTAGCCGGCCTCGGTGAGCGCCGTGGCGTCCGCGATCGCGAACGGCACGTTCAGCATCCGCGCCAGCGTCTGCGCCAGGTGGGTCTTGCCACAGCCGGTCGGACCGAGCAGCAGGATGTTGGACTTGGCGACCTCGACGGCCTCACCGGAGCCCGGCCCGCCGGCCGCCTCCGCCTGGATCCGCTTGTAGTGGTTGTAGACCGCGACGGAGAGGGCCTTCTTGGCCTGGTCCTGGCCGACCACGTAGTTGTCGAGGAACTGGCAGATCTCCATCGGCTTGGGAAGCTCTTCCCACTTCACCTCGCCGGACTCGGCCAGCTCCTCCTCGATGATCTCGTTGCAGAGATCGATGCACTCGTCGCAGATGTAGACGCCCGGCCCCGCGATGAGCTTCTTGACCTGCTTCTGCGACTTGCCACAGAAGGAGCACTTCAGTAGGTCGCCGCCGTCACCGATCCGTGCCACCTACGTTCTCCCTGCACTCAACCGGCCGGAGGCCCGGCCATGACCCGCGGAGGCTGCCCCCGCCCGTCTCGTCCACCTCGTCGGTCCGACCCGGCGAAGCGGTACGGACCCGACGTTACCCGCTGGCCGGGTTTTCTCCGACCCCCAAAACGGGTGTGTCAGAGGCCGGCCGGGATCAACATCCCGACCGACCTCTGCACCGGCACTGCTCAGCTGGCGGCGTTGGCGGCCAGCAGGCCCTTCTTGCGGCTGGTCAGGATCGTGTCGACCAGCCCGTACTCCCGGGCCTCCTCGGCCGTCATGATCTTGTCACGGTCGATGTCCTTGCGGACCTTCTCGATCGGCTGACCGGCGTGTCGCGAGATCATGTCCTCGAGCTGCGTCCGCATCCGCAGGATCTCCCGGGCCTGGATCTCGATGTCCGAGCCCTGCCCGTAGCCGCCCTCGGTGGCCGGCTGGTGGATGATGATCCGCGAGTTCGGCAGCGCCATCCGCTTGCCCGGGGTGCCCGCCGCGAGCAGCACGGCGGCCGCACTGGCGGCCTGGCCCAGGCAGACCGTCTGGATGTCGGGCCGGACGTACTGCATCGTGTCGTAGATCGCCGTCATGGCCGTGAACGAGCCGCCCGGCGAGTTGATGTACATGATGATGTCGCGGTCCGGGTCGGTGCCCTCCAGCGTCAGCAGCTGGGCCATCACGTCGTTGGCCGACGCGTCGTCCACCTGGACGCCGAGGAAGATGATCCGGTCCTCGAAGAGCTTGTTGTACGGGTTCGACTCCTTGACCCCGTACGACGTGCGCTCGACGAACGACGGCAGCACGTAGCGGTTGTGCACGGCCGCGAACTGGGGCGGCAAACTCAGGTCGGTCATCGTCAGCTCCTCAGCTCAGGGTCCCGGCACCTTCCGGAACCTGGGTGGCTCCGGTGATGACCTTGTCGATGAAGCCGTAGTCCACGGCCTCCTGGGCGGTGAACCAACGGTCGCGGTCCGAGTCCGCTTCGATCTGGGCGGGCTCCTGACCGGTGTGGAAGGCGACCCGCTCCTGGAACATCCGCTTGGTGTAGAGCATCTGCTCCGCCTGGATCGCGATGTCCGCGGCGGTGCCACCCACGCCACCCGACGGCTGGTGCATCATGATCCGGGCGTGCGGCAGGGCGTAGCGCTTGCCCTTGGTGCCCGCGCAGAGCAGCAGCTGCCCCATCGAGGCGGCCATGCCCATCGCCACGGTCGACACGTCGTTGTCGATGAACTGCATGGTGTCGTAGATCGCCATGCCCGAGTAGACCGAGCCACCCGGCGAGTTGATCCAGAGGTTGATGTCGCGGTCCGGGTCCTCCGCGGCGAGCAGCAGCAGCTGCGCGCAGATGCGGTTGGCGACCTGGTCGGTCACCTCGCTGCCCAGGAAGATGATCCGCTCCTTGAGCAACCGGTTGTAGACCGAGTCGTCGAGGTTGCCAATGTTGTCGCCACCTCGGGCGTCAATCGCCCGGAGCGGCTTCGGTGGGATGTGCATGTCGGTCATGGCAGCCCTTCGCTCTCCGTACCGTCCTACCCGACCCTAACCGCTCGGCCGGGCAGCAGAGTCCCGGTCGTGGCACTGTTCGCTCACAGCGCAGTCACCGTCGGGACGTACCCGGAAAAGGGATGTGGCCGCCCTCCACCGCAAGCGGCGGACGGCGGCCCCACCCCGACGATCAGTGCTCGTGGTCGTGGTTGTGCGCGGCCTCGTTGGCCTCCCGCAGGGCGTCGAGGGTGACCTCCTTGCCCGCGGTGTCCTTGATGGTGATCCGCTCCATGACCGAGGCGAGCGCCTTGCCGCGCCGGACGTCGCCGTAGACGGCGGCGGCCGCGCCGGAGCGCACCAGCTGGTCGTAGTACTGCTGCGGGGCCATGCCGGCGCGCTGGGCCCGGTGCACGATCTCGTGACCGAACTCGTCGTCGGAGACCTGGACGTCCTCGGCGTCGGCCAGGGTGTCCAGCAGCAGCTGGATCTTGACGCCCTCGGTGGCCGCCTCGGTCAGCTCGGCGTCGATCTGCTCCTCGGTCTTCTCCTCGGAGGCGAGGTAGTCCTCCAGGGAGGCGCCGATCCGCTCGAGCTGGTCGATCATGGCCTGCTTCCGGCTGGCGACCTCCTCGCGGACGACGCCCTCCGGCGCCGGCACGTCGGCCGCCTCGACGAGCTGCTCGAGGGCCTTGTCCCGGGCGGCGTAGATCTGCTCGACCTGCTTACCGCGGCTGACCCGCTCACGCAGATCGTTGCGGAGCTCCTCCATCGTGTCGAACTCACTCGCCATCTGGGCGAACTCGTCGTCCAGCTCCGGCAGCTCCTTCTCCTTGACCGTGCGCACGGTCACCGACACGTCGGCGTCGCGCCCCGCGAAGTCGCCGCCCACCAGCTGGGTGGTGAAGGTCTTGCTCTCGCCCGCCGCCAGGCCGACCACGGCCTCGTCCAGGCCCGGCAGCAGCTGCTGGCTGCCGACCTCGTGCGAGATGTTGGTCGCCGAGCCGCCCGGCACGTCCTCGCCGTCGACGGTGGCGTTCAGGTCGATCTGGACGTAGTCGCCCTCCTGGGCCGCCCGCTCGACGGTCTTCAGGGTGGCGAAGCGCTCGCGCAGGTTCTTCACCTGCTCGTCGATCTCGCTCTCGTCGATCTGGAGCTCGTCCACGGTCACCTCGACGGTGGCCAGGTCGGGCAGGGTGATCTCCGGACGGACGTCGACCTCGGCGGTGAAGTTCAGCGAGTCGCCGTCGGCGAACTCGGTGATCTCGACCTCGGGACGGCCGAGCGTCTTCAGGTCGTGCTCGCGGACCGCGGCGAGGATGTTCTGCGGGATGGCCTCCTGCACCGCCTCGTTGAGGACGGTGCCGCGGCCCACCCGCTGGTCGATCACCGCGGGCGGGACCTTGCCCCGGCGGAAGCCGGGAACCTGGACCTGCTGGCCGATCTCCCGGTACGCCTTCTGGAGGCTCGGCTCGAGCTCGACGAACGGCACCTCGATGGCGAGCCGCACGCGCGTCGGGCTCAGAGTCTCGACGGTGCTCTTCACAGGCGTACTCCTTGACGGATCTCAGTTGAGTCTGGGCGTGGATTCAGCCCATCGAGTGTAGGTGAGCCGGCCGGGACCCCCGGCAGCGCCCACGGACCGCACGCTGACCGGACGGCACCCGGGGGCGGCCCGGCCGCGGACGACAGTCGGGGTGGCGGGATTTGAACCCACGGCCCCTCGCTCCCAAAGCGAGTGCGCTACCAAGCTGCGCCACACCCCGTGGCGACGAGAAGTGTATGCCGTCGCGCCCCGGCTCGGGCCTCGGGGCACGGCCAACCCGACACTTCACCCCCTTCCACCCCTCCAGACCACTCACCCCCGCCGCAAGAGCGCGGGCCCCTCGGGCGCGCCCGAGGGGGCGCGTGAGGGCGCGCGAGGGGGCAGCTTCCGGGAAATAGTGGTCTCGGCGCGTCGGGAGGGCACTCTTTCCCGGTAGTTGCGCGGATCTTGGCGTACGCGCAGCGCACAGCGCGGCCGGGTGGGGCCGCACGGGCGGTGCGGACATTGGGTAGGCTGTCGGGCGCGCCCCTGACGTCAGGGCGCGCACGCGGGCGTAGCTCAATGGCAGAGCTTCAGTCTTCCAAACTGACGGTGCGGGTTCGATTCCCGTCGCCCGCTCCACCGGCCTCCGGCCCAGCTCAGAGGCGGCATCCCCCGATCCTGGGCCGGCCGGTCACTTCCTCGATTCGATCTTGCGGGCCATCCGTGGGCCACTAGCTGCCCTTGCCGGTCTTCCGTCGAGCACGCCGGGCGATCCTCCGGTCCATGGCCTGGGCGATCTCGCGGTCCTCGCTGGTCGCATGCTGATCAAGGCGCCCGCAAGCAGGCCCGCCGGCCCGGCCCCGGCCTGCTGGCGACCTCCAGCAGGCATCGGCCGGGCGGGCCGGCCACGCTGAAGAGGCAACAGGAACCTAACGACCTCCGCCCTTGCTTCTCCTTCTTGCCGTGGTTCATGAATTGAAAGGCGGGATTGATCTTCGCTGGTCATACTGGTGCTCATGAAGCTTGCTGAGGCTCTTGCGCTGCGCGCGGATGCGGCGCGTCGCGCCGAACAACTCCGTGCCCGCATCGTCGCCAGCGCTCGATACCAGGAGGGCGAGACGCCCGCTGAGGATGCGGCGTCCCTCCTGGCGGAAGCCGGCGAGGTGCTCGGTGAGCTGGAGACGCTGATTCGACGAATCAACCGCACCAACGCCGCCACCCGGGTTGACGGTGGCACACTCACCGACGCGCTGGCGCGCCGCGACGTGCTTCGCCTGCGGCACAGCGTGATCACCTCCGCCGCCGACGCCGCCGCTGGGGAAGGTCAGCGCGGGTTTCGGCAGTTGCGGTCGGAGCTGAAGATGATCCCGGCCCTGCCGGTGGCGCAACTGCGCAGCCAGGCCGACGACCTCGCCCGGCACCTTCGCGAGGTCGACACGGTGATCCAGCGGACGAACTGGGAGGTCGACCTGCTGGACTGAGAGGTTGCGGAGCAGGTAGCCGACGTGGAGGCGTGCACGAACCCGAGAGCCGGCGGGTATTCCGGTTCACTCCTGGCGCGCCGAGGGCAGGCGCAGGGGTTCGACTCCCCGGCACACATCGCAGGCCCAGCACAGCACACAGGTGACGGCGCACAGGGCACCGCGCACTACCAAGTGCAGATCCACGACGGCGAGGGTGGGACAGGGGCCTACCGCAACCCCATGAGGACAGTTCGTTCCCTACAACCCTCGATGCCCGCACTGATCGGTCCAGCAGTCGGGCTCCTTGGTTGCGACCTCTGCGCCACAGCCAGAACAGATCAGGTCGGGGCCATCCTGCCCGCAACCCCGCAGCATCCGCTGAGACGCCGGCGGTCAGGGTGGAGAGCTGTCCCCGGAACGTCATCCGGACGGAGGATCAGCAGGGTGGCATCGAAATTGACCTTGTACGTTCCCTGTGTCATCCGCGGGTGCGCTATCTCGTGCCCGGCCGGGCGCTCGGGACGTCGCGACGGCGCCCCCTCTCTGATCTCCTCGGTGAGCGGCTGGTGACAGTTCGCGCAGAGGAATACCACCACACGAAGATCTTGTCGCGCTGGACAGCCGGGTCGCAGAGCCGGTAGGGGTTCAACCCGTGCCATCCACGTGCCAGCAGCCGGTACCCGGGACGGTCACCAGGGGGACGAGCGGTCACTCGTCTCATGCCTTGGCCTGGGCCGCCAGGTGCTTCCTGGCGATGATCTTCGTCCTTCCCGGCTCGCGCCTCGCCGGGGAGACGGCACGAGTTTGGTCAGTCGGCGGCGATCTGCTCGATGGATCGGGCGGCGATGGCGGCCAGGGTGGGGTCTGCGGAGCGGGTGTACGTGTCGCTCACGGTGTCGACGAACTTGATCGCGTGAGCGTCCCCGGTGTCCGTTGCACGGCGCATGACCTCGTCGAGGCTCAGGTCGTTGCCGGCGGGCGGGACGGGCCGTGCCTCGGCCGGCGCGTAGGCGGCGGTGACCGCGGCTGTTGCCGCCCAGGCGGCGGCGAGGCTGGGCGCCCAGAGCGTTGGCGGGAGAGCGGGCAAGGCACGTAGGACCGCGTTCGGCGCGGTGGCGGCGTGGACGAGCATGACCGGGCTGGCGTACCCGTGGGTGCCGTGCCGAATGACCGCGGCGTCGACGATGCCCGCGAGCCGGGTCGGCACGTCGTCCTGGTTGTTGCCCGGCACCGCGCCGGCTACCGAAGGCCACCGGGGCAGGTCGGCCAACTGAGCGAGGCGGGCTCGGATGCCGGACCGCTGGTCGGGTACGCGGGGTACCGCGTCGAGCGCCGACCGGGCGTCGGTTGTCGGGTACGGCCCGGCGCCGGGGGGTGCGAGGGGCTGCCACCGGGCGGCCCAGTAGGCCAACCCCTGACCGAGTTCGGCGACGCGCGGCTGGGTCTCCTCGTCGAGCAGCGCGCGTACGACGTGACCGACTCGGATGACTCCGTGGGTCGCGCCGGCGGCTATCCCGGGCAGCAGGCGTGGCCACCAGCGGACGAGCACTTCCCGCCAGGGTTCGCCGGCCAGCTCGCGGTCGAAGTAGTTCAGCCAGTCGCCCGTACGAACCGGGTCGCCGAGCGGGTCACGCCACTCGTCGCGGGGGATGGGGCGAACACCCCGTGGTCGCTCCTCCAGCTTGTCGGCGTACGCATCGATCCATCGGTGAACGGCCCGCTCGTGGCCGCGGTGGACCAGCGCCTCCACCGCCATGGGGGCGTGGTTCGACAGCCAACCGTTGCGCTCCGGGCCGGTGGAACGCACCCGTTCGTAAGCCTCGTCGAGGAGAGAACTCGCCATACCCACGATGCTCGAATCTGAAGTTCGGTTGAGGTCAAGCAGAAATCGTCGCGGATGACCATGAACGCTTCCGAGCCAAATGATCTGGCCCGACGTCATCCCGCCGGGCCCGCCACGTGCCAGTAGCCCGGGCCCCGGGCGGGCGCGAGCGGCACGGGTCGTGGCCCGCTCCCCTGCCGGGGCCGGCAACCTGGCGACCCGGGGTCACGAGCGCGCCGTCGGCGGGTCGAGCCGGTGCGACCCGCCGCTGCCGGACTGGTAGAGATGAGCGCGTGCGGTCTCCCCTGTCGACACCACCGGCGATTCCCCCCGGCGCCCTGGCCGCCGGTCCGCAACCGACGCTCGCCGCGGAGGGCGGGCTCCTCCTGCGGCCGTGGGAGCGACCCGACGCCCCGGTCTTCCTCGCCGCCTACCAGGACCCGCGGATCCGGCACTGGCACACCCGGCAACCGGCCTCGGAGGACCAGGTCCGCGAGTGGTTCGCGCACTATCGACGCGACTGGGAGCAGGAGACGGGCGCGAGCTGGGCCGTGACCCGCGACGGTGGCGAGGTGCTGGGGCGGATCGCCCTGAACAGCGTGAACCTCGACGACGGGGTCGCGGGGTGCGCGTACTGGGTGCTCCCGGCCGCCCGCGGCGCGGGCGTGGCCCCCCGCGCGCTACGGGCCCTGAGCGGCTGGGCGCTGGGCGAGGCGGGGTTCCACCGTCTGCACCTCGATCACTCGACCCGCAACCACGCGTCGTGCCGCGTCGCGGTCAAGGCCGGGTTCGTCCTGGAGGGCACCAAGCGCAGCGACGCCGTCCACTCCGACGGACGGCACGACATGCACCTGCACGCCCGCATCCGCGGCGACGCCTGACCCCGGTGGGCCGGACGGTCCCGGACACCGGCGTCACACCGGCGCGGTCAGCGCGCCGTCTGTCGCATGACCCAGATGGGCAGCGGATCGGTGACCTCGCGTACCACCTCCCAGCCGGCCCTGCGGTAGACCTCGACGTTGCCGGGGTTGCTGGTCTCGAGGACCGCCGGCAGGTCGTCGGCCGCGGCGCGGCGCAGGCCCGCCCGCATGACGGCGTGGCCCCAGCGGCGGCCCGCGTGGTCGGGGTGGGTGCCCAGGACGCCGAGGTACCAGAACGGGGCCGCCGGCAGCGCGGCGTGGACCGCGCGGTCGTACGCCCGCACCCGGGCCAGGGCGTCGGCGGGGAGCTGGGCGGCCAGAGCCGCGTCGGAGGCGCCCTCGTCGACACCGGGGGGCTCCCAGATCGCGACCGAGGCGCCCCGCCCGATCGTCCAGATCGTCTCCCGGCGCACGCGCTTGTCGAAGAGATGCCCGAAGAAGGCGCCGGCGTGCCGCGGGTAGGTGGCGCGGTCGGGGAAGAGGTACGTGAGGACGGGATCGTCGGTGAAGGCGGCGACCAAGGAGCCGACGACGGCCGTCCGGTCCGCCGGGGTGGCGACGGTGATCTCAGGTGCTGTCACAGCGGCCGAAGGTATCTCAGCCGGTTCCGGGCCAGCCACGTGCCGACGCGGGACGGCTGTCGACGGCGCGGATATTCGGCTGCCCTTCCGCACGGGCCGGGGAAGAATCCCGCCATGTCCCAGGCCACGCTGCGCACCGCCCGCATCCGGCTCGTCCCGCTCGCCGACGAGCACCTCGAACACGAGGTCGAGCTCGACTCCGACCCCGAGGTGATGCGGTACCTCGGTCCGCCGCGTACGCGGGCGGAGGTCGAGGTGGTGCACCGCCGCCGTCTCGCGGCGGCCCAGCGGGTGCCCGGGCTCGGCTTCTGGGCGGGGTTCGTCGACGGCGACTTCGTCGGCTGGTGGATCCTCGAGCCGCCGGAGCGCGCCGACCAGGGCCCGGTGCGGGGGCAGGCGGAGCTCGGCTACCGGCTGCTGCGCCGGTACTGGCGGCGGGGCCTCGCCAGCGAGGGCGCCCGTGAGCTGATCCGGCACGGCTTCGAGGACCTGGGCCTGACGCGGATCTTCGCGGAGACGATGACGGTGAACGAGGGGTCGCGCGCCACCATGTCGTCGGTGGGTCTGCGCTACGTCCGGACCTTCCACCTCGACTTCGACGACCCGCTGCCCGGCACCGAACACGGCGAGGTCGAGTACGCGCTCACCCGCGAGGAGTGGCTCGCCGACCGGCCGAACGAAACCGCCCGGGCGAGCGAAACCGCCCGGGCGAATGAGACCGCCCGGCCCTGAGACCGCGGCCCGCGACCGCCGCAGACGGTGCCGGCGCCGCGGCGCTAGGCATGGTCGTTCGGCGCGGGGCCGATCCCGATGGCCGTCCGGTAGACCCAGACCGGGTAGTCGACGCGGTCCACTCCTCCGGAGAGGCCCGGCGTGCGGTGCAGCTGCGCGGCGGGCAGCCAGAGGTCGCCGTCGGAGTCGATCCACATCGCGTCGACCCAGGCGAGGCGGGGATCCGCGACCAGCGTGGCCACCTCCCGCTCCGGCGAGATGGTCAGGATCCGCCGCCGCTCCACATCGCTGAGGTAGATGGTGCCCGCCGCGTCGATGGCGGTGCCGCCCGTCGTCGGCGTCTCCAGCCACGGCTCGACGTGCGCGGCGACCTCGGCCGGGTCGGCCGCCGGGTCGTCGAGCCACCGGGTCTCGATCCGGGACAGGCCGCCGGAGGCCGGCTGGTAGTAGAGGTGCCGCCCGTCCGGTGACACCTCGAGCTGGTCGACGTGCAGCACCACCTCGGTGCCGTCGGGGCCGTACCGCACCTGCCCGTCGGCGACCAGCCGCCGCCCCACGGTGCTCGGGTGCCCGTCGAGCACCCGCCGCGCCCGCCCGGTGGCGAGGTCGAGCACGATGATGCCGGGCGCCCCCGCGTCGGTGAGGTACGCCGTGCCGGCGTTGAACCGGACGTCGTCGACGTAGCTGGTGGCGCGCACCGCCTCCGCCAGGTCGTGGACGCGGGTGATCTCGGCGGAGTCGGGGTCCACCACGATGAGCCGGGCGCCGCCGGGCACCTGCGGCCGGCCGAGGGCCGGCGCACCGGAGTCGATGATCCACAGCTGCCCGTCCGGGCCGGTCCGCACGCCGTTGACGTGCACGTACGCGCCCTCGGGAGAGGGCTCGTCGCGGACGGCGTTCCACGCCTCGTCCGGCCACGGCACCCGACGACCGTCCGGCAGGGCCTCGGCGACCTGCACGCCCGGCCCGCCCGCGCCGGGGAAGCTCACGAAGATCCGCCCGTCGACCGTCGTCACCCCGGTGCAGACGCGGTCGTTCGCCACCATCGGGGTCAGCCGGGGGTCCTCCCGGGTCGGCAGTGACATGGCGTACCTCCGGAGTGCGGGAGCGGATCACGGGTGTCCCGGCGCGCGCTGGTGGCGGCCGTGCCTTCCCGCGTCCGGCACCGCGAAACACCGCCGGCGGCGGCAAGCCTTCTTGACACCTGTCGATCCGTGGACTGGTGTGTGGGAGAGAAGACATCGACGTCCGTCAGGAGGGCACATGATCGTCCGACGACGGTGGGCGGCCGCCGCCACCACAGCGATCCTGGTCAGCGCGGTGCTGTCCCATCCCGGCGCCGGGGCCGCCGCGCCGACCCCGGCGCCACGACCGGCGATCACCCTGGCCAGCGGGGAGACCGCCCTGGTCCGGGTGCAGCTGCGCGACCAGGCGCAGCTCGACCAGCTCGTCGCGCGCGGCGCCGACCTCGCCAACCGTCCGCGCTCCGCCGACGGGCGGGTGCTCGCCGACCTGGTGCTCACCGGCGCCGAACTCGCCGAGCTGACCGCGCAGGGCGCGACCCCGGTACAGGTCGTCCAGCGCGCGGGCGACGGGGCCCGGCACTTCGCGGAGAGCGTCCGCGCCGCGCAGGCCCGCACCGCGGCCGGGCTCCGCGCCCCAGCCACCGGCCACCGTACGGCCACCGCGACGGCCGCCGCGGACACTCTCCACTTCCTCCAGGCGTACTGGTGGACCACCGGTGGGCAGACCTTCGTGCAGACCCAGGTGACGACCACCGCCACCGACGACCCGGACGTCGAGATCACCGTGAACTGGCGTACCGCCGACGGCGCCACCGGCTCGTTCCCGCTGTTCCGGTTCGAGGACTCGGGCGAGTACCAGTACCACTACGCGCTACCCGTGCCGGTGCCGAGCCGGCCGGTGCAGGTGACCGCCACGTCCAGCCTGGGTGGGGTCAGCCGGCCGGTCACCCCGGCCGGGTGGCCCAACGCCGCGCCGCCACCCCTGCCCGAGGGCTACCAGAAGGACTTCATCGACGCGTACCTCACGCCGGTGGACATCCAGGCCCGGATCAAGCGACTGGCCCGTCAGTACCGGGACCTGGTGGACGTGATCGACCTGCCGTACAAGACGCAGGGCTACCGGCGGACCGCCACCGCGTACCTCGGTGACCCGGCGGCCGCCGCGGTGGTGGTGGAGTCGGTGCGCTTCGGCGACCAGGGCATGAACGGCGTGCAGGCCCGGACGGTCGACCCGGGCCGGCCGAACCGCCCGCTCACGGCGACCTACCGGGACCGGGTGCTGACCGTCTCCCTGGCCACCGACGGCGCCGGCAAGATCACCAGCAGCACCGACCAGGTCGCCGCCGTGATCAACGCCCGCTTCCCGAACCGGTTCCGGGCGTTCGTGGAGGAGGGCTCGGCCGGGCTGCCGATGCCGGTGGTCGCGCCGGTACGGCTCGACGACGGCCTGCAGGGCGCGGAGGTGCCGACGAAGCCGTGGACGGTGCAGGCGTTGCGCATCGGCGTGCACCGCGACGGGTCCCGCATCGGCGTGCTGGCGTACTCCCAGGAGCACGCCCGGGAGTGGGCCACCCCGCTCGTGACGCTGGAGTTCGCGGAACGGATGCTGGCCAACTCCCGCACCGACGCCGCGACCCGGGAACTGCTGGAGCAGGTCGACATCTTCGTCATCCCGACGGTCAACCCCGACGGCGCCAACTACTCGTTCCACGACTTCAACTTCCAGCGGAAGAACCTGGTGAACCACTGCACCGGCACCAGCCGCGACCCCCGCAACCGTGACTCGTGGGGGGTGGACCTCAACCGCAACTACACCGTCGGCTCGTACTTCGACGGTTACGTGGGCGCCAGCGCCAACTGCCTCTCCGGCAGCTACGCCGGGACGAGCGAACTCTCCGAGGCGGAGAGCCGCAACGTCGTGGCGCTGGCCCGAGAGCACGACAACATCCGGTTCGCGATGAACGTGCACTCCTACGGCGGGTACTTCATGTGGCCGCCGGGGGCGTACAAGGCCGACGGGCGGGTGACGCTGCCGAGGCCGTCGATCGACGAGTCGAAGCTCTTCCTGGACAGCGCCCGGCGGATCGTCGGCGCGATCGCGCAGGAACGCGGCACGGTCACCTGGCCGTCGCAGACCGGCCCGGTCGCGGACGTGCTCTACTCGGCCGCCGGCAACTCCGCCGACGAGCTGTACTACGAGCTCGGGATCTTCGCCTGGGACTTCGAGGTCGGCAACGACCGTTGGAACGCGGCGACCGGCCAGTGGGAGGGCGTCGGCTTCCAGCCACCGTTCGAGGAGGCGCACGGCGAGTCGCAGGAGTACGCCGGTGGGCTCGTGGAGCTCGTCCGGGTCGCCCGCGACTACGCCGTCGCCCAGGCGGGCTGACCGACCACGGGCCGGCCGGGACCGCTCCGGCCGGCCCGTGCCCGCCTCCGGCGCCCGTTTTGCCGGGGGACCGCCCGGGTAGGGCTTCGGCATGGACACGAACAGCACGGCACACCTGGTCGGTGGCCCCCGGGACGGCAGCACCCACGACGCGGGCGACGAGGCCCTCGTCGAGCTGAAGATCGACGGGTTGATCCACCGTTACATCCGCACCACGAAGCAGCACGACGACGGCGGCCCCGTCTACACCTACGACGGCGCGGTGGCCCCGGACGGCGGCGAGCCGGGCGTCGAGGACCCGCAGGCGCGCGTCGCCTCTCCGCTCGCCGACGCCGAGGGGCACGGCGGCACCCACTGACGCGTACGGGCCGCAGCCGGGCCGAGGCGCCGTGGATGAACCGCGGCTCGCCGGGTAAGAAGCGCCATCCTGGCGGAGGACGACCGACGTCGCGGTGATCACCGCGACCGGGCGCGCGGGCGGGCGGCGTTGGCCGGCCCGCCCGGGCGCCGCCGGGATCAGTTGCCGGTGATCCAGTTCCAGGCGGAGACCACCCACTCGGTCTGCTGGAGCCACGCCACGCCCAGCCCGACGAGGAAGACCGCCGTCACCAGGTGAGCGCCGCGCGCGGTGCGCCGGACCCGGCCCAACTGCCGCTCCAGGATCACCCGGCCGAGCAGCCGGGCGAGCGCGAAGAGCCCGACCGCGACGAGCAGGCTCAGCACGAAGACCAGGACCGGACCGGTCAGGTTTCCCTGGCCGGAGATGGCCCAGATCCCCCAGCAGACGAACGCGAAGAGGCCGGCCGCCGTGCTCCACTCGCTGCCCCGCCGCAGCTGCGCCAGGTGCCAGCTCATCGGCCGGCGCGGCTGCGGGCCGCCCGGCCAGCCGGTGCCGGTCGGCTCCTGCTCGACCACCGGGAACGGCTCGGTGCGCGGCGTCTGCGGCTGACCGACCGACGCCACGCCGCGGCGGAAGCCGTCCCGCTGCGGTGGCACCACCCCGGGCTGCGGCGGCACCTCGACGGTCCGCTCCGCCCACGGCTGTGTCTGGTCCGCCATCTTCGTCCCCTCCCCCTGACCGACGGCACCGTCGGCGCCTGCGTCCGAGGGTAGCCACCCGGCAAATCGGTCGCCGAGTCCGCCACCGCCCGGCGGGCGAGCGCCCCGACGCCGGGTGGCCGGCCGAGGTGCGGGCGCGGATCGGGGAGCACCGCCGCGGCCCGCGGGCGGTACGGTCGGGGAATGGGTGATGCGGAGCGACGGCGACGCCGGCTGCGGCACCGCCCCGGTGACGAGGCCGGGGAGGCCGGCGGGGCCACGGCCACCACGTCCGGGGTGCACGACGGCGCCGGGGCGCCCCGCCGGCGGGGCGCCCCGGGCGACGACCGCGAGGGCGAGCGCGGGCTGCGCGGGCTGGTCGGCTCGGGCTCGTCCCAGGTGGGTGTGAGCGCCGCGCTGCGGGCCCGCGACGCGGCCCGGCCCACCGACGACGACCTGGCCGAGGCCGAGGCCCGGGTGGTCGTCGTACGGCGCAACTGGGTGCCCCGCGAGGAGCTGCCGCGCTCCCCGCGTTGACGACCGACCGGGACGGCCGGGTCAGGGCAGCGGCGGCAGCTCCCGCTTCGACTCGTAGGCGGCGACCTGCGCGATCCGGCGGGCGTGCCGCTCGTTGCCCGAGAACGGCGTGTTGAGGAAGGCCTCGACGATGGCGGTCGCCTCGTCCAGGGTGTGCTGCCGGGCGCCGACGGCCACGACGTTGGCGTCGTTGTGCTCCCGGGCCAGCTGGGCGGTCTCGATGTTCCAGGCGAGCGCCGCCCGCACCCCGACGACCTTGTTGGCGGCGATCTGCTCGCCGTTGCCGGAGCCACCGATGACGACACCGAGGCTGCCCTCGTCGGCCACCACCCGGTCGCCGGTGTGGAAGCAGAAGACCGGGTAGTCGTCGTCGGGGTCGAACACGTGCGGACCGACGTCCACCACCTCGTAGCCCTGGTCGGCCAGGTAGCTGGCCAGGTGCACCTTCAGCTCGTAACCGGCGTGGTCGGATCCCAGGTAGACGCGCATACCGCGCAGTCTGTCAGGCCGCCGGCGGTGACGCCGCGCGGGCGGCGTCACCGCGGCGATTCGTCACAGCTCAGCGCGGCAGCTCGGCCACCACGAGGCCACCGCGCGCCTTGGGGGTGAACCAGGTGCTCTTGCGCGGCATCTTCTCCCGAGCGAGGTTCACCGCGACGAAGTCGTCCACGGTCACCGGGGCGATCAGCACCGCCAGCTCGGCCCGGCCGGACTCGACCTCGCCGGTCAGCCAGCTCGCGGGGTAGTCGCCGCCGACGTACGTGATCCGCTTGTCGCCCGGGTCGAGACCCAGCGCGTCCCGCAGCAGCAGCCGCTCGACCAGGGCGTGGTCGAGGTTCTCCAGCCGGCCGCCGCCGACCCGGGGGAGCCGGACCGCGTACCCGCGGTCGGGCAGCCGGAGGTGCACGGTGCCGCCGGCCGCCGGGACCTCGACCGGGCCGTCGATCGGGCTGATCTCCGCGCCGGCCGCGCGGAGCCGGTCGAGCAGCTCCCCGGGGCTGGTGGTCAGCTCGCTGACCAGCCGGTTGTACGGCTGGATGGCGACCGATCCCGGCGTCGTGACCACCGCCAGGAAGCGCGCGAGGCCACCGGTCTGCGCGGCGAGGCTGCGGTGGTTGCCGTCGGCCACGACCAGCTCGCCGCCGCCGGCGAGCGCCGTCAGCGCGTCCTGCTCCGGGCCCGGCCCCACCGGCCAGATGGCGTGGGTCCGGCCGGCCTGGTCGGTGTCGGTGGCGGCGGGTGCCCCGGCGGCCTCCGTCGCCGCCGCGAGCGCGGCGTGCAGGTCCCCACCGCGCCCGGTCTGCAGCAGCAGCACCGGGGAGAGGAGGTGGCCGAGCGCCTCGGCCAGCGCCACCCGCTCCCGCACCTTGGCGATGAAGACGTCCTCGTTGCGGATCACGAGGCCGGGCTCGTCGGCCCGGGTGGAGATCTGGTCGGTGTCCACCATCGCGAAGAGGCCGTACGCGGACTCCTCGCCCGGCGCGCTGATCCGGTAGAGCACCACCACCTGCTCGGCGGGGGTGTAGCTCCCGTCGGCCTTGGCCTCGGTGAGCCGGGCCACCGCGTCGGGCAGCGCGTCGAGGAAGGACCTGCCGAGGCTCTCCGGCGCCCGGTGCGGCATCTCGATGCCGAGGGCACTGTGCGGGTTCGCCTCGATGATCGCGGTGATCTCCGCGTCGTCGGCGAACTCGTCGTAGTTCTGCGCGCCGGTGCCGCCAGTGGTGATCCAGGCCCGGGCGATCGGATGCACGACCGTCATGCCCGCTGACGCTACCGTCGCCGGTCCGGGCCGGGACGCGGACCCGGGCCGCCGTCCATCAGGTGAAAGCGGCGACCCGGACGGTCCGGTCATCGTGGTCGGGGGCCTAACGGGCGCGTTCGGCCGCCGGCCGGTGCCGCCCGACGGGGCCGGGGCCGCCGGCCGGGCGCGTGGCCGGGGTGGGCGGGGTCCGCCGCGGCGGGGTGCCGGCGCCCGGTGGGGTCAGCCGGGACGTCGCCGCCACCCGGGCGACGCCCACCACGATCGGCGGGGCGAGCAGGTCCGCCACGTCCGTGGGCAGGTCCGGCCGGAGCGCCGGCCAGCGGGAGTCGTCGACCGACCAGTACGCGGGGGTCTCGACCTCCGCCTGGGGCAGCGGATCGTCACCGGACACGCGACGGTGCTTGGCCATCAGGATGCCTCCACGAGCTGCGAAGTTGCGGATTGCGACTGGCTGCGGCGGACATCCGGCCAAACGAGGTCGGCGGCGGAGCGGTGACGGTTGTCGTCACGTGTTAACAACGCTCCCCGGCACACCGAACGGTGCGCCGGGGAGCCCTGCCCGCGTCAGTCGAAGATCGGACCGAGGTCGCGGGTGCGCTTCAGCTCGTAGAAGCCCGGGGTGCCGGCGACCAGCATTACGCCGTCCCAGAGCCGGCCGGCGGCCTCCCCCTTGGGCGCGGGCGTGATCACCGGGCCGAAGAACGCGATCGGGCTGCCCTCCGGGCCGGGGGCGTGGATGACCGGGGTGCCGACCTCCTGGCCGACCGGCCGCATGCCGGCCTCGTGGCTGGCGCGCAGCGCCTCGTCGTACTCGGTGCTGTCGCCCGCCGCGGCGAGCGCCGGGTCCAGGCCCGCGTCGGTCAGCGCGGCGGCGTACAGCTCGGGGCCACGGTTCTCCTTGGCCAGGTGGATGCGGGTGCCCAGGGCCGTGTAGAGCCGGCGCAGCACCTCGCCGCCGTACCGCTGCTCCGCGGCGATGCAGATCCGCACCGGCGCCCAGGCGGTCCGCATCATCTCCTGGTACTCCTCGGGCAGGTCGCGGCCCTCGTTGAGCACCGAGAGGCTCATGACGTGGAAGCGGACGTCCAGGTCACGGACCTTCTCCACCTCGAGCAGCCAGCGGGAGGTGATCCAGGCCCACGGGCAGATCGGGTCGAACCACATGTCAACGGCGACACGTTCGCTCACGGTGCGTCCCTTCGCAACGGGTGACGCCTACCGTCCGGCGTCTTCACCGATCTTCACCCCGGGCGGCATCGACCGACAGCGGAATGAGAGCGTGACCTCGGCCACCGCCGGGCGCCGCTGCATGGAAGACTCGGTCCCGGGCCGACGCCGCGAGTCGACCGGTGGCCGGCGCCGACGCGGCGTACACGCGAGTGGGATGGAGACAACAGTGCCGGGAGTGCGCAACCTGACGCAGGTCGAGGCGACCGAGCGGGCCCGACTGCTCGAGGTGACCGGGTACGACATCAGTCTGGACCTGTCGACCGCCGTGAAGGCGGCGCAGGGCCGCACCTTCCGGTCCACCACGGAGGTCCGGTTCCGCTGCACCGAGCCGGGCGCGAGCACGTTCATCGAGGTGGCCGCCGAGTCGGTGCGCTCGGCCACGCTGAACGGCTCCCCGGTGGACCTCTCCGACTGGTCGGCCGAGAAGGGCCTCACGCTGACCGGCCTGCAGGGCGAGAACACGCTGGTGGTCGACGCGGACTTCGCCTACTCCAGCAGCGGGCAGGGCCTGCACCGCACCGTCGACCCGGTCGACGGCGAGACCTACCTCTACAGCCAGTTCGAGACGGCCGACGCCCAGCGGGTGTTCGCCTGCTTCGACCAGCCCGACCTGAAGAGCGTCTACACCTGGCGGGCCACCGTGCCGGAGCACTGGCGGGTGGTGTCCAACATGCCGGTGGAGCGCGAGGAGCCGGCGGGCGACGACCTGAAGACCGTCCACTTCGCGGAGTCCGCGCGGATGAGCACCTACATCACGGCGCTCTGCGCGGGGCCGTACCACGAGGTGCGCGACAGCCACGACGGCATCGACCTCGGCGTGTTCTGCCGTGCGTCGATGGCGCAGTACATGGACGCGGACGACCTCTTCCTGATCACCAAGCAGGGCTTCGACTTCTTCCACGAGCAGTTCGGCGTCCGCTACCCGCTGCCGAAGTACGACCAGCTCTGGGTGCCCGACTTCAACGCCGGCGCGATGGAGAACTTCGGCTGCGTCACGCACGCCGAGTCGCACTACATCTTCCGTTCCCAGGTGACCGACTTCGAGTACGAGCAGCGGGCCAACACGATCCTGCACGAGATGGCCCACATGTGGTTCGGCGACCTCGTCACGATGCGCTGGTGGAACGACCTGTGGCTCAACGAGTCGTTCGCCGAGTGGGCCAGCCACTGGTGCAACACCCACGCGACCCGGTTCCGCGAGGCGTGGACGACGTTCCTCTCCATCCGCAAGAACTGGGGCTACCGGCAGGACCAGCTCTCCTCCACCCACCCGGTCTACTGCGAGATGCCCGACCTGGAGGCCGTCGAGGTCAACTTCGACGGCATCACCTACGCCAAGGGCGCGAGCGTCCTCAAGCAGCTGGTGGCGTACGTCGGCGAGGAGCCGTTCCTGGCCGGCCTGCGCACCTACTTCGCGAAGCACGCCTGGGGCAACGCCACCTTCGACGACCTGCTCTCCGAGCTGGAGGCGGCCTCCGGCCGCGAGCTGCGCAAGTTCGCCGCCCAGTGGTTGGAGACCGCCCAGGTCAACACGCTGCGGCCGGAGGTGACGATCGGCGCGGACGGCACCTACCAGCAGGTGGCCGTCCGGCAGGAGGCGCCGTCGGGCTATCCGACGCTGCGCACCCACCGGATCGGGGTCGGCCTCTACGACCTGGCCGACGGGCGCCTGGTCCGCCGTGAGCGGCTCGAGGTGGACGTGACCGGTGAACGCACGGAGCTGGCGGAGCTGACCGGCGTGCGCGCCGCCGACGTGCTGCTGCTCAACGACGACGACCTCACCTACACCAAGCTCCGGCTGGACGAGCGGTCGATGGCCACCGTGGTGCAGCACATCGCCGGCTTCGAGTCGTCGCTGGCCCGCGCGCTGTGCTGGACGGCGGCGTGGGACATGACCCGGGACGCCGAGCTCGCCGCGCGGGACTACGTGGCGCTGGTGCTCGCCGGGCTGCCCGCCGAGACCGACATCAACCTGGTCACCGCGACCCTGCGGCAGGCCACGACGACGCTCACCCTCTACGCCGACCCGGCCTGGGCGCCGACGGGCTGGGCGGAGCTGGCCCGCACCGCGAAGGCGGCGTTGGCGGCGGCCGAGCCGGGCAGCGGTTTCCAGCTCGCGTGGGCCCGGGCGTACGCCTCGGCGGCCCGCTCCAGTGAGGACCTGGCGACCCTGCGCGGCTGGCTGGACGGCCGGGAGGTGCCCGCCGGCCTGACCATCGACACCGAGCTGCGCTGGGGCCTGCTCGCGGCGCTGGTGGCCAACGGCGCGGCCGGGCCCGACGACGTGGACGCCGAGCTGGCCCGCGACCGGACGGCGAGCGGCGAGCGGGAGGCCGCGTACGTGCACGCGCTGGTGCCGACCGCGGAGAACAAGGCCGCCGTCTGGGCCCAGCTGACCGGCCCGGAGGCGCTGCCGAACTGGCGCAACCGGGCGCTGTTGCAGGGCTTCGCGCACCCGACGCAGGTCGAGCTGATCACGCCCTACCGGGAGCGGTACTTCGCCACGGTCGGCCAGGTCTGGGCCAGCCGGGACAGCGAGCCGGCGCAGGAGTTCGCGCAGCTCGGATACCCGGCGTACCTCGTGGAGGACGACACGGTGGCGGCCACCGACGCCTGGCTGACCGGCGACGGCCACCCGGCGCCGCTGCGCCGGCTGGTGGCCGAGGGCCGCGACGGCGTGGTCCGGGCGCTGCGGGCCCGCGAGCGGGACGCCCGCAGCGCCTGACGCGACGATCGAGCACGGCCCGGGGCCGGCGTGGGCACGAACCCGCGCCGGCCCCGGGCCGTTCGTCGTGCCGTCCGCGTGCCGGCACGGCGGCCGTGCCCGCGTCGCCGGCACGGCGGCCGTGCCCGCGTCGCCGGCACGGCGGCCGTGCCCGCGTCGCCGGCACGGCGGCCGTGCTCGCGTCGCCGGCACGGCGGCTGTGCCCGCGTCGCCGTCGGGCGTGCCGATCATGGCGACGAGGGCGCCGAGGCGGTGACTGTCGGCGCGGCACACGACGAAGCCCGGCCCGCGTTCGGCGCGGACCGGGCTTCGTCGACGGGAGCGGGATCAGCCCTTGCCGGCGTGGCTCGCGAGCTGGTCGAGGCCGTTGATGATGCCGCCGGCCAGATCGCCGCCGCCGAAGGCCGCGACCATGGAGAGCGCGGCGAGCTTGGCGTACGTGTCGGGGATGCGCTTGCGCGCGTGCCGGCCGGTGACGATCTCCAGGCGGCGCTGGTTGGGCGACACCGCGATCAGCACCGATCGGTCGGGGTCGGCGAGCTGGCGGTGCAGCCGCTCGGCGTGCTCCCGGATCGGCTCGTCGAGACCGCCGACGAAGACCGAGAAGACGAGGCCGGTGCCCTGGTCGGCCAGGCGCAGGGCCTCGTCGATGCGCAGCAGCTGCCGGGTCGAGAACGGACCGTCCAGCACCTCCGGCGGGTTGCCCGTGCCCACCTGCGTCTCACCAACGGTCACTTGCGCCTCCGGTTCCACCGGCCGGGGCCTCCCGGCCGGCCTGCTCCTGCTTGCGGCTGGTCAGCGCCGGCGCCTGCGCGCCCGCTGCCAGGGCGGTGCCGGCCGAGTCCGCCAGCTGCTCCGGGCGGGCCAGGAACCAGACCGGCGTGAAGTCGAAGGCCCGGCCCGGCCGGTAACGCTTGGCGCCGCCCCCACCATTGCCGCGGCTACCGGCGTACGCCAGACCGCCGATCACCAGTACGGCCGCCGCCGGGATGCCGACGAAGACCAGCAACGTGTCGGTAACAGACAATCCCAACGCCCCCAGGCGGAAGAAGAGACCTCAGGCCATCAAGGTCGGGTGGACAGGTTCAAGGCGTCAACCGCCCGACTCCGCTCCCATTCACGTTAGCGGAGTCGGCGGCCCGCCAGATCGCGGGGTGCCGATCCCATCCGCCACTGGAGTTCTCCAGTTCCGCAGCGGTTGCGATCAGCCGCGCGTCGTCACCGTACCGGCCCGTCAGCAGGACCCCGACGGGCAGGCCCGCCGCCGTCGTGCCGACCGGCAGCGACACGGACGGCTCGCCCGTGACGTTGAAGATGGCGCAGTACGGCGAGAAACGGCGTTGCCTGTCGAAATCCGCCTCCGGGTCGCCGTCGGAGGTGAACCACCCGACGGGCGCCTGCGGGGCGGCGAGGGTGGGGCAGAGCAGCAGGTCGCAGCCGGCCGTGTTGCGGGCGCCGAGGCGTACCTGGGCCTGGAGTTCGCCCAGCGTGGCGGCGAGCATGCCGGCGGACACCTCGGCGCCGCGGGCCCGCAGGAACCGGGTCAGCGGCAGCAGCCGGCTCTCCCGCTCCGGGGGCACCGGAGAGAGCGCCAGCACGTACCAGACGACCTCGAACAGCGGCCACGCCGTGGGGCCCAGCGGAGGGGGCACGTCGACGACCTCGTGGCCGGCGGCGGCCAGCAGCGTGGCGGCCCGGTCGACGGCGGCCACGCAGTCGGGGTGCACCGGCTCCTCGGCGAGCATCGGGGCGGTGAACCGGCCGATGCGCAGCCGGCCCGGGCCGGCGGCACGGGCCGCCCCGAGGTAGCCGTCGGGCGGCGGGGCGGGCGGCAGGTAGGGCTCACCCGGCACCGGCTGCGCCATCACGTCGAGCAGGGCCGCGACGTCGGTGACCGTCCGCCCGATCGGGCCGTGGGTGGGCAGCCCGAACGCGCCGAAGCCCACCGGGCCGCCGGAGACCAGGCCCCGGCTGGGTTTGTAGCCCACGAGCCCGCACAGGCCGGCGGGGATGCGCAGCGACCCGCCCCCGTCGGAGCCCTGCGCCACCGGCACCAGGCCGGCCGCGACGGCGGCCGCCGCGCCACCGCTGGACCCGCCCGCCGTGTACGCGAGGTCCCACGGGTTGCGGGCCGGCGGCGCGACCAGCCCCTCGGAGTAGAGCGAACAGCCCAGCTCGGAGGTGGTCGTCTTGCCGAGGCTCACGAGGCCGGCGCCCCGGATGAACCGGACCACGTCGGCGTCCACGGGCGGCACGAAGTCGGCGAAGGCGGCCGAACCGAACGTGGTGCGCACCCCGGCGGTCAGCGTCAGGTCCTTGATCGCGGTCGGTACGCCGTGCAGGGGCCCCCGCTCCTCCACCGGGACGGCATCGGCCGCGCGGGCCGCCTCCCGGGCCGCCTCCGGGGTGACGGTGACGAACGCGCCGACGGTGTCGCCGAGCGCCGCGACCCGGCGCAGGTGATGCTCGACCAGCTCCACGCTGGACAGCTCGCCGCGGGCGATCGCGGCGGCCTGCTCCAGCGCGGTCAGGTCGTGCGGCTCGGCCATGCCCCCATCCTGCCCGTCCGCGCGCCCTCGGGCACGCAGACACGACCGGTCGGGTGCCGCCGGCCGCGCCGGCACCGGACCGCCCGACCGCGGGTCAGCGCGGCGGGGCGTCGCGGCCGAGGAAGCGCAGGGCGTTGCGCGACAGCAGCTTCGCGCGCTGGTCGGCGGTGAGGAAGTCCGCCTTGCGCACCACCTGGCCGACCGGGCGCTCCCCCAGTGGGTACGGGTAGTCGCTGCCCACCAGCACCCGGTCCTCCCCCATCGTGTCCACCAGCAGCCGCAGCGCCGCCGGCTCGAAGACCACCGAGTCGACGAGGAACCGGTCCAGGTACGCGCTGGGCGGGGCGGTGGAGGACCCGCGTACCAGATCGCCCCGGCGGTGCCAGGCGTTGTCCGCGCGCCCCACCCAGAACGGGAAGCTGCCGCCGCCGTGCGCGAAGCAGATCCGCAGGCTGGCCGGCACCCGGTCGAAGACCCCACCGAGGATCAGCGCCAGCACCGACAGGTGCGTCTCGGCCGGCATCCCGGTCAGCCAGCGGGCCATCCACCGGTCGAGCCGCGGCCCGCCGGGCATGTCCCAGGGGTGCACGAACACCGGGGCGCCCACCTCGGCGCAGTGCGTCAGGAACTGCACGATCCCGGCGTCGTCGAGGTCGCGGTCGCCGACGTGGTTGCCGATCTCCACGCCGGCGTGCCCGGCCGCGAGGCAGCGGTCCAGCTCGGCGCAGGCCGCGTCCGGGTCCTGGAGGGGCACCTGGCAGAACGGCACGAGCCGGGAGCCGCCGGCGGCGGTCACCTCCAGGGTGAGGTCGTTGAAGATCCTCGCCACCTTGACCGCCTGGTCGGCCGGGCGGTCGTAGCTGAAGAAGACCGGTGTGGGCGAGACGACCTGGACGTCGACGCCGTCGGCGTCCATGTCGGCCAGCCGGGTGGGCGCGTCCCAGCACTCGGCGCCGACCGGCCGGAACTCCGTGGCACCCACCATGATCATGGCGGCCCGCTCGGAGTCGATCCGCAGCCAGGGCCAACCGGACCCGCCGCACGCGGCGTCGAGGGCCGGCCATCCCTTCGGTACGACGTGCGTGTGCACGTCCACCACCGGCGAGGGCACCTCCCCCGCCAGGCCCGGTGCGGAGCCGGCCATCAGCCCTTGCCCGGGTGCAGCGCGCCGCAGTCGCCGCAGGTGCGCGCCTTCTCGTCGGCGTAGAACGCCCGGAAGACCGGCGGGAGGTCGGCGGCGATGTCGCGCACCTGCAGCTCGACCTCGTGCACCTTGTGGCTGCACTCCGGGCAGTACCACTGGAACTTCTCCAGCGTGCCCTCCTCGCGGACCCGCTCGATGACCATCCCGATCGAGCCGGCCTCGGGTCGCTGCGGCGAGTGCGGGGTGTTGCGGGGCAGCATCCACATCTGACCCTCGCGGATGTGGACCGTACGGGGGCCCTCCGGGAGCATCAGGTTGACGTGCATGTTGCCCTTGATCTGGTAGAAGAACTCCTCGTACGGGTCGACGTGGAAGTCGGTCCGCTGGTTGGGCCCGCCGACCACCATGACGATGAAGTCGTCGCTGCCCGGCAGCATCTCCTTGTTGCCGACGGGCGGCTTGAGCAGGTGCTGGTTCTCGGCGATCCACCCGGGGAAGCTGAACGGCTCGGCGATCTCGCTCACGACTGACCTCCTGAGGGACGAAGGGCCACGGCCTGAATCTCGATGAGCAGGTGGGGGTGCGGCAACTGGTGCACGGCGACGGTGGTCCGGGTGGGGCCAGCGGCGTCGAAGTACTCCGCCCACACCTCGTTGTAGCCGCCGAAGTCGTTCATGTTCACCAGGTACGTGGTCACCTGGACCAGGTCGGAGAGGTCGGCGCCGACCGAGCGGAGCAGGTCGCCGATGTTCTCGATGACCGCCCGGGTCTGCGCGCGGATGTCGAGGGAGGTGGTGCCGAACTCGTCCACCTCGACCCCGGCGAAGGTGTTGTCCGGCCGGCGCGACGACGTACCGGAGACGAAGACGAAGCCACCGGCGACCTTCACGTGTGGGAACGCCCCCCGCGGCACGGCCTTGCCGGGCACCACCCGGGCCACTGTCCCGTTTCCGCCGTCGCCGGCCCCCGGGACCGGCGCACCCACCGCGCTCACGACGCCGCCCGCAGCGAGGTCGCGCCGAGCTTCTCCACGACGGCGCGCACGTGCGCGCCGGGACGCAGCGGGACGGCGGCCGTCGCGGCGCCCGCGAGGAAGACCCAGCCCTCCCGCAGCCGCACCCCGTGCCGGCCGGCCAGCCGGATCCCCTCGTCCAGCGCCCGACGCGGGTCGCCGAGGATCGCCGCGGTCGAGCCGACCTGGGCGACCCGCCCGTCGACCTCCAGCAGCACGCCCAGGTTCTCCAGGCCGTCGGGCACCGGCGACCAGGGTCCGAGGACGAACGCGGCGGCGGAGGTGTTGTCCGCGATCACGTCGGGCAGCGAGAACGTGAAGTTCGCGTAGCGGGAGTCGATGAGCTCGATGGCCGGGGCGACCGCGCGGACCGCGTCGGTGAAGGCACCGACCGGTTCGCCCGGCCCGGGGAGGCGGTCCAGCAGGAACGCCACCTCCGGCTCCACCCGCGGATGGATGTACGCGCCCACGTCGACCGTGCCGCCGTCGGGCACCCGCATCACGTCGGTGAGCCGGCCCCAGATCACCTCGTCCACGCCGACCTGGGCCATCTTCGCCCGGCTGGTGAGCCCCATCTTGAGCCCGACCAGCCGCTCGCCCCGGGCCAGCCGGCGGTCCAGCAGCGCGGTCTGCACCGCGTACGCGGCGTCCACGTCGAGGCCGGTCTCCGCGGCGAGCTGGGCGATCGCGGTGGCGGTGTCGGCCGCCGTGCCCAGCCGCTCGGCGATCCCGGCGACGTCCGGCCCGGTCATGCTGCGCCACCTTCCGTACCCGACCGCGGGGCCCGCAGGCCCGGCTCGCTCCCGGTGCTCACCGGTCCTCCTTGCCGGCGAGGTCCAGCGCCACGTCGACGATCATGTCCTCCTGGCCGCCCACCATCCGCCGCCGGCCCAGTTCGACCAGGATCGAGCGGACGTCGACGCCGTACTTCGCCGAGGCGCGCTCGGCGTGCCGCAGGAAGCTGGAGTAGACCCCGGCGTAGCCGAGCGACAGGGTCTCCCGGTCGACCTGCACCGGCCGGTCCTGCACCGGCCGGACCAGGTCGTCCGCGGCGTCCATGAGCGCGAACACGTCGCAGCCGTGCTTCCAGCCGTGCAGCTCGGCTACCGCGACGAAGACCTCCAGCGGGGCGTTGCCGGCGCCCGCGCCCATGCCGGCGAGCGAGGCGTCCACCCGCACCGTGCGCCCGTGCGGGGCGTCGGGGCCCACGGGCGCCGCACCGAGGACGCGGCCGTGCTCGACCGCCAGGACGCTGTTGGCCACCCCGAGGGAGAGGTTGTGGTGGGCGTGGATGCCGATCTGCGTCTGCGGCTCCAGCACCTGCCGGTACGCGTCGACCCGCTGCGCCACGTCCGACATGAGCAGCCGGCCCCCGGAGTCGGTGACGTAGACGCAGTGCGCCCCGTACGACTCCATGAGCTTGGCCTGGGCGGCGAGCCCGGCCGGGTCGTTCATGTGCGACATCATCAGGAACCCGGCGACGTCCATGCCGTTCTCCCGGGCCCAGGAGATGTGCTGGGCGGAGATGTCCGCCTCGGTGCAGTGGGTGGCGATGCGGACGCTGGTCACACCGAGCGCCCGGGCGGCCTTCAGGTCGGCGATGGTGCCGATCCCCGGCAGCAGCAGGGTGGTGAGCTTCGCGTTCGTCAGCACCTCGGCCGCCGCGGCGATCCACTCGGCGTCGGTCGCGGCGCCGTGGCCGTAGTTGACGCTGGACCCGGCGAGGCCGTCGCCGTGGGCCACCTCGATCGCGGCGACGCCGGCGGCGTCCAGCGCCGCCGCGATGGTGCGGACCTGGTCGACGGTGTACCGGTGGGCGATGGCGTGCATGCCGTCGCGCAGCGTCACGTCCTGGATGTACAGCTCGGTCACGCCGCCGCCCCCTCCGACTGCCGGACGACCAGCCGCTCGGCGGTGCGCAGCGCCGCCGAGGTCATGATGTCGAGGTTCCCGGCGTACGCGGGCAGGTAGTGCCCGGCGCCGGAGACCTCCAGGAAGACGGAGACCTGCAGGCCGGAGAGGTGGCGGCCCAACGACGGCACGTAGGTGTCCACCCGGTCGAACTGCACGTCCTGCTTGAGCCGGTAGCCGGGCACGTACTCCTGCACGGTCGCCACCATCCGCGCCACCGAGGCCGCGATCGCCGCGGTGTCGGCATCGGCGTCGGGGCAGAGGCAGTAGACGGTGTCGCGCATCAGCAGCGGCGGGTCGGCCGGGTTCAGCACGATGATCGCCTTGCCCCGCTCGGCGCCGCCGACCACCTCGATGGCCCGGGCGGTCGTCTCGGTGAACTCGTCGATGTTGGCCCGGGTGCCCGGGCCGGCCGACTTCGAGGCGATCGAGGCGACGATCTCGCCGTACGCCACCGGGGTGACCCGGCCGACGGCGGCGACGATCGGCACGGTGGCCTGACCCCCGCAGGTGACCATGTTGACGTTGCGCTCGTGCAGGTGCTCGTCGAGGTTGACGGGGGGCACCACGTACGGGCCGATCGCCGCCGGGGTCAGGTCGACGACCGTGCGCCCGTGCGCGCGCAGCACCGCGTCGTTGTGCCGGTGCGCCCCGGCCGAGGTGGCGTCGAAGACCAGCTCGACGTCGGCGAACTCCGGCATCCCGACGAGACCCTCCACCCCCTCGGCGGTGGTGGCCACGCCGAGCCGGCGGGCGCGGGCCAGACCGTCGGACTCCGGGTCGATGCCGGCCATCGCCACCATGCGCAGGCGGTCGCTCAGCCGGAGCACCTTGATCATCAGATCGGTGCCGATGTTGCCGGAACCGATCACCGCCACACCGGTTGTCACTGGGCCTCCTTCGAGAAGCTCGTCCGCACCGAGCCGAGACCGGAGATCCGCGCCTCGTAGGCGGCGCCGGGGGTGACCGGCACCATGGGGCCGAGCGCCCCGGAGAGCACGACGTCCCCCGCCCGCAGCGGGTCACCCGTGCCGGCCAGCGTCCGGGCCAGCCACTGCAGCGCGTGCAGCGGGTTGCCCAGGCAGGCCGCGCCCGCGCCGACCGACACCGGCTCCCCCGCGTGCTCCAGCACCATGCCGCAGAGCCGCAGGTCGACGTCGGCGAGCCGGCGCGGCGAGGTGCCGAGCACGAACAGGCCGCTGGAGGCGTTGTCCGCCACCGTGTCCACGATGGAGATGTCCCACCCGGCGATCCGGGAGTCGACGATCTCGATGGCCGGCAGCAGGTGGTCGACGGCGCGGATCAGGTCCACGGTGGTGACCCGCTCGTCGGTCAGGTCGGCGCCGAGCACGAAGGCGATCTCCGCCTCCACGCGTGGCTGGAGCAGCCGCCCGATCGGCACCTCGACGCCGTCGCCCACGGCCATCGCGTCGGTCAGCATGCCGAAGTCCGGCTGGAACACGCCGAGGCTCTCCTGCACCGCCCGGGAGGTCAGCCCGATCTTCGCGCCCACCCGGCGCTCGCCCTGGCCCTGCCAGGCCCGCGCCTGGAGCTGCTGCACGCGGTACGCCGACTCGACGTCCCCCTCCGGCAGCAGCCGCCCCCGCAGCGGCGGGCACGGCTTGCCGCTGCTGCGGGCCTCGGCCAGCTCCCGGTTCGCGGCCTCGATGTCGACGATCACGTCCGGCTGCTCGCTCCGCCCGGTCACGACAGCTCCACGCAGACGTTGGTGAGCTCGGAGTAGAAGTCGAGCGAGTGCACCCCGCCCTCGCGACCGATCCCCGACGCCTTCACCCCGCCGAACGGGGTGCGCAGGTCGCGCAGGAACCAGGTGTTCACCCAGACGATGCCGGCGTCCAGCCGCGCGCCGGCCCGGTGCGCCCGCCCCACGTCGCGCGTCCACACCGTCGCCGCGAGCCCGTAATCGGTGCCGTTCGCCAGCGCGTACGCCTCCTCCTCGTCGTCGAAGGGCGCGACGTGCACGACCGGGCCGAAGATCTCCTCCCGGTTGGTGCGGGCGTCCGGGCCGAGCCCGGTCAGCACAGTCGGCTGCACGTACGCGCCGCCGTCGCGGGCGTCGCCGAAGTGCGGCGTGCCGCCCCCGGCGAGCACCTGCGCGCCCTCGGCGCGGGCCAGCTCGTAGTGGCCGAGCACCTTGGCCCGGTGGCCGTGCGAGATCAGCGGCATGGTCGCGGTGGCCTCGTCGGTCGGCCAGCCGTACGCCAGCTCGCCGGCCCGCTTCGCCAGCCGCGCCGTGAACTCCTCGAAGACCGGGCGCTGCACGTAGAGGCGTTCGGTACAGAGGCAGACCTGGCCCCCGTTGGTGAAGCTGGAGCGCACCGACCCGGCGACGGCGGCGTCGAGGTCCGCGTCCGCGAAGACCAGCCCCGCGTTCTTGCCGCCCAGCTCGAAGCTGACCGCCTTCACCCCGTCGGCCGCCGCGCGCATGATGGCGCTGCCGGTCGCCGACTCCCCCGTGAACGTGATGGCGTCGACCCCGGGGTGCCGGGTGAGGAACTCCCCGGCGGAGTCCGGCCCGAAGCCGTGCACCAGGTTGAACACTCCCGCCGGCACGCCGGCCGCGGCCATCACCTCGGCCAGCAGCGTCGCCGACGCCGGGGTCTCCTCGCTGGGCTTCACGACCACGGCGTTGCCGCAGGCCAGCGCGGGCGCCACCTTCCAGGTGAGCAGCAGCAGCGGCAGGTTCCACGGCACGATGACGGCCACCACGCCGACGGGCTTGCGTACGGCGTAGTTGAGCGCCCGCCCGCCGGTGGGCGTGACGGTCGTGAACGACTCGGTGGGCGCGGTGGCGACGATCTCCGCGAAGGCCCGGAAGTTCGCGGCGCCCCGCGGGATGTCGAGCGTACGGGCCTGGGAGATGGACTTCCCGGTGTCCGCCACCTCCGCGGTGACCAGGTCGTCGAAGCGGCGTTCCAGCTCGTCGGCGACGCGGCGCAGCACCTCGGCGCGGTCCCGCTCCCCCATCCGGCCCCACGGCCCGCGCAGCGCCGAGCGGGCCGCGGCCACCGCGTCGTCCACACAGGATGCGTCGGCCTCGGCGACCTCGAAGACCGGCTCGCCGGTGACCGGGCTGCTCCTGGTGAACCGCCGGCCGGCGGCGACGAACTCACCGTCGACGAAGTTGCGCAGCAGGGGCGGCCCGTCCGGCGCCCGCCCGGCCATGAGCCGCGGATCCCAGATGACGCTCATCGACGCCTCCCTCGACTGAGCACCGCGCCGACCGCACCGGCCAGCAACGCCGTCGCGCCGGCGGCGACCGCGCCGAGCACCTGGTGCTGCCGGCGTACCCGACGGACCACCTCGGCGTACGGAGTGGTGGAGAAGGACACCAGCTCGTACCGGGAAACGTACCGGCCGGGCAGCGCCCGCTCCAGCGCGTGTTCGACCCGGCGGCCGATCTGGAACAGCGGCGAGGCGACCTTGTCCCGCATCTCGACGAAGTTCGCCAGCGCCATCCGGGCGATGGCCTCGGCGTTGTCCTGCCGGTGCCGCTGGAACAGCGGCAGCGCCGCCGCCCAGTCGTCGCCGCACTCGTCGAGGCAGCGGTCCAGCTCGACGACGTCCTCGAAGGCGCAGTTCGCGCCCTGCCCGTAGAAGGGGACGATGGCGTGGGCCGCGTCGCCGAGCAGGCCCACCTTCCCGTTGACCTGCCACGGCGTGCAGCGGACGGTGCCGAGCACCCCGACCGGGTTGTGCTGGTAGTCGTCCACCAGGTTCGGTGCGAGCGGGACCAGGTCCGGGTAGTGCTCGGCGAAGTGCCGCTCGATCGCGGCCGGGCTGCCGAGCGAGGCGAAGGCGGCTGTGCCGTGCGTCGGCCAGAAGAGCGTGCAGGTGAAGGAGCGGTCCGGGTTCGGCAGCGCGATCATCATCGAGGTGCCGCGCGGCCAGATGTGCAGGGCGTCCGGCTCCAGCGCGAAGTCGCCGCCCAGCGGCGGGATGGTGAGTTCCTTGTAGCCGTAGTCCAGGAAGTCCAGGCTCTCGGTGAGCAGCCCGTGCGCGAGCAGCTGCCCGCGTACGGCCGAACCGGCCCCGTCGGCGCCGAGGACCACCGACGCGGTCGCCGTGACCTTGCCCTGCGGGGTCTCGAAGGTCATTCCGCCGGTGGCCGGGTCGAGCTCCACCAACCGGTGGTCGAAGGCGATCCGCACCCCGGGCAGCGCGCCGGCCGCGTCGAGCAGGGCGTTGTTCAGCGCGCCCCGGCTGATCGAGTTGATGGCCCGGTCACCGGAGGCGCTGTAGGACTGGAACTGCGGCTCGCCCGCGACGGGGTGGATCATGCGGCCGCGCATCGGCAGCGCGTCGGCCATCACCTGCTCGGCCAGGCCGATGCGGCGCAGCGCGTCGAGGCCGCGCTCGGAGAGGGCCAGGTTGATCGAGCGGCCCCGCTCGACCCGCCCCGTCCGCG
Source organism: Micromonospora xinjiangensis (assembly GCF_056150165.1). Classification (NCBI taxonomy): domain Bacteria; kingdom Bacillati; phylum Actinomycetota; class Actinomycetes; order Micromonosporales; family Micromonosporaceae; genus Micromonospora; species Micromonospora xinjiangensis. The sequence goes on along the minus strand of NZ_JAXCFO010000002.1, from coordinate 1,033,771 downwards.
GATCGGGTCGCCGCTCGTAGAGCGCCACCCGGTATCCCCGCCGAGCCAGGAAGCAGGCCAGCAGGCAGCCGGCCAGCCCCGCGCCGACCACCGCGATCTCGTCGCGCTCCGGGCTCATCGGTGCCCACCTTCCGTTCGCGCCCACGGGCTCCGCGGCTGCGGCCGGGCCGCCGCGCTCACGAGCGCACCGCCGGCACCGTCGCGGCGAGCGCCTCGGCGACGCGCCAGCAGTCGTGGTACGTGGAGTAGAGGGGCACCGGCGCGAAGCGGACGATGTCCGGTTCCCGGGCGTCGGCGATCACCCCGTGCTCGTGGCGCAGGCGCTTCGCGAGTTCCGCGGCGCTGCCCGAGCCGATGCGGAGCGAGAGTTGGCAGCCGCGCCGCTGGGGGTCGCGCGGGGTGACCACGGTGAGCGGCCGGTCGGCGGTCACCTCGTCGAGCAGCCGCTCCAGGTACCCGGTCAGCCGCAGGCTCCGCTCGCGCAGCGCGGGCATGCCGACCGAGTCGAACAGCTCCAGCGAGGTGCGGACCGGCCCCATCGAGAAGATCGGCGGGTTGGAGATCTGCCACGCCTCCACGGTGGCCGGAGGCCGGGACACCGGCGTCATCTCGAACCGGGTGGTGGCCTCGGTGCTCCACCAGCCCTCGAACCGCGGCAGCGTCGGGTCGCCGAGATGCCGCTCGTGGACGAACGCGCCCGCCAGGGCACCCGGCCCCGAGTTGAGGTACTTGTACGAGCACCAGGCGGCGAAGTCGACCCCCCACTCGTGCAGGGCCAGCGGCACGTTGCCGACGGCGTGCGCGAGGTCCCAGCCCACGACGGCGCCGGCCGCCCGGCCGGCCGCGGTGACGGCCGGGATGTCGAGCAGCTCGCCGGTGAGGTAGTTGACGCCGCCGAGCAGCACCAACGCCACCCGGTCGCCCTCGGCCGCGAGGTAGGCCGTCACGTCCTCGGTGCGCAGCGTGTCCTCACCCGGGCGGGGCCGCAACCGGACCACCGTCTCGTCCGGGTCGAGGCCGTGGAAGCGGGCCTGACTGCGCACGGCGTAGCTGTCCGAGGGGAAGGCGCTGTCCTCGATGACGATGCGGGTCCGCCGACCGGCCGGGCGGTAGAAGCTCACCATCAGCAGGTGCAGGTTGACCGTGAGCGAGTTCATCACCACGGTCTCCGCCGGGAGGGCGCCGACCAGTCGCGCGGCCGGCGCGGTGAGCAGCTCGTGGTACGGCAGCCAGGGCCGCTCGGCCTCCAGGTGCCCCTCGACTCCGAGGCGGCTCCAGGCGTCCAGGTCGGCGAGGAGTTCGTCGCGGGTGGCCCGGGGTTGCAGGCCGAGCGAGTTGCCCGCGAGGTACGCGGCCTGCGGGTAGCGGCCGCCGTCGGCCGGTGGCACGTGGAACAGATGCCGGTGGCCGGGGTCGGCCTCGTCGAGCCGGCGTGCCTCGTCCTCCGGGGTGGCGGGTCGGGACGGGTCGGGGTGCGGGGCGTTCATGAGGGGTGTCTCGCTTCCGGGATCACATGCTGGTGCGGGCCGACCACAGCTCGGGGAAGACCACCCGGGCCATGCTGCGCTGCAACCAGGCCAGGCCGGCGGAACCGCCGCTGCCGACCTTCGCGCCCATCGTCCGCTGCACCGCCTTGACATGCTGCCAGCGCCACTCGCCGAACTGTTCGGCGACCTCGGTGAGCGCCTCGCCGAGCAGCCGGAGGTGGTTGTCCGGGCCGCTGTCGGCGTAGATCTCCACCCAGGCCGCCTCGACCCGCGGATGCGCCTCGTGCTCGACCGCCACGTCCCGGTCCAGCAGGTCGGCGGGGAGGTCGAAGCCGCGGCGGGCGAGCAGGGCGACCACGTCGTCCCAGAGGCTCGGCGCCGCGAGGGTCTGGCGCAGCTCGGCGTACACGTCGGCGTGCCGGCGGAACGGCCGGATCAGGGCCGGGTCGCGGAGGCCGAGAAGGAACTCCAGCTGCCGGTACATGGCCGACTGGAAGCCGGACGCCTCGCCGAGGAGGTTGCGGAACCGGTTGAAGTCGGCCGGCGACATCCAGCGCAGGCCGCGCCAGGCGGCGTTCAGCGCCTCCAGGTGCATTCCCGCCCGGCGCAGCGGGGCCAGTGACTCCCACACCTCGTCGCGGCGGATCAGCCGCTGGGCCTCCCGCAGCTCGTAGCGGGTCAGCCCGAAGTAGAGCTCCATGATCTGGCTGACCATGAGGAACGACATCTCGCCGGGGTCGTCGCTGAGCGGCTGTTGCAGCCGGTGCAGGGTGCTGGCGCGGGTGTACACGTCGTAGGGCACCTCACCGGCGAACTCCAGGGTCGGGTTCCCACCCGTCTGTGCCGCCTTGGCCGCACGCTGCTGCGGCGTGACGGGGCGTACCGCCGTGGCCAGCGAGGGGCCCCGCAGCTCCGTCTGCTCCACCTTCGTCTCCTTCGAGCCGGCTTCTCGACATGATCTCGCTTGTCGTTCGCCGATCGGAATGCCCAATCAACGGGGTTGGCCGCCGTCGAGCTGCCACCCGGAAGGTGTGAGGGCGCCTCCGGTTAAGGAAAGTAAGGTCTGCTCATGGACGACATGGACTGGGCGCTGCTGCGGGAGCTGCAGGCCGACGCCCGCCTCTCCTTCAGCGAACTCTCCCGCCGGGTGCACCTCTCGCCCCCGGCGGTCGCCGAGCGGGTCCGCCGGCTGGAGGAGTCGGGGGTGATCACCGGCTACCACGCCCACGTCGACCTGAGCCGGGCCGGACGCAGCGTCGTGGCCCTGATCCGGATGTCCTGCTACGGCTCCCGCTGCATCCTCTACAACCCGGAGGTCGCGGGCTGGCCGGAGATCCTGGAGATCCACCGGATCACCGGGGACGCGTGCAGCATGCTGAAGGTCGCGGCGGGCTCGATCGACGCGTTCGAGCGGGTCATCGACCGGCTCGCCCCGCACGGGCAGCCCTCCAGCACGATGGTCCTGTCCACCCCGCTGGACTGGCAGCCGATCGCGCCCCTCACCCCGCCCGCCGGCCCGGACGCCGCCCCCCGGCGCCGCTGAACCCGTCCCCTCCCACCCGGCTGCTCCGGCGAGCCCACCCCCTCCCACCCGGCAGCCCCGCTACCCGCCCCTGCCGCCCCGGATGCCGGCCGGGTTTGCCGCCGGACCACGGGGAAAGCAGCGCGGGTCGCCCCAGCAGGACCGGTGCACCGGTGCCGGGAGGGAGGATCATGCGGGGTCTGCGACAGGACGGTGGCGTGCTTGCCGCCCCGTCGGTCATCGCCAGGCTGCTCGGCACGTTCGCGCTGATCGCGGCGTTCGTCCTGGTCGGCGCGGAGCCCGCGCGAGCGGGCGAGAACGTGTTCGTCGAGGTGACGCCGAACAGCGTCCAGGCGGGCAGCCGCGTCAACATCCGGGCGAGCTGCGAGAACAACAACAACCGGCAGGCCCAGGTCGAGTCGGACGCGTTCGGCCGGGTGACCGTACGGCCCGACAACGGCTTCCTGACCGGCTCGGTGACCGTGCCGAGCAACAAGGAGCCCGGGGACTACCCGGTCAACCTGCGCTGCCAGAACGGCAACACCGCGTCCACGACGCTGACCGTCCTGAACATGGCCCAGCCCACCAAGGGCCCGGCGACCGGTGGCGGCGGCACCGCCATGGGCGGGCGCACGGGCACGCTGCTGGTGATCGGTGGGGTGGCGGCGGTCGGCGCCGTGGTGGCCCTCGGTATGGCGGGCAGCCGCCGGCGGACCGGCGGTTCCTGAGCCGGGAGCAGCATGGCCCCCTCAACCGCACGCCGGAGGCGGCCGGATCGGGGCCGGTTCCGGACGGCCAGCCGCTCGGCGCTCCGCGCGTCCGGCCGGCTCGCGCTCCGGGCCTCGCGCCGGCTGCGCCTGGTCGCCCGGCACACGCTCGCGGCGGGTGTCACCGCGACCGACCCTCGGATGACGCCCCTGCCGGCCCGGCCCCGGCAGCCCGGTGCGGTGCGCCGGTTGCGTACGGGGACCGGCCCCGGAGTGCCGGTGCTCCTCATCGGCACGCTGATGGTCCTGATCGTCGCGATGCTCGGGGTCGAGCGGGTAACCGGGCTCAGCGTCCTTCCCGACCAGCTCAGCGCCGGGCTGCGCCCGCCGCCGAAGAAGTTCCCGGTGCTGCCCGCCAGCCCACCGGTGCAGCTCTCGATCGGCAGCATCGACCTGCGCGCCCCGGTGCACAACGTGGGCATCGCCGCGGACGGCAGCATCGGGGTGCCGGACGCCACGCGGGCCCAGGAGGCCGGCTGGTACGACCAGGGCCCGACCCCCGGCCAGTACGGCCCGGCGGTGATCGTCGGGCACGTCGACACGACGACCGGGCCCGCCGTCTTCCACGAGCTGAAGGACCTGCGCGCCGGGGACCGGGTGGACGTCACCCGGGAGGACGGCACGGTGGCGGTCTTCGAGGTGAACTCGGTGGAGCGGTTCGGCAAGGACGAGCTGCCGGTCGACCAGGTGTTCGGCGACTTCAGCCGGCCCAACCTGCGCCTGATCACCTGCGGCGGGCGCTGGGTCGGCGGGGACACCGGTTACGCCGACAACGTGGTGGTCTTCGCCTCGTTGGTGAAGGCACGCCGGTGACCGCCGCGGGCCAGCGCGGGCTCGCGGGTGCGCCGGTCGCGCGCCGCGCTCAGGCCGCCTCCGGCTCGCGGAGGTCGAGCCAGTCGGCCCAGCGCGGGTCGGGCGCCCGGTGGCCGAGCACCCGCCAGGCCGTCCCCTTCGGCGCGGCCGGCAGCGCGTGCAGCCGCCAGCCCAGCTCGGCGGGGGTCTTGTCGCCCTTCGTGTGGTTGCAGCGGGCACAGGCGGCCACCACGTTCTCCCACGCGTGCCGGCCGCCGCGGCTGCGGGGGAAGACGTGGTCGATGGTCTCGGCCGGGCCCCGGCAGTAGGCGCAGCGCCAGTTGTCGCGGGCGAAGATCGCCCGGCGGGACAGCCCGACGTGGGTGCGGTAGGGCACCCGGACGTAGCGGGTCAGGCGGACCACCGAGGGCACGGGGAGGGCGTCACGAGCACTGTGCAGGATGCCGTCGCCGTCGGCGACGCAGACCGCCTTCGCGGACAGGACGAGAATCGCGGCACGACGCACGGACACGACACACAGCGGCTCGTAGGTGGCGTTGAGGACCAGCGCACCGGAGCCCACCGTGGGTCGTATGTCAGGCATCGCGCTCACCCTCCCGGTTCAGCGGCCCCCTCCGCGCGCCGTCGACCGGAAGCGGGCACGTGGCCACCACGGTCGGCGCCGGTCGGATCACCGACGTCCGTTGCGCCAATCGTCCCTGATCGGACCCCAGATTGCACGTACTAATCCGGGGTCCCTCGTGAAGCATTTTCCGGCCATGGCAGGATGACCGGTTTCGCCCGCGTCCGTTCACGCGTACGTCGACCGGGAATCGGACGGGCGTCACCCGGCGGTGGGTCGACAGCGGTCCGTTCAGCTGGTTGCGGTACGAATTCAGGGTGACTGCCTCCGTCCTGACGCTCCTCGCGGCCGCTCCCGGCACGGGTGAGAGCCCCAGCCCGGACTGCCTGAACGAGGCGCTGTGCAACGCCGTCTGGCGGTCGACCCACTGGGTCTGGCTCGCCGAGGGCAGCTACTGGATCCTCGTGAAGCCGCTACGGGTCGTCCTGATCCTGCTGCTGGCGGTGATCGCCCGCTGGGCGGTGCACCGCACGATCAGCCGGCTGGTCCGCACCACCAGCGACGCCGGCGTACCGACCATGCTGCGGCCGCTGCGCGAGCGGATCCCGACCGCCGCGACCGAGCCCGGTGAGTTCGTCCCGGAGCGGCGGCGGCAGCGGGCGGAGGCGATCGGTTCGGTGCTGCGCAGCCTCACCACCGCGTTCATCTTCGGCATAGCGCTGCTGATGGTCCTGCGCGAGTTCAGCTTCGACCTGGCGCCGCTGCTGGCAAGCGCGGGCATCGCCGGTGTCGCGCTGGGCTTCGGCGCGCAGAGCCTGGTGAAGGACCTGCTCGCCGGCCTGTTCATGCTCATAGAGGACCAGTACGGCGTCGGCGACACTGTCGATCTGGGCGAGGCGACGGGCGTGGTGGAGTCCGTCGGGCTGCGGGTCACCACGGTCCGGGACGGGCGCGGCGTGCTCTGGTACATCCGCAACGGCGAGATCGTCCGGGTCGGCAACAAGAGCCAGGGCTGGGCGCTGGTCGTGGTCGACCTGCCGATCGGCTTCGCCAGCACCGAGGAGGCCACGGCGGTGCTGCGTACGGCCGCCGCCTCGGTGGCGATGGACCCGGATCTGGCGCCGGAGATCGTCGAGGCGCCGGAGGTGCTCGGCGTCGAGCAGATGACCGTGGACGGGGCGGTGATCCGGACGGTGGTGAAGACGACCGCCGACGGCCAGTTCGCGGTCGGTAGGGAGCTGCGCCGCCGGCTGGCCGAGGCGCTGGAGAACTCCGGCATCACCGCGCAGATCGCCGCCGCCCGCCTCTACCCTCTCGGGCCCATGCCACCGGCGTCCGGTGGCGAAACCGGCCAGAGCGGCGCGACCTGAGATCCCGTCGGACCGGCCATCGAAGGAGGGGTCGCGGGCCGCGCGGCCCCTCAGGTATCGTCCGTTCGTTCAGTCGGAGATGCGACGATCTATCCGTTCGCCCTAGCTAGTTGTCAGACGATCGGGCAGAATCCGGGGCACGAGTTCCCGCCGGAAGCGTGCTGCGTCCTCGCTGATCCGCAGATCTGACGACGGTTCCCCGGGCTGACGCCGCCACGAGTGGCCGCCCTGGGAACGATGGAGGCGACGGTGACCGACGAGCGACCCTCTCCGGAAGGGCCGGCCACCTTCCGCGAGGTCTTCGCCCAGCGGGAGTTCGGGGCCGTCTTCACGGCCGGCTCGCTCTCCTGGATCGGCGACTACCTCGCCAAGGCGGCCGTCACCCTGCTCGTCTACCAGGAGACCGAGTCCGTCGCGCTCTCCGCCGTCGCCTTCGCGGTCAGCTACCTGCCCTGGCTGACCGGGGGTCCGTTGCTCGCCGCGCTCGCCGAGCGCTACCCCTACCGGCGCGTGATGGCGGCCTGCGACCTGATCCGGATGGCGCTGATGCTGCTCATCGCCATCCCCGGTCTGCCGGTGCCGGTCATCCTCGCGCTGCTCTTCCTCACCACCCTGGCCAACCCACCGAGCCAGGCCGCCAAGTCCGCGCTCATGGCACAGATCCTCACCGGTGACCGGCTGGTCCTCGGGCTGTCGCTCAACGCCAGCGCCAGCCAGGCCGCGCAGGTCGCCGGTTACCTGCTGGGTGCCGCCATCGGCCAGATCAGCCCGACCACCGCGCTGCTCATCAACGCGGCCACCTTCGGCGCGTCGGCGTTCCTGGTCCGCTTCGGGGTGCGCGAGCGGCCGGCGGCGCTGACCGTCGCGCACCGCACCCACCTGCTCCGGGAGACGGCCGAGGGGTTCCAGATCGTGTTCGGCACCCCGGTGCTGCGGGCCATCGCCGTGCTGGTCTTCAGCGCCATGCTCTTCTCGATCGTGCCGGAGGGCCTGGCCGCGGCGTGGGCCGACCAGAAGGCCGGCGGCGACCTCGACAAGGGCGCGGCACAGGCGGTGATCATGGCCGCCAACCCGGTCGGCTTCATCCTCGGTGGGCTGTTGATCGGGCGCCTCTTCGGGCCGGCCCGGCGGCAGTTCCTGATGCGGCCGCTGGCCGTGCTCGCCCCGCTGACCCTGGTGCCCGCGCTGTTGGACCCGTCACCGCTGGTGGTGGCGCTGCTCGCGGCGGCCTGCGGCTTCGCGGTCGCCGGCATGCTGCCGACCGCGAACGGCCTCTTCGTCCGCGCCCTACCGGACACCTTCCGCGCCCGCGCCTTCGGTGTGATGGCCACCGGCGTCCAGGTGATCCAGGGGCTGGCGGTGCTCGTCACCGGCCTGCTCGCCGAACGCTTCTCCCTGCCGTCGGTGGTGGGGCTGTGGAGCGCCGCCGGCGTCCTGCTGATGCTGGTCGCCAGCCTGAGCTGGCCGAGCCGCGAGACGGTGGACGCCGCCATCGCGAAGGCCTCGGGCGGCTCGGCCGACCAGCCGGGAGGCGGGCCGGCCGACGGCCGCCCCGACGCGGCCCCCGATCCGGTCGGCAGCCCCTCCGCCGAGGGCGGCCGGGCCCGGCACGCGGTCTCCTGACCCGTGACCCGGCGCACAGCGGCGGCGGTACCGCCGCCGGTGGGGACGCCTGGCAGGATGGAACGGTGAACCCCGCAGGCGAATCCGACCGTTCCCGGCCGTCGACGACCCTCTTCGACGCGATCGGCGGCGAGCCCACGTTCCGCAAGCTCGTGGACGAGTTCTACGCCGGTGTCGCCACCGACCCGCTGCTCCGGCCGATGTATCCGGAGGAGGACCTGGGCCCGGCGGCTGATCGGCTGACCCTCTTCCTCATCCAGTACTGGGGTGGCCCGAACACCTACTCGGCGCAGCGCGGGCACCCACGGCTGCGGATGCGGCACGCGCCGTTCCGCATCGGGGTGGCCGAGCGGGACGCCTGGCTGCGGCACATGCGTCGCGCCGTGGACCGGCTCGACCTGCCCGCGGAGCACGCCACGGCGCTCTGGGACTACCTGGAGCGGGCCGCGTTCTTCATGGTCAACGTGATGGAGGACCCGGCCTGACCCGGCCCACGGCGCCGGTCCACCGAGCCGGCGCCCGCACCGACCGGCCAACGGTCAGGCCAGTCGGGCCCGTGCGCGGCGCCCGGCGCGACCCTCGACGCGGCGGTCCGAGCCGGAGCGCCGGGGGCGCTCAGAGCAGCGCGCCCTCGTCGTGCAGCCAGTCCACGAAGCTGGTGGCCACCGCGGCGCCGCAGTCGAGCATCTCGACCAGGAGTGCGTCGTGCGTCCCGGCGCCCAGGGGCACCTGGAGCTCCGCGTAGATCGGCAACTGGCCGCGTTCGGTCGGGTCTCCGATGTAGGCCTTGCAGAACCGACGGGTGTGGTTCCACTCGTTGACGACCCGGTAGGCCCGGTCGGCCCAGTCCGGCGGCACGGTCGCGTGTGGACGGGCCCGCATGACGAGGATCTCGTCCTCCGGCCCCTCCAGGGTGACCAGTACGGCGTGCCGCTCCCACATGGCCAGCAGGTTGCCGTCACCGTCGGCCAGGTAGCGCACGTCGAGCAGGTCGAGCGCGTCGCAGACCCGGCTCAGGGTGACCGGCGCCACCGTGGCCGGCATCTCGGCGAGGACGGACCGGTCGTTGGGCTTACAGTCGTCTCCCGGTTGGCGCGGGGTCGGTGGCCCCACCCGGACGGTGCCTTCCACTGTGATCCCGCTTCGGGTTTCCGGACTGCCGCCGTTGGCGGGACCCGGTCGCCATGACCACCACGGCATCGCTCGCGCACCTCACTCCCCAGCGGATCCAGCCGCCTACCGTGCGTTGGATCCGAGGATGGACGGTACCCGGACAGCCGGGTTGAAGCATCCCCCCAACGCCCGCCCCAAACCAGAAGTACGACTGGAGGTCATACTTTCGGGTGAGCGGTGAGGGGGGTCAGCGCAAGATTCCCACCGTTCTGCAACCAGGCCGCTCCGTACGGTCCCACCAGACCGACCCATCGGCCCGCCGTGCGGACCTGCACGTCACCCGCGGCACGGGGCTCGCCGGGGCCACCGAGGAAGCCCATCCGGACCAGCCCCTGCACCAGCCGCTGCGGCACCTCGACCGCCGGACCGGGCGGTTCGTCCGGCGTGACAAGCACGGCCACGTGGTCGAGCAGCGCGTCACGCAGCGCCCGCTGCCCCACGGCCCGGCCACCCACGCCCTGCTCGCTGGCGGCGCGCAGGGTGCCCGCCGCCGCCCGGGCGATCCGCCAGAGGTCGTCGGCGGGGATGGTCTCCACCTGCCGGCTCGCGGCCGGCGGCAACGGCCATCGCCACTGGGCGTCGCGGCGGGGCGGCAACCCCGGCCCCGAGCGCTCCAGCTCCGCCAGCAGTTCGCCGGCTCCGACCGACACGTCGTCGGCGCCCGACCCGGCCACCGTCCGCACCACGAGCACCTGCCACGGCAGCCGGGCCCAGAGGGCGGTCCGGCCGGACCCGGCCGGCCGTAGCCGTACCGGCGCGGCGGGGTCCAGGCGGACCAGCCGGGCCAGGAAGGCGCCGGCGTCGGCCACACCGAGGATGCCGTGGCCGCCCCGCGCCGCCCCGGCGGGCTGCTCGGCAGTGCCGCCGACCCCGCCCCGGTCGCTCGCGCGCGCCGCCTCCGGGCGGGTCACACCGACCCGCCCGACGGCGCGTGGTTGAGCAGGAACTCCCGTTCCCGCTCGGTGATCCGCCGGGGCACCTGCCGGCGCAGGTCGTACGGCACCAGCACCGACCGCGCCCGGCCGGCCAGCACGTCACCGTCGAAAAGCTCGTACGCCACCGTGAAGCGCGACGCCCGGATCTCCTCCACCCACAGCTCGATGCGCACGGTCGGCGCGGCCTCGACCGTGGAGCGGTCGAGGGAGTAGTCGACCGGGCGCAGGTAGTCGACCTCGTGCCGGCGGATGACCACACCGTCGGCGAACGAGTCGACGCCCCACGCCCGGGCGCCGGCGAACATCAGCGCCACCCGCGCCTCCTCGTAGAGGGTGAGGAAGCGCGAGTTGTTGACGTGACCGTAGGCGTCCAGGTCGGACCACCGCAGTGTGCAGTGGTAGACGAAGCGGTCACTCATGGTCCGGTACCGGTCGGCGGCTCTCAGTCACGGGTCAGCTTGCGGTACGTCACCCGGTGCGGGCGGGCGGCCTCGGCCCCGAGACGGTCGACCTTGTTCTTCTCGTACGACTCGAAGTTGCCCTCGAACCAGAACCACTTCGCCGGGTTCTGGTCGTCGCCCTCCCAGGCCAGGATGTGCGTCGCGACCCGGTCCAGGAACATCCGGTCGTGGGAGATCACCACGGCGCAGCCGGGGAACTCCAGCAGCGCGTTCTCCAGGCTGGAGAGGGTCTCCACGTCCAGGTCGTTGGTCGGCTCGTCGAGCAGGATCACGTTGCCGCCGATCTTCAGCGTCAGCGCGAGGTTGAGCCGGTTCCGCTCGCCGCCGGAGAGCACCTTGGTCGGCTTCTGCTGGTCCGGCCCCTTGAAGCCGAACGCCGCGATGTACGCCCGGGACGGCATCTCGACCTTGCCCACCATCAGGTGGTCCAGCCCGTCGGAGACGGTCTCCCAGACCGTCTTGTCGCCGGCCAGGCCCTGCCGGTTCTGGTCGACGTACGACAGGGAGACGGTCTCGCCGACCCGGACCTCGCCGCTGGTCGGCTGCTCGAGCCCGACGATGGTCTTGAACAGGGTGGTCTTGCCGACGCCGTTCGGGCCGATGATGCCGACGATGCCGTTGCGCGGCAGCGAGAAGGAGAGGTTGTCGATCAGCACCCGGTCGCCGAAGGCCTTGGTGAGGTTGTTGGCCTCGATGACCGTGTTGCCCAGGCGCGGGCCCGGCGGGATCTGGATCTCCTCGAAGTCCAGCTTGCGGGTCTTCTCCGCCTCGGCGGCCATCTCGTCGTAGCGGTCGAGACGGGCCTTCGACTTGGTCTGTCGGGCCTTCGCGTTGGAGCGCACCCACTCGAGCTCCTCGGAGAGGCGCTTCTTCATCTTGGCGTCGCGCCGGCCCTCCACGGAGAGCCGGGCGGCCTTCTTCTCCAGGTAGGTGGAGTAGTTGCCCTCGTAGCCGATGGCCCGGCCCCGGTCCAGCTCCAGGATCCAGCCGGCCACGTTGTCGAGGAAGTAGCGGTCGTGGGTGATCGCCAGTACGGTGCCGGCGTACTTGGCCAGGTGCTGCTCCAGCCACTGCACGCTCTCCGCGTCCAGGTGGTTGGTCGGCTCGTCGAGCAGCAGCAGGTCGGGCGCCTCCAGCAGCAGCTTGCAGAGCGCGACCCGGCGGCGCTCACCGCCGGAGAGCTTGGTGACGTCGGCGTCCGGCGGCGGGCAGCGCAGCGCGTCCATGGCCAGTTCGAGCTTGGAGTCGATGTCCCACGCGTCGGCGTTGTCCAGCTCCTCCTGGAGCCGGCCCATCTCCTCCATCAGCTCGTCGGAGTAGTCGGTCGCCATCTGCTCGGCGATCTTGTTGAACCGCTCCAGCTTCGCCTTGGTCTCGGCGACCGCCTCCTCGACGTTGCCGAGGACGGTCTTGGCGTCGTTGAGCGGAGGCTCCTGGGCGAGCAGGCCGACGGTGTAGCCGGGCATGAGCCGGGCCTCGCCGTTACTCGGCCGGTCCAGCCCTGCCATGATCTTGAGGAGGCTGGACTTACCGGCGCCGTTCGGACCGACCACACCGATCTTGGCCCCCGGCAGGAAGTTCAGCGTCACGTTGTCCAGCACGACCTTGTCGCCGTGCGCCTTGCGCGCCTTTTCCAGGACGTAGATGAACTGGGCCACGGTGCGGGCTACCTCCGTAGGTTTCGACTGGGAGCCGGCGGGCGAGGGCGCGGGCGGCGGATGCTCCCGCGGCCGCCGACCGGGGGGCCGGCCGCACGCACGCCGTCGTCAATCCTGACAGGTGAGCGGCGCCTCGCCCACATCACCCCGCCCGAGGGCGTACGCCCGCGTCGCGGCCCGTCGGGCCGGCCGCCCCCGGCGGCGGACGGCGGAGCGGGTGTTGACAAGATCACCGGGGGGATTCGTCGAGCGTGGGACGGGTAGGGAACTCCGGCACAGGGGCCCAGACGCCGCAGCTACGCTCAGTACGCTCATGCGGTTGACCCGTCAGCACCGGAGGTGGCCGAACGTGACCGTCCGCAGCTCCTTTGTCGTAGTGGCGAACCGCCTGCCTGTCGACGAGGTGAGCACACCAGAGGGACGGCAGTGGCGCCGCAGCCCGGGTGGGCTGGTGACCGCGCTGCACCCCGTCCTCGCCGAGCACCAGGGCACGTGGGTCGGGTGGGCCGGTGGCACCGGCGCGGCGCCCGAGCCGTTCGACCTGGAGGGCATCCACCTGCACCCGGTGCCGCTGAGCGCCGAGGAGCTGGAGCGCTACTACGAGGGGCAGTCGAACGCGACGATCTGGCCGCTCTACCACGACGCCGTGGAGACGCCGGTCTACAAGCGGCGCTGGCGGGAGACGTACCGCCTGGTCAACGCCCGCTTCGCGGAGGCCGCCGCGGACGTCGCGGCCGAGGGCGCGACGGTCTGGGTGCAGGACTACCAGCTCCAGCTGGTGCCGGCGATGCTCCGTGAGCTGCGGCCGGACCTGCGCATCGGCTTCTTCCTGCACATCCCGTTCCCGCCGATCGAGCTGTTCATGCAGATGCCGTTCCGCACCGAGATCCTCCGGGGTCTCCTCGGCGCCGACCTGGTCGGGTTCCAGCAGCGGCTGGCCGCGCAGAACTTCGTCCGGCTGGCCCGGCACCTGCTCGGGCTCCGGTACGAGGGCCAGATGATCCAGGTCGACGGCCGGCAGGTGAAGGCCGGCGCGTTCCCCATCTCCATCGACACGAAGGAGATGGAGCGGATGGCCGCCGACCCGGCGGTGCAGGCCCGGGCCAAGGAGATCCGGGAGGAGCTGGGCAACCCGCGCACGATCATCCTGGGCGTGGACCGGCTCGACTACACCAAGGGCATCGAACTGCGTCTCAAGGCCTTCCGCGAGCTGCTGGCCGACGGCAAACTGAGCGTCCCGGACGCGGTCATGGTGCAGGTCGCCACGCCCAGCCGCGAGCGCGTCGAGCACTACCAGGCGCTGCGCGTCAAGGTGGAACGCGAAGTTGGTCGGATAAATGGCGAATTCGGCAGGGTCGGGGTGCCGGCGGTGCATTATCTGCATCAGTCGTACAGCCGCAGCGAACTCGCCGCGATGTACGTCGCTGCCGACGTGATGATGGTGACCCCGCTGCGAGACGGGATGAATCTGGTGGCCAAGGAGTACGTGGCATCGCGCGCCGACCAGGGTGGCGCGCTCGTGCTCAGTGAGTTCGCCGGCGCCGCCACCGAGCTGCGCCAGGCGTTCCTGTGCAACCCGCACGACCCGGACGCGGTCAAGGACGCCCTGCTGCGGGCCGTGCACGTCGAGAAGCCGGAGGCGCGCCGCCGCATGCGGACAATGCAACGCCATCTACGTACCAACGACGTCGGCCACTGGGCCCAGTCGTTCCTCACCGAACTCGGCGCCCCGGAGGCGGAGGCCGCGTGACCACCCCCGTTCCCGGTGGCGCCGTCGTCGCCACCGACGTCATGGACCGCGAGCTGCGCGCCGCCATCGGCCGCATCGCCCGCGTACCCCAGCTCCTGGTCGCGTGCGACTACGACGGCACCCTGGCGCCGATCGTCGAGGACCCGAGCAAGGCCGTCCCGCTGCCCGAGGCGGTGGCGGCGGTCCGGGCGCTGGCCGCGCTCCCCCAGACCACCGTGGCGGTGGTCTCCGGCCGGGCGCTGCGCGACCTCGCCGCCCTCTCCCGGCTGCCCAGTGAGGTGCACCTGGTGGGCAGCCACGGCTCCGAGTTCGACATCGGTTTCGTCGAGCGCCTCTCCCCCGAGCTGATCGCGATCCGCACCCGGCTGCGGGACGCGCTGCGCGAGATCGCCGCCGCCCACCCGGGCATCCGGCTGGAGCGCAAGCCGGCGAGCGTCGCCGTGCACACCCGCGGCGTCGACCCGCAGGTCGCCGCCGCCGCCATCGAGGCGGTGCGCAGCGGCCCGGCCACCTGGGACGGCGTCACCGTCACCCAGGGCAAGGAGGTCATCGAGCTGTCGGTGGTCGCCACCCACAAGGGCACCGCGGTCGACCAGCTGCGCACCCAGCTCTCCGCCAGCGCGGTGCTCTTCATCGGCGACGACGTCACCGACGAGAACGCCTTCGGCAACCTGCACGGTCCGGACGTGGGCATCAAGATCGGCCCTGGTGACACCCAGGCCGGCTACCGGGTCGCCGAGCCGATCGAGGCCGCCCGCGCCCTCGGTCTGCTGCTGGAGACCCGGCGGCACTGGCTCTTCGGCGAGCGGGCCGTGCCCATCGAGCGGCACTCGATGCTGGCCAACGGGCGGACCGTCGCGCTGCTCACGCCGGAGGCCAAGGTCACCTGGCTCTGCCACCCGAAGCCGGACTCGGCGGCGATCTTCGCCGACCTGGTCGGTGGCAGCCCCGCCGGGCACTTCAGCGTCTCGCCGGAGCGCGGTGGCATCCCACTGGGCCAGCGCTACCGCTCCGGCACCATGACCGTGGAGACGCGCTGGTCCGGCCTCACCGTCACCGACTGGCTCGACAAGCCGGCCAAGGAGACCACCCCCGACGGCCCGGCCGTCGTCACGTTCGACTCGACCCTGGTCCGGGTGCTCACCGGCACCGGGCGGGCCCGCATCGAGTTCGCGCCCCGGCCCGAGTTCGGCCAGGTCGCCGTGCAGCTGCAGCCCCTCGACGACGGCCTGCTGGTGCTCGGCTCCAACGAACCCGTCGCGCTCTACTCCCCGGGCGTGGAGTGGGAGGTCACCAGCGACGGCAACTACGAGAGCGCCCGGGCCGTCGTCGACCTCCGGGCCGCCGGCGGCCAGATCGTGCTGGAGCTGCGCTTCGGCACGCACAGCCTGGAGCACCACCGGCTCACGGTGCACGAGCGCCAGGCCGCGGCCGAGCAGCCGTGGAAGGACTGGGTGGCCTCGCTCCGGCTGCCCAACACCGCTCGCGACCTGGTCGTCCGCAGCGCCCTCACGCTGCGCGGGCTCTGTCACGAGGCCACCGGCTCGATCCTCGCCGCCGCGACCACGTCGCTGCCGGAGGAGCTGGGCGGCGTCCGCAACTGGGACTACCGCTACTGCTGGCTGCGCGACGCCGCGCTGACCGCCCGGTCGCTTGTCGACCTCGGCTCCACCGAGGAGGCCGAGGGGCTGCTGCGGTGGATCGACGGGGTCGTCGAGCGCACCGGCGGCCACCCGGAGCGGCTGCACCCGCTCTACACGGTCGACGGGTACGAGCTCGGCGCCGAGGCGGTCATCGACACCCTGCCCGGCTACGCCGGCTCCCGGCCGGTGCGGGTGGGCAACCTGGCCAACCACCAGCTCCAGCTGGACGTGTTCGGTCCGGTCGCCGACCTGATCGCCGCCGTGGCCGACCTGCGCGGCTCGGTACGCGAGACCGAGTGGCGGGTGCTGGAGTCGATGGTCGAGGCGGTCTCCCGCCGCTGGCACGAGCCCGACCACGGCATCTGGGAGGCGCGTCTCCCGCCTCGGCACCACATCTTCTCCAAGGTCATGTGCTGGATGACCGTGGACCGGGCGCTGCACGTCGTCCGCCAGCACGGCGGCGAGGACCGGCCGGAGTGGGTGGACCTGCGCGACCGGATCGCCGCCAACGTGCTCGAGTACGGCTGGCACGAGCACGCCGAGGCGTACAGCGTCGCGTACGGCGACGAGGACATGGACGCCTCCTCGCTCTGGATCGGCCTCTCCGGCCTGCTCCCGGGCGACGACCCGCGCTTCCTCTCGACCGTGCTCAAGATCGAGGCGGACCTGCGCAGCGGCCCGGTCGTCTACCGCTACCACTGGGACGACGGCCTGCCCGGCCGCGAGGGCGGCTTCCACATCTGCACGGCGTGGCTCATCGAGGCGTACCTCCGCACCGGCCGGCGCGGTGACGCCGAGGAGCTGTTCGCCCAGATGATCGACACCGCGGGGCCGACCGGCCTGCTCCCCGAGCAGTACGACCCGCTCGCCGAGCGCGGGCTGGGCAACCACCCGCAGGCCTACAGCCACCTCGGCCTGATCCGCTGCGCGCTGCTGCTGGACAACATGCTCAAGCAGTGACCGCGACCGGCGGCCCCGGGCTCCCCCACGGGCGCCCGGGGCCGCGCCGCGTCAGGGGGCGGGCGGTGACAGGGTCGTCACCACGTCGCCGACCACCACGATCGCGGGTGGGCGCAGGTCGGCGGCCGCGACGTCGGCGGCCACCGTGCCGAGGGTCGAGCGGAGCACGCGCTGGCCGCCCGTCGTCCCCTCCTGCACCACGGCCGCCGGGGTCTGCGCGGGCCGGCCGTGCGCGACCAGGGTGGCGGCGATCGCGGCCAGGTTCTTCAGCCCCATGAGGACCACCAGGGTGCCGCGCAGCGCGGCGAGCGCGTCCCAGCGCACCAGCGAGGCCGGCGAGTCGGGCGCCACGTGCCCGGAGACCACGGTGAACTCGTGGGCCACCGCCCGGTGGGTGACCGGGATGCCGGCCACCGCGGGCACGGCGACGGCGCTGGTCACCCCGGGAACGACGGTCACCGGCACCCCGGCGGCCGCGCAGGCCAGCAGCTCCTCACCGCCCCGGCCGAAGACGTACGGGTCGCCGCCCTTGAGCCGCACCACGAACCGGCCCGCCCGGGCACGGTCGACCAGGATCCGGTTGATCTCCTCCTGGGCGCGGGACGGCCCGTACGGGATCTTCGAGGCGTCCACCAGCTCCACGTCGGCGCGCAGCTCGTCGAGGAGCAGCCCCGGCACCAGCCGGTCGGCGACCACGACGTCCGCCCGGGTGAGCAACCGCCACCCCTTCACCGTGATCAGCTCGGGGTCGCCCGGCCCGGCCCCGACCAGGGCCACCCGGCCGCCGGGACGATCCCCTTCCGCCGGGTCGGCCGACAGCGGGCCGCCGCGCGCGGCCAGCAGGTCACGAACGGCGTCCCGGACGCTCATCGCCCGGCGAGGGTCGCCCCCGCCCAGCACCGCCACGGTCACCGGGCCGTGCCGGGTGACGGCGGGCGTCCACGCCGTCGCGGCGAGCCGGTCGTCGGCGCGTACGCAGAAGACGCGCCGGTCCTCGGCCGCCGCGCTGACCGCCGAGGCAGCCACCGGGTCGTCCACCGCCACCTGCACCAGCCAGGCCCCGTCCAGGTCGGCGGGCGTGAACCGGCGTGCCGCCCAGCGCAGCCGGCCGGCGTCGGCGTGCGCGCGCAGGGCGGGCGTCAGCTCCGGGGCCACCAGCAGGACGTCCGCACCCGCGTCCAGCAACGCCGGCACCCGCCGGGTGGCCACCGCGCCGCCACCGACCACCACCACCCGCCGCCCCCCGAGGCGCAGACCGAGTGGGTACGGGGAGCCGCCTCCCGGCGGGGTGTCCCGCTCGCTCACACCGTCACCTCGTCGCCGGGCCGGCCGGCCCGCGCGCATCGTCCTGCGGGCGCCCTCACTTCTCCACCACCCCGGCCGAGTCGAACGTGGCGACCTCGTGCAGCACCCGGACCGCTCCGGTGACCACCGGCAGCGCCAGCAGCGCGCCCGTACCCTCGCCGAGGCGCAGGCCCAGGTCGATCAGCGGTTCGAGGCCGAGCCGCCGCAACGCGAGGGCGGCGCCCGGCTCGGCCGAGCGGTGACCGGCGACCATGGCGCCCACGGCGTCCGGGGCGAAGGCCGCGGCGGCGAGAGCGGCCGAGCCCGCGATCACCCCGTCCAGCAGCACCGGGACCCGCCGCGCGGCGGCACCGAGGATCAGCCCGGCCAGCGCCGCGTGTTCGAGGCCGCCGATCGCGGCCAGCACGCCCAGCGGATCGGCCGGGTCCGGCCGGTGCCGGTCGAGCGCCGTCCGCACCACCTCGACCTTCCGGCGGTACGTCGGGTCGTCCACGCCCGTGCCGCGCCCCGTCGCGTCGGCCGCGTCGGCGCCGGTGAAGGCCGCGATCAGCGCGGCGGCGGGCGTGGTGTTGCCGATGCCCATGTCACCGGTGAGCAGGATCCGGGCCCCGCCGTCGATCAGCTCGTGGGCGACCCGGAGTCCGGTCTCCACCGCCGCCCGGGCCTCGTCGCGGGTGAGCGCCGCGGTCACCGTGAGGTCCCGCGTGCCGGGCCGCACGGTGGCGCTGACCAGCCGCGGCCCGCGTACGTCACCGGGGACGGGTGACTCGGCGCCGGGGATCGGCGTGGCCACACCGACGTCGACCACGGTGACCGAGGCGCCGGCCTGCCGGGCGAACGCGTTGACCACCGCGCCGCCGCCGAGGAAGTTGGCGATCATCTGTGCCGTGACCTCCTGCGGCCAGGGGCTCACTCCCTGGGCGTGCACGCCGTGGTCACCGGCGAAGATCGCGACGGCGGCCGGCTCCGGCAGCGGGGGTGGGCAGGCCCCGGCGAGCCCGGCGAGGCGTACCGAGAGCTCCTCCAGGGCGCCGAGCGAACCGGCGGGCTTGGTGAGCCGCCCCTGCAACTCCCGGGCCGCCGCCATCGCGGCCTCGTCCAGCGGCCGGATCGCCGCGATGGTGGTCTCCAGCATCATGCCTCCAGGATCTCGCCCAGTACCCGGGTGAACGCGTCGGTGGTGGCATGATCCCGCACCGCCACCCGGAGCCAGTCCGGCCCGAGGCCGGGGAAGGTGTCGCCCCGGCGTACGGCCCACCCGCGTTCGCGCAGCGCGACGCGCACCGCGGCGGCGCCGGGGAGGTGGATCAGCACGAACGCGCTCGCGGGCCGGCCGGCGACGCGTACGCCCGGCAGGTCACCGAGACGGGCCACCAGGTGGTCGCGGTCGGCGGCGAGCCGGGCGGCGATGGCGCGCTCGGCCTCGACCGCGAGCGGGCCGGCGCAGGCGGCGGCCGCCGCGAGCGCGGGCGTGGAGACCGCCCAGAGCGGCTGCACGGCGGCCAGCCTCGCCAGCAGGTCGGGCTCGCCGAGGAGGTAGCCGATCCGCAGCCCGGCCAGCCCCCAGGTCTTGGTGAGGCTGCGCACCACGAGCAGGCCGGGCAGGTCCCGGCGGCTCGCGAGGGATTCCGGTTCACCCGGGCGACCGGGCGCGGCGGTGGTGTCGGCGAACGCCTCGTCGACCACCAGCACCCGGCCGGGACGGGCCAGCGCGGCGAGGGTCGCGGCCGGGTGCAGCACCGAGGTCGGGTTCGTGGGGTTGCCGATCATGACCAGGTCGGCGTCGGCGGGGATCCGGGCCGGATCGAGGCGGAACCCGTCGGCGGCGTCGAGCAGGACCCGTTCCACCCGGTGACCCGCCGCCCGCAGCGCCGCCTCGGGCTCGGTGAACTGCGGGTGCACCACGACCGGCCGGCGTACGCCGCGCAGCGCCTGGGCGATGAGCACGAACCCCTCGGCGGCGCCGGCGGTGAGCAGCACCTCCTCCGGGGGGCGGCGGTGCCGGGCGGCGACCGCGGCGCGGGCCGGCGCCGGGTCGGGGTACCGGGCGAGGTCGGTCAGCGAGGCGGTGATGGGCCCGGACAGCCACGGCGGCAGCGGTGCCCGGCGCACGTTGACCGCGAGGTCGACCAGCCCTTCGGCCACCTCCGCGTCGCCGTGGTGACCGAGGTCCGGCTCGGCCGCGGCGGGCCGCTCCCCGACCTCCGGCGATGTCCCGCCCGGCAGATGACGCATGCCCGCGATCCTGCCGGGAAGCCGGCGCGCGGGACAGCCGATCACGGCGTGGGTCCCGTCACCACCGCCGAACCTCCGCCCGTTTATGAATTCTTCTCATTTCCGAATCGGAAATGTCATAGCTTGGCCCTGTGAGCAACCGACCCCTTGCCACCGCTGGTCGTGCCGTTCCTCTCCTCCGCGCCGGGCTGATCGCCGGCATCGTGATCGCCGCTGTCGCGTACCCCGTGGTCGCCTTCACGGGTCTCGGCGCCAAGGCCACCGCGCACGCCACGGAGCACAAGACCAAACTGCTGACCACCGCCCTGCCCGCGGAGACCTCGTACCTCTACGCGCCGGACGGTAAGACGATGCTGACGATGTTCTACGAGGAGTACCGGCAGTACACGAAGCTGTCGGACATGTCGCCGAACATCCAGCAGGCCATCGTGGCCGCCGAGGACTCGCGCTTCTACCAGCACCGGGGCGTCGACCCGAAGGGCGTCGTCCGGGCCTTCGTGGCCAACGCCCGGTCGAGCGGGGTGTCCCAGGGCGCGTCCACACTCACCATGCAGTACGTCCGCATGGCGTTGCGGGACAGCGCGACGACGCCCAAGGAGGTCCAGGAGGCCACCCAGCAGACCAGCCTGCGCAAGATCAAGGAGATGCGGCTGGCGCTGGACCTGGAGAAGGAGCTGAGCAAGGAGGACATCCTCGAGCGCTACCTGAACTCCGCGTACTTCGGCCACCGGGCGTACGGCATCTACGCGGCCAGCGAGATCTTCTTCTCGAAGACGCCGAAGGACCTCACCCCGGTCGAGGCGGCGACCCTCGCCGGGCTGGTCAAATCGCCGAGCGAGTACGACCCGGCGACCTCGGACCAGAAGGACGCCACCGCGCGGCGCAACTACGTCCTGGACCGGATGGGCCAGCTCGGGTACCTCTCCCCGGACGCCGTCGCGTCGGCCAAGTCCGAACCGATCCGACTCAAGCTGAGCTACCCGCCGAACGACTGCACCGCCATCCCGCAGAAGTACAACAGCTGGGGCTTCATGTGCGACTACGTGAAGAACTGGTGGAGCGCGCAGCCGGCGTTCGGCGACAACCGGCTGGAGCGGATGGACAAGCTGCGCCGCGGCGGCTACCGGATCGTGCTCAGCATCGACCCGAAGATCCAGGAGGCCGCGGAGAAGAACCTCGGGGCCGGGACCGGCAGCCCGTTCGCCAACGGCATCGTCGTCAGCGAGCCCGGGACCGGCCGGGTCAAGGCGATGGCGGTGAACCGGACGTACTCGCTGGACCTCAGCGAGAACCCGCAGAGCTCGAACCCGGAGGCCGGGCCCAAGGTCAAGGCGAACTACCCGAACACGGTGGCGCCCCTGCTCGGCGGCGGTGACCTGCCGGGCTACCAGGCCGGGTCGACGTTCAAGATGTTCCCGATGCTCGCCGCGCTCAACTCCGGCATGCCCCTCTCCACCTCCTTCAACGCGCCCTACCGCTACCAGTCGAAGGTCTTCGACGGCTGGGCGCCGTCCAACGCCAGCGGGGCGATGAGCGGCCAGCAGACCATGTGGTCCGGCTTCGGCAAATCGGTCAACACGTACTTCGTCTGGCTGGAGGAGCAGATCGGCGCCGAGGCGGGCGTCCGGCTCGCGGAGCAGCTCGGGCTGCGCTGGCGCACCGACGTCGACCGCGACCAGGCCTCCCCGGAGAAGGTGAAGAAGTGGGGCGCGTTCACGCTCGGCGTCTCCGACGCCACCCCGCTCGAGATGGCCAACGCGTACGCGGCCATCGCCGCCGACGGCCGGTACTGCGAGGCGATGCCGGTGCAGGGCATCTTCAACCGGGACGGCACACCGGCCACCTACACCACCGCCTCCGGGATCACCCGCGAGGTCGCCAAGCCGCGCTGCCGGCAGGTCGTGAGCGCCGACGCGGCGCGGGCGGCCACCGACGCGGCCCGCTGCCCCACGGGGGACACGCCGGCGCGGGGCGGCTGCGGCGGCTGGTCGACGGCGGACAGCGTCCGCGGCACGGTCGGCCGGCCGGTGGCCGGCAAGACGGGTACGACCGACAGCACCCGGTCCGCCTGGTTCGTGGGCTACACCCCGGAGTTGGCCGCGGCGAGCTTCATCTCCGACCCGGACAACCCGTTCAACGCGGTCGGCGACGGGCAGTCCCAGATCCCGATCGCCGCGGTGGCGGAGACCCTGCGGGACGGCCTGAAGGGCAAGCCCACCCGCCAGTTCACCCCACCCTCCGACGCCATGGTCGGCTGACCACCGCGCGCCCGGCCGGACCGCCCGGCCGGGCGCGCTTGCCCAGCCCACCCGCCAGCGGCGAACCTCGTCCACGCCAGGGGTCAGCGGAGGTCGGCGGCCACGAACGACCAGAGTTCCAGGTCGGTGCGGGCGCCGCGGACGTAGCCGGCGTTGCGCAACAGGCCCTCGTAGCTGAACCCGGCCTTCTCGGCCACCCGTCGGGAGGCGGTGTTGCCGGGCGCCACCCGCAGCTCGACCCGCTGGAAGCCGTGCTCCAGGATCAGCGCGATCGCCACCGCGTCCACCGCCTCGGCGGCCAGCCCGAAGCCACGGGCGTGCGGGGCGACCGCGTACGAGATCTCGGTGAGCCGGGCGCCCCAGTCGGTGCGCCGCGTCCAGAGGCACCCCACCAGCCGCGCGTCCTCCCGACGGATCACCCCGTAGTGGTCGCCGTCGCCGCTGTCCCGCCGCTGGCGGGCCAGGTCGGTGCACCAGGCGTGCCCGTCGATCGGGCCCGAGTCGTCGGCCAGCGGCAACCACCGGCGGGTCAGCTTGTCGGCGAGGATCTCCCCGACGAGCGGCGCGTCCGCGGCCACGAGCTGCCGCACCTCCGTGCGCGGGGTGGAGACGATCAACGTCGGGAAGCGGCGGACCGCCACCTGACCGATCACGCGCTCGCCCCACCGGGCCCGGCCGGCACCGGCTCGGGGGCCGGCTCGGCCACCGCCGCGGCCACCAGCCGCGAGGCGATCTCCGGGTAGCCGGCCCAGTGCAGGGCGAGCTGGGAGGCGTGCACGTTGCGCCAGACGAAGCCCTCCGGCGCGCCGCCCTCCCAGCTCCAGGCCGGCCGCTGCCCGGCCCGCGGATCGAGCACCGCCCGGTGCTCCTTGTGCCCGACCAGCACGGCGCCCTCCGGGGCGACCACGCTCGTGGTGCGGGCCGTCGCCTCCCGGTAACCGATCACCATGCCGTCGCGGCTGGCGCCCACCGCGTCCAGCACCCCGCACATCGGCAGCCCGTCCAGCTCCCGCGCGAGCCACAGCAGGCCGGCGCCCTCCGCGATCACCGGCCGGCCGGTGCGGGCCAGCTCGGCGACCGCGATGCAGAGCCGCCGGTTGGCGGAGAGCTGCTCGGCGTACGCCTCGGGGAGGGCCCCGCCGATGACCAGCGCGCGGGTCTCCGGCGGCAGCGCCTCGTCGCGCAGCGGGTCGACCGTCACCACCTCGGCGCCGGCGGCCCGGAGCAGCTCGGCGGTCTCCGGCGTGCTGTAACTGCCGCCCGGCGCGCCCGCGAGCGCCACCACCGGACGCCGCGCGGGAGCCTCCACCGCGCCCAGCGCCTCCGCCGGCGACCAGGCGGTCGCGGGCAGCGGCGGGGCGGAGCGGGCCAACCCGAGCAGCCGGTCCAGGTCGACGGTCCCGGCGACCGCCTCCCCGAGCCGGCCCACCACCCGCTTCGCCTCGCTGGAACCGTCGATCGCCGGCAGCACGCCGTGCCGGCGGCTCGGCAGCACCGCGGGGAGGTCCTGCCGGCGCAGCGCACCGTAGACCGGCACCCCGAGGTCCTCCAGCGCCTCGCGCAGCATCGCCTCGTGCCGGGACGACGCCACGCGGGTGAGGATCACCCCGCCCAGCCACAGCTGTTCGTCGTACGACCGGAAGCCGTGCACCAGCGCCGCCACCGACTGACCCATCGCCGCGACGTCGACCACCAGCACCACCGGGCTGCGCAGCGCGATCGCGGCCGCCGCCGTCGAGTCGTCCTCGGGCCGGCCGGTGACGCTGTCGTACAGCCCCATGCTGCCCTGGACCAGGGCGAGCCCGGCACCGGCGGCGCCGTGGGCGAGCAGGGGCGCGAGCCGATCGGCGCCGACCAGCCGGGGGTCGAGGGTGCGCCCGGGGCGGCCGGCGGCGAGCCCGAGGTAGGCGGCGTCGATCCGGTCCGGTCCGATCTTGAAC
Organism: Micromonospora xinjiangensis; assembly: GCF_056150165.1. Classification (NCBI taxonomy): domain Bacteria; kingdom Bacillati; phylum Actinomycetota; class Actinomycetes; order Micromonosporales; family Micromonosporaceae; genus Micromonospora; species Micromonospora xinjiangensis. The sequence goes on along the minus strand of NZ_JAXCFO010000002.1, from coordinate 1,009,309 downwards.
CCGGCGACCTCGACCTCGCGCTCGGCGAACGCGGCGAGCAACCCGATCGCCAGCGTGTTCTTGCCGTGCCCGGAGGACGGCGCGCTGAGCACCAGGCGCGGCACGACGGTCATCATCGACTCCTCGCGTGCGGGGGTACGCGGCTGCGGGACCAGCGGTCCGCCCGGTGACCATACCGGTCCACACCGATAAGTGAGTGACACGCAACGACCTGTCGCGGGCCGCAGCCGGACCGTCGCGGGCAGTGGTCCTCGTCATACGAGTAGCCTCGTGGGCGTGTACCGGTTCCTGCTGACCCCGCGCTGGCTCGGCATCCTGGCGTTGACGCTGGTCGCCGCCACGGTGATGGTCTTCCTCGGCAACTGGCAGCTGGACCGCTACCGCGGGCGCACCGAGATCAACGAGCGGATCGACGCCGGCGAGCGGATGACCCCGGCGCCGCTGCGCGACGCGCTGCCGGCCCCGACCGGTGGCGCGGGCACCGCCGGCCCGGCCCCGGCCGAGGAGAAGGTCTGGACCCGGGTGACGGTCACCGGCCGGTACGACGCCACGAACACCGTCCTGGTCCGCAGCCGTACGGTCGACAGCCGGGTCGGTTTCGAGGTGCTCACCCCGCTGGTGCTGCCCGACGGCAGCGCGGTGCTCGTGGACCGGGGCTGGATCCCGCCGGCACCGGGCGGTGCGACGGCCCGACCGGAGGTGCCCGCCGCCCCCACCGGCGAGGTGACGGTCGTCGGCCGGGTGCACGAGAGCGAGAGCCGCGCCGACGCGGTGGAGCGGCGCGACGGCCGGCTGGAGACCCGCCGGATCGCCGTGCCGCGACTGGCCCGCGAACTGCCCTACCCGATCTACGGCGCCTACGTGCTGCTGGACGAGCAGACCCCGGCGGCCGACCCGGCCTTCACGGCGGTGCCCGTGGGGCACACCAACAACTGGCAGAACTTCGGGTACGTCGTGCAGTGGTGGCTCTTCGCCGGTATGACGCTGGTCGGCTACGGCTGGGCGGCCCGCCGGGAGGCGCGCCGCGCCGCCGGCCCCGACACCCGCCCCGTCGACCTCGCCGCCGAGCCGGAGCCGAGCCGGTCGGCGTGACCCGCGCCGCGAGCACCCCTGCCTGCGGGGCTCGGGTGCGCGGTGGTCAGCCGGTGAGGCGACCGGCGTGGATGGCCCGGACGGCGTCGATGGTGTCCGCCTCGGCGGCCGTCTTGTCGGTGCGGTAGCGGACCACCCGCGCGAAGCGCAGCGCCATCCCGCCCGGGTAGCGGGAGCTGGTCTGCACCCCGTCGAAGGCGATCTCGACGACCTGCTCCGGTCGCACGCGGACCACCCAGTCGCCCTTCTCCACGGCGAGCTCCAGGAACCGCTCCGTCTGCCAGCGCAGCACCTCGTCGGTGAGGCCCTTGAACGTCTTGCCGAGCATCACGAAGTCGCCGGTGCGTGGATCACGGGCGCCGAGGTGGAGGTTGGAGAGCCAGCCACGCCGCCGGCCGCTGCCCCACTCCACGGCGAGCACCACCAGGTCGAGCGTGTGCCGGGGCTTCACCTTCACCCAGGCGGCGCCGCGCCGGCCCGCGTCGTAGGGCGCGTCGGGCGCCTTAACCACGACTCCCTCCTGGCCGGCGTCGATCGCCGCGGCGAACGCCGCGCCCGCCTGCTCGGCGTCGTCGACCTCCACCCGGCCCACCAGCAGGGACTCGTCGACGGCGGCGGCCAACGCCGCCCACCGTTCGCGGCCGGGCAGATCGATCAGATCCTCGCCGTCGAGGTGCAGCAGGTCGAAGAAGTACGGCGTCAGCACCGCCTGGCCCGTCGTCTCGGCGGCCGCGATCACCGCCGGGGCGACCGGCGAGCGGCCGGCGGTGCTCGGCGTGGTGCGGCGGGCCGCCCGGCTCGACGTCTGCTGGAACGGCAGCGGGCGGCCGGTCTCGTCCAGCCCGATCGCCTCGCCGTCGAGCACCAGCTCCCGGCCGGGCAGCGCGCGCACCGCGGCCACCACCTCCGGCACCCGGCCGGTGATCTCGTCGAGGCTGCGGGTGAAGACCGCGATGTCCTGCCCGGAGCGGTGCACCTGGATCCGGATGCCGTCGAGCTTGACGTCGACCACCGCCGGGGTGCCGGTCGCGGCGAGCGCCTCGTCGACCGAGGGCGCGCTCTGCGCCAGCATCGGGGCCAGCGGCCGCCCCACCTGGAGGCGGAACGCGGCCAGCGCGGCGGTGCCCCCGTCGAGCGCGGCCGCCGCGACCGCACGCAGGTCACCGGCGAGCAGCAGCGCCCGGCGCACGGCCGCCACCGGCACCTCGGCGGCCTTCGCGATCGCGTCGGCGAGCAGCCCTGCCTGGGCGCCCTGGCGCAGCTCGCCGCTGAACAGGCCGGTCAGCAGCCGCTGCTCCTCGGCGGTCGCCGCGGCGTAGAGCGCGCCGAGCAGCGCCCGCCGCCGTGCCTGCGAACCGGGCCCGTGCACCGCGGCGATCCCGTCGATCGCGGCGTCGACCCCGGCGACGGTCAACGTCGGCTCGGTGGCCGGCGGTGGCAGGTCGCGCAGGCTCGCGTAGCCCACGCCGGTCTGGCGCTGGCGCAGCTCACCGGCCAGCCACCCGGCGCCCGCCGGCACCTCGGCCGGGTCCAGCGCCCGCAGCGCGCCGGCCAGCAACTCCACCTTGGCGCGCCGGCCGCTGGTGGCGGCCACGGCGGCGGAGGTGGCTGCCAGATCGAGGAACCGCACGGGTTCATCCTGCCAGCCACCTCCGACACCACCCGGGCATTGCCGTGCCCGGGAGTTCGGGATTGGCCTGCGCCGTCGCCGAGCCGGAGGGGCCGCGGGGCGGCCTCGGTCGCAGCCCTCGCCGCCCGTGCCCCGACCGGCCCGTCACGGCCGGTGGATCGGCGATGTGGCGGTCCTGGTACGACCGAACCCGCCACCTCGCCGAGACCGCGTCGACCAACGGCGTCGATCAGCCCGAGCCCGGCGAGACGCCCAGCCGCGGCCGGCCGGGCCCGCTGGTCAGGCCGAGACCGGCTCCTCGATTCGCAGCCCTCGGCCGCGGACCTCGTCGGCGACGCGGGTGAGCATCGAGTCGAGCGCGACCAGGGCGGCGGAGAGCTCACCGAGCTGTTCCTTGAGCGTGTCCTCGGGCCACGCGGAGACGTCGACGTCCCCCAGAGCGCTGACGGCGGCCTGCAACCGGGCCATCACCTCGTTCGTACTCATGTTCGAAAGGCTATACCAGCCGCCCGTACGACACGCCGCAAAGTCCAGAATCGACCGGGGCGTTATGGTTTCGACATCTAGCTCCGGCCCGCCTCGGCCACCTTGGCGAGCAGCAGCGCCTCGGCCAGGCAGACCCGGGCGAACTCGCCCAGGTGCAGGCTCTCGTTCGGTCCGTGCGCCTTGGCGTACGGGTCCTCCACACCGGTCACCAGGATCGCGGCCTGCGGGAACATCTCCTGGAACGTGGCGATGAACGGGATCGAGCCGCCGACGCCGATGTCGACCGGGTCGGTGCCGTCCCAGGCGGTGCGGAACGCCGAGCGGGCGGCGTCGAACATCGGGCCGGTCGCGTCGATCACGCACGGGTCCCCGTCGTGCTCGAAGGTGACCGTCACCTGGGCGCCCCAGGGCGCGTGCTTCTCCAGGTGGGCGCGCAGCACCTCGTACGCCCGCTTCCGGTCGTCGCCCGGCGCGAGCCGGACGCTGAGCTTGGCCTTCGCGGACGGGACCAGGGCGTTCGGCGCCTCCCCGGTGGGCGGCGCGTCGACGCCGAGCACCGACAGGGCCGGCTTGGTCCAGAGCCGGTCGGTGAGTCGGCCGGTGCCGATGAACTGCACGCCCTCGGCCAGCCCGGCCTCGGCCCGGATCCGGTCCTCGGGGTAGTCGACCTCCGCGCCCTCCCGGCTGACCAGGCCCTCGACCGCCACGTCACCGGCGTCGGTGTGCAGGGTGGAGAGCAGTCGCACCAACGTGGTGAGCGCGTCCGGCACCGCGCCGCCGAACATGCCGCTGTGCACGGCCTGGCCGAGCGTGCGGACCTCGACGAAGCAGTTCACGATGCCGCGCAGCGAGGTGGTCAGCGCCGGTACCCCGATGTCCCAGTTGCCGGAGTCGGCGATCACGATGACGTCCGAGGCGATCTCGTCGCGGTGCTCGGCGAGCAGCCGCTCCAGCGAGTCGGAGCCGTACTCCTCCTCACCCTCGATGAACAGCACCACGCCGACCGGAAGCCGGTCACCGTACGCCCGCAGCGCCGCCACGTGCGCCATGATGCCGGCCTTGTCGTCGGCCGCGCCCCGGCCGTAGAGGCGGCCGTCCCGCTCGACCGGCTCGAACGGGTCGGACTCCCACAGCGACAGGTCGCCGACCGGCTGCACGTCGTGGTGGGCGTAGAGCAGCACCGTCGGCGCACCGGGCGGGGCGGCCTTCTTGCCGATCACGGCGGGCTGACCACCGGAGCGCACGATCCTGACGTCCAGGTCGCAGCCGCGCAGCAGCTCCGCCACCGCCTCGGCCGAACGCTCCACGTGCGAGTGGTCGAAACCGTCGAAGGCGATGCCGGGGATGCGGACGAGGCGCTCCAGGTCGGCACGGACACCGGGCAGTTCCCGCTCGACGGCGGCCCGTACCTCGGACTCGGACATGATCGGTGTGGTCATGACCGGCATCGTATGCCGGCCTTACCGCAGTCGGCCTGCCCGGTCGGGAAGTCGCGGGTCAGCGTGCGTCGTCGGCGCCGTCGTGATCCCGGCACGCCGCGCCACCGTCGTCCCCCCGGCGCACGTAGTACCGGCCGCGGTCGTGCGGCAGACCCGGCGCGCCGTCGACCACCAGGTCCGCGTGCGCGGCCGTACGGTCGGCGGTGAAGTGCGCCGCCTCCCCCCGGTGCCAGCGGCGCAGCTCGGGAAGGATCTCCGGCCCGTCCCGGGCGACCGCGCGGGCGAGCCGCAGCGGCGCCGGGGCGGTCACGAACACGGCGAGGCTCAGCTCCGGTCGCACCGCGGCGCGGGCCGCACTCACCCCTTCGAGCACGAGCACCGGGCCGACCGGCACCGGCACCGCGTCGGGGAGGAAGCGCCGCCGCACCCAGCTGTACCGCTGGTACGCCCCCGCTCGGCCCGCGCGCACCGGCCCCAGCACCCGCTCCTCCAGCCGCGGCCAGAAGGTGAGGTGGTCGTCCCAGCCGTCGAGCAGGTCGTCGGTGTGCACCACGGGCGGCCGGGCACCGCCGAGAAGCCCGGCGAGCGCCTCCGCGAGGTGCGTCGCGAAGCGACTCTTGCCCGCGCCGCTCGGCCCGTCCACGGCCACCAACCGGGTGCGCCCCAACCGCGGCGGGCCGGCGAGCACCCCGCGGGCCAGTTCGACGTACGCCTCGACGACCGCGACCGGGCGCGGCGCCGGAGCCGGCGCGGTGCCGTCGCGGCTCACCCTTGCGCACCCGCCGACGGACCGGCCGTCGCCCGTTCCCGCCGCTGCCGGGGACGCACGGTCCCCCGTGGCCGGCGCGGGCTCGGCGCGAGGGCGCCCGCCGGAGGACCGGCGGTGCGGGCGGTGGTCGACACCGCGCCAGTATGCCGGGGCCACCGTGGGCGGTAGCGCTGCTGCCGGACCCGCGTGCCGGGCGTCGCGGCTACCGGGCCCGTTCGGGGTACGGGACGGACGCCGTCCCGCCCACGTCCGGGGGAATCACGTCACCCACTGGTTGGCGCCGGACCGTTCCCGAGGCAGGGCAGCGGGTGGCTGGGCATGATCAGGACGTGCTCCGTGACGTGATGAGCCCCGGCATCGAGGCCCTGCTGGAACAGGCCCGCTCCGGGCTGCACCGGTTGACCCCGCACGAGACCGTCGAGGCGGTCCGCGGCGGCGCGCTGCTGATCGACATCCGTTCCGACCGGCACCGTGGCGAGCAGGGCAATCTCCCCGGTGCGATCGTCATCGACCGTACGGTGCTGGAGTGGCGGCTCGACCCGGCGAGCCCGTGGCGCATCCCCGAGGCCACCGGGTACGACCGGGAGATCGTGGTGGTGTGCCGGCACGGCTACAGCTCCAGTCTGGCGGCGGCGAGCCTCCAGGCGCTGGGGCTGCGCCGGGCGACCGACATGATCGGCGGCGTCCAGGACTGGATCACCGCCGGCCTGCCCCTCTCCGACCAGCCCGCCGACCTCCGCCCCTGACACACCCGAACGGTTCAGGGCACGGGCGGTTCGGGGCGCGGGCGGTTCGGGGCGCGGGCGGCTCCAGGTGCGGGCGGTTCGGGGCGCGGCTGTGGTGTCGCCTGTCAGACGGGTGGGGCGCCGGGCGGGACGAACGGGAGGCCGGGCGGGGGGCCGGTCTCGATGAGACGCCAGAGGGCGTCGGTGTCCAGGTGTTCCTCCACGAGGTCGCCGAGCAGGTCGAGCGAGCGCTCCCGGGCTGCGGCGAACGCGTTGTCCGGCGCGACCCGGAACCCGTGCCGCCCGGCCAGGCGGGCCGCCTCGGTGAGGAACCGGCGGCGGAACTCGTCAGACTCGAACGCGCCGTGCCAGTGCGTGCCGTGCACCGCGCCGACGATGCCCCCCTCGCCCTCGCCGTCGTCCGGGCTGATCAGCGGGGTGAGCCCCGGATCGGCCGCGGAGACGTACCCGTGGTGGATCTCGTAGCCGGAGACCGGCGCGCCCCCTGCGGCGGTGCCCACTGACTGCCGGACGGTCTTGCGCGGGTCGAAGGTGATCTCGATGGGCAGCAGCCCGAGCCCGGGGACGCTGCCCCTGCGGCTCTCCACCGGGTCATGGATGGCGCGGGCCAACATCTGGAAGCCGCCGCAGATGCCGAGCAGCGGCTTGCCGGCCGCCGCGTGGGCGAGGACCGCGTCGGCGAGACCGGTCTCCCGCAGCCAGGCGAGGTCGGCGACCGTCGACTTCGAGCCGGGCAGGACGACGAGGTCGGCCGAGGCCAGCTCGGCCGGCTCCACGGTGAGCCGTACGCGGACTCCCGGCTCTGTCGCGAGCGCCTCGACGTCGGTGGCGTTGCTGATCCGCGGCAGCCGGACGACGGCCACGTCCAGCCACTCGGTGCCGTGCGGAGCGGCCGGGCGGCCGAGCACCCGCCCGTACGCGAGCGAGTCCTCGGCGTCCAGCCACAGGTCGAGCGACCAGGGCAACACCCCGTACGTCGGGCGGCCGGTGACCCCGCGCAGCATGTCCAGCCCCGGCTGGAGCAGGCCGAGGTCACCCCGGAACTTGTTGATCACGAAGCCGGCGACCAGCGCCTGGTCGGCCGGGTCGAGCAGCGCCACCGTGCCGAACATGGACGCGAAGACCCCGCCCCGGTCGATGTCCCCGACGACGATCGTGGGCAGGCCGGCGTGCCGGGCCAGGCCCATGTTGACGTAGTCGCCCGCGCGCAGGTTGATCTCGGCCGGGCTGCCGGCGCCCTCGCAGATCACCACGTCGTACGTCGCCCGCAGCTCGGCGAGTGCCGCGTACGCCGTCTGCGCCAGCCGGGGGCGCAGCGCACGGAAGTTGCCGGCGGTGACCGTGTCGACGGCCTCGCCGAGCAGCACCACCTGACTGGCCAGATCGCTGCCCGGCTTGAGCAGCACCGGGTTGAAGCGCAGGTCGGGGGCGAGCCCGCAGGCGGCCGCCTGCATCGCCTGCGCCCGGCCGATCTCGCCGCCGCGCCCGTCGGGCCCGACCACCACCGCCGAGTTGTTCGACATGTTCTGCGCCTTGAACGGGGCCACCTTCACGCCCTGCCGGTGCAACCAGCGACAGATCCCCGCGGTGAGGACGCTCTTGCCGGCGTCGGAGGTGGTGCCCGCAACCAGCAGCCCGCCGCTCACCGGCGCCCCCGCCCACTCATCGCCGACTCCGTGACCGCGCCGCGCGGGCTCCGCGCGTCGGGGCGGAGGGCGGGCCGGGGCAGCGCCGCCCGCAGGGCGCGGCGGCCGGCGGCGGCCACCAGACGCCCGACGGTCACCGGATAGGCGGCCGTCACGGCCAGGGCGGCCAACCCGACCGCGCCGGAGATGCGGGCGGCCCGGGCGAGGTGCCGCGCCTCGGGACGCGGGCCGTCACCGAGGAACGGCCGCACCTCGGACCGGCCGAAGTAGACGTTGCGCCCCCCGAGCCGCACGCCGAGCGCTCCGGCCATCGCCGCCTCGCACTGGCCGGCGTTCGGGCTGGGGTGGTCGTTGCGGTCGCGCCGCCAGACCCGCCAGGCGTGCTCCCGGTCGCCGTCGGCGATCGGGGCCACCGCGACGGTGAGCAGGCCGGTCAGGCGCGCCGGGGCCAGGTTGAGCAGGTCGTCGAGGCGGGCGGCCGGGGTGCCGAAGCGGGCGTACCGCGGCGAGCGGTGCCCGACCATCGCGTCGAGGGTGTTGGCGGCCCGGTATCCGAGGAGGCCGGGCAGACCGGCTACCGCACCCCAGAGCAGGGGCGCGACCACGGCGTCGGAGGTGTTCTCCGCCACCGACTCCACTGTTGCTCGGGCCAGCTCCGGCTCGTCGAGCGTCGACGGGTCGCGCCCGCAGAGGTGGCCGAGCCGCTGCCGCGCGGCCGGCAGGTCGCCGTTGCGGAGGTTGCGGCCCATCACCTCGGCCTCGTGCCGCAGCGTCCGGCCGCCCAGCACCGTCCAGGTGCCGGCCGCGACGAGTGCCGCACGGGCGATCGGCCGACGCCGGGTCGCCACCGTGGCGGCCGCGCCCAGCAGCACCGGCACCCCGACGGCCAGGGCGGTGAACGCCGCCCCCGCGCTCCGTTCGGGGCGGTAGATCCGCCGCTCGAGCGCCGCCGCCGCACGGCCGAACCCGGCCACCGGGTGCCAGCGACGCGGGTCGCCGACCAGCCTGTCCAGGGCGTACCCCGCCACCAGCCCGGCCGCGTTCGCCATCGGCGTCACCTGCCGCACGCGCATCACCTCCGGCCGGCCAGCCTAGACGAGCACCCTGAGCCGACCGGCTCGCGCGCCGCACGCCGGCGGCGGCGCTCCCGGCGCGGGCGCTCCTGGCGCGGGCGCTCCCGGCGGCGGCGCTCCCGGCGCGCGGGGTGACGACCTCCGCCGGCACCCCGCCCCCGTCGCGCCGGACGCCCGCCGGTCACGCAGGCTGGGGCACCCGTCCACGGCGACCGCGACGGGGCGACCCGGCCGCGGCCGCCGGCTCGTCGGGAACCGGGGCCAGGTCGCCGTCGCCGGGCTCGTCGGCCGGCGGCGCAAGCTCGTCGTCGTCACCCTCCATCGACGCCTCGCCGCCGTCGGCCTGACGGCCGAACGCGTCCGCACCCGGGGCCGCGAAGGGATCCGCCGGCTCGGCGACGGCGGCGGACGTGATGCCACTGAACACGTCACGACCGTCACGCGGGGTGGAGAAGTCCGGTAGTTCGACGTCGTCGTCGAGCTGCCGGCGGTCGGGCAGCGCCGGTGCCTGCCCGTCGGGCACCGGCTCGGTCGGCTCACCGTGGACCCGGCTCTCGGCCTCCGCGTCCTCGACGGTGCTGGTGGTCATGCTCGGGCGGTTGCGCAGGAAGCGGGCCCGACCGCGGGACAGGTCGTGACCCACCGCCACCGCCTCCAGCTCGTAGAGGGTGCGGTGGTTACCGGCGTCGTCGGTCCAGTCCCGCGTGTAGAGCCGGCCGCAGACCACCACCGGGTCGCCCACCATCACCGATGCGGCCACGCCCTCGGCGAGCTTCCGCCAGCAGTTCACGCGGACGCGCAGGCTGTTGCCGTCGACCCACCGACCGCTGTCCCGGTCGAGCCGCCGAGCCGTCGAGGCGACCTTGAAGTTGGCCACCAGGGTGTTGGACTGCGTGGTGCGTCGCCACTCGGGGGCGGTCAGCACATTACCGACGATCGTGACGTAGGTGTCGAACATCGTCCCTCCAGGGAATCGGGGGTGCCATCGCGAGTCGACTCGTCCCGAGCCTGCGCGGGCCGGTCCCGCCGCGCCACCACGGGTGTCCGTGCTGTGGATGACGCGACCGCCTGTGGACAACGCCCTGATCAAGCTGCCGTCTGCTAGGCAAGGGCGCGCGGAGGAGGCCCCGGCGGGCCGATCCACCGCAGCCGTTCCGGGGCTACCGTCCGGTAGCCTGCCGGCGTACCGTCGCATTCGTGGAACCGGACGTGTTGGGCCCGCCCTACGAGCGGCAGACGATCGACCTGGGCACCGACGACGAGGGACCGGTGGTCGCGACCCTGGTCCGGCGTCGCGCCGACCGGCCGACCCGACGGGCCGTCCTCTACGTGCACGGGTTCGTGGACTACTTCTTCCAGACCCACCTGGCCGACTTCTTCGCCGAGCGGGGCTGGGACTTCTACGCGCTCGACCTGCGCAAGTACGGCCGCAGTCTGCTTACCCACCAGACCCCGAACTTCTGCCGGGACCTCAGCGAGTACCACCCGGAGCTGGACGCCGCCGCCAAGATCATCCGAGACGACGACGGGCACGACATCCTGCTGGCCATGGGCCACTCCACCGGCGGCCTGATCATCTCGCTCTGGGCGCACGCCCGACGTGCCGCCGGTGTGGTCGACGGGATCGTGCTCAACAGCCCGTTCTTCGACATCAACGCACCCTGGGTGGTGCGGCGACCCCTCGCGGCCGCCGTTTCCCGCCTGGGCCGTCGGGCGCCGCACCGCATTCTCCCCTTCGGGCTCGGCACGGTGTACGGCGAGAGCATCCACGCCGACCACCGGGGCGAGTGGAGCTACGACCTGACGTGGAAGCCGCTCGCCGGGTTCCCGGTCCGGGCCGGCTGGCTGGGCGCCATCCGCACCGCCCAACGGCAGCTCCGCGCCGGGCTCGAGATCCCCGCACCGGTGCTGCTGGCCTGCTCGACGCGGTCGTTCCGGGGGAAGCGGTGGCACGAGTCAGCGGGGCTGGCCGACTCCGTCCTGGACGTCGAGCACATGATCAGATACGCCCCGCGCCTCGGCCGCCACGTGACCGTGGCCCGGTTCGACGGCGGGATGCACGACCTCACCCTCTCCGGCCCCGCCGTACGCGAAAAGGTCCTCACCGAGGTCGGCCGGTGGGCCGAGGCGTTCCTCGGCGCCGGCCCGACGGCCCCCGCGGGCAGCGCCGATCCGGCGGGCCTCCCGGACGGCGCCGAGCCGGCGGGCGCCGGGCGAAGCGCCGAGGTGACGGACGCGGCCGTCCAGGTCGCCGGTGTGGAATCGGCGGGCACGACGGTTCGGGCCGACGGAGCCCAGCGGGCGGCCTCGGCCGAAGCTGCCGGAACGACGGAGACCCAGGTCGCCGGCGACGATCGGACGGCGCCGGCCAGCCGGCAACCCGCCGATGCGGCCGGGGCGAGCGCACCGGGCGGCTGAGGTCGATCAGCCTCCGGTCACGAGCGCGGCCCGGATCCGGTCGAACGTGGCCACCGGGTGCCCGTCCCTGCCGGGCAGGACCAGGCCGAGGCAGTGCAGGGCCAACCCACCGTCGGCACCCGCCTCGACGCCGAAGACGGGCGCCCCGAGGTAGCCGGCCGGCAGGTCGGTCAGGATCCGGACCACGTCGTCGACCCGGGCCACCCGTTCGATCGCCACCTCCAGCGGGCGTTCGCCGTCGTCCCGCACACCATGGGCCAGGACGAACGCCGAGCCCGGCGCGGCGTCGATCCGGCCGACCACCGCCGCGTCGGCCGCCACCACGTCCACCACCGGCTGGGTGCGCCACGTCCAGCCCGCCTTCTCCGCCTCCCGGTGCAGGCCGCGCATCGACAGCACCGCGAGGCCGATCTCCGGGTGCCGTGCCCAGCCGTCGACGGGCAGCGTCGGCGGGGCGGCGCCGACGGGCTCGCTGAGGCTCGCCCGAAGGCCGAGGTCGCCCGTGCTCCCGGTCACCGCGTCGGCGGTCAGCAGGTACTCGCGGTCGGCGTCCTGGAAGAAGAAGGCCGTCCCGTCGGGGCCGGGTCCGTCGACCTCGTCGGTGCGGTGGTACGGCAGGATCGCGCGGCCGACGAGCTGGCAGAGCTCGTAGGCGACGGTGTTCTCGATGTCGGGATCAAGCAGCACGTCGCCGAGGGTACGTGGTGCCCGGCGTGGCCCTCCCCTCCGCGAGGCTCGGATCCAGCGGGGACCGGGTCGATGTGGTCCCGCTCACGGTGGGCGACCGGGTGGTACTGGCCCGGAAACCCGATGCCCGGCATCGCGGAGCCGTGCGAACCTGGTCGGCGTACGGCGCCACGACCGTTACGTCCGCCAGCCGGAGGGCGGACGGTACCCTCTTGGCGCGACACCACGCCACGCGCCCGTAGCTCAGCGGATAGAGCAGGGGACTTCTAATCCCAAGGCCGCAGGTTCGAATCCTGCCGGGCGCACCCTCGCAACATCGACCAAACGGCAAAGAGCGTCCCGTTCAAGAACATGGAACGGGAGATCGCGCCTACGCGCTGGACTGGCGTACGCACTGACCGGAGGCCGGAGGGACGCCGGCCCTCTGCGCCGGCCGTTCGTCCAGTTGCCGCCGCCACGGGTGCGGCCCACCGGTGAGGTTGTTCTTCCCGGCCGACGGTTGGGATGCTTCGCCCATGCCTGACTACCCGCCGACCTTCGCCGACCAGGTGATCGCACTACCAGCCCGTGCCCAGTTCGAGGCGTTCCTCGACGAGCACCGCGAGGCGCTCAACGGCTGCTTGGACGGGCTGACGGAGGAACAGGCGCGCCGGTCGTTGGTGGCCTCCCGGACCACGCTGCTGGGTCTGGTGAAGCACGCGACCTTCGTGGAGAAGGTCTGGTTCGACGAAGCCGTCACGGGTCGCTCGCGCGCGGAGATCGGCATCCCTGCCGCGTCAGAGGATTCGTTCATCCTCGACGGCGACGACACGATCGCCACCGTCCAGCGCGCACACCGCGAAGCCTGCGAAGCATCACGCCGCGCGACGTCGTCGCTGGGCCTGGACGACATCCTTCACGGGCACCGGCGCGGCCCGCTTCCGCTGCGGTGGGTGTATCTCCACGTGCTGCGCGAGCTCGCCCAGCACTGCGGGCACGCGGACATCCTGCGGGAGCAGCTCACCGGCGGAATCCGGTGACACGTGCGGCGGATCGACCGCCTCAGGAGGTCGTCTCCGGCGGTCAGGAGCTTCGCGCCGACGGACGGCTCCGCGGAACGCGAACGGCCTTGATCACCGGGGACGACACCCCGGCGAGCGCCGGGGCGGATCAGCGGGGAGTGGGCGCCGGCGGTGGGAGGCGGTAGACGGAGACGTGGGAGCGCGACTCGGCGGTGAACTCCGCGCCCGTCCAGTCCGCGTGCCGGGTCTCCAGCTCGAACCCGGCCAACTGGGCCATGAGATCCAGCTCGGCCGGCCAGATGTAGCGGTGGGGGCTGCGGGTCAGCCGGGCCTCGCGGCTCTCGTCGAAGGTGACGTGGTGCGACACGACGTGTTGCCGGAGCACGTCGTAGGTGTCCAACCCGAGGTAGCCGGGCTCGCAGTGCCAGACCACCGCCTGCTGGCCGGGAGGGAGTTTACGCAGCTCCGGCACCCAGAGTTCGACGACGAACCGGCCGCCGGGGGCGAGGTGCCGGGCGGCGTTGCGGAAGCACCGGACCTGCTCCTCCTGGCTGAGCAGGTTGGAGATCGTGTTGAAGACCAGGTAGACGAGCGCGTACTCCCCCGGGGCGACGGTGGTCGCCATGTCGCCCACGATCACGGGGATGGTGTCCTCGTCCACCTTGGTCCGCAGCCGCTCGATCATCGGGCGGGACAGCTCGATGCCGGTGACGGGTACCCCGCGCTCGGCGAGCGGGACGGCCACCCGACCGGTGCCGATGGCGAACTCGAGGGCCGGGCCACCGGCGGCCAGCGCGACGAGACGGTCGACGGTCGGCCCGAGCACCTCCGGCGCGAACATGCCGGTCCCCGGCGTGTCGTACCGTTCGGCGACGTCGGCGTCCCAGATGTCGGCCTGCAGCATGCCGCCCACCATGCCCCTCGATCCGGGGCGGCTCAACGCATTTACCCCCGGCTGCCCTATGCTCCGCCGTGTCACGGGGGACCTGCGGGAGGGTGACATGCGACGCCGTTGGCGCGCGGCGGTGTGCGCTGCGCTCGTCACCGCCGCCCTGGCGGCGTGCGGGGTGTCGGGCGGCACCGACGGTGACCTGACCGACGACTGGCGACCGACCGGTGAGGCGCACCGCTCGGCGCCGCAGGCCGGCGAGTGCCATCCGGTCACCGGTACGGCCGGGACGGCGAGCGGTCACGAGCCGGTGGACTGCGGCGCCGTCCACCTCGTCGAGACGTTCCGGGTCGGGGCGTTCACCGGGGACGCGGCCCGGCGGCCGGTGCCGCCCCCGGACGGCTCGGCCGTCATGCGGTCGGCCTTCGCCGAGTGCGACGCGGGGGCCCGGGAGTTCGTGGGCGGCGAATGGCGGGGGGCCCGGCTGTCGGTGCGGGCGGTGCCCGTCTCGGCGCCGGGCTGGCGGGCGGGCGCCCGCTGGTTCCGCTGCGACATCTTCGAACTCAACGCGGTGACCGGCGCCAACGGTGAGGACGACGCCCCCGTCAGCCGGGCCGGCAGTCTTCGTGGCGCGTTGCGCAGCGGGTCGCCGCTGCGGCTGGGCTGCATGACCGAGGACGTGTGGCGGCGGCTGCTCACCACCGACTGCACCACCCCGCACCAGTACGAGTACGCGGGCGTCTGGACCGCGCCGGACCGGTCGTACGAGGTCGCTCAGGGGGACGAGGAGACCCTCCACAACGGCTGCCGCAGGGTCGTGGCGCACTACGCGAAGGTGCCGGCGGACGGGATGCTCCGCTACCGCACCGGAACCGCGTACCGCTTCCCGTCGGAGGAGGCGTGGGCCCGCGGCGACCGGGGCGTACGGTGCTTCTTCTGGTCCGGGGGTGGACCGATGACCCGGTCGATCGCCGGGGGCGGGCCGGCGGTCCTGCCGATCGGGTGACGGGCGCGCACACCACGGCAGGCCGAAGATAACGGGCGGTAACCGGTTCCCGCCTGACGGCCGGGCCACTGACCAGTCCGTACGGCGCAGTGTGGACGGAACGGCGGCTCGTCGCACACCGTGTGTGACGATGCGTTGTCGGCCGTGTTATTCTTCGCTGTCGATTTATGCCGCGCGGCCCCGGGTCGGGTCGTCGCCGGAAGGACCCTTCTGCCGATGCCGGCCGCTCCCGTTCGGACCGTGCCGCCCGCCGTGCTGGAAAGCCCGGCCGGTGGCGCGCTGAGCCTCATCTTCACCACGACCCCGGCCCTGCTCCGGTTGAGCTGCGGGTTGGTCGGCGCGGCCGTGGCCGTCTCCGTGCGAACGTCGCCCGTGCAGCCGGCTCTGCTCTTCCCCGCCGTCGCGGTGCTGACCGCCTGGTCGGTCTGGTACGCGGCCCGCATCCTGCGCGGCGGCGCCACCCCCGCACTGGTGGTCGGCGACGTGGCGCTCACCACGGCCGCCTGCCTGCTCCTCCCGCGGCTGGTGGCGCCCGAGGTACTGCCCGGTGAGGGCAGCTGGATCGCGGTGCTGGCCAGCACCACGGTCATCAACGCGCAGGTCACCGCCCCGGCGCGCTGGTCGATTCCCGCCGGCCTGCTGGTCGCGGTGGGCTACGCGATCGGCGCGCGGGCGGCCGGCGACCCACGGGAGGCCGCCGCCCACACCGCGGCCCTGCTGGTGCAGATCGGTTGCACCACGATGATGGCCCGGGTGATGCGCCGCCGGATCGCGCGCGCCGACCGGGTGTTCGCCGAGCACCAGCGGCTGGTCCGGGAGACGCTCGTGGCGCGTACCGCCCGTGAGTCCGAGCGGAGGCAGAACCGGGACCTGCACGACACCGTGCTCGGCACGCTGACCATGGTCGGCCTCGGGGCGGTCCCCGGCCAGTCGGTGGCGTTGCGCCGCCGCTGCGAGGCCGACCTGCGTACCCTCGCCGCCCTCTCCGACGCGCGGGCGGTGCCCGCCGACGGTCCGGTGCCGCTGGACGACCGGTTGCGGTCGGTGCGCGACCGGCTGCCGGAGCTGACCGTGGCGCTCGACCTCGCGCGGTGCGCGGTGCCCGCGGCGGTGGCCGACGCGGTCGCGCAGAGCGTCTACGCCGCGCTGTCCAACGTGGTCCGGCACGCGCCGGGATCGGCCGCCGCGCTCCGCCTGGCGCGGGCCGGCGGCGGTGTCCTGGTCGAGGTGGTGGACGACGGTCCCGGTTTCGACCCGGCCACCGTCCTGCCGCACCGGTACGGGCTGCGCGAATCGGTCCGCGGGCGCATGGCGGCGGTCGGCGGCAGCGCCCGGATCGACTCCGCTCCCGGCGCCGGCACCCGGATCCGGCTGGAGTGGCCCGGTGTCGGCTGAACTCGACGCCGCTGCCCCCTCCCCGGTCCGCGCGGTGCGGCGGATGCCCGGCGCCGCTGCCCTGATCGGCGCGCTGACGCCGTCGGCCGCCGGTGACGCGCGTGCCGTCGACGGGCCGCCGGCCCGGGTGGCGGGCCAGGTCGCGGCCGCGGTCGCCCAAGCCTCCGACCGGGGCGCGCGGATCGCGGCGATCGTCATCGCCCTGGCGTGGCACACCGCCATCGGCCTGCCGGCGGTCCTGACCGGCCGGGCCGAGTTGGCCGCTCCCACCGTGGTGCTCACCGCCTGGGTGGCCGTCGCGGCGATCGGGGTGCTGACCGGGATCCGGCTGCTGCGGCACACGCCGCTGCCGGCGTGGCCGCTGGCCGCGCTGCTGCTGGCGGTGGACGCCACGGTCTTCGCCGCCGTCGGTGAACGGCAGCTCTTCACCGCGGCCAACTGGGTGTGGAGCACGCTGGGCTGGTTCTTCGTGCTGGCCCTCTGGGGGCGGCGGGTGGTGGGTCTGGTCGTCCTCCTCGCCGCGCACTCGTTCATCGCGCTGGTGGCGGTCCTCGGCTACGGCGCGACCGCGCCCGCCGACCTGGCCCGCTTCACGATGTACGTCTACGGCACGGCCTCGTTGCCGCTGGCGGTCTTCGCCGGCGCTGCGGCGATCGCCGCGCTGGCCCGGGAGCGGGCCGCCACCGCGGCGGCGACGCACGCCATGACGGCCGAAGGGGTCGCCGCCGAGCGGGCCCGGCGCGACCGGTTGGAGCGGCTGGCGCTGGTCAGCGGCGCCGCCGAGGCGGTGCTCGCGGAGCTGGCGGAGGGCCGGGCCGACCCGGCGGACGCCGGTGTGCAACGACGCGCCGTGCTCGCGGCGGCCCGGTTGCGGCGCCTGATCGCCGAGTCCGACGACGTGCCCAACCCGCTGCTGCACGAGCTGCGCGCCGCCGCCGACCTCGCCGAACGCAACGGCCTGCCGATCGACCTGGTGACCATCGGCACACCGCCGCCGCTGCCGGTGCGGGTCCGCCGCCAGCTCGCCGACCCGCTCGCCGCCACGCTGGCCGACGCGCAGGGCTGGGCCCGGATGACCGTGGTCTCCGGTCCCGACGAGGTGGTGGTCAGTCTGGTCACCCCGGACCGGGGCGGCCCGGACGCGACCGGCGCGCCGGAGGTCGGGGACGCGGACCCGGAAGACGGTCGGGTCGATCGGCTCTACGAGCGAGACGGGGAGATCAGGTGGGCGCAGACCCGGTGGCGGAGATGAGCGGTGAGCGGCCGGTCGGGGTGGTCATCGTGGACGACCACCCGGTGGTGGTCGACGGCGTCCGGGCGTGGCTGGCCACCGAGCCGCGGTTGACGGTGCTGGCGTCCGGGGACGACCCGGACGAGGTGCTGCGGGTGGCGCCGGAGGCGGACGTCGTCCTGCTCGATCTGCGTCTGCACGGTCGGATGGCGCTGGACAAGCTCGCCGAGCTGAGCACCGCCGGACGCCGGGTGGTGGTCTACTCGGAGCACACCGACCCGGAGACGATGCTCGCCGCGCTGGACGCGGGGGCGGTGGCGTTCCTCGCCAAGCACGAGGGGCGGGAACACTGCGTGGCCACCGTGCTCGCCGCGGCGAGCGACCGCCCGTACGTGCCGCCGGCGCTCGCCGGCGCGATGGTCGGTGACCCACGGCCGGACCGCCCGCTCCTCTCCGACAAGGAACGCGAGGCGCTGCTGCTGTGGTTCCAGTCGATGTCGAAGGCGTCGGTGGCCCGTCGGATGCAGATCAGCGAACACACGGTCAAGCAGTACGTCGACCGCGCGCGCATCAAATACACCCGAGCGGGCCGCCCGGCGGCCACGAAGGCGGCGTTGCTCGCCCGTGCGATCGAGGACGGGCTCATCCGGCCGGAAGAGATCGGCATCTACCGGTCGCAGGCGAGGTACGACCGGCCGACCCCCTAACGGGTGTCATGACACCTGGTCTGCGGATACGCGACGCTCGACGGCAAGGGTGAGCTCTCCGGAAGGTCGTGACGATGCACAGTGACGCGTCCCCCTTCTTCATCGGTCCGCACCGCTTCGACGCCCCGGACGATGAGGTGGGACCGCTGCTCGACCGCCGGTACGAACTGGTGCCGGCCGGGGGCGAGCAGGTGCTCCGGCGACACCGGTTGCGGGTCGGCGGCCACCTGCTCGGGCCGAGCGCGACCCGGCGGGCGTGGACGCTGCCCGACCCGGTATCGGTCACCGTCACCGATCAACGGATCGTCTGGGTGGGCGGCGGCTCGCAGCTGGCCGTCGTGCCGGGCGGTCGGGCCGAGGGCACCGCCCGGCACCGCCCGCCCGTCCGGCTGCCCGGCCTGGTCAGCGGGCAGATCCGCTGGCAGTGGCCGTCCCGGTTGGAGCTGGTGCCGGCCGGGCCGGACCAGGTGGCCCACCTGCTCATCGTGTGTGACGCGCTGCGCACCATCCAGCAGCCCGCGCTCGCCTTCGGCGGCCCGGGGGATCAGGTGACCGAGCTGGCCCGGGAGGTCTGCCGGGCCGTGGCCGCCTTCCGGTTGACCCGGCCGCACCTGGTCGACCTGTCTGCCCAGGAGCGGGACGTGCTCGTGCTGCGGTCGTCCGGGCGCGTGGTCCGCGACGGGCGGGTCACCCTGCCGGGGTCGCTGCCGGTGGAGTTCCGGTCGCGGGACGACTACTACCGCCGGACCGTGGACCGGGAACCCGGTTGGCCCGGGCACGCAGGCGGCGCAGCATCCGGGCATCGCTGAAACCCACGGTGCGCGCGGCCGACTCGACGGTCGCGCCGTGCCCGACGAGGTGCTCGGCCCGCTCGACCCGGATCAGCTGCTGGTAGCCGAGCGGCGTGAGGCCCGTCGCCTGGCGGAAGAGCCGGGTCAGCGTACGCTCGGCGACCCCACCGGCGGCGGCGAGCCGCGCCAGCGGCAGCGGCTCGGCGAACCGGCTGTCGATCAGGTCCTGCACCCGGTGCACGGCGTCGGAGAGGTGCGAGCGGTACCGCAGCATCACGCTCGCCTGCTGTTCGTGCCCGTTGCGGCGGGCGTACACCACCAGTTCGCGGGCCACGGCGGCGGCGACGGCCGGGCCGTGCCGGACGGCCACCAGGTGCAGCGCCACGTCGATGCCGCTGGCGATGCCGGCCGAGGTGACCACCCGCCCGTCGACCACGTAGAGGACGTCCCGGACCACCCGGGCGGCGGGATGCCGGCGGGCCAGGTCGTCCTGCACGTCGTGGTGGGTGGTGCAGCGCCGGCCGTCCAGCAACCCGGCCCCGCCGAGGGCGTACGCCCCGGCGCAGACGCTGGCCACGGTGCCACCCGCCGCGTGGTGGGCGGCGAGCCGGCGCAGGTCGTCGGCGCCCACCGGGCAGGCCGACGGGTGCGCGGCCGGCCGCCAGCCCGGCACCACCACCAGGTCCTCCGGGGTGAGGTCGGGCCATCCGGTGCCCGCCACCACGGGTACGCCCTGCACGGTGGGCACCTGCGCCCGCTCCGCCACGTAGTGCAGCCGGTAGTCGTGGCCGAGGTCGGCGGCGGTGGAGAAGACCTGGGCCGGCCCCGCGAGGTCCAGCAGGTGCAGCTGCGGGACGAGCAGGAAGACGACCCGGGCCACGGTTCAGCCCCGCGTGCCGGCGAGGGTCGCGCCGGTCACCTCGTCCACCGTCCGTACGGTGGCGAAGCGACCGGCCAGGGCGTACTCGGTGCGGCGGATGATCTCCTCGTTCGACAGGGTGCGGGGGTCGGCGAGGATCTCCGCCACGTCGGCGGTCCCGGGCAGGTCGCGGTGCGGGATCGGGAAGGTCATGGTCGCGTCGGTCACGAAGGTCATCCGGTAGCCGAGGTCGGCGCCGACCCGGGTCGTGGTCTCCACGCACTGCTCGGTGCGGATGCCGCAGACGGTGACGTCGAGGATCCCGGCGAGGGTGAGGATCTGCTGGAGGTTGGTGGTGGTGAACGCGTTGTGCGCCGTCTTGACGAGGGTCGGCTCCCCCGCGGCGGGCGCCAGCCCGGCGATGAGCCGGACGTGCCCCAGGGCCGGGTCGAAGACCCCGCCGGTGCCGGGCTCGGCGTGCAGGACCCAGATCACCAGGTCGCCCCGCTCGCGGGCGGCGGCCACCAGCCGGCCGACCTGCCCCACGATGTCGGGGTTCGAGCCGTACGCCCAGATCGGGCGCTGGCGGAAGGACTCCTGGACGTCGATGACGACGAGTGCTCCTCTGCTCATGACGAGAATCCTGGCTCGGCGCGAGCCGGGAGGGCAGACACCATCATGCCCGGATGCGGAACGATCTGGCCACGCACGTCGCCGGTGCGTGTGCGGGTCAGGCCAGAAGGCGCGGGACCCCGCGCTCGAGTCAGGCGGAGGAGGGGTGGCGCGGTGCCGCGTCGAGGGCGGCGGCCTCCTCGGGCGTCGGCGCCGTGCCGCCCAGGTGCGCGGGCTGCCACCACTGCTCGGCGGGGCCGGCCGGAGCCTCCGGGTAGCTCCGCTGCGCCCGGTCCACCAGGGCGGCGAGCCGCTCCCGTAGGGCGTCGGTCGTCGCGCTGGCGTCCGGCCAGCCAGTCGGGTCCATCGGCTCGCCGACCAGGATCGTGATCGGAGTGTGCCGGCGGGTGAGGGCGCGCGGCCGGCCCTTCGTCCAGAGCCGCTGGGTGCCCCAGAGCGCGACCGGCAGCAGCGGCACTCCCGCCTCGCGGGCCATCCGGGCCGCCCCGCTCTTCAACTCCTTGACGGTGAACGACCGGCTGATCGTCGCCTCGGGAAACACCCCCACCACCTCGCCGCGGCGCAGCGCGTCGACGGCCGCCGCGTACGATTCGGCGCCGGCGGCCCGGTCGACCGGGATGTGCCGCATGCCCCGCATCAGGGGGCCGGAGACCCGGTGGGTGAACACCGATTCCTTCGCCATGAAGCGCACCAGCCGGCGTGACTCGTGGGCTCCCAGCCCGCAGAAGATGAAGTCCAGGTAGCTCACGTGGTTGCTGGCCAACACCGCACCGCCGGTGCGAGGCACATGGTGGGAGCCCTCCACCGTGATCCTGAGATCGAGGACCCGGAACATCGTCTTGGCGAACGCGATCACGGGCGGGTACACGAGTTCCGGCATCCGCGGACTCTACCCACCGAGCCTGAATTCAACCTGTGAACCTGTCGGCGCCGGCCCGCCCGGTGGGACGGATCTTCTGCCCTCGGCGAAGGAACTTGGTGGTGGCGGCCGGCGGCGGCAGCATGGGCCGCATGACCGAACGCGCGGTGACGCTCTGGATCCACGGCGGCGGGTGGCGTGCCCGCGCCGACGAGGACGGCGCCGCGCTGGCGGCACACGGGCTACGGGTGGTTCCGGCCCGCTACCGGTTCGTGTCCGAGGCACGCTGGCCGGCGCAGCTCGACGACGTGCGGGCCGCGGCCCGACGCGCCCGGGCCGAGGCGGCCGGCCGGCCGCTGCTGGTCGCCGGTGACTCGGCCGGCGCGATGCTCGCCCTGCACCTCGCGCTGCGCGGGATCGACGGTCCGGACGACGTGGCGGGCGTGCTGGCGTACTGGCCGCCCGTCGACCCGCTGGGTGCGGACTGGAAGCGGCTGCGGGCCGGCGACGACCCGTGGGCGGACCTGCTCGGTCACCCGCCGGCCGCCGACGACCCGGCCACGGTCGACGCCACGGTCGCCGCCCACGTCGGCAACCGGGTGCCGGTGCTGCTGGTCCAGGGCGTCGACGACCGGTCGGTTCCGGCCAGCCAGGCGGTCGGGCTCACCGCCGCGTTGCTGGCCGCCGGCCACCCGGTGCACAGCTGGCTCACCCACGGCGGTCACGCCCTGCCACTGGACCGGGTCGACCTGCACGCGGTCACCGCGGCCTTCCTCGACACCGTCCTCGGCTGACCGGCCGCGCCCGCCTGCCGGCCCGGCCGGCGAGCGGGCGCGTCGGCGTCACTCGACCGGCCGGTGCAGGTCCATCCGGCCCCGGGCGAACGCGTC
The DNA here is from genome assembly GCF_056150165.1 of Micromonospora xinjiangensis. NCBI lineage: Bacteria > Bacillati > Actinomycetota > Actinomycetes > Micromonosporales > Micromonosporaceae > Micromonospora > Micromonospora xinjiangensis. The sequence continues at coordinate 987,062 of NZ_JAXCFO010000002.1, read as the reverse complement.
CACCCGACCCCACCGGCCCGGGATGTCCAGCACCTCGATCCGACCCATGCCGATCGGCAGCTGCGGGTCGGCGGACAGGTGCCCCTCGTGCGGCTCCAGGCCCAGCATGGTGCGCAGCAGCAGCAGCGGGGTGCCGGTCGACCACGCCTGCGGGCTGCACGCGGTCGGATACTCCACCGGGAATTTGGTCAGCTCCCGCTGGTAGCCGCCGAACGCCTCGGGCAGCCGGCCGTCGAAATAGCTCGCCGCGTCGAGGATGCCGCTGGCGATGGTCGCCGCCTCCTCCGCGAAGCCGTAGCGGCGCAGGCCCCAGGCGATGAAGGAGTTGTCGAACGGCCAGATCGTGCCGTTGTGGTAGCCGATCGGGTTGTAGCGGATCTCGCCCTCGGCGAGCGTCCGCACGCCCCAGCCGGAGAAGAGTCGGGGGCCGACCAGGTGCCGGGCGAGCTTCTCGGCCCGGTCGTGGTCCACGATGCCGCTCCACAACAGGTGGCCGATGTTAGAACTCAGCACGTCGCACTGGCGTCCGTCGGGGTCGAGCCCGAGGGCGAAGAACTCACCGTCCTCGACCCACCAGTCGCGGTTGAAGCGTTGCTTCAGGTCCGCGGCCTCGCGCTCCAACTGCTCGGCGTACGCCGGGTCGTCCCAGAACTCGCGGGCCAGCCGCGCGGCGCGCATCTTCGCGTCGTACGCGTACCCCTGTAGCTCACAGGTGGCGCGCGGGAACGGCGGCAGAGTGCCGTCCGAGTAGGAGATCGAGTCCCACGAGTCCTTCCAGCACTGGTTCTCCAGACCGGTGTCGGTGTTGCGCCGCTCGTACCAGATGTAGCCGTTACCGACCAGGTCCGCGTAGTCGTCGATCCACCGCAGCGCCGCCCGCGACTCCTGCTCCAGCTCCTTGACCAGCGCGGCGTCCCCGGTCCACCGCTCGTACTCGTCGAGCAGGATCACGAAGAGGGGGGTGGCGTCGACGGAGCCGTAGTACGGCGAGTGCGGCTGCTCCTCGAACGCCGCGGTCTCCCCGTAGCGCATCTCGTGCAGGATCCGGCCGGGATCCTCGTCCCGGAAGTCGTCGAACCGGGTTCCCTGCAGGGACGCCAGGATCCGCAGCGTCGTCTTGGACAGCGCTGGCGTGAACGGCAGCGTCTGAAGGCAGGTCAGGATGCTGTCCCGGCCGAACATGGTCATGAACCAGGGCAGGCCGGCCGCCGGCAGGGTCGCCCCGCCGAGCGAGATCGGCGAGAAGCGCAGCGCGGCCAGGTCGATGAGGCTTCGTCGGTACGTCCTGCCGAGCGCCTCGTGCTGGCTGTTGAGCTTGGGCGCGTCCCTGATCCACTTCTCCAGGTCGTGCTGGAGGGCGAGCCGCTCCCGGCCGTGTGCCTGCACGCCGAGCCGCAGGTCCCGCCCGCCCGGCCCCACCGCCAGCGTCTCCACGTCGATCCGCGTGATCCACTGTTCGTTCGGTTCCAGGTGGATGGTGTACGCGAGGCCGTTCCGGTCGTAGCGGGCCGGTGCGGAGGAGGAGATGACCGTCTCGCGGATGAAGTTGCCGCGCCGGTAGCCCAGCCGCAGCCGGTCGCTCTCGACCTCGGTGTAGATCTCACCCTTCTTGTTCAGGATCTCGTCCTTCACCTGGAACAGGTCGGCGAAGTCCGAGCCGGCCTCGATCCGGATCTCCAGGTCCACCGGCTTCTCGTCGTGGTTCAGGACCGTGATCTGCTCCCAGAAGCTGCCGCCTACCGCGCGCTCGCGGATGATCGACAGCTTGGCGTCGATGTAGTGGGTCGCCATGCCGGGCACCAGGAAGAACCGGGCCTCGTAGTACTGGAGGTCGTCGTACGAGAGCGCGTTGAGGCGCTCACCGTTGACGGTCATCACCCACCTGGACAGGAAACGGGTGTCGAGGGAGAAGAGCCCCGTCGGCTCACTCGGCGTCGCCTCGATGTCCCCCGTGTCCTCGGAGACCACGAAGGTGTTGCCGTCCAGGATCCGGATCGTGCCGCTCGATGCCATCAGCGCACCTCCCGCTGGAACCGCCGGCGAGGCCCGCGCGAGTCCGGGTCACCGGGGAAGATTCGTTCCACCTGCACCAGCAGCCGCGGGTCGCCGGACACCGTCATGTCGCCGCGCAGGATCGCGGCGATCCCGTGCTCGCGACCGGCCGCGATGTCCTCGAAGAGCCCGGGGCTGGTCCCGATCACGGTGTCGGCCTGCTGGTTCTCCTGGCTCACCTCGACCCGGCCGTGGTCGATGCGCAGCAGCCAGTGCGTGGTCTGCGGCCCCTCCTGGAGGTCGATGCGAATGGTGCCGGCCGTCTTGGCCAGCCGCGGCTCGTACCCCCGTCGGTCGACCTCCTCGAAGAACTTCGTGATGGCCTCCAAGGCTCCCCTCCTCCCCGGTCGCGTCCCGGTCTCCGCCCGGTCGGTGGTCCGTGGGTCGTCCGGGCGGCCGCTCGGCGTCGGTGCACGGGTCCCCGCACGGCACGCCGTCAACCTCGCCCGCTTGGGGTGAGGGCCGATCCGGGGGCGGACGTGACGCGCCGGCTCCCCCGAACCGGGGAAGCCGGCGGACGCCCGCGGCGGACGGTCAGTTGTTGGGATCGTCGGCGCTGATGTCGGCGAGCACCGACTGGGGCTCACGCTCCACGGCGAGGTCACCCATCGAGACGAGGCCGATGAGGCGCCCGTCCTCGACCACCGGCAGCCGTCGCACGGCGTAGGTACGCATCAGGTCCGCGGCCGCGACCGCGTCGTCGTGCTGGCTCACGGTGATCACGTCCTTCGTGGTGATCTCGTTGAGCCGGGTGGTGGCGGGATTCATGTTCTCCGCCACGGCTCGGACCGTGATGTCCCGGTCCGTCACGATGCCGACCACGCTGTCGCCATCGGTCACCACCACGTCGCCGATCGCCATGTCGCGCATCTCCTGCGCCGCCGCGGTGAGCGTGTCGCTGCCGTCCATCGTCACCAGCCGGGTCGTCATGAATTCTCCGACCGTTGTCATGGTGCCCCCTCTCGGTGTCGGCACCGGCCGTCTACCCGTCGCCGTGGGCGGGGTAACGCCGCCCCGCGACGCGTTCCGGCGCCCGTTCCGGCCGGTCGGGCACCGTTGGGCGGGCGACCGGGTCAGCTCCGGGGCGGGAGACCGTAGAGGCGTTCCACGTGCAGGCGCAGCACCAACCGGCCGTCGGCGACCATCGCGCGCCGGTAGTCGGCCCAGTCCGGGTGCTCGCCCTGGATCGACCGGTAGAGCGCCACCAGCTCCTCGACGGTGGCGTCCTCCGGGTCACGCGCGACCGGGGTCAGCTCGGCACGCGCGTCCACCACCGCGTACGCCCAGCCGTCCTCACTGCTCACGTGGAAGGTGGCCCGCGGGTCGCGGCGCAGGTTGGCGGTCTTGGCCCGGTCGTCGGTCACCGAGACGCGGATCAGGGCCGCCTCCCGGTCGAAGGAGTAGGTCACGCTGGACAGCTGCGGACGACCGTCCCGCTTGATGGTCGCCAGCACGCCCAGCCGGCGGCCGGCGATCAGGTCGGTCAACGCCCTCTGCGTACGCTCGTCCGCCACGGTTACCTCCACCTCGCCCGGTCGCTCTCCATCCAAGCACGGCCCGCCCGGCCACGATCCACCCAACGTCCGGAAACGGTGTCGCCTCCGGCACACGGGGACGCCCCCGCGCGTCATGGTGCGCGGATCGTGGAACGGCCCGGTCGACGCCGGAGGTCCGATCGCGGCCTGCCGGCGGCGGCTCAGCGACCCTCGACGGCTCAGCGACCCTCGACGGCTCAGCGGCCCTCGGCGGCGACCAGCTCGGCGATCTGCACCGCGTTGAGCGCCGCGCCCTTGCGCAGGTTGTCGTTCGAGCAGAACAGCGCCAGGCCGTGGTCGACGGTCTCGTCGGCCCGGATCCGCCCCACGTAGACCGGGTCCCGGCCGGCCGCGCGCAGCGGGGTCGGCACGTCGGTCAGCGTCACGCCGGGAGCGCCGTCGAGCAGTTCCTTGGCGCGCTGCGGGGTGATCGCCCGCGCGAAGCGGGCGTTGATCTGCAGCGAGTGGCCGGTGAAGACGGGCACGCGGACGCAGGTGCCGGAGACCCGCAGCCCGGGGATTTCAAGGATCTTGCGGCTCTCGTTGCGCAGCTTCTGCTCCTCCTCGGTCTCGAAGGAGCCGTCGTCGACGAGCGCGCCGGCGAGCGGGAGCACGTTGAACGCGACCGGCGCGGCGAACGAGCGGGGCTCGGGGAACTCCACGGCGGCCCCGTCGAAGGCGAGCCCGGAGGCGTGCTCGGCGACCTTGCGAACCTGCTCGTCCAGCTCGGCCACGCCGGCCAGGCCGGCGCCCGAGACCGCCTGGTAGGTCGAGACGACCAGGCCGACCAACTCCGCCTCGGCGTGCAGCGGACGCAGCACCGGCATGGCGGCCATGGTGGTGCAGTTGGGGTTGGCGATGATGCCCTTGGGCCGTACGGCGGCGGCGTGGGGGTTGACCTCGGCGACGACCAGCGGCACGTCCGGGTCCATCCGGAACGCCGAGGAGTTGTCGATCACCACGGCGCCGGCCTCGGCGACCCGCGGCGCGAGTTCCTTCGCCGTGCCCTTGCCGGCGGAGAACAGCACGACGTCCAGCCCGGAGTAGTCCGCGGTTGCCGCGTCCTCCACGGTGATCTCGCTGCCCCGCCAGGGCAGCGCGCGGCCGGCGGACCGCGCCGAGGCGAACAACCGCATCTGCTCCGCCGGGAACTCCCGTTCCGCCAGCACCTGCCGCATCACGCCACCGACCTGCCCGGTGGCCCCCACAATGCCGATCCTCATGCCCGCGAGGCTACCCAGCGTGGCACCCCGGGCGGGAACCCTTTCCCACCGACCGCGCTCGGCGTCACACCGCTCACCCGCCGCGAACGGGACCGCCGCCACCGCAACGTCGCCGCGGAAGTCCGCGCGTCACGGAAAGATCCGGCGCACCGCGCCGCCCCCGGCCGGAGCATTGCCGGGCCTCGTCGCCGTGCGCCCGGGATCGGATCCGCACCGGGCGACGCGGCGACGCGACGCACGTCACACCCGAACATGACCGATCGGAGTCGGCACGCGCTCACCGCGCGGCGTCCACCACCTCCCCCAGGCCGGTGACGACGAGCTCGTCGCGGATCACCGCCGCGTCGCCCTCCACCACGAGGGTGAGCGATTCCGGTCGCAGGTGCGTGGCCGCCGCGGCGCTCACCTGGTCGACGTCGGCGGCGAGCAACGCCTCGCGCAGCCGGGCGTGGTAGTCGTCCGGCAGGTCGTGCACCACGAGGGTGGTCAGCGCCGACGCGATGGCCCGAGGGCTCTGCAACTCGACCGAGAGCTGCCCGGCGCGCCACGAGCGGGCCACGGCCAGCTCCTCCTCGGTGACACCGCCGCTGGCCGTACGGGCGATCTCGCCGACCGCCTCCACCAGCGCGGGCGCGGTGACCGCGGTCTGGACGCCGGAGCTGACCGCGAAGCGGCCGAAGCGGCGGGACGAGGCGAAGTCGCCGCGGATCCCGTACGTGTAGCCGCGTACCTCGCGGATCAGGTGGTTGAGCCGCGACGTGAAGGCGCCGCCGAGCACCGTCCCGGCCAGTGTCATCGGCACGTGGTCGGGGTGGGCGCGGTGCGGGGCCGGGTGCCCGAGCCGCAGCGTCGACTGCACCGAACCGGGCCGGTCGACGAGGATGATGCGGCGTCCCGCCCGAGTCGGCACCTCGACGGGGCCGCCCCGCTCCACGGGACCGCCGCCGCTGCCGGCGAAGGCCGCGGCGCCGAGCGCGTCCAGGTCGGTCCGCTCCAGGTCACCGGCGACGATCAGGGTGCCGGGGCGGAGGAACCACTCCGAGTGGAAGACCCGCACGTCCTCGACGTCGAGGCCGGCCACGGAGTCCGGGTCGCCATACATCGGCCGGCCCCAGCGGTTCTCCGCGCCGAAGATGTCGGCGCGCAGGGCCGACTCCGCCCGCGGCCCGGGGTTGGCCCAGTCCATCCGCAGCGCGGTCGCCTCGTCGTCGCGGACCCGCGCCACGTCCGCGGGGTCGAGCCGGGGCGTACGCACCGCCTCGGCGAGCAGCTCGACGGCGGCGGTCAGCCGGTCGACCGGCACCTGCACGCTGATCTGGAACGAGTCCCAGTCCAGCCCGGTCACCAGCTCGGTGCCGAGCCCTTCGACGGCGAGCGCGTACGCCGCCGCGTCCCGCTGCGCGGTGCCCTCCTCCAGCGCCTTGGCGAGCACTCCGCCCAGCCCTTCCTTGCCGAGCGGTTCCCGCTCGGCGCCGGCCTCCAGCAGCAGCATCGCGACGGCGAGGTTCTGCCCGGGCAGGTGCGCGGCGACGACCTGACCGCCGGCGACGCTGCGACGGACCACCGACGGGAACCGGTACGGGCGGGCGGCGCCCGGCCCGGGGCGGGCGGTGATCAGGGTCATGGCTTCTCCTCGCAGAGGTAGGTCAGGGTCACCCGGTCGTCGGCGGCGAGCACCGCCGCGGCGGCCTCCGCGATCTGCTCGGCGGTGACCGCGAGCCACGCCGGCAGGCGGTCGGCGGCCCGGGCCGGGTCACCGAACTGGGTGGCGTAGCGGCCCAGCGTGTCCGCCCGTCCGTCCACGGTGGACATCTGTCGCCACCAGGCGGTGCTGAGCAGCGCCTTCGCGCGGTCCAGCTCGGTGGCGGTGACCGGCACGGTGGCCAGCTCGTCCATCACGGCGTGCAGCCCGTCGGCGAGCCGGTCGGCGCCGACGCCGGGGCGGGCGGTGGCGGTCGCGATCAGTGGCGCCGGGGCGTGCGCCAGGTCCACCCCGTACGCGCCGACCAGGTCCGGCTGGGCGATCCGCTCACCGTCGGCCAGCCGCTGGTAGAGCCGGCTGCCCCGGCCACTGCCGAGGACGGCGGCCAGCACGGTGATCACGTCGTAGCCGGGGGTGCCGAACGGGTGGGTGCGGTGCGCGATGTACACCCGCGGGGCCGGCACGTCGGCGGTGACCGCCTCGGTGACCGGTCGCCCGGCGGCGGGCACCGTCCGGCCGTCCGGGGCGGACGGGATCTCCGCGCGCGGCGCGATGGCACCGAAGTACTTCTCGGCCAGCGCGAACACCTCCGCGGCGGAGGCGTCGCCGACCACGGTGAGCACCGCGTTGTTGGGCGCGTAGTAGGTCCGGTGGAACGCCTGGAAGGTGGCCAGGTCGGCGGCGTTCAGGTCGGCCATCGAGCCGATCGTCGCGTGGTGGTACGGGTGCCCCGGCGGATAGAGCAGCGGCAGCAGCCGCAGCCACGCGTCGCCGTACGGCACGTTCTCGTAGCGCTGCCGGCGCTCGTTCTTGACCACGTCACGCTGGTTGTCCAGCGTCTCCTGGGTCAGCGCCGGGACGAGGCCGCCCATCCGGTCGGCCTCCAGCCACAGCGCCAGCTCCAGGTGCTCGGCCGGGACGGTCTCGAAGTAGTTCGTCCGGTCCGGGTTGGTGGTGGCGTTCAGCGAGCCGCCGGCGCCCTGGACGAGCCGCATGTGCTCGGTCTTCGCGACGTTCACCGAGCCCTCGAACATCAGGTGCTCGAAGAGGTGCGCGAACCCGGTCTGCCCCTGGGGCTCGTGCCGGGAACCGACGTCGTACCAGAGGTTCACGGCGACCGCCGGCGCGGTGCGGTCCTCGCTCACCACCACGCGCAGGCCGTTGTCCAGTCGGGTCGTCTCGATGGGCCAGGGGTAACCGCTGTCGGGCATGGGACGACGCTATCCGATCTCGCGGGCGGAAAGGTGACGCGCCGCCATCAGCCGGGACCGGACCGGCCTGCGGGCGGCGGGGGGCATCTACCGGCCGGGCCCGGGTACCGGGGAGTCATGGCCGCGCCCACCGCCCACCTGCCCGCCGTCTCGGCCCGCGCCGGCGACGCCCTGTGCCGGGCCGCCGCCGCCCTGACCCGGCTGCGGCGGGCCCGGCTGTTCCATCCGGCGGGCCGGTCGTTCGCCGGCGAGGTGACGATCTGGGGTACGCCCGGCCCGCCGACCGGCGTCGCGTTCCTCGACGAGCCGGCCCGCTATCCGGCGACGATCCGCCTCTCCAAGGGCACGTCCACGCCGGGGAGCTGGCCGGACGTGCTCGGCCTGGCGGTGCGGGTGCACACCGAGGCGGCCCGGCCGTACGACCTGTTGGCCAGCTCCAGCGCCGCGCCGCCGCTGCTGCGGGCGATGCCGGTGCCCCGGCGCGCCTTCGCCGGGACGTACAGCAGCATCGTGCCCTTGCGGGCCGGCCGGCGCCGGCTCTGGCTGGCCGCGCTGGCCGACCCGGAGTCGGTCGACCTGGGCCGGAGCCTGGCCGAGGCGGCCGCCGCGACCCGCACCGACGAACCGCGCCTGGTGCTCGCGACGGCCTCCGCCGCGGGGCCGTGGCGCCCGTTCGGTCAGGTGAGCATCGGCACGCAGCTCAGCGCCCGCCAGGACGCCGCGCTGGCGTTCGACCCGATCGGCAACCTGCCGCCCGGCCTGCGCACGGTCGGGGTGCTGGCCTGGCTTCGGGCGCAGACCTACCGGGGCTCGCGGCAGGCGCGCGGGGTGGGGGTTCAGTCGGGCGGCTCGCTGGGGGCCACCGTCTGATCGGAGGTCCGGTGCTCCAGCAGCGTGTCGGGCGCCACGTTCCGGTCCTCGCGGGCGTCGGACTCGTCGAGGATCGCCTCGGCCTGGGCCTCCGGGTCGTCGCTGCCCACCGCCGTCTCCTCCGGCAGCAGGTGGGCACGGGCCTCGACCCGGTCCTGTTCGCTCTGCTCGTCGCTCATGCCGTCCCCCATACCCCGGCCCCGCCGCCGGCACGCCCGTGACCGCCGGCACCGGCGTCCGGGTGAACGACGCCCGCTCCGTCGGGTACGCTGGCCCACGTGACGCGGTCGTATCGATGGTTTAGGCAGCCGGCTGGAGGAGCCGGTGACTTCACCATGATCTGACGTCACCTCTCTTCGAGCCGGCTGGGCAGGGCCTCACGGTCCTGCCCTTTCGTGTACGAGCAGCCGGCTCGACCCCGGGCACCGGCACCCGGGCGCGGTCGGCGGAAGGAAGCCCACCGTGACGACCCCGGAGACCGATCGGGTCAGCGACCAGCGGATCGACCGCGTCGTGCCGCTGACCACCCCCGCCCTGCTCCACCACGAGCTCCCCCTGGACGAACCGCTCGCCTCGGCCGTGCTGGCCGGTCGGCGCGCGGTCGGCGGCGTGCTCGACCGCGCCGACGACCGGTTGCTGGTGGTGGTGGGCCCGTGCTCGGTGCACGACCCGGCCGCGGCGCTGGACTACGCCCGGCGGCTGCGCGAGGCGGCCGACCGGCTCGCCGACGACCTGTTGGTCGTGATGCGGGTCTACTTCGAGAAGCCTCGCTCCACCGTGGGCTGGAAGGGCCTGATCAACGACCCGCACCTGGACGGCTCCGGCGACGTGAACACCGGCCTGCGGCTGGCCCGCGCGCTGCTGCTGGACGTGCTGCGTCTGGGGCTGCCGGTGGGCTGCGAGTTCCTCGACCCCATCACTCCGCAGTACATCGCGGACACGGTGGCCTGGGGCGCCATCGGCGCCCGTACGGTCGAGAGCCAGGTGCACCGGCAGCTCGCGTCCGGGCTCTCGATGCCGATCGGCATGAAGAACCGCCCGGACGGCAGCATCGGCACGGCGGTGGACGCGATCCGGGCGGCCGGTGTGCCGCACGTCTTCCCCGGCATCGACTTCTCGGGCACCCCGGCGATCATGCACACCCGGGGCAACGCCGACGGGCACCTGGTGCTGCGCGGGGGCGGTGGCCGGCCCAACTACGACGCGGAGTCGGTGGCGGGGGCGCTCGACCTGCTGCGGGCGGCCGGCCTGCCGGAGCGTGTGGTGGTCGACGCCAGCCACGCCAACAGCGGCAAGGACCACCGCAACCAGCCGGTGGTCGTCGCCGACGTGGCGGGTCAGCTCGCCGCCGGGCAGCGCGGGATCGTCGGCATCATGCTGGAGTCGTTCCTCGAACCCGGCCGGCAGGACCTGGACCCGACGCGGGAGCTGGAGTACGGCAAGTCGATCACCGACGCGTGCATGGGGTGGGACACCACGGCGGACGTCCTCGACCAGCTGGCCGCCGCCGTGCGCGCCCGTCGCGCCGCCCTGCCTGCCCCCGCCTGACCCGCTCCCGCCGCGCGGCACCCGGAGGCGGACGCGGGATGTGGCGCGGGACACAGGGCGGGGCGGAAGACCGGCGGGGGTCCCGCCGTTGAGTGGAGTGTCGGTGTGTCCAGTGTCCCCGGGCCTCACCCAATTGCCTTCGCGGAATACCGTCCGGCTGGAGCCGCGTCGAGCCACTCGCCGAGAGGCGACCTGCACACCGGCACCAGCGGCGCCCCGGCCATCCGGCCGGGGCGCCGCTGTCGTCTCCGGAGGCCGCTGTCGTCTCCGGTCGGGCGGGCAGGGGTGACGTTTGACCGAATCCGGCACGGGTAGCTGATCGTCGTGACCGATGACGCACCCGTGACCGACGAGCCGGACACTCGGCGCCTCGACGACCTGCTCGAGGACCTGTACCACGGCCAGGAACGGATCAGCCAGGCGGACATCTACCGCCGGGCGGTCGCCGCGGAGCTTCCCGCGCAGTGGCTCACCCGGATCGCCGCGCTGCCCGAGGGGGAGTACGCGGTCGACGAGGCGGCCGACCTGCTGGGCGGCTCGGTCACCTGAGCGGGCGGGCGATCGTCGGGACCCCCGGTGAGAGGAGAGCCAGATGTCCCACCACGAGGAACACCACGAGAAGCGTCCGGCGCTGGGGCAGCCCCCGGAGGGCGTGGACACCCTGCCCGACCCCGACTTCGCCGGCGAGCACGACCAAACCGCGGTGGACAAGCGGGTGATCACCGGCGCGGACGAGGGTGACCGCGAGCCCGAGGCGTCCCGCGGGTGGGCCGGCGAGGACCACGGCACCACGCCCACCTGACCGGACCCGTACACGACGAGGACCCGCACACGACGAGGAAGGGCCGGCGCGGATCGCCGGCCCTTCCTCGTGTCCGTGGTCTAGTCCTCGTCGTGGCCGCCCGACTCCGCGGCCTGCTGCGCGACCGCGTACCCCATCTGGAGGAAGTCGGAGGCGGCCACCGCGGTCAGCGCCGTGGCCACCAGGCGGGTCAGCCGCGGGGCCAGCACCAGGCCGCCGGTGAGGCCGGTGGCGACCCAGACGGCGAGGCAGAACGGGCAGCTGAGCAGCTCCCCGATGGCGTGCCGGGTAGAGCTGCCGGAGTCGCGGACCTGCTCCATCACCTCGCCGCTGCCGATCGGCCGGTCGTAGCGGGTGAACGGCGCGCGGAGCGGGCTGGTGATCGCGTCCTTCGACAGCAGCCGGCTCAGCTTGTGCGTGGCGATGGAGAGCAGCACCACGTCGGCGGGGGCGGGACGTTCGGGCACCGGCCGGCCGGTCAGCCGTACGACGCCCGCGAGCGCGGCCGTCACTCCCGCGTACGTGCCCATCGCCGCCAGGTAGCCGCCCAGCGGGCGGTGCTCGTGCGGCGCGTACGCCTGGCGCAACCGCGTCACCTTCTGCTTCAAGCCGTTCGGGGTCACCCGGTCTCCTCGATCTCATGTCCCGCGCCACTGGACCGGCCGGCCGTTCCGCCGGCCGCCACTCAGCTGGCCTGGAGGTTGTCTGACACCTCGCGCGCCAGGCTGTCCAACGCCTCCGCGGCCAGCCGGTCGGCGTCCTGTCCGGCGGTCTGGCCACCGATGTCGAACCGGATCCGGGCGCCGCCGGAGTCCTCCGGATCCACCCGGATCTCGGCGGTGAGATCGGCCGGGGACGGGGCGCGCCAGCGGGCGCACAGCTCCTCCCCCTCGATCTCCGGGCTGGGCGCCCCGTCGGTGCGCAGCGGGCCGGGCAGCCACGCCGAGGCCCGGTCCGGATCGGTCGCGGTGTTGAAGACGACCTCCGGGGGCGCGGACATGCCGCGCTCGGCGTGCGCCATCACTCGTCCCGCAGCCGGCTCGGGTCGATCTCCCGGCCCGGGTACCGCGCCAGGTACTCGGTCTCCAGCTCCGCCGTGCGTCGCAGGTGGTGGGCCAGTGCGGAGTCGGCCGCGTGCCGCAGCGTGTCCAGCCGGGTGCGGTGCAGGCTGTGCATCTCCCGGATCAGGTCCTCGTCGGTCAGCTCGGCGGGATCGACACCCAGCTCGCCGTCCGGGTCCGGGCCGAGCGTGGTGGGGTCGGCCAGATGGTCGCCGCTCCACTCGATGACCCGCTGCTCCGGGCTGGCGCCCTGTGGGTAGCTGTCCTGTCTCATCGCGCCCCCCTGGTCTCGTTTGGGCTGGCGTCTAGACGGATGCCCAAACCGGGTGGCACCAAACCATCCCCACCCGCGACAACTACGACACCATGTCGGAGAGCGGGGACCGCCCCGGTACCCTCGATGCCATGAAGCGGCTCTGGACCCCGGCGTGGATCGCGCGTCACGTGGCCGCGGTCGTGCTCGTCGTCGGGTTCCTCGCCCTCGGCTGGTGGCAGATCAGCCGGGCCGCCGGGGGCAACACCCTCAGCTGGGCGTACGCCTTCGAGTGGCCGATCTTCGCGGGGTTCGTGGTCTTCGTCTGGTGGCGTGAGGCACGGCACACCCTGCGCGGCGGCGAGCCGGTAGTCGCGGACCGCGACGAATCCGCGGCGCCGGCCACCGGCGGGGTCGACGGCGCCGCGACGCGGCCGGTGGTGCGCCGGCCGGTCCGGGTGTCCCGGGTGCCGGCGGCGGTGGACGGCGTGGAGGACGACGCCGACCTGGCTGCCTACAACCGCTACCTGTCATGGTTGAACGCGAATCCGGGCGCACGGCCCGGTGACTATCCCGGCTGAGCCCGGGCTCGGAAGGACGGCAGAGGTGGGCGGAGCGCTGACCCGGTACCGCGCGATCGCGTGGATCGTGGGTGTGGTCCTGATCGTGCTGGTCGTGATCGGCATGCCGCTGAAGTACGGGTTCGACAACGCGGTCGTGGTGGAGACCGTCGGCCCGGCGCACGGTTTCCTCTACATGGTCTACCTGGTGGCCGCCTTCGACCTGGCCCGCCGGGCCGACTGGCCGCTGAAGCGGATGCTCGCCGTGATGCTGGCCGGCACCGTGCCGTTCGTCTCGTTCTACGCCGAGCGCCGGGTGACCTCGTGGGTGCACCGGCCCGCCGAGCGCACCCCGGAGCCGGTCGCCGGCTGAGCCGTCGCACTGCCGGCCGGCGCCGGCCGGGGTCGGCCGGGCCGGCGCCGACCGGTCAGCGGCTCGGTCGCCAGGGGTCGACCGAGGCGAGCGGCTCGTTGAAGCCGCCGTACCGGTTCATCTCCCGGGCGCGTACCAGCGCCCGGGTGACCTGGCCGAACTGCCGCTCGTCGTCGCTGCTGAACAACAGCACCTGCTCGCCCCGGTAGATCCCCCACAGCTCGTACGCCGGTGGCCGCCAGCGGTCGCCGGCCAGCCCCAGCAGGGCCGGGACGAGCAGGACGGCCCCGAGGATCAGGTACGCGCCGGCGGTGAGCCGTTGCAGCCCGCCGGAGAAGCCGAGCAGCAGGCCGATCCCGCCGATCATCGCCCCACTCGTCGCCACGGCCCGTACGGCGATCCGGTCGTGCGGCCCGCGGGTGCTGCGCAGGTGGGTGAGGTGGGCGACCTGGTACGTGTTGCGGCCGACCGTGAAGCGGTCGATGGTCACGATGATGCCCGGGCGGGCGTAGAGCAGAGTGTTCTTCCCGCCGGTCACCCTCGGTGATCCGGGCGCTCGGGTGGTCGCACCTTCAGGATTCACGGTCTCCTCCCGCGGCGGTCCGCCGGGTCGGCCCCCGTCGAGGGTGGAGGCATCAATGCCGGTCGACGGGAATCCCGGCTCCGCGGTCTCATTGTGTTGCCGCCCTGCCAGCCCGGACGGCCGTTTTCCGGACAGCGGCGCGGGGCCCGGCAAGGGACATCGCCGGGAATGGGAATCCATTTCCGTCTTTATCGGGTATGGCCGGCTGTTATCCGGCGGCATTCGCTGAGAACGACGAATGTCGTTGTCCGGCTAAATGCCGCAACCCAGGCGCGTCCTCCGCGTGGAGACCTCGTTAATGATCACGGTGAGTCACCTGTAGCAGCCGACACTTGCCGCTACTTTGCCAACATTCGTCCCGACTTCCACTGCGGATCACTCCCGTCCCGGGTTAGTTTGGGCGAGCCGGCCCGGCCCAGTGCCCGCCAACCGGAGGGCCCCGGACCGGTGCCGCCGGGGGCGTCAGCACCCGCCGGCGGCAGTGGGAGAGGAGCCATCCGCTCTTGCCATCCCTGAGAAACCTGCTGCGCACCCTGACGATCACCGGCCTGTCGGCCGCGTTGGTCGCCCCGGCGACGGCGGCCCTCGCCGAGCCGTCCCCCGCCGACCTCACCCGCCGGATCGAACGCTCGTCGGCGGAGCTGGAGCGGGTCGTCGAGTCCTACAACAAGCTCCGGGAGGACATGAAGGCGAACAAGGCCGCCGTGGACCGATTACAGGCCCGCATCGGCCCGCTGGAACGGCAGGCCGAGCAGAGCCGGGCCGACGTGGGCGAGATCGCCGTCACCGCGTACAAGACCGGTGGCCTGCGGACCGCGGACGCGCTGCTGCGCCCCGGCGGTTCGGCCGCGGTGCTCGACCGACTGGGCACCATCGACCAGCTGACCCGGCAGCGGCAGGAGCAGATCTCCGGCTTCACCGCCAGCCAGCGTCGGCTGCTCGACGAGAAGAGCCGGCTCAACACGGTCCTCGCCCGGCAGGACGCCCAGGCCCGTGCGCTGGCCACGGCCAAGCAGCGCATCGAGCGGGACCTGGCCCGCCTCTACGACCTGCGCCGTCAGGCGTACGGCCGGGCGACGGAGGCACCCGCGGCGCGGCCGGCGGCCACCGCGGCCCGCGAGGCTCCGGCGGTCTCCGGCCAGGCCGGTGTCGCGGTGCGGTACGCGTACGGGGCGATCGGGAAGCCGTACGTCTGGGGCGGCTCCGGCCCCCACGGCTACGACTGCTCGGGCCTCACCTCGGCGGCCTGGCGGGCGGCCGGGAGGTCCCTGCCGCACAACGCCCGGATGCAGTGGGGCGCGGTCTCCCACATCAGCAGCGGCGACCTGCGCCCCGGCGACCTGGTCTTCTACCGCGGGCTCGGGCACGTCGCCCTCTACGTGGGCGACGGGCAGGTGATCGACGCGCCGAGCGCCGGACGCAACGTGCTCAAGCGCGGGATGAACATGATGCCGATCCACGGCTACGGTCGGGTGCGCTGACGCGCTTCGACGACGAACGGCCGGCGTCCCCCTGTCGGACGCCGGCCGTTCGTTGTCGATGTCGGCAGGTCAGGCCGCCTGCAGACCCTCCGCCCGGGCCAGCTCGCGGAGCCGGCCGAGAGCCTGGATCTCCAGCTGCCGGATCCGCTCCCGGGAGAGCGAGAACCGCGACGCGACCTCGGTGAGGGAGTGCTCACGGCCGTCCTCCAGCCCGTAGCGGGCCCGCATGATGCCGGCCGAGCGGTCGTCCAGGTGGTTGAGCAGGCCCTCGATGCGCTGCCGCTCCAGCCCGGTCAGGACGATGTCCTCCGGCGACGGCGCGTCGCTGTCGGCGACCAGGTCACCGAGGTTGGTGTCGCCGTCGTCACCGACCGGGGTGTCCAGGGACACGGTGTCCTGCGACCAGCGGACCAGCTCGTTGACCCGCTCGACGGTGACGCCGAGGGCCTTCGCGATCTGCTCCGGCTCGGGGTCGGTGCCCAGCTCACGGGTGAGCTGACGGGCCACGTTGCGCATCCGGTTGACGTCCTCCACCAGGTGCACCGGCAGTCGGACGGTGCGCTCCTGCTGGGCGATCGCCCGGCTGATCGCCTGGCGGATCCACCAGGTCGCGTAGGTGGAGAACTTGTAGCCACGCTCGTAGTCGAACTTCTCGACGGCCCGGACCAGACCGGTGTTGCCCTCCTGGATCAGGTCCAGCATGGGCATGCCCGAGCGCACGTAACGGCGGGCGATCGACACCACCAGGCGGAGGTTGGCGCGGATGAACAGGTCCTTGGCCCGCTCACCCTCGACGACCAGCCGCTCCAGCTCGTCGCGCTCGACGCCCGCGGGGACACGGTCCTCGTCGAGCAGGTGCTCGGCGTAGAGCCCGGCCTCGATGGCCTTGGAGAGCTCGACCTCCTTGGCGGCGTCCAGCAGTGGCGTCCGGGAGATCTCGTGCAGGTAGACGCCGACCAGGTCGCGCTCCTCGGCAACCTCGTCGGTACGCATGCCGATGTTCTTGTCCACGTTGCCCACGGTCCCCTCGCTCGCGCCGGTTGCCCGGTTCCTTGCCATCCCCACGTCCATCAGCCCTCCCCCGTAACTTCCGCTGTGCCCGTCGGTGCTGACACCTACACAACAGATGAGACGTGTCGGGGATTCCATGTCGTGAGTCGAAACTGTCACGAATGCCTGAGTAGTAGCTGAAAGCGCGGTCCATGTTTGCTGTCAGCACCCCGCCGGGTGGCTCGCCGATGGGCACCACGTGCGGGTGGGTGGCACGACGGTCGCCGTCCGCCCCTCCAATGGCAGCACCGCGCGTCGGAGAGAGCAGCGACCCCGGTCACCACCAGCGGTGCGATCCTGGTCACTGCCGAATACGCACCGGTGGACGGGTCGGTTCATCCACGAGGTTGGTAATACCCCGCGCCAGATCGAACAATCCGGAGCCCCGTTCTATGCCCGCCCTTCCCGAACGGGGCCACGGGCCCGGGCAACGACCCTCCGGGCGGGTGTGACGGTGGTGATCCTTGCGCGCTCGCGCAGGTCAGGAGGCGAGCAGGGCGAGCGCGCCACGCACCTGGTCCGCCGAGCGCGCCAGCGCCGCGCGGGCGGCGGAGATCCCGGCGCCCGAGACCAGCGAGACCAGCGCGATCTTGAGATCGCCGTCGGCCTCGGTGAGCGCCCGCCGGGACACCTCCTCGGAGCAGCCGGTGGCCTCCATGAGGATTGAGATCATCCGTCCGCGGAGCTTCGCGTTGGTCGCCACCATATGGATCATGAGGTTCGAGTAGACCCGGCCCAGACGGACCATCACGGCGGTCGAGAACGTGTTGAGCACCAGCTTCTGCGCGGTGCCCGCCTTCATCCGGGTCGACCCGGTGACCACCTCGGGTCCGGTATCCACCCCGATGAAGACGTCGACCGACCCGGCCGCCTCCGCCTCCGGATTGGCGCACACCAGGACGGTGGAGGCGCCCTTGGCCCGGGACGCGGCGAGCGCACCCAGGACGTACGGGGTGCGTCCGCTGGCGGCCAGACCGACCACCAGGTCACCGGCGCGTACGCAGTCGGCCGCCTCGGCCGCCCCGCCCCGATCGTCGTCCTCGGCGTCCTCCACGGCCTGCCACATCGCGTCGGGGCCGCCCGCGATGTGGGCGCAGAACCAGCCCTGCGGGGAGTTGAAGGTGGGGGCGAGCTCGGCGGCGTCGAGCACCCCGAGGCGGCCCGAGGTGCCGGCCCCGAAGTAGTGCACGCGGTGCCCGGCGCGCAGCGCCGCCACGGCCATATCGACCGCGACCGCGATCTCGTCGAGGACGTCGGCGACCGCCCCCGGCACCCGGTGGTCGGCCTCGTTGATCACGGTCAGCACGTCCCGGGTGGACATCAGGTCCAGGTCGGCGCTGAGCGGGTTGCGGCGTTCGGTGGGGGCGCCCACCCGGACGACCGGGCGGGGCTCGGCGGGCGACGACACCTCATCCGGCTCCACGGCGCCGGCCGTCATGCCCGCCTCCGTCCGCCGCCCACCCGGTGGGACTGGACGGCGTCGGCGGTCACCTCGAGGGCCTTCTTCGCCCGGGCCCGGTTGCGCGCGGCCACGCCCACGAAGAGGCAGTCGACCACGGTGAGCTGGGCCAGGCGGCTGGCCATCGCGCCGGACCGGTAGGTCGTCTCCCGGGCCGCCGTGGTGAGCACGAAGTCGGCAACCTCGGTGATCGGCGAGCGCGGGAAGTTGGTGAGCGCGACGGTGGCGGCCCCGCGGGCCCGCGCCTGCTCCAACACCTCGATCACGTCCGAGGTGGTGCCGGTGTGCGAGATGCCCACCGCCACGTCGCCGCGGCCGAGCAGCGCAGCCGAGGTCAGCGCGGTGTGCACGTCGGGGAAGTAGAACGCGGTGCGGCCGATCCGGTGCAGCTTCTGCTGGAAGTCGGAGGCCACGAAGCCGCTGGCGCCGGCGCCGTAGACGTCGATCCGGCCGGCGCCGGCGATCGCGTCGACGACCTGCTCGCAGACGGCCGGGTCGAGCTGCTCGGCGGTCTCCTCGACCGCGCGCGCGTCGTTGAAGGCAATGGTCGCGATGATCTGGGCCAGGTCGGCGCCGGGCGGGATGTCACCGCCGACCACCCGGGCGTCGGGCGGCTCGACCCGGCGGGCGGCCTCGGCGGCGAGCCGGATGCGCAACTGGGGGTAGCCGTCCATGCCCACCGAGCGGCAGAACCGGATGACTGTCGCCTCTGAGGTCTCGGCTGCGGTGGCGAGATCCGTGATCGTCCGGCGCGCGGCGTCGGCCGGGTCGGCGACGACCAGTCGGGCGACCCGCTGTTCGGCCGGCGACAGCGACGGGAGCAAGCCACTGATGTGGACGATCAGCCCACCGGGCTCGTGACTCGCAGAAATCTTCGGACTCTTCGCCACGGATGAAACTTACTTTCATGAGGCGTGAGCGTCAACCATGACTGCGCGTGTTAGGGGAAGTACGCCCGGCCCCCCGGGGGGCCGTCCGGGACAGCCTGCCATCCCCCACCGCTTCGCCGCGTCAGCCGCCGGGTCGGCCCTGCCGCCCCCCGCGTCGGCCCGGGGCCCGGGCATCCGGCCCCGTCCAACCGTACGGCGTCGAACGCCGTCCGGTCCGGCAGACCGGGATCGGACGTACCGGCGTCACCGACCCGGGCACCGGAGCGACGGCCGGACCGGCGCGGCGCTAGCGTGTGGCCCATGGTGGGACGCAGTGTGCTGGTCACCGGCGGAACGGGCGGCCTGGGTGGGGCGGTCACCGCCGCCTTCGTCGAGGCGGGTTGGCGGGTGGTCGTACCCGCGCGGGAGGACCGGCCCGGCGCGGAGCCGGCGGCCGGCGACGTACGGCGGGTGGTGGCGGACCTCACCGACCCCGACGGCGCGGCACGGGCGGTCGCGGCCGCCACGGACGATCCCGCCGCGCCCCTGCGCGCGGTGGTCAACCTGGTCGGCGGCTACGCCAGCGGCGGACTGGTGCACGAGACGCCGGTCGAGGACTTCGAGCGGATGCTCACCGTCAACCTGCGCCCGACGTACCTGGTCACCCGGGCGGCGTTGCCGCACCTGGTGGAGGCCGGTGGCGGCGCGGTGGTCTGCGTCTCCGCCCGGGCCGCCACCGCCCCCTTCCCCGGCGCGGCGGGCTACGCCACCGCCAAGGCGGCGGTCGTCGCGTTCGCGAACGCGGTGGCCGTCGAGTACCGCCGCTTCGGTGTGCGGTGCAACACCGTCCTGCCGAGCGTCATCGACACCCCCGCCAACCGGGCCGCCCAGCCGGACGCCGACCACTCGCGCTGGGTCACCCCGGCCGAGATCGCACCCGTGATCCGGTTCCTCGCCTCGGACGAGTCCGCGCCCACCAGCGGCGCGACCGTGCCGGTCTACGGCCGGGCCTGAGCGGGCCGCTCACGGCCGGGCCTGAACCTGCCGGGCCGGGCCGCTCACGGCCGGGCCTCGGCCGGTCGTACCGGTCGGTCCCCGGCCGGGTCCGGGCCGGCCGGCGAGGGCCGGAGCGCGGGCTCGGACGTGGCCGGGTCACCCCGCCCGGGGTCCGCCGCCGGGAACCAGCTCGCCAGGTGGTGCCGGATCTGGCGGGACACCTCCTCGGGCGACCGGCCGGCGTCGACCAGGACGAAGGTCGGGTACTCCGGCAGCGTCCGGTACGCCGTGTCGGCCGCGTTGAGCCAGCCCAGCGTCTCGTGGTCGGTGCCGCGCCGCTCGATGCGCCGGTACGCCTCGGCCGGGTCCACGGAGAGCAGGAAGGTGACCTGCGGCTGCGGGAAGACCTTGTAGCCGACCCGGGCCAGTCGCTCCCAGCGCTGCCCGCCGTGGGCGCGGATGCTCGCGTACTGGCAGGCCGCGTAGCGGTCCATCACGGCCGTCCGGCCGGTGACCAGGCAGCTGAGCAGCGCGGCGGCGATGGCGAGCCAGCGCAGCACCGACTCCACCGCCAGCAGCCCGTCGCGACCCACGAGCCGCTGCGCGTCGGGTCGGCCGAGTCGCTGGGCGATCCGGCTCAGCCAGCGCCGGCCGCCGGCGTTGCGGTGGTAGGTCGCGGGGCTGCCGGCCGCCGTGAGCGCGTCGGCCAGTTGGTGCGCCTGTGTGGTCTTGCCCGAGCCGTCGATGCCGATCAGGGCGACGGTGCGCAGCCGGGGCCGGCGACGCGGCGCCCGCAGTGATCTGACCACCTTGCCCAGGCTATCGGACTCGCGCTCTGCGCCCCGGGGTTATGTCCTGGTTGATCCCGGTTGTCGCACACCCTCACCCGGGCAGGTGTGGGCGAGCCGACTGCCGGGTACGGAAGTCGGAATCCACCGCCTGCATCACCGACGGGAGAGCCAGATGGCCGAGCGCGGCGACGAGAGTCTTCTGCACACCCTCAAGAAGGTCGCCGCCGTGCTCAAGCAGTCCGAGATCCCGTTCGCGCTCGGCGGCAGCTTCGCGGTGTACGCCCACGGAGGCCACTCCAGCGAGCACGACGTCGACTTCCTCATCCGCGAGTCGGACGTCGAGCAGGCGCTGGAGGCGCTGGTGGAGGCGGGCTTCACCGCCGAGCGCCCGCCGGAGGACTGGCTCGTGAAGGTCTACGACGACGGGCGCATGGTGGACCTCATCCACCGGCCGATCGAGACACCGGTGACGGAGGAGACGTTCGCGGACACCGTGGTACGGCCCGTCGACGCGATCCACATGCCGGTGCTCTCCGCCACCCAGCTGATGGTGCACAAGCTGCTCAGCTTCTCCCAGCACTACTGCGACTTCGCCCGCGGCCTGCCGCTGGCCCGCTCGCTGCGGGAGCAGATCGACTGGGAACGGGTACGGAAGGAGACGCAGCACTCGCCGTACGCCGAGGCGTTCCTGGTGCTGCTCGACCGGCTGGAGGTGGTGCCGCGGCCCGGCACCCCGGCAGAGAAGGGGACATCGTGAACCAGCACCGCGACGCGGGCATCGGCCCGCCCGACGAGTACCTCGAGGCGGAGATCCACCGCCTGCTCGCCGAGGACCCGGCCGTCGCCGAGCAGGGCATCACCGTGGTCCGCCGCGAGACCGGCCTCGTGCTGTACGGCGAGGTCGAGAGCGCCCACCGGCGCGAGGAGATCGTCCGTCGGGTCGCCGACCGGTTCCCGGACCTGCCGATCACCAGCGAGATCGGGGTGATCCGCACCGAGGCGCCGACGCAGATCGAGCAACTGCCCTGAGAGAGGTACCCATGGTGATCCGCATCGCGGCCGTCGGCGACGTGCATCTCGACGAGGACGTGGTGGGCCGTTTCCGGCCGGCCCTGGAAGAGCTGCCCGACTGCGCCGACGTCCTGCTGCTCGCCGGCGACCTGACCCGGCACGGCACCGAGGCGGAGGCCCGCTGCGTGGCACAGGAGTTCGGCGGGCTGGGCGTGCCGGTGGTGACCGTGCTGGGTAACCACGACCACCAGTGCGACCAGGTGCCACAGGTGGTCAAGGTGCTCCAGGACGCCGGCATCACCGTCCTGGAGGGCAACGGCGTGGTGCTGGAGTGCGCGGGCGGCCGGCTCGGCGTGGCCGGCGTGAAGGGCTTCGGCGGGGGCTTCGCGGGGCGCTGCGCCAGCGACTTCGGCGAGCCGGAGATGAAGGCCTTCGTCCGCACCACGACCGACAGCGCCGACCGGCTGGCGGACGCGCTGCGCGGCCTCGACTGCGATGTGCTGGTGGCGCTCACCCACTACTCACCGGTCCCGGACACCCTGGCCGGCGAGCCGTTGGAGATCTATCCGTTCCTCGGGGCGTACCAGCTCGGTCAGGCGATCGACTCGGCGCCGACGGCGCTCGCCCTGCACGGGCACGCCCACGCCGGCAGCGAGCGGGGCACGACCCCGGGCGGCGTCCGCGTCCGCAACGTCGCGCACCCGGTGATCAAGCAGGCGTACAGCGTGTTCCACCTCGGTGATCATCTCGACCAGGGCGAGGTTTCCCGCGTCAGCGCCTCGGGTACCTGATCGACCATGGAGCTGATTCTCTGGATTCTCGCAGTCGTACTGGTGGTCGCCGGCATCCTGGCGCTCTTCCGCCGGCAGATCCTCTGGGGCATCGTCCTCATCATCGTCGGGCTGCTCGTGGGCCCGGGCGGCGTCAGCATCTTCAACACTTGATCAGGCAACGCACCGACACCGGACCCGCCGGGGCCGTCGTGGCCGGTCGCTCCGTCCTCCCGACAGGAGCACCGGACATGGCGGCCCCGGCGCCGTGTGGCCCCGATCAGCACCGTGGCACGTTGGGGATGAACCCGTCGTAGCCGGTGTAGACGTACGCGTCGGCGATGAACCGCCCGGAGCCGATCCGGTCCCAGATGTTGCTGGTGCCGTAGGTGCCGGTGACCGTGGTGCCGGTCGTCTGGCACTGGATGGTGACCCGGGTGCCGTCGGCGACCGTGCCCACCGCGGAGTAGCCGGTGCCGGGCCCGGAGCGGACGGTCAGGGGGGTGCCGCTCGTGTCGACCGTGCCGCTGCCGCTGCCGCCCGAGGAGCAACCGTTGTCGCTGGTGTAGTTCTTCGTGCCCCAGTACAGCGCGAGGGCGCCGTTGAACCGCACCTGGATGTCACTACCGTTGAGGCGCTGCTCGTAGTGCAGGTGCGGGCCGGTCGAGCCGCCGGTGCTGCCGACCCAGCCGATCACCTTTCCGTAACCCACGCTCTGGCCGACCGAGACGTTGAAGCCGTTCAGGTGGGCGTAGTACGTGTGGTAGCCACCCGCGTGACTGATGCGGACGTACTTTCCGTAGCTCGTGCCGCCGAGGTCGGTGACCCGGTCGACGGTGCCGGGCGCGCTGGCGACCACCGGGTCGCCGAGGTCGTCGGTGCGGTTGAAGTCGACCGCGTTGGCCGGGCTGTGGTTGGTGCGGGTCTGGCCGGACCAGACCTGGCCGCAGGGGAAGGGCACCTTGAAGGTGGGTGCGGCCATGGCCGGCGCCGCCGGCACCAGGGTGGCCGCGACCAGCACACCGGCCGCCACCAGGCTGAACCACCGGTTACGCATCCAGATCCTCCTATGTTGAAAACCTTCGATCCGTTGGGTACAGCCTGACAGATATCGCCAGCGATCGAAAGAGGGACGGATCTGGGCCGGGAGCGTGCCCACGGGGCGGGGCGAGGTTTCCGGATTGTTACTCGGTCGTGTCTGACAGGGGGTGGACCGCATCCGATGCAAGCGCTTACATGTTGGGACGCCCATCGGACCGGCGCCGGTTCTGCACGACCGCGCCGGCAAGAAAGGAGGACGGCATGGCGGTCTTCACCAGACCACGCCAGGCCTTCGCGATCGCCGGCGTACTGGGGCTGGCGCTCAGCGCCACCGCCTGCGGCACCGGCAACGACAAGGGAAGCAGCAACGCGGGCTCGGCCGAGTGCGCGGCATACGACAAGTACGAGGGCCACGACGGCAAGAAGGTCACGATCTACTCGTCGATCCGTGACATCGAGGCCGACCGCCTGGACGAGTCGTGGAAGCAGTTCGAGGACTGCACCGGCATCGACATCGACCACGAGGGCAGCGGCGAGTTCGAGGCCCAGCTGCCCGTCCGGGTCGACGGTGGCAACGCCCCCGACCTGGCCTTCATCCCCCAGCCCGGTCTGCTCAAGCGGTTCGTCGACTCGGGCAAGCTCAAGCCGGCCGGCGCCGACACCAAGACGATGGCCGAGCAGAACTACTCCCCCGACTGGCTGAAGTACAGCACCGTCAACGGGACCCTGTACGGCGCCCCGCTCGGCTCGAACGTGAAGTCGTTCGTCTGGTACTCGCCGAAGATGTTCAAGGAGAAGGGCTGGACCGTCCCGACCAGCTGGGACGACCTCATCAAGCTCAGCGACACGATCGCGGCGAGCGGCGTCAAGCCGTGGTGCGCCGGCATCGAGTCCGGTGACGCCACCGGTTGGCCGGCCACCGACTGGATCGAGGACCTGATGCTGCGGACGCAGACCCCCGAGGTCTACGACCAGTGGACCACCCACGGCATCCCGTTCAACGACCCGAAGGTCGCCGAGGCGCTCGACCGCGCCGGCCAGATCCTCAAGAACGAGAAGTACGTCAACGGCGGCTTCGGCGGCGTGAAGAGCATCGCCACCACCTCCTTCCAGGAGGCCGGCGTGCCGATCACCACCGGCAAGTGCGCCCTGCACCGCCAGGCGTCCTTCTACGCCAACCAGTGGCCCGAGGGCACCAAGGTGGGCGAGGACGGCGACGTCTTCGCGTTCTACTTCCCGGCCATCGACCCGGCCAAGGGCAAGCCGGTGCTGGGTGGCGGCGAGTTCGTCGCGGCGTTCGCCGACCGGCCCGAGGTGCAGGCCGTCCAGACCTACCTGGCCTCCGGCGAGTACGCCAACAGCCGCGCCAAGATCGGCGACTGGGTGTCGGCGAACAACAAGCTCGACCTGGCCAACGTCGCGAACCCGATCGACAAGCTCTCCGTCCAGATCCTCCAGGACAAGAGCACCGTCTTCCGCTTCGACGGCTCCGACCTGATGCCGGCCGCGGTCGGCGCCGGAACGTTCTGGAAGGGCATGGTCGACTGGATCAACGGCAAGGACACCGCGTCCGTGCTCCAGGGCATCGAGGGCAGCTGGAAGTGATCTGAGGAGGTGGGCCGGTCCGCGTGACGCGGACCGGCCCACCGGCTCACAAGGACCTTGGAGGGTCGATGGAGTTCGACTTCGCGGAGGAACAGCCGAAGTTCCTCATGCTGATGTACGGGCTGATCGCTTTCGTCGCGGTGGTGGGCGGGCTGCTCCTGCTCCTCGACGTGGTGCCGGCCTGGTTCGCCCGCCGCAGGGAGGCGCAGCTCGTCGCCGCCTCCGCCAGCGGTGCCCCGCTCCCCCGGCGCCGGCAGCGGGAGGGCTTCCTCGCGCTGTTCTTCCTGCTGCCGACGCTGCTGCTGCTCGTCGTCGGGCTGGTCGTCCCCGCGATCCGCACGACGCTGCTCTCCCTCATGAACAAGGACAGCACCGAATGGGTGGGGCTGCAGAACTACGGCTGGATGTTCTCCGACGGCTCCATCGTCCGGGTGCTGATCAACACCCTGGTCTGGGTGCTCCTGGTCCCGCTCGCGGCCACCACCATCGGCCTGCTCTACGCGGTGATGGTGGACCGGGCCCGGTTCGAGGCCATCGCCAAGTCACTGATCTTCATGCCGATGGCCATCTCGTTCGTCGGCGCCAGCATCATCTGGAAGTTCGTCTACGCCTACCGGGGCGACGAGCAGGAGCAGATCGGCCTGCTGAACCAGATCGTGGTCAGCCTCGGGGGTGAACCGCGGCAGTGGCTGCTCGATTCACCGCTCAACACGCTGCTGCTGATCGTCATCATGGTCTGGATCCAGGCCGGCTTCGCCATGGTGGTGCTCTCCGCCGCCATCAAGGCCATCCCCGCGGACATCGTGGAGGCCGCCCGGCTCGACGGGGTGAGCGCGTGGCAGATGTTCTGGCGGATCACCCTGCCGAGCATCCGACCGGCGCTGATCGTCGTGGTCGTGACCATCACCATCGCCACGCTCAAGGTGTTCGACATCGTCCGCACCGCGACCAACGGCAACTACGACACCAGCGTGGTCGCCAACGAGATGTACAACCAGGCGTTCCGGTACGGCGAGAACGGCCAGGGCTCCGCGCTGGCCGTCGTCCTCTTCATCCTGGTGATCCCGATCGTGATCTACCAGATCCGCAACCTGCGCCAGCAGCGGGAGGGCTGAGATGACCACGACAACTCCCACGATCCCCGCCGGGACCCAGCGCACCGGCGCCGCCCCGACCCGGGTCGCCCGGGTACGCCGGCGGTTGAGCACCCCGGTCGCCTCGCTCGTGTCGGTCGTCATCGCAGTGGTGTGGACGCTCCCGACGTTCGGGCTCTTCGTCTCGTCGTTCCGCCCCGAGGACGAGATCAAGACCACCGGCTGGTGGACGTTCTTCACCAACCCGCAGTTCACCCTGGAGAACTACCAGGAGGTGCTCTTCGGGCGCTCGTCCTCCTCCGGCCAGCTCGCCAGCTACTTCATCAACTCGCTGGCGATCACGATCCCGTCGGTGCTCTTCCCGCTCGCCTTCGCGGCGCTGGCCGCGTACGCGCTGGCCTGGATGAACTTCCGCGGCCGGGACTGGATCTACATCGCGATCTTCGCGTTGCAGATCGTGCCGCTGCAGATGGCCCTGGTGCCGCTGCTCCGGTTCTTCTCGGCCGGGGTCAGCGTCGCCGGCGTCCAGGTGCTGCCGGCCTGGGACCTCGTCGACGAGCAGAAGTTCGCCCAGGTGTGGTTCGCGCACACCTGCTTCGCCCTGCCGCTGGCGGTGTTCCTGCTGCACAACTTCATCTCGCAGCTGCCGGGCGACCTCATGGAGGCGGCCCGGGTCGACGGTGCCAGCCACCCGAAGATCTTCCGCACCATCGTGCTGCCGCTCATCACCCCGGCGCTGGCCGCGTTCGGCATCTTCCAGTTCCTCTGGGTCTGGAACGACCTGCTGGTCGCGCTCATCTTCGCCGGAGGCCAGGACGAGACCGCCCCGCTCACCGTCCGGCTGGCCGAGATGGCCGGCTCGCGCGGCAACGAGTGGCAGCGGCTCACCGCGGGCGCGTTCGTCTCGATCGTCGTACCGCTGATCGTGTTCCTGTCCCTGCAGCGCTTCTTCGTGCGAGGCCTGCTCGCCGGCAGCGTCAAGGGCTGACCGCGCATCCGCCGCCGCCCGCCCGGCGGGCGGCGGCGGTCGCGGACGCGACGCGGGGGGAACCGTGACGACGATCCACGATGTCGCCCGGCTGGCCGGGGTCTCCACGGCCACCGTCTCCCGGGCGCTGCGCGGCCTCCCGACGGTCTCGCCCGCCACGCGCCGCCGGGTGCTCGCCGCCGCCGAGCAGCTGGAGTACGCCGTCTCGCCCAGCGCGTCGCGGCTGGCCGGCGGCCGGACCGGTGCCATCGCCGTGGTGGTCCCGAGGATCACCCGCTGGTTCTTCGCCACCGTCGTCGAGGCGGTCGAGGAGTTCCTCCACCAGCACGGCTACGACCTGCTGCTCTACAACCTGGGCGGTCGCGAGCAGATCCGCCAGCGGGTGCTGCGCACGGCGAACCTGCCCAAGCGGGTGGACGGGGTCATGCTGGTGGCGACCCCGCTGCTGGCCGGGGACCTGACCGCGCTGACCGCGCTCGACCTGCCGGGCGTGACGATCAGCTCCGGCACGAAGGTGCCCCACTGGCCGTGTGTCCGGATCGACGACGTGGCCGCCGCGCGCACGGCCACCCGGCACCTGCTCGACCTGGGCCACCGGCGGATCGCGCACATCTCCGGCGACCCGGACGACGAGCTCGCCTACACCACCCACGTCGACCGGCGGCGCGGCTACCAGGCCGCGCTGCGGGAGGCGGGGCTGCGACCCGACCCGAGCCTCGACGTGGATTCGCAGTTCACGATCGACGGTGGCACCCGCGCCACCGCCGAGCTGCTGGCCCGGGGCGAACCACCGACCGCCATCGTGGCCGCCTGCGACGAGATGGCGATGGGCGCCATGGCCGCCCTCCGCGACGCCGGGCTGCGGGTGCCGCACGACGTCAGCGTGATCGGCATCGACGACCACGACCTCGCCGGGGTGCTCGGCCTCAGCACGGTGGCCCAGCCGGCCGCCGAGCAGGGGCGGCTCGCCGCCCGCCTCCTACTGGACCCGCTCGGCGGCCACGCCCTCGGCGCGCTCGACAGCCGGCCGCTCACGTCCACCGGCCCCTTCCGGCCCGAGACGCCGAGCTCGCCGGTGATCCTGCCCACTCGGCTGGTCGTACGCGAGTCGACCGCGCCGCCGCGGGCACACTGAACGGACGCCCGCCACCGTCGCCGGGAGTCCCGCACCGCACCACACGCACGACACACGGGAGAAGGCCCTGAACACCAACGTGACGCAGCAAGACCGGTCCGGCGACCCGATCACCGGCTGGTGGACCGAAGCCGTCATCTACCAGATCTACCCGCGGTCGTTCGCCGACTCGGACGGCGACGGGATCGGGGACCTGCCCGGCATCACCGCCCGCCTCGACCACCTCGTGGAGCTGGGTGTCGACGCGGTCTGGCTCTCCCCCTTCTACCCCTCGCCGCAGGCGGACGCCGGCTACGACGTGGCCGACTACCGCGACGTCGACCCGCTCTTCGGCCGGCTGTCGGACGCCGACAAGCTCATCACCGAGGCGCACGCGCGCGGTCTACGGGTGATCGTCGACCTGGTGCCCAACCACACCTCGTCGGCGCACCCCTGGTTCACCGCGGCACTCGCCGCCGCCCCCGGCAGCGCCGAGCGGGCCCGGTACATCTTCCGGGACGGGCGGGGCCCCGACGGCGAGCAGCCGCCGAACGACTGGCAGAGCGTCTTCGGCGGGCCGGCCTGGACGCGCGTCGTCGAGGCCGACGGACGGCCGGGCCAGTGGTACCTGCACCTGTTCGACACCGGCCAGCCGGACCTCAACTGGGACCTGCCCGAGGTGCGGGCCGAGTTCCTGGACGTCCTGCGGTTCTGGCTGGACCGGGGCGTGGACGGCTTCCGTGTCGACGTGGCGCACGGCCTGGTGAAGCAGGCCGACCTGGCCGACTGGCAGGAGCCGCAGGAGATCCTCTCCGGGCGTGAGGAGGACCGGCCCCGCCCGCCGATGTGGGACCAGGACGGCGTGCACGAGATCTACCGCGAGTGGCGCCGGGTGCTGGACGGCTACCCCGGCGAGCGGGTCCTGGTCGCGGAGGCGTGGGTCGAGCCGGCCGAGCGGCTGGCCCGCTACGTGCGGCCGGACGAGATGCACCAGGCGTTCAACTTCGAGTACCTCCTCGCCTCCTGGACCGCGCCCGCCCAGTACGCGGTGATCACCCGCTCGCTGGAGGCGACCGACGCGGTCGGCGCCCCGACCACCTGGGTGCTCTCCAACCACGACGTGGTGCGGCACGCCTCCCGGCTCGGCCTGCCGGTGGGCACGCCGCGGCCCAACGGCATCGGCATCGGCGACCCGCAGCCGGACGCGGCGCTGGGCCTGCGGCGGGCGCGCGCGGCCACCCTGCTGATGCTCGCGCTGCCCGGCTCGGCCTACCTCTACCAGGGTGAGGAGCTGGGCCTGCCCGAGCACACCACGATGCCCGACGACGCCCGCCAGGATCCGACCTGGAAGCGCAGCGGGCACACCCAGCGCGGCCGTGACGGCTGCCGGGTGCCGATCCCGTGGGAGGCCGACGCCCCGTCGTACGGCTTCGGGCCGACGGACGCGAGCTGGCTGCCGCAGCCGGAGATCTGGGCCGAGTACGCGCTGGACCGCCAGCGGGACGTGCCCGGCTCGACGTACGAGATGTACCGCACCGCGCTGCGGCTGCGCCGCGAGCACGGGCTGGGGCAGGGCACGTTGCGCTGGCGGGAGTCCGGTGACACGACACTGGTCTTCGACAACGGCGGGCTGACCGTGCTCACCAACTTCGGTGAGGCGCCGGTGCCGCTGCCGGCGGGTGCCGAGGTGCTGCACGCGAGCGAGCCGCTGACCGAGGACGGCGCGGTACCGACCGACGTGACGGTCTGGTTCCGCTCCTGACGGGTGCGGTGGGGGCTCCGGCCGTGGCCGGAGCCCCCACCGTGTCAGGTGAGTCCGATGTAGAGCCGCTTGCCCACCGGGCGGTAGCCGACCCGCTCGTACACCCGCCAGGAGCCCGGGCCGGAGGCCTCCAGCCAGGCGTGCCCGCCGCCGGCGGCGAAGACCCGCCCGGTGATCGCGGCGGTCAGCGCGCCCGCGATGCCCCGACGGCGGTGGGCGGGACGCACGGCGATGCCGGCGACCTCGCTCACCCCCGCGCCGGGCACCGACGCCTGCCCGCCCCCGACGCACCGGCCGTCGGCGGTACGCGCCAGCATCACCGGCGCACCCATGTCCTGTTGTCGGCGCAGCCGCGCCACCTCCGCCGCGGTCGCCACCGCCTCACCGCCGAACGCCTCGTTCTGCGCGGCGACGACCCCCGCGCGCTCGGGGTCCGTCGCCGGCACGGCGAGTTCGACCCCGTCGGGCGGCGCCGGGACGACCAGTGTGCCGGGCGAGCAGACGAGGTAGTCGTGGCGTGCCTCCACCGTGAACCCGGCGGCGAGCAGGCGCGCCTCCAGGTCGGGTGCGCAGGCCGTGACGTACTCCAGGCGTGGGGTCCGGCCGATGTCGCGGAACGCCGCGACGAGCGCGTCGACGTCCGGGCCGGTGATCGCGGCGTCGGGCCGCGGTGTGGCGTAGTTGATGTTCGGGTTGTCCGTCGTCGGATCCCAGCCGATGACGAACGGACCGACCTCGACGACCTCGGGGCGTCGGGTGAGCAGGGCGACGACGGAGTTCTGGACGATGTTGTCCATGATCAACTCAACCTTCTGGGGAAGCTGCCGGTGAAACACGATGTGGGCCGCTTCGGGAAGGGCGATGCGCGAGGCCGACCGTCCGCGCGGTCAGGCTTCGCCGTGCACCCGGCGGCCGCTTCGGCTCGCCGTGACCATGGCCTTCATTCCTTCGGTGAGGGGACGCGCCGACGTGCGCGCCGATCGATCCTGCAGGGCGGCACGACGCGGTGTCAACCGCATTACCGGGCCTGCCCGCGTACCGCCTCCGCACGCTCGTGCAGCAGCCCGCGCACCGCCGCGATGTCGGCCGGGGAGCTGCGCGCCGCGAGCCAGTACATGACACCGGTCGGGACGAAGAAGAGCTGGAAGGCTGCCAGCCCGACCGCGTAGTTCAGCGGCGGCGGGAACGCCGCCCGCAACGCCTGGAAGGCGACGCCGACCAGCGCGTTGCCGGCCGCCCGGCCCACACCGTTGACGAGGTTACCCAGGCTGTAGACCGTGCCCCGGTGCTCCGGCGGGTTGACGTCGGCGATCAGAGCGAACCAGTTCGGCGAGTTCGCCGAGGTCAACGCGAGCGCGAACAGCGCCGTCAGCAGGCTGAGCCCGACGGTCGGCTCGGTGACCACACTGGCCAGGACGGCCCCGACCACCGCACCGGAGCCCGCGCCGTCCGGCACGTCGATCCGCATCGGCACGAAGAAGAGCACCAGGTAGAACGGCACCGCCGCGAGGATGCCCACGGCCGCGACGAGGCCGCGCCCTCGGGGCGTACGCCGCTGCACCGCGTCGCCGACGAGCCCGCCCACGATGGAGAACACCCCACCGAGCTGGAACAGGGTGGCGAAGACGCTGCCCACCAGCACCGCGGTGGGGGTCGAGTAGCCCTGGTCCTCCGCCCGCTCGGCGAAGAGCACCGGCAGCCAGACGAGCGAGCCGAAGGCGGCCTGCGCGGTCAGCCCCTGCAGGATCAGCCACCGGTTGGTCCGCCGCGCCAGGATCCGCGGCAGGTCGGCCCGGCTGATCCGGTAGTCGTAGTCCGCGCCCGCCGCGAGCGCGTCGGCCAGGTCCGGCTCGCTCTGCCCGCGACGGATGTCGTACGTGAACAGGTAGGCCACCGTCGCGACCAGACCCACGACGGCCAGCACCAGGAAGGGGCGACGCCAGTCGACGCTGCCCAGCAGGCCGGCGACCAGCGTCCCGGCCAGCGTGCCGACGCCCTGGGAGAGCCCCCAGAAGCTCATCACCAGACCGCGACGACGGGGTGAGATCAGGTCGGTGACCACGGAGAAGCCGACCGAGCCGACGGCGCCGAGGCCGATCGCCGCGACGACCTGCGCGGCGAGGAAGGTCGGGTAGTTCCCGGCGGCGGCGCTGCCGCCGGTACCGGCCGCCCAGATCAGCGTGCCGACCATGAGCAGTCGCTTGCGGTCGGTCCGGTCCCCCACGTACGCCCACCCCACGGCGGCCGCCGCGCTGACGAGGAAGCTCGCCGCGGTGACCACCCCGAGCAGGCGCTGCGGGACGTCGAACGCGTCGGCGATCGGGCCGTACAGCGGCGGGACCAGCCCGATCGCCACGTTGTCCAGCGAGGCGAGCAGCACGAAGACCACCACGCTGTAGCCGCGGTGCGCCGCCGTCCCGCCCCAGGCGCGCGCTGTACCACCCCGCAAGGTCATGTGCGGAAGCCAAGCAGCCCAAGGTCACGGGCGGGTGACGGCGCGCGGTACGCCGCCACCCGTCCCGGCCGCGAGGTCAGTCCGCGTCGTCGGACGCGTCGATCCGGTCGAGGTGCCGTTCCCGCGCCGCGGCGTACCGCTCCCGGATCGCGGGGACCGGCTCGGCGGTGTACTCCTCGGTGCCGTCGAGGCTCCAGACGGGCGGCGCGTCGCCACCCAGCGCCACCCAGGCGGCCTGGCGGGCCGCCCCGTCGGCGACGTACTCGCCGGGCGGCGGCACGACCACCGGGCAGCCGAAGACCTGTGGCGCGATCCGCCGTACGGCGACCGAACGAGCCGCGCCGCCCACCAGGATCACCCGGCGGACCTCGGCGCCCTGGGCGACGAGGGCGTCCAGGCCGTCGGCGAGCGCGGAGAGCATGCCCTCCACGGCCGCCCGGGCCAGGTGGGCCGGGGTCGAGGTGCGCAGGGTCAGCCCGTGCACCGACCCGGTGGCGGTGGGCAGGTTGGGAGTCCGCTCCCCCTCCAGGTACGGCACCATCACCAGGCCGTCCGCCCCGGCCGGCGCGGCGAGCGCCAGGTCGGCCAGCTCGTCCAGGCCGACCCGGAGCATCGCCGCGGCGGCGTCGAGCACCCGCGCGGCGTTGAGCGTGCAGACCAGCGGCAGGAACCGGCCCGTCGCGTCGGCGAAGCCGGCCACGATGCCGGTGGGGTCGGCCGACGGCCGCTCGGCGACGCTGAAGACCGTGCCGGACGTGCCGACCGAGACGACGACGTCACCGGGGCCGGCGCCCACGCCGAGCGCCGCGGCCGCGTTGTCGCCCGTGCCCGGGCCGAGCAGCACGCCCCGCGACACCCCCTCGGTCGCCAGGGCGCCCGGGTCCAGCTCGCCGGCCACGTCGGCCGGGCCGAGCACCGTGGGCACCTCCAGGCGGCGCCCGACGGCCCGCTCCAGGAGGTCGAGCCGGTACTCCCCGGTCGCCGGCGACCAGTAGCCGGTGCCGCTGGCGTCGCCGCGGTCGGTGCGCAGGGCCGCGAGGCCCGGCGCACCGGCCAGCCGCCAGGTGAGCCAGTCGTGCGGCAGGCAGACCGCGGCCACCCGGGCGGCGCGCTCCGGCTCGTGCCGGGCCAGCCACCGCAGCTTGGTGACGGTGAGGCTGGCCACCGGAACGGTCCCCACGGCGTCGGCCCAGAACCGGCCACCGGCCTCGCCGCCACCGGCCTCGGCCACCAGGTCGGCGGCGGCGCCGGCCGACCGGGTGTCGTTCCACAGCAGCGCGGGCCGGACCACCTGGCCGGCCTCGTCCAGAGCGACCATGCCGTGCTGCTGCCCGCCGATCGACACGGCCGCCACGTCGGCGAGCCCACCGGCGGCGTCGATCGCCGCCCGAAGCGCCGTCCACCAGGCGGCCGGGTCGACCTCGGTGCCGTCCGGGTGCGGAGCCCGGCCCTGGCGGACCAGGGCGCCGGTCTCCGCGTCCCGGATCACGACCTTGCACGACTGGGTGGACGAGTCCACCCCCGCCACGAGCGGCATCGCGACCGCCTCAGCGCGCGCCGAGCAGGTGCTCGACGGCGAGCTGGTTGAGCCGGACGAAGCCGAAGCCCCGCGCCGCCACCGCGTCCACGTCGAACTCCTCGAAGGCGGAGCGGTCGTTCAGCAGGTCGGCGTAGCTCTCCCCGTCGCCCAGGGTGGGGACGGCCAGCTCGGCGACCTTGCTGGCGGCCAGCGCCTCGGCGACCTCCGGGTCGGCGCGGAACGCCGCGGCCCGCTCCTTCAACAGCAGGTAGGTGCGCATGTTCGCCTCGGCCGAGGCCCACACACCGCTGAAGTCCTCGGTGCGGGAGGGCTTGTAGTCGAAGTGCCGGGGGCCGTCGTACGCGGGCCCACCCTCCGGACCACCGTTCTCCAGCAGGTCGACCAGGGCGAACGCGTTGAGCAGGTCGCCGTGGCCGAAGACCAGGTCCTGGTCGTACTTGATGCCGCGCTGCCCGTTGAGGTCGAGGTGGAACAGCTTGCCCTGCCAGAGCGCCTGGGCGATGCCGTGGGCGTAGTTGAGCCCGGCCATCTGCTCGTGGCCGACCTCCGGGTTCAGGCCCACCAGCTCCGGGTGCTCCAGGCTCGAGATGAAGGCCAGGGCGTGCCCGACCGTGGGCAGCAGGATGTCGCCGCGCGGCTCGTTCGGCTTCGGCTCGAGCGCGAAGCGCAGGTCGTAGCCGCGGTCGAGAACGTACTGCGTGAGCAGGTCGACGGCCTCGCGGTAGCGCTCCAGCGCCGCGCGCACGTCCTTGGCCACGTCGTACTCGGAGCCCTCCCGACCGCCCCACATCACGAAGGTGCGGGCGCCCAGCTCGGCGGCGAGGTCGACGTTGCGCAGCACCTTGCGCAGCGCGTAACGGCGGACGTCGCGGTCGTTGCTCGTGAAGCCACCGTCCTTGAAGACGGGGTGCGTGAAGAGGTTGGTGGTGACCATCGGCACCACCAGGCCGGTCTCGTCGAGCGCCTTGCGGAACCGGGCGATGTGCTGGTCGCGGGTGGCGGCGTCGGCACCGAACGGGATCAGGTCGTCGTCGTGGAACGTGATGCCGTACGCGCCCAGCTCGGCGAGCCGGTGCACGGCCTCGACCGCGTCCAGGGCGGGTCGGGTGGCGTCACCGAACGGGTCCCGGGCCTGCCAGCCCACGGTCCAGAGCCCGAAGGAGAACTTGTCGGCGGGGGTGGGACGGGGTGCCATGGCAGCCTCCGGGGGGTGGGGTCGGCTATTTGTTCAGCGATTGAATTATTAGGCTGACCTGTGGCACCGTCAAGGGGTGACGACTACCACCGGTCCCGTCGGGGCCGTCCGCCAGGGCAGCCTGCGGGAGCTCAACCTCGCCGTGGTGCTCGGCCGGATCGCCACCGCCGGCCGCCCGCCGTCCCGGGCCGACCTCGCGGCCGAGACCGGTCTCACGCGCGCCACCGTCTCGGCGGTCGTGGAGGATCTGATGACCGGCCGGCTGGTGACCGAGGCCGAACCGGCGCCGCGCTCCGGCGCCGGACGACCGGCCCGTGGGTTGGTGCTGGCCGGCAACGGGCCGGCCGGGCTGGGTCTGGAGATCAACGTCGACTACCTGGCGGCCTGCGTGGTGGACCTGGCGGGCCGGGTGCGGCACCACACCGTGCACCGGGCCGACCTGCGGCCGCTCTCTCCCCCGGACGCGCTGAGCCGGCTCGTCGAGCTGGCCGACCGGGCCCGCGCCGACGCCGCGGCGCAGGGTCTCACCCTGGCCGGGGCGGCGCTCGGCGTACCCGGTCTCGTGGACGACGCCGGGACCGTACGGCTGGCGCCCAACCTGGGCTGGCGGGACGTCGCGGTGCCGGCGCTGTTGGCCGGCCACCCGCCACTGACCGAGCGGGTCGACGGCGTACCCCCGATCGTGGTCGACAACGAGGCCAACCTGGCCGCGCTCGGCGAACTGCACGCCGGCCCCGGCGGGCCGGCCAGCTTCCTGCACATCTCCGGCGAGGTGGGCATCGGCGCGGGCATCGTGCTGGACGGCGCCCTCTTCCGGGGCGCGCGCGGATGGAGCGGCGAGATCGGCCACATCCCCGTCCGTGCGGAGGGGCGTCCGTGCCGCTGCGGCGGCCACGGCTGCCTGGAGCAGTACGCCGGCCAGGAGGCCATCCTGGCCGCCGCCGGCCTGGCCGGGGCCGACCTGCCGGCGGACACCGCCGCCACCCGGCTGGCCGAACTGGCCGAGGCCGGCTCGACGGCGGCGCTGCGCGCGCTGGAGGAGGCCGGCCGCGCCCTCGGCGTGGCCGTCGCGGCCGTGGTGAACCTGCTCGACCTGGACACCGTGGTGCTCGGTGGCGGCTACGCCCCGCTCACGCCCTGGCTACGACCACCGGTGCTCGCGGAGATCTCCGACCGGGTGCTCACGGCGGCCTGGTCCCCGGTCACCGTACGGTCGGCGACGCTCGGCGCGGACGCCGCCGCCGTCGGTGCGGCGGGCTCGGTGGTCCGGCGGATCATCGGCTGGCCGGCCGGCTGGCTCGCCCGCGCGGGCTGACCGATCGCGGCCGACGGACCAGGCCGAGCGGTCGGGGCCGACGGGACGGACCGGGCCGAGCGGTCGGGGCGCGTCGCGGCCGTGCGGGTCGAGCGGTCGCGGCGGCGGATCAGGCCGTGCGGGCCACCTGCCCGTCCGACCAGTCCCGCGTGGCGGGCAGCGTCGCGCCCAGCTCCTCGGCACGGACCGGCACCGGCTCCACCGGTGCGGACTCGGCCTCCTGGCGCCGGGCGGTCTCGTCGAACTCGCGCATACCGCGCAACAGCGCCTCCCGCCCCTCCGCGGTCATCCCGGAGAGGATGTGGGCGAGCTTCGCCCGCCGGTCCTCGCGCAGCTCGGCGAGGAGCCCACGAGCCTCCGGCGTGAGGTGCAGCGAGATCTCCCGCCGGTCGAGGCGGCCCGGCTCGCGCTCCAGCATGCCGGCCGCCACGAGTCGGTCGCAGAGCCGGCTGGCCGAGCTGAGCAGCATGTCGAGCCGGCTGGCCAGCCGGCGCAGGTTGATGCCGTCGTGCTGCTCGACCACCATCACGGCGCGCAACTGGGCGCCGGAGACCCGGCTGGTCGTCCGCTCCCGCGCCGCCTCCCACACGGTGAGCAGGGCACCCGCCGCCGCGTCGAGGGCGGCGGCGATACTCGTCTCGGGGTCCGACGGACCGTGCAGTTCGGCCATGGTGGCCCGAGAGTACTCCGCGAAAGCGGTAGGTCGAGGCGTTGAGTGAGGAGCGGGATGAGCGAACCGGTCAACCGGGCACGAGCCGCCCTCGTCGGCACTCCCGCCGACCGGCTCGTCGACGCGGTCGCCGACGTCGTGACCGAGGCGTACGGGGTGCGGGCCACCGAGCTCCTCCAGGTCGACTACCGGCTGGCGGTCCTGCTGCCGCTCGGCGAGGGCGAGGGGGTCACCGCTCCCGGCCACCCGGCCTGGCGCTGCTTCGACCACCAGGAGCCGGTGCAGGACGGTGCCACGGCCTACGTCCCGGTGAGCATGCGCGGCGAGCGGCGAGGCGTCC
Source organism: Micromonospora xinjiangensis (assembly GCF_056150165.1). NCBI lineage: Bacteria > Bacillati > Actinomycetota > Actinomycetes > Micromonosporales > Micromonosporaceae > Micromonospora > Micromonospora xinjiangensis. The sequence goes on along the minus strand of NZ_JAXCFO010000002.1, from coordinate 949,743 downwards.
TCCGCCTGACCCCGGTGCCGGACGACCCGGCCGTGCGCGACGAGCTGACGGCGATCGCGACCGCGCTGGCCCACGAGCTGGCGGCGGTCGCCGCCGGCACCGACGTCTACCGGGCCGCCCGGCGCAGCCGGCGGCTGACCCTGGCCGCCGAGATGCAGTGGGAGCTGCTGCCGGGCCGCAGCCGCACCCGCCCCGCCTTCAGCCTGGCCGGGCAGTTGGAGCCGGCGTACGCCGTGCGCGGCGACAGCTTCGACTGGTCCGACGACGGGGATCGGGTCTGGCTCTCGACCGTCAACGGCATGGGTGAGGGCGTCTCGGCGTCGATGCTCACCGCGCTGGCCACCAGCGCCCTGCGCAACGCCCGCCGTGCCGGACTCTCCCTGGCCGACCAGGCCGCGCTCGCCGACCAGGCGATCTACGACCTGCACCGGGGCGAACGCCACCTCTCCGCCCTGCTGATGGAGCTGGACCTCGCCAGTGGGGTGATGACCGCCGTCGACGCCGGCTCCCCGCGGCTGGTTCGGGTGCGCGACGGCCAGGTCACCGAGCAGCGGCTGGAGGCGCAGTTCCCGCTCGGCATGTTCGAGGCGACCGACTACCACGAGCAGCGGTTCCAGCTGCACCGCGGTGAGCGGCTCTTCGTGGTCAGTGACGGCGTGATCGAGGCGGCGGGGAGACAGGCGCGGTACGGCGAGACGGCCCTGGACCGCTTCCTGCGCCGCACCGGCCCGATGGAGCCGCTGGACGCCGTCCGGTCGCTCCTCGGCGACCTGCGCGCGTTCGTCTCCGGCGACCTGGTCGACGACGCCGTCGTGGTCTGCCTGGACTGGACGGGCCCGCAGCCGTAGCCCGACCGCTCAGTACGCCCCGCGGCCGTTGACCACCGCGCCGAAGGTCTTCCAGAGGATGGTGAGATCGGCGGCGAGCGACCAGTTCTCCACGTAGTAGAGGTCGAGCCGGATGCCGTCCTCCCAGCTCAGGTCGGACCGGCCGCTGACCTGCCACAGCCCGGTCATGCCGGGCTTGACGAGCAGCCGCCGGGCCACGTCGCCGTCGTAGCGGGCGACCTCGGAGGGCAGCGGCGGGCGCGGGCCGACCAGGCTCATCTGCCCGAGCAGCACGTTCACCAGCTGCGGCAGCTCGTCCAGCGACCATTTGCGCAGCAGCCGCCCGATCCGGGTCACCCGCGGGTCGTCGCGCATCTTGAACATCAGGCCGTCGGTCTCGTTGCGGGCGGCCAGCTCGGCCAGGAGCGCGTCGGCGTTGACCACCATCGTGCGGAACTTCCACACCCCGAACTCGCGCCCGCCCTGGCCGACCCGCACCTGGCGGAACAGCACCGGGCCCCGACTGTCCAACCGGATGGCCAGCGCGATGACCGCCAGCACCGGCAGCAGCAGCGTCAGCGCGATCACGGCGGCGGAGCGGTCGACCAGGCCCTTCACCAGCTTGCGGGTGCCCCGGAACTCGGGTGCCTCCACGTGGATCAGCGGCAGGCCGGCGACCGGACGGGTGTGGATGCGGGGGCCGGCGACGTCGGTCAGCGCCGGCGCGACGACGAGGTCGACCCCGCTGCCCTCCAGCTGCCAACCGAGCCGGCGCAGCCGCGCCGCGGTCAACTCGCCCGAGGCGGTGACGGCCACGGTGTCGGCGCCGATGGCGCTGGCCGCCTCCGGGATGCCGCGGAACGACCCGACCACGGGTACGTCGCCCAACCGCTGCGGCACGGGGGCGAGCAGCGCGTCCGGGATGCACGCCCCGACCACGTGGTAGCCGGCGTACGGCTCGCGGCGCAGGGTCTGCACCAGCTCCAGCACGTGAGCCGTGTCGCCGACCACGAGCACCTTGCGGGACCACCCGCCGCCCCGCGAACGGGCGCGGTGCAGCCGCTTGCGGGCGGCGAACCGCGCCACCTCGAGACCGAGCGTGCCGACCGCGAAGGAGATGGCGAGGAAGCCACGGGAGACGCCCACGTCGGCCACGTAGCCGACGATGGCGATGCCGCCGGCCAGGCGCAGGCACGCGCTGCTCACCCGGCGGTACTCGTCCGCGCCGTAGCCGATGACCCGGTCGTCGTAGCAGCCGAGCGCCTTGAGCGACACCAGCCAGGCCAGCACCAGCCCCGGGGCCACGAGCACGTACGGGATCTTCGAGCCACTCGGCACCTCGTCGCCGAAGCGGGCGAGGTAACCCACGAGCAGCGCCACGGTCAGGACGACGCTGTCCAGTACGACGAGAACGCGGATGTAGGCCCGCTCGTCGGTGCGGCCCAAAGCCCCGGACCGGGCGCCCTCCGGCGTCGACGACGTCCTGGCGGGGGTCAACAGCGTAGCCGAGGTCACCAGCCCTCCCACCTCGCTCAGGACGGCCCCGGTCCACATCGGCCGGGCGGCGGCCGACGATGCGGGGCACCTCGACATCCTGCCCGACAACTATGGCCACCGATTTACTTGCGACGTATTGCCGTCACTTTTCCCGACGGCCCGCGTGCGGGGAAGGGGCCCGTCGTACCGGATGCCGTGGCACGGCGGGCCCCACCGACTGTCCGGTCGGTCAGCGCGGCGCCGGGGGCCGCAGCGCGATGGCCTTCAGGAAGATGCCACCGATCTCGGTCGGGTTCTTGGCGACGAAGCTGCCACCGCCGGTCACCGCCGTGATCGACTTCAGCTCCGCCTCGCTGACCTTGTCACCGATACCGATCAGGATGACCTGCACCGGCCGCTCCGGGTCCGCGACCCGCTTCAGCTCCGACAGCAGCTTCGCCTGGCTGATGCCGTTAGCGTCCTCGTTCTCACCGTCGGTGAAGAGCACCACCGAGTTGACCCGGCCCTGCTGCCACTCGTCCTGCACCGTCTGGTACGCCGCGAGGATGGTGTCGTAGAGGCCGGTGTTGCCGTTCGACGGGCGGATCCCGCTGAGCGCCGACTCGAGCTTGCCGCGGTTGCTGGAGAGCGGGCCGATGGCGACGAGCTCCCGGTAGTCACGGCTGCCGACGAGGTTGGTGGAGAAGGTCCAGAGGCCGATCGACCACGTGTCGTCGAAGAGACCGAGGCCGCGGCGGGCCGCCTCGACCGTGACCTCCTCGCGGGTGCGGTTGTTCGCGGCGGGCACCTCTTCCTTCATCGAACCGGAGACGTCGATGACGGCGAGCATCCGACCCGTCTGGGTGGCGATGGACCAGCTGGAGACGACCCGGTCGATGGCGTCCGCGTCGAGGCCACCGGCCGCCGTACCGCCGCCGCTCGGTGGGTTCGACGGCCCGCCGGCCGGGCTGGGCGCGCCCTGCGGCGCCTTGAACCCGTCGCCCCAGTTTCCGTCGGGCGCGCGGAGCGCCTGGGCCGCGAGCCGGTCGCGGAAGCCCGGGGTGGTGAGCAGTTCGTAGAGCACACCCGCCGCGGCGGCCTTGTCCGGCTCGATGCCCGGCAGCACCGCGAACGGGTAGTCCAGCGCCACCGGCTCCGGGTCGGTCAGGTAGAGGGCGGCCAGCGGGACCGGCGGCTTCTTGTTGTTGTACTCGATCACGTCCTCTTCGGACAGCGCCGCCGCACCGAGGCCGCTCGCGATCGCGGTCGGGTCCTTCGAGGTCGGGAAGCGGGCGAGCAGGTCGTTGCGCAGGGCGGAGCGGCCGGTCGCGAGCGCCCGCAGCGCCCCGACGGTCTGCGCCTGGGCGCCACCGCCCGCCGCGCTCGCCGCGGTGGTCAGCGACAGCAGCCCGGAGAGGCCCGCGGCGTCGCGGGTGGGCTCGACGATGCCGGTACGCAGCGGCTTGCTGCTGTTCACCTGCTTGAGCAGGTCACCCCAGGTGAGCTTCGCGTTCGGCCAGCCGAGACGGGTGGCGATCGGCTCGGGTGCCGCGACGACCACCGGGCTGCGCGCGATCGACGCGCCGTTGGCGGGCGCGAACGCCGTCGCCTCCTTCTTCAGCCGCAGCAGCCAGGTGGACGAGTCGGGGATCCAGACGTCGGGCGCGACGGCCGTGCCGCTGGCCTGCCCCACACCGGCCAGGACCGCGCCGTGCTTGGCGGCGACCACGGCCGCCACGTCCATGGGGTCGGTGGCGCTGACGTTGACCGCGATGCAGGTGCCGCCGACGGCCGCGCCGTCCTTGACCCACTGGGAGGCGGACGCGTCCACCGCGGGGGCGAGTTCCGGGGCCACTGCCACGGAGAGCTGGATCTGACCCGAACAGGACGGCTCGATCAACTCTCGGTAACCGAACCAGGCGCCCGCCGCCACGACGACGAGCGCCGTCGCCGATGCGGCGGCGGCAGCTCCGGGAATCTTCGAACGCATGCGATGGCGGCCTGCAGACACGAAGACCATCTTGCGTACCCGTTCACGGGACTGCCATAACCGTTCGGACGAAAGTTACGGAGGAGAAACAGTTGATCGTCGTTTAGAGACGGAGAGTGACGATACGGCCCCGTGGCGTGGCTGGAAATGAGGGATCGTTCAGGGAATCACGCAGGTCGGGCTCGACACCGGCACCGGCTCGCCGACCGCCGAGGGCACACCGGTGGACCGGTCGACCTGGAAGACCCGGATCATGTCGGCCCGCTCGTCGGCGACGTAGAGGTGCTCGCCGATCAGCGCGAAGTGTCGGGGCCACTCACCTCCGGTGTCCACCTCGGCGACCAGGTCCGGCCGCTCCTCGCGCAGGTCGAAGACGGCGAGCGTGCCGATGCCCCGGTTGGCGACGTAGAGGAAGCGTCCGTCCGGGCGCACCGCGACCTCCGACGGCTGGACGTGGCCCGGGCGCCCGCTCGCCTCGACCCGGGCGCGTTCGTGCAGCGCCCCGTCGGTCAGCTCGTACGCGGTGACGGTCGCGTCCAGCTCGCCCACCAGGTAGCACCGCCGCCCGTCCGGGTGCCGGGCCAGGTGGCGGGGGCCCGTCCCGGCGTGCGTGCGCACCCGCGGGGCGCGGGGAACCAGCCGACCCGTGGCGGCGTCGAGGTCGTACCGGTAGACCGAGTCGGTACCGAGGTCGACCGCGAGCAGCGGGCCGCCCGCCGGGTCCGGGGAGACCATGTGCGCGTGTGCCCGCTCCTGGCGCTCCCGGTCCGGACCGTGCCCCTCGTGCGCCACCAGGTCGCTGCGCTCACCGGGCACGCCGCGGGAGTCGAGCGGGAACACCGCCACGCTGCCGGTGCCGTAGTTGGCGGCGACGAGGTGCGCGCCGCCGGGGAGGACGGCCAGGTGACACGGCTCGCCGCCGCCGGTGGCTCGGGTGGCGAGGGGCGTCAGCTCACCGTCGGGCCCGGTGCGCCAGGCGCTCACCTCCCCGTCCGGCAGCTCGTTGACCGCGTAGAGCACGGGCAACCTCGGATGCCGCGCGAGGAAGGACGGCGAGGCGGTGGGCGCGACGCCGCCCAGCACCGTCAACGCCCCGGACGACGGGTCGCGTCGCGCGGCGAGGATGCCCGTCCCGCGTCCGCCGCTCTCCGCCGTGTAGCACCCGATGTGGACGACCTCGACGTGCCCGTTCACGCTTCCCACCCTTCGCCGGTTCCTCCGACAGATCCAACCAGAGGCGTCTCCCGCCGCCACCCGGATGGGATTTCCCGCCGCGAGGCGGGCGGCGGTCAGGCCGCCGGGACCGGTTCGCCCCGCTGCCGGGCCACGTGCTCCACCAGGGCGATCAGCGCCAGCTTCCCGGACTGCCGGTCCCGCGCGTCACAGAGCACCAGCGGCACCTCCGGGTCGAGGTCGAGCGCTCGGCGTACCGTCTCCAGATCGAAGCGACGAGCGCCGTCGAAGCAGTTGACGCCCACCACGAACGGGATGCCCCGCTGCTCGAAGTAGTCGATCGAGGGGAAGCAGCCCGCGAGCCGCCGGGTGTCGGCGAGGACCACGGCGCCGAGCGCCCCGAAGGCCAGCTCGTCCCAGAGGAACCAGAAGCGGTCCTGCCCGGGCGTGCCGAAGAGGTAGAGCTGGAGGTCGTCGTTGATGGTGATCCGGCCGAAGTCCATCGCGACGGTGGTGGTGGACTTGCCCTCCACGCCGGAGAGGTCGTCGGTGTCGACTCCCGCGCCGGTCAGGATCTCCTCGGTCTGCAACGGCCGGACCTCGCTCAACGCGCTGACCAGGGTCGTCTTGCCGGCGCCGAAACCGCCCGCGATGAGGATCTTCAGAGCCAGCGGGACCCGGGTGCCGGGGCCGGTCCGGTCATAGCGCACGGAGTCCACTGACCACCGCCTTGAGGATGTCGTCGTCGGGAAGGGACGCGGCGGCCGGCGGCTCGTGCACCGCGACCAGGCCGCGCGTGAGCAGGTCGCCGAGCAACACCCGGACGACGCCGACCGCGAGGTCCAGCTCGGCGGCGAGCTCGGCCACCGGGACCGGCCGATGGGTCAGCTCGACCAGGCGGCGGTGCTCCGGCGCGAGGCGGGGGTCGCTGGCGTCCGCCTCCGGACCGGCCAGCACGAACGCCACCAGGTCGAACCCGTCGGCTGCGGAACGCACCCGACCGCCGGTCAGGGTGTACGGGCGGACGACGGGGCCCGCGTCGTCGTCCAGCCACTCGTGTCGAGGGCCCGGCGCTTCACTCGGCATCGACCGCACCCGCCGTCGGCCGGGCCGGCGCGGTCAGGTAGTCGCCGACCCGGATGACCAGCATCGCCATCTCGTACGCCACCAGGCCGATGTCCGCGTCCGCCTCGCTCACCACGGCGAGGCAGGCGCCCTGGCCGGCCGCCGTGACGAAGAGGTACGCCGACTCCATCTCCACCACGGTCTGCCGCACCGGCCCGCCGTCGACGTGCCGGCTCGCGCCGCGGGCCAGGCTGGCGAAGCCGGCGGCCAGCGCGCACAGGTGCTCGGCGTCCGACCGGTCGAGGTCGGCGGAGGCCCCGAGCAGCAGCCCGTCCGCCGACAGCACCACCGCCTGACGGGCGGCCGGCACGCGTTGCACCAGTTCGTCGAGCAGCCAGTCGAGATCGGCGCTCTGCTTCGTCGATTGCTGCACTAGGCGTCCCTCTCAGTCTCGGTCGGTCGATCGGCCGCCGGGGCGTCGGACGGCGGAGCCGGGTCGACGCCGGTCGCACCGGTGGGGCCGGCCCGGTCGGCGTCGGTGGACGGCGGCCTGCGTACCTGCCCCGGGCCGGCCGTCCCGGGGTGCGGCGCGGCGTCGCCGAGCGCGGGGAGCGCTTCTCGGGCGTCGGCCGGCGAGGAGTCGGTCGGCGCGGGGCGTGCCTCCCGGGCGTCGGCCGACGGGGAGTCGGCGGCCGTCGTGCGCGCCTCCTCGGCGGCACGCCGTCCCCGGGCCGTGCCGGCCTGGAGCGCCGACATCAGCCGGCGCACCTCCTCGGGGGCGCGCGGGGTCGGCGTGTCGTCCACCGCGTGCCGGGTGCGGGCGGACGGCGTGGACCGGCGTACCCGCCGGGGCAGGCCGTCGAGGTCCCCCGCGGCGACGGGGGCCGCCGGGTCGGACGGAACCGACGGGGCCCGTTGCCCGGCGGGCGGGGCGGTCGGCGCGGGCCGGGCGGGTGTCGCGGGACCGTCCGTCGCGGTGCGGTGGTTGGCCGCGACCCGGGGCCGCGGCACCGACGCCCGCCGGGCCTCGGCGGTGACGCGCCGCGCGGGCCGCCCCGGGCCGCGCCCGACGAGGTCGCCGAGGGCCGGCGCCGGCTCGTCGGTGATCAGATCAGACGGTACGAGCACCACGGCGGTGATCCCGCCCGCCTCGGACCGCCGCAGGCTCACCCGGACCGCGTGCCGTGCGGCGAGCCGGGCCACCACGAACAGGCCGAGCCGGGCGCTCTCGGCGGGGTCGAACTCGGGTGACCGGGAGAGCCGCCGGTTGGCGTCCTCCAGGGCCGCGTCGGACATGCCCAGGCCGCGGTCGGTCACCTCCACCGCGTACCCGTTGGCGACCCGCTGCCCGACGATGGTCACCCGGGTCGCCGGCGGAGAGAACGCGGTGGCGTTCTCGATCAGCTCCGCGAGCAGGTGGATCACGTCACCGACAGCCCGCCCGAGCACGCCGGCCGGTTGCACGTCGCCGATGTGCACGCGGTCGTACGCCTCGACCTCGGAGATCGCGCCACGGATCAGGTCGACGATCGCCACGGGGTTGCGCCAACCGCGGCCGGGAGCCGCGCCGGCCAGGATCACCAGGTCCTCGGCGTGCCGACGCAGCCGGGTGGCCAGGTGGTCCACCTGGAACAGCTCGGCCAACTCGTCCGGGTCCTCGGTGCCCCGCTCCATCCGGTCGAGCAGGGCGAGCTGCCGGTGCACGAGGCCCTGGCTGCGCCGGGCGATGTTCAGGAAGACCTCGTTGAGGCCCCGCCGCAGGGTGACCTCGTCCACCGCTGCCTGGACCGCCGTCCGCTGCACCTCGTTGAACGCGCGCCCCACCTGGCCGATCTCGTCGTCGCCGTACTCCAGGGGCGGCGCCTCCCGGGCCACGTCGACCTGCTCCCCACGGCGCAGCCGGGCCACCACGTCGGGCAGCCGCTGCTCGGCGAGTTCCAGGGCGGCGGTCCGTACGCCGCTGAGCCGGACGGCCAGGGTACGGCCCACCCGCACCGCGACCAGCACGGACACGACCACGGCGACCAGCCCGAGCACACCGGCGGCGGCGAGCCGGACGAGGATCCGCACGGCGGTCGGCACCGACCGGTCGGCGAGCCCGTCGGCCGCCGCCAGCTCGAAGTCGCGCAGCTGCCGCTGGACCTCGTCGTAGTCGGCCTGCCAGGCCGCGGGGTCCACCGGCGGCTGCCGCCGACCGTCCGCGGCGACCAGGTCGTCCTGCATCACGCGCAGCCGCGTGAACGCCGCCTGCTCGGTCAGCCGCTGGTATGCGGCGCGGTCACCCGGTGGCAGCTCGGCCACCGCGTCCTCGACGAGGAACCGCTGGTTGCCGATGATCTGCACGAACCGGGCGTGCTCCCCGGCGGCGAAGCGCCCGCTGGTCACCGCACCGGCCAGCAGGGCGTCCGCCTGCCCCAGCAGCTCCCGGGACCGGCCGAGCGCGGTCAGCGCACGGGCCTCCCGGTTGAGGTCCGGCTCGGGCAGCGCCGCCATGGCGGTGAAGGCCTGGAACGACGAGCCGATCATTCCGTTGTAGAGGCCGAGGGCGCCCGCCCGGTCCAGCTTCCGCTGGTCGATGAATCCGCGGCCGGCGGGCAACGCCTCCAGCGCGGTGACGAGTTGGTCGATCCGCGCTCGTAGCGAGGCGTCGGCCGCGTCGCGCAGCTCCTCGCCCGAGACCCGACGGCGCAGCTCGGCGATCGCCTGGTCGGTCCGCTGCCGCTGGTCGGCGAGGGCGGGCAGCGGGGCGGTGCCGGCGAGCTGCACGACGGTCAGGCGGCGCTCCCGCTGCAACTCGGCGACGACCGCCTCGCCGGGGCGGCCGAGGTCGTAGAGGAAGGTGCGGGCGGCCAACAGGTCGAGGGCCGGTCCGAAGGTGAGCGTGGTCGCGAAGATCCAGAGAGCCAGCAGCGCCGTCACCGGCACGACGACCAGCGCCGTCAGCTTCGAGCGGATCGGCCAGTCGCGCGTGTTCATCGGACCTCGCCCGGAGGGTGTGACAGGAGGGGCGCCGGCGACGGCCGGGCAGCGCTCCCACCGGGCAGCCTCCCGGCACCTGGCGCCGGGCACCGGCACGGGCGCCTTGGGCAGGATACGTAATCCCCGCCCGATGCACTACCGCCCGTTGCGGTCACCACGACGCTCCGATGTGGAGCCGGGCTGGCGCCGTTCGGTGGGCCACGGAGTCGGTCGGCACCACCCCACCCGAGCACGTTGTCTGGAACGCGTCAAGTTTCCGGGGACGGTGTCCCGCGACCGTGGCCGAGGGGCGGGCGGAATCGCCCGGACGGGGCCGGCGGCGACGGCCCGGGCGGAACCACGCGGAGGTGGGCCGGACCGGACGCGGAGCGCCCGGGGAGAGGGCGGCCCGGCAGCGCGGCGGGAGGCCGACGGTCGCGCGTACGCGTCGAACCGCCCGGGCCGGGGGCGATCGCCCAGGAAAGTGCCACGAATCGGGATTGGCGATCAGTGAGTCGAGGAAATAGCGGGTGACGAAGGAGGAGCCATGTCGCCCACGCAGATAGTCGTCATCGTCGTCGCGGTGCTGGTGGTCGTCGCGCTGGCCGCCGCCGCCTGGACGCTGGCCCGCCGCCGCTCGCTGCGGGACCGGTTCGGCCCCGAGTACGACCGGGTGGTCGCCGAGCACGACAGTCGCGCCGCCGCGGAGCGGGAGCTGCGGGACCGGGAACGCCGCCACGCCGAACTGACCCTGACCCCCCTCGACCCCAAGTCCCGGGCCCGGTACGCCGCCGCCTGGGAGGAACTCCAGGTGCGCTTCGTCGACTCCCCCGCCGGGGCCGTCACGGACGCGCACGAACTGGTCACCCGACTGGTCGCCGAGCGTGGCTACCCCACCGGTGACGTCTCCGACCAGATGGCCCACCTCTCCGTCGAGCACGCGCGCACCCTGACCCACTACCGGGACGCGCACGAGATCCACCTCCGCAACGAGCGCGGTGAGGCCGGTACGGAGGAGCTGCGACAGGCGGTCGTGCACTACCGGGCGCTCTTCGCCGACCTGCTCGGCGCGGAGCCGGTGGCGCCACGGCCGCCCGCCCAGCGACGGCCCGAGCAGGACCGGCACCCGGCGCAGGACGAGCCGGAGCACGAGCACCCGGACCACCGTCGGCAGTCCCACGACGCCACCAACCGCTGAGGAGGCACCCGATGCGCCAGGAGAAGCAGCAGGTGAGCAACGACCACCCCGAGGCCGTCCGGTCCGACCCGGTGCCGGTGCCTCCCGCCGGGGACCGCAGCGGTCGGACGGAGGTGCCGGAGGACGCGCTGGACGACCGGGGCACCTTCGACGACCCCGTCGTCGACGACAGCCGGCGGCGCGACGTCGACGACGACACCCGGGTCGCCCGAGCGGCGCAGCGCGACGCCGACGAGGGGGGTTTCCACGAGCCGGCGCCGCTGCCGACCGCGCTGGGCGCTCCCTCGGTGGGCAGCGCCGTCGCGGCGTCCGCCCTCGCCAGCCCGAGGCCGGAGGACGAGCCGGACGCCCGGGACGAGGGAACGGCCCGCCCCGGCGACGGCGCCGAGGAGGGCGAGCGTGAGGGCCTGCGGGCCGATCCGACAGCCGAGCTGCACGGCCGGGGCACCTCGGTCACCGCCGCGGCCGCCGGGTCCGCGCCCACGTCGACGGACGAGTCGACGACGCGTACCGTCGTGCCGCCCGGGGTGACCGAGGGCGGCGACCAGCGCCGGGCGGACCTGACCCGGTCCGGTGGCGATCCCGACGCGGGCCTGGCCGACACCGCCGGCTACGGCAGCCCGGCACCACGGATGGTCGACCCGGACGCGGTCTCCCCGGACGCCGATCCGGCCGTAGCCGGCACGCGCGGGGCGGCGAGCGTGTCGTCCTCCGCCACCGCGACGTCCGGTTCCCTCGCGACGGCCGGGACGGCCCGGCCGGCCGGCTCGACCGTGGCCGCCGAGCCGGCGAGCCTCTTCGACTCGGTGACGGCGCAGGGATTCCGGGACCGCTGGCGGGACGTCCAGCTGCGCTTCGTCGACGACCCGCGGGCGGCGGCCGGTGAGGCCGAGGCCCTCGTCGAGGAGGCCATCGAGGCGCTGGCCGCCGCGCTGGAGGCGCAGCGGCGCACCCTCGGCGGGTGGCAGCAGGGCGGCTCCGCGGACACGGAGGAGCTGCGGATGGCGGTACGCCGGTACCGGGACTTCCTGGACCGGGTGCTCGGTCGCTGACCCTTCCCGCCTCCGCCGTCGGGCGCCCCGGCCGGTACCGGCCGGGGCGCCCTCGTGTGCGGGCCGGCAGGAAGGGGACATCCGGGACAGGCGTGGAATTTGACGGCAGGGGTAATACGCCGCCCGCAAGAGCGACCGTCGGGCGAAAGGTGACGCGGATGGACGGCGGCGGACTTCGGCTCAACATGAACGCCCTGGACTACGTCCTCCTGGCGCTCTACTTCGTCACGGTGCTCGGGGTGGGCTTCGCCGCCCGGCGGGCGATCCGCACCAGCGTCGACTTCTTCCTCTCCGGCCGCTCGCTGCCCGCCTGGGTGACCGGTCTGGCCTTCGTCTCGGCCAACCTCGGCGCCCTGGAGATCATCGGGATGGCCGCCAACGGCGCCCAGTACGGCATCATGACGGTCCACTACTACTGGATCGGCGCGGTGCCGGCCATGGTCTTCCTCGGCATCGTCATGATGCCCTTCTACTACGGCTCGAAGGTCCGCAGCGTGCCCGAGTACCTGCGCCTGCGGTTCAACCGCCCCACCCACCTGTTGAACGCGATCAGCTTCGCGGTCGCCCAGGTGCTGATCGCCGGGGTCAACCTGTACGCGCTCGCGCTGATCATGCAGGCGCTGCTCGGCTGGCCGCTCTGGGTCGCGATCATCGTCGGCGCGGCGATCGTGCTGGTCTACATCACCATCGGCGGTCTCTCCGGCGCGATCTACAACGAGGTGCTCCAGTTCTTCGTCATCCTCGCCGGCCTCGTGCCGATCACCGTCATCGGCCTGGTGAAGGTCGGCGGGGTCTCCGGGCTGATGGACGCGGTCCGCGAGTCGCGGCTCGGCGAGGCGGGGCTGCACGCCTGGCAGGACACGGGCAGCACGGCCAACCCGCTCGGGGCGCACTGGTTCGGCATCGTCTTCGGCCTCGGCTTCGTCCTCTCCTTCGGCTACTGGACGACGAACTTCGCCGAGGTGCAGCGCGCCCTCTCGGCCAAGAACATGAGCGCGGCCCGGCGTACGCCGATCATCGCCGCGTACCCCAAGCTGCTGATCCCGGCGGTGACCGTGATCCCCGGTCTGGTCGCCCTGATCACCGTGAAGGGGCTCGGCGCCGACCAGGGCGACCTGGTCTACAACAACGCCATCCCCCTGCTCATGCGCGACCTGCTGCCCAACGGGGTCCTCGGCGTCGCGGTCACCGGCCTGGTGGCCTCGTTCATGGCCGGCATGGCGGCCAACGTGAGCGGCTTCAACACCGTCTTCACGTACGACATCTGGCAGGCGTACGTCCGCCGCGACCGGCCGGACGACTACTACATCCGGATCGGCCGGTACGCGACCATCGCGGCCGTCGTGATCGGCATCGGCACGGCGTTCATCGCGGCCGGGTTCAGCAACATCATGAACTACATCCAGGCCCTGTTCTCGGTGTTCAACGCTCCGCTCTTCGGCACCTTCATCATCGGCATGTTCTGGAAGCGGATGACCCCGCTCGCGGGGTTCTGGTCCCTGCTGTCGGGCACCGTGGTGGCGGTCGGGACGTACCTGCTCTACCGGGTCGGGGTGATCCACTTCAACTCCGACCTGGAGGAGAGCTTCTGGGGCGCCGGGCTCGCCTTCGCCACGGTGGCCGTGGTCGCGGCGATCCTCACCCCGCTCACCACCCCGAAGCGCGTCGAGGACCTGCGCGGCCTCGTCTACGGCACGGGCGGCATCGACCTCAAGGCGGACGTGCTGGCCGGGGACACCGCCTGGTACCGCTCTCCCGTCCTGCTCGGCGCGATCGCCCTGGCGCTCGCCGTCGTCCTCTACATCCCGGTCTTCTAGGAAAGGTACTGGCGCGATGGACAACCGCAGCGAACCGGCCCGCGATCCGCTGGTCAGCGGCGCCGAGTCGGAACAGCGGCGCTCGGCGGCCGCACGTCTGTTCGACATCCGCCGGGTCATCGGTGGTCTCTTCGCCGTCTACGGCATCATCGTCACCCTCATGGGGGTGTTCGACAGCCAGGCCGAGATCGACAAGGCGCAGGGCGTCCGGATCAACCTGTGGGCGGGCCTCGCGATGCTCGGCTTCGGCCTGCTGATGCTGCTCTGGCAGTGGCTGCGCCCGGCCGAGCCCCCCGCCGCCCCCGAGGAGCGTGGTGTCATCGGTCCGCCCGACGACCGGGGGTCCGCCCACTGACGCCCCGCCCGCCGGTCGTGCCGGCCCACGCCCGCGCCGGGACACCGCCCCCGACCCCGGCATGACGGGCCGCCCACGGGGTACGCGACGGGATGAGGGAAGCGCCTCGGGACAGGAGGGCAGCAGCATGACCGATCGCGACCGCCAGTCACCGCTGGAGGAGAGCCAGGAGATGGCCGCGGCGGTGGACGACGACAGCACCGTCCCGCAGCTCCGGACCGGAGGCGGCCCGGACCGGGACAACCCGGCCTTCACCGAGCCCGGCAGCCGTACCGACCTGGGCGCGCCCACCGACCCGGTGATCGCCGACCCGTACGCGGCGGGGACCGGCGCCACCGGGACCGGCACCGGCGCGGGCGGTGACAACATCCGCACCGGGGGCGAGCAGCCCTGGGACCCGGAGGACCTGGTGATGGCCCGGGGGCAGGATCTCACTCCGGAGAACCTCGAACGGGCCCGTCGGGACCTCGAGGAGCTGGGGCAGGCCGCGGTGGAGCGGACGGTGCCCTGACCCGCAGGGACCCGGGGGGCCGGCCGTCGCGGCGCCTCACCTACCGTCGACGGCCGGCTCGTCATGCCGTCACAGCGGCGGGTAGGCGTTGCGCATCAGCTCCTGGAACTGGGCGGAGAACCAGGCCCCGGAGATCGGCGCGTCCGGCAGTGCGCCGGTCGGGTTGTTGCCGTTGCGCGGGTTGCCGCCGTACGTGGGGTCGCACATCCGGTCGAAGCCCTTGCCCTCGTCGTTCTCGATGAGCCGGCTGGAGCCGTCCGACTCGCCCGGAGGCTTCGCCCACACGTACGCGTCGATGCCCGGCTCGGGTGCGGCCTTCGGCCGCTCCCCGAGGCCCGCGCCGGACTGGTTGCACCAGTTGCCGGCGTGGATCCGGCGGTCGATCCGCCCACCGTCGACGTAGGTGTCGACGCTTGTCGTCGCGCCCGGGCCGGTGGGCCGGGCCGGGCCGCCCCACCCGTTGCGGGAGGTGTCGATCAGCATGCCGATCCCGGGGTCGAAGCCGATGGACACCAGCTTCTGCCGGAACGCCTGCGCGAACGACAGCTCGTCGACGTACTGGTTCCAGTCGAGCCACCGGGACTGCCGCACGGTCTGGCCGTTCACCGTGTCGGTGATCCTCACGTACGGCTCCCGCAGGGCCGAGTAGTTGGCGGTGTTGACGATGAACCCGTGCACGTGCTGGACCGTGCTGCCGGAGGCGGTGGCCGCGGTCTTGAGCATCTCGGCGGTCGGGCCGAAGTTGCTGTCCCAGCCGATCCAGCCGTGGTGGGCGGCGTCGATGTAGTTGTAGACGTTGCCGATGGCGCCGAGCTTGGCCAGGGCGTAGCCGACCCCGTTGACGTACGCGCCGTTGGCCTTCACCGTGTCGCACATCGCCGTGCCGCCCGGCTGGCCGGAGGTGTTGGTGACCAGGTTAGGCAACGAGTCGATCTCGATGATGTTGATGATGCGCAGGGACGCGTACTTCGGGTCCGCCTGGATCGCCGCGATGGGGTCGATGTACTCCGCCTTGTAGCGGGGCAGTTCGTCGGGCCCCAGCTCGCCGTTGGAGGCGAGCGCGGCGCAGTCCCGGCCGGGCAGGTTGTAGATCACGAACTGGATGTAGCCCGCACCCTGTCGCAACGCCTCGTCCAGGTGGTCACGCACTCCGAAGGCCCCGTTCGAGCTGCTGTCGGGGGTGCCGTTGATGGCGGCGATGCGGTCCAGCCAGACCGCCGTCGGGTTGTTCGAGACCCGGCTGCCGCCGGGCTCGGCGTCCGCCTTCGCCTTCCACTCGGGGTTCACGTAGCCCCGCACCCCGGCGTACGGGTTGTCCACCTTGCCGCCCGGCGGCGGCGTGGTCGGCGGGGGCGTGGTGGGCGGCGGCGTGGTCGGCGGGGTGGTGCCCCCGGTGCAGGCCACCCCGTTGAGCGTGAACGACGCCGGCTTCGGGTTGCTGCCGCTCCAGGCGCCGTTGAAGCCGATGCTGGTCGACGCGCCGGTGGCGAGGCTGCCGTTGTACGACAGGCTGCGCGCCGTGACCTGGCTCCCGGACTGGGTGAACTCGGCGGACCAGCCCTGCTGCACCCGCTGGCCCGAGTCCGGGAACGTCCAGCCGAGCGTCCAGCCGTTGATCGGGTCGCCGAGGTTCCGGATGGTGATGCTGGCGGTGAAGCCACCCGGCCAGTCGTTGGTCGAGTAGGCCACGTCGCACTGGGTCGCCGCGTGCGCCACGGTGACCGGGACGGCCACCAGCCCGCCGGCGACCAGCGCGCCCGCGCCGGCCAGCGCGAGAGCGCGGCGTGGGGCGGACTGTCTTCTCCACACGTTCATGTCACTGAACTCCTTGGCGAGACCGGGCCCGTTACGGCGGCCCGGCGGGGCGGACGGGGCCTCCGGTGCGGACGGCCGCCGGCGCCATCGGGATTCCTGGGGGGGTGCCCGACCCGGACGGGCGATGGTGGTGGTGCGCGGACCGGCGTCAGGGCCGGTCGGAGGGCGGGAGGTCGTTCCCGGCGGACCGGCTGCCCTCGACTCCCTGCCGTACGCGGTGTGGCTCCCCGAAACCGCGTGCAGCGATTCTTGCATGGGAGCGCTTCCATAGCAATGCCTCGATGCCGTGAGCCCACGTGTCCCTGGCCGGCCGGCGGGCCCGGCCAGCCCGGGGCGGGAGCGGGCAGAGACGACCAATCACGCGGTTCCGGCACCGTCCCGGACGATCACGGCCGGGCGCACCAGGCCGGCAGCGACCACGCCGCAGGGACCGGACGGCGCGCGGGACCCGTTACGGGTCGGCGGGTGCCGCGAATGTGAACTACCACTCTGAAAGGCCTTACCCCCTGAAGACCTACAAACGCGAATCTTTCCCTTCATAGCTCGTGAAACGGTCTAACGTCGGCGTTAGCTCGGGTGGCCGAGTTTCAGGACAACAGGGATGGAGTGACGCAGGTCATGGCTAAGAAGATGCTCGGGAAGGTCGTCGCGGGTGCCGCCCTCGGTGGGGCGTCCCTCCTGGTGTTCGCCCCCGGCGCCGCGTTCGCGGACGGGCACCACGACGGCAAGGACCACGACGGAAAGGTTCTGGCCAAGCCGCACGTCGTGAAGGCCGGCGAGGAGGTCAAGCTCCTCGAGATCTGCTCCGAACGCCAGGAGCACGCCTTCGTGTGGTCGAAGGTGACCGGCAAGGTCGACCTCAAGCCGGTGAAGGACGACCGCGGCGGCGACCACGGCGACTGGAACGGCGAGGAATCCGACCGCGGTGGCAAGGACGAGCACGGCAAGGACGACAACGGCAAGGACCACAACGGCAAGGACGAGCACGGCAAGGACCACAACGGCAAGGACGACAAGGGCAAGGACGAGCACGGCAAGGACGACAAGGGCAAGGACGAGCACGGCAAGGACGACAAGGGCAAGGACCACGAGGGCCGCGACAACGGCTACGACAACGGCGAGCAGCCCCCGGCCAACGACGCCCAGCCGGGCGGCCAGGGCGGCGGGGCGGCGGACGCCGCTGCGGACGACCGCAAGCACGACGACCGCAAGGACGAGGACCGCAAGCACGACGACCGCAAGCACGAGGACGGCAAGGACTGGAACGGCTACGAGCACGGCCAGGACGCCGAGGGTCGCGGCGAGCACGGCGACAAGAAGGACCACGAGGAGAACGGCTCGTGGGACGACAAGGGCCGTGAGAACGGCTCCGACGAGTACGGCTCGGACGAGAACGGCTCGTGGGAGGACAAGGGCGGCGAGTACGGCTCCGAGGAGAACGGCTCCTGGGAGGACAAGGGCCGCGAGTACGGCTCCGACGAGTACGGCTCGGACGAGAACGGCTCGTGGGAGGACAAGGGCCGCGAGCACGGCTCCGACGAGTACGGCCGCGGCGAGGACAAGTGGGAGCACAAGCGTGACTTCGTCTACTACGGCGAGGCCAAGGTCGACAAGGACGCCAAGCCCGGCCGCTACGAGCTGAAGGGCTCCTGCGGCGAGGGCGAGCTGGTCGTCCTCCCGCGTGGCGGGGTCGACGGTGGTGACGGCGGCGTCGCCGGCGGCACCGACATGAACCTGGCCGCGGGTGGGGCCAGCCTGCTCGGCGCCGCCGCGCTGGGCGGGAT
This sequence comes from Micromonospora xinjiangensis, assembly GCF_056150165.1. NCBI lineage: Bacteria > Bacillati > Actinomycetota > Actinomycetes > Micromonosporales > Micromonosporaceae > Micromonospora > Micromonospora xinjiangensis. The sequence goes on along the minus strand of NZ_JAXCFO010000002.1, from coordinate 931,722 downwards.
CGTGCTGATGCGTCGCCGGCGGACCGATGAGTCGGTCGCCTGACGCGACGGCGACGAGTGCCGGCGGCCGTCACGGGAGACCGTGGCGTGCCGCCGGCACCGCCGTCGTCGTCCTGCTCGCCCTGGCCGGCGCCGGGATGATCGGCCTCTCGCTGAAGGACACCCCGGCGCCCCGCCCGCCCCAACCCCTGTCCCAGAGCGCTCCGGAGGACAACCGGCCCGTCGAGGCGGACCAGCCGGGTGAGGGGGAACCGACTCCCACCGGGCTCCCCCGCGCGACACCCACCACCATCACGATCCCCCGGATCGGCGTAGACGCGGAGATCATGTCGCTCGGGACCAACCCGGACGGGACCGTCCAGGTGCCCCCGCTCGACCAGGCTGAGCGCGCGGGCTGGTACGAGCCGGGGCCCAGCCCGGGCGAGGTCGGCAACGCCGTCATCGTCGGCCACGTGGACTCTGCCAAGATCGGCCCCGCGGTCTTCTTCGAGTTGGGCGCCCTGCAACCCGGCGACACCGTCACCGTCAACCGGTCCGACGGCCGGGCGGCGACCTTCCGCGTGGACTCGGTGCAGTCGTACCCGAAGGACGCCTTCCCCACCGAGCTGGTGTACGGGCCGAGCAACCGGCCGAGCCTGCGGGTGGTCACCTGCGGCGGCCAGTTCGACGAGACGGCGCGCAGCTACCTCAACAACGTGATCGTCTTCGCCAGCATGGTCGGCTGAAGACGCGGGAGCGGTCCGGCCGGTCGAGGAGATCCTCGCCCGGCCGGACCGCTTCTCGGCGTCGGTCAGGCGGCGGCGGAGGTCCGCACCAGGGTGCGGATCTGACGCAGCAGCACCGACAGCGCGGCGAGGTCCGCCCGGGACTCGTCGAACTCACCCATGGCCCGACGGGTCCGATGGATGGAGGTGGCGTTCGACTGCTCCCACTGCTGCACCCGCTCCTGCGGCGACAGGTTCTCGGGCGTGGAGTCGAGCACCTCCGCCGTGAGCGCGGCCAGGGCGGCGTACAGGTCGTAGCGCAGCGCCATCCGGGCCAGCGTCTGCCACCGGTCCTCGCGCGGCAGGAGGGAGATCTTCGACAGCAACGCGTCCACCCGGAACAGGTCGGAGAGCACGAAGTAGACCGGAGCCACCTCGCCCACGTCCCGACCCCGGGTAGCGGCGGTCTCCACCACGTCGAGCAGGCCGAAGCTGTACATCAGCCGCGTCGCCTGCTCGGCCAGCTCGCGCGGCAGACCCCGCTCGGTCATCGAGTCGATGTGGGCCGCGATGGCCTCCCGCTCGCTGCCGTAGAACAGGTTCTCCAGCCCCGGAAGCAGCCGGGCCACACCGTCGCGGAGGCGGCTGATCTCCGCCGGCACGTCGATGGGCGAGCGCCGGTTGGTGACCAGCCACCGCACCGCCCGGTCGAGCAGCCGGCGGGTGTCCAGATAGACGGCGGTCTGCAACTCCGGCGAGACCCGGTTGTCCAGCGCCTCGACGGCGTCCCACAGCTCGCGCAGCCCGAACACCTCGCGGACCACCACGTACGCCCGGATCACGTCCGCCGGGGAGGCGGCGGTCTCCTCCACCACCCGGTACACGAACGAGATGCCGCCCCGGTTGATCGCCTCGTTCACCAGCACCGTGGTGACGATCTCCCGGCGCAGCCGGTGCCGGGACATCCGGTCGGCGAAGCGCTCACGCATCGGCGTCGGGAAGTAGTTGACCAGCACGTCGCTGGTCCACTCCTCGTCGGCCAGCCCGTCGGCGAGGATGTCCCGCTCCAGGACGATCTTGACGTACGCGAGCAGCACGGCGAACTCCGGAGCGGTGAGCCCGGACTCGACCCGGACGGCCAGCTCCTCGTCCGCCGGCAGCGCCTCCAACGACCGGTCCAACGCGCCGGAGCGCTCCAGCTCGTTGATCATCCGGCGGTGCACCGGGAGCAGCGACGCGGCCTGCGCCTGGGCGTTGTTGATCGCCCGGGCCTGGTCGTAGTTGTCACGCAGCACCAGCTCGGCGACCTCGTCGGTCATCTCGGCCAGCAGCTCGTCCCGCGCCTGGTTCGTCAGTTCGCCGTCGGCGACCGCGGTGTTGAGCAGGATCTTGATGTTGACCTCGTGGTCGCTGGTGTCCACACCGGCCGCGTTGTCGATGAAGTCGGTGTAGATCCGGCCACCGGTCGAGGCGTACTCGATCCGGCCGAGCTGGGTGAAGCCCAGGTTGCCGCCCTCACCGACGACCCGGCAGCGCAGGCTGCGCCCGTCCACCCGGATCGCGTCGTTGGACTTGTCGCCCACCTCGGCGTTCGTCTGGCTGGACGCCTTGACGTAGGTGCCGATACCGCCGTTCCAGAACAGGTCCACCGGCGCGGTCAGGATGGCCCGCATCAGCTCCTGCGGCGAGAGCTGGTCCACGTCGTCGTCCAGCCCGAGCCGCGCCCGAACCTGCGGCGAGATCGGGATCGACTTGGCGGTACGCGGGAACACGCCGCCACCGGCCGAGATCAGTTCGGCGTTGTAGTCCTCCCACGACGAGCGCGGCATCTCGAACAGGCGCCGCCGCTCGGCGTACGAGGTGGCCGCGTCCGGATCCGGGTCCAGGAAGATGTGCCGGTGGTCGAAGGCGGCCACCAGCCGGATGTGCTCGGAGAGCAGCATCCCGTTGCCGAAGACGTCACCGGACATGTCGCCGACGCCGACGACCGTGAAGTCCTGCGTCTGGGTGTCGTGTCCCAGCTCCCGGAAGTGCCGCTTGACCGACTCCCAGGCGCCCCGCGCCGTGATGCCCATCTTCTTGTGGTCGTAGCCGGCGGAGCCACCGGAGGCGAACGCGTCGCCGAGCCAGAAGTTGTGGGCGACGGAGATCTCGTTGGCGATGTCGGAGAACGTCGCCGTGCCCTTGTCCGCGGCGACCACCATGTACGGGTCGTCGCCGTCGTGCCGGACGACGTCCTCCGGCGGCACGATCTGCCCGGCCACGATGTTGTCGGTCACGTCGAGCAGCCCGGAGACGAACTCCTTGTAGCAGGCGACCGCCTCGTCCCGGTCCCCCGGCTTCTGCTTGAGCACGAAGCCACCCTTGGCGCCGACCGGCACGATGACGGTGTTCTTCACCATCTGCGCCTTGACCAGGCCCAGCACCTCGGTGCGGAAGTCCTCCCGCCGGTCCGACCAGCGCAGTCCACCGCGGGCCACCGGGCCGAACCGCAGGTGGACACCCTCGAACCGCGGTGAGTACACGAAGATCTCGAACTTCGGCCGCGGCGCCGGCAGGTCCGGGATGGCCTGCGGGTCGAGCTTGAACGCCACGTACGACTTGGGTCGCCCGTCGGAGCGCCGCTGGTAGAAGCTGGTCCGCAGGGTGGCCTGGATCAACGTCAGGTACGCCCGCAGGATCCGGTCCTGGTCGAGGCTCGCCACCTCGTCCAGCGCGGTGCGGATCGTCTCCACCAGCTCGGTGCTGCGCCGCTGCCGCTCGTCGGCCCCGGTGGCACCGGGGGCGAAACGCGTCTCGAACAGCTCGACGAGCAGCTCGGCGATGCGCGGGTAGGCGATGAAGGTCTGCTCCATGTAGTCCTGCGAGAAGACCGTCCCGGCCTGCCGCAGGTACTTCGCGTACGCCCGGAGCACGACCACCTGCCGCCAGGTCAACCCGGCCCGCAGCACCAGCTCGTTGAAGCGGTCCACCTCGGCCTCGCCCCGCCACGCCGCCGCGAAGGCGTTCTCCACGTGCGGGCGCACCTCGGCCAGCTCCTGGTGCCCCTCGGGCAGGTGGAGCCCGAAGTCGTAGAGCCAGATGCGGCCGTCGATCCGGTCCACCTCGTACGGGTGCTCGTCGACGACCCGCACGCCGAGCGAGTGCAGCACCGGCAGCACCGCGGAGAGCATCATCGGCTCGCCGTACCGGTAGACCTTGAACCGGACGTCCAGCGTCTCGTCCAGGTCGCCCGGCACCCGCGCGCCCGCCCGGGGGGCGACCTGCTTGCGGAACAGGTGCATCTCCAGCTGGCCGGGCTCCTCCAGCAGCTCCAGCTTGGCCAGGTCCTTCATCGCCTCGTACGGCGTGTGCCCGTCCTTGTAGCCCTCCGGGAACGCGTCCGCGTACCGGGCGAAGAGGTGCTTGGCCTGCTCGTCGCCGAGCTTGCGCTCGAGCACCAGCCGGTAGTCGTCGTCCCAGAGCCGGGTGGCGTCGGCCAGCTCCTCGGCGAGCAGGTCGGCGTCGATGTCGCCGGGCGGGTTGGTCGGATCGGTCCGGACGATGAAGTGCACCCGGGCGAGCATCGACTCGGTGACCCGGGTCGTGTAGTCCACCCCCACACCGTTCAGCTCACGCAGCAGGATGTCCTGCATGCGCAGGCGGTTCTGGGTGGTGAACCGGTCCCGCGGCAGGTAGATCAGGCAGGAGATGAAGCGTCCGTACGCGTCCTTGCGCAGGAAGACCCGCAGCTGCCGGCGGCCGGCCATCCGCAGGACGCCGATCACCGCGTGGTAGAGGTCGTCCGTCTTGATCTGGAAGAGCTCGTCGCGCGGGTACGTCTCCAGGATCTGGAGCAGGTCCTTGCCGGAGTGGCTGCGTTGGCTCAGGCCGGAACGCTCCAGCACCTCGGCGACCTTGCGGCGCACCACCGGCAGCTCCCGCACGCTGGTGCGGTAGGCGGCGGTGGAGAAGAGACCCAGGAAGCGCCGCTCCCCGACCACCTCGCCGGCCTCGTCGAACACCTTGAAACCGATGTAGTCCAGGTACGCCGACCGGTGCACGGTGGCCCGGGAGTTGGCCTTGGTGATGATGAGCAGGCGCTTCTCCAGCACCTTCTCGTGCGCCTCGGGCGTCATCGACGACAGCGCCCGGGCCTCCGTCGAGTCCTGCCGCAGGATGCCCAGACCCGTGCCCAGCACCGCCTCCAGGGCCTGCCCGCCCTGCGGCATGTCGACCAGCCGGTACTCCCGGTAGCCGAGGAACGTGAAGTGGTCCTGGGCGAGCCAGCGCAGCAGCTCGACCGAGTCGGTGATGTCCTTCTCCGGCACCGGGGGCCGGTTGTCGCTGGTGCGGGCGGCGGCCAGCTCGTCGGCGAGGGCAAGGGCGCGCTGGCGCATCTTCGGCCAGTCCTCCACCGCCTCGCGCACGTCGGTGAGGACCCGCTGGAGTTCCCGGCGGAGGCGGTCCCGCTCGGCGGCGTCGCGGACCGGATCGATCTCGATCCGCATCCAGCTCTCCACCAGGTCACCGGCGATCGCGTCGTCCGGCTCGACGTCCGCGGCCACCTCGGTCAGCCGGCCGAGCGGCTCGCGGCGCACCACCACCAGCGGGTGGACGAGCAGGTGCACGTCGAGGTGGTGCGAGTTGAGCAGCGCCGTCACCGAGTCGACCAGGAACGGCATGTCGTCCGTGACGATCTCGATGACGCTGTGGTGCTGCTCGGCGTCCGGCTCGTGGATCCGCAGCTTCAGCTCACCCGGCACCCGCTGCTGCGCCAGGTCGCGGTGCGCGCGGGCCGCGTCGAGCATCTCCTCGGCGGTGAAGCCGATCAGCTCCTCGTCCGGGGCGAACCGCCAGAACCGGCTGACCAGTGTCGCCGCGTCCTGGTCGTCCCCGGCGAGCGCGACCGCCTGGGCCACCAGGCGCTCGGCGTTGGGTACGAGGTCGTCGAGCTCGCTGTCCTCCACGTCCTCGGCCAGCGCCTCCGCGGGCAGGCCGAGTTCGTAGATGGTGTCGATGCTCGACCCGGTCAACCCGGTCACGCCCGTGTCGAGCCGGCCGTAGCCGTCCCCGTCGGTCGCCGAATCGAAGCTGTCGTCGTCCCGGCCGGTGTCATCCAGCCGGAGGTCGGGTTCCGGTTTGATCGCCGGACGCCGGTCCATCGGTGCCACTCCCCTCGACCCACCGCATTGTGGGTCACTCTCCCGCCCAGCCTAGGCCCTACCGCTCTGACCCTTTGCCGGCGGACCTCGGGCCGGACGTCCGGATCGGGACTCTGTCCTTTCGCCCCTTGCGAGTACGAGGTCGGCCGCTCGCCGTGTACCCGGTCGGGCGATGTTCATCACACTGCCGCGGTCCGTCTTTCGGCACGTCAGGACTCATCCGGGGACGTGCGGGACGGGCGGCGCGTACTACGGTTAGGCAGCCCGAGATCGGAGGGAACTGCTTCATGCGCCTGTCCTACCCACGTAGCACTCGTCGCACCCGCCGCGCGCCGGCCGCTGCCGTGGCGGCGCTCGTCGCCGCCGGCACGCTCGTCGCGTGCTCGGGCGGGGACGGCCCGGAACGCAGCGTCGACGCCTTCCTGGCCGGCTGGCGCTCGGGCGACCTCCAGGCGGTCGGCTTCGTGGACCCGACCGGCGCCAAGATCCCGGCGGCCGAGGTGAGCAAGGAGCTCAAGGAGCTCTCCGGCGAGCTGGCCGCCACCCCGCCCACGCTCCGCCGGCAGGGCGATGCCAGGATCACGGCCGACACGGCCACCGCGACCGTCCGCGTCGAGTGGACGCTGCCGGGCGACACCCGCTGGGCCTACGACCGGCCGGTGCGGCTGACCCACGGCGACGACGACCAGTGGCAGGTGATCTGGGAGCCGCAGGTGGTGCAGGAGAATCTCACCAAGGGTGACCGGCTGGGGCTTCGCCGGGACAGCGCTCCCCGCGCCGGTGTGCTGGACAGCGCCGGCCAGCCGATCGTGGCACCCCGACCCGTGGTGCGCGTCGGCGTGCAACCCAACCAGGTCAGCGACGTCAAGGGGCTGGTCGGCAAGCTCGACGCCGCGTTCCGGGCGATCCGGCCGGCGCTCGTGCCGGCCGTCGACCTGTCGGACCTGCCCAAGCGCCTCGCCGAGGCCGACCCCGGCGCGTTCGTCGAGGTGGTGACCCTCCGCGACGACGCGTACCGGCAGATCAAGTCGCGGATATACGACCTGCCCGGCACCAAGTTCCAGTCCGACAAGCTGGACCTCGCGCCGACCCGGGAGTTCGCCCGCGCGCTGCTCGGCTCCGTGGACCCGGCCCAGGCCGACGACCTGACCGCCCACCCTGACAAGTACGTCGCCGGCGACCTCGTCGGCCACGGCGGCCTCCAGGGCCGCTACGACGACCGGCTGCGCGGGCGGACCGGCCTCACCGTGATCATCGAGCGCCCCGGCGACGGCGGAACGCTGGAGCCAACCGGCACCGAGGTGTTCCGGCACGAGCCGCAGCCGGGGCAACCGCTGAAGACCACGATCGACGTGCCCACCCAGAACGCGGCCGACGCCGCGTTGCGCGCCGAGAAGCGGCGCGCGGCCCTGGTGGCCGTCCGGGTCAGTGACAGCGCCGTGCTCGCCGTGGCGAACGGCCCCGGCCCGGCCGGGGAGAATCTCGCCTTCAACGCCCAGGTGCCGCCCGGCTCCACGTTCAAGATGGTCAGCGCGCTGGGGCTGCTCGACCGGGGTGCGGTCACCCCGGACACGCCTGTCGACTGCCCGAAGACCTTCACCGTGGACGGCCGGTCGTTCAAGAACTCCGACAACTTCGCGCTGGGCTCGGTGCCGTTCCGCACCGACTTCGCCAAGTCCTGCAACACGGCCTTCGCGGCGCTCGCGCCGAAGTTGGGCGCCGACGGCCTGGCCGCCGCCGGCCGCTCACTGGGCCTGGAGGGGCAGTGGGACCTGGGCGCGGACGCGTTCAGCGGCAAGGTCTCGGTGAACGGGTCACCGGCCGAGCAGGCGGCCGCCGCGTTCGGGCAGGGCACCACGGTGGTCAGCCCACTGGCCATGGCGGCCGCGACCGCCGCCGTCGCGCGAGGCCGGTTCGAGCAGCCCAAGCTCCTGCTGGATCCCGCTCCCGGGAAGCCGGCCGCCGCCGGTCCACAGCTCAAGGCCGAGTCGGTCGACGCCGTACGCGCCATGATGCGCGAGGTGGTGACGGCCGGCACCGGCACCGCCCTCAAGGACGTGCCGGGCGGGCCGGTGCACGGCAAGACGGGCACCGCCGAGTACGACAACAACCCGGCACACACCCACGCCTGGTTCGTGGGCTGGCAGGGGGACGTGGCGTTCGCCGTCTTCGTCGAGCAGGGCGGGTCCAGCACCGCCTCGGCCGTACCGATCGCCGAACGCTTCCTCCGCGCCCTGCCCCGCTGACCCGTTCACCCGGCTCGCCGGCCCTCGCCGGCGAGCCGGCCGGTCAGGCGAACCGGGCAGCCGAGCGGGGGCCCTCGTCGTCGGGCGTCTCCGCCGCGCTCTCCGCGGCCTCGTCGGCCGTCGGCCCGGGCCGGCGGAGCCGCCCGGGGCCGGCCGAGGCGGGCGGTCCGACGGGCTCCAGCCCGAGCGCCGCCGCCATCGGGCCCAGCGGCCCCCGACCGGACGGGTCGGCGGGGTCCGGCGTCCGGGCCGAGACGGGCGAGGACGCCGGGTCGGAGGCCGGCGCGGCCGAGCCGGCCAGCGGGGCGGGACCAGCGGCCTCCCGCACGGAGCCGGACGACTCGGCGGAGCCCAGGACCGCCGCGCCGGACGGCACCGCGCGGCCCGGCGACACCGCGGAGCCCGGACCCACGGCCGGAACGGGCGTGCTCGTGCCGGCCACGGAGGGACGGCCGTTGCCGCGACGCGGGGCGGGTGCCGCCGGGGCCGCGGGGCCGGGGAGCAGCCGGGGCGGCACCGCACCGGGCGAGGTCACCGGGGTCAGCCCGGCCACCACCGTGTTGACGATCTCGGCGGCGTACGCGCCGTCCGGGTCGTAGTCGGGGTCGAAGACGGTCAGCTCCACGCCGAGGCAGTGCGGGGTGTCCACGAGGCCGGCGAGCAGGATCTCCAGCTCGGCGAAGGCGATGCCGCCCGGGTCGGGCGCGTCGACCGCCGGCATCACCGCCGGGTCGAGCACGTCCACGTCGATGTGCACCCAGTAGCCGGCGCAGTCGGCGAGCTGCTCGTGGGCCCACTGGGCGGTGCGGGCGGCGCCCTCCGCGCGCAGCGCCGGCACCGGCCGGGTCAGGATGCCGGCGGCCTGGAGGTCGAGCCGGTACTCGTCCTGGGCGCGGATGCCCAGCACCACGACGTCGATGTCCCGGAAGTACGGCCGCCGCCCCTCGATGGCCGCCAGGTCGGCCTGCCCCCGCCCGGTGACCAGGGCGAGGTCCTCGCCGGCGGCCGCGCCGACGTACGACGCGTTGCCGGGGTGGCGGAAGTCGGAGTGCCCGTCCACGAAGACCAGGCCGATCCGGCCGCCCACCGCCTCGCCGAGCCGGTGCATGGCGAGCGCCGAGCCGAGCAGCACCGAGCAGTCCCCGCCCAGCACCAGGGGGAACTCACTGCGGTCGATGATCGCGCCGATGCGGTCGGCCAGCGCCACCGAGTACGCGGAGATCTCCGGCGCGTGGCAGACACCGTCGCCGGGGCGCCAGTCACCCGGGTCGTAACGCGGCGGCGTCAGGCACCCGGCGTCGCGTGCCCGCAGCCGGGCCAGCAGGCCCTGGTCGCGCAGCGCGCCCGGCGCCTTGGCGCAACCGGGGACGGAGCTGGGGGTAGGTGGGCGCAGCCCGAGGTTTGTCGGCGCGTCGAGGACGGCGATCCGGCGCATCATGGGCTCCCGTCCTCGGTCGTCGGGCGGGCCGGCCGGTGCGCCGGCCCGCGCTGGCGTGCTACGTGCTCGTGAACCGTCTCGTCGCTCTAGAACAGGGCGCTGGCCAGGGCCCGGCGGGCCGAGGCGACCGCCGGGTCGTCGGGGCCGGCGATGGTGAACAGGCCGACGAGGTGCTGGCGTACCTTCTCCCGGTCGTCGCCCGCGGTGCGGCGGACGGTGTCCACCAGCCGCTTGTATGCCTGTTCGGCGAGGCCGCTGAGCACCTCGATGTCGGCGGCGAGCAGCTGCGCGTCGACGTCGTCGGGGTTGGCCTCCGCCGCGGCGAGCGCACTCCGCGGGTCGGCTCCGGCCACCCGGCGGGCCAGGCCCACCTGGGCCAGGCCGGCCTCGGCCGCCGCGTCCGCCGGGGAGTCGGCCAGGATCTTGCGGTACGCCTGCTCGGCGGCGTCGAGGTTGCCGCTCATCAGCGCGTCGTCGGCCTCGTCGAGGCGCGGATCGGTCGGCTCGGTGACGGCCACGCCACCGGCCTTGAGCACCGCCTGGATCCACTGCCGCAGCTGCGCCTCGGGCACCACGCCGGAGAAGGCGTCGACCGGCTGGCCGCCGACGACGGCGTAGACCATCGGGATGCCCTGCACCCGGAACATCTGGGCGAGACGGGGGTTGGCGTCCACGTCGATCTTGGCAAGCACCCAGGCGCCCGCGCCCTCGACCGCCAGGCGCTCCAGCACCGGCGAGAGCTGCTTGCACGGCTCGCACCACTCGGCCCAGAAGTCGATGACCACTGGTGTGTTGAGCGAGCGCTCCAGCACCTCGGACTGGAAGGTCGCCTCGGTCACGTCGATGACGGTGACGCCGCCGACGGCGCCGCCGGGCGCACCGGCGGGCGGACCGGACTGGACGGGCGCGGAGGTGGGGGCGGGGGCGCGAAGGGCGCTGAGGTCGACCGCGCCGCGAGTGAAGATCGACGAGGTGATCCGTGGGTCGCTCATGGTTACCTAGTTTCGCACGGACGCGGCCGAACTCAGATCAACCGCGACGGCGACAGTTGCAGTTCTCACCCTGCTCACCGCCCCCGCCCCCGCGCGCCCGGGCCCCGGCCACCCCACCGCCACGACCGCGCCGCCCCGGCCCCGCGACTTGCGGCGTATGTGGCCTTTGTCGGGGCAGCCGGTGCGCGATCGTGGGGCGGGAGGGTCGGGGACGGCGTCAGAAGCGGGCCGGCTCCCGGTAGGTGCCCCACTCCGCCCGCAGGGCGTCGCAGATCTCGCCGAGCGTGGCCTCGGCCCGCACGGCGTCGAGCATCGCCGGGATCATGTTCTCGCCGGTCCTGCTCACCTCGACCATCCGGGTCACCGCGGCCTTGACCGCCGCGTCGTCGCGGCCCGCCTTCCGGTCGGCCAGCACCCGGCGCTGCTCCAGCTCGACCTCGTGCGAGATGCGCAGGATCTCCAGGTCCTTGGCGACGGTGTTCGTGTGGCAGTTGACCCCCACGATCTTCTTGTCGCCCTTCTCCAGCGCCTGCTGGTAGGTGAAGGCCGCCTCCGCGATCTGGCTGGTGAACCAGCCGTCCTCGATGCCGCGCAGGATGCCGGAGGTCATCGGCCCGATCTGGTGCGGGCCCTCGCCACCGAGCTGACGGATCCGGGCGAAGATCTCCTCCGCCTCGGCCTCGATCTTGTCGGTGAGTGCCTCGACGTACCAGGAGCCGCCGAGCGGGTCGGCCACGTTGGTGACGCCGGTCTCCTCCATGAGCACCTGCTGGGTACGCAGGGCGATCTCGGCGGACTCGTCGGTGGGCAGCGCGAGGGTCTCGTCCAGCGCGTTGGTGTGCAGCGAGTTGGTGCCGCCGAGCACCGCGGCGAGCGCCTCGACGGCGGTGCGTACGACGTTGTTCACCGGCTGCTGGGCCGTGAGCGACACCCCGGCGGTCTGGGTGTGGAACCGCAGCCACAGGGCCTTCTCGCTGGTGGCGCCGTAGACGTCGCGCAGCCAGCGGGCCCAGATCCGGCGGGCGGCCCGGAACTTGGCGATCTCCTCGAAGAAGTCGACGTGCGAGTCGAAGAAGAAGCTCAGGCCGGGCGCGAAGACGTTCACGTCGAGCCCGCGCGAGAGGCCCAGCTCGACGTAGCCGAAGCCGTCGGCGAGGGTGTACGCCAGCTCCTGTGCGGCGGTCGACCCGGCCTCGCGGATGTGGTAGCCGGAGACCGACAGCGGCTTGTAGCGGGGGATCTCCCGGGCGCAGTACTCCATCAGGTCGCCGATGAGGCGCAGGTGCGGCTCCGGGTCGAAGAGCCACTCCTTCTGGGCGATGTACTCCTTGAAGATGTCGGTCTGGAGCGTGCCGTCCAGGGTGGACAGGTCGGCGCCCTGACGCTCGGCCGCGACCAGGTACATGCAGAAGACCGGGACGGCCGGGCCGGAGATGGTCATCGAGGTGGTGACGCCGGCCAGGTCGATGCCGTCGAAGAGGACCTCCATGTCGGCGGCGCTGTCGATGGCGACGCCGCAGTGCCCCACCTCGCCCAGCGCCTGGGGGTCGTCCGAGTCGCGCCCCATGAGGGTGGGCATGTCGAAGGCCACCGAGAGCCCGCCGCCGCCGGCGCCGAGGATCATCTTGTAGCGCTCGTTGGTCTGCCGGGCGTTACCGAAGCCGGCGAACTGCCGGATGGTCCAGGTCCGCCCCCGGTAGCCGGTCGGGTACAGCCCCCGGGTGTACGGGTACTCACCCGGCCAGCCGATCCGCTCGAAGCCCGGGTACGCGACGCCCTCCGGCGGCCCGTACACCGGCTCCACGGCCATGCCGGAGAGCGTGGTGAAGTCGGCGTCCCGCTTGCGTGCGGCGTCGTAGCGGGCCTGCCAGCGGGCCCGTCCGGCGGCGATCTCGTCGGCGTTCATGGGCGGGGCTCCTCCTCGAGCTCGACTGCACGTCGAGTGTAGAGCCCTCGCCTGAACGATCGCTAAGGAAAGTCGTACCGACGGGTAACCTGACCTGCCCGGAGCCTCCGGGCGGGCGCCGTCAGGCCGGCGGCGCCGGCGGCTCCCCGAGCGCGACGTCGTCCACGCGGATGTTGACCGCGTCGACCCGCAGCCCGTACGCCTCGACCGCCCCGGTCACCTTCGCCCGGACCGCCTCGGTCACCTCCGGCACCGTCCGGCCGGCCTCGATCACGATGAACAGGTCGATCACGGCGCCGCCGTTCACCACCTTCGCCGAGGCGCCCCGGGTGGCGTCGCCGACGTTGTCGAGGCCGATCCGGTCGAGCACCGAGTTGAAGAACCGGGCCGCGTCCCCGCCCAGGTCGGTCACGCCGGGCACCGCACGGGCGGCGGCCACCGCGATCTTCTCCAGCACGTCGTCGTCGATGGACGTCGTGCCGGCGGTCGCCGGGACCGGCGTCACCGACTGCTCCTGCGTCGCCTCGTCAGTCATGATCTCCCCAAAACGTCGCACCGCCCTCCGGGGTCCCGGGGGCGGTGCGAGCGTACTAAGAGAAGGCGGTCCGCAGTGGACCGGTCAGGCTCCGAGCTGTGCCAACAGTTCGTCGGCGGCCGCGTACGGGTCGATCGCGCCCTCGGCCACCTTCGCGGCGAGCGACGGCAGCTCCGTACCGTCGCGCAGCGAACCGATCCGGTCGCGGAGCACGCCGAGCGCGATCGCCTCGATCTCGGCGGCGGCCCGCGCCTCCTGCCGGCGGCGCAGCTCACCGTGCTCGACCAGCCAGTCGCGGTGCTTGTCGATACCGGCGGCGATGTCGTCGATGCCCTCGCCGCGCGCGGCGATCGCCCGCACCACCTGCGGCCGCCACTGCCCCGGACCGCGCTCGCCGAGGGCGATCATGCCCTGGATGTCGCGGTAGGTGGCGTCGGCGCCGTCCCGGTCGGCCTTGTTGACCACGAAGACGTCGGCGATCTCCAGGATGCCGGCCTTAACCGCCTGGATCGCGTCGCCCATACCGGGGGCGAGCAGCACCAGCGTGGTGTCGGCCAGCGAGGCGACCTCGACCTCGGCCTGCCCGACGCCGACCGTCTCCACCAGCACCACGTCGCAGCCGGCGCCCTCCAGCACCCGCACCGCCTGCGGCGTGGCGGCGGCCAGGCCGCCGAGGTGACCGCGGCTGGACATCGAGCGGATGTAGACGCCCGGATCGGTCGCGTGGTCCTGCATCCGGACCCGGTCGCCGAGGATCGCCCCGCCCGTGAACGGGCTGGACGGGTCGACCGCCAGGACGCCGACCCGGTGCCCGCGCGCCCGCAGCGCCCGGACCAGCTCGTTCGTGGTGGTGGACTTGCCCACACCGGGCGAGCCGGTCAACCCCACCACCTGGGCCTGGCCGGCGTACGGCGCGAGGGCCGCGGCGATGTCGCGCAGCAGCTCGTCGCCGTTCTCGACCAGGGTGATGAGGCGGGCCACCGCGCGGTGGTCACCGGCGCGGGCCCGCGCGACCAGCATGGGCACGTCCCGGCTGCGGCGCACCGATCCGGTGGCCGCCGCCGGGACGTTCTCGATCGTTCCGCTCACTGAGCCAGCTCACACAACCCCGGTCACTGACCGTTCTCGCCCGGCGCCGGGACGTGGATGATCAGGGCGTCGCCCTGCCCGCCGCCGCCGCAGAGGGCCGCCGCGCCCGTGCCCCCACCGCGCCGCCGCAGCTCCAGGGCGAGGGTGAGCACCAGCCGGGCACCGGACATGCCGATCGGGTGGCCCAGCGCGATGGCCCCGCCGTTCACGTTGACCTTGGCCGGGGAGATGCCGAGGTCCCGGACGGACTGGATCCCGACCTGGGCGAACGCCTCGTTGATCTCGATGAGGTCGAGGTCGGCGACGGTCAGCCCGGCCTTGCGCAGCGCGTGCTGGATGGCGTTCGACGGCTGGGAGTGCAGGGAGTTGTCCGGGCCCGCGACGTTGCCGTGCGCGCCCACCTCCGCGATCCAGGTCAGCCCCAGCTCCTTCGCCTTGGCCTTGCTCATCACCACGACGGCGGCCGCGCCGTCGGAGATCGGCGAGGAGCTGCCGGCGGTGATGGTGCCGTCCTTGGTGAACGCCGGACGCAGCTTCGCCAGCGTCTCGACCGTGGTGTCCGGCCGGATCCCCTCGTCCTCGCTGATCACCACCGGGTCGCCCTTGCGCTGCGGGATGACCACCGGGGTGATCTCGTCGGCGAAGTGGCCGTTCTTCTGCGCGGCGGCGGCCTTCTGGTGGCTCGCCGCGGCGAAGGCGTCCTGCTCCTCCCGGCTGATGCCGTGCCTGGTGCCGAGCCGCTCGGTGGACTCCCCCATCGAGCAGCAGTCCCACGCGTCGGTGAGCCCGTCGAGCGCCATGTGGTCCTTGACCACCACGTCGCCGTACTTGTAGCCGGACCGCTGGCCCATCAGCAGGTGCGGGGCGTTGGTCATCGACTCCATGCCGCCGGCGACGACGATGTCGAACTCGCCGGCCCGGATGAGCTGGTCGGCCAGGGCGATGGCGTCGAGGCCGGAGAGGCACACCTTGTTGATGGTCAGCGCCGGCACGGACATCGGGATGCCCGCCTCCACGGCCGCCTGCCGCGCCGGGATCTGGCCCGCGCCCGCCTGGAGCACCTGCCCCATGATCACGTACTGCACCTGGTCGGGGCTGACGCCGCTCCGCTCCAGGGCCGCCTTGATCGCGATCCCGCCGAGCTTCGTGGCCGGGAGGTCCTTGAGGTTGCCCAGCAGGCGCCCCATCGGGGTCCGCGCGCCGCTGACGATCACCGAAGCCATACCTGCCTCCGAGGGGGGTGCCGACCTGTACGCCTTAACGATTGTTCGGCCAGACTAGCGCCATGGCAGAGAACTCCCCCGTCGAGCCCGCTGCGGACTACGTCACAGACATCGGGCTGCGCCGAATCGACCACGTCGGGATCGCCGTGGCCGACCTGGACGCCGCGATCGACTTCTACCAGCGGACGTTCGGGATGCGCTGCGTGCACACCGAGACCAACACCGAGCAGGGCGTACGCGAGGCGATGCTGGCCGTCGGCCCGGGCACCGAGGGGGGTTGCGTGCAACTGCTCGCCCCGCTCACCCCCGAGTCCACCATCGCGAAGTTCCTCGACCGCAACGGTCCGGGCGTGCAGCAGGTCGCGTACACCGTCGTGGACATCGACGCGGCCTGCGCGGCGCTGCGCGAGCGCGGAATGCGCCTGCTGTACGACACGCCGCGGCGCGGCACCGCGAACTCCCGGATCAACTTCGTGCACCCGAAGGACGCCGGCGGCGTGCTGGTGGAGCTGGTCGAGCCGGCCGCGCACTGAGCAGCCGCCCGGCGGGCGCGTCGGTCACGAGGTCCGCGGGGCGCCGCGGACCTCGTGATCCACCTGCCGGAAGCGACCCGCGCGGGAGCCTCCCGCGCCCGGTGGTGCGCGGTTCGGCCGCGCCCCGGACACCTTCACGCATCGGCCGATGCAATTGTTCACACAGGACTTCCCGGCCTAGCTACCGTTCAGTAACGTCCGCCCCCAACCGGAGCGCGACCGCTCGCGATGTGTCGGACGACGACATGGTGGCCGCTCGCCCCGGTGCCGACGATGGCAGCACCCAGTCCCGCGCACGCGGGGTGCGGACGAACGGGAGGTCACCGTGCAGGACATCCTCGAGGCGATCATGGCGGCGGAGGGCTCCAGCCGGCCGGAACGGGAACTCGCCGGGATCGCCGGGCTGCCGGTGCCGGAGAGCTACCGGGGCGTGGTGGTGCGAGCGGACGAGACCCGGATGTTCGACGGGATGGCCACCCGGGACAAGGATCCGCGCAAGGCGCTGCACGTCCAGGAGGTGCCGACGCCGGAGCTGGCCCCCGGCGAGGCGCTCGTCGCCGTGATGGCCAGCGCCATCAACTACAACACCGTCTGGACGAGCATCTTCGAGCCGCTGTCCACCTTCACGTTCCTCCGGCGCTACGGGCGGATCTCCGACCTGGCGCGCCGGCACGACCTGCCGTACCACGTGGTGGGCTCGGACGCCGCCGGGGTGGTGCTGCGCACCGGCCCCGGGGTGACGCGGTGGCGGCCGGGCGACGAGGTGGTGGCGCACTGCCTCTCGGTGGAGCTGGAGGACGCCGCCGGGCACGACGACACCATGCTCGACCCGCAGCAGCGGATCTGGGGCTTCGAGACGAACTTTGGCGGGCTCGCCGAACTCGCCGTGGTCAAGGCCAACCAGCTGATGCCGAAGCCGCGGCACCTCAGCTGGGAGGAGGCCGCCAGCCCGGGGCTGGTCAACTCGACCGCCTACCGGCAGCTGGTCTCGCACCACGGCGCCAACATGAAGCAGGGCGACGTGGTGCTGATCTGGGGCGCGTCCGGCGGCCTGGGCAGCTACGCCACGCAGATGGCCCTCAACGGCGGCGCGATCCCGGTCTGCGTGGTCTCGTCGCCGGAGAAGGCGGAGCTGTGCCGGCGGATGGGCGCCGAGCTGGTCATCGACCGCGCGGCCGAGGGTTTCCGGTTCTGGCGTGACGAGCAGACCCAGGACCCGGACGAGTGGCGCCGCTTCGGCGAGCGGATCCGCGAGCTGACCGGGGGCGAGGACCCGGACATCGTGTTCGAGCACCCGGGCCGGGAGACCTTCGGCGCCAGCGTCTACGTGGCCAAGCGGGGCGGGACCGTCGTCACCTGCGCGTCGACCAGCGGCTACCAGCACCAGTACGACAACCGCTACCTGTGGATGCACCTCAAGCGGATCATCGGCAGCCACTTCGCCAACTACCAGGAGGCCTGGCAGGCCAACCGCCTGGTGGCCCTGGGCCGGGTGCACCCGACGGTCTCGAAGACCTACCCGATGGAGCAGACCGGCCAGGCCGCGTACGAGGTGCACCGCAACGCCCACCAGGGCAAGGTCGGCGTCCGCTGCCTCGCGCCGCACGACGGGCTGGGCGTCCGCGACCCGGAGCTGCGCGCCCGGCACGAGGACGCCATCAACCGGTTCCGCGGTCACTGACCGCGCCGGTGTCGCGTCCCGCTCCGGCCGCCCGTCCCTGCGGCCGGAGCGGGACGACCCGTCCGGGGGATGACGCGTCCGCCATTGCGGGGACGCGTGCCTTTCCCACCGTCGTCCGGCGACTCATTCGCGTGCGGCGCGGGCATCGGACAAAGGGCTCCGCCGCGACAGTGGCGAGCGCTTTTCCCCGTTCCACCCCGCGTCACCGGACCCACCCGGAGCTGCCAAGATCGTCGGCCCGCCGTGGTCCCGTGACGGCCGAGAGTTGACCATGTAAAGAGGACTCGAAAGGTTCGTACCGCTCTTGCGGAGCACCCTGGGGCGTCTGCCAGTATGTCCCAATGCCCCAGCAGCAATCCTCCCCTCTCGCGTTCTTCGATAACGCGAACTCCCAGCCAGATTTCACGGTTGGCCTGCGCGGATACAACACCCACCAGGTCGACGACTTCATCGGTCGGATGACCGCGGCGCTGACCCAGTCGGAGCAGGCTCGCGCCGAGGCCGAGCAGCGGATGAACGACGCCCAGCGCCGGCTCCGCCAGGCCGAGCAGCGCATGGCCGCGCTGGAGCAGAAGCTCACGGAGACCAACAAGCAGCTCGAGGAGAACAGCCGGCCGACCCTCTCCGGCCTGGGCACCCGCGTCGAGCAGATCCTGCGGCTGGCGGAGGAGCAGGCCAACGACCACCGCAACGAGGCCAAGCGCGAGTCGGAGGGCATCCTCTCCGCCGCCCGCCTCGAGGCGCGTGAGATCACCGACAAGGCCCGCGCCGAGGCCGCCGCGATGAAGGCCACCGCCGAGCGCGAGGCCGGCAACGTCCGCACCGCCGCCGAGCGGGAGGCCGCCGAGGTCCGGGTGCAGGCCCGCCGCGAGGCCGACACGCTGCGCGCCGACGCGGAGCGCGAGACCAAGCAGCTGCGCACGGTGACCGCGCACGAGGTGGCCGAGCTGAAGTCCACCGTCGAGCGGGAGGTGGCGACCCTCCGCGCCACCGCCGAGCGGGAGATCACCCAACAGCGGGCGAAGGCCGCACGGGAGGCCGAGGAGAAGCGCGCCGAGGCGACCAAGCTGCTCACCGACGCGCGGGACAAGCGCGACAAGGACCTGCAGGCCCTCGAGCTCCAGCTCGCCGAGCGTCGCGAGAAGGCCGAGCGCGAGGAGTCCGAGCGGCACGCCGCCCAGGTGGCGCAGACCCAGAAGCTGGTCAGCGAGGCCGAGCAGCGGGCCCGGGCCGCCCAGGAGCGGGCCAAGGAGATCGAGCAGCGCGCGGAGGCGCGCCGGGTCGAGTCCGAGCGCACCGCCGCCGAGACGGTCGACAAGGCCAAGGCACTCGCCGAGAAGACGCTCAACGAGGCGCGGGCCGAGTCGCAGCGCCTGCTCAGCGAGGCGCGGACGGAGGCGGAGCTGACCACGCAGGCGGCCCGCCGCGAGGTCGAGGACCTCACCCGGCAGAAGGACGCGGTCACCGCGCAGCTCGGCCAGATGCTCTCCGGGCTCGCCGGCATCGTGCCGGGTGTGCCCAACTCGCAGGCCGCCGGCGCGACCGCCAAGCCGGAGGGCGACAAGGCCGGCGGCGACAAGGTGGCCGCGGAGTCGGCCAGCTGACGCACCGCCAGGTCGGGGCATGACGCGGCGCGGGGCGGCACCGGGTGACCGGTGGCGCCCCGCGCCGCATGCGTTCCGCCACCCGCTGTTATCCACCGGTACGACCCGAGTGAAGTAGGTCCAAGAGGGGCGTCCGTATCGCCCCAGGAGGGCCGGTTGCGTGTGAGGATGAGGGCATGTCGCACGGCGAGGAACTGTTCGCTCTCGGCGGGGACGTGGCCACGGAGCCAAGCTTCGAGTCCGCTCTGCGGGGGTACGAGAAGAAGCAGGTCGACCGGTACGTCGCGCGTGCGGAGCACGAGATCGCGACCCTGACGGCCGAGCGGGAGCAGGCCTACACACAGATCCACAAGCTCGCCGGCCAGGTGGAGGTGCTCCAGCGGGACCTCGCCCAGGTGCGTAAGCAGGTCGGCGTGGTGGACCGGGCCTCGTTCCGGCACCTCGGCCCCCGCGTCGAGCAGATCCTCGGCCTCGCGGAGGAGCAGGCGGAGGAGATCCTCCGCGCCGCCAACGAGGAGATCGAGTCACGCCGGGCGGCGGCCCAGCACATCGTCGACGACGCCCGCGAGCAGGCCGAGAAGGCGCTGAAGGACTTCGAGATCGCGCTGGCCGCCCGGCGGGCGGAGGAGGAGCGTCAGGCCGCCGCGCGGAAGGCCGAGTCGGAGGCCGCGCTGCGCGCCGCCAAGGAGGAGGCCACGAAGCTGCGGCGCAACGCGCAGGACGAGCTGGCCAAGGCGCAGCAGGAGTCGGCCCAGCTGCGGGAGACGGCGAAGGAGATCCACGCTCGCGCCCAGCAGGAGTCCACCAAGCTGCGCGAGGCGGCGCGGGAGACGCTGGCCAAGGCCCAGCAGGAGGCCACCGAGCTGCGGGACGCCGCCAAGGAGGTGCACGCCAAGGCCCAGCAGGAGGCCAAGCGCCTCGTCGACCAGGCGACCGAGGCCGGACGGGCCACCCACGCGAAGGCCCAGCGGGAGGCCAAGCAGATTATCGACGACGCCTCGATGGCCGGGCGCGCGACCCGCGCCAAGGCCCAGCAGGAGGCGGAGCGCCTGACCACACAGGCCGCCGAGGCGGCCAAGCGCAGCCGCGCCGAGACCGAGGCGTACGTGCAGCGGATGCGCGGCGAGACCGAGGCGTACGTGCAGCAGACCCGCGCGCAGACCCAGCAGGAGCTGGGCGCCTGGCGGGCGGGTGTGGAGAAGGAGGTGAACTCCCGCCGGGAAGCCGCCGACCGCGAGCTCGCCCAGCGCCGGGCCTCCGCCGAGCAGGAGTTCGCCAAGCGCCGCGACGAGCTGGACAAGCAGCACAAGGCACGCCAGCAGGAGCTGGAGACGCGGCACAGGTCCCGGCAGCAGGAACTGGAGACCGGCTTCACCCGCCGGCAGCAGGAGCTGGAGGCCGAGTTCACCGCCCGGCGCGATCAGCTGGAGGCCGAGTACACGGCTCGCAAGAACGAGATCGAGCAGGGCGCCGACCGCATCCGGCAGGCCGCCGAGCGGGACGCGGCCACCCTGCGCCAGCAGGCCGAGGAGCAGGCCACGGAACTGCTGCGACGCGCCGAGACCGAGGCCACCGAGAAGCGCCGCGCGGCAGATGAGCACGTCTCGGCGTCGCGGCGGCAGTTCGAGGAGTACGCGGCCACGACCCAGCAGGCGCTGGCCACCACCCAGCAGCACCTCGCGGCGACGCAGCAGGAGGTCGCGGCGGGCCGGCAGCAGCTCGCCCAGGTGATGCTGGAGATCGCCCAGGCCCAGCAGCAGCTCGCCGACCTGCGCCAGGAGACCTGGCGGTCCCGACAGGAGTCGGACGAGCTCCAGCGACAGCTGGCCGAGCTTCGGGTGCAGATCGCCACCGCGCCGACGGGCTCCGACGGGCCCACCTCGCCCCCGCCGGCCGGTACGGTCGCCCCCGCGTCGGCCGCTGGACCGGCCGTGGCGGCGCGGCCCGTCGACGCCGGTCGGAACACCGGCGCCAGCCCGACGGCGAAGCCGGCGGATCCGTCCCGGCCGGGCACGAAGGGCGAACCGGGCGGCGCGAAGGAGCGGCCCGCGGGTGCCCAGCCGGTCACCGCGACGGCGCAGCCGGCGGGCGCCCGCGACCAGGGGGCCGCCAAGACGCCCGAGCCGGTCGGCACGAAGCCCCAGCCCGCGGGCGCGACCGGTGCGAAGGAACCGGCCGGCACGAAGCCGGGGCCGGCCGGCGCGAGCGGCGCGAAGCCGGAGTCGGCGCCCGGCGAGGGCGAGCCGGAGGGGGCCGCGCAGCCGAAGAGCCGGCCGGCGGCCGAGCCGGTCACCACGGTCGACGACGGTGCCGCCGGCGCGGCCGTGGACGGCGAGCCGACGGTCGCCGCGGTGCCCGGGTCGGGTGGCCGGGGAGCCACCCCCACGAAGATCACCAGTACGGGTGAGAACGGGAAGCGGCCCAGTAAGCCGACCACCGACGAGCGGGCCGCCAAGCCCAACACCGTCTCGATCGAGAAGGAGTGACGCCCGGCCTCCTGCCCCGCCGGCCGCACGGCGGCCCGACGAGCGGGCGGGACGGCGGCCACCCCGCGGCACCGGCACGGACGGCGTGATACGGGACGCGGGCGGCCAGTAGTCTCCGGGCATGCCGTCACGGCTGCCACGTGGTCGTCGGCGACAGCGGCCGGAGCGCGCCGGTCGTGCGGACGAGGCGGCGCAGCCGCCGGACCTGACCGGAGGACTGGTGACGCAGGACGGGCCGACGGCCGACGGGCCGGGCCGGGACGGGACCGACTCCACGGGGGCCGCGAGGGAGCGGAGCCCGGGGCGCCGGCGCACCCCCGATCCGGTGGGTGTGGAGCCGCCCCGCCCCAAGGAGGCGAGCCCGTCGTCGCCGGATGATCCCGCCGACCCGCCGACGGCCACCGGCTCGGGGCGGTTCGGCCCGCCGGGGCGGCCCCTGCGGCGCAACAGCTTCCTGGTGGGTTTCACCGGCGGCCTCGGCGTGCTGCTGGCGTACACGTTCTATCTGGGGCTGCGCAACGCCGCCGGCATCCTGGTCCTGGTGATGATCGCGCTCTTCCTCGCGATCGGCCTGCACCCGGCGGTGGCCCGGCTGCGGCGCTGGGGGCTGCCGCACGGCCTGTCCGTGGCGCTGGTCGCGTTGGCCGTGCTGCTGCTGCTCTGCGGTGGGGTGTTCGCGCTGGTGCCGCCGATCATCACCCAGTCGGGCCAGTTCGTGGACCAGCTGCCGACCTACATCGAGCAGCTGCGGCGCAGCGAGACGGTCAACGAGCTGATCGAGCGGTACGACCTGATGCAGCGGGTGCAGAGCGCCGTCAACGCGGACACCGTGGGCCGGGCGCTCGGCGGTGTGCTCGGCGGTGCCCAGCTGGTCTTCGGCACGATCTTCAAGGCGCTGACCGTGCTGGTGCTGACGATCTACTTCCTGGCGTACTTCAACCGGCTGCGGACGCTCGGGTACTCCCTGGTGCCCGCGTCCCGCCGGGAGCGCGTGCAGCTGATCGGCGACGAGATCCTGACCCGGGTCGGGGCGTACATGGTGGGCGCGCTGTGCATCGCGGTGCTGGCCGGCTTCAGCACGTTCATCTTCGCCCTGATCGTCGGGTTGGCGTACCCCATGGCGCTCGCCGTGGTCGTCGCCGTGACCGACCTGATCCCGCAGATCGGGGCGACGCTGGGCGCCGTGATCGTGAGCCTCGTCGGCTTCGCCACCGACCTCACCGCGGGTATCGCCTGCGTGGTCTTCTTCCTGGTCTACCAGCAGGTGGAGAACTACCTCATCTACCCGAAGGTGATGCGCCGCTCGGTGCACGTGAACGAGGTGGCCGCCCTGCTCGCCGCGCTGCTCGGGGTCGGGCTGATCGGCGTGGTGGGCGCGCTCATCGCCATCCCGACGGTCGCCGCCATCCAGCTCATCCTGCGCGAGGTGGTGCAGCCCCGGCAGCAGTCGCGCTGACGGCGCTCAGCCGGCGTGCGACTGCGGCGGGCCCGGCACGGGCCGGTCGGCGAACGACGCCACCGTCCGGTCGGCGTACGCGCTGACGTCGCCGGTCTCCATCGGGCCGTCCCAGGTCGTGGGCAGCGGCACGGTCGCGGCCGGGTTGACCCGGCGGACCACCTCGTCGAGCACCCGCTCGGCGTCACCGACCCAGAGGTGCTTCGCCCCCGGCACCCCGATCACCTCGGCCTGCGGCACCGCCGCGAAGCGCTTGCGCGCCTCGTCGGGCCGCAGGTAGTCGTCGAACTCGGGGACCAGCGCCACCAGCGGCCGGCCGGAGCGCGCCCAGTTCGCCAGATCCTCGGGCGCCGAGTAGCGCAGCGGCGGAGACAGCAGGATCGCGCCGGAGACGGCCGGGTCGCAGCCGTACTTCAGGGCCAGGTCGGTGCCGAACGACCAACCCACCAGCCAGATGTTCGGCAGCTCGGCGAACTCGGCGTACTCGATCGCGGCGGCCACGTCGTAGCGCTCGCCCACCGCGTTGTCGAAGGCGCCCTCGCTGGTGCCGCGGACGCTGCTCGTGCCCCGGGTGTTGAACCGCAGCACCGCGACGTCGGCCAGGGCGGGCAGGCGCCAGGCGGCCTTGCGGAACACGTGGCTGTCCATCATCCCGCCGTGCGTCGGCAGCGGGTGCAGGCATACCAGGGTCGCGACCGGCTCCCGGTCGACCGGGCGGGCCAGCTCACCGACGAGGCGGAGCCCGTCGGCGGTGTGCAGCTCGATGTCCTCCCGGTGGCCGGGAAGGATGGACGACGCGCGGATCGCTGTGCTCACCGGTCAAGTCTGTCGCGAAGCGGCCCGACCCGCCCGCCCGGGGAGGAAACAGCGTGATCCAGATCGCTCAGCCGTAGCGGGGGGCGCTACGGCCGCGCTGGACCACCGGGCCCCGCCGGTCCCGCGCCCGCCAGCAGCCGCTGTGCCAGTGCCGGCGGTCACTCAGGTCACCCCGGCCGTCCGCCGGCCAGGCCACCACGTGTGCCACGCCCGGAGGGATCTCCTGGTCACAGCCGGGGCAGCGGTACGTCTTCACCGAGGCGCCGCCGCTGATGCCGCGCACCTGCCACTCGCCGTCACGCCACTGCTGCACGGAGGCGACGCCCTGCCGCGCCCGGTCGGTGTCCAGGTGCGCGGCCTCGTCCCGGCGGGGACGGTTGCGACGGGGACTCACGTCGTCAAGCGTACGGCCGTCCGGCGGCACACCTCGCGCCCCGGGTCGATCAGGTCCAGCGCTCCGGCCGGGTGAGGTCGTCGGCGAGCAGGCGGGCGAGGCGCATGAGCGCCGGGCCACGGCTGCCGACGTACTCCTCGAAGGTCACACCCTTCAGACGCGCTCAGCGGCGCCGCCCGTTGACCCGGTCAGCGATGGGTGTGGTCGCGGAAGCCGCGGCCCGTCTTGCGGCCCAGGTAGCCCGCCGTGACCAGGTGCTCCAGCAGCGGCGCGGGCGCGAAGCCGGGCTCGCGCAGCTCCAGGTAGAGCTCCCGCTGGATGGCCAGCGACACGTCCAGCCCGACCACGTCGAGCAGCTCGAACGGGCCCATCGGGTAGCCGCAGCCGAGCTTCATGGCGTGGTCGATGTCGTCCGCCGTCGAGTAGCTCGCCTCCAGCATCTTCACCGCGTCGTTCAGGTACGGGAAGAGCAGCGCGTTCACGATGAACCCGGAGCGGTCGCCGCACACCACTGCGGTCTTGCCGAGCGCGGCGCAGACCGCGCGGGCGGTGGCGACGGTCTCCGGCGAGGTGCGGATGGTGCGCACGACCTCGACGAGCTGCATGATCGGGGCCGGGTTGAAGAAGTGCAGCCCGACCACGTCGGCCGGCCGCTGGGTGGCCATCGCCACCTCGATCACCGGCAGCGACGAGGTGGTCGTGGCGAGCACGACGCCCGGCTTGCAGATCTCGTCCAGGCTCGCGAAGAGGGCCTTCTTGACGCTCAGCTCCTCGACCACGGCCTCGACCACCAGGTCGACGTCGGCGAGGTGGTCGAGCGAGGCCGACCAGGTGACCCGGCCGAGCGTGGCGTCCCGGTCCTGCTCGCTGAGCTTGCCGCGCACCACGCCCTTGTTGAGGGAGGTCTTCACCGCCTCGCAGACCGTGGCGGACTTCTCGGCCCCCCGGGTCACGGAGACCACCTCGTAGCCGGCCTTCGCGAAGACCTCGATGATCCCCGTGGCCATGGTGCCGGAGCCGACCACGCCGACCTTCGTGATGGCTCGCGCGCCGTCGGCGAGCGCCGCGCCGTCGGCGACCGGCGTCGCCTCGTCGGGTACGACGACCGGGGAACCCGGCCGCTCGTAGGTGTAGAAGCCCCGGCCGGACTTGCGGCCGAGCAGACCCGCGGTGACCATCTGCTTGATCAGCGGCACCGGGGCGTGCCGGCGGTCCCGCCCGCCGCGCCGGTACATGGTGTCCAGGATCTCGTACGCGGTGTCCAGGCCGATCAGGTCCATGAGTGCGAGCGGGCCCATCGGCAGGCCGCAGCCGAGCTTCATGGCGGCGTCGATGTCCTCGCGGCTGGCGTAGTGCGACTCGAACATCGCCACGGCGTGGTTCAGGTAGCCGAAGAGCAGCGCGTTGGCGATGAACCCGGCGCGGTCGTTGATGGTGACGTCGACCTTGCCGAGCCGGGCGCAGAGGGCCTCGACGTCGGCGACGACGTCGGCCGAGGTGACCACCGTCCGGACCACCTCGACCAGCTTCATGACGGGCGCCGGGTTGAAGAAGTGGATGCCGATGACCTGGTTGGGGCGGGTGGTGGCCACGGAGATCTCGGTAACGCTCAGCGACGAGGTGTTGGTGGCGAGGATCGCCTCGGGCTTGCAGACGCGGTCCAGCTCGGCGAAGATCCGCTGCTTCAGGTCGAGGTGCTCGGGGACCGCCTCGATGACCAGGTCGACCGAGTGCAGCGCGTCGAGGCCGACGGCGAAGGTGACGCGGCCGAGCAGCGCGTCCCGGTCGGTGGGGTCGAGCTTGCCCTTGGCGACCGCCCGGTCGGTGGAGCGGGTGAGGGTGACCCGGCCGCGCTCCAGCGCCGCCTCGGAGATCTCGACGGCCACCACGTTGATGCCGTTGCGCGCGAAGACCTCGACGATGCCGGCACCCATGGTGCCCAGCCCGACAACGCCCACGCTGCTGAACTCGCGCGCCATGACCGGCCTCCCCAGTACGCTCCGCACGGCCGCATGAACGGCCGCTAAGGTTATGCGCGCGAGTCTGCCACGCGACGCTCCGTTGTCGAGACGCCGTGGCATATTTCACCCACGCCTCGCCGTCGCGCGAGCGGTTCCCGTCGCCTCGCCGCATGGCGCGCGTGCGGAGGGCCGGGACTACGCGGTGGCCCCGGCGCCGGGGATGGGACGCGGTCGCTCAGGCGGCCGGGACGGCGGTCAGGGCCAGCAGCTCGGCGACGAACTCGGACGGGCGCTCCAGGTGCGGGCTGTGTCCACACCCGGGGAGCACCACCTCGCGGTAGGCACCACCGGCCGCGGCGTACCGCTCCAGCACCGCCCGCGTCTGGCCCACCATCGGCTGCGGCGGGCACGCCACCTCTCCCGGCCACCCGGGAACGGCGCCGAGCGAGCCGAGGTACGCGAGGTCGAAGAGGGACGTGTCCGAGACGATCACGTCGGAGTCGCCGCGTACCCAGGTGACGGGCGGCTTCGCCGCGACGGCGACCAGCTCGTCGGCGAGCCGGAAGTGGGTGGGGGCGAGCGCGTTGAGCACGCCCCGGTCGCCGGGCGAGATGCCCGGCCAGTTGGCGGACGGGACCGACGTGCCCGGGTAGTTGTCCGCACCGGTCGCTGTGGAGAGGATGCTGTCCAGCAGCAGCTCCTCGTCCGCCCCGAGCGAGGCCGGGTCGGCCACGTAGGTGGCTCGCAGCACGTTGCGCGGGCTGGTCGCCGCCTCGTCGCCCCGGTCCTTCGCCGCGAGCCGGGCCACGAAGTCCGGGTTGGCGGTGCCCGCGCCGGTGCCCGCGAAGTCCGGGGTCGTCGGGGTGCCGGCCAGGTCGCGGGTGCCGCCGAAGCCGTACGGGGAGACGGGGGCGGCGAGCAGCAGCCCGCCGACCCGGTCGGGATGGTCGACCAGCAGACTCATCGCCACTCCCCCGCCGAGCGAGTGGCCGACCACCACCGGGCGGGCGTCCGCGGCCTCGAAGAGGCCCGGCTCGTCCAGCAGGGCGGCCACGTCGTCGGCGAAGTCGCGCAGCCCGCGGACGGCGTTCACCGGCGCTGTCTGCGTGTCGCCGTAGCCGCGCAGGTCGGGCGCGACGACCCGGAGCGTGTGCGGCAGGCGGCGGATCAGCGGCTCCCAGAACGCGGACGAGGAGCAGTTGCCGTGCACGAGGAGCACGGGCACGCCGTCCGGCGGCCCGGCCACCCGTACCGCCTGGGTGATGCCGTTGGCCGTGACGACGCGCTGCTCGCTCTCCATCCGCGGCATGCTGCCACCCCGCCGGGCGCCGGTCCATGTGGCCCGACGCCATTCGGGCCCGCCGGGCGGTGTGGCCGACCGCCGTGCGGCGGGGCCGGCGGCTTCGCCGTCGCCGTGGTGCGCCGACCGTCTCAGAGCAGGGCCGGCGGCGTCGCCACCGGCAGCGGCAGCGTCGGCCGGTGGTCCCGCCGGGCCGGGCCGAAGCGGATACCGACCGGGTCGGTGCGCGCGACGCCCGGGTCGAAGAAGCGCAACTCGGTGCGGCCGAGCCGGATCACGTCGCCGTCGGTGAGCTGCTCCACGCCGGCGATGCGACGGTCGTTGAGCCAGGTGCCGTTGGTCGAGCCGACGTCACGCAGGCAGGCACCCTCGGTCGTCAGCCAGATCTCGGCGTGTCGCCTACTCAGGTGCGGATCCGGCACGACGACGTCGGCCGTGGGGGCCCGGCCGATCATCTGAGGTTCGTGACGCAGCCGGAAACTCGCCCCCCGCATCGGCCCAGCGGCGACCGTCAACAACGGCAGCAGTTCTGGAAGTTCCTCCATGGACAGTCAGCCCTCCACCCCACACCGTCACTCCCCGCGTCAGCGTGCCATCAGACGGTAGTCGCGCTCCACCGCCGCCCGTACACGTCTGCGCCTCCGGGTGTACACCTTCCGTTCCCCGTATCGGGCATCGGGGCGGCCCGGTGTCCATCGTGCCGCCGGAGCCGCCGCGGCGAGTGGGGACGCGCCGGAAGTCGCCGCCATGGTGAGCGGGCCGGGTGGCCCCGGCGGTGGCGGTGGGCCCCGGCTCGACCCGGACCTGCGGAGCGCGGCGCCGGCGCCGGGGGCGGCGACGGCCTACCGGCGAGTAATGCTCAGGTCTAGACTTCCGCCATGACGGCTGTGCATGTCCCCGGCGCCCCGGTCATCGAAGACGGCCTGCTGATCTCCACCAGCCCGGCCGACGGCGCCGAGGCCGGGCGGTTCCCGGTCGCCACCGCCGCGGAGGTGGCGGCGGCGGTCGAACGGGCGCGCGACGCGGGGGGGTGGTGGGCCGGGCTGGGCTTCGACGGCCGGCGGGTACGGCTGCTGCGCTGGCGCGCGCTGCTCGCCCAGCGGATCGAGCAGCTCGCCGACCTGGTGCACCGGGAGGGCGGCAAGCCGGTCGCGGACGCGGTCGTCGAGATCGTGACGGCTGTGGAACACATCGACTGGGCCGCCCGCAACGCCCGCCGGGTGCTCGGCCCGCGCAAGGTCCGGTCCCGGCTGATCCTCGCCGAGTTCTCCGGTCACCTGGAGTACCAGCCGTACGGCGTGATCGGCGTGATCGGCCCCTGGAACTATCCGGTCTTCACCCCCATCGGCTCCATGGCGTACGCGCTGGCCGCCGGCAACGCGGTGGTCTTCAAGCCGAGCGAGTACACGCCCGCCGTCGGGCAGTGGCTGGCGGACACCTTCGCCGAGGTGGTTCCGGAGCAGCCCGTCCTCACCGCGGTGCACGGGCTCGGCGACGTGGGCGCCGCCCTCTGCCGCTCGGGCGTGGGCAAGCTGGCCTTCACCGGCTCGACGGCCACCGCGCGGAAGGTGATGGCCGCCTGCGCAGAGACCCTGACCCCGGTGCTC
The DNA here is from genome assembly GCF_056150165.1 of Micromonospora xinjiangensis. Lineage (NCBI taxonomy): Bacteria > Bacillati > Actinomycetota > Actinomycetes > Micromonosporales > Micromonosporaceae > Micromonospora > Micromonospora xinjiangensis. The sequence goes on along the minus strand of NZ_JAXCFO010000002.1, from coordinate 902,607 downwards.
GTGGAGGCGGGCGGCAAGGACGCGATGATCGTCGACGGTGACGCCGACCTGGACGCGGCCGCCGAGGCGTGCGTCTGGGGCGCGCTGACCAACGCCGGGCAGACGTGCATCGGCATCGAGCGGGTCTACGCGGTCGAGCCGGTCTTCGACGCCTTCGTCGAGAAGGTGGTGGCCCGCGCCGGGCGGCTGACCGTCGGGCCCGACGGTGCGGACATCGGCCCGATCACCATGCCCGCCCAGCTGGACGTCATCCGCCGGCACATCGACGACGCCCTCGCCCGGGGCGGCCGGGCCGTGCTGGGCGGCACGGACGCGGTGCAGCCGCCGTACGTGCGCCCGACCGTGCTGGTGGACGTCCCCGAGGACTCGGCCGCCGTGCGGGAGGAGACGTTCGGGCCGACGCTGACCATCAACCGGGTCCGAGACGCCGACGAGGCGGTCGCGCGGGCGAACGCCCTCCCGTACGGTCTGGGCGGCTCGGTCTTCGGCCGTCGCCGCGCGGTGGCCATCGCCCGCCGGCTGCGCTCCGGCATGGCGTCGGTCAACTCCACGCTGACCTTCGCCGGCATGTCCACACTGCCCTTCGGCGGCGTCGGCGACTCCGGCTTCGGGCGGATCCACGGGGAGGACGGGCTGCGTGAGTTCGGCCGGGCCAAGGCGATCACCCGACGCCGCGCCCGTTCGCTGCTGCCGTCGATGACCTTCGAACGCACCCCGGCCGACGTGGCCCGGCTCGTGAAGGTCATCAAGATGATGTACGGCCGCTGAGTGCTCAGCTCTCGGCGGCCGGCGCGCGGTGACCGACGCTCAGCGGCCGGTGGGGTCTAGAGCCGGTGGGGTCTAGAAGAGCGTCAGCTCGTCGCGCTCGATGCCGCGCAGCTTGTCGTAGTCGACCACCACGCAGCGGATGCCCCGGTCGGTGGCGAGCACCCGGGCCTGCGGCTTGATCTCCTGGGCGGCGAAGACGCCGGTGACCGGGGCCAGCAGTGGGTCGCGGTTCATCAGTTCGAGGTAGCGGGTGAGCTGCTCCACGCCGTCGATCTCACCGCGCCGCTTCACCTCGACGGCGACCGCCCGGGAGTCGGCGTCCCGGCAGAGCAGGTCCACCGGCCCGATGGCGGTCATGTACTCACGCCGGACGAGGGTGAACCCCTCACCGAGGGTCTCCGGGTTCGCGGCCAGCAGCTCCTGGAGGTGCGCCTCCACGCCGTCCTTGCGCAGGCCGGGGTCGACACCCAGGTCGTACGAGGTGTCCTGGAAGATCTCCTCCAGGGTGATCCGCAGCTCCTCGCCGGCCTTGTTGACGACCCGCCACACGCCCGGAGCCTCCTCCAGACGGCAGGGCGGGCTCATCCAGTTCAGCGGCTTGTACGCCCGGTCGTCGGCGTGGATGGAGACCGAGCCGTCCGCCTTCACCATGAGCAGCCGGGTGGCCGGCGGCAGGTGGGCCGAGAGCCGTCCGACGTAGTCCACCGAGCACTTCGCAATCACCAACCGCACCCGACGAGGGTAGCGGAGACAGCGGCGATCGCCGCCGAGCGGCTCTGGCGCGCCGGTGGGATGCTGAGACGGTGTTCGAACTCCTCACCGGCACCGGCCTCGCCGCCTCGGCGGGGCTGAACGCCTACATCCCTCTGCTCACCATGGGTCTGCTGGCCCGGTACACCGACCTGGTCGACCTCCCCAGCGGCTGGACCTGGCTGGGCAACGGTTGGGTCATCGTGATCCTGGCGGCGCTGCTCGCCGTCGAGGTGGTGGCCGACAAGGTGCCGGTGCTCGACCACGTCAACGACGTGGTGCAGACGGTCGTCCGGCCGACCGCGGGCGGTCTGGCGTTCGGCGCGGGCTCGACGGCCGAGACGGTCACGGTCAGCGACCCGGGCAGCTTCTTCTCGTCCCACGAGTGGGTCCCGGTGGTGACCGGCGTGCTCATCGCGCTCGGCGTCCACCTGCTGAAGTCCGCGGCGCGTCCGGTCATCAACGCGACCACCGCCGGCGTCGGCGCACCGGTGGCCAGCACCGCAGAGGACGCGACCAGCGTGCTCGTGTCGGTGGCGGCGCTCCTGCTTCCCGTGCTCGTGCTGGTGTTCCTGGTGGGGCTGGTCGCCTTCGTGTTCTGGTTCCGGCGCCGTCGCGCCGACCGCCGCCGCGAACGCGCGGCGGCCCGGGCGGCGGGCTTCCGCGTCTGACCCGGCCCGGCGACGGCTTCGCGTCCGACGCCGGCGGCCGGGCGGTGGGCTTGCGGGTCAGCCGGCCGCCGGTGACGGCTGCCGGGTTCGGCGCCGGCCGTGTGACCCCGGGGGCTCGGCATGGGACGCCGGATGCGCCGCTGGCCGGCACCCGGGTTCGGGTGCCGGCCAGCAGTGTCAGTGCTTCTGCGGTTGCGGTTGCGGTTGTGGTTGTGCGGGTTGTCAGCTGTTCCAGTACTGGGCGACGAGGTCGGCGGCCTGCTGCTCCCACTGGGCGTAGGCGTCCGGGTACGCCGACACCTGCACCGTCTGCGCGGCGTCGGTCAGCGGCATGTCCTGCCATCCGTCGACCTGCTTGAGGCCCTTCAGGAACGCCATCGTGGAGTACTCCGGATCGGTGATCTGCTCCGGCGTGCCCCAACCCGAGGACGGGCGCTGCTGGAACAGGCCCAGCGAGTCGTGGTCGTTGCGGTCACCGAGGTGGCCGAGGTTCTCCAGCTTCGACTCCTGCAGGCTGGTGGCGATGGAGATGACCGCGGCCCGCTCGTCCAGGCCGGACTTCTTCGTCGCCGCGATGATCGCCTTGACGTTCGCGATCTGCTCGTCGTCCAGGTCGATGTGCGACTGCGCGCCCTGGGTGCCGTGGGGGATCAGCTTGCTGGTGTCCACGCCCGGCTTGTCGGCCTGCACCACCGCGACGGGCTTCACCTCGGGGGTGGGGGTGGCGGCGTGGGCGGCGACCGGGCCGCCGACGATGCCACCGGCGAAGGCGAGACCAGCGATACCGAGGACGCTCTTACGCATGATCGTGTTCATGGGAAAGCTCCTTGGGGGTCAGGCACCCACACACCACAAGAGGGGGTGGCGTGACGGATGCGGCACCTCATCAGGCGCTCAAAGACTCGGGGTGTTGGGTGCGCGAATCGGGGAGTGTTCGCGTCTGCCCGGGGTTCGGCGGGGAAGGGGGGGTCACCGCGCCGGGATGGTGTGCAACGACCGGGGGCCGGCCGTCATTCCCGGGGTGGTCCGGCCGTCAGGCTCGATGGCCCGGGACCGCGCCGGGGTTGGTGTGCAACGACCGGGGGCCCGGCATCATTCCGGAGCCCGTCAACCCGTTGCGCCGACCTCGCTGGCCGGCCGTTGGGGGCTGCTACCTCGATCGTCAGGGGTGTTCAACGCCCCCACCCCGCCACCGATTCCACCCCCCGCATGCCGCCGGTCACACCCCGAACCGCCCAGACCGGGCCACCCGGGTATCGGCTGCCCGATCCCGAACCGGACACACGCCGCAGACCACAAGATCGCGCTACTTCCGGGATGGTGTGGCCTCGGGCGGGTGGTGAGGCCACAACTTCCCGATAGTTGCGCGGATCTTGGGCCGCGAGCGACTTCAACAGACCTGTTCTGCGACCGCCGGAGCGGCCGCGAACGGTCGGTTCCCGCCCAAACAAGCTGCCCAAAAGCCTAAAATCGGGTAACGGCTCCAGAGGAGGTCGGCATGACCGCAGCCATGGAGATGCCCCGCGTCGAGGAGTGTGTGGTCGCGGCCTGCGCCTACAACCACACGGGCGACTGCCACGCGTACGCCATCACGATCGGCAGCCCCGACCACGCGCACTGCCACACCTTCGTCGAGTTGCCGCTGCGCGCCGGCGTGGCCGACATGATCGCCCAGGTTGGCGCCTGCCAGCGGGCCGACTGCCGGCACAACGAGCAGTTGGAGTGCCGCGCACCGGCCATCCGGGTCGGCCCGGACAACGACATGGCCGACTGCATAACCTACGACGAGCGCTGAGGTCAGGGCAGGCCGTTCGCCTCCCGCACGACCGTGACCAGCTCGTCGATGATGTCGGTGAGCGCAAAGTCCCTCGGCGTGAAGACCCGGGCCACTCCGGCGGCCCGCAGCCGCTCGGCGTCTCCCGCCGGGATGATCCCGCCGACCACCACCGGCAGGTCGTCCCGCCCGGCCGCGCGCAGGCCGTCCAGCACGGCCGGCACGGCCGCGAGGTGTGAGCCGGAGAGGACGGAGAGCCCGACGAGGTCCACGTCCTCCTCCACGGCGGCCGCGACGATCTGCCCGGCGGTCAGCCGGATGCCCTGGTAGACGACTTCGAAGCCGGCGTCGCGGGCGCGTACGGCGATCTGCTCGGCGCCGTTGGAGTGCCCGTCCAGGCCGGGCTTGCCGACCAGCAGCCGCAGCCGGCCGCTGCCCAGCTCGCGCGCGGTCGCGGCGACGCGCTCCCGGACCGCGGCGAGCCGCCCGTCCGCACCGGCGCCGGCACCGCCGGCCAGCCCGGTAGGCGCCCGGTACTCGCCGAAGACCTGGCGCAGCGCGCCCGCCCACTCGCCGGTGGTGACCCCGGCCCGCACGCATTCCAGGGTCGCCGGCATCAGGTTCGCCGTGGTCGCCGCGTCCGCGCGGAGCCGGGCCAGCGCCGCGTCCACGGCCGCCGCGTCCCGGTCGGCCCGCCACCGGCGTACGGCGGTGGCCGCCTCGGTCTCCACGGCCGGGTCGACCTGCTCGATCGCCTCGGCGCCAGCCGCGGTGAGTGGCGACGGCTCGGTCTCGGTGAAGCGGTTGACCCCGACCACGACGTCGGCACCGGACTCCATCCGGCGCCGGCGCTGCGCGAGGGAGCTGACCAGGGCGCTCTTCAGGTAGCCGGTCTCCACCGCGGCGACCACGCCGCCCATCTCCAGCACCTTCTCCAGCTCGACCCGCGCCCCGGTGACGATCTCCTCGACCAGCGCGGTCATCACGTGCGAGCCGGCGAAGAGGTCCGGGTACTCGAGCAGGTCCGACTCGTACGCGAGCACCTGCTGCATCCGCAGCGACCACTGCTGGTCCCACGGGCGGGGCAGGCCGAGCGCCTCGTTCCAGGCGGGCAGCTGCACGGCGCGCGCCCGGGCGTCCCGGGAGAGCGTGACGCCGAGCATCTCCAGCACGATCCGCTGGATGTTGTTCTCCGGTTGCGCCTCGGTGAGACCCAGCGAGTTGACCTGCACGCCGTAGCGGAACCGGCGCTGCTTCGGGTCGGTCACGCCGTACCGCTCGCGGGTGATCTCGTCCCAGAGCGCGCCGAAGGCACGCATCTTCGCGATCTCCTCGACGAAGCGCACGCCGGCGTTGACGAAGAACGAGACCCGCTGCACCACCTCGCCCATCCGCTCGGCCGGCACCTGCCCGCAGTCACGGACGGCGTCCAGCACCGCGACGGCGGTGGCCAGCGCGAAACCGACCTCCTGCACCGGCGTCGCACCGGCCTCCTGCAGGTGGTACGAGCAGATGTTCACCGGGTTCCAGCGGGGCATCTCCCGCAGCGTGTAGGCGATGACGTCGGCGGTGAGCCGCAGTGAGGCCGCGGGCGGGAAGATGTACGTCCCCCGGGACAGGTACTCCTTGATGATGTCGTTCTGCGTGGTGCCCGCGAACCGGGCCGGCTCCGCGCCCTGCTCGGCGCCGACCGTGGCGTAGAGGGCGAGCAGCCACATGGCGGGCGCGTTGATGGTCATCGACGTGTTCATCTCCGCGAGCGGGATGCCGTCGAAGAGCGCCCGCATGTCGCCGAGGTGGGCGACCGGCACGCCGACCCGGCCCACCTCGCCGGCCGCGAGCTCGTGGTCCGGGTCGTACCCGGTCTGGGTGGGCAGGTCGAAGGCGACCGAGAGGCCGGTCTGCCCCTTGGCCAGGTTGCGGCGGAAGAGGGCGTTGGTCGCGGCGGCCGAGCTGTGCCCGGCGTAGGTACGCATCACCCACGGGCGGTCGCGCTCCGGCAACCGGCCCGGGAGACCCTTCTCGTCCATGGCGGGAGTCTAAGTTACCGTTCAGTAAAACGGGCTGTGGAAAACCACACACGTCCATGGAGGGGACGCCCGGGCACGGACCGCGTGACATGGCTCCGATCGCCACACCCCGCGCGGCCACCGGCCGTCACCAGGTCGCACACTTGACGGCATGGATGACGAGCTGGCGATCTCCGTACGGGGGCTGCGCAAGGCGTACGGCGACAACGTCGCGGTGGCCGGCCTGGACCTCGACGTCCGCCGGGGCGAGGTGTTCGCGCTGCTCGGCCCGAACGGGGCGGGCAAGACCACGACGGTGGAGATCCTGGAGGGTTACCGCCGGCGGGACGCGGGCGACGTCCGCGTGCTCGGGAGCGACCCGGCCGCGCCGGCCGCCGACTGGCGCTCGCGGGTGGGCATCGTGTTCCAGGGCACCGGTGAGTTCGACGAGTTGACGGTGGCCGAGGTGGTGCGGCACTTCGCCGGCTTCTACCCGGACGCCGACGACCCGGAGAAGGTCATCGCCCGGGTCGGGCTGACCGGGAAGGCACGGGCTCGGACGCACAGCCTCTCCGGCGGGCAGAAGCGCCGGCTCGACGTGGCGCTCGGCATCATCGGCCGGCCCGAGCTGCTCTTCCTCGACGAGCCGACCACCGGCTTCGACCCGGAGGCGCGCCGGGAGTTCTGGGAGCTGATCCGGGACCTGGCCGCCGCGGGCACCACGATCGTGCTCACCACCCACTACCTCGACGAGGCCGAGGCGTTGGCCGACCGGGTCGGCGTGATCGCCGGCGGTCGGCTGGTGGCGGTGGCCACGCCGGACCAACTCGGTGACCGGCAGGCCGCCCTGGCGACCGTCTCCTGGCGTACGCCCGAGGGGGCCGTGGAGAGCGCGCAGAGCGCGACCCCGACGGCGCTGGTCGCGGAGCTGGCCGAGCGGTTCGGCGGCGAGGTGCCGGGCCTGACCGTGACGCGGCCGACCCTGGAAGACGTCTACCTCACGATGATCGGACACCGATGACCACCACCACGAAGCCGGCGGCCCCGGTCGCCGCCACCCCGGCCCGGCGGGTGGGCCCGGTCGCGCTCGGGCTGCGGCAGGGCCGGCTGGAGATCACCCAGTTCCTGCGCAGCCGGGAGTCCGTCGTCTTCACGATGGGCTTCCCGATCATCATGATCCTGATCTTCGCGGCGATCTTCAACGACGAGATCGCTCCGGAAGTCAGCTACACCCAGTACTTCATCACCGGCATGATCGCCACCGGCCTCATGACCGTCAGCTTCCAGAACCTCGGCATCTGGATCCCCATCGAGCGGGACCGCGGCGTGCTGAAGCGCTACCGGGGCACGCCGATGCCGAAGTGGGTGTACTTCGCCGGCAAGGTGATCATGGTGGTGGTGATCGGCGTGGTGGAGACCGTGCTGCTGCTCGCCGTCTCGGCCGCCTTCTTCGACCTCGACCTGCCGGCGACCGCCGGGCGCTGGCTCACCTTCGGCTGGGTCGCGGTGCTCGGCGTCACCGCGTGCACGCTGTGCGGCATCGCCATCTCGTCGCTGGCCCGCACCGCGCGCAGCGGCTCCGCGGTGGTGACCCCCGTGGCCCTGGTCCTCCAGTTCATCTCCGGGGTCTTCTTCGTCTTCACCGAGCTGCCCGCCTGGATGCAGCAGGTGGCCGCGATCTTCCCGCTCAAGTGGATGTGCCAGGGCCTGCGGGCGGTCTTCCTGCCGGAGAGCTTCGGGGCGCAGGAGGCCGGCGGCTCGTTCGAGCTGGGCCGGGTCGCCCTGGTCCTCGCCGCCTGGTGCGTGGTCGGCCTCGTGCTCTGCCTCGGCACGTTCCGGTGGACCACGAGGCGCGACGGCTGATCGGCCGGCGCCCGACCGCGGACGGTCAGCAGCCGGCGACGAGCGTGCCCCGGCCCGGGTGCCCGGGTCGCCGGCGACCGGAGCAGGTCCGATCCGGCCGCGACGACCCCGTGAACGACGGAGGCACCGCTGGTCACCCGCTCCCCCGGGGCCATCGGTGCCTCCACCGACGTCGGCTCAGTACGTGTAGAAGCCCTTGCCGGTCTTGCGGCCCAGGTCGCCCGCGGTGACCATCCGCTGGAGCAGCTCCGGCGGGAAGAACTTCTCGTCGGCGGTGTCGGTGTAGATGTTCTTCGCCGCGTGCAGCAGCACGTCGACGCCGGTCAGGTCGGTGGTGGCGAGCGGGCCCATGGCGTGGCCGAAGCCCAGCTTGCAGGCGGTGTCCAGGTCCTCCGCCGAGATCACGCCGGACTCCACGAGCTTGACCGCCTCCACCACGAGGGCGGCGATCAGCCGGGTGGTGACGAAACCGGCGATGTCCCGGTTGACCACGACGACCGTCTTGCCGATCTCCTCGGCGAACGCCCGCACGGTGGCCAGGGTGGCGTCGCTGGTCTTGTAGCCCCGCACCAGCTCGCAGAGCTTCATCATCGGCACCGGCGAGAAGAAGTGCGTGCCGACCACGGCCTCGGGGCGCTCGGTGACGGCCGCGATCTGGGTGACCGGGATGGCCGAGGTGTTGGTGGCCAGGACGGCGTCGGACTTGCAGATCTTGTCCAGCGCCCGGAAGACCTCCTGCTTGACCTCCAGCCGTTCGAACACCGCCTCGACCACGATGTCCGCCTCGGCGGCCGCCTCAAGATCGGTGGTCGGGGTGATCCGGGCCAGCGTCGCCTCGACCTCCGACGCCTCGATCTTGCCCTTCTCGGCGAACTTCTCCAGCGACCGCCGGATGCCGCCGACGCCCCGCTCGGTGGCCGCGTCGTCCAGGTCCCGCAGGGTCACCTGCCAGCCCGCCTGCGCCGCCACCTGGGCGATGCCGGAGCCCATCAGCCCGGCCCCGACGACCGCGAGTCGACCCGCCATCTGCTCTCTCCTCCGCCTGATTGAGTGTCTGCCAGCACCCTAGTCGGCAAGGCTGAACGATGGCTAAGCCGGATCGGCGTCAGATGGTCAGGTCGGGCTCCTCCGGCGCGGTGCCGCGCTCGACCTCGACCCCCAGCGCCCGCAGGTCGGCCACGAAGTCGGGATAGCCGCGGTCGACGTGGTGCACGTGGGAGACCTCGGTGACCCCGTCCGCGCAGAGCCCCGCGATGATCAGGCCGGCCCCGGCGCGGATGTCGGTGGCCTGCACCGGCGCGCCGGAGAGGCGGTCGCGGCCGCAGACGAGGGCGTGGTGCCCGTCGGTCTTGATGTCCGCGCCGAGCCGCATCATCTCGTTGGCGAACATGAAGCGGCCGTCGAAGATGTTCTCGGTGATCAGGGAGCCGCCCTTGCTCACCGCGGCCAGCCCGATCGCCATCGGCAGCAGGTCGGTGGCGAAGCCGGGAAAGGGCAGGGTGACGACGTCCACCGCGACCGGCCGGTCGTCCATCCGGATCCGGAACGCGTCGTCCCGCGTCTCCACCAGCCCGCCCGCGGCGACCAGCTTGTCGAGCGCGACCTCCAGGAAGGCCGGGTCCACCCCGGTCACCGTCACGTCGCCGCGGGTCATGGCGGCGCCGAAGGCCCAGGTGCCGGCGACAATCCGGTCGCCGACCGTCGCGTGCCGCACCGGCCGCAGCTCCGGCACACCCTCGATGTGCAGGGTCGACGTGCCCGCACCGGAGATCTGCGCGCCCATCTGCCGGAGCATCGTGCAGATGTCGACGATCTCCGGCTCGCGGGCCGCGTTGTCGATCACCGTGGCGCCGCGGGCCAGCACGGCCGCCATCACCAGGTTCTCCGTGGCGCCCACGCTCGGGAAGTCCAGCGTGATCTCGGCGCCGTGCAGGCCGTGCGGCGCCGAGGCGATGACGAAGCCGTGCTCGCCGGAGATCTCCGCGCCCATCCGGGTGAGCCCGGAGATGTGCATGTCGAGACCCCGCGAGCCGATGGCGTCACCGCCGGGGTGCGCCACCCGCACGTACCCGAGACGGGCGAGCAGCGGGCCGAGCACGCAGATCGAGGCGCGGAGCCGCCGGACGAGGTCGTAGTCCGCGTCGGTGCCCGGCCGCTCGGGCACGTCGATGCTCACCGACCGGGACCGGGCCACTCCACCCCGGGCCACCATCGGATCCACCGGGTCGTCCGCGTCGAACCGCACGTCACAGCCGAGTCGCCGCAGCACCTCCCCCATGATGGCGATGTCGGTGATGCGCGGGACGTTGGTGATCACGCTACGGCCCGGGGCGAGCAGGGCCGCGGCCATCAGCTTCAGCGCCGAGTTCTTCGCGCCGACGACGTGCACCGTCCCGGCGAGCCGAGCGCCTCCGCGGACGCGGATGACGTCGACGTCGTTGACCGCCGTGTCGCCCGCGTCGGCGGGGCCGACCGTGGCCGGCCAGCCCGGGGCGGCGTCCGGCCGCACCGGGATCGTCAGGTCCGGTATCCGTAGGCTGTGCGTCATGGCCGTCCACCTCACGCGCATCTACACCAGGGCCGGCGACGCCGGCACGACCAGGCTGAACAACAACGAGCAGGTGCCGAAGACCGATCCGCGGATCGTCGCGTACGCCGACGTGGACGAGTGCAACGCGGCGATCGGCGTGGCGCTCGCCCTCGGGCAGCTCGACGACGAGGTGCGGGCGGTGCTCGGGTCGATCCAGAACGACCTCTTCGACGTGGGCGCCGACCTCGCCACCCCCGTCGAGCCGGAGCCGAAGTATCCGCCGCTGCGTGTCACCGAGGGGTACGTCGAGCGCCTCGAGGGCTGGTGCGACGAGTTCAACGCGCGCCTGAGCAAGCTCGACTCCTTCATCCTCCCCGGCGGCACCGCAGGCGCGGCGCTGCTGCACGTGGCACGGACGACCGCCCGGCGCGCCGAGCGTGCGGCATGGGCGCTGGTCGACCACGACCCGGAGCGGACCAGCACTCTCCCCGCGAAGTATCTCAACCGGCTCTCCGATTTGCTCTTTATCCTGTCAAGAACGGCAAATCCGGCCGGAGATGTGCTATGGGTCCCGGGCGGACAGCGCTGACCGGCGGTCTGCACCACATCGAGGTCTGGGTCCCCGATCTGGCCGCCGCTGAACATGGTTGGGGCTGGCTTCTCGGCGAGCTGGGCTGGGAGCCCTTCCAGGAGTGGCCCGCGGGCCGCTCCTGGAAGCTCGGTCCGACGTACCTCGTGCTGGAGCGGTCCCCCGCGCTGAACGGGCTACGGCACGACCGGCTCGCGCCCGGCCTGAACCACCTCGCGTTCCACGCGGGGCCGCCGGCCGCCGTGGACCGGCTCGTCGCGGAGGCGCCCGCGTACGGCTGGACGCTGCTCTTCCCGGACCGGCATCCGCACGCCGGCGGCCCGGGAACCTACGCGGGCTACCTCGCCGACGGGCAGGGGTACGAGGTCGAACTCGTCGCGTCGGAGTGAGTCGGCACGGTCGGGCCGGAGCAGGAGCGACAGGGCGGCGCACGGCGGCACGCCCGCCGGCCCACCCCGGGCGGCCGCCCGGCCCGCACGCGTCGTCCGGGTGCGGGCGTGGCGTGCCCGGTGGCGGGGCTCAGGCCGCCGGCCAGTCCTGGGACGCCATACGCGGCGAGGCCGCCCCGGGTGGGGCGGCCTCGAGCCAGGAGAGGAAACCGGTCACGGTGGACCGCGCCATGGCGATCTCCACCGGAGCGTGGTGACTGGTGCATCGGAGGATGACCCAGTCGGCGGGCATGGAGAGGCGCTCCTGACCCTCGGGCAGGCGCCGCCGCTCGACCGCGAGCCCCTTGCGGTAGAGCACCCGCTTGGGTCGCAGCGCGAAGCTGAACAGCCGGTACCAGCGCAGCTCGTCGCCGACGAACCGCCCGAAGCCGGGTGACCAGCCACGCCCGTCCAGCAGGGTGGAGACCCGGACGCTGAGCCGGATGGTGCCACCGCTGCGGGTGAACAGTGCCCGCCGCACGAAGAGGATCAGGAGCGCGCCGAGGACGGCGGCGATGCCGATTCCGATCCCTTCGACGATCTCCATCAGCGGGGCGGACTCAGCGGCTCTGCGCGCCGGAAACGGGGGTGGCGCTCTCGGCGAGGACCGTGACGCCCTCGGCGCTCACCGAGAGGAAGCCACCGGCCACCTCGTAGGAGACCTGCTCGCCGCCGGCGAGCTTGATGCGTACCTGGCCGGGCTCGGCGAGCTGGCCGAGCAGCGGCGCGTGGCCGGGCAGCACACCCAGCTCGCCCTCGGTCGTCCGGGCGACGACCATCTCGGCCTCGCCGGACCAGACCTTCTCCTCAACGGCTACGAGCTCGACGTGAAGCTGCTGTGCCACGCTGTCTCCTTGCTGCGGCGGCGGAATGGGCAAATTCTAGTCCCGTCGCCACGGCATCACCCACGCGGGTGGCGAGAGAGGTCGGGACTACCTGGTCTTGTTCTGGAAGTCCGGATGTTCGAGCAGGAAGGCGTCCAGCTGTTCGTCGTGCAGGGCCGTGAAGAAGTCCGCCACCCCGGGCTGGAACTTCTCCCCCAGGTAGGTCTTGCCGTCGTAGACCGGGCCGCCGGAGAGCTTGACCATCTGGATCGTGTCCGGACGCAGGTCCTTCAGCGCGAGGGCGAAGTCCAGCACGCTGTTGCCCCGGCCGTTGAAGATCAAGGAGTGACCGGCCGCGCGGATCACGCGGTCCAGCTTGATCGGGTTGGTCACCACGTCGGCGCTGAACGCCTGCCCGACCATCGCCTTGATGAACTGCTGCTGGTGGCGCTGCCGGCCGTAGTCCGCGTCCGGGACGCCGTTCTTCGGGTAGCGCTGCCGGACGTAGTCCAGCGCCTGCCAGCCCTTCAGGTGGTGGTTGCCCTTCGGGTAGACCGCCTGCGGACCGAGGTAGCCGCCACCGCCCGGCCTCAGCTCACGCATCGTGCCGTCCGGCTGCCGGTGCTCCGACTTCACCTCCCGCTCGATGTACATGTCGACGCCACCCATGGCGTCGACGATGTTCTTGAAGCCGGTGAAGTTGACGATCGCCCCGGCGTCGAACCGCTTGATGCCGGTGATCTCCTGCACTGTGTTCGCCAGCAGCTCGAAGCCGCGGGCGGCGTCCGGGTTCCCGCCCGGCACCCGGCTACCGAAGGACATCGCGGCGTTCAGCTTCGTGGTCTCGCCGTCGAAGTTCGCCTTCGAGAAGGCGGGGATGTCGACGTAGAGGTCCCGGGGCAGCGAGAAGAGGTACGCCCGATCCATCGTGGCGGGCACGTGGAGGATCATGATCGAGTCGGCCAGCGGGGCGTCCTGCGGCTTCCTCGGGTCGATGCCGACCAGCAGGATGTTGAGCGGCCCCTTGATGTCGCTCTTGCGCGGCTCGGCGCCCTTGGCCTGGTCGCCGAAGAGGTCGGCCTTGCCGACGGCGCCCTCGTACCTGGCGGTCAGCATCTCGGTCCCGACGAGCACCGCTCCGCTGAGCACCATGAGCACCGTGCCGAAGATGGTGCACACCCGCGCCCAGCGGGGGACACTCCGCCAGAACGAGCGCTTGCGGCCGTCCGTACCGGCCTTGGCCACGACTGTCTCCGTTCGTCACGCCGCCTGTGGAACTCAAGACGGCGTGCAGCCTCCAGAAGGTTGCACCGATCCACGTTGACCAGGTGTGAGGGCGCGGTGAACGCTACCTCGCGTCCCGGGCATCGCCGAGCGTGCAAACGACGCAGCGGCCACCGTACGTGCCGGAGGTGAACAAAAAGCCGCCCCGGCGTTCGCCGGGGCGGCCTTTTTCGAGCTTGATCAGCCCTTCATCAGCTCCGCTGCCTTGCGCTCCAGGTCGTCCAGACCGCCGCACATGAAGAAGGCCTGCTCGGGGAAGTGGTCGTACTCGCCCTCGCTGATCTTGCGGAACGCCTCGATGGTCTCCTTGATCGGGACCGTCGAGCCCGGCACGCCGGTGAACTGCTCCGCCGCGTACGTGTTCTGGGACAGGAAGCGCTCGATCCGGCGGGCCCGGCCGACCGTGACCTTGTCCTCCTCGGAGAGCTCCTCGATGCCGAGGATGGCGATGATGTCCTGCAGGTCCTTGTAGCGCTGCAGGATCCGCTTCACCTCGGTCGCCACCGCGAAGTGCTCCTGGCCGACGAACTCCGGCGCCAGGATCCGGGACGAGGACGCCAGCGGGTCCACGGCCGGGTAGATGCCCTTGTCGGAGATCGACCGCTCCAGGTTGGTGGTCGCGTCGAGGTGGGCGAACGTGGTGGCCGGAGCGGGGTCGGTGTAGTCGTCCGCCGGCACGTAGATCGCCTGCATCGAGGTGATGGCCTGGCCCCGGACGGAGGTGATCCGCTCCTGGAGCTCACCCATCTCGTCGGCCAGGGTCGGCTGGTAACCCACGGCGCTCGGCATCCGACCGAGCAGCGTCGAAACCTCCGAACCGGCCTGGGTGAAGCGGAAGATGTTGTCGATGAAGAGCAGCACCTCCTGCTTCTGCACGTCGCGGAAGTACTCCGCCATGGTGAGCGCGGAGAGCGCGACCCGCAGCCGGGTGCCCGGCGGCTCGTCCATCTGGCCGTAGACCAGCGCGGTCTTGTCGATGACGCCGGACTCGGTCATCTCGGCGATGAGGTCGTTGCCCTCACGGGTCCGCTCACCCACACCGGCGAAGACCGACGTACCGCCGAAGTTGCGGGCCACCCGGGTGATCATCTCCTGGATGAGCACCGTCTTGCCCACGCCGGCGCCGCCGAACAGGCCGATCTTGCCACCCTTGACGTACGGGGCCAGCAGGTCGATGACCTTGATGCCGGTCTCCAGCATCTCGGTCTTCGGCTCCAGGTCCGCGAAGGCCGGGGCCTTGCGGTGGATCTGCCAGTAGTCGTCCGCCTGGAGGGTCTCGCCCTCGGTGAGGTTGAGGACCTCGCCGATCGCGTTGAAGACGTGGCCCTTGATCGCGTCACCGACCGGCACCTTGATCGGCGAGCCGGTGTCACGCACCACCGAGCCGCGGACCAGGCCGTCGGTCGGCTGCATGGAGATGGCGCGGACCACGTTGTCGCCCAGGTGCTGGGCGACCTCGAGGGTCAGCGTCTTCTCGCCGCCGGAGAGCGTCACGTCGACGTGCAGGGCGTTGAACAGGTCCGGCATGGCGTCGCGCGGGAACTCGGCGTCGACGACCGGGCCGATGACCCGGACCACGCGACCCGTGGCCGTCTTGGTCTCTACTGGGGCAGTCATCACACTTCACTTCCCGACGCGGCCAGCGCGTTCGCGCCGCCGACGATCTCACTGATCTCCTGGGTGATCCCGGCCTGGCGGGCCGAGTTCATCTCGCGCGTGTACTTCTCGATCATCTCTTCGGCGTTGTCGGTGGCGCTCTTCATGGCCCGTCGCCGGGCCGCCGACTCGCTGGCCGCCGATTCGATCAACGCCGCGTAGATCCGCGTGTTGATGTACTTCGGCAGCAGCGCGTCGAGCAGCGCCTCCGCCTCCGGCTCGAACTCGTACGCCGGCAGCAGGCCCTCGGACCGCGGACGGTCCTCCACCTGCATCGGGCCGATGATCTTCGCGACCGGGGTCTGGGTCATCAGGGACTTGAACTCGGTGTAGACGATGTGCAGCTCGTCGATCCCGAGCACCCCGTCCGCCCCGGCGCCGCCGTCGACGTCGTCCGCACCGGCCGAGAACGCCTTGATCAGCGTCTCGCCCACCGTGCGGGCGTCCGAGAACGCGGGCTGCTCCGAGAAGCCGGTCCAGTTCGCCTCGATCGGCCGGTTGCGGAACCGGTAGTACGTCACGCCCTTGCGGCCGACGACGTAGAGCACGGGCTCCTTGCCGTCGGCCCGCAGCCGGGCGAGCAGCGACTCCGCCGTCCGGATCGCGTTGGTGCTGTAACCGCCGGCCAGACCCCGGTCGGCGGTGATGAGCAGGACGCCCGCCCGCCGCACCCGCTCGCGCGGGGTGAGCAGCGGGTGGTCGATCCGCGCGTTGGACGCCAGCGCCGTGAGCACGCCGGTGATGGCCTGGGCGTACGGCAGGGACGCCTCGACCCGGGCCTGGGCCTTGGCGATCCGGCTCGTCGCCACGAGCTCCATCGCCTTGGTGATCTTCTTCATCGACTTCGCCGAGCGGATCCGTTGACGAAGAACGCGTACCTGGGCCGCCATGTGTCAGCCCTACTCCGCCGGCCGGTCGGCCGCGCTGTCGCGGTACCGGGTCACGGTCTCGCGGTTCTCCTCGCCCTCCAGGGGAGCGGCCGGCGCCTCGTTGACCTGGCGCTCGTCCTCCTTGCCGAGGAAGACCTGCTTGAACTCGGTGATGGCCGCGTCCAGGGAGCCGATGATCTCGTCGTCCCACTGGTTGTCCGCGATCCCGGCCAGGACGCCCGCGTGCTTGTGCCGCAGGTACTGGAGGAACTCGGACTCGAAGCGGCGGATCTCGCCCACCGGGACGTCGTCCAGCTTGCCCTCGGTGCCGGCCCAGACGGAGACGACCTGCTCCTGCACCGGGTACGGCGAGTAGTTCGGCTGCTTGAGCAGCTCGACCAGGCGGGCGCCACGCTCCAGCTGGGCGCGGGAAGCCTTGTCCAGGTCGGAGGCGAAGGCGGCGAACGCCTCCAGCTCGCGGTACTGGGCCAGGTTGAGCCGGAGCGAGCCGGCGACCTTCCGCATCGGCTTCACCTGGGCGGCGCCGCCGACCCGGGAGACCGAGGTGCCGACGTTGATGGCCGGCCGGACGCCCTGGTTGAACAGGTCCGTCTCGAGGAAGATCTGACCGTCGGTGATCGAGATCACGTTGGTCGGGATGAACGCCGAGATGTCGTTGGCCTTCGTCTCGATGATCGGCAGGCCGGTCATCGAGCCGCCGCCCAGCTCGTCGGAGAGCTTGGCGCAGCGCTCCAGCAGGCGGGAGTGCAGGTAGAAGACGTCACCCGGGTACGCCTCGCGGCCCGGCGGGCGGCGCAGCAGCAGCGACACGGCGCGGTACGCCTCGGCCTGCTTGCTCAGGTCGTCGAAGACGATCAGGACGTGCTTGCCGCCGTACATCCAGTGCTGCCCGATGGACGAGCCGGTGTAGGGGGCGAGGTACTTGAAGCCGGCCGGGTCGGAGGCCGGGGAGGCCACGATGGTCGTGTACTCCATCGCGCCCGCCTCCTCCAGCGTCCCCTTGATGGAGGCGATGGTGGAGGCCTTCTGGCCGATCGCGACGTAGATGCAGCGGACCTGCTTCTTCGGGTCGCCGGAGCGCCAGTTGTCCCGCTGGTTGAGGATCGCGTCCAGGGCGACCGTGGTCTTGCCGGTCTTCCGGTCACCGATGATCAGCTGGCGCTGGCCGCGGCCGATCGGGGTCATGGCGTCGATGGCCTTGATGCCGGTCTGCAGCGGCTCGAACACCGACTGCCGGGACATCACGTTCGGGGCCTGGAGTTCGAGCTCGCGGTAGCCCTCGTTCGTGATGTCGCCGAGGCCGTCGATCGGCTGGCCGAGCGCGTTGACCACGCGGCCGAGGAAGGCGTCGCCGACCGGCACGGAGAGCACGCGCTCCGTGCGCTTGACGCGCTGCCCCTCCTCGATACCGCTGTAGTCACCGAGGACGACGACACCGATGTCCCGGACGTCGAGGTTCAGCGCCACGCCGAGCGTGCCGTCCTCGAACTCCAGGAGCTCGTTGGTCATGGTCGAGGGCAGGCCCTCGACGTGGGCAATGCCGTCGCCGGCGTCGGCGACGGTGCCGACCTCCTCACGGGAGACGTCGGTCGAGTAGGAGGAGACGAAGCGCTCCAGGGCGCCGCGGATCTCCTCCGTCGAGATGGTCAGCTCGGCCATCCTCTGCTTCCTTATGTATCAGGGGCCCGGGATACCTAGTACCGACCGGTCCGAGTGGCGTCTGTCGTTCAGGGCGCTGTGCGGCTGAGCCGGTCAGCGCTTCGCGAGCGCGTTGCGGGTCTCGTTGAGGCGGCGCAGGACAGTGCCGTCGTACAGGTCGGAGCCGACCCGCACGCTCACGCCACCCAGCACGTCGGGGTTCACCGTCTGTCGGACGGATACTTCCCGACCGTATATCGCGGAGAGGCGAGCGCCCAGCCGCTGCTCCTCCTCGTCACTCAACGGGGCGGCGACGGTCACGTACGCGACCTGCCGGTCCCGCCGCTCGGCGGCGAGCTCGACCAGCCGGGTGAGCGCCCCGATGAAGGAGCGGCCACCGAAGCCCCCGAGCGCGACCCCGACGAGGTAGCCGGTGACCGGACGGGCCTTGCCGACGAGCAGCTCGTCGACGAGGGTGCCCCGCTGCTCGGACGGGATCATCGGGTCGGAGAGGGCGCTGGACAGCTCCGGGGAGCCGGACACCACCTGCCCGAACCGGAACAGCTCGTCCTCCACCTCGCCCAGCTCGCCGGCCGAGTCGGCGCTGGCGAGCAGCGCCTCCACGCCCAGGCGCTCGGTGGCGTCGAGCAGCTCCGACGGCGCCGACCAGCGACCCGAGACCAGGGCGCCGAGGAGCGCGAGCGCGTCCGCGCCGATCTTGCCGCGGAGCATGCCCTCGAGCAGCCCCGACCGGTCCTCGCCGGACCGGGCCGGGTCGGAGAGCGCCCGGCGCAGCCGCGGCTCCCGCCGCAGCAGGGCGGCGACGGAGAGGATGTCGTCGGCGGTGGTGGCCACCGCCGACGGCTCCGCGCCGCGGGCGTACGCGTCGAGGCGCTCGGCCGCGACCTTGTACGACTCCCGGCTGGCGGCCTGCATCAGCGGGCCCCCGTGCTCTCGAGGCTGCTCAGGAACCGGTCGACGGTGCCCTTGCGACGCGCCTCGTCGGCGAGCGACTCACCAACGATCTTGCTGGCCAGGTCGACCGCGATCGTGCCGACCTCGGCGCGCAGCTCGCGCACGATGGTGGCCCGCTCGGCGGCGAGCTGGTCCTTACCGGCCTGGATGACCCGGTCGGCCTCCTCCCGCGCCTTGGCGAGGATGTCCTGCCGGATGCCCTCGGCGTCGGCCCGGGCGTCGTCCCGGATCTTGGCAGCGTCGGTGCGCGCCTCGGCGAGCTGCGCGCGGTACTGCTCGAGCAGCTGGTTCGCCTCGGCCTGCGCGGCCTCGGCGCGCTTGATGCCGCCCTCGATCGCGTCGACGCGCGCCTGGAACGTCTGCTCCATGCGGGGGAAGACGAACTTCATCAGCACGAAGCAGAGAATGATGAAGGCGATGCCACCGACCACGATCTCCTGCCAGAGCGGAAGGATCGGGTTGTGCGCTTCACCGCCTTCTGCGGCGAGGAAGTACATGGAAGACCTCCCGGTCGAAGGGCGGGATTAGAGCTGGCCCTGCCACACGAAGCCGAATGCGACACCCAGCAGGGCGAGCGCCTCGATGACGGCGAAGCCGATCCAGACGTACGGCAGGGTCATCCGCGACGACTCCGGCTGGCGGGCGGTCGACTGGATGTAGGCGGCGAAGACCAGGCCGACGCCGATACCCGGGCCGATGGCGGCGAGGCCGTAGCCGATGGCGGCGGTGCTGCCCTCTACCGCGGCGAGAACGCTAGCGTCCATTGGTGTGGTTCCTCCTGGTTATCACGCGTGACTCTCACGCGGGACGACAACGGTTGGTGCGAGTGGATCAGTGTTCGTCGGCGAGCGCGCCCTGCACGTAGCTGGCGGTCAGCACGGTGAAGACGTAGGCCTGCAGGACGATGACCAGGAACTCGAGGAAGGTGAGCGCCACGGTCATCACCCAGGACAGCACCGAGATCGGCGCCAGCAGGGCGTTGGCGTTGAGCATCGCGAAGCCGCCGAGCGTGAAGACCAGCAGGAGCATGTGGCCGGCGAACATGTTCGCGAAGAGACGGACGGCGAGCGAGAAGGGCCGGACGAGGAACGTCGAGAACGCCTCGATCGGGATCAGCAGCGGCAGGATGTACCAGGGCGCCGGCGGGATGAGGGCGTGCTTGAAGTACTTGCCGAAGCCGTGCTTCTTGATGCCGACCCAGTTGAAGAGCACGTAGCTGATCGCGGCGAGGAAGGCCGGGAAGGCGATGTGCGAGTTCGGCGAGATCTGGAAGAACGGCACGATCGCGAAGAAGTTCGTGAGCAGCACGAAGCAGAAGAGCGTCGTGAAGTAGGGCGCGAACCGCACGCCCTGGTGCCCGATCATGTCGACCGCGATGTTGTTCCGCACGAAGCCGTAGATCGACTCGGCGATCCACTGCTTCTTGGTCGGCACCAGCTGCGGCTTGCGGTAGGTGAGCAGGAAGAACAGGATCAGGATCCCGACCGCCAGCCACACCATGAACGTGATCTTGGTGAACCAGTAGCTGTTGTGCGCGCCCCACGGGGCGATGCTGGGCAGGTAGAAGTCCTCCACGCTGGGTGGGAAATTAACCTCGCCCTGTGCCAGGACGTTCGACTGTCCGAACACCGCGTCCCTTCCTATTTAGGCGTGCCGAGGTTGCGGATGACCAGGATGACGCCCCCGGCCATGCCGAGCACGATCCCGATGCCGGTGGCGATGCCCCCGGTGTCCAGCCATCCGTCAACCAGCCAGCCGATGAAGCCCCACACGAGCATGCCCGCGATCAGGTAGCTGAGCGCGGTCCAACCCTGACCGGCACCGGACGGAACGTCGCCCGGGCCGCCAGTGTTGGGGGGTTTCTGGTCACCGGCCATGACGGGGCGAACGATATCAGTCGAGGAGAGAAGGCTGTGCCTCACCCCCCGCACAACCTGGTTGTGTGGGACACGGGTGGGCGAAGTCGTCGCAATGCACGCTACTCCCCTCCGGCGAGCGAGAGAATGACCGATCGGGGACACTTCGGCGCGCCGTCCGGAAGGTGGGACGGCGCGCCGGTCAGCGACGCTCCCGTCGGGCGTGGACGGTGGTCAGCCACCAGATGTGCACACCGGTCCAGACCACGACGCCGGCGGCGATGCCCAGGCAGAGCGGGATCAGGCCCGGCCAGCCGGTCGAGGCCACCCCGATCATGACCGCGCCGAGCAGCGAGAACTTGGCGACGTAGAGGCCGAGGCCGAACGGCAGCACCAGCTGCGGGTTGCGGGCGTCGGCCCACGCCAGCACCACGGTGGTGAGGGTGTAACTGATCACCGTGACGGCCACCCCGGCGGCGGCGCCGAGCGCCGCGTCCGCACCGCCGGTCACCCCGCCGACCACCGCCGCGACGCCGCCCAGCAGCACCGACGCGATCAACAGCACCGGCAGGTGCCGCAGCCGCCAGCCCCGGTCCTCGGCCGCCCGCTCCGCGCGGGCCACCGGCTCAGCCACGGGGGTACGCCGGGAACGTCGCCACCAGGTCGGCCACCTCGGCGCCGATCCGGGCCAGCTCGTCGGTGCCCCCGGCGGCGGCCGGATCGGTCCGGACCGCCCGCGCGATCAGGGCCGCGATCTGCCGCATCTCGGGCTCCCGCATGCCCTGGGTGGTCACGCTCGGCGTGCCCACCCGGATTCCGGAGGCGACCATCGGCTTCTGCGGGTCGTACGGGATCGCGTTCTTGTTCAGCGTGATCGCGGCGGCGTCGCAGCGCGCCTCCGCCTCCGCGCCGGTCACCCCGCTCTGGCGGAGATCGATCAGGGCCAGGTGCGTGTCGGTGCCGCCGGAGACGGGACGCATGCCCTCGTCGGCCAGCCCGGCGGCGAGCGTCTGCGCGTTGCGGACCACCTGGGCGGCGTACGCCCGGAACTCGGGCTGCGCGGCCTCGCGCAGCGCCACCGCCTTGGCCGCCACCGCGTGCATCAGCGGGCCGCCCTGGGTGAACGGGAAGACCGCCTTGTCGATCCGCTGGGCCAGCGACTCGCGGCAGAGGATCATCCCGCCGCGCGGGCCGCGGAGCACCTTGTGGGTGGTGCAGGTGACCACGTCGGCGTACGGCACCGGCGACGGGATCGCCCTGCCGGCGACCAGGCCGATGAAGTGCGCGGCGTCCACCACGAGGTAGGCGTCGACCTCGTCGGCGATCTCCCGGAACCGGGCGAAGTCGATCAGCCGCGGGTACGCCGTGGCACCGCAGATGATCATCTTGGGTCGGTGCGCCCGGGCCAGGTCCCGCACCTCGTCGTAGTCGATCAGCTCGGTGTCCCGCCGGACCGTGTAGCCGACGGTGGCGAACCACTTGCCGGAGAAGTTGACCCGGCTGCCGTGGGTGAGGTGGCCGCCGTGCGGCAGGTCCATCGCCAGGACGGTGTCGCCCGGCTGCACCAACGCCGCGTACGCCGCCAGGTTGGCGCTGGCGCCGGAGTGCGGCTGCAGGTTGGCGTGGTCGGCGCCGAACAGCTCCCGTGCCCGGGCGTTGCCGATCTCCTCGGCCCGGTCCACCTCGGCGCAGCCGCCGTAGTAGCGCCGCCCGGGGTACCCCTCGGCGTACTTGTTGGTCAGCGTCGAACCGAGCGCGGCGAGCACCGCGGGCGAGGTGAGGTTCTCGCTGGCGATGAGCTGCAACCCGCCGCGCAGCCGGTCCAGCTCGCCGAGCACCACGCCCGCGATCTCCGGATCGGTGGCGCGGAGCTGGTCGAAATCCGGCCCCCAGAAGGTGCCCGTCACGGTGTCCACGACGAAGCAGTCTAGGAGGCCGCAGACTGAACATCGTGAGATGCCTGGTCACCGGCGCGACCGGTTACATCGGCGGACGGTTGGCCCCACGCCTGCTCGCTGAGGGCCATGAGGTGCGCTGCCTGGCCCGCCACGCCGGTCGGCTGCGCGACGTGCCGTGGGCCGCCGACGCAGAGATCGCCGAGGGCGACCTGCGTCGCCCCGAGACGCTGCCGGCCGCGTTCGCGGACGTGGAGGTCGCCTACTACCTGGTGCACTCGCTCGGCCAGGCCGGGTTCGAGTCGGCCGACCGGGAGGCGGCGGAGGCCTTCGCGGCGGCGGCCCGCGCGGCGGGGGTACGCCGGATCGTCTACCTCGGCGGGCCGCGGCCACCGGACGGCGGCGGGGCCGCCTCCGCCCACCTGCGCTCCCGGGCCGAGGTCGGGCGGATCCTGCTGGCCAGCGGAGTGCCGACGGCGGTGCTCCGGGCAGCGGTGATCATGGGGTCCGGCTCGGCCTCCTTCGAGATGCTGCGGTACCTCACCGAGCGGCTGCCGGCGATGGTGACGCCGCGCTGGGTGGGCAACCGGATCCAGCCGATCGCGGTCCGGGACGTGCTGCGCTACCTGGTCGGCTGCGCCGACCTGCCGCCCGAGGTCAACCGCGCCTTCGACATCGGCGGGCCGGACGTGCTGACCTTCGGGGAGATGATCCAGCGCTACGCCCGGGTCGCCGGGCTGCGCCGGAGGGTCATCGTGCCGGTCCGGCCGCTCACCCCCACCCTGTCGTCGTACTGGGTGGGGATGGTCACCCCGGTGCCGAACGCGATCGCCCGGCCCCTCATCGAGAGCCTCATCCACGAGGCGGTCGCGCACGAGCACGACATCGCCGCGTACGTCCCCGACCCGCCCGAGGGGCTGACCGGCTTCGACCGGTCGATCGAGCTGGCCCTGGCGCGGGTGCGCGACGCCCAGGTGGAGACCCGCTGGTCGACCGCGAGCGGGCCGGACGCCCCGGCCGAGCCGCTGCCCAGCGACCCGGCCTGGTCCGGCGGCACCGCCTACACCGACATGCGGGAGCGGGTGGTCGACGCGCCACCGGAGGCCCTCTGGCGGATCATCGAGGGGGTCGGCGGCGAGCACGGCTGGTACTCGTTCCCGCTGGCCTGGTCGGTGCGGGGCTGGCTGGACCGGCTGGCCGGTGGCGTGGGGCTGCGCCGGGGGCGACGCGACCCGCACCGGCTCCAGCTCGGCGAGGCGTTGGACTTCTGGCGGGTCGAGGAGATCGAGCCGGGGAAGCTGCTGCGGCTGCGCGCGGAGATGCGGCTGCCCGGCCGGGCCTGGCTGGAGATGCGGGCGCTGCCGGCCGAGGGTGGGCGCAGCCGCTACCAGCAGCGCGCGGTCTTCCTGCCCCGGGGGCTGGCCGGGCACGCCTACTGGGGCGCGGTGACGCCCTTCCACACGGTGATCTTCGGGGGGATGGCCCGCAACATCGCCCGCGGCGCGGAGCGGGACGGCGACGTCAGTTCCCGTCCCGGGGACCGGTGACGTCGAAGGCGGTCCGCTCGCTCGGTGGCACGAAGTCGCGTACCGGCTCGTCGCGCAGGCCGAACGAGAGCACCTCGCCGACCGCCGCCACCAGCTGGGACTGCACGGCCCGGCCGACCGCGTCCCGGGGGTCGTCCGGGTTCGCGGCCATCGCGGCAACCGCGAGCTGCGGGGTGAAGGCGACCACCGTCTCCGTCTCGTACCGCTCGGAGCTGCCCGTCTTTCCGCCCACCGGCCGGCCCAGCCGCCGGTGCAGGTCCTCCGCCGTGCCGCCGGCGCACGAGTGGTACATGGACTGGTCGCCGACCGGGCAGCGGGCGGCGTCCGCGGCCGCGCGGGCCACGTCCGTGTCGATCACCTGTCGGCAGTCCGGCTGGGCGGCGGCCACCGGCCGGCCGTCCGAGTCGGTTATCGACACCACGGGCAGCGGCGCGCACCACGTGCCCTCGGCCGCCACCGTGGCGTACGCCCCGGCCAGGTCGAGCGGCGTCGTGGCGGAGACGCCGAGGGTGAAGGGCCCCCAGTCCTTCGCGCCGGTCCGCGCGAGCTGGGCGTCGTTCGGGGCGCGGAAGACGATGCCGAGCCGCTGCGCCATCTCGACCACCCGGTCCGCGCCGACGCGCTCGATGAGCCAGGCGAAGTAGGTGTTGACCGAGTTGCCGAAGGCGGTCCACATGTCGTGCCGGCCGTCGACCGCCACGGAGGAGTTCTCGGGGCACCAGCGCCCGTCGCAGCTCGCCCCACCGGTGACCGGATAGCGGGTGACCAGCCGGCCGGGCGCGTCGTACTCGGTGCGCAGCGGCAGGCCGGACTCCAGCGCGGCGAGCATGGTGAAGAGCTTGAACGTCGACCCGCCCTGGTAGCCCTCGATCGCCCCGCCCCCGGCCACCAGCTGGTTGACCGTGTTCGGGTGGTTCTTCTGCCCGGCCGGGTTGTCGTCGACGCTGTACGTGCGGTTCACGGCCATGGCCAGCACCCGGCCGGTGCCGGGCTGGACCACGGCGGTCGGCGCGGCCCGCCGGTCGGTACGCGGATAGACCTTCAGCACCTGCTCGACCGTGGCGCGCTGCACGGCCGGGTCGAGCGAGGACACGATCGAGAACCCGCCCCGCCGCAGGGCACGCTGCCGCTCGTCGGTCGTGGCCCCGAACGCGGGCTGGGCGCTCCACCACCGGGTGAACCAGTCGCAGAAGTAGCCCCAGTCGTTGTGCTCCGCCGGGACGGCCGTGCAGTCGTTCGGGGTCTCGCTGGGGCGCAGGTCCAGCGGCGCCGCCTTGGCCCGTGCCGCCTGGTCCGGCGGGACGTGGCCGGTCTCCACCATCCGGTCCAGCACGTACGCCCGGCGGCCGAGGGCGGCGTCGGCGTCGCCGTTGATCGGCTCGTCGGTGTGGGGTGAGCGCACCAGCCCGGCCAACAGGGCCGCCTCGGGAAGGGTGAGGTCCGCCGGCGCCTTCGAGAAGAACCGCTTGCTCGCCGCCGCGATCCCGTAGGCCCCCGCCCCGAAGTACGCGATGTTCAGGTACCGGGTGAGGATCTCCTCCTTGTCCAGCTCCCGTTCCAGGGCGAGGGCGTACCGCATCTCCTGGACCTTGCGGGCGCTGGTCACCTCGGTGGCCGCCCGGCGCTGCTCCTCGGAGAGGCGGGGGTCGGTGCTCAGCACGTTGCGGACGTACTGCATGGTCAGCGTCGAGGCGCCCTGCCGGGTCTCGCCGTCGCGTTGGTTGACGGTGAAGGCCCGCGCCACCCCGCGCAGGTCGACCCCGCGGTGCTGGTAGAACCGGACGTCCTCGGCGGCGACGATCGCCTGCCGCATCACCGGGGCCACCTCCCGCAGCGGCACGTCCACCCGGTCCTCCTGGTAGAAGGACGTGATCAGGGTGGTGCCGTCGTTGGCGTAGAGGTTGGAGCGCTGGGCGGTGGGCGGCGTCCGGAGCGTGTTGGGCAGCTCCGAGTAGGGCGTGGAGAGCGCGCTGAACCCGATCCCGAACACCAGCGCGACCGGCAGCGCCGCTCCCGCCAACACCAGACCGGCGAGCACGCCGGCGATCAGTACGGTCAGCACTTTGTCGAGATGGGCCCGGATCATCAGCTCTCCCCGCAGGAGCCGGTCACGCTAGGACCCGTTCAGAATGACCCCGAATGCACCGTAATGCGGTTTGTTTGCCCCAAACCCGGAGGAAATTCGCGAGGAGGGATGTCAGGGGACGAGGGCCGCGGCGAGCGGCTGCACCGTCTCCTCGATCTCGTCGGCCACCCGGCTGAAGCACTGGTCGCCCCGGCCCCACGGATCGTCCAGGTCGTCCGTGCTCAGCGGGCCCGCACCCTGGCGGGCCTCGTGCGCCGCCGCCACCAGCGCCACCCCCCGCGCGTGCACGGCGTCCGGGGTCGCCTCCTCGACCGGCGGCAGCCCGGCCGCCGGCACGGCGCCGAGCAGCCGGCCGAACTCCCCCAGCACGAACGTGCGCGCGGCCGCGTCGGGGCGCAGTGCCACCACGTACTCCTGCTGGTCGGCCGTCGCGGTCAGCACCAGATCGGCGGCGTCGATGTGCTCCGAGCGCAGCTTGCGGGCCGCGAACCCCTCGACGTCACCACCCCGGGACGTGACCTGCCGTGCCGCCGGCGGGTTCATCTCCTCACCGGCGTGCCACCCGCCCGTGCCGGCGCTGTGGCTGTGCACCAGCCCGTCCGCGCCCGCCGGGTCGAGCCCACGCCGGGCCAGCCGCTCCCGCACCGCCAGGGCGAGCAGCCGCTCCGCCATCGGCGAGCGGCAGATGTTTCCCATGCAGACGTGCAGCACGGTGAACGGTGGCACCTAGACCCCCTCGACGATGTCCGGCACCACGTCGCGCAGCTTCTCCAGCGGGATGGCCCCCTGACGCAGGACCTGCGGCACCTCACCGGTGAGGTCGACGATCGTGCTCGGCACCGGGTCCGGGCAGGGGCCCGCCTCCAGGTAGGCGCGGACCGAGTAGCCGAGCTGGTCGCGCGCCTCCTCGGCGGTGACCGCGGCCGGCTGGCCGGTCTTGTTCGCCGAGGACACGGCCATCGGCCCGGTCTCGCGCAGCACCTCCAGCGCGACCGGGTGCAGCGGCATCCGCACCGCGACCGTGCCCGTCTTGTCACCGAGGTCCCACTGCAGGCTCGGCGCGTGCTCGACCACGATGGTCAGCGCCCCCGGCCAGAACGCCTCGACCAGGTCGCGGGCCGCCCGGGGCAGCGAGAGGACCAGGCCGTCGAGCGTGTGCCGGGACCCGATCAGCACCGGCGGCGGCATCTGCCGTCCCCGGCCCTTGGCGTCCAGCAGTGCCTTGACGGCGTACGGGGTGAACGCGTCCGCGCCGATGCCGTAGACGGTGTCCGTCGGCAGGACGACCAGTTCGCCGTTCTTGACGGCCTCGATGGCCGCGGCGATGCCGCGGTCCCGGTCGGCGGGCGACCGGCAGTCGTAGAGCATCACGAGGAGCCAGTCTGCCACGCCGGGCGCACGTCGGAGCGACGGCCGTCCGCACGTCGGGACGCGGTGGCGAACCGGGGGCGGCCGGTGAGGTCCCGGTGGTCGGTGACCGCGGTGAACCGGCCGTCCGCGACGAGCAGCGCCGGCACGTCCGCCCCGTGCGTGTCGTCGTGCTCGATCCCGAGCACGCCACCGTCCCGCAGCAGCGCCGCCGCGCGGGCGACCACCGGGCGGATCACCGCCAGCCCGTCCACACCGCCGAAGACCGCCTCGGCCGGGTCGTGACCCGCCACCTCCGGGGCCACGACGGTGTCCGAGGGCACGTACGGGGGGTTGCAGAGCAGCACGTCGACCCGCCCGACGAGGTCGTCGAGCAGGTCCGGGGCGGTGACGTCCGCCGCCACCACCTCGATGGGCCGGTCCCCGGCCGCGGCGCGGTCCGCCGCGTTGCGGCGCAGCCAGCGCAGCGCGCCCGGGGACCGCTCGACGGCGACGACCCGGGCGGCGGGCAGCTCCTGGGCCACCGCGAGGGCGATCGCCCCGGAACCGCTGCACAGGTCCACCACCAGCGGCGCGTCCCGCTCCCGTCCCCGCTCGATCCCCCACCCGGCGAGCAGCTCGGTCTCCGGCCGGGGCACGAAGACGCCCGGCCCGACCGCGAGCTCCAGCCGCCGGAACGCGGCATTGCCGGTGAGGTGCTGCAACGGCTCACGGTCGGCCCGCCGGGCCACCAGCGCGTCGAAGGCGGCGAGCGCGGCGTCGTCGAACCCGTCGGCGAGCGCGAGCCGGCCGCGCGGCACCTCCAGCACGTACGCGGCGAGCAGCTCCGCCTCGGTGCGGGCCGCCTCGACGCCGGCGTCGGCGAGGAGCCGGGCCGCCCGGGCGACGGCGGTCGATGGCCGGATCCGGTTCGTCCCTTCGGAGGGGTGTTGCGGCTCGGTGGTCACGACATAATCATGAAGCGTCGCGGTCACGTCACGAGCGGGTGCGTACAGACGCACGCCGACAGGAGGTCGCCGGTGGGTTGGCTCGACCGGGTCGAAGACCAGGTTGACGCGCTGACGCAGTCACGGGCGTTGCAGGAGGCCAGCCGGTCCGCCGAGGCGTACACCGTGCTCGACACCGTCCTGCGCACCACGACCGACCCGCGCGCCCGGGCCGACGCGCTCGTGCAGCGCCTCTGCGCCCTGATCAATCTCGGTCGCACGGCGGAGTTCACGCGGGCCATCGAGGAGGCGTCCGCGGCCGTGCGCGACCTCGCCGAGCCCTACCTGCACGGGCACCTCAACGCGCTGGCGGCGCTCGCCGCCCACCACCAGGGCGCACTCGACCGCTGCGTGACCCATCTCGTGAAGGCCGCCCGCGCGCTGGGCGCCGTCGAGGACCCGGACCGGGACACCGCCTGGGGCTGGCACGACCTCGCCATGGCCTACTCCTACCTGAGCTTCCACGGCTACGCCCTCGGGGCCATCGAGCGGGCCCGGCAACTCGGCCTGGCCGCCGGGATCCCCGAGGAGACCTTCGCCGCCCCGGGCATCCGCCTGCGCAACGCCGTCGCGCTGGACCACAACGGCGACAGCGACGGCTGCCTGCGCGTGCTGCGCGACGTGGCGGGCGACCTCGCCCGCTTCCTGCACGGCGGGCGGGCCGCTCGGCTGCGACCGAGCAGCCTCGCCGCGTACGGCTACGCCGCGGCCCGCCGGGCCGCGCTCGGTGACGAGATCGACCGCGGCGGCGACGCCGATCCGGCCCGACTGCTGGCGCACGGCGGGGACAGCGCCCGGGCGCGGGACATGCGCGATCTCGGTCACGTCTGCCTCGCCATCGCCGCCGGCCGGCCGATCGAGGCGGTGACCCGGCTGGACACCGTCCGCGTCTCCAGTGAGACGCTCGGCGCGGCCGAGCCCGCCCGGCTGCGCAGCATCGCGCTGGCACGGGCCGGCGACCACGCGGCGGCGCACCGGGCGGACCGGCTGGCGTTCCGGCTGGCGGCACAGCGCAACGACCGGCTGCGCGACGTCTACATCGACGGCATCGCCGCCCGCATCGACCACGAGGAGATGCGCCGGGAGGCGGCCCGCTACGAGGGCGAGGCGCTGACCGACCCGCTGACCGGGCTGCCCAACCGCCGCCGGCTGGAGCGCTACATCGCGAGCGTGGTGGCGCGTGGCGAGCAGGTGGTCATCGGGGTCTGTGACCTGGACGGTTTCAAGGCCGTCAACACCCGGCACGGGCACCACTCGGGCGACCTGGTGCTCCAGCGCATCGCCGGGGTGATCAACCGGGTGATGCGCCGGGGCGACTTCGTGGCCCGCTACGGCGGCGACGAGTTCGTGGTGGTGCTCCCCGGCGCCGGCATGAGCGAGGCCGCCGAGGTGGCCCGCCGGATCGGCGCGGCGGTGGCCAGCGAGGACTGGGAGTCACTGGTCCCGGGCACCCCGGTCGGGGTGAGCATCGGCTTCGCCGAGGTCTCCGGCAGCGGGCCGGCGCTGCGCGACGCCCTCCGCACCGCGTTCGAGATCGCCGACCGCGAGATGCTCCGCGCCAAGACCCGCCCCCGCGCCTCCTGACCCCTCCGCCCGTGGTCAGCGGCGGGTCAGGTCGGGGGCGCCGGCCAGGCGGGCGGCGCGGTCGGCGTCGGCCAACGCGTCCAGCACGCCGTCCAGGTCACCGGCGAGGGCCAGGTCCAGGTTGTACGCCGTGTAGCCGATCCGGTGGTCGGTGATCCGGTTCTGCGGGAAGTTGTACGTGCGGATCCGCTCCGAGCGGTCGACGGTACGCACCTGCGCCTTGCGCGCGTCCGAGGCGGCCGCGTCGGCCTGCTCCTGGGCGGCGGCGAGCAGCCGGGCCCGCAGGATCCGCATCGCCTGCTCGCGGTTCTGCAACTGCGATTTCTCGTTCTGGCAGGAGACCACGATGCCCGTCGGCAGGTGGGTGATCCGCACTGCCGAGTCGGTGGTGTTCACCGACTGCCCACCCGGGCCGGACGAGCGGAACACGTCGATCCGCAGCTCGTTCGGGTCGATCGTGACGTCGACCTCCTCGGCCTCGGGCAGCACCAGGACGCCGGCCGCGCTGGTGTGGATCCGGCCCTGCGACTCGGTGACCGGAACGCGCTGCACCCGGTGCACCCCGCCCTCCCACTTGAGGCGGGACCAGACGCCGTTGCCGCCCTCCGGCACGCCCTTGGTCTTGATCGCCAGCGAGACGTCCTTCACGCCGCCCAGGTCCGAGTCCTGCGCGTCGATCACCTCGACCAGCCAGCCCCGGCGCTCCGCGTACCGGGTGTACATCCGCAGCAGGTCGCCCGCGAAGAGCGCCGACTCCTCACCGCCCTCGCCGGCTTTGATCTCGACGATCACGTCCTTGGCGTCGTGCGGGTCGCGCGGGATCAGCAGCTCCGCGAGGCGCTCCTCGAGCGCCGGCAGGGTCGCCGCGATCGAGTCGGCCTCGGCGGCGAAGGAGGGGTCCTCGGCGGCCAGCTCGCGGGCCGCGGCCAGGTCGGCACGGGCCTGCGCCAGCTCACCTGCGGCCTTGTGCAGCGGCACCAGCTCGGCGTACCGCCGGCCGACCCGGCGCGCGGTGGCCTGGTCGGCGTGGATGGCCGGGTCGGCCAGCCGCTTCTCCAGGTCCGCGTACTCGTCGAGGAGGGCGGCCAGACGCTCGCTGCTCATGCTGCGGATGCTCCTTCGACGCGGGACGGACGGTACGGCCGGAAACCGGCGGACATACGGACGGCGCCCGCGTCCGGACGAAACCGGACGCGGGCGCCGAACGAGGAGTTACTTGGCCTTCTTGGCCTGAACCTTGGCGTACTTCTGCTGGAACTTGGCGACCCGGCCGGCGGTGTCCAGCACGCGCTGCTTACCGGTGTAGAACGGGTGGCACGCGCTGCAGGTCTCGACGTTGATCGAGCCGCCCTTGGCGGTGCTGCGGGTCGTGAACGTGTTGCCGCAGGAGCAGCGGACCTCGGTGGTCACGTACTCCGGGTGGATGTTGGGCTTCATGTCGCCTCGGTCCTTTCGTCGGTGGTCGCCGGGTCGCCGTCGCCGCCCGCCGCAGGTGCGACGAGCTCGGGCGTGAACCGGAACCGGTGGCCGATTGACCAGTGTGCCATGGGCGCGCGCCGGACCCGTCATCGGGCGGGCGCGAGGCCCGTCACCGGGCGGCACAGCGGTCCGGCATCGACAACGCCCGGCACCCTCGCGGAATTCCCGCCGGTCGGCCGGGCATTCACCGACAGGCGGCACGGCGGGCACGTGTCCCGACCGGGGTACGCCCCGACGTACCCGAACCGCGCCCGGTGTCGTGCAATGACCACCACAGCCGAACGAACACGGAGGTGACGCGGGATGCCCCGCCTGATCGCGACCCGCGGGCTGCCCGCCTCGGGGAAGACCAGCTTCGCCCGTACGCTCCAGCCGTCGGTGGTGCGGGTGAACCGGGACGACCTGCGCCGGATGCTGCACGGCGAGCGGCTCTTCACGCAGTGGGCGGAGGCGCAGGTGACCACGGCCCAGCGGGCCCAGGTGGAGGCGCTGCTGCGCGCCCGGGCCGACGTCTGCGTGGACGACACCAACCTGCGCGCGCGGACGCTGCGGGACTGGGCGGAGCTGGCCGCCCGGTACGGCGCCGAGTTCGAGGTGCACGACTTCACGGACGTGCCGTTGGAGGAGTGCCTGCGCCGCGACGCCGAGCGGCCGGAGGGCGACCGGGTCGGTGAGGCCGCGATCCGCCGGCTGCACGAGCGTTACCTGGCGGGCCGCCCCCTCCCCCTGCCCGTGCCACAGGCCCGCGCCGGCCACCCGAAACGGGTGCGGGCCGCCGTCACCGAGCCGGCGGAGATCGTCCTCGTGGACATCGACGGCACCGTGGCCCTGAACGTCTCCCGCAGCCCGTACGACATGACCCGGGTCGGCGAGGACCGGCCGAACGAGGCGGTGATCGCCGCGGTCCGGGCGATGCACGCCGCCGGGTACGGCGTGGTCTTCTGCTCCGGCCGGGACGCCTCGGCACGGGACGACACGGTGGCGTGGCTGGAGCGACACGTCCGGGTGCCGTACCTCGCGCTGCATCTGCGGGCCGTCGGCGACTCCCGGAAGGACGCGGTGGTCAAACGGGAGATATACGAGCGGGAGGTGCGCGACCGCTACCGGGTGGTCGGCGTCTTCGACGACCGGGTCCAGGTCGTCCGGATGTGGCGCTCCCTGGGCCTGACCGTCTTCCAGGTGGCCGAGGGCGACTTCTGAGCGGAGCGGAAGGGCCCCCACCGACCGGGGGCCCTTCCGCCCGGTCAGGCCGCGGCGCGCGCCGCGGTGGTGAGGGCCGCCTCGGCGCGCACGCCGTTGACGGTCACCGCGAGCACCAGCGAGGCGCCGGAACGCAGCGCGGCGAGCCGACCGGTGGCCGGGTCGAACCAGGCCACGTGCCACGGACGCAGCCCGGTCACCGGGCCGACGTGCACGTTCGGCGAGGCCGACCAGTCGGCGCTCACCGGGGCGGCCACCGGCACGGCCCGCCCGCCCGGCTGGGTGAGCGTGGCGGTGACGGTCACCGGGGTACCGACCGCGACGCGGGCCGGAGCGCCGACCGCGAGCCGGTCGGTGTGCGCGTGGACCTCGGCCTCGACCCAGCGCGGCCCCTCGGCCAGCGGACTCCGGCGGGCCTGCTCGGCCTCCTGCCGGCTGACCGGGTCGACACCGAACTCCGTCCAGCCCGTGAAGCCGCCCCGGTCGGCGGGAGTGGACGGTGTCTTGCCGGAGTTGCCGTTGATGACGTACGGCACCCCGTCCACCCGCTCGGCGTGGAACGTGCCGACGTGCCCGCCCACGAAGAGGGCGCCCTTGCCGGTGCGGTGCTGGAAATCGGCCAGCCACTGCTCCAGCAGCGCCGCCTCCTTCCGGTCGCCGAGCTGGCTCGCCTTGGCCGGGCTCGGGTCGCGGGGCGGGTGGTGGTGCAGGACGACGACCGACCCGACCGCCGGATCGCCGGCCGCGGAGTCGAGCGCCTCGCGCAGCATCCGCACCTGGTCGAACCCGCCGCCGCGCAGCGAGCCGGTGGACGTGTTCAGGGTGACGAACCGGGTGCCCTTGTGGTCGAAAGCCCGGTGGGTGTCGCCGAACACGGCCTGGAAGTTGCTGATGGGCGCGCCCATGATCTCGTGGTTGCCCGGCACGTAGTACCAGGGCAGCGCGTCACCCAACTCCTCGTCCAGCAGCCGCCTCGCGAGCGCGAAGTCCGCCGGGTACGCGGTGTCCACCAGGTCGCCGTTGATGACCAGGAAGTCCGGCCGGGCGGCCTTGATCTCGCGCAGCGTACGGCGGGCCTGGGCGACCAGGTCGCTGTCCGGGTCGGCGGCGACGAACTGGGCGTCGGACATCACCGCGAAGCGCCAGGGCGCGCCGTCGACCGTGCCGTCGGAGACCACCACCCGATCGGTGCGGGGAGCCTCGGCGGGCACGTCGACCGACGGCGGCACCTTGGCCACGAGGTCGTCGATGACGATCTCGCTGGTGTACTGGGCGGCGGCGTTGGTCTCCGCCACGTAGAAGCGTCGCACCCGCACCGGGTACTGCACGCCGGCCGGAACGGCGAACTCGACGTACCGCCACCCGGTCCAGGTGATGTAGGGGCCGCGGAGCACGTGCTGGGTGTCCTGGGCGTCGTGCAGGTGCAGGCTCGGCCACTCGCCCTTACCGTTGCCGTGGATCCACATACCGAACGCCTGCGGCTGGCCGGGCACCTCGATCCAGGCCGGTGGGTCCGCGTACGCGGCCCGCGTGCCGGTCGACTGGCTGAAGTCGTACGACAGCTTCAGGCCCGTGCCGGTGTGCCCGGGCGCCGGGGCGACCGAGCCGCTCGCCCGTGCCTGGCTGAACTTCCACGCCGAGGCGTCCTCGAAGTCGGCCACCGGCTGGTCGGTCAGGCCGACGGTGACCGGGACGCTGACGCTCTTCCGTCCGACATGGACGGTGATGAGGCCGGCGCCGGAGTCGCGCATTGCGGTCACCGCGAGGGTGCCGTCGGCCGCCGGGGCTACCCGCAGCAGGTCGTGGTCGTACTCCAGCCTGAGGTCGGCCGGCTCGATGGGGGCGGTGTTCCCCTCGGCGTCGTAGCCCACCACGCCGAACACCGCGCCGCCGTCCCGACCGGTGAGGCCGACCCGCTCCACCGTCGAGTCGATCCGGTCGAGCGGCCCGACCACGGTGAGGTCGATGGTGCCGGTGGCGCCGCCACGGTGGGCGGTGACGGTCGAGGTGCCGGGGACCAGGGCGCGGAACACGCCGTCGCGGTCCACCAGGCCGTGCACCGCCGGGGTCGCCCGCCAGGTCGGCGTGCCAGCCGCCGGGCCGTACGTCTCGTCGTAGCCGGCGGCGGTGAGCCGGCGGGTGAGCCCGGGGAAGACCCGGTCCGGACGGCCACCGCGGACCGGGGAGACGCCCGGTGCGGCGGTGGGGTCACTGGCCGTCTCCACCCAGTAGCCGGTCAGTCGCCCGCTGCCCTGCGGGGCGTAGAGCGCGAGACCGTTCGGGACGGCCCGCTCGGCGCCGTCCGACGGGCTGTTCTCCACCTGGACGGCGGTTGCGCCCGGCTCGCGGGCGAGCAGCGTGGACGAGCCGCCGCCGTCGAGGTTCAGCGCCGTGTGCGCGCCCAGCTCGGCCATCATGCGGCCCATCTCGGTCTGGGTCACGCCCCGACTGTCGAGCTGCCGCCCGTCCACGGTCAGCATGATCATTTTACGACCGTCGGCGCTGAAGCCGACGGCCGTGCGCGGGGCCAGCGAGGTGTCGGAGATGGTCTGCACGACGCCGTCGCGGACCAGCACGTTGCCGCCGCCGACGGCGGCGTGCAGCGTCTTGCCGTCGGCCGGCTTGGGCTGCCAGGCGACCTCGACCGGGTCACCGGGCCGCAGCGCGGCGAGCGCGTCGGCGCCGGCCTCCCGGCCGAGCATGATGGTGGTGCCGGCGGGAATCGGCCCGGTGCCGGCCGCCGGGCTCACGCTCGCCACGCGGCCGTCGACCACGACGACCTCCGTGACGCGGGTCGCACCCGCGACCGCACGTTCCCGGGTGTACGTCCCCCAGAGCGCGGTGAACACGCCGATGCCGCCCGTCTGGATCATGTTGTTGAACTGGGTGAGCGTGACCGGGCCGGTGGGCAGGGTCGCCGTGCCGTCGAAGTTCACCTCGACCACGCGGCCGATGCCCTCGGTCGTGACCGCCACCGCGTTGCGGTGCCCGCTGACCGCCGACTGGATCAGTTCACCGCTGCGGACGCCGACGCCCTGCGCGGCGCCCGAGTTGTTGATGTCGAAGAAGTCGCCGTTGACGGCGGCGACCGCGCGGGTGCGGTCCACCGCGGCGCGCAGCGGCTCGGCGCGGCTCACCGCGCCCGAGTTGACGTAGTCGACGGTGACCCCGCCGCTCAGGTCGGCGGTGAGCGCGTCGGCGCGCAGCCAGCCGTCGGCGTCGTACCGGTCGAACGAGGTGAGCTGCACTCCCGGCGCGACCGGTCGGGTCGACTTGGCGGTCTCCAGGCCGCCGGCGGGCTCGACGCCCGACGCGGTCCGTACGCCGGAGGAGGCGCGCGCGGCGAGGGTGACCGGCTCCGCGGCCAGCGACGAGGCGCGCGGACCGTCCTCGGCGACGGTGCCGCCGCCACCGGCGACCGGTGCGGCGGTTCTCGGTGCGGCGGTTCTCGGTGCGGCGACGGCCGGCGGCGAACCGGCGAGGGTGATCAGCGGCGTCAGCAGCAGGACGCCGGCGAGGTGGGCGGATCGTCTGCGGGTACGCATGGACGACAGTCAACCGACGATGAACAGAAGTTTCAATACCCATCGCATGACGTGAAGGAAAACTCCACCCGCCGCCGGCCCGAGACCCGCCCTCACCACTACTGAGAGCGACCGTCCACCGAGGAACCATCCCACCGCTTCCAGGACGGCACGACGAAGGGCACGGCCGTTCGGCCGTGCCCTTCGTGGATCCTCAACCGGGCGAGGTCACTCCCCCGGCGTGGACTTCGCGATCTGCATCAGGAACTCGATGTTGGTGCGGGACTGCTTCAACCGGTCGAGCAGCAGGTCCAGCGCCGCCTGCGAGTCCAGCGAGTGCAGGACCTTGCGGAGCTTGTGGATGATGGCCAGCTCCTCCGGCGCGAGCAGGATCTCCTCCTTGCGCGTGCCGGACGGGTGGATGTCGATGGCCGGGAAGGTGCGCTTGTCGGCGATCTTCCGGTCCAGCTTCAGCTCCGCGTTACCGGTGCCCTTGAACTCCTCGAAGATGACCGTGTCGGCCATCGAGCCGGTCTCGACCAGCGCGGTGGCGAGGATGGTCAGCGACCCGCCGTTCTCGATGTTGCGGGCCGCGCCGAGGAACCGCTTCGGCGGGTAGAGCGCGGTGGAGTCGATACCACCCGACATGATCCGGCCGCTCGCCGGTGCCGCCAGGTTGTACGACCGGCCGAGCCGGGTCACCGAGTCGAGCAGCACGACCACGTCGTGCCCCAGCTCGACCAGGCGCTTCGCCCGCTCGATGGCGAGCTCCGCGACCGTCGTGTGGTCCTGCGGCGGACGGTCGAACGTGGCCGCGATGACCTCGCCCTTCACCGAGCGCTGCATGTCGGTGACCTCTTCGGGCCGCTCGTCCACCAGCACCACCATCAGGTGGCACTCCGGGTTGTTGTGCGTGATGGCGTTGGCGATCGCCTGCAGCACCATCGTCTTACCCGCCTTCGGCGGCGACACGATGAGCGCCCGCTGGCCCTTGCCGATCGGCATCACCAGGTCGATCACCCGGGTGGTGAGGATGTGCGGCTCGGTCTCCAGTCGCAGCCGCTCCTGCGGGTAGAGCGGCGTGAGCTTGTAGAACTCCGGCCGGCGCTTGGCCTCCTCGGGCTCCATCCCGTTGATGGTGTCCAGGCGGACCAGCGGGTTGTACTTGTCCCGCCGCTGCTCACCCTCGCGGGCAGCCCGGACGGCGCCGGTGATCGCGTCACCGCGGCGCAGGCCGTACTTCTTGATCTGCGACATGGACACGTACACGTCGTTCGGGCCGGCGAGGTAACCGGTGGTCCGGACGAAGGCGTAGTTGTCGAGCACGTCGATGATGCCGGCCACCGGCACGAGCACGTCGTCCTCGCCGACCTGCGGCTCGCGGCCGCCGTCGCCCTCGGAACGCTCGCCGCGACCACGGCGACGGTCCCGGAAACGGCTGCGCCGGCCGCGCCGGCCGCCGCCCTCGCCGTCGTCCTCGCCCTCGGCGTCCCGCTCGGCACGCTGGCCCCGGTCGTTGCGGTCGCCGCGCTCGGCTCGCTCGCCACGCTCGTTACGGTCGCCGCGCTCGCCACGCTCGGCCCGCTCGTTGCGGTCGCCGCGCTCGGCACGGTCACCGCGCTCGGCACGCTCGCCGCCACGCTCACCGCGCTCAGCGCCACGCTCACCGCGCTCGGCACGCTCACCGCGCTCTGCGCCACGGTCAGCACGCTCACCGCGCTCGGCGCCGCGCTCGGCCCGCTCACCACGGTCAGCGCGCTCGGTGCGGTCACGCCCACCGCGGCTCTCGCCGCGCTCGGCGCGCTCGCCGGCCTCGGCCTCCTCGGTGCGCGTCTCGGTGGCACGCGCCTCGGCGGCACTCCGACGCCTCGTCCGGCCGCGACCCTCGGTCTCGGTCTTGGCCTGCTCGGCGGGCGCCTGCTCGGCGGTGCGCCGCTCGGCCTCGGGCCGCTCCGCGGTCTCCCGGACCTCGGCGTGCACCTCTTCGCGAGCGGGAGCGGCCGCGGCCGCGACCTCGGCCCGCGGTCGAGGGGTACCGGCGGCGGCGCCGCCCTGCCGCTCGGTGATCGCGCTGATCAGCTCGCCCTTGCGCATGCGAGCCGTGCCGGAGATGCCGAGCGACGCGGCCAGGCTCTGAAGCTCTGGCAGCAGCATCGCCGACAGACCGGTGCCGCTACGCCGACGACGGGCGGGCGCGGCGGTGGTGCCTTCGCCAGCGACGTTGGAAACATCCGACGTCACGTCGGTGGTGTCGCTCAATGGATTCCTTCCCTCGATAGGCCGGGACTGCCCGGAGTCGACAAGCAGGTGGCCGGGCGGCCTCGGTGCACCCGCCTCGCATGAACGCGTCGCGGGAGTCTGTGACACAGCAGCCGGTCGGTTTCCCAACTCACCACCATCGGTGAGCAGGTCTCGCCGTCTGCGGCGACCTGTGGAAACTGCGGTGCGGCGTGGGCCTTGGCAGGGGTGACGGGCTTACCGCCGAGAGCTTCGGGGGTGCGCCGACCCGCAGGAAGATCGCATGCTTCGCGGCTGTGCTAAGTCTAGAGCGTAATCAACTCTTCCGACCTGCGGCAACAGGGTCCCGCTCGGCGTGTCCAAGTCTACCCCGGGCGACCCGGGCACCGCTGACATCTATCGGTAACCGCCAGACCTGCCAATCTCTTCCCGCGTCGAAGCCCTCGGGCGGCTCCTGGAAGGCCAGGACCGTCGGCCCCGCCCCACTGACCACAGCCGGCACACCCGCCGCACGCAGCTCGTTGACCAGCGCGGCCGTCGCCGGCATCCCCTCGGCGCGGTAGTCCTGGTGCAGCCGGTCGACGGTCGCCGGGAGCAGCAGCGCCGGGTCGGCGGTGAGCGCGTGCACGAGCAGGGCCGCCCGCCCGGCCGTCAGCGCCGCGTCGGCGTGCGGGACGGTGGCCGGCAGCGCCGCCCGCGCGGTGGCCGTCAGCCCCCGCTCGGCGGGCACGAAGACGGTGGGGCGTACGCCCTCGGCGACCGGGCGGGTGACCGCGCGGGCGCCGGCCGGCTCCGTCCAGGCCAGGGTGAAACCGCCCAGCAGACAGGGCGCCACGTTGTCGGGGTGCCCCTCCAGCTCGGCGGCGAGCCGGAGCACCGCCTCGTCGTCGAGGTGGCGCTCGCCGCCGGTCACGAGCGCCCTGGCCAGCAGCACCCCGGCGACGATCGCCGCGGACGACGACCCCAGCCCCCGGGCCTGCGGGATGCGGTTGACGCACTCGACGGCGAGCCCGGGCGGCTGCGCGCCGAGCCGCGCGAACGCGGCGCGCATGGCCCGGACGAGGAGGTGCCCGTCGTCGTCGGGCAGCTCCCCCGCGCCCTGCCCGGACACCGTCACCCGGACACCCTCCGACGCGATCTCGGCGGACACGTCGTCGTGGAGCCCGAGGGCGAGCCCCAGCGCGTCGAAGCCCGGCCCCAGGTTGGCGCTCGTGGCGGGCACCCGGACCCGGAACGGCCCGGTTTCGAATGTCAACGGCACCGGCTCATGCTAGGGCCCCGCACCGACATCCTCCCGGATCCGCCCGCCCCGTGAGACCCTTCGACCGCCGGGAGCCCGGAGACCCGCCGCAGGGCCGGCCCGGAGACCCGCCGCAGGGCCGGCCCGGAGACCCGCCGCAGGGCCGGCCCGGAGACCCCCCGCTCCGGGCCGGCCGGGCCACCGGACCGCCCGTTCACCGGGTCCCTCGACTACCGGACCGGCTCGGCGGGCTACCGGACCGGCTCGGGCACCGGCTCGGTGAGGGAGAGCCGGCGGGTGGCGACCCGCCAGCCGACGGCGTACACCAGGGTGACCAGGCCGCAGCCGGCGAGCACCACCCGTTCGTCCACCGTGTCCACGACCGCGGCGACCACGAGCTGACTGATCGAGATGGCGAGCGTCGCCAGCATCATGTCGGTGGCGAAGACCCGGCCGCGCAGCCGGTCCGGCACCTCGCCCTGGAGCGCGAAGTTGGACATCACCCAGTTGCTGCCGCCGGCGAAGTGGGCGACGAACACCAGCACCAGCACCAGCGGGAACCAGCTCACGACGGAGATGCCGAGGTAGGCCAGCCCGTAGAGGGACATTGACACGGCCAGGCCGGGCAGGAGCCAGGACCGGTTGGTGAGCACCCGGCGCATCAGGATCGGCCCCACCAGCGCGCCCGCCCCGCGTACGGCGAAGAGCAGCCCGGTGCCGGCGGGTCCGGCCCCGTACACCGCGGCCAGCAGGGGGAACACCGTCAGCACCCCGTTACCCAGGCCGACCGCTGACTTCACCGTCACCAGTGCCAGCACCCGCGGGCGGTGCCCGATGTAGCGGAGCGCCTCGCCCACCGCCGCCCACGCCCGCTGCGGCGCCAGGTCGGGCTCCCGGGGCGCCTGCAACGGCCGGCGGATCGTCGCGGCCAGGGCCGCGGCGAGCGCCAGGCCGACGGCGGCGGTCCAGAAGCAGGCGTACGGCCCGACACGGTCACTGAGCACACCGCCGAGCGAGGCGCCGACGACCGTCATCGTGCCCCAGGCGGAGCCGGCGATGGCGTTGCCCGCGGCCAGCTCGTCGGGGTCGAGCACGTTGGGCAGCGCGGCCTGGGCGGCCGGCGAGTAGAAGCCCTTGGCGACCGCGATCACCGCGATCCCCACCATCGCGAGCCAGGCGGTGTCCGCGCTACGGACGCCGAGCAGGAGCAGCACCCCGACGAGCGCCGCCACGTTCGCCACCATCATGATCTTCCGCCGGTCGAACCGGTCCGCGATCGTGCCGGTGAACGGCAGCAGCAGCGCCACGACTCCGGTGTCCACGGCCAGCACCAGCGCCCCCCACACGCCGCTCCCGGTGAGCTGCGGCAACAGCACCAGGAGCGGAACCATGACGAACCAGTCGGCCCCGAAGACCACCAGCTCGGCGAGGAAGAGGTTGCGGAAGTTCCGGTTCCGGGTGAGGACCGACAGGGTGGACGCCACGGAGCAGGACCCTACTCCGCAGCCGTACGCCCTGCGGTCGTACGCCCGTCGGCCGGACGCGAACGCCCCCGGCGGGCCGGAACCCGCCGGGGGCGTTCGCTGGTGCTTCGCCGCCTACTCGGTGGGCGGCAGCGGCGAGGTACGGCTCTTCGGCAGCCGGAGCACCTCGAACTGGTCCGTGCCGTCGACCAGCGCGGCCGAGGGAGCGGGCCGTGGCGCCGCGTCGGCCGGCTGGACGCCGCCAGCGCGGGCACCGGTCAGCGCCGGCTCGGGAGCCGCCGGGGCGGCTGGCTCCGGGCCACCTTCGGACGCCGCCGGGGCGGCGGACGGGCCGCCCTTGCGCCGCCCGCGCCGCTCCCGCAGCGACTCCTTGGTGTTCTCCACCATGCTGTAGAGCGTCGGCACCAGGATCAGCGTCAGCAGCGTCGAGCTGAGCAGACCACCGATCACCACTACCGCCAGCGGCTGCGAGATGAACCCGCCCTCGCCGGTGAGCCCGAACGCCATCGGCAGCAGCGCGAAGATGGTCGCGACGGCGGTCATCAGGATCGGCCGCAGCCGGTGCCGGCCGCCCTCGACGACCGCCTCCCGCACGCCCAGCCCCTGCGACCGGTACTGGTTGATGAGGTCGAGCAGGACGATCGCGTTGGTCACCACGATGCCGACCAGCATGAGCACACCGATGAGCGCCGGCACCCCGAGCGGAGTCCCGGTGGCCAGCAGCAAACCGATCGCGCCGGTCGCCGCGAACGGGATCGAGATCAGCAGGATCAGCGCCTGGGTCAGGCTGCCGAACGTGGCCACCATGATCAGGAAGACGATCGCGATGGCCGCGAGCACCGCCAGCCCCAGGTCGGCGAAGGCGTCCGCCTGGTCGGCGCTGACGCCGCCGATGACGAACGTCGCCCCCGGCACGTCGATCGCGTCCAGCCGCTTCTGCAGCTCCTGGGAGGTGGCGCCGAGGTTCGAGCCGGTGGCCGTACCGGTCACGGTGACGCTGCGCTCCCCGTCGATCCGGC
Source organism: Micromonospora xinjiangensis (assembly GCF_056150165.1). NCBI lineage: Bacteria > Bacillati > Actinomycetota > Actinomycetes > Micromonosporales > Micromonosporaceae > Micromonospora > Micromonospora xinjiangensis. The sequence goes on along the minus strand of NZ_JAXCFO010000002.1, from coordinate 860,452 downwards.
TCACCTGCTGCGGGCCCTCGGCACGCTCGACGGTGGCGATGTCACCCAGCTTGACGGGGCCGATCGGCAGCGCCCGCAGCTGGTCGATGCCGAGGGGCGCGCTGTCCGACAGGCGCAGCACGACGTCCTGCTGCCCGCCGTCGAGGGTGACCTGACCGAGCGGGGCACCCCGGAACGCCTGCGCCACGAGCTGACCGACGGCGGCCTCGGTGAGCCCGGCCCGAGCGGCCTTCACCCGGTCCACGGCCACGTCGACCCGCGGCACGCTGTCGGCGAGGCTGGTGGTGACGTCGGCGACGTCCGGCGTACCGGCCATCGCCTCCTGCGCCGCCTTCGCGGCCCGGTCGAGGACCTCGGGGTCGCCGGCCTGGACGACCACCTCCAGCTGGCTGGTGGAGGCCTCCTGCCCACCGCCGAAGGTGAACTCGCCGGCGGACGGGCCCAGGTCGTCGAACTTCTCGCGCAGCTCCTCGCGCATCTGCTTGGCGTCGGTGTCGCCGCCGAGCGCCAGGGACCAGGTGGCGACGTTGTTGCGGCCGCCGCCGAGGAACGCCATGTCCCCGCCGCCGGCCGTGACCTGGTACGTCTCGATGCCGTCGGCCTGCTTCAGCACCGCCTCGACCTTGCGCGCCGCCTCGTCGGTGGCCGCCAGGGCGGTGCCGGCCGGCAGCTCCTGCCGGATGCTCAGCGTGTCCTGGCCGGAGTCGTCGAGGAAGTTCGTCTCCAGGCGGCTGGCGAGCCCGAACGTGCCGAAGAGCACCAGCACGCCCAGCCCGAGGGTGATCCAACGGGTGCGGCGGGTGCGGGTGGCGAACCCGATCACCGGCAGGTACGCCCGCTGCAACGGGCTGCGCAGCTCCTTCTCCTCGGCGGCCCGGCGCAGCGCGGCGCTCTCCGGCGTCCCGCTCGGTGGCTTCAGGAACCAGTACGCGAGCACCGGGATGACCGTGAGGGCCACCAGCAGCGAGGCGAGCAGCGCCACGGTCACGGTGATCGCGAACGGCGCGAAGAGCTGCCCGACGAAGCCGCCGACCAGCGCGATGGGCGCGAACACGGCGACCGTGGTGAGCGTGGACGCGGTCACCGCGCCGGCCACCTCGCGGACGGCGTTGAGGATCGCGTCGCGCTTGGGCTCGCCGTACTCCAGGTGCCGTTTGATGTTCTCCAGCACCACGATCGAGTCGTCGACCACCCGGCCGACCGCGATCGTCAGCGCGCCGAGGGTGAGCAGGTTGAGCGAGTAGTCACCGATCCAGAGCGCGATCAGCGCCACCAGCACCGACAGCGGGATCGAGACCGCGGTGACCAGGGTCGAGCGGACCGACAGCAGGAAGACCAGGATGACGATGACCGCCATCACGAGGCCCAGCAGGCCCTCGGTGGTCAGGCTCTCGATCGACTTCTCGACGAAGGGCGCCTGGTCGAAGACCACGGTCAGCCCCGCGCCGGACGCGTCGGAGAGCGCGTCGAGCCGGTCCCGGATCTCGTGCGAGATCTCGACGGCGTTGCCGTCCGGGGACGCGGTGACCGCGATGCCGAGGCTCTCCTCGCCGTTGGTGCGGGTGATCGCGGTGGCCGGGGCCAGCGTCTCCTCGACGCTCGCCACGTCGGCGAGCCGGACCGGGTTCGGCCCGGGGGCGAGGACGATGCCGCGCAGGTCGTCGAGGGTGGCCACCGGGGTGCCGACCTGCACCGGCAGGGACTGGCTGCCGTCGGTCACCGTGCCGGCCGGGATCGCCACGCCGTTGGCCTTCAGCGCCGTCCCGATCTGGGTCGGCGGGAGCTTCGCGGCGGCCAGCTTCGCGAGGTCCGGCTTGATGACCACGATGTCGTCGCGGGTGCCGGTCAGCTCGACGGTGCGGACCCCGTCGATCGCCTCCAGCTCCGGCAGGACGCCGGTGCGCAGCTTCTCGGCGAGAGCGCGCTCGTCGCCGCCGCCGGTCGCGGCGATGACCACCGCGGGCAGGTCGTCGGTGCTGCCCGCGATGACCTGTGGGTCGACGTCCTGCGGCAGCTGCGCCTCGATCCGGTTGAGCGCGGTCTGCATCTTGTTGACCACGTCGTCCAGGTCGGTGCCGAACTCGTACTGCACCTGGACGGTGGCCATGCCCTCACGGGAGGTCGAGGTGACCTTCTCCAGCCCGGGGATGCCCTGGAGGCTGTTCTCGATCGGCTCGACGACCTGCGATTCGACGATCTCCGGTGTGGCACCGGGGTACGGGGCCACCACGAAGGCGGCCGGGAACTCCAGCGACGGCAGCAGTTGCTGCTTCAGCGACGGCACGGCGAACAGTCCGAACACCGTGGCCACCACCGCGATGAGGGCGACGAGCCCTCGGTTGGCGAGGCTGAATCTGGCGAGCAGCGACATCGGCCTGGCTCACTCCTAGAAAAGTCTGCGGGGCACGCAAAGTGTGCCCGACCCGATCAACCAGACCCGCGCCGGGTACTGACCGGTACACCCCACCCCGCCAGCGCCGGTGCGCCGCCCGCCCGGATCGCGTTGATCAAGAGGTTCGCGTCATCGAGGAGATCGAACGTGACGCGCAGCTTTTGATCACCGGCGAACCCGTCCGGGTGCAGGGGCGGGGTCAGGCCAGGTCGAGGGAGCGGGCGGCGGCCAGGGGGTCGTTGGCGATGGTGATCGGGGCCGGCGCGGTGGAGATGGCCCACTCCGGGTCCTTGAGCCCGTGCCCCGTCACCGTGCAGACGACGGTGGAACCGGCCGGGACGCGCCCCGCCGCGGCCTGCTGCAACAGCCCCGCCACGCTGGCCGCGCTGCCCAGTTCGACGAAGATCCCGACCTCCCGGGCGAGCAACCGGTACGCCGAGAGGATCTCCCGGTCGGTCACCGCCGCGATCAGGCCACCGGACGCGTCCCGGGCGTCGATCGCCCGCGTCCAGCTCGCCGGGTTGCCGATCCGGATGGCGGTGGCGATGGTGGACGGCTCGCGCACCACCTCACCGGTGACCAACGGCGCCGCGCCGGAGGCCTGGAAGCCGAACATCTTCGGCGCCCGGGTCGCGTGACCGTCGGACAGCTCCTCCGAGTAGCCCATCCAGTAGGCGGAGATGTTGCCGGCGTTGCCGACCGGCAGGCAGTGGATGTCCGGCGCGTCGCCGAGCGCCTCGACGATCTCGAACGCGGCGGTCTTCTGGCCGTGCAACCGGTCGATGTTGACCGAGTTGACCAGCGCCACCGGGTAGTCCTGGGCGAGCTTGGCGGCCAGCGCCAGGCAGTCGTCGAAGTTGCCGTTGACCTGGAGCAGCTTCGCACCGTGCACCAGCGCCTGGGCCAGCTTGCCCAGCGCGATCTTGCCCTGGGGCACGAGGACGGCGCAGGTCAGACCCGCGCGGGCCGCGTACGCGGCGGCGGAGGCGCTGGTGTTGCCGGTGGAGGCGCAGATGATCGCCTTGTTGCCGGCCTCGACGGCCTTCGAGACCGCGACGGTCATCCCGCGGTCCTTGAACGAGCCGGTCGGGTTGGCCCCCTCCACCTTGAGGTGGACGTCGCAGCCGAGGCGAGCCGAGAGCACCGGCGCCGGCAGCAGCGGCGTGTTCCCCTCGTGCAGCGTGACCACGGGCGTGGCGCCGGTGACGGGGAGCCGGTCCCGGTACGCCTCGATCAGACCGCGCCACATCTCGCTTCTCCTCGCCTCTTCCGCCCCGTGAGCTGGGGACACGTCAAGCGTGGACCAGCCTGCCCGACCGGCCCGAAACCAACCCCCCGTTACCCATCTGGCGGGACACCCGCCGGGCGACCGAGCCACGCCCCCGGCACTCGGGGCCCGCTCCGGACCGTCGCGGCCCCCCGGTCACGCCGGACCCGGAGCAGCGCTCACCGGACCCAACGACTCAGAGCCCGCCCTCGACCCGGAGCACGCTCGTGACCGACCGCACGATCTCCAGGCCGCGCAGCTCGGCGACGGTGGCGGCGAGCGCGGCGTCCGGCGCGACGTGGGTGACGATGACCAGCTCGGCGTCGGCGCCGCGGCCCGGCGCTCCGGCGGCCCCGTCCGCCGAGCCCTGCCGCACGGTGGCGATCGAGACGTCGTGGCGGGCGAAGACGCCGGCCACCGCCGCCAGCACACCGGGACGGTCGCTCACGTCGAGGCTCACGTGATAGCGGGTGAGCGCCTCGCCCATGGGCCGTACGGGGAGGTCCGCGTACGCGCTCTCGCTGGCCGCGCGCACCCCGGCGAGCCGGTTGCGGGCCACCGCCACCACGTCGCCGAGCACGGCGCTCGCGGTCGGCGCGCCGCCCGCGCCACGGCCGTAGAACATCAGCTGACCGGCCGCCTCCGCCTCGACGAAGACCGCGTTGAACGCGTCGCCGACGCTGGCCAACGGGTGGGTCAACGGGATCATCGCCGGATGGACCCGGACGTTGACGGTCTCCCGGCCCGCGGCGTCCGCGCCCCGCGCGGCGATGCAGAGCAGCTTGATGGTGCACCCCATCGCCTTGGCGCTGGCCACGTCGGCGGCGGTCACCTCGGTGATGCCCTCCCGGTGCACGTCTGCCGCGCGCACCCGGGTGTGGAACGCCAGCGAGGCGAGGATCGCGGCCTTCGCCGCCGCGTCGAAGCCCTCCACGTCGGCGGTCGGGTCGGCCTCGGCGTACCCCAGCTCGGTCGCCTCCTCCAGCGCCTCGGCGAAGCCGGCGCCCGTGGCGTCCATCGCGGAGAGGATGAAGTTGGTGGTGCCGTTGACGATGCCGGTCACCCGGTTGATCCGGTCGCCGTGCAGCGACTCGCGCAGCGGGCGCAGCAGCGGGATCGCCCCGGCCACCGCGGCCTCGTAGTAGAGGTCGGCGCCGCCCTCGGCGGCGGCGTCGTGCAGCGCCCCGCCGTCCTCGGCGAGCAGCGCCTTGTTGGCGGTCACCACGCTCTTGCCGGCGCGCAGCGCCTCCACCAGCCAGCCGCGCGCCGGCTCGATGCCGCCGACGACCTCCACCACCACGTCCACGTCGTCCCGCTTGATCAGGCCGAGGGCGTCCGTGGTGAAGAGCGTCGGGTCGACCGGCAGGTCGCCGCGGTCCCGGTTGAGCCGGCGTACGGCGATGCCGGCGATCTCCAGCGGGGCGCCGATCCGGGCGGCGAGGTCGGCCGACTGCTCGTGCAGCAGCCGGACCACCTCCCCGCCGACGGTGCCGCAGCCGAGCAGCGCCAGGCGCACAGGTGACGTCATCCAACATCCAATGCGAGCAGGTCCTCTTCGGTCTCCCGCCGGACGATCAGACGCGCCTGGCCGGCGCGCACCGCGACCACCGGGGGGCGCGGCACGTGGTTGTAGTTGCTGGCCATGCTCCGGCAGTAGGCGCCGGTGCCGGGCACCGCGACAAGATCTCCGGGCTGCACGTCGGCGGGCAGGAATTCATCCTTCACCACGATGTCCCCGGACTCACAGTGCTTTCCCACCACGCGGGCGAGCATCGGCTCGGCGGCCGACGCCCGGGAGGCCACGGTGGCGGAGTACGAGGCGTCGTAGAGCGCCGTGCGGATGTTGTCGCTCATCCCGCCGTCGACGCTGACGTACGTGCGGATGCCGTCGACGTCCTTGACCGTGCCCACCTCGTAGAGGGTGAACACGGCCGGGCCGACGATCGCCCGGCCGGGCTCGATGGACAGGCGCGGCACCGCGAGGCGCTCGGCCTCGCACTCGGCGTCGACGATCTTGCGCAGGCGCTTGGCCAGGTCGTGCGGCGCGGCCGGGTCGTCCTGGGTGGTGTACGCGATGCCGAAGCCGCCGCCGAGGTCCAGCTCCGGCAGCTCCACCCCGCGCGCGTCGCGGACCTGGGCCTGGAGGGCGAGCACCCGACGGGCGGCCACCTCGAAACCGCTCGTGTCGAAGATCTGCGACCCGATGTGCGAGTGCAGCCCGCGCAGCTCCAGCACGTCCTCGTCGAGGATCTTGAAGGCGGCCGCCGCGGCCGCTCCGCCGGCCAGGGAGAACCCGAACTTCTGGTCCTCGTGCGCGGTGGCGATGAACTCGTGGGTGTGCGCCTCGACGCCGACGGTGACCCGGACCAGCACGCGCGGGCGTACGCCCCGCTCCCGGGCGAGCGCCGTCAGCCGGTCGATCTCCAGGAACGAGTCGACGATGATCCGGCCCACCCCGGCGTCCAGCGCGCGGGTCAGCTCGGCGACCGACTTGTTGTTGCCGTGGAAGCCGATGCGCTCGGGGGGCATTCCGGCAGCGAGCGCGGTGGCCAGCTCGCCGCCGCTGCACACGTCGAGGTGCATCCCCTCCTCGTCGATCATGCGGACCACCGCTCGGCAGAGGAACGCTTTGCCGGCGTAGTAGACGTCCATGCCGGTGAAGGCGGCCCGGAAGTCACGGCAGCGTGAGCGCAGGTCGTCCTCGTCGAGCACGTACACCGGGGTGCCGAACTCGGCCGCGAGGTCGCGCACGCTGAGGCCGGCGACGCTGAGCGCGCCGTCGGCGGCGCGCTCGACGTTGCGCGGCCAGAGCGCCGGCACCAGCGCGTTGACGTCCACCGGCGTACGCAGCCAGGCCGGCCCGCGGCTGCCGATCTCGCCGTGCAGCGCACCGGCCTCGTGAGCCCGCATCGGGTTACATCCTTTCGGGAGCGGAGACGCCGAGCAGGTGCAGGCCGTTGGCGATCACGGTGCGGGTGGCGTCGTTGAGCCAGAGCCGGGCCCGGTGCAGGTCGCTGATCTCCTCGTCGCCCTGCGGCAGGATCCGGCAGTTGTCGTAGAACCGGTGGTACGCCTGGGAGACGCTCTCCTCCAGGTAGCGGGCGACCCGGTGCGGCTCGCGCAGCTCGGCGGCGGTGGCCACCACGGAGGGGAACTCGGCCAGCGCCTTGAGCAGCTCGTTCTCCTTCTCGTGGCCGAGCAGCTCCGGGCGGAACGCGTCGGCGTCGCCCCGGGTGAGGCCGACCTCGGCGGCGTTGCGGGCGACGCCCGCCGTGCGCGCCGCGACGTACTGGACGTAGTAGACCGGGTTGTCGCGGGTCGCGCGGGTCCACAGCTCCACGTCGATGTCGATGGGCGAGTCGCTGGAGTAGCGGGCCAGCGCGTAGCGGGCCGCGTCCACCCCGATGGCGTCGACCAGGTCCTCCAGGGTCACCACCGTGCCGGCCCGCTTGCTCATCCGCACCGGGGCACCGTCGCGCACCAGGTTGACCAGCTGGCCGATGAGGATCTCCAGGTTGCGCTCCGGGTCGTCGCCGAAGCACGCGGCCATCGCCTTCATCCGGCCGATGTAGCCGTGGTGGTCGGCGCCCAGCATGATCACGACGCGCTCGAAGCCGCGCTCGCGCTTGTCGAGGTAGTAGGCGCAGTCGGCGGCGAAGTAGGTCCACTCGCCGTTGGACTTGCGCAGCACCCGGTCCTTGTCGTCGCCGAACTCGGTGGTGCGCAGCCAGGTCGCGCCCTCGGCCTCGAAGACGTGCCCCTGCTCCCGCAGGCGGGCCAGGGCCAGGTCGAGCTCGCCCCGGTCGTGCAGGTCCTTCTCGTTGAAGTAGGTGTCGAACTCGACGCCGAAGTCACGCAGCGAGGAGCGGATCTCGTCGAACATCAGCGCCACGCCCTCGACCCGGAAGACCTCCTGGGCCGCGGCGTCGTCGAGCGAGAGCACGTCCGGGCGCCGGGCCTGGACCTCCGCGGCGATCTCCGCGATGTACGCCCCGCCGTAGCCGTCCTCCGGCACCGGCTGACCCTTCGCGGCGGCGAGCAGGGACCGGGCGAACCGGTCGATCTGGGAGCCCGCGTCGTTGAAGTAGTACTCGGTGCCGACGTCGGCGCCGGTGGCCCGGAGCAGCCGGCTCAGGGCGTCACCGACCGCCGCCCAGCGAACCCCGCCGATGTGCACCGGGCCGGTCGGGTTGGCGGAGACGAACTCGAGGTTGATCCGCTGCCCGGCGAGCCGCTCGCTGCGGCCGTACTCCGCGCCGGCCTCGACGATCACCCGGGCGAGCTGCCCCGCGGCGGCCGCGTCGAGGCGGATGTTGAGGAAGCCCGGCCCGGCGATCTCGACGGACTTGACCCCGGCGGCCCGGCCCAGCTCCTCGGCGAGCGCGCCGGCCAGCTCCCGCGGCGGCAGGCCGACCTTCTTGCTCAGCTGCAGCGCCAGCGTCGAGGCGTAGTCGCCGTGCTCCGGGTTGCGGGGTCGCTCGACCGTGGTCTGCCCGGGCAGCGCGGAGGGGTCGAGACCCCGTCGGGTGAAGACGGCGTGGGCTGCGGCGAGGACGACCTCGGCGAGTTCTGCGGGAGTCACCGATCCATGTTATCGGGGGTAGACTCGGTGCCCGCGGCGGCGACCCGTTGTCTGCACCCGACCCGCCGGCTCCCCCGACCGACCGACCTGACGAGGCACGATGAGCATCAGCACCCCGGGCGGCGAGCAGCGCCGTCCGACCGTGGTCAGCACCGGCAAGAAGCCGGCCGCAGGTCGGCCGGCGTCCGGCGCCAAGGCCGGATCCGGCAAGCCGACCGCCGCTCGTGGCGGTGGTAAGGGCCCCCGCAAGCCGGTGGCCCCGGTCAAGGTCAGCCAGGGCCGTTCGATGGGGCCCATCGCCCTCTTCGTCGCCGTCGGCGTGCTCGCCGTGGCGATCATCGGCTACGGCGCCTGGGCCGCCTTCCAGGGCTCGAAGCCGTGGGAGGACCGGGCCGACGCGATCAGCGGCATCGTGAACTACCGCGAGAAGGACCCGGAGCTGGTCAAGGGCAGCAACCACAAGCCCGGCTCGATCCAGTACACGGTCACCCCGCCGGTCGCCGGGCCGCACAACCAGGCCTGGCAGAACTGCATGGGCGACGTCTACGACGCCCCGATCGCCAACGAGCACGCGGTGCACAGCCTGGAGCACGGGGCCGTCTGGATCACCTACCGCCCCGACCTGCCCGCCGACCAGGTGAGCAAGCTGGCCGACAAGGTGCGCGGCAACGAGAAGATGCTCATGAGCCCGTTCGAGGGGCTCGACAAGCCCATCTCGCTGCAGGCCTGGGGCTACCAGCTCAAGGTCGACAACGCGGACGACAGCCGGATCGACGAGTTCATCCGGACGCTGCGGGTGAACGCCTCGATCGAGGGCCCCACCGCACTCTGCAACCAGGGCATCACCGCCACCGGCACCACGCCGCGTGACGACCTCCAGCCGCAGATGCCGACCCAGTAAGGACTCCGATGACGGCTCCCGCCACCCTGGACAGCACGCCCGAGACCCCGGCCGCCGACGGCGGCCGGGGCTCCGGCCGACGCGTCGGCCTGGTGGCGATCGCCGTCGTGGTCGCCCTGCTCCTCGGGTACGCCGGCGGTCTGTTGACCCCCCGGCTCACCCGTCCCGGGGACGACTCGGTCGAGGCCGGCTTCGCCCGGGACATGACCGCCCACCACGCCCAGGCGGTGGAGATGGGCCTCATGGCGTTTCAACGGGCCACGGACCCGGAGGTACGCGGCATCGGCGGCGACATCGCCACCAACCAGCAGGGTGAGATCGGCGCCATGCAGACCTGGCTCCGCGAGTGGGGTCTCGACCCGACGGGGTCGCAGCCGCGGATGGCGTGGATGCCCGACGGGGCCGCGGCGGTCAAGGACGGGCTGATGCCGGGCATGGCCACGCCCCAGGAGATGGAGCAGCTGCGCAACGCGCAGGGCCGGGAGTTCGACCTGCTCTTCCTCAAGCTGATGATCAACCATCACCTGGGTGGCATCCACATGATCGACGGGGTGCTCGACGCCACCGACGAGACGGACGTGGTCCGGATGGCGCAGACCATGAAGAACACCCAGCAGACCGACCTCACCAACCTGCAGAACGCCCAGAAACGCCTGGGCGGCTGACCCCTCCCACCCGCTCCTCGCGCCACCCCGGCGCGCGCTCCCGCTGATCAAGAGGTTTGCGTCACCACCGGTCCGCCGGCTGGCGCAGACCTCTTGATCGTTTCTGGGTGGCGGTGGGGAGGGCGAGGGCCAGAGGTGAGGTTTGGGTGGTGTGTCCGATTGTGTGGCTTGGGGAGTTTTCTCCACACATATCGTGACCAGATGCGATTCGGGCTCGTTGCGCAGGACGTGGGGGTTGCACTCAGAGACGCACGGCGCTCCGTCACCAGCTGGTGCCGGCGCCACACCATCGGTGGTGACGGGGCGGTGGCAGCCGTCCGTCGCGGACAGCGGCAGGGCGAGTCCGGGTTGCTCAGCCGCGAACAGGAACTCGAACTGATCGACACCCTGCGGGGCGTCCACCCGGACCAGTTCGGCCTGGATGAGGAGCTGTGGACGCGGCAGAGCCTCACCGCGCTCATCCAGAGCCGCTTCGACCTGTCGATGGACGCCGGCGCGGTCGGGGCGTACCTGCGGGCCTGGGGGTTGGGTCCGCGGGAACCCCGCGAGCGCGCCTGCGGCCTCTGCGTGGGCGCGGTCGAGCGCTGGGTACGCAGCGAGTACCCCGCGATCACCCGGGCGGCTCAGGAGCACCTCGCCGAGGTGTATTGGATCGGTCGGGTCCGGCTGCGCGGCACCATGCCGGCGGCGGACGTCGTCTCCGCCGTCTCGTCGCGCGGACGTGTCCGGTTCATGATCACCACCCCGAACGTCGACCCGCCCCTGCCCCGGGAGTTCGTCCTGCGGCTCAGCGGCGAGGAGCAGCGCACGGTGCACCTCATCGTCGACGGCTCGTGGGCGCGCAACGAGTGGCCGCGCCGGCTGCCCCGCCGGATCGTGCTGCACCCGCTGCCGAGCTGCGGCCGGGCCGTAGCCGCCTGACCCGTGCCCGCGCCGGCCGGGCCGCGCTGGCCAGCCGTGTCCGCCAGGCCGGGACCGCCAGGCCGGGACCGCCAGGCCGGGACCGCCAGGCCGGGACCGCCAGGCCGATCGACCGGTTGATCGTGAGGGCCACGTCGCCCTCACGACAACGGGCCGGGCGCCAGCGCGGGATGGGCGGGGCTGGCGGGACGCCGCGCGGCACGGATACCGATTCGGCGTTCCCGGAGGACGTTTGCTAGTCTTCTCCAGTCGCTGAGCCCCCGTAGCTCAGGGGATAGAGCACCGCCCTCCGGAGGCGGGAGCGCAGGTTCGAATCCTGCCGGGGGCACCATCGAGAAACAGCAGCCAGAGGCCCCTGACCAGGAAACCCGGTCAGGGGCCTTCATCGTGCGTCGCGGGGTCGGCGGGTCAGGGCACCTGCCCCGACCGGTCGACGATCGCCATCCGGACCACGGCGGCGCTCGTGAAGAGCGACTCCTTGCCGTCGCGGACGAGGACGTTCCGGGTGCCGAGATAGACGTGGGTCGTCGGGTCGAAGAGCAGGTCGAGGTGTCCCCCCACCACGCCGGGCGTCCGCAGGGCCACGCCCCGGCGTCCGGCGGCGTCCCGCACCTCGCCGGGCACCACGGTGGCTCCGGGGACCCGGGCCATCGCCCCGAACAGCGCGCCGAGCGACTGGGGCGGGACGTAGCCGTCGAGCAGCCACATCCCGTTGGCGAAGGCCGTGTGCGGGTCGTTCCTGATGGCCTCCAGGTCGGCGCCGGCGGGCAGCGGGAGCGGGAACGGCATCTCCCGCAGGTGACGGAGCATCTGCTCCGTGTCGGTGGGCAGATCCGCGAGGTAGCCGGCGGGTCGAGGCAGGTCCGCCACCTTGTCGGCCCGCCATTCGTCCGGCCGGCTCTCCAGCCGGCGGCGCTGCTGCCAGGTCGGCTGGTCGCCGACCGGCACCCACCGCTGGATCCGCTCGTCGACGTACGGCCCGGAATCCGGGAGTTCCCGCTGCGTGACCCGTTGCTCGATGAAGAGGAACTGGTCCGGGCGAGCCACCAGGTCGGGCTGCTGCCGGGCCGCCTCCGCGGCCCCGGTCAGGATCTCCGCCGCGCTGGCGGTCCGCGGTTGACCGCCCAGCGTCTGCACCACCAGGGCGCCGACGGCCACCACGGCGATCAGCCCGCCCGCGCCGGCGAGTCGCCACGCCCGGGCACTCCGCCACCGGCCCGGGCCCGAGCGGAGGGCGCCCCGGCTCGCCGGCACGTCCACGGCACGGTCGGTGACGTGTTGCTTCAGCTCGCTGAGGAGCCGCTCCTCGAAGGTGCCCAACGGCGTCTTGTTGCCTGTCGTCATGACCTCTCCTCCGTCAGACGAGTGCGGAATCGGGACGAGCGAGCGCCAGGCGGACGGCGCGGCGGGCTCGATGCAGGCGGACCCGGGCCGCGACCGGGGACATCCCGAGCGCGGCGGCCGCGTCGGCCATGGGCAGACCGTCCACGGCGACGAGTTCCAGCAGCGCACGCGTCCGCTCCGGCAGGCCGCTGAGGGCCCGGTAGGTGCGGCGGGCCACCGTCTCGGCGGCGATGCGCTCCTCGATCCGCGCGACGTCGTCCGCGTCGAGGAGCCGCCGCCCGGCCACGAGGGCGCTCGCCCGCCGGTGCCGGACGGCCCGGCGCTGTTCGGAGGCGATGACGTGACGCGCCACGCCGAAGAGCCAGGCCCGCTCGGAGCCGCGGTCCGGGCGGTACCCGGAGGCGGAGTCGATCACCGCCAGGAACACGTCCGCGGTGAGGTCGGCTGCCGTGTGCGGGTCGTCGACTCGGCGGGCGACGAACCTGCCGACGCTCTCCACGTGTCGGCGGTAGAAGGCCTCGAAGGCTTCGGGATCTGTGCTGATCGAGACGAGGTCGTCCCCGTCCGGGCTGGAGACAGTCATAGGCCGTCCTCTCCTGCGTGGCCCTGCACCCCTTCATTGGTCCGGCACGGGCGGGGCGTTACACGGACGCGCGGGAACGCGGAGCGGGGCGGCACGAGCAGGGGCACCGGTGGCCCGCGCGGGCGGGACGGGAGCGAGCGTCGTCAGCCGGCCTGGCGGCGTGCGCGGGCCCGACGCTTCCCCTCGTGCATCGCCTGCACCCGGGCGATCGGGATGGCGCGGCCCTCCTCGACCAGGTCGGCCGGGAGGGGCTGCGGCGCCGGCATCGAATCGAGCCACGGATCCCGTTCGGCGACCAGGCCCGGGACGGTGCGCACGGTGAAGTCGGCCGGCGTCACGGCCTCCAGGTCGGCCCAGTCGACCGGGAAGGAGACCGGCAGACCGGGCCGCAACCGCGGGCTGTACGCGGCCACGACCGTCGCCCCGCCGGCCCGGGTGGAGTCGACGAAGACCCGCCCGCCGCGGTCCTCCCGGATGAACGCGGTGGTGGCCAGCGCCGGGTCGAGCCGCTCGGCGCGGGCGGCGAGCGCCCGGGTGGCGGCGGCCATCTCCTCCGCGTCGGCGCCGGCGGCGACCGGCACGAAGACGTGCACCCCCTTGGCGCCGCTGGTCTTCACCGCGCCGGCCAGGCCGGAGTCGGCGAGCGCCTGCCGCACCAGCAGCGCGGCGGCCACCGCGGCGGGGAACGAGTCCCCCTCCGGTGGGTCCAGGTCGAGCACCAGGTGGGTGGGGCGGTGGAGGTCGTCGGCTCGGGCCAGGGTCGGATGGAACTCGATGGCCCGCTGGTTCGCGAACCAGAGCAGCGTCCGCCGGTCGTCGCAGAGGGCGTACGACACCTCGCGGTGCGATGCCTCGGCCCAGACCGGCACCCGGCGGACCCACTCCGGCGTGTACTTCGGCAGGTTCTTCTGCATGAACGGCGCCTGGCCCCGCAGCGCGCGGATCACCGACAGCGGCCGCTCCCGCAACTGGGGCAGGATCCGGTCCCGGACGGCGTCGAGATAGTCGACCAGGTCGCGCTTGCTCGCCCCGGCGCCCTCGAAGAGCGCCTGGTCGAGATTGGTCAGTGACACCCCGTCGCGGGTTTCCTCCGCCCCAGCCATCAGCCCACCTTCCCGGCCGCGGGGCCGGTGGTCAACCGCACGCGGTGGGACGCGCCGACGCGGACGTCCCCCGGGTACGAATGCCAAACCCGCGGGACCCTGTGGCGAACGCCACCGTTTTCTTCTGACCGATCGGTCAGGGTCTGACCGATCGGTCAGGCATGCTGGTTCGTGGAGGTGAGCGGCATGCGACGGGCGGAGCCGGAGACCCGCGGCGAGATCCTCGCGGCGGCGGCACGGAGGTTCTCGGTGACCGGCTACCGGGGCACGTCGTTGCAGGACATCGCCACCGAGGTGGGCTGTTCGAAGGCCACCGTGCTCTACCACTTCGCCAACAAGGAGGCCCTGCTCACCGAGCTGATGGCCCCGGCGATCGCCGTCCTCCGGGCGCTCGACGAGCGGCTCGCCGGTCTGACCGGCGCCACGGCGCAGCAGGTCGCGGCCGAGGGCTTCGTCGACCTCGCGGTCCGGTTCCGGCGGGAGATCGCCCTGCTCCGCGGTGAGTTCCCCGAGCTGTTGCAGCAGCCCGCGTTCGCCCACGTCCAGCAGATCTCCGAGCGGCTGTTGGACGCCCTGGCCGGGCACAGCGACCGGCCCGCCGCCCGGATCGCGGCGCTGGTGCTGCTCGCCGGCATCTCCGAGGGGTGCGCCGAGTTCGTCGACGTGCCCGACGACGAACTGCGCCCCGCACTGCTCGCCCTCGTCCGGCGGGCCCTCGAACCCGTACCCGACCCAACCACGACTGAGGACAAGGAAACCTGATGGCGACCCTGCTCTACCGGCTCGGCCGGGGCTCGTTGCGCCGACGAGGACTCGTCGTCGCGATCTGGCTCGTCGTACTCGTCGCTCTCGGACTGGGCGCCGCGTTCCTGCGCGGCCCGACGGCGAGCAACTTCACGATGCCCGGCACCGAATCGCAGCGTGCGCTCGACCTGCTCGCCGAGCAGTTCCCGGCGGCGAGCGGCGCGACCGGGACGATCGCCGTGAAGGCGCCGGCGGACGGCCAGTTGGCCACACCGGAGGGCCAGACCGTGGTGAAGGAGCTCATCCAGGAGGCCGCCACCGTCCCCGGGGTGGTCGGCGCGGTCGACCCGCTCAGCGTGGGCGCGGTCTCCCCGGACGGCCGGTACGCGCTGATCCAGGTGCAGTTCGCCACCGGCGCCGACGAGGTGGACCACGCGGAGCGCGAGGCGTACCAGCGGGTCGGCGCGGCGGCCGAGGCGCAGGGCTGGCAGGTGGCGCCCGGCGGCGAGGTGCTCAACGCCGAGCCGGAGGTCGGCTCGACGGAGGCGATCGGCGTGGTGGTGGCGGCGGTCGTCCTCGTCATCACGTTCGGCTCGCTGGTGGCGGCCGGCATGACCATGCTCAACGCCCTGATCGGTGTGGCCGTCGGCATGGCCGGCCTGTTCGCGCTCAGCAGCACCGTGGAGCTGACCAGCACCGCGCCGATCCTCGCGCTGATGCTCGGCCTCGCGGTCGGCATCGACTACTCGCTGTTCATCACCTCCCGGCACCGGCAGAACCTGCTCGAAGGGTTGCCGCCGGACGAGGCGGTCGGCCGCGCCGTGGGCACGGCGGGCTCCGCCGTCGTCTTCGCCGGGGCGACCGTGGTCATCGCGCTCGCCGGGCTGGCCGTGGTCGACATCCCGTTCCTGACCGTCATGGGTCTGGCCGCGGCGGGCACCGTCACCGTCGCGGTGCTGGTCGCCATCACCCTGCAACCCGCGCTGCTCGGCTTCGCCGGCCGCAAGGTGCTCCCCCGCCGCCTGCGCTCGGCGGCCCCCGCTCCCGCCGGGGGCGACGACGCGGTCCACCGCGGGGACGCGGCGCACCCCGCCCCGGCCGAGGACCGGTCCGGGTTCGGCTTCCGCTGGGCGCGGCTGGTCACCCGGCTCCGCGTACCGGTCATCCTGGTCGGGTTGATCGGCCTGGGGCTGCTCGCGCTCCCGACGCCGGACATGCGCCTCGCGCTGCCCGACGCCGCCACCGCACCCGTCGGCTCCCCCGCCCGGGAGTCGAACGACCTGATCACCGAGGGTTTCGGGCCGGGCTTCACGGGGCGGCTCGCGGTGGTGGTGGCCGGCGACACGCCGCAGGCCACCGCCGCGGCCGTACCTCAGGTCACCGCCCTGGTCCAGCGCACCGACAACGTACTGGCCGTGGCGCCGCCGCAGCTCAGCCCGGACGGGCGGACCGCCCTGCTCGGCGTGGTGCCGAAGACCGGGCCGACCGACGAGGCCACCGAGACGCTGGTGCACGACATCCGTGACTCGGTCGGCGGCATCCAGGGCGCCGACGTGCTGCTGACGGGCGCCACCGCGATCGGCATCGACGTGTCGGAGAAGCTCGCCGACGCGCTCCCGATCTACCTGCTGCTCGTGGTCGGGCTGTCGGTGCTGCTGCTGATGCTGGTCTTCCGTTCGCTGCTGGTGCCGGTCAAGGCCGCGCTGGGCTTCCTGCTCACCGTGGCGGCGACGTTCGGCATCACGGTCGCCGTGTTCCAGCAGGGTCACCTCGCCGACCTGGTCGGCCTGGAGACGCCCGGTCCGCTGATCAGCTTCCTGCCGATCCTGCTGATCGGCATCCTGTTCGGCCTGGCCATGGACTACGAGGTCTTCCTGGTCTCCCGGATGCGGGAGGACTTCGTGCACGGCGACACCGCGCAGCAGGCGACCATCAACGGCATGGGCCACGGCGCCCGGGTGGTCACCGCCGCCGCGCTGATCATGATCTCGGTCTTCGGCGGCTTCGTCTTCTTCCTCGACGACCCGGTGATCAAGTCGATCGGCTTCGCGCTCGCCGTCGGCGTGGCCATCGACGCCTTCGTGGTCCGGATGACCATCGTGCCGGCCGTGATGTCCCTGCTCGGCCACCGAGCCTGGTGGCTGCCGAAGTGGCTCGCGAAGGCCCTGCCGAACGTCGACATCGAGGGCGAGGGCCTGCGCGCCCACCTCGCCGACCGGACCCCGACCCCGGTCTGACCGGGACGATCATGCGGTTGTGGTGTCCGACCAAACCGGCGAAGCCGGCAGATTTGGGCACCACAACTGCATGATCCACGAACGAGGCGCGGCGGCTCACACCCCCGCGGGGTAGGTCTCCATCTCGCCGGGGGTGCTGACCGCCGGCAGGGGGTGCAGGGCCGTCGTGTCGTCGCACCAGATGAACGCGTCGTAGCGCTCCGCCAGCCGCGTCGGCACGTAGTTGCCCCAGGACTCGAAGGTCGGGTCGTACACCACTCCGATGGCGCGGTGGTCGATCGTGTCGGTGGCCCACCCCGGCTGGTCGTCCCCGCCGAAGACGAGCACCGCCCGCTCCGGCATCAGCTCGTGCAACCGGTGCTCGATCGAGCCGGACCGGGCCGGTGGCACAACCATCGCCTCGGACGGCGAGCCCCAGCGCGGCGCCGCGATCACGGTGCCCCGGTAGCAGCCGAAACCGACGAGCGCCACGCTGCCGGCGCCGTACCGCTCCCGGGCCAGCTGGCCGATGTTGACCATCCCGTCGGCGGTCATGTCGGTGGCCCGCGCGTCGCCCACGTGCGTGTTGTGCGCCCACACCACGCCCCGCGCCTTCGGGCCGTACCGGTCGAGCAGCCGGTCCAGCGTGTCCTGCATGTGGATGTCCCGGATGTTCCAGGACTCCGGACCCCCGCCGACCATCGCCCGGTAGTACCGCTCGGCGCCGGCCACCACCTCGGCGTTCTGCCAGGCCGAGAAGCGGTTCGCCCCGTCGCCGAGCGCCTGTTCCCGGGTACGGGCCAGGAGTCGGACGACCTCCTCCTCACACCGGGCGGAGACGAAGCGGCTCGCCACCGCGTACTCCTCGGGCCGCTTGCCGTACGGCTCGAAACACCGGTACGCGTCCTGCGCCGCCTCCAGCGACGCCGGGTCCTCCTCCCCGAGGTAGTCGAAGATGGCCTGCATCGACTCCCACAGGCTGTAGACGTCCAGGCCGTGGAACCCGGCCCGCTCCCCCTCCGGTCGGTCCGCGTTCCAGGCCCGCAGCCAGCGGGAGAAGCGCGCCACCTCGGCGTTGGCCCACATCCACGTCGGCCAGCGCTCGAACCGTTCCAGCGCGGCGAGCGGCTCCACCGCGCCACCCGGGGCGGCGGTGACCGAACGGTGCACCCGGTCGCAGTCCGGCCAGTCGCCCTCCACCGCCACGAACGAGAACCCGCACTCGGCGATGAGCCGCCGCGTCAGCTGCTCGCGTAGCCGGTAGAAGTCGTAGGTGCCGTGGGTCGCTTCGCCGATCATCACGACACGGGCGTCCCGGACGCGCTCCAGCAGGGGGTCGAAGTCGCTCGGCGCGCCGAGCCGCTGAACCAGCATGCCAGCGGCTACCCGGCGGTCCGGCGGGCAAACCGTCGGCGCGCCGGGCCCGACACGCCGCCCCGGCAGGTCGGCGCGGCCGGTGTGCGGGCCCGCGGAACGGGTAGCCGCCGGCATGACCGTCACCGGGGTGCAGTGGCAGGAGTTCCTGGCCGGGCTCGACTACCCGGTCTCCCGCGAGGACCTGGTCCGCTGGGGGCAGGAGAACGGGGCCAGCACGGAGATGTTGCAGATGTTGCACGCCCTGCCGGCCGAGCAGTTCGACTCGCCCGCCGAGCTGCACGAGGCCCTCGGCACGCTCGCCTGAGCGGGCACCGGGAGGGGTGGAGGGCGACCACCGCGCGGCCGGGACCGTGTGAGCCTGGACCGGAGCCGGCCGGGACCCCGCACGGCCCGGACCGCCGCGGGTGGCCGTCGCGGCCCCGGCGGACC
Organism: Micromonospora xinjiangensis; assembly: GCF_056150165.1. Classification (NCBI taxonomy): domain Bacteria; kingdom Bacillati; phylum Actinomycetota; class Actinomycetes; order Micromonosporales; family Micromonosporaceae; genus Micromonospora; species Micromonospora xinjiangensis. The sequence goes on along the minus strand of NZ_JAXCFO010000002.1, from coordinate 841,928 downwards.
GGGCCCCGCGACGCTACGGCCGGTCAGCGGGCGTATAACAGCCGGAACAGGACCAGCCACTGCTCGGGCCACACGTACCCGACCGGGGTGTCCGGGTCCAGCCGGGTCGCCCGCAGCGCCGCGGCCAGCCGCGCCGCCGGGTACCGCCGTCGCAGCGAGGCCGCGAGCGAGCCGCCGGCCCCACCGAAGCCCAGCTCCACCATCCGGTGGTACGCGGGCAGCGCGGCCGGGGACAGCAGCGGCTCGGGGCGCCGGTCGATCCGCAGGACGCCCGCGTCGACGCGGGGCACCGGGCGGAACGCCGTACGGGGCACCCGCCCGGCGAGCCGCCAGGAGAACTCGGGCCAGGTCAGCACCGTGAGCCGCGACCAGCGGCCGTAGTCGCCGCTGCGGCGGCGCGCGTACTCCAACTGGGTGAGCAGCGTCGCGGCGCGCAACCGCGGCGCGGCGAGGCACCACCGCACCACGGCCGACGTGAGTGACCAGGGGATGTTGCCGACCACCGCGAACGGTTCGCCCGGCGGTTCGGCGGTGAGGAAGTCGGCCTGGCGGTGCCGGACGTGCGGCAGCTCGGCGCAGACCGCGGCCAGCTCGGCGGCGGCCACGGGGTCGACCTCGTACGCCACCAGGCGGCCGCAGCGGGCGGCGAGCGGTCGGGTCAGCTGACCACGGCCGGCGCCGACCTCCAGCACGAGCCCACCCGGGTCAGGCTCGGCCGCCCGGACGACCCGGGCGATCGCGGCCGGGTCCGCGAGGAAGTTCTGGGAGAGTACGCGACGGGACCGGTCGCGTTCGGTTGGTCGGATACGGCGGGGCGCCACGTGTCGTCGTCCTGTCTGTCGCCTCGGCGGCGACGGCGGACAGGCAGCCCGGAGCGGGGCCTGTCCGAGTGGATGGGGACTCGGACGGCCCTGGGACGTGGCGCGGGAGTGCGCTCTGCGTGTCAGTCGCGGGTCGCGTCCCGGCCGACCAGGGCCGGACGCCGGACTCGCGGACGGGACGCCAGCAGTGGGCCCCGGGCGGCCGGCGTGCCGACCACCTGGATCAGGGCGTGCGTGAACATGCCGGCACGCTAACCCGCCCCCGGCGGGGCCCGCCACCGGTTTTCCACCCCCTCGACCAGGGGGTCGCCACCGCGACGACGGGCGCCGGGGCGGGTCAGGCGGGGACGGTCACGCTGCGGGACTCGGCGCGCGCGGTCTCGGCGGCGGCCAGCACGGCGACGACCTCGCGACCGAAGCGCACGTCGCAGCGGTGGTCCCGGGTGCCCGCGTCGATCTCCTCGAGCAGCTGGTCGATCGCCACGCCGAAGGCCACCTTCGGCTCGTACTCGCCGTTCGGCACGTCCTCGATGCCGTTCTCGCCGTAGAAGGCCAGCTCGCGGGTCATCGCCTCGGTGGGGGCGTCCAGCGTCAGCGAGATGCTGCTCGTGGCGCCACCCGCGTGGGTGAGCAGCAGGTGCACGAGGCCGCTCGGGCCGTCCACGGCGGTCACCTTCTCGACCCGACCCATCACGGGCAGGAGGATCGAGAGGGCGTGCGGGCCGACGTCCCACAGCGCGCCGTGGTCCCGCCGCCACTGGGACGAGGCGTACGGGCTGTCCGGCTGGTAAATCGAGGAGAAGAGCATGGCCTTGGCGTGCTGCCAGCCGCCGGCCGCCGCCGTGGCGGCGAGGAAGGCGGTCACGTTCGGCTGGAACCGCTGGGTGAAGAAGACCACCGAGGCGACCCCGGACGCCTGCGCGGCGTCGACCACCCGGTCGGCGTCGGCGAGGCTCAACGCCAGCGGCTTGTCCAGCAGCAGGTGCCGCCCGGCGGTGGCCGCCCGGGCCGCGATGTCCGCCTGGATGTCGGGCGGGAGGGCGACGGCCACCGCGTCGGACGCGTCGATCAGCGCGTCGACGTCGTCGAAGGCGGGCACGCCGTAGCGGTCGGCCAGGGCCGCGGCGCGCTCCGGGTTCCGCCCCCACACGCCGGCCAACTCGGCGCGCGGGTGCGCGTCGAGTGCCGCCCCGTGCGTCTCCATCGCCCAGTGACCGGTGCCGAACAAACCGAACCGCACGAGAACCCCCGCCTTCGTCGCTCCCCGCGACGACGCCGCGGTCGTGATCCACGCTAGTCGCCCGGGCCGGCCGGCGCGGGCGCGGGGGCAGGTCGGGGCGGGGCCGGACGGCGGTTACTACGACGGTTAGTAGGCTGTGCCGGTGACCGAGCCTAGGACCGGGTGGCCCCGATGACGGGCGCCGCCGCGGCGGGATCGCCGGTGGACGGCTTCCTCGCCACCGCGTCGATCGTGCTGTCGCTCGTACTCGCGCTGTGGAGCCTGGTGTCGGCGGCGCGCAACCGGCCGCCGGACCGGTGGCAGCTGATCGGGTTGGGTGTGCTGGAGCTGGCGTTGCTCGCGCTGGCGGTGCTGGCCGTGGTCGCCGTCGCGGGCGGCGACCGCCCCGGCGAGCCGGGCGCCTTCTTCGGCTACCTGGTGACGCTGGTCTGCCTGCCGCCGCTGGCCGCCGTGCTCGCCCGCATGGAGCCGACCCGCTGGGGCTCGGGCATCGTCTGCGCGGTCTGCCTCGTGACCCCGGTCGTCGTGGTCCGGCTCCAGCAGACCTGGGAGGTGCTCGGTGGTTGAGACGGCGACGCCGCGGCGCACCACCAACCGCGGTCCCGGACGGCTGCTGATCGCGGTCTACATCCTCTTCGCGATCGCGGCGAGTTCCCGGGCCGCGCTCCAGATCGCCACGAAGTTCGACGAGGCCCCGGTGGCGTACGCGCTCTCCGCGGTGGCCGCGCTGATCTACATCGTGGCCGCGGTCGGGCTGGCCCGGGCCGGTCACGCCGGGCGACGGCTCGCGCTGCTCTGCTGCTCGGTGGAGCTGGTCGGGGTGGTCGTGGTCGGCGTCCTCAGCGTGGTCGACAGGGCGCTCTTCCCCGACGAGACGGTCTGGTCGCAGTTCGGCAGCGGCTACGGGTACATCCCGCTGGTCCTCCCCCTGCTCGGCCTCCTCTGGCTCTGGCGCACCCGCGACGCGTCGCACTGATCGCGTCGTGGCCCCGCCGCGTGCGGGACGGCCGCCCGGCGGCCGTCCCGCACGACCCAGCGGTCAGGCCTTCGGCCCGCCGGCCACGTAGACCACCTGGCCGGAGACGAAGGACGCGCCGTCGCTGACCAGGAACGAGATGGTGTGGGCGACGTCCTCCGGGCGGCCCACCCGGCGCACCGGGATCTCGGCGACGGCGTGCTTCTGCAGCTCCGCGAAGTCCACCTTCATCCGCGCCGCGGTCGCCGCGGTCATGTCGGTGACGATGAACCCCGGCGCGACCGCGTTCACGGTGACGCCGAACGGGCCCAGCTCGATCGCGAGGGTCTTGGTGAAGCCCTGCAGCCCCGCCTTCGCCGCCGCGTAGTTGGCCTGGCCGCGGTTGCCCAGCGCGGAGGTGCTGGAGAGGTTGACGATCCGGCCCCACTTCCGCTCGACCATGTGCCTCTGCGCGGCCTGGCTGAACAGGAAGGCGCCGCGCAGGTGCACACCCATCACGGTGTCCCAGTCGGCGTCGGTCATCTTGAACAGCAGGTTGTCCCGGAGCACGCCCGCGTTGTTGACCAGCACGGTCGGCGCGCCCAGTTCCGCGGCGACCCGCTCCACGGCCGCCTCCACCTGGCCCCGCTCCGCCACGTCGGCGCCGACGCCGATCGCACGACCACCGGCGGCCGCGATGGCGTCGACGGTCTCCTTCGTCGCCGACTCCTCGATGTCGACCACCCCGACGGCCATGCCGTCGGCGGCGAGGCGGCGCGCGGTGGCCGCGCCGATGCCGCGCGCGGCTCCGGTGACGATGGCGACGCGGGGCTCCTCCGACATGATTACCTCCCGGTAACTTGGGCTCGATCGAAGGAGCTTAACCCCGGCTCGGCCGGAAGCGTCAGCCCGAGGTATCGCCGCGGTGGCCCGGCGTCCGACCGGCTCAGTGGCCGCGACGCAGCCGGATCCACCGGTAGCCGTGGCCGGCGAGCTGGAGCCGCTCCAGCTTTCCCACCTCGCCGTAGCCACGGTCGGCGAGCACGTCGATCGGCAGGTCCGCCTCGGGTTGGAGCAGGCTGAGGTCCACCTCGACGTCCTCGGTGCCGAGGTTGTGCAGGAAGACCATCGTGCCCGTCGACCCGTCGGCGCGATGCGCGAGCACACCGGGCGGCATGGGCACGTCGATGTGGGTGGTCGAGCCGGAGCCGATCTCGGGCGCCTCCCGGAGCGTACGGATCATCCGCTCGAACCACGCGAGCAGCGACCTCGGGTCCCGGCGTTGCGCGGTGACGTTGACGTTCTGGTAGCCGTACTCGCCCTTGTCGATCACCGGCCGGACCAGCTTGTCGGGCTCCGCCGTGGAGAAGCCGGCGTTCTCCTTGTACGACCACTGCATCGGCGTACGGATCGACTGACGGCCGGGGAGCGAGAGGTCCTCCCCCATCCCGATCTCCTCGCCGTAGCGCAGCACCGGCGTGCCGCGCAGCGAGAACTGCAACGCGTACGCCAGCTCGATCCACCGGCGGTCGTTGTCGAGCATGGGCGCGAGGCGGCGGCGGATGCCCCGGCCGTAGAGGCGCATGTCCTCGTCCGGGCCGAACTGCGCGAACACCTGGTTGCGCTGCTCGGCGGTGAGCCGGGACAGGTCGATCTCGTCGTGGTTGCGCAGGAACGTGGCCCACTGCCCACCCGCCGGCAAGGCGGGCGTGTCCCGCAGCGCCTCGATCACCGGCTCCGGGTCTCGCCGCGCCAGGGCGAGCATCAGGCGGCCGTTGAGCATGAAGTCGAAGAGCATGTGCAGCCGGTTCGCCGAGCCGCCGCCGTCGCCGAAGTAGACCGGCAGCTGGTCGGGCTCGACGTTGGCCTCCGCGAGCAGGATCGCGTCACCCCGGCGCCACTGGACGTGCTGCCGCAGCTCGGTGAGGAAGTCCAGGTCCTTCGGCGAGTTCGCGTTGCCCGGCTCGGTCAGCTCGATGATGAAGGGCACGGCGTCCATCCGGAACCCGGAGACGCCGAGCTGGAGCCAGAACGACATGATCTTCTTGACCTCGGCGCGGACCGCCGGGTTGGCCATGTTGAGGTCGGGCTGGAACCGGTAGAAGCGGTGGTAGTACCAGGCCTTCGCGGTCCGGTCGTAGCTCCAGGTCTCCCTCTGCTCACCGGGGAAGACCATGCCCTGCCGGCGGTCCGGGGGCTCCTCGGTCGACCAGACGTACCAGTCGCGGTACGGGGAGTCCGGCGAGGAGCGGGCGGACTGGAACCACGGGTGTTCGTCGGAGGTGTGGTTGACGACCAGGTCGATGATCACCCGGATGCCCCTGTTGCGGGCCGCGTGCAGCAGCTCGGCGAAGTCGCCGAGGGTGCCGAAACGCGGGTCCACGTTGTAGAAGTCCGTGACGTCGTAGCCGTCGTCGCGGTTCGGTGACGGGTGGATCGGGTGCAGCCAGAGGCAGGTCACCCCGAGCCGGGCGAGGTAGTCCAGCCGGCCGATCAGGCCGGGGATGTCGCCCACGCCGTCGCCGTTCGAGTCCGCGAACGTGTCGATGTCGAGGCAGTAGACGACCGCCTCCGAGTACCACCTGTCGCCCATGCCCGTTCCTCTTCTCCGATTCGCCGCCCGGGCAAACAGGGGTTGTCCCCCGAGCGCGGCCCGGGCGTACGGGATCGGCGACCGCGCCGGTAGCGTCCCGGTCATGCACGAGACACCCCCCACCGAGCCGGTCGACTGGTCCGCCGGGCACTGGCTGCGCCCGCCGCTCCGGGCCGACCGCACCGCCCACGGCGAGCTGATGGTGGAGCCCGCCGCCGAGAGCGACCTCTGGCGACACACCAGTTACGGATTCGTCCACGACGACGCTCCGGCGCTGCTCGCCCCGCTGCCCGCCGGCACCGCGATGGAGGTGAGCTTCCGGCTGGAGTGGACCGGGCAGTTCGACCAGGCCGGCGTGCTGGTCCGGGTGGACGAGCGGCAGTGGGTCAAGGCCGGGGTGGAGTTCAGCGACGGCCAGCCGCAGCTCGGCGCGGTGGTGACCCGGGAGTTCTCGGACTGGTCGGTCGCCCCGGTGCCGGACTGGACCGGGCGGGAGGTCACCGTACGGGCCAGCCGCGCCGGTGACGCGCTCACCGTCCGCGCCCGGGTCGCCGGGGAGCCGTGGCGTCTGGTCCGGCTCGCCCCGCTCGCGCCGGACGCCGAGGCGAGCGCCGGGCCGTTCTGCTGCTCGCCGAGCCGCGGCGGTCTGGTGGTCCGGTTCACCGGCTGGCGTCGCGGGCCGGCGGACGAGTCGCTGCACCCGGCGGAGTAGAGCCGCGACGGCGACGACCGTGCCGTCACCGCGGCCGTGCTCGCTGCCGGCCCGCCGGGCCCGGAGGGCGGTTCCGACCGCACGGTGACGACCGGTACGCGAGGTGTGACGGGCCGGCCCCGGGGTACAGGAGTGCGATCCCCTCCGCGCGGAAAGGATCGCCATGGCACTCGCTCAGGACGTCGACCCGACCCAGCTCGGCGGGCTGACCGGCTGGGTGGCGGGGGTGATCGACGCGACCGGGATGGTCGGCGTCGCGCTGCTGGTCGCGCTGGAGAGCATCGTCCCGCCGATCCCCAGCGAGATCGTCCTGGCGATGGCCGGCTACCTGGCCGGTGAGGGCCGGTTCCACGTGGTCCTGGTGGCGGTCGCCGCCACCGTCGGGTCGCTGGCGGGGGCGCTGGTCCTCTACTGGGTGGGTGCCGTCCTCGGCGAGGACCGGCTCAAGCGGTGGCTCGACCGGCTCCCGCTGGTCGACCTGGACGACCTGGAACGCGCGGACCGCTGGTTCGAGCGGTACGGCCGGTGGGCGGTCTTCTTCGGGCGGATGATGCCGGTGGTCCGCAGCCTCGTCTCCGTGCCCGCCGGGGCCAACCGGATGCCGCTGGTGCAGTTCGTCGCGCTCACCACGCTCGGCAGTGCCCTCTGGAACACGATCTTCGTCGGCGGCGGCTACGCGCTCGGCTCCCGCTGGCAGCAGCTCGAGCGCTACAGCACCTGGTTCGACTACGGCATCCTGGCGTTCTTCGTCCTCATGGTCGCGCTCTGGGTGGTGAAGAAGGTGCGCCGCCGCCGAAGCCGCCACGGTGACCGGCCGAGGGTGCCCGCCGGCCGCTAGCCGCCTCGCCGTCGGGGAGGGACCCCCGGTTGCCCGGGGGTCCCTCCCCGCGCCTCAGCGACGGAAGGTGAACCAGTTGACGTTGACGAAGTCGTTCGGCTGGCCGCTGCTGAAGGTCAGGTAGACGGTGCGCCGGCCGGTGGCGGCGCCGACGTTGCCGGGCACCGACCGCCAGCTCTGCCACCCGCCGGTGTTGGCGATCGCGAAGCTGCCGATCGGAGGGCTCGTCGGGCTGTCCAACCGCACCTCGACCAGCCCGCTGACGCCGCCACCGGCGCCGGACGCGACGCGGGCCACGAAGTCCCGGGGCCCGCTGGCGCCGAACTCGACGTTGTCGAAGCGGACCCAGTCGCCGTTGCGCAGCGCGCCGATGTTCTGGCCGCCCTCGCTGCACGCCTCGACGATCACGCCGTTCTGCGCGTTGAAGGACTCGGCCTGGATCGTCGCGTACGCGTCCCGCACACCGCCCGGCGGCGGGTCGGTGGGCGGTGGGTCGGTCGGTGGGGTGCCGCCACGGGTGTAGACGGCGACGTAGTCGACCACCATGGGGTGGCCCGGGACGGTGGCGGCGGTCGGCGTGGTGAAGCCGGCGACCCCGTTCGGGAAGCCTCCGCCCATCGCCACGTTGAGCAGCAGGAAGTAGCCCGCGTGCCCGGTCATCTGGGTCCAGTACGGCTCGCCGACCTGGCTCTGCGTCACGGTGTGGTAGAGCTGCCCGTCGACGTACCAGCGCAGTTGCTGGGGGCTGACCGAGGCGTCCCACTCGAACCGGTAGGTGTGGAACGCCGACTGACAGGTGCTGCCCGGGCAGGCCCGGGACGCGCCGAGGCCGTTGAACTCGTTGCACGGCCCGCCGGGCGCGACGCCGCAGTGCAGCACTCCCCAGACCGAGTTGAGGCCGTTGACGTTCTCCATCACGTCGAACTCACCGATGCTCGGCCAGTTCTGGTAGTTGCCGCGGTAGGGCGAGCCGAGCGCCCAGAACGCCGGCCAGTAGCCGAGGGCCGCGTTGCCGGTCACGTTGGGCATCTGGACCCGGCCCTCGATGCGGAGCACCCCGCCCGAGGGCGCCTTGAAGTTGCTCCGGACGGTCTCGATCCGGGCGGAGGTCCAGCCGCCCGAGGCGTCCCGCAGCGGCGTGATGCGCAGGTTGCCCGCGCCGTCGTGGCTGACGTTGGCGGTGCTGTTCGTGTATCGCTGGATCTCGCCGGTGCCCCAGTTGGGCGGGCCGCCGGGGTAGCTGGTGCCGGTGTCGATGATCCAGTTCGCCGAGGACGGCAGGGTGCCGGCGGCGCCGGTGAAGTCGTCGCTCCACACCAGGCTCCAGCCGGACGGCGGTGGGGGCACGGCGGCGTGCGCGGTGACGGTGACGCCGGCCAGTGCGGTGGTGGCGGCGGCGACCAGGGCTGTCGCCAGGCGTCGCCGGCGTCGTGGGGGCAGGGCGGCAGGCGCCGCCGGGGCAGCTTTCATGGACGTGCCTCTCTGCGGGGACGGGGTCGAGAGAGCGCTCTCTCACGGTTGTACGGGCTCCCCGGACAGTTGTCAACGTCGATCAATCTCGGCCGGTACGGGATGCTCCCGGTGCCGGCGCAGCACGGCCTGTTCCAGCGCCGACCAGGCCGTCGTGGTGACCAGGTAGAGCACCGCCGCCAGTGGCAGGACGAGCGCCACCAGCACGGTCGTGTACGGCAACAGCGGCAGCAGCCGGCCGGCCGAGCCGCCGATCGCCGCCGCGCGGCGCATCCGGCGCGACGACCACCAGGCCAGCGCGGCCAGGGCGGTCAGCAGCACGGCGAAGAGCGGCACCGCCGCGCCGGCCGACCCGTCGCCCAGGTGGTGGCCCAGCGGCACCCCGGCCAGCCGCTCGTCGAGCAGCCCGGTGCCGCCCTCGCCGGTGCTGAAGAGCCGGTACATCACCAGCAGGAACGGGGCCTGGAGCAGCATCGGCAGGCAGCCGGCGACCGGGTTGGCGCCGGCCGAGCGGTAGAGGGCGAGGAGCTCGCGCTGCAACCGGGCCGGGTCGTCCGCGTGGCGTCGCTGGAGGTCGCGGACCCGGGGGGCGAGCGCCGCGCGACGCCGCTCGCCGCGCGCCTGTGCGACGGTGAGCGGCGAGATGAGCAGGCGGACGGCGACGGTGAAGAGGACGATCGCGGCGGCCGTGGCCGCGCCACCGGCGACCGGTTCGAGCAGGGTCGTGAGCTGGGCGAGCAGATTCGCGGCGGCGCCGACCGCGCCGTGCAGTGGTGCGAAGGCGTACATGGTGGGTCCCTCGGGTGCGATTCCGGTGGCCCCGCGGGCAACGGACGGCCCGCGGGGTGGATGACGACGGAATCGGCACGCGCGGCGACGCGTCCGGGGCTTCCCCGGCCGGGCCGGCGGCCCGGCGACGCTACGCGGCCGAGGGGTGGACGCCCGGTGCGCGGGGGCGCGGCCGCCCGGGCGCGTCCGGGTCCACCTGGCGGGGCACCCGCCGGTGACGGGAGCGGGCCCGCAGGCCGCCCGCCCGGGCGTCGCCGCGGGGCGCGCCGCCGAACCCGACGGCACGGGCCGCAAGCAGGGTGGCGAGCAGCAGCGCCACGCCCAGCGCGGCGCCGGCGAGCACGCCGGCCGGCTGGTCCGCGAGCAGGGCCAGCTGGGCGCAGGCGTACGCCCACACGCCCGATCCCCAGCCCGGCCAGAACAGCACGGCGCCACCCTAGGACCGGCTCGCAAGCCGGCGGGGCCGGGCGCCGGAGCCCGCTCCCGGCGCGACACACCGCCGCCACGCCGGTACGGCGTTTCCGCTCACGACCACCCTGGGTAACCACCGGGGCGACCCGGGGCGGACGGACCGCGATCGGCAGAACGGACGGTGGTGCAGGATGACGGGTCAGTTGGCGGAGGCGCCGGGTCGGCCGGTGGACGGAACCGATCTGCTCACGGTGGGTGTCGAGGAGGAGTTCCTCCTCGTCGACCCGCACACCGGCGCCGCGGTGCCCGCCGTCGACCTCGTGCTGGAGCAGGTGCCGCCGGAGCTGCACGGGCAGGTGGAGCGGGAGTTCCAGACCAGCCAGATCGAGATCGGCAGCCCGCCGGGGCTGGACCTGCACTCGATCCGGCACTCGCTCGGGGTGCTGCGGGCGGCGTTGGCGGACGCGGCCGAGCGGGCCGGCGTACGGCTGCTGGCCATCGGCACCGGGCCGGTCGACGGCCCCGTCCCGCCGGTGGTCGACAAGCCCCGGTTCGACCGGATGATCGAGCGGTTCCGCCTGCTCGTCCCCGGGCCGGGCAACAACGGCATGCACGTGCACGTCGGGGTGCCCGATCCGGAGATCGGCGTCCAGGTGCTCAACCACGTCCGGCCCTGGTTGCCGACACTGCACGCGGTCACCACGAACTCGCCGTTCGCCCGGGGTGAGGACACCGGCTACGCGAGTTGGCGCTCGGTGGAGTGGGAGCGCTGGCCGTCGGTGGCGCCGACGCCCTACCTGGACTCGCACGAGCACTACCAGCGACTGATCCGGCAGTTGATCGCCAGCGGCGTGATGCTCGACGAGGGGATGCTCTACTGGTACGCGCGGCTGTCGGCGAAGTACCCGACCGTGGAGATCCGCATCGGCGACGTCTGCCCCTCGGTGGACGACAGCGTCCTGGTCGCCGCGCTCGTGCGCGCGATGGTGGCGACCGCGATCGACGACATCGCCGCCGGGCGGCCACCGATCCGCACCGACCACCACCTGCTCGTCGGCGCGCACTGGCGGGCCGCGCACGACGGGCTGGAGGGTGACGGCGTCGACGTGACCACCGGCGAGCTCCGGCCGGCGTGGGAGCTGCTGGACCGGTTCGTGGCGCGGGTCCGGCCGGCGCTGGAGGGGCACGGCGACTGGGCCGAGGTGAGCGACCTGCTGGGTGCGCTCCGCCGACACGGCACCGGCGCCGCGCGGCAGCGGGCCGTGTTCGCCCGGACCGGTCAGCTCGCCGATGTGGTGCGGGACGTGGCGCGACAGACCCGCGGGGCCCGCGTCCCGTGACAGGATGACCTCGTGGCGCAGCGCTTGGTGGTCGTGGGCGGGAACGCCGCCGGCATGGCGGCGGCGTCCCAGGCCCGGCGGCGCCGCGACCGGGCCGATCTGGAGATCGTCGCCTTCGAGCGGGGCAACTTCACCTCCTACTCGTCCTGCGGCATTCCCTACTGGATCAGCGGCCTGGTGTCCGAGGCCGAGGAGCTGGTAGCGCGGGATCCGGAGACGTTCCGCCGGTCGTTCGAGATCGACGTACGGATGCGGCACGAGGTCGTCGCGATCGACCTGGACCGGCGCGAGGTGATCGCCCGGGACCTGGCCGGCGGCGGTGAGGTCCGCGAGCACTTCGACGAGCTGGTGTACGCCGCCGGCGCGGTGCCGTTCAAGCCGGCCTGGGCCGAGACCGACGCCGCCGGCCTGTTCGGCATGCAGACGCTGGACGACGGCGCGGCGCTGCGGGACTGGCTGCAGAGCGAGCCGGAACCGCGCCGGGCCGTCGTCGTCGGCGGCGGCTACATCGGAGTGGAGATCGCCGAGGCGCTGCTGCGCCGCGGCCTCGCGGTGACCCTGGTCGAGCAGGCCGAGCAACCGATGACGACCGTGGACAGCGACATGGCGGAGCTGGTCGTCGAGGCGATGACCAACCTCGGCATCCACGTCCGCACCGGGCTCGCCGTCACCGGGGTCGAGGAGCGGGACGGGCGGGTCAGCGCGGTGGTCACCGAAGAGGGGCCGATCCCCACCGACGTCGTGGTGCTGGGCCTGGGCGTACGCCCCAACACCGCGCTCGCCACCGCCGCCGGTCTGCCGCTCGGGCCCTCCGGTGCGATCCGGGTGGACCGGCGGATGCGGGTGCCGGGCTTGCCCGGGGTGTGGGCCGCCGGGGACTGCGTGGAGTGCCTGCACCGGGTCAGCGGCATGCCGGTGCACGTGCCGCTCGGCACCCACGCCAACAAGCAGGGCCGGGTCGCCGGCATCAACATCGGCGGCGGGTACGCGACCTTCACCGGGGTGATCGGCACGGCGGTGACGAAGGTCTGTGATCTGGAGGTGGGGCGCACCGGGCTGCGGGAGAAGGAAGCCGTGGCCGCCGGGTTCGAGTTCGTCTCGGTGATCGCCGAGTCCACCAGCCGGGCGGGTTACTACCCGGGCACCCGGCCCATGACGGTCAAGCTCATCGCCGAGCGGCCCAGCGGGCGGCTGCTGGGGGCGCAGATCGTCGGCTGGTCCGAGGCGGCGAAGCGGATCGACGCGCTCGCCGTGGCGCTCTGGAACGGCATGACGGTGGACGAGATGACGGCGCTCGACCTCGGCTACGCCCCGCCGTACGCGCCGGTCTGGGACCCGGTGCTGATCGCCGCCCGCAAGGCCGTCGACGCCCTGGACCACGGCAGCCGGTGACCGCCGGCCGGCGGTGACGCGCCCGGGGATTCTGTCGGAGGCGGCGGTTAGTTTGCTCGCGTTGTCGCGCCGGCGATCCGCCGCTCGCCCACCCCCCACCGGAGGCATCCCCCATGGCTCAGGAGACGACCTACCTCGAACTGTCCGAAGTGGACGGTAGCGCCCACAAGTTCTACGAGGTGGTGGTCGACGACACCGCCATGACGGTCCGCTACGGCCGCATCGGCGACCAGGGGCAGGTCAAGACCAGCACCTATCCCGACAACGCCCGCGCCCGGGCCGCGGCCGCGAAGAAGATCGGCGAGAAGATACGCAAGGGATACGCCCCGGCGGTGCCCGGCGTCCGGCAGAAGCGGGCGGTCTCCCGCCGGCAGATCGTCAGCACCCGTTCGACCGCGCGCACCGCCCCCGTCCTGTGGCGCTACGACTCGGGCGCGCCCGCGTTCGGCATCTTCGTCGACGGTCAGAGCTGCATGGTGGGCAACGAGCGCGGGGTGATCACCACCCTCGGCCACGACGCCCGCGTGCTGGGGCAGGTCCGCCTCCCCGACGGGGTGAAGTGCATCGTGGCCGACGACGCGTGGGTCTACGCCGGCTGCGACGACGGCAACGTCTACGACCTCTCCGGCAAGGTGCCCCGGGTGGCGTACGCCATCGCCCCCGACATCGACATCTACTGGCTCGACATCCACGACGGCGTGCTCGGCGTCTCCGACGCCGACGGCGGGATCGCCGCGATCGACCACGAGGACGAGTTCCTCTGGCGCCGCCGCGGTCGCGGCCGGGCGGCGTGGATGGTGCGCTGCGACGCCGACGGGCTCTACCACGGCCACTCGCGGGGGGTCACCGGCTACGACTGGCGCACCGGTCGGGAGCTCTGGCACACCCCCACCGGCTCGGTCCTCTTCGGCTGGCAGGAGCGGTCCGCGGTCTTCGCCGGCACGGCCAGCCGGGAGGTGGTGCGGCTGGCGAAGGACGGGCGCGGCGAGCGGACGTACCACTGCGACGCCCCGGTCTTCTCCTGCGCGACCGCCGAGGGCGGCCGGTACGTCTTCGCCGGCGACAGCCAGTCCTCCGTCTACTGCTTCGACGCGGCCGGCAACCGGCTCTGGAAGCTCGGCACCGGCTGCGGCTCGGCCTACTCGATGCAGTACCACGAGGAGCGGCTGTACGTGGTGACCACGGGTGGCTACCTCGCCTGCATCGACGCGAGCGAGCCGGCGATCCGGGCGGCCGAGGCCGGCACGGTTCCGGAGGTCGTCGACGTGAAGGCGCCGTCCCGGCTGCCCGAGCCGGCAGCCTGGTCCACGGTCGAGGTGACCAGCGACGTGGCCGGCGGTGTGGTGGTGCAGTGCGTGGAGGAGCACGGGAGGCTGCGGGTGCACGTGCTCTCGGCCGGCTACCGGCCGGACTGGTCGGTGCAGTTCCCCAAGGGCATCCGCGAGCCGGGCGCCCGCTACCTGGTCACCGAGGTCCGGGAGTCCGGGCGGGGCGGCTTCTACCGCGCGTACGGCGACATCCGCCGGCTGCGCTGACCCCGGCCGCCGGCCGGACGCTCCACCGGGCCGAACCGGTGGTACGGCTCGGCCCGGCAGGGTCGAGGATGGACCGGTGACCGACGAGTTGCGCGTCCCGGAGGGGCTGGGCTGGGTACGGCGGACCTCCGCCGGCAGGGACTGGTTGGCCGAGCTGCCGGACCGGCTCGCCGCCTGCGTCGCGCGCTGGTCGCTGCGGGTCGGCCCGCCCTTCCCGTACGCCTTCGCCTCGCTGGCGATGCCCGCCGAGCTGCCCGACGGCACCCGCGCGGTGCTCAAGCTCCAGTACCCGGACGCCGAGAGCGCCCACGAGGCCACGGCCCTGGCGCGGTGGGCGGGCGCGGGGGCGGTCCGGCTGCTCGGGCACGACCCGCAGCGGCGCGCGCTGCTGGTCGAGCGCTGCGAGCCGGGAACGCCGCTGCACGGCGTGCCGGCCGATGCCGCCCTGGACGCGGTCGTGGCGCTGCTCCCTCGGCTCCTCGTGCCGGCCGGCCCGCCGTTCACCTCCCTCGCCGAGGAGGCGGCCGGCTGGGTCGAGCGGATGCCGGTCACGTGGGAGCGGGCGAACCGGCCGTACGAGCGGCGGCTGCTGGACGCCGCGCTCGGGCTGCTCGCCGACCTGGTGCCCAGCCAGGGCGAGCAGGTGCTGGTCAACCAGGACCTGCACGCCGGGAACGTGCTACGGGCGGCCCGGGAGCCCTGGCTCGTCATCGACCCGAAGCCGCTGGCGGGTGAGCGGGAGTTCGGCGTGGTGGCGATGGTGCGCGGTGCGGAGCTGGGGCACTCCCCGGAGGCGGCCCGCCACCGGCTGGACCGCCTCAGCGCCGAGCTGGGCCTCGACCGGGAGCGGGTGCGGGGCTGGACGATCGCGCAGACGTTGGCGTGGGGCGTCGCGGACGGGCAGGTCCTGGCGAACCACGTCGAGGTGGTCCGCTGGCTGCTCGACGGGCGCTGACCGGCCCGGGCAGGCATCCCGCCCGGGCCGGGCACGTTTCCCGCCCGTGCCGGGTGGGCGTGCCGAGGGAACCCGCTCAGGCCGGATAGGGAGCCGCGGTGCGCGTGGCGCTCAGCGCGGCGGCCCACCAGGTGAGCTGGTCCAGGAGGGTCTTGGCGTACCCGGGCGCCTCCGGGTCCAGCGGTCGGCCGTCCCGCCACGTGGCGAAGTAGTTCGGGAAGGCCAGGCTGTCGCGGATCGTGACGGCGTGCAGTTCGGTGAGGACGTTCTCCAGGTGGAGGACGGCGTGCCGGCCGCCGCCCGCTCCCCCGTAGCTCACGAAGGCCACGGGCTTGGCCGTCCACTGGGTGAAGTGCCAGTCGATCGCCGCCTTCAGCGAGGCGGGGTAGCTGTGGTTGTACTCCGGCGTGACCAGGATGAACGCGTCTGCCTCCGCGAGGCGCGACGTGAGGGACGCCATCGAAGCCGGGCGCGGGTACGCGTCACCGGCGAACTTCGGCGGGGCCGCCGGCAGCGACAGGGGGATCTCGACGTCGGCGAGGTCGACGACCTCGACGTCGAACCCGCCGTGTTCACGCGCCTGCTCGGCGACCCAGGAGGCGACGACCGGCCCGAACCGCCCCTCGCGGACGCTTCCGACCACGATGACCAAGGTGTGCTTCTCGCTCATGCGCTCCACCGTCCGCCGTCGGGGCGACGGCAGCCAGACCGGGCTCAGGCTGGCCCTCGTGGGGCCACGCTACGCCCGGCCGAGCTGCCTAGACTTCCACGCATGGGTACGCCGTTGGGCGACTTCGTCCGCGCCAAGCGCGACAGCATCCAGCCGGAGTCCTTCGGGCTGCCGGAGCGCGACCGGCGCCGCTCCCCCGGGCTGCGGCGCTCGGACCTGGCCGCGCGGGCCGGCATCAGTGTGGAGTACCTCACCCGCATCGAGCAGGGGCGGGACCGCAACCCGTCGCTGTCCGTGGTGAAGGCGCTCGCGGACGCCCTGAGCCTGGACGCGACCGAGCGCGACCACATCCGCTACCTCGCCAAGATCACCGGTGGCGAGTGTCCGGGGCACCGTCCCCCGTCACCGCCCAACCGCCACGTCCGGCCCACCGTGCGGGAGATGCTCCGGCTGCTCGAGCCCGGTGTCGCGATGGTCACCAACCGCCTGGGCGACGTGCTCGCGCACACGACGGCGTTCGAGCTGGTGATGCGCGGGACGGGGCTGCTCGACTCCCCGGCGCCGAACCTGACGCGCTACGTGTTCACCGACCCGCGCGCCCGGGCGACCTTCCCCGACTGGCACCAGGTCGCCGACGAACAGGCCTTCGACCTGTGGCTCGGGCCCTCCGCGGAGGTGTCCGAGTGGTTCAAGGCCGAGCTGGCGCCCGTCGCCGGGCAGGAGTTCACCCGGCGGCTGCACCGTCACCTGCCCCCACCGCAGGTCCCGCTCCGGCTGCACCACCCGAGCGCGCGCGAGCTGCGCTGGCACCGGGAGCGGCTGGAGCTGCCCAGCACCGACGCGCAGGAGATCGTGGTCTTCCTGCCCGCCGACGAGGCGACCGCGCAGGCCGTCGAGCGGCTCCGGCACCAGCGCGGCGTCCTCCGAGCCGTCGGCTGACGCCCGCCGAGCACACCGCCGGGCGCCGGCTGACGCCCCCGAGCACGCCGCCGGGCGCCGGCCGAGGTCCCCGAGCACGCCGGACGCCGGCCGAGGTCCCCCGACGCATGCCCGGAGGGCGTGCCGACCGGTGTCAGCCGGCCTGGCAGGTCGCGCACCAGTAGAGGTTGCGGCCGGCCAGCTCGCCGCGGCTGACCGCCGTGCCGCACACGTGGCAGGGCGCGCCGGGGCGGCGGTAGACGTACACCTCGCCGCCGTGCCGGTCGACCCGCGGCGCGCGACCCATCGCCTCCGGCAGGTGCTCGTCGCGGACGGTGTCGATGCGCCCCCGGCCGACGGCGACGGTCATGAGGTCGACCAGGTCCGCCCAGATCCGGTCCCAACCGGCACGGTCCAGCGCGCGGCCGGGCAGGGTCGGCGGCAGCCCGGCCCGGAACAGCGCCTCCGTCACGAAGATCAGCCCGGTGCCGGCCACCACCGACTGGTCGAGCAGGAGCGCGGCCAGGGGCGTGGAGCTGCGGGAGATCCGCGCGTACGCCCGGTCCGGCTCGGCGTCGGCGCGCAGCGGGTCGGGGCCGAGCCGGGCGCGCAGCGCCGCCACCTCGGGCGGGGTGAGCACCTCGCAGGCAGTCGGGCCGCGCAGGTCGAGCCAGTGCCGGTCGCTGGTGAGGCGCAGGCGGATCTGGCCCACCGGCTCGGGCGGCTCGCCGTCGCCGTCGGTGACCTTGCCGTAGAGCCCGAGGTGGACGTGCAGGGTCAGCTCGCCGGCGTGGTGGTGCAGCAGGTGCTTGCCGTACGCCTCGGTGGCCTCGAGGACGGTGCCGCCGAGGAGGGCGGCGCCCTCGGCGAAGCGGCCCTGCGGGCTGGTGGCGTGCACCTTGTCGCCGGCGAAGAGCGCGGCGTGGCGGGCCGCCAGGCGGTGGATGGTGTGTCCCTCTGGCACGACCAGCAAGCGTAGCCGGGGTCGCTCACCCGTTGCCGGTGTCGGAAAACGGTCATTCGGGTACTTGCTGGTGACGCGGGTGCCGCGCGTGCCACGGCCACCCGCCCTACCCAGGAGGTGAGTTGTGGTCAGGATTCCTTCGCTGTCGCGCCAGCCGGCGCGCGACGAGAACCTCGACGGCCGCGTCGACGGCCGCGACGCCGTCAGCGGCGTGAGATCGGACGACACGACGGTCGACACCCGCGACCGGGCCGCGGAGCGGGGCGCCGCCGCCCGCGCCGCCACGGCCCGGCCGGTCGACGCCGGCACCCGGCCCGCCGCGGTCACCGACACCCGGCCGGGGCCGGCCACCACCGGCTCCACCCCGGACCGTCCGGTCGCACGCGCCGCCGAGCCGGAGCGCGACCGGGTCGTGCGCCCCGAGCGGAACCGCCCACTCGACCCGGACGCGGAGCGGATCGAGCCGGAGCGGCGGCTCGTCCCCGGGCCGAAGCCGCGCGCCAGCCTGCTCGCCACCCTCGGCCTGGTGCTCGGCGTCGGCGGTGCGCTGTTCGTGCTGACCGGCACGCTGGCCGGCTACGGCATCGGCCTCGGCGCGGTCGGCGCGGTGCTCTCCGTGCTGGGCCTGGTGGCGACGCGGCGTCGGCACATCGCCGGCAAGACCGACGCCCTGCTGGGCATCGGTCTCGGCCTCTCCGCCGTGGTCATCGGCGTGCTGGCGATGACCGGCCTGTTCGACTGGCCGACCACCGACGGCGACTGGGTGCCGCGGTTCCGGGAGTGGCTTGATTCACAGTTTGTGGACCGGTTCTGACGGGCACTGTCCGGCTCGCCGGCGGTGCGCCGGTGACAGCGCCGGTGGTGCACCGGCCAGCCCGATCAGTTCCGGTGGTTCACCGGCCGGGCGACACAGGTTCAGGGGCGGCGGTTCGCCGCCCCTGAAGTGTTTCCGCCCCATTCCCGCTGCGGCACAATGATTCGCCGCTCCCTAGCTTCTACACGCAACGATCCGTCGCCCCGTGCAACTTCCTGCGGTGGATCCTTCCGGGCAAGGCCGAATACCGTTGAACAACGGCGCCAGCCCGTGGGCCGACGGTGGCCGGGCGCGCCCGACCCCTGGGAGCAGGACAATGACGATGGACGCCACCCGCCAGCGCTTTCTGATGTGCCGGCCGACGTACTTCGCCGTGGACTACGCGATCAACCCGTGGATGGACCCGACCGCGCCCGTCGACGCCGACCTGGCGATCCGGCAGTGGGAGCAGCTGCGGCAGGTCTACCGCGACCTGGGCCACACCGTCGAGGAGATCGCTCCGGTGCCCGGCCTGCCCGACATGGTCTTCGCCGCCAACGGCGGCACGGTGATCGACGGCAAGGCGATGGCGGTGCAGTTCCGCGACCCGCAGCGCGCCGACGAGGCCCCGGCCTACCGGGCCTGGTTCGAGGCCGCCGGCTTCGAGATGTACGACCCCAAGCACGTCAACGAGGGTGAGGGCGACATCCTGCTGGTCGGCGACCTGCTGCTCGCCGGCACCGGGTTCCGCACCGCGCACGCCTCCCACGCCCAGTTGCAGGAGGTCTTCGGTTACCCGGTGATCACCATGCAGCTGGTCGACCCGCGCTTCTACCACCTGGACACCGCGCTGACCGTGCTCGACGAGCGGACGGTCGCCTACCTGCCGGAGGCGTTCTCGCCCGGCAGCCAGGCCGTGCTGCGGCGCCTCTTCCCCGACGCGGTGCACGCCACGATGGCCGACGCCGAGGTGCTCGGCCTCAACGCGGTGAGCGACGGCCGGCACGTGGTGCTGCCGGCGCAGGCCACCGACCTGGCCGCAAAGCTGCGCGACCGGGGCTACGAGACCATCGGTGTCGACCTGTCCGAGCTGCGTAAGGCCGGCGGCGGACCGAAGTGCTGCACGTTGCGACTCCGACAGGGAAAGGCGAGCAAGTGATCGACGACATGCTGCGGACGCCGGGCGCCGTCCGGGACGCGGAACGCTGGACCGCGCACAACTACCACCCGCTGCCGGTGGTGATCACCTCCGCCGAGGGGGCCTGGCTGACCGACGTGGACGGCCGCCGCTACCTCGACTTCCTGGCCGGCTACTCGGCGCTCAACTTCGGTCACCGCCACCCCCGGCTCGTCGAGGCGGCCCACGCGCAGCTCGACCGGCTCACCCTCACCAGCCGCGCGTTCATCCACGACCAGTTCGCCGCCTTCTGCCGGGAGCTGGCCGAGCTGTGCGGCAAGGACATGGTGCTGCCCATGAACACGGGCGCCGAGGCGGTGGAGACCGGGATCAAGGTGGCCCGCAAGTGGGGCTACCAGGTCAAGGGCGTGCCGGCCGGTCAGGCCAACATCGTGGTCGCCGAGGGCAACTTCCACGGGCGTACGACCACCATCGTCAGCTTCTCCACGGACGAGGACGCCCGCGCCGACTTCGGGCCGTACACCCCGGGCTTCACGGTCGTCCCCTACGGCGACCTGGACGCGCTGACCGCCGCGATCGACGAGAACACCGTCGCCGTGCTGCTCGAACCGATCCAGGGCGAGCAGGGCGTGGTGGTGCCGCCCGAGGGCTACCTGCCGGGCGTCCGACGGGTCTGCACCGAACGCGGCGTGCTCTTCATCGCCGACGAGATCCAGTCCGGCCTCGGTCGCACCGGGGCGACCTTCGCCTGCGACCACGAGGGCGTCACGCCCGACATGTACCTGCTCGGCAAGGCGCTGGGCGGCGGCATCGTGCCCGTCTCGGCCGTGGCCGCGAACGCCGACGTGCTCGGCGTGCTCAAGCCGGGCCAGCACGGCTCCACCTTCGGTGGCAACCCGCTCGCCTGCGCGGTGGCCGTCGAGGTGGTCCGGCTGCTGGCCACCGGCGAGTTCCAGCGGCGCTCCGCGGAGCTGGGCGAGCGGCTGCACGCCGGGCTCCAGGGGCTGGTCGGGAAGGGCCTGATCGCCGTCCGGGGCCAGGGCCTCTGGGCCGGACTGGACATCGACCCGGCGCTGATGACCGGCCGCGAGGCGTGCGAGCGGCTCGCCGAGCGCGGGATCCTCGCCAAGGACACCCACGGCTCGACGATCCGCCTCGCGCCGCCGCTGGTGGTCACCGAGGAGGAGATCGACCACGCGGTGGCCCAGCTGGCCGCCGTCCTGTCCGCCTGACCCACCCGCGCCCGGCCGGCCCGCCCGGCCGGGCGCCGGGCGGGGTGGGCGTCAGGCGCGCGGCAGGCGCATCGCCATGGTGGGGGCCTCGGCCATCACCGAGGTGGGGGTGTACGCCGCGCCGGTCGGCAGCTCCTCGGCGCGGCCCACCTGCACACCCGGGTAGAGCTCGACCATGTCGTTCTCGGCCAGCACCCGGGACTGCCGGGGCGCGAGCGGGATTCGTTCCGTCTCGGTCATCGAGCCGCCCGGACGGATGCCCGAGCCGTTGGTGCTGACGTCGGTCACGATCACCTCGCCGACGCGCAGTTCGAGCCGCAGGTGGTTGCGGCTGATCCAGCGGCGCGCCTCGTCGTTGAGCCACTGCCCGAGCACGATCCCGCCGTCGCCCTCGGGCGCCCGGCCGACGAGCACCGGCTGCTCCTCGCTGAGCACGAACCGACGCCGCACCAGGCCACCGATCCGCACCGCGAGCACCTCCGTACGCGGCCGCGGCCCGGCGTCGCCGAGCCGGGTGCCGTGCCGGGGGCAGGTGGGTACGCCGCCGCGCAGCGTGGGCGGCGCCTGCCCGGCGGGGCTGCTCTGCACCCGGGCCAGGTCGGCGAAGGCCCCTCCGCCACCGCCGCCGCCGAAGAGCGCGCACCCCGGCTCCGGGCACCGCCACTGGCGGGCCAACAGCTTCACGCCGGCCGGCGAGCGCGGGCCGCTCGCCGGCTTGTCGCCGCCGCCGACCTGGGCCCGGAGGACGGGACCCCCCGCGCCGGGCACGGGGGCCAGCACCCGACCGGGCTCGTCCGTGACCCACGGGAAGCGCCCCCGCAGCCCGTCGAACCGGGCGCGGCTGACCACCGGGAGGCCGAGCAGGTCGGCCACCTCCAGCACCCGGTCCCCGGGCTTGTCGAGCACCTCGACGAGGCCGTCGTCGGCCCACCGACGCACCACCATGCGCTCGTTGGAGGTCAGGTCGGCGTCGGAGAGCAGCGCGCGGTGCACCACGGCGTAGACCTGGACGCTGTCCTCCTCCAGCTGCCGGGAGAGCGCGTCGATCACCATACCGAGCCGGAGCAGGCTCGCGGGACGGCCGCCGTCGATGTCCTGGTACCGGATCACCTCGGCCAGGTCGAGGACGGCCCGGGCCAGTGAGGGGTCGGTGCAGACCCGCCCCTCGATGGCGTCCAGCACCTTGCTGATCTCGAATCTCATCGGGCGCTCCCCACGATCTCGTCGATCCGACGGGCCAACGTGACGTCGCGGTGGGTGACACCGCCGGCCGAGTGGGTGACGCACCGGAACGTCAGCGTCCGCCACCGGATGTCGATGTCGGGATGGTGGTCCAGCTCCTCGGCGATCACGGCGACCCGGTCCACCACCGCGATGGCGGCCGGGAAGCTGGCCAGCTCCACGGTGCGGCTGATCCCGGACGGGTCCCCCGACCACCCGGCCAGCCCGCTCAGCTCCTGTTCCACCGCCTCCGCGGTGAGCACGTCTGCCATGGGCCGACCCTACCGGGGCGGGGAGCGGTAGCGACGGCTGCCCGCGCCCGGCGCGCGGCCGACGGTGCGCTCACGCGGTGGACGCGCAGCGGGGGGCGGCGCGTGTGCGCCGCCCCCCGCTCCCGCCGGCCCGCCCGGCTCAGCCCCGGAGCGGACGCCCGACCTCGTGCAGGTGGGCGAGCGCCTGACGGTACGAGTCGACGAGCCCCGTCTCCGCGTACGGGATGCCGTGCTCGGCGCAGTACGCCCGCACGATCGGCTGTGCCCGGCGCAGGTTCGCCCTCGGCATGTTGGGGAAGAGGTGGTGCTCGATCTGGTAGTTCAGGCCCCCGAGCGCCTGGTCCACGAACCAGCCGCCCCGCACGTTGCGCGAGGTGAGCACCTGCTTGCGCAGGTAGTCCAGCTCGTCCTCCGCCGTCGGCATCGGCATGCCCTTGTGGTTGGGGGCGAACGAGCACCCCATGTAGAGCCCGAACAGCCCCTGGTGGACGGCCGCGAACAGCAGCGCCTTCCCCGGTGACATGGCGAGCAGGAGCACGCCCAGGTAGCCGGCGGTGTGCAGGCCCAGCAGCAGCACCTCGACACCGCGGTGGCGCATCGGCGTGCTGAACCGGCCGTCCGACTCGCGGCCGACGATCGCGCGGATGCTGGCCACGTGGAGGTTCAGGCCCTCCAGGAGCAGCATGGGGAAGAACAGCCAGGCCTGCCGGCGGGCCAACCAGCGCCCGAACCCGCGCGTGTCGAGCGCCTGCTCGTACGTCCACACCAGCGCTCCGGCGCCGACGTCCGGGTCCTCGTCCTCGTGGTTGGGGTTGGCGTGGTGCCGGTTGTGCTTGTCGACCCACCAGCCGTAGCTGAGCCCCACCGCGAGGTTGCCCGCCAGCAGGCCCACCAGCTCGCTCGGGCCACGCCGGCGGAACATCTGCCGGTGCCCCGCGTCGTGGCCGAGGAACGCCACCTGCGTCGTGGCCACCGCGAGGCCGACCGCGAGCAGCAACTGCCACCACGAGTCGCCGACCGCGAGGACCGCCACCCAGCCGGCCGCGAAGGCGGCCAGGGTGAGCACCACCCGGGCGGCGTACCAGCCGGGGCGTCGCTTCAGCAGGCCGGCCTGACTGATTCGCCGGGACAACTGTGCGTAGTCACTCCCCCGCCGTACCGGCGGATCCGCCACCGCTGCCAGCACCATGCTGCGCTCCCGTCCTCGACGTACGGCCGGCCGTACGGCTCGACCCCCGCTGTCAAGTCTCGCGAGATTGGTTGCGCTGAGTAACCCTGACAACCCCCGGATCCGAGGTAGGGACCGCCCTACCTCAGCTCATCCGCCCCACCGCCGCACGGAGCCGGTGCAGGTCCCGGCGCCGGCGCTCGTAGGTGGCCGCCAGCCCGATCAGCGCGAGCCCACCCACCGCCAGGAAGATCCACCGGGGCAGCAGGTCCCAGCCGCGCGCCAGCTCGTGCAGGGCGAGCAGCGTGAGGGCCGCACCGCCGAGCACCACCGGAGCCTGCCAGCGACGGACCGCACCGGCGAGCACCACGGCGAGTGCGGCGGCACCGAGCAGCAACCGCCGCCACGGCTGCGGTTCCCCGGCCACCAGCACGGAGACCAGGCTGGGCGCCAGCGCCGCGCCCAGCCCCGGGCCCAGCGCGAGCCAGCTCGTCAGCCCCGGACGGCTCCGCAGCGCCACGAGACCGGCCGCGAGCGCGAGCACCGCCGCCGGCACGGTGTACGCCTCCAGCAGCACGACCCCACCGGAGGCGAGCAGCAGCCAGGCGCCCAGCAGCTCGCTGCCACCGGCGATGCCCGCGAACACCCACCGCCGGCCGACCGGCTCGTCGCGTCGAAGCAGGCGCAGGCCGACGGCGGCACCCCAGAGGGCGCAGACCGCCGCGGCCGGGCGGAGTTCGTCGAGGGTGAGCAGCAGCGCGAGCAGCGCCACCGCCTGGGCGGCGCCGTCCAGCACCTGCCGCACCAGCCCGCCGGCCACGGCGAGCCCGGCCGGAGCGGCGGGCCGCTCGGCGGGCGGCACGGCGGGCGGCACGGCGGGCGTGGCGGGCAGCGCCGGCCCGGCCGGCACGGGGGACGCGTGCGACGGTGCGGCGGTCGGGGTGAGTGCCGCGACGGCGAGCGTCAGGGCCGCCACCGCCAGCACCGCGAACGCCGCGTCGCGCAGCGGCAGCCCACCGGCGAGTGGTGCCGTCACCGCGAGGGCGGTGCCGGCCGCCACCGCCGAGAGGCAGCCCAGGACGCGCGCCTCGACGCGGCGCCCGGCGGTGCCGACGACCACCGCGGCGACCAGCAGCACGCCGAGGCCGGCCAGGGTGCCGCCCCGCGTCGCGGTGAGCGTGGCCGTCCCGGCCCCGGCCAGCACCAGCCCGACCGGGGCGGCGACCCGGGCGAGCAGCGGTCGCGGCGCGAGCAGCGCGGCCGCCGACAGCGCCGCCACGCCGGTGAGCAGGGTGACCGCCGGGCCGGCCGGCCAGGGCGCGCCGGCCGCCACCAGCAGCACCGGCGGCACGGCGGCGGCGAAGGGTAGGGCGGTGAGCAGCACCGTCGAGCGGGGAGCCCCGGCCGCGCGGCCGGCCACCAGGACCGCGACGGCGAGGACGGCCAGGGCGACGCCGGACGGCAGCGCCGACGGCACCGGTGCCACGTCCGGCGCACCGGACCAGACCGGCACCGCCCGGCCGTACGGGCGCAGCAACGCCCTCAGCACCGCCGGCGCGGCGGCGGCCACGGCCACGGTCAGCAACGTGAACCCGGCGAGCCGGAGCGCCACCTCGTCGCCCCGCCGCGCGGCCGGCCGGACCGGCTCGGATGTGGTGGAAGGGACCGCCGGCACCGGGCGCAGGCCCGCGGCGACCAGCAGCGCGGCCAGGGCCGCGTACGGGGCCACGGGCTCGTCGACCCACGGCAGCACGGGTGCCACCCCGGCCACGGTCGCCGCGACGGCGAGGGCCGTGGCGGCGTACCCGCGCAGTGCGGGCCAGTGGCGGCGGACCGCGAGGAGACCCACGAGCACGAGCCCGACGGCGCCCAGCGCCGCGCGGGCCTGCCACCGGGCGGGCACGTCGGCGGCGAGCAGCGCGACGGCGCCGATCGCGGGCAGGGCGAGCAGCGCGATGGCGAGAGCGCTCCCGGTCACCTCGCGCGGCACCACCGGTGCGCGGCGGCCGAGCCCGGCCAGCGCCACGCCGAGGACCAGGGCCGCCCCCAGAGCGGCGAGCGCACCGGCCGGCGCGGCCAGACCCACCACCAGCGCGTGCCCGAGCAGGCCCGCCGCCAGGCCCGCGGTGCAGGTGACGACCGGCCGCGCACCGACCGGGTCCGGGGCCGGACGGGCGCGGCGGAGCAGCAGGGCCACGAGCAGCACCGCCCCCACCAGGTCCACGGCGACCACCACCGGCCAGTCGAACGGCCGGCTCGCCGGCAGCGCGAGGGCGGCCGGGGCCAGGCCGACCGGGACGGCGAAGGCGCGGACGGCACCCGCGAGCAGCAGCGTGACCGCGCCGACGGCGAGCACCACGGCGACCGGGAGCTGCCAGCCCCAGTCCAGGTCGGGCCCCGGCCCGGCACCCTGCCACGGTGGCAGCGACCCGGCCGCCGCGTCGAGCGCGAGCACGGTGGTGAGCAGGGCGGTGAGGGCCGCCACGCCGAGCGCCACCACCCGCGCCGCGACGTGTGGCCCGCGCCGCCAGCGAGCCGGCAGCGCGGTCACGGCACCGGCCAGCGTGACGACGACCAGCGCTGTGGCGAGCAGGAGCAGTGACGGACGCAGCTCCGCCACCGGCCGCAGCAGAGCGGAGGCGAGCACCGGCACGAGGAGCCCGGTGGCCGCCGGCCGCAGCGCCGGAACGCCGGCGAGCAGCGCCGCGCCGGCCAGCGTGGCCGCCACCAGCAGCAGCGGCGCCCCGGCCAGCAGCGGCGTGCCGGCCGCGCGCCCGGCCACGAGCGGCACCAGCGCGTACCCCGCGGCCCCCAGCAGCGCGCCGCCGAACGCCGTCCAGGTCACCACCCGACCCGCGAGCAGCGTCGCGGCCGGCCGTGGTGCGACGTCGCGGCCGGACGGCTGGCGCGGCCCCGTGCCCGACCCCCGCCCGTCGGCTCCCGACGCCACGCCGACGGCGCCCCCGCCGGTGGCCAGCCGGGCCAGCGCGACCAGCACCCCCAGATTCAGCAGCGCCACCCCGACCAGCACCACCGACCAGCCGGCCGCCGACGGCCGGGCCTCCGCGGCGAGCAGTGGCAGCACCGGCTGGACGGCCGCGAACGCCGCGAACCACGGCCCGCTGAGCCGGCTGAGCCGGGCGTACGCGCACGCCAGCGCCGCGCTGGCCCCCCCGACCAGCGCGGCGTAGCGGGTCCCCGGCCAGGAGGACACCCCGGCCAGGTCGACCGACCAGGCGGCGTACCCGTCGAGCACGACGAGCAGCAGACCCACCGCCGCCACGGTCTCCGCGGTGCCGCGCAACCCCCGCCGCACCACGAGCATCGGCACGGTCAGGGCGAGCGCGGTGACCGCGGCCAGGATCAGCGCGCGACCGGCGACGCCGACCGACGCCCACGCCACCGCCGTGAAGACCACGGCGGCCGTGCCGAGGAGCAGTCCACCCAGGACGAAGAGGAGCCCCTGCACGGTCCGGGTGGAGGCCTCCGGTCGGCCGGGGGCCGGTGGACGCCCCGGCACGGGCGGCTGCTGCCACCGGACGGGCACCGGTGCGACCGGCGCGACGCGGGCCCGCACCCGGGCGGCCAGCTCCGCCCGTCGCCCGCGGGTGTGCTGGAGCCGCTGCGCGACCTCGGCGTACGCGACCCGGGCCCGCTCCACCTCCCCGGCCAGCAGCACGATCTGCCGGTCGAGCCGGATCACCTCGGCGGCCTCCGGGTCGGGTGGCCGCCGGCAGTGGGAGCAGCCGGTGGTCAGGTCGGCCGGCGCGCGGCACGCGGGGCACGGGTAGGCGGTGTCGTCCACCGCGTCATCCTCGGCTCCCCCGGGCCACCCGCACCAGAGTGCGGGTACTCAGGGACGGGTGTGCTCGTACACCCAGGCCGCGTACGCCGGGTCGCCACTGTCCACCCGGGTCACCAGGATCTCCGGCACCTCGTACGGGTGGCTGGCGCGGATCTGCTCGACCAACGCGGTGACCCGGTCCGGAGCGGTCTTGAACTGCACCGACCACTCGGAGCTGGTCTCCACACCGGAGCGCCACCAGTACGTGCTGTCCACCTGCCCGCCGACCTGTGCGCAGGCGGCGAGTCGGCCCGCCACCGCCGCCGCGGCGAGCACGTCCGCGACCGAACGCGCGTCCACCACGGTCGTCACCACGCTGATCTGGTCCACGACCGCACCCTACGTGGCGCGGTCGGGGTGGCTCGCGGCCACGCCGTCCCGGTTCGCCGCGATCCACTCGTCGATCCGGGCCCACCAGTCGAAGAGCCAGTCGATGCGATCCTGCCGGCCGGCCGGCACCTCCTCCGGCGGCACCGACCAGAAGCGCATCACGATCCGCTTGTCCATGGGCAGCTCGCGCCAGACGTCGGCGACGGTGACCATGCGGTCCAGCCCGGTGTGCGCCACGAAGATGACTCCCGCCTCGGGGGCCGCGTCCAGCGCGGCGAGCAGCCCACCGGGCTGCGGCGCGAGCACGTGCCGCAGCCGCTCGGCACGCAGGGCCATCCGCTCCAGCCCGCGTGCCCGGAGCCGGGCGATCGCCCGGATGCGCCGCCGGGGGGTGAAGTTGCCGCCCTCCGGAAAGATCACAAAGGCGTCGTCGTCGTCCAGTCCCGTGGCCAGGTGCCCGATCTGGCGGAGCACCACCTCACCCCGGTCGTGGTCGGGCGAGGGCGCGATGAAGCGGTTCGGCAGCCGGTTGAGCAGGACGTCGATGGCCGGGTCCCACTGGAGGGTGTCCTTGAGCACGATGCGCGGCTCGCGCTTGAACCAGTTGACCAGTGCGTGGATGAGGATGAACGAGTCACCGGGCCCGGCGTGCCGGCAGAGCACCAGCTCGGGCCGGCCGGGCAGGGCGGTGTCGGGATCGGACCCGACCACGTCGATCCGCAGTCGGAGCGTCCACCGGGCCTGCCAGAAGAGCACCTTCAGGAACCAGCCGGCGAGCACGTAGTGGGCGCGTTGGAAGCCGGGGGAGCGGACGCGGGCGCCGAAGCCGGCGCCGATCCAGAGCCCGAAGAGCGCGAGCAGGGCCGCCGCGTCCCAGACCAGGTAGACGCAGCCGATCCAGAGCAGCCGCAGCGGGCGCAACCGGCCGGGCACCAGCGGCGACAGGGCCGCCGCGAGCAGCGCCCAGACCGGCAGCGTGGTGACCACGGCGACGGCGAGCAGCACCACGGCGGGCGCCAGCAGCACCCGGCGTACCCACCGCGGGGGCAGCGGCATCAGCGCTCCAGGTTGGCCAGGTACCGCCGGGAGGCCGTGTAGGCGCGGCTGATCCGCCGCCCCACCGCCGCCATGTCCCGGTACGCCCACGGCGTGTCGTCGCGTGGGTTCAGCCCGCCGGTCGGCAGCACGTGCACCTCCACCCCCTCCGGGAGAGCGGCCATCTCCCGGAAGAACCGGTGCCGCCGGGCGATCTCGAAGGCGACCTGGGC
This sequence comes from Micromonospora xinjiangensis, assembly GCF_056150165.1. Taxonomy (NCBI): domain Bacteria; kingdom Bacillati; phylum Actinomycetota; class Actinomycetes; order Micromonosporales; family Micromonosporaceae; genus Micromonospora; species Micromonospora xinjiangensis. Next base: position 813,059 of record NZ_JAXCFO010000002.1, on the reverse strand, counting down.
GATCTCCCAGGGCCGGCGGGGCGGGGTGAGTTCCCGTTCGATCCGCCCCACCTGGAGCACGAAGATCCGGGTGGCGCCGGCGGTCACCGCCTCGCCGATCGGGATCGAGTTGACGATGCCACCGTCCACGTAGTGCGCGCCGTCGATCTCCGTGGGCGGCAGCAATCCGGGAACGGACGCCGACGCGAGCACCGCCGGCACCACGGGACCGTTGTCGAACCAGTGCTCGGCGGCCCGCTCGATGTGGGCCGCGCAGCAGCGGAAGGGCACCCGGAGGTCCGCGAAGGTGGTGTCGGCCCCCAGTTCGGATTCGAGCAGCCGGCGCAGCGGGCGGGGCGAGTGCAGGTGGGTCCGGGCGGCGAACCGGCGAAGCTGCCGGGCGACGGAGTCGCCGTACACCTCGCTCGCCTCGGGGGAGGCCCAGAGCCGGACCAGCCGGTCGGTGACCGCCTCGGTCGGGTCCGCGGCGACCAGCGCGCCGTTGACCGCGCCGATCGACGTGCCGAGCACCATGTCCGGTCGGATGCCGGCACGGAACAACGCGCGCAGCATGCCCACCTCGACCGCGCCGAGCACGCCGCCGCCGCCGAGCACGAACGCCACCGGTCCCCCCGCCATACCGTTCATCCTGGCACGACGGCGCGGCCACGCCGCCGCCCCGGGGGGCCGCCCGGCCCGGCACCCCGGCGCCTCGCCTCCCGACCGCCGGCGCCCATTCATCGATCATGGTCGACGCCGTGACCACCCGTTGACAGCCCGAACACCGGCGCGCACCCTGATACCGCTCCCACCCCGAGGCAGGTGCGAACCGTGACGGCAGTGCTCCAGCCCGGTCGGTTGCTGGTCCGCAGGTACCGGCTCCTCGACCAGCTCGGCGCCGGCGGCATGTCGGTGATCTGGCGGACCCACGACGAGGTGCTGGACCGGTTGGTCGCGCTCAAGGTGCTCGCCCCGTCGCTGGCCGCCGACGCGCGCTTCCGCGACCTGGTGCACGCGGAGGCCCGGGCCGCCGCGCAGCTCGTGCACCCCCACGTCACGGCGGTCCACGACTACGGCGAGACCGTCTGCCCCGACGGCACGATCACCTCGTTCGTGGTCATGGAGTTGCTCACCGGCGAGGAGTTGGAGCTGCGGCTGACCGCCGGGCCCCTGCCCTGGGCCGAGGCCGTCGAGATCGGCGTCCAGGTGGCGGACGCCCTCGCCGCCGCCCACCGCCTCGGCATCGTGCACCGCGACATCACCCCGGCCAACGTGATGATGACCCCGGCGGGCGCCAAGGTGCTCGACTTCGGGATCGCCGCCCGGGTCGGCGCTCCGGACGACGACGAGGACGGCACCACCTTCGGCACCCCGGCGTACGTCGCGCCGGAGCGGCTGGACGGCACGCCCGCCCAGCCGGCGACCGACGTGTACTCCCTCGGGGTGCTGCTGTACGCGGCACTCAGCGGGCGGGTGCCCTACCCGGCGGACACCTGGGAGCAGTTGAGCGGCGCGCTGGCGGCGGGTGAGCCGCCGCCGCTGGCCGGTGTGCCGGGGCTGCCGGTCGAGGTGGCCCGGACCGTACGGGACTGCCTGGTCCGCGACCCGGCGGCCCGCCCCACCGCCGACCAGGTGGCGGCCGTCCTCCGGGAGCGGTTGCTCACCGCGGCGCCGTCCCCGACCGGCCGGCGCGCGGAGCCCGGCGCGCCCGCCGGGGCCGGTGGGGCCACCGTGGAGGCCACCCGGCCTCCGGTGGAGGCGGATCGGCCGGCCGCCCGCGGATCCCGACGGCGGTCGCCGCGCGCGGCGCTGCTCCCGGCCGGGCTCGCGGTCGCGGTGGCGCTCGCCGCCCCGCTGCTGCTGCCGGAGCGGTCCGCCCCTCCCCCGGCGGGGTCGCCCGCGCCGTCCGCGTCCCCCGCCCCGGACGGCGTCTCCGATCCGCGGCCGACCGCGGCGGCGGCGCCCACAGTGGAGCCGTCCACGGTGGTGCCGTCGCCGGCCGCGCCGACACCGCTCGGGGAGGCGGCCCACCGGGTCGAGGGCCTGATCGGTGACGGGTTGAGCGCCGGGGAGATCCGCTCCGACGTGGGCCTGGACCTCCGCAACGAGCTGCGCAACCTGCGCGCGTCGGCGGGCGGCGGCCACGACGACCTCGCGCCGCCGGTGGCCCGGCTCCGCGAGAAGGTCGCGGTCCGGCTCCGGGAGGGCGGGATCAGCCCGGCGTACGCGGACCGGCTCGACGCCGCGATCGCCGCGCTCGGTACGGCCTCCGCCTGAGCCGGATCACCGCAGGGTGAGCCAGGCCGGTTCCCGGACGGAGGCGGCGACCCGCCGGTAGACCGCTTCGTAGCCCTCGGCCATCCGGTCGGTGGAGAAGCTCTCCGCGACGTGGGTCACGCAGTCGGCGGGGTCGAGTCGGTCGACGGCCCGCAGCGCGGCCGGCAGCTCCGCTGGCCCGGTGCAGACCAGGCCGGTGACGCCCGACTTGACCAGCTCCGGCACCGCGCCCCGGTCGAGCGCGACCACGGGCGTGCCGGTGGCCATCGCCTCGACCATCACCATCCCGAACGGCTCCTCCCACTGGATCGGCATGATCAGGCAGCGGGCGTCGAGCAGCATCCGCAGGGTGGCCTCCCGGTCGGCGTTGAGCACCACCTCGACGTCGTCCCCCAGCAGCGGCGTCACCACCTCGTCGAAGTGGCGACGCTCGGCGGGCTCGTTGCACTTGCCGGCGAGCAGCAGCGGCAGGCCCGCCGCCCGGCAGGCGCGGATCGCGACGTCGGGGCCCTTGTCCGGGCTGAACCGGGCCAGCCAGAGCACCGGGCCCGGAGCGGGCGCGGTCTTGTGCGGGATGTCGCACAGGTCGAGGGCGTTGTGCACGGTGCCCACCCAGGGCAGCCCGGGATTCAGGCGACGCTGGGCGTGCGAGATGGCGACCAGCCCGACGCCGTGGTCGGTGTCGCTGAGCACGGTCCCGTACTCACCGACCGGGTTGCCGTGCACGGTGGCTACGGTGGGCACCGCCCGCCGGTTGGCGACCAGGGGGCCGATCGTCGTGTGGTCGTGGATGACGTCGAAGTCCGCGGCGTCGATGAGCTGCCGCACCCGGGCCAGGTGCGCCAGCTCGGGCAGGGACTCGCCGAGCCGCGGGAACTGCAGGTCCGCACCGGTGGAGACGAAGTTCTGCGCGGCCGTGCCGTGCCACTCGCCGGCACCGAACAGGGTCACCGTGTGGCCGTGCCGCACGAGCGCGTCCACGAGGCCGGTCACCACCTGCTCCAGACCGCCGTAACCGGGCGGCGGCACGGAGAGCCATGGCGGAACCACCATCGCGATCCGCAGCGGCCGGTCGGCCGCCCGATCCGCGGTCGGATGGGTCACGGCCACGAGTCCTCCCATTGGTCCCCGGCGTGCGTCGTCCGCCCGTGCCGGTGCGCGTGGTAGACCCCGGTTTCCCGCCGCCCGCTCGGATAAACCGGACAACAGGGGTGTTTTCCTCGTCGGTCACTCGCCGACGAGGAGTTGGGCGTCCACCGCCCGCACCCCCGGCGCCGACCAGGCCACCCGCTCCGCCTGGTCCCGTTCCCACCAGGAGCGCACGACGCCGCTGAGGACCAGCGTGTCCCCGTCCACCGCCACCTGGACCCGCTCCGCGCCGAGCGCGCGACCCAGCGCCCGCCGCACGTCCCGGAGCATCCGGTCGGTGTCGGTGGGAGCGGGCGGGACGACCTCGACGAGGTTGGTGATGCCGCGTACGCCCCGCAGCCGGCGCACCTCGCGCTCCGCGCTGCGCCGCTGCCAGCCGAACTCCACCGCGCCGCGGAGCATCACCCACCCGTTGGCCACGGTGACGTCGATCCGTTCGGCGGGCACGAAGCTGTCCCACTCCAGCGCCCGGCTGGCGGCGATGGCGATGTCGGAGTCGGTGACCCCGGGGCTGCCCGGCAGGCGCACCTCGATGTCGTCGGCGACCGCCCGCACCCCCCGTACGCGCTGGGCGCAGCGGGTCGCGGCCCAGCGGCGGGCGGAGCTGTCCACCCAGCCGGTCAGGGTCACCACGCCCTGCTCGACGCTCACCCCGATCTCGTTCGGCTGCACCTCGGCGTCCCAGGCCAGCTCGGCCAGGACGTCCTGCTGGATCCGCTGGTCCTCGCGGGCGGCGGCTGCCGTGCTCATGCGCGTCCCTCCCTAGCCGGTCCTGCCGAGACTGCCCCCGTGACGGGTGACGGCGGTTCACCCGGGTGGGGTGAACCGCCGTCGAGAGGGGCGGCGGCGGGTGACGGAGCCAACCCCCTTGGCTCCGTCACCCGCCGCCTGGAGGGAGGAGGCAGGTTCGTGTGCCGGTTACTGCGTCTCGGCGAGCGTGACCGTCGCCGTCGCCTCGGCGCCGTTGCGCTTGTAGTGCACCTCGACCCGGTCGCCCACCTTGCCGGCCTGGACCGCGCCGACCAGGTCGTCCGAGTCGTTGATCACCGTGTCGCCGAACCGGGTGATGACGTCGCCGCGCTGGAGGCCGGCCTTCTCGGCGGCGCTGCCGGGCGTGACGGCGGCGACCAGGGCACCGCCGCCCTCGGCCATGTTCACGCTGACCCCGAGGGACGGGTGGCTGACCTTCTCGCCGCGCTGGAGCTTGCTCGCGACGTCCTTGGCCTTGTTGCTCGGGATGGCGAAGCCGACGCCGATGTTGCCGGTGCTCTGGCCGGACGTGGCGATCGCGGTGTTGATGCCGATCACCTCGCCCCGGGTGTTGACCAGCGCGCCGCCCGAGTTGCCCGGGTTGATCGGCGCGTCGGTCTGGAGCAGCCCGGCGATGGAGGAGGCGGCCTGGCGCGGATCCTGCGGCTGGCCGTCACCGGCCTGGATCGTGCGGTCCCGGGCGCTCAGGATGCCGGCCGTCACCGAGCCCTGCAGGCCCAGCGGGCTGCCCAGGGCGAGCACCTGGTCGCCGACCTGCATCGCGTCGCTGTCGCCGAACGTGGCGGCCTTCAGGTCGCGAACCCCGTTGGCCTTCACCACGGCGAGGTCGGTCTTCGGGTCGGTGCCCACGATCCTGGCCTCGGCGTTCGTGCCGTCGGCGAAGATCACCCGGACGGTGTCCCCGCTCGCCGAGGCGACCACGTGGTTGTTCGTGAGGACGAAGCCGTCGGCGGTGAGGATCACGCCGGAGCCCTCGCCGTTGTCGGTGGCGATGGAGACCACGCTGTCCTGGACGGAGGCGGCGATCTTCGGCAGGTCGGCGCTGTTGATGACCGGCGCGGCCGAGTAGGTGCGGGTGACCCCGCCGCCGTCGCCGTCCAGCGCGAGCGCGAGCGCCCCACCGGCGACACCGGAGCCGAGCATCAGCGCGAGCACCGCCACGCCGGCACCGGCGAACTTGGCGACCCGGCTCGGGCGCGGAGCGCCCGGGTGCGGGCCGGGGTGGCCGGCCGGCGCCCACGGCGGCACCGGCTGACCGGCGTGCTGCGGCTGGTGCCCGTACGGCTGCGTTCCGGCGCCCGGCTGGCCCCCGCCGGCCCAGCCGGAGTGCGCGTTCGGGTACCAGTGCCCGCCCTGGTAGCCGGCCTGCTGCGGATAGCCCGGCTGGCCCGTGTGGTGGCCGGGCGCCGGGTAGCCGGTCTGGCCGGGCGCCGGGTGGCCGGTCTGGCCGGGGACCTGGTGGCCGGGGTGGTTCGGGGCGGCCGCGGGCGGCTGGTAGCCGGCGTGGGCGGTCGTCGCCACCGGGGCGGTCACGTCGGCGTCCGCGCCGGACGTCCGAGCCACCGGGACGGTGGGCTCGGCGTCCGCGGGGGTGGTCGTCGCCACCGGCACGGTCGCGTCGGCGTCCCGGGCGGTGTCGTTCTCGGTGGAGCCGCCGACGCGGGGCTCCGGGGTGGCGGGGCCGGCGGTCGGGGCGGTGTCCCGGTCGACCGGGCCGGCGGCCCGGTCGGTGGTCGGGGAGTCGGACTGCGCGCGCTCCACGCGCGGCAGCTCGGCGGTGGGGTGCGACGGCTCGGCGTCGGCGGGGGCCGGCCGGTGCTGCGGGTCGGACTCGTACTCGGTCATGTCACCACCTTCTCCCGCGCCTCTGCGACCCGCCTGGAACGGGCCTGGAAGTTCGCTGAAAGTCACTCGCCGTCCCCGTCGCCCTGCGGCACCAGCGGCAGCCGCACCCGGAAGGTGGCACCGCCACCCGGGGTCTCGGTCACCTCGACGCTGCCGTGGTGGGCGGCGACCAGGGCCGCCACGATGGCCAGCCCGAGGCCCGTGCCCGTGTGGCCGCCGGCCCGGCGGGTGCGGGCCGCGTCGACGCGGTAGAAGCGCTCGAAGACCCGCTCCGCCTGCTCCGGGGTCAACCCGGGGCCGGTGTCGGCCACCTCCACCACCGCCAGGTTCCCCGGCTCGGTCCGCAGCCGCAGGGTCACCGAGGCGTCGGGCGGCGTGTGGGTGAGCGAGTTGGTCATGAGGTTGCCGATCACCTGCCGCAGCCGCGCGTCGTCACCGAGGACGACCAGCGGGCCGGAGCCGGGCTCGATCTCCAACTCGATGCGCCGGTCCGGGGCGACCGCCCGGGCGGCCTGCACCGCGTCGCCGGCGAGCACCGGTAGCTCCACCGGAGCCAGGGAGATCGGCCGTTCCCGGTCGAGCCGCGCGAGCAGCAGCAGGTCCTCCACGAGCAGGCCCATGCGGGCCGCCTCGTCCTCGATCCGGCGCAGCAGGCCGGCCGTCTGCTCCGGATCCCGGGCCGCCCCCTGGCGGTACAGCTCGGCGAATCCGCGGATCGTGGTCAGCGGCGTCCGCAGCTCGTGCGAGGCGTCCGCCACGAACTGCCGCATCCGCTCCTCCGAGCGCCGGGCACGCGCCTCGGATGCCTGCGCGGACACGGCGGCGTCCCGCGCGGCGGCCTCGGCGTAGCGGGCGGCACTCTCCGAGGCGGCGCGGGCGGTGAAGGCGGCCTCGATCTGGCTGAGCATCGCGTTGAGCGCCCGCGAGAGCCGGCCCAGCTCGGAGGTGGCGCACTCCTGCCCCTCCTCCGGGTCGGGCACGCGCCGGCTCAGGTCACCACCGGCGATGGCCGCCGCGGTCCGCTCGATCTCGATAAGCGGTTTGAGGCTGGTACGCACGATCGCCGCGCCGATCGACGCCAGCAGGATCAGCACCGCCCCGCCCACCAGGAGGTCGATCCAGACCAGGCGCTGCACCGCCTGGTCGACATCGGTGAGATTCTGGCCGATGGCTGCCCACTGCCCGTTCGGCAGCTCGGTGTAAAGGATCCTCCAGCGGATGGGACTGGCCTGTGCCCGGACGGTGAACGGGTCACCGGACAACCGCTCGAACCCGGCGGCGTCGGCGGGCCAGCGCGGCAGGTCGTCCGAGTCGAACCGCTGGCTGTCGAAGCGGGCGCCGATGACTCTCCCGGTGTCCCGGTCCGTCACCACCACCAGGTAGTCGGTGGGAATGCCGATCTTCGCCGGCTGCTCCAAGATCAAAGCACTCTCGATGTTGCGGACGGAGCCCTTTATCTCGGCGTCCACCTGGCCCACGAGGTAGCTGCGGAGGAAGAACGTCGTCAGCGAACTGATCACCAGGAGGGCGAGCGCGACCAGGGTGAGGACGGCGGTGACGAGCTTGACGCGCAGCGGGATGCTGCGCAGCCGTCCCTTAACCTCTTCGACCGCGTTCACGCCGCCGGCTTGCGCAGCACGTACCCGACGCCGCGGAGCGTGTGGATGAGTCGGGGCTGGGTGTTGTCCACCTTGCGGCGCAGGTAGGAGATGTACGACTCGACGATGTTGTCGTCACCGCGGAAGTCGTAGTTCCAGACGTGGTCGAGGATCTGCGCCTTCGAGAGCACCCGGTTGGCGTTCAGCATCAGGTAGCGCAGCAGCTTGAACTCGGTCGGCGAGAGCTGCACCCGCTGGCCGGCCCGGTAGACCTCGTGGGTCTCCTCGTCCAGCTCCAGGTCGGCGAAGGTCAACCGGGACGGCGGCTGCTCGCCGCTGGTCGTCCGCCGCAGCACCGCACGGATGCGCGCGGTCAGCTCCTCCAGGCTGAACGGCTTGGTCACGTAGTCGTCGCCGCCCAGGGTAAGGCCACGGATCTTGTCGTCGGTGGCGTCCCGGGCGGTCAGGAAGACGACCGGGGTGCGCGTGCCCCCCTCGCGGAGCATCCGGATGACCTCGAAGCCGTCCAGGTCGGGCAGCATCACGTCCAGTACGACCAGATCGGGCCGGTGGTCCTTGGCGGCGGTCAGCGCCGCGCTGCCGCTCGTCGCGGTGGCCACGTCGAAGCCCGCGAAGCGCAGGCTCGCGGAGAGCAGTTCGAGGATGTTGGGGTCGTCCTCGACGACAAGCAGTCGCGCCTCGGTCTGGGTAGCGGGCATGAGCCCCATCATCCGCGCCCACACTGCGCCCGCGCTGGACGCTTCCTGCAAAAAGCCTGTGAGGATCCGCACCCCGTGCGCGGTGGCGACCACGGTCAGCGAACGATACGGGCACGGCCCCCGGCGCGCTGCCCCGACGGTCTCAGCGGAGCAGCCGGCGCAGCCCGTCCAGCGCCCCGTCGAGCAGCCGGATCGCCGTCCGCAGCTGGGAGTCGCTGAACCGGCGGGCCCGGACCAGCCGGCCCACCTCCGCGGTGAAGGCGGCCAGCCGCTGGTCGAACTCGGCCAGCAGGCCGGGGGCGGGCTCCGGCGCCGGTGGTGGGAAGGACTGCGGGTCGGGCGCGAACGACGGGGGCTCCCAGCGCAGGCGCCGGCTCTGCCGGGTCTGCCGCGCGGCCTCCCGCAGCTCCCGCTTGAGGTCCCGCACCGAGCCGCGTACCTCGCTCTGGATCTCTCCCGCCAGCGCGGAGAGGTCCTCGACCGAGGCCGCGATGTCGGACTCCAGGGCATCGAGTTCGTCGGCCCGCTGGCGCAGCTCGGCACGGCCGGCCTCGGTGATCTCGTACGTCTTGCGGCCGCCGGCGGCGGTGTGGCTCACCAACCCCTCCGTCTCCAGTCGTTGCAGACGCGGGTAGATGGTGCCGGCGCTGGGCGCGTAGAGGCCGAGGAAGCGGTCCTCCAGCAGGCGGATCAGCTCGTAGCCGTGCTTCGGGCCGTCGTCGAGGAGCTTGAGCAGGTAGAGCCGGAGCCGCCCGTGACTGAAAACGGCCGTCACGGCAGCTCATCCTCCTCGTCGTCGTCCACCGGGCGAGCCAGCAGCGCGATGCTGCCGGACGTGGCGGACGCCCAGAGCTTACCGTCGCCGGAGCCGAGCACCCCCTCGCTGGTGGACACCGCGCCGACGGTCGATTCCCTGCGCAGTTGAGGAAAGCCGCAGGTGATCCGGCCGGAGGTCGTGTGCAGCCGGACGGCGAGGTCGCTGTCCTCCCGCACCCGGACCGTGATGCTGCCCGAGATGGCGTGCAGCCGGATCTCGCTGCTGCGCGGGTTGTCGAGGTCGCAGGTGATAGCCCCGGAGACGGTCTGCGCCCGGACCTGCCTGGCGGCGCTGTCGGCCAGGATCACCTCGCCGGAGACGGTCTCCATGGAGAGGTCGCCGGCCACCCCGAGCGCCTCGACCGGCCCCGAGACGATTTTCGCCTGGGTGCTGCCCCGGAGCCCCATCAGCGTGATCTGGCCGGAGGTGACGTCGACCCGCGTCTGCCGGCGCAGCCCCGAGACGACCAGCGAACCGTCGACCAGGCGCAGGGTGGCCGACACGTCGGCGGGGACCGCGATCGACACATCGACCCGCCGACGGAAGCCGAACGGCCAGAACCAGCTCCAGTTGCGCTCCTGCCGGACGCTCAGCCGCCCGTCCTGGTGCTCGACCAGGAGCGGCCGGCTGCCGACCCGGCTGATGTCGACCCGCGCCGGGCCGTCGGTGGCGACCACGTTGAGCCGGCCGCTGAACAGGCGCACGTCCAGCCGGGTGACCGGCCCGTCCAGGCTCAGCCGCTGTGGGCTGTCGACCGTCCAACCGGTCATCGCGTCCTCCCCTCGCGGCACGCCGGCGGCGCACCCGACGGGGGAACAGTAACGCGATACATCGCGACTGCACAAGACTGTCGCGACTCAGGCCGCCAGGTCGAGCCCCCGGGCACCCGTCCGGACCGGGCTCTCCGGCTCCCGGACCGGGGACGGCGCCACGGCGGCGGCCGGACGCACCGGGGCGGCCACCGCGGGAACGAGGTGCACGGCGGACTCGGCGGCCCGGGCGAGCAGTCGCCGGTCCGCGTCCCCGCTCGGGTGCAGCGCCGCGGCGACCGTCACCACCACCTCCAGGTTCCGGGCGGCGACCACCCGGCGCACCGAGCGCAGCAGGGTCTCCTCGCCGAGGAACGCGGCGGTCGTGGTGCCCGCGCCGGTCGCCCCGGACCGGTAGCTGATCCGCACCGGCACGACGGGCGCACCGGCGTCCACGGCCGCCTGGAACAGGGCCGGCCGGAAACCCCCGCCGGGGCGGCAGCCGATCGCGCCGTCGCCCGCGCACCAGGTCGTACCCTCCGGAAAGATCGCGACCGACCGGCCGGCACGCAGGTCGTCCGCGATCCGGCGCACCGTCGCCGGAAGCTGCCGCGGCCGCGACCGGTCCATGAAGACCGTGCCCGCCGCGGCCGCCAGCAGCCCGACCAGCGGCCAGGCGCGGACCTCCCGCTTCGCCACCATCCGGGCCGGTGCGACCGCCAGCACGACCAGGATGTCCAGCCAGGACATGTGGTTGGCGACGAGCAGGGCCCGCCGGCGGGGCAGCCGGCCGCGCACCACCAGCCGCACCCCGAACGCCCGCGCGGTCCCCCGCGCCCAGGCCCGCACCGCCGCCTGCCCGTCGGGCGCCGGGAGCAGCGGCAGCAGCACGGCCAGCCCGGCACCGAGCAGCAGCATCCCGGCCGCGGCGAACAGGCGCCCCGCGCGCCGGGCCACCGGCACGTCCGGCACCTCCCCCGGCGCGGGCAGGCACCGGTCGTCGCACCCCGACGTGGGGCGCCACAGGTCGTACGTCGCGGTGGTCACGCCGCCACCCCGCCGAGGAAGTGCCGCAGGTAGCGCGGGTTCATCCGGTCCATGGACAGGAGCACGTAGAAGTCCGCGACCCCGAAGTCCGGGTCGTACGACGGCTCGCCGCACACCCACGCACCGAGCCGCAGATAGCCGCGCAGCAGCGGCGGCACCAGATTCGGGCCGTCGACCGGCCCGGCCGGCACGGCCGGCGCCTCGGCGAACCAGGGACGTCTGGGGCTCACCCGCAGCGGCGGCGGCGCCAGGTGCCGGGCCCGGGCCTGCTCCCAGACCTGCGCCACCGCCCGACCGCCGTCGGTCACCGGGACGGACGCGCAGCCGCCGAGCCAGCGGGAGCCGCGCAGGTGCAGGTAGCGGGCGATGCCCGCCCACATCAGGTTGATCACCGCGCCGGTGCGGTGGTCCGGGTGCACACAGGACCGACCCGCCTCGACCAGCTCGTGCCCGAGCGGGGCGAGCGCGGCGAGGTCGAACTCCTCCTCGGCGTAGCGACGGTCGGTCCGGCCGGGCGGCAGCAGCCGGTAGGTGCCGACCACCGCTCCGGTGCTCTCCTGCCGGACGATCAGGTGGTCGCAGTACGGGTCGAACGGATCCACGTCGAGCCCGGCCGAGCCGGGGAGGAGCGTGGCGCCGAGTTCGGTGGCGAACACCTCGTGGCGCAGGCGTTGCGCGGCCGCGACCTGGGTCGGGTCGTCGGCGATCAGCAGGGTGTAACCGCTGGTCGTCAGGGGTGCACCAGCGGCGTGCAGAACGGCCATGGCATCTGTGTAGGTGCCCCGGGTTGCCGGCCCGGGTGGCGAGGAGTGTCGATCCGGTGAACGGCGGCCGGCCACCCGTGTGCGCGGGGTCCACCCGCCGTGCGACGCTGCCGGGCGGAACCCGGCGCGACCGCCGGGTCACGTCCGCCCCGGAGGTCGGCCATGCTCATCGAGTCCCGCTACAACGGGCCGCCCGGCTCCGGCAACGGCGGCTGGAGCGCCGGGCTCTTCGCCGCCGAGGCCGGTCCGGGGCCGGTCGAGGTGACGCTGCGACGGCCACCACCGCTCCAGACGCCGCTGGCCCTCGTCGGCGGCGAGGTGCGGGACCCGGCCGGGCTGGTGGTCGCCGAGGTGCGCGCGACGCCCTCCTTCGACGCCGTGGTGCCGCCCGTGGACCACGCCACCGCGGTCGCCGCCTCGGCCGCGTACCCCGGCCTGGTCGACCACCCCTTCCCGCGCTGCTACGTCTGCGGCCCGGAGCGGGCCGACGGGCTGCGGATCTTCCCGGGCCGGCTGCCGGACGGCCGGACCGCCGCCCCGTTCCGCGCCCCGGAGCGGGTCACCGCGGCGACCGTCTGGGCGGCGCTGGACTGCCCGGGCGGCTGGTCGGTGATCGCTCCGGGCCGGCCGTACGTCCTGGGCCGGATCGCCGCCCTGGTCGAGGCGCTGCCGCAACCGGGCGACGAGTGCGTGGTGACCGGCGTGACGGTCGACGTCGAGGGGCGCAAGGCGCGGGTGCACACCAGTCTCTACGGCGCGGACGGCGCGTTGCTGGCGAGTGCCCGCGCGACCTGGATCGCGCTGCCCGCCGCCACCGCCTGATCGATGCCCGCCGTCGCGGTAGTCCCTGAGGATGACCCTGCTCCTGCCTGAGACGGAGGCGAAGGTAGGGACGCAGCCTGATTGACCTTGTTGCGCCCGACCGCCACGCTGTGCAACGGCGTACCTCGACGCCACCCGCACGGGAGGAGAGCGATGTCTGACGGGCAGCGAAGCCCCACCAGTGACGGGCAGATCGTGGTGTCCGGCCTGACGAAGCAGTACCGCAACGTCAGGGCGGTCAACAATCTGTCCTTCACCGTCGAGCCAGGTCGGGTGACCGGCTTCCTCGGCCCGAACGGCGCGGGGAAGACCACCACCTTGCGCATGCTGCTGAACCTGGTCACGCCGACCAGCGGCACGGCGACGATCGGTGGCCGCCGGTACGCGGACCTGACCGCGCCGCTGCGGCACGTGGGCGCGGTGCTGGAGGCCTCCAGCGCGCACAAGGGCCGCACCGGCATCAACCACCTGCGGGTGATCTGCGCGGCGGCGGGGCTGCCGAGGCAGCGCGCCGACGAGGCGCTCGCCCTGGTCGGCCTGACCCCGGCGGCGAAGCGGAAGTTCAAGGGCTACTCGCTCGGCATGAAGCAGCGGCTCGGCATCGCCGCCGCCATGCTCGGCGACCCACGGGTGCTGATCCTCGACGAGCCGGCCAACGGCCTCGACCCGGAGGGGATCCGGTGGATGCGCGGCTTCCTCAAGGGCCTGGCCCACGAGGGGCGCACCGTGCTCGTCTCCAGCCACCTCCTGTCGGAGATGCAGCTGCTGGCCGACGACGTGGTGATCATCGCGGCCGGCCAGCTGGTGCGGCAGGGGCCGGTCGAGCAGGTGATCGGGTCGATGACGCAGGGCGTACGGGTCCGCGTCCGCACCCCGCAGAGCGAGGCGCTCACCACCGCCCTCAAGGGCCAGAACGCCACGGTCGACGCCGACGGACAGGGCGCCCTGCTGGTCAGCGGCGTGGACGCGCCCACGGTCGGCCGCACGGCCCTGGCCGCCGGCGTCGAGCTGCACGAACTCACCACGGAACGGCCCGACCTGGAAGGGGTCTTCCTGGAGCTGACGGCCGGAAAGGCGGGCATCCGATGAACCTCGTCCGAGCCGAGCTGCTCAAGATCCGCACCACCAGCACCTGGTGGTGGCTGGCCATCGGCGCGTTCGTGTCGATCGTCCTGGCCTTCGCGTTCAACGCCTGGTACGCCAGCACGGTGCTCGGCGGCGACGCCGACACCCTCGGTGTGAGCCCGGAGCAGGCGACCCCGGCCGCGCAGGCGGCGAACATCTACACCTCGGGCCAGTACCTCGGCCTGATGTTCGTGATGCTCATCGGCATCCTGATGGTCACCAACGAGTTCTTCCACCAGACCGCGACCACGACGTTCCTCGCCACCCCGCGCCGGACGTCGGTGATCCTCGGCAAGCTCGTGGCCGCCAGCCTGCTCGGGTTCGGCTTCTGGCTGGCCACCACCGTGATCGACCTCATCGCGGGCGGGGTGTTCCTGACCCTCAACGACCACGGCGCGCAGCTGGGTGAGTGGCCGGTGCAGCGCGCGCTGCTGTTCAACCTGCTCGCCTACGCGATCTGGACGATCCTCGGGGTGGGCATCGGCACGTTGATCACCAACCAGCTCGGCGCGGTGATCACCGCGGCGGTGCTCTACCTGGTCGGCACCCAGGTGGTCGGGCTGCTCTTCCTGCTGCTGTCGAACCTGCTCGACAGCCAGGCGGTGCTCAAGTGGCAGGTGATCTGGCCGGCGGTGGCATCCCAGGTCATGATCACCGAGGGTCAGTCCGAATTCGTGCCCGCCTGGTGGGTCGGTGCCCTGGTACTGATGGGTTACGCGGTCGTCAGCGGCGTCGCCGGCGTCCTGATCACCCGCCGGCGCGACATCGCCTGACCTGCGCGTCCGGGCTTCTCGGAGCGGCCCCGGGTTGGTGGCTCGACGCCACCGGCCCGGGGCCGTCGTCCATAGCAGGAGTCAATGGGACACGCAGCGCTTACTGAACTTCTGGCATCTTCTGTGAAACGGACCACCCGACGGAGGCGGAAATGCCTGAGGGATCTGTACGGCGTAGCCTTGGAGCGTTCCGTCCGCGCCCGTGATATGGGCCCGGCGGGCACCGCGTGCCACACCACATTTGCGTGAAAGAGGCGATTACCGGCCGTGTCGACCCAGCAGACTTCGCAGGAGAACCCACTGGCGGGTTTCGGCCCGAACGAGTGGATCGTCGAGGAGATGTACCAGCGGTATCTCGCCGACCCCAAGAGCGTCGACTCAGCCTGGCACGACTTCTTCGCCGACTACCGCCCGGGGCCGGGCGCCGCCACCCCGCGGCCCGACGCCAAGCCCGCGCCCGCCACCACGCCCGAGCCGGCCGAGCAGCAGGAGCCGGTGGCGGCCGTCGCCCAGCCCGCCGCCCCGAAGCCCGCCGAGGCCAAGCCGGCCCCGGCGCCGGCCGAGCCCGCCAAGGCCGCCGCCCCCGCCGCCGCGAAGCCGGCCGCCGCCAAGCCCGCCGCCCCCGCGAAGCCGGCGGCGAAGCCCGCCGCCACCGCGCCCAAGGCCACCGGCCCGCAGACCACCCCGCTGCGCGGCGTCGCGGCGAAGATCGTGCAGAACATGGACGCCTCGCTGAGCGTCCCGACCGCGACCAGCGTGCGCGCCGTCCCGGCCAAACTGCTCGTCGACAACCGCATCGTGATCAACAACCACCTCGCCCGCGGTCGTGGTGGCAAGGTCAGCTTCACCCACCTCATCGGCTACGCGATGGTCCGGGCGCTGGTCCAGCACCCGGAGATGAACAACTCGTACGCCGAGGTCGACGGCAAGCCGGCGCTGGTCCGCCCCGAGCACGTCAACCTCGGCATCGCCATCGACCTGGCCCGCCCCGACGGCACCCGCACCCTGGTGGTCCCCTCCATCAAGGCGTGCGAGCAGATGGACTTCCGGCAGTTCTGGCAGGCGTACGAGGACGTCGTCCGGCGGGCCCGCCGCAACGAGCTGACGATGGAGGACTACGGCGGCACCACGATCTCCCTGACCAACCCGGGCGGCATCGGCACCGTCCACTCGATGCCGCGGCTCATGCAGGGGCAGAGCGCGATCATCGGTGTCGGCGCGATGGAGTACCCGGCGCCCTACCAGGGCATGTCCGAGGCCACCCTCGCCGAACTGGCGGTCAGCAAGGTCATCACGCTGACCAGCACGTACGACCACCGGGTCATCCAGGGCGCGCAGTCCGGCGAGTTCCTCAAGGTCATGCACGAGCTGATCCTGGGCGAGCACGGCTTCTACGACGAGGTCTTCACCTCGCTGCGCATCCCGTACGAGCCGGTGCGCTGGATGCGCGACGTCGCGGTCAACTCCGAGGGGCAGATCAACAAGACCGCGCGGGTGCACGAGCTGATCCACGCCTACCGGGTGCGCGGTCACCTGATGGCCGACACCGACCCGCTCGAGTTCAAGATCCGCAAGCACCCGGACCTGGACGTGCTCCAGCACGGGCTGACGCTGTGGGACCTCGACCGCGAGTTCCCGGTCAACGGCTTCGCCGGCAAGCAGCGGATGAAGCTGCGCGAGATCCTCGGCGTGCTGCGCGACTCGTACTGCCGCCGCGTCGGCATCGAGTACATGCACATCCAGGACCCGGAGGAGCGGCGCTGGATCCAGGAGCGGATCGAGCGCAAGTACGAGAAGCCCACCCCGGACGAGCAGAAGCACGTGCTCAACCGGCTCAACGCCGCGGAGGCGTTCGAGACCTTCCTCCAGACCAAGTACGTCGGCCAGAAGCGGTTCTCGCTGGAGGGCGGCGAGTCGCTGATCCCGCTGCTCGGCGAGGTGCTGGAGGCCGCCGCCGAGGGTGGCCTCGACGAGGTCGTCATCGGCATGGCCCACCGCGGCCGGCTCAACGTGCTGGCCAACATCGTCGGCAAGCCCTACGAGAAGATCTTCTCGGAGTTCGAGGGTCACCTGGACCCGCGCTCCACGCAGGGCTCGGGCGACGTGAAGTACCACCTCGGCCAGAACGGCAAATTCACCACCCCGGACGGCGCCAACTCGGTGAAGGTCTCGGTCGTGGCTAACCCGTCGCACCTGGAGGCCGTCGACCCGGTGCTGGAGGGCATCGTCCGGGCCAAGCAGGACCGGATCGACCTCAAGCTGGAGGGCTACACCGTGCTCCCGCTCGCGGTGCACGGTGACGCGGCCTTCGCCGGCCAGGGCGTGGTGGCCGAGACGCTCAACCTGTCCCAGCTGCGCGGCTACCGCACCGGCGGCACGGTGCACGTGGTCGTCAACAACCAGGTCGGCTTCACCACCGCGCCGGAGTACTCCCGGTCCAGCCTCTATAGCACCGACGTGGCCCGGATGATCCAGGCGCCGATCTTCCACGTCAACGGCGACGACCCGGAGGCCGTGGTCCGGGTGGCCCGGCTGGCCTTCGAGTACCGGCAGGCGTTCAACAAGGACGTCGTGATCGACATGGTCTGCTACCGCCGGCGCGGCCACAACGAGGGTGACGACCCGTCGATGACCAACCCTCAGATGTACAAGATCATCGACTCGAAGCGCTCGGTGCGGAAGCTCTACACCGAGGAGCTGATCGGCCGCGGCGACATCACCGTCGAGGACGCGGAGGAGCTGCTGCGGGACTACCAGTCGCAGCTCGAACGGGTCTTCAAGGCGACCCGCGACGCCGCCACGACGCCGCGACAGCTCAGCCGGCCGCGCCGCGAGGAGGAGCCGGAGCCCCAGGTGGACACCGCCATCGACGCCTCGGTCGTGCGGGCCGTCGGCGACGCGCACGTCAACCTGCCCGAGGGCTTCACCCCGCACAAGCGGATCCAGCAGCTGCTCGACCGGCGGGCCAAGATGTCCGTCGAGGGCAACATCGACTGGGGCTTCGGCGAGATCATCGCGTTCGGCTCGCTGCTGCACGACGGGGTCACCGTCCGGCTGGCCGGGCAGGACTCCCGCCGCGGCACCTTCGTCCAGCGGCACGCCTCGATCGTGGACGCGCGGACCGGCAACGACTACCTCCCGCTGCAGTCGCTGACCGGCGACGGCGAGCGGTCCCGGTTCTTCGTGCACGACTCGCTGCTCAGCGAGTACGCGGCGATGGGCTTCGAGTACGGCTACTCGGTGGAGAACGTCAACGCGCTGGTCTGCTGGGAGGCCCAGTTCGGTGACTTCGTCAACGGCGCCCAGTCGGTGATCGACGAGTTCATCAGCTCCGGCGAGGTGAAGTGGGGCCAGCGCTCCTCGGTGACCCTGCTGCTCCCGCACGGCCACGAGGGCCAGGGCCCGGACCACACCTCCGGCCGCCCGGAGCGGTTCCTCCAGCTCTGCGCCGAGGACAACATGCGGGTGGCCATCCCGACCACCCCGGCGAACTACTTCCACCTGCTGCGCCGCCAGGCCCTGTCGCCGAAGCGCAAGCCGCTGGTGGTGTTCACGCCGAAGTCGCTGCTGCGGCACCGGCTCTGCATCTCGGGCGTCGAGGACTTCACCACCGGCACCTTCCAGCCGGTGCTGCCCGACTCGGCCCCGCCGGCGCCGGAGGCGGTGAAGCGGGTGCTGCTCTGCTCGGGCAAGGTCTACTACGACCTGTTCCAGGCCCGCCAGGAGCGCGGCATCACCGACACCGCGATCATCCGGCTGGAGCAGCTCTACCCGATGCCGGTGGAGGAGGTCCGGGCGGCGCTCGCGCAGTACCCGAACGCGGAGGACTTCGCCTGGGTGCAGGAGGAGCCGGCCAACCAGGGCGCGTGGTCGTTCGTGGCGCTCAACCTGCTGGAGCACCTCGCCGACGTGCGACTGCGCCGGATCTCCCGCCCGGCGGCGGCCGCCCCGGCGGTCGGCTCGGCCAAGATGCACGAGGTCGAGCAGACCGCGCTGATCGAGGCGGCTCTCCCCCGCCCGTGACCTGACCGCACCGTCGCCAGCCGGGGCAGGACCGTCGTCGGACGGCCCTGCCCCGGCTGCGTCGGGCAGACCCGCCCGGCGTGCGCCGGGCCCAGGAAGAGGACGTACGCATGTACTTCACCGACCGCGGCATCGAGGAACTGGTCGAGCGCCGGGGCGACGAGCAGATCAGCATCGAGTGGCTCGCCGAGCGGCTGCGCGACTTCGTCGACCTGAACCCGGAGTTCGAGACCCCGGTGGAACGCCTGGCGACCTACCTGGCCCGCCTGGACGACGAAGACGACGAGTAGCCCCACCCCGGCCTCCGGCGAGCGGGCGCGGGGTTCAGGTGTGGCCCGGGACGCGGCGGGGCGCTTCGCGATCTTCTAGGGTGGGAGCGTGGCGCGGAGCGTGTATCTCACCAGCGTGGGGTCGGGCGGCGGGAAGTCCACCATCGCGCTCGGGCTCGCCGAGTTGCTCTCCCGCCAGGTCGGGCGCATCGGCGTGTTCCGGCCCCTGATCTCCGGCAACGGCCCGGACCCGATCCTGGCGCTGCTGAGCGAGCGCTACCGCATCGACGCGCCGCTGGCCGACCTGGCCGGAGCGACGTACCCCGAGGCCACCGCCCTGGTCGCCGACGGTCGCCGCGAGGAGCTGATCTCCCGCATCGTCGAGCGGTACCGCGCCATCGAGCGGCACTGCCCGGCCGTGGTGGTCGTGGGCAGCGACTTCGACGACACCGGGGATCCGGCCCGCCCGCGCGAGCTGGCGTTCAACGCCCGGCTGGCCACCGAGTTCAGCAGCGTCGTGGTGCCCGTGGTCGACGGCTTCGGGCAGGAACCCGCCGCCATCGCGGCAGCCGCCCGCGGCGCGTACCACGACCTCGCGGACCTGGGCGCCACCGTGCTCGCCGTGGTGGCCAACCGGGTGCCCGAGCCGATGACGTTGCCGGAGCTGCCCGTCCCCGCGTACGCCATCCCGGAGGTACCGAGCGTGTCGGCGCCGACGGTGGCCGAGGTCGCCACGGCGCTGGACGCCACCCTGCTGAGCGGTGACGACGCGGCGTTGGGTCGGGACGTGCTCGACTTCGTGGTCGGCGCGGCGCACGTGCCCACCCTGCTCGACCACCTGACCCCCGGGGCGCTGGTGATCACACCTGGCGACCGGGCCGACCTGCTGGTCGCGGCGAGTGCCGCGCACGTGTCCGGGCAGGTCCCGCTGGCCGGCCTGGTGCTCACCCTCGGCGAGCTGCCGGACCCGCGGGCGATGCGGCTCGTGGAGAAGCTCAACACCGGGCTCGCCGTGCTCTCCGTCCGCACCGACAGCTACGACACCGTCGCCGCGTCCAGCCGGATCGAGGGGCGGCCCAGCGCCGACAACCCGCGCAAGGTCGAGGCCGCGCTCGGCGCGTTCGAGGCGAACGTCGACACCGTGGACCTGGCCCGCCGGCTGCGGGTCAGCCGATCCGCGCGGGTCACCCCGCTGATGTTCGAGAACGACCTGATCGACCGCGCCCGCACGCGACGGCGTCACCTGGTGCTGCCGGAGGGCGGCGAGGAGCGGATCCTGCGCGCGGCCGAGATCCTGTTGCGCCGGGGCGTCGCCGAGCTGACCGTGCTCGGCCGTCCCGACGAGATCGGCCGGCGCGCCCGGGAGCTGGGCCTGGACATCGCGGACGCGCACGTCGTCGACCCGGTCACCAGCGAGTGGCGCGACGAGTTCGCCGAGGAGTACGCCCGGCTGCGCGCCCACCGCGGTGTCACCGCGGAGTTGGCGCACGACATCGCCGCCCAGCCCAACTACTTCGGCACGCTCATGGTCCGTGCCGGGTACGCCGACGGCATGGTCTCCGGGGCGACCCACACGACGGCCGCCACGATCCGCCCCGCCTTCGAGATCATCCGGACCGTGCCGGGCGTCTCGGTCGCCTCCAGCGTGTTCTTCATGCTGCTCGCCGACCGGGTGCTGGTGTACGGCGACTGCGCCGTGAACCGCGATCCGGACGCGCCCCAGCTCGCCGACATCGCGATCTCGTCGGCGGACACGGCGGCGCGGTTCGGGATCGAGCCGCGCGTGGCGATGCTGTCGTACTCGACGGGCAGCTCCGGCGCGGGCGCGGACGTGGAGAAGGTGGCCGCCGCCACCGCGCTGGTCCGTGAACGCCGGCCGGACCTGCTCGTGGAGGGCCCGATCCAGTACGACGCGGCGATCGACCCGGCCGTCGCCGCCACGAAGCTGCCGGGCAGCCCGGTGGCCGGCCGGGCGACGGTGTTCATCTTCCCGGACCTGAACACCGGCAACAACACGTACAAGGCGGTGCAGCGCTCCGCGGGCGCGGTGGCGGTCGGGCCGGTCATGCAGGGCCTGCGCCGTCCGGTCAACGACCTGTCCCGGGGCGCCACCGTGCCGGACATCGTCAACACGGTGGCGATCACCGCGATCCAGGCCGCCGCGCCGACCGAGGAGGCCGAATGAGCCGCGTCCTGGTGCTCAACTGCGGGTCCTCGTCGGTGAAGTACCGGCTCTACGACGGCGACGAGGTGCGGGACAAGGGCACCGTCGAGCGGGTCGGCGAGCCGGGCGGCGGGCCGGCCGACCACGAGAGCGCCGTCCAGGCGATCCTCGCGGGGCTGGACCTGGCCGGGCTCACCGCGGTGGGCCACCGGGTCGTGCACGGCGGCAAACGGTTCGGCGAGCCGGTGCTCATCGACGAGCAGGTGCTGGCCGCCATCCGCGACCTGGTCCCGCTCGCGCCGCTGCACAACCCGCCGAACCTCGCCGGCATCGAGGTGGCCCGGCAGGCGCTGCCGGACGTGCCCCAGGTCGCGGTCTTCGACACCGCGTTCCACCGCACCCTCCCCGAGGCGGCCGCGACGTACGCGATCGACCGGGACATCGCCGACCGGTACGGAATCCGCCGCTACGGCTTCCACGGCACCTCGCACGCGTACGTGTCCCGGCGCACCGCCGAACTGCTCGGCCGCCCCTACGAGGAGCTGAACACGATCACGCTGCACCTGGGGAACGGGGCCAGCGCCTGCGCGGTCGCCGGCGGGCGGAGCGTGGCCACCTCGATGGGCATGTCGCCGTTGGAGGGCCTGGTCATGGGCACCCGCAGCGGCGACCTCGACCCCACGGTCATCTTCCACCTGCGCCGCGAGGGCGGGCTCTCCGTGGACGACATCGACGACCTGCTCAACCACCGCAGCGGCCTGCTCGGGCTGACCGGCGCCAACGACATGCGGGAGGTGCTCGCCCGCCGGGCGGCCGGCGACCGGGCGGCGGAGCTCGCCTTCGACGTCTACTGCCGGCGGATCACCGGCTACGTGGGGGCGTACTACGCCCTGCTCGGCCGGGTGGACGCGGTGACCTTCACGGCCGGTGTCGGCGAGCACGCGGCCCCGGTGCGGGAGAGGGCTCTGGCCGGTCTCGGCCGGCTCGGCGTCGCGGTGGACCCGGGGCGCAACGGTGGCGACGGCGACCGGATCATCTCGCCGGACGGAGCCGAGGTCGCGGTCTGCGTCGTCGGCACCGACGAGGAGCGCGAGATCGCCCGCGCGGCCCGCCAGGTGCTCGCCGCCACCGACTGACCGTCGACCTCCGCCGCCGCTCGCGGCGCTACGCGCCCGGTTGTCAGTCGACCGCGAGCCAGACGACCAGCGCCAGCACCACGACGGCGGCCACGGCCAGGGCGATGATCACCGGCAGCCGGTTGGCGGCCGCCGCCGGCGCCTCACCCTCGGGGCTGTGGGCGAAGGCGCGGAACGCCTCGGTGTTGCCGCTCGGGTCGGTGTAGTTCTCAGGCATGCGGGTGACCCTAGCGAAGCCCGTCCAACCGGGCGGCCCCGCTACGGGCCGTCACCACAGCCCGGGACCACGCGGTGGAGCGGTTCCGACCGCAGGGTGGAGGCGGCAGGAGCCGGAAGGTGGGCGGATCACCGTCGCCCGACCCCTACCGTGGAGTCGTGGGGGCGAGGCGGCTGGCGGCCGTGCTGGTGGCGGCGTTGCTCGCCGGGTGCGCGCCGGCCGGCGCCGTGACCGGGGCGCCGGCGCCGACGCGCCGGGCGCCCGAGGGGACGTACGCCGTCGGCGTGCGCACGTTCACCCTCGACCCGGGTTCGGCGCGTCCCCTGCCCGTCACCGTCTGGTACCCGGCACAGGACGGCGCGGTGGCCTCGGGGCGCTTCCCGGTGGTGATCTACAGCCACGGCCTGCACAGCCTGCCCGAGCTGCACGCCGAGCTGACCAGCCGGTGGGCGGCCGCCGGGTTCGTGGTGGCCGCGCCGGCCTTCCCGCACACGCGGCGCGGCGCGGCCCGTTTCACCCGGGCGGACGTACGCCACCAGCCGGCCGACGGCTGGCGACTGATCCGGCACCTCGTCCGGCTCGACACCCGCCGGGGCGACCCGCTCGCCGGGCACCTGGAGGTGACCCGGTTCGCCGCGGCCGGTCATTCGGCCGGTGGGTTCACCACCGCCGGGATGTTCACCTCGGGCCACTCGACGCGGCTCCGCAGCGGGATCATCATCGCCGGTGGCGGGATCGCGGGGGGCCTCGCGGGCCCGTCCGCTCCGCTGCTCTTCGTGCACGGCACCGCCGACCCGGTGGTGCCGCTGTCGGTGGGTCGGGCCGGGTACCAGCGGGCCCCCGGGCCGGCCGCGTTCCTCAGCGTGCTCGGCCAGGGCCACGGCGAGTACCTGACTCCGGGCCGGCCGGGCTTCGCCCAGGTCCTCGCCACCACCACGGACTTCCTCCGCTGGACCCTCTACGGCGACCGGGGCGCCCGCCGCCGGCTCCCGGCCGACGCGAGCTCCCCCACCCTGACCCGCTACGAGTCCCGCCTGCCCACCTGACCGGGGACGGCCCCGATCACGGCCCGGGTTACCGGCCTCGCGGCCGGGCGCGCCGGGCACAATCGGATTCATGCCCCGTCGCCGTTTCGCCGCCCTGCTCACCGCCGCCCTGGTCGCGGCCGGCCTGGCCGGCTGCTCCGGGAACGCCCCAACCGCCCAGCGGTGGAACGGCCCGGCCGAGCCCTCGGCGTCCGCCACGCCTACCCCGCTGGTGCCCCCCGGCAGGGCACCGGAGAGGAGCTTCGCGGTCGGCGTACGACAGCTGAAGCTCGACCGCGACGGCCGGCCGTTGCCGGTGACCGTCTGGTACCCGGCGGCCGGGTCGGCGGGCGGCGAGCCGGAGCGCTCCGCCGCGGCGGCGGAGGGGCGGTTCCCGGTGGTGATGTTCAGCCACGGCCTGACCGGCCGGCCGGACGACTACGAGCTCCTGCTCAGCCGCTGGGCGGCGGCCGGCTTCGTGGTCGCCGCGCCCACCTTCCCGCACACCTCGCGGGGCACCGACGGGAACGTGCTCGACGTGCTCAACCAGCCCGCCGACGTGTCGTACGCGCTGACCGAGGTGCTCGCCCTCGACGGCCGGGCGGGTGACCCGCTGCGCGGGCGGATCGCCACCGACCGGGTGGCGGCGGCCGGGCACTCCGCCGGTGGGGTGACCACCATCGGGCTCTTCACGGGCGGGCGCGACGAGCGGCTGGACGCGGGGGTGGTCTTCGCCGGCTCGTCGCTCGGCGTGGGTACGGCGTTCGCCGGCGCCACCGCCCCCCAGCTCTTCGTGCACGGGGAGCTGGACGAGGTGATCGACTACGCGGCCGGCAAGGCGGTCTACGACGCGGTGCCCTGGCCGAAGGCGATGCTCAGCCTCACCAAGGGCGACCACGGGCGGGCGCTGCTCTCCGACGGCGCCGCGCTGCGGGTGGTCTCGGACACCACTGTGGAGTTCCTCCGCTGGTCGCTCTACGGCGACGCGGCCGCCAAGGCGCGCATCCCCACCGACGCGGCCCGCGACGGCCTCGCCACCCTGGACAACCGCCTGTAGCTCGCCCAGGCGTACGTCGCACCGCCAGCCGGACTGCCGGCCGCCCGGGACCGCCGGCCGCGCAGGGCCACCGCCGCGAGGGCCACCGGCCGCGGCGCCGCCGACGCGCGGGAACGCCGGCCGGCGGGCCTCAGGCGCGTGGGCCTCAGGCGGTGTGGTCGACGACGACCTTGCCGAACACCTCGCCACCGTGCAGGCGGGCGAACGCCTCCTCGACCTTGCTGAACGGCACGACGCTGTCGACCACCGGGCGGACCTGCCGCTCGGCGCAGAACGTCAGCAGCTCGTACAGCTCGCCCGGGGTGCCCATCGAGGTGCCCAGGATCTCCAGCTGCATGGCGAAGACCCGGCGCAGGTTGACCTTCGGCTCGTGCCCCGCGGTCGCCCCGGAGACCACGATCCGGGCACCCGGCGCGGCCGACTTCATCGAGTGGTCGAAGGTGGCGGCGCCCACCGTCTCGACCACCACGTCCACCCGCTCCGGCAGCCGCGCGCCGGGCTCCACGGCCGTCGCGCCCAGCGCGGCGATCCGCTCCCGCTTCCCGGCGTCCCGGCTGGTGGCGTAGACCCGCTTGCCCATGGCGACGGCGAGCGCGACGGCCGCCGTGGCCACCCCGCCGCCCGCGCCCTGCACGAGCACCGAGTCGCCCTCCTCCACCCGGCCCTTCGTGGTCAGCATCCGCCAGGCGGTCAGCCAGGCGGTCGGCAGGCAGGCCGCGTCGGCGAGCGACAGCCCCTCCGGCAGCGGCACGAGGTTCGCCCGCGGCACGGCCACCCGCTCGGCGAGAGTGCCCGGGAAGTGCTCGGAGAGGATCGACATTCCCCGCGGGTCGCCCGGGGTGGGGACGACCGGGTAGACGACAACCTCGTTCCCGTCCGGGTCCAGACCGGCGGCGTCACAGCCGAGGATCATCGGCAGCTGCGCCTCGGTGAGGCCGACCCCGCGCAACGACCAGAGGTCGTGGTGGTTGAGCGAACTGGCCCGCACCTGCACGGTCACCCAGTCGTCGGCGGGGTGGGCCGGCTCCGGCCGCTCCCCCACCGTGAGCGCGGCGAGCGGGTTGACGTCGTCGAAGCGGGAGGCGAAGGCGGCACGCATGGTCGGCACCGTAACAAGCTGAGCGTCCGTTAAGAAGGGCCCCGCCTGTGCGAAACGCCTCAGCACGGGGCCTTCCACCTCGGGTGGACGCGGCGGCCGCCGTCGCGCTCAGACGCGGGCGACGCCGTCGCGGCGGGCCGCCTCGGCCACCGCCTCGGCCACCGCGGGGGCCACCCGCGGATCCAACGGCGACGGCACGACGGCCTCGGCGGTGAGCGTCTCGGCCACCACGCCGGCGATGGCGTCGGCGGCGGCGACCTTCATCCCGTCGGTGATCCGGGTGGCCCGGGCGTCCAGCGCGCCCCGGAACACACCGGGGAACGCGAGCACGTTGTTGATCTGGTTCGGGTAGTCGCTGCGCCCGGTGGCGACGACGGCGACGTGCCGGGCGGCCACCTCCGGATGCACCTCCGGCGTGGGGTTGGCCAGCGCGAAGACGATGCCGCCCGCCGCCATACCGGCCACCGCGGACTCCGGGATCTGCCCACCGGAGACACCGATCAGCACGTCCGCGCCGCGCAGCGCCTCACCGATGTCGCCCACGCGGCCGTCGGCGTTTGTCGTCGCGGCCAGCTCGGCCTTCGTGCCGGTCAGGTCGGTGCGGTGCCGGCCGATGATGCCCTTGGAGTCGCAGACCACCACCTGGTCGGGGTTCACGCCGCCGGCGATCAGCATCCGGGTGACCGCGACACCGGCCGCACCCGCGCCACTGACCGCCACCCGCAGGTCACCGAGCTTGCGGGTGAGCAGCGCCGCGGCGTTGCGCAACGCGGCGAGCACCACGATCGCCGTGCCGTGCTGGTCGTCGTGGAAGACGGGGATGTCGAGCGCCTCGTCGAGCCGCCGCTCCACCTCGAAGCACCTCGGCGCGCTGATGTCCTCCAGGTTGATCCCGCCGAACGAGGGCGCCAGCGCGCGCACCGTCGCCACGATCTCGTCCACGTCCTGGGTGTCCAGGCACACCGGGACCGCGTCCACGCCGGCGAACTGCTTGAACAGCACCGCCTTGCCCTCCATCACCGGCAGGGCCGCCCGAGGGCCGATGTTGCCCAGCCCGAGCACCGCCGAGCCGTCGGTGACCACCGCGACGGTGTGCGAGGCCCACGTGTAGTCGGCGGCCAGGGCCGGGTCGGCGGCGATCGCCTCGCACACCCGCGCCACACCGGGGGTGTACGCGAGGGAGAGGTCCTCCCGGCTGGTGAGCGGCACCGTCGAGGCGACGGCCATCTTGCCGCCCCGGTGCAGCCGGAAGACGGGATCAGCGGGGTCCACGGTGGACGAAGGCATTGGTGACTCCAGGACTCTGTCGAGCAGACGAAGCGGCCGGCTCGGGGCGCGAGGTGGGCGGCGAGCGGTGGCACGCGGTGCGGGGGGTCACCCGGGCACTTTCCGAGCATAGTGTCGCAGGTGCCCCTCGGATGTGAGCAGGGTCATAACCGATGTGGTCGTACCCGGCCGGGCCGGGGCCAGTAGCGGGCAAGCACCCGACCGTGCACATCGGCCACCCCGTAGGCCCGGGAGTCGTCCGTGATCAGGTCGTTGTCGCCGTGCAGCCACCAGCCGCCGTCCTGTTCGCGTACGGCGCGCTTGACCACCAGCAGGTCGGGGCGGCTGCGGAAGACGGCGACCACCACGTCCCCGGGCCGGACGCGGCGGCCACCGCGGCGCACCAGGATCGCGTCGCCGTGCCGCAGCGTCGGCGCCATGGACGGGCCGGTCACCAGGACGGCCGTCAACGGCCAGCGCAGCCGGGGCGGCCCGGCCGGGTGACGCGGCGGCATGGTTTCACCTCCACCCGGTCGGGGAGCCGGTCCAGGAGTAATGTCGTCTTGGATCATCGCAAACTTCCCATGGAGGATCCCGATGCGACTTCCACGCATCCTTACGCCCCGTGTCTCGGCGAGCGCCCACTGCGACCTGCCCTGCGGCGTCTACGACCCGGCGCAGGCCCGCATCGAGGCCGAGTCCGTGAAAATGATCTGCGAGAAGTACCAGGCGAACACCGACCCGGAGTTCCGCACCCGCGCGATCATCATCAAGGAGCAGCGCGCCGAGCTGGTCAAGCACCACCTCTGGGTGCTCTGGACGGACTACTTCAAGGCCACCCACTTCGAGAAGTACCCGCAGCTGCACCAGCTGTTCAACGAGGCCACGAAGCTCGCGGGTTCCGGCGGTGTGAAGGGCAGCCTCGACCCGGCGACCGCCGACCAGCTGCTCCAGAAGATCGACGAGATCGCCAAGATCTTCTGGGAGACCAAGAAGGCGTGACCCCCGGGGCCACCGCACCCACGATCCGGCCGGCACGTCCCGAGGACGTGCCGGCCGTCGTCGCGATGGTGCACGAACTCGCGACGTACGAGCGCGCTCCCGACCAGTGCCACCTCACCGAGGAGCAGCTGGCGGCCGCCCTGTTCGGCCCGTCGCCGGCGCTCTACGGCCACGTGGCCGTGGACGACCGCGACGAGCCGGTCGGGTTCGCGCTCTGGTTCCTCAACTTCTCCACCTGGGCCGGCGTGCACGGCATCCACCTGAAGGACCTCTACGTCCGGCCGGCCGCCCGGGGCACCGGCGCGGGCCGGCTGCTGCTCGCCACCCTCGCCGCGATCTGCGTCGAGCGCGGCTACCGCCGGCTCGAGTGGTCGATGATCGACTGGAACCCGGCGGCCGGGTTCTACGCCGCGATCGGTGCGGAGCAGATACCCGAGTGGGTTCCGTACCGGCTCAGCGGCGACGCGCTGCACCGGCTCGCCCGCCAGGTGCCCGCCCCCACCCACCCGACCCCCTGAGCGGGTAGAGTCCCCGACCGGGGGGATGAGTCGTGACTCAACTGACCGGCCAGGCGGCCATCGGCGACGATGTCGTGCACCTCACCGTGCCCGCCGACGGCGGCTATCTGGGCGTCCTGCGCACCGCCACGGCGGGCCTCGCGGCCCGGCTGCAGTTCGCCCTCGACGAGATCGAGGATCTGCGGATCGCGGTCGACGAGGCCTGCGCGATGCTGCTGGCGATCGCGACCTCCGACGCCGAGCTGGAGTGCCGCTTCTCCGTGACGGATGACGCGCTGACCGTCGAGGTGACCGTGCCCACCGTCCGCGGCGCGAAGCTGCCCGCGGAGTCCTCCTTCGCGTGGAAGGTGCTCACCGCGCTGACCACCTCGGCGTCCGCCACGGCCAGCGACGGGCGGGCGACCATCGGGCTGCTCACCCGCCGGTCCACCGGCTACTGAGCCGCGGGTCGGCGGCAGGTCAGGAGAAGCCGAGCGCCCGGTTGGTGGCCGGGCTCACCAGCAGCGCGCTCACCGCGAGACCGAGCGCCATCAGCGGTACGCCCAGCCAGCCCATCCCGCCCTGGATCATGTACCAGCCGACGGGCAGCAGCATGAGCTGCAACACGATCGCCGGGGCGCGCGCACCGGCCCGGCAGCGGGCCAGCGCCCCGCCGAGCGCCCACAGCCCGACCGCTCCCCCGACGGCGAAGGCCGTCACCAGCAGCGCCGAGGTGAGGCCGACGGTGGTCTCGGCGGTCAGGTCGGCCCAGATCAGCCAGACGGCGATCAGGCCCACGGCGACCGCCTCGCCGCGAAGCAGCCGGACCGCCCAGCGGAGCGTGACGGGAATCGGGTCGGAGTCGGTGGTCACGGGCGCCACGATACCCGGGCTACCGAGGGGTACAGTGCCGCCCATGCGGGCCGTCCTGGTGGTCAATCCGAAGGCCACCACCACCAGCGAACGCAGCCGGGACGTCCTGGTCCGTGCGCTGCGCAGCGAAGTCGACCTCACCGTGCGCTACACCCGCCGACGTGGACACGCGACCGCGCTGGCGCGGGAGGCGGCCGAGGAGGGGGTCGACGTCGTCGTCACCCTCGGTGGCGACGGCACGGTCAACGAGGTGGTCAACGGCCTCATGACCGCGCACCCGCCGACGGTGCCCGACGCGCTGCCGCCCGCCGAGCGGCTGCCCGCGCTGGCGACCGTCCCGGGTGGGTCGACGAACGTCTTCGCCCGTGCGCTGGGCCTGCCCCGCGAGTGGGCGGAGGGGACCAGCATGATCCTCGAAGGGCTGCGGCTGGGCCGCTACCGGACCATCGGGTTGGGCCGGGCGGACGACCGCTACTTCACGTTCTGCGCGGGCTTCGGGCTCGACGCGGCCGTGATCCACCGCGTCGAGCAGGCACGCCGACGGGGGCGGGTCTCCAGCCCCGGGCTCTACCTGCGGGCGACGTTGAGCCAGTACTTCCTCGCGTCCGACCGGCGGCATCCGGCGATGAGTCTCGAGCGGCCCGGCGAACCGGTGGAGAGCGGGCTGGCCAGCGCGATCATCCAGAACACCGCGCCGTGGACGTACCTGGGCGACCGGGAGATCAATCCGAACCCGGACGCGTCCTTCGACCTCGGCCTGGACGTGCTCGCCTTCCGACAACTCCGGGTGCCCAGCACGGCACGCACAGTGACCCAGTTCTTCTCGGCCCGCCCCGACCCCCGGGACGGACGGCAGGCGCTGCGACTGCACGACGTGGCGGAGTTCACGCTGCTGTCCCATCGCCCGCAGGCCTTCCAGCTGGACGGCGACTACCTGGGTGAGCGGGAGAAAGTCCGATTCACATCCGTCCCGGCCGCACTGAGAGTAATCTGCTAGCTCTCGGGTACCGCCCTAGCTTGAGCGCCGGACCGCACGGACGGGACGGCCGCGACACGAGGGGAAGGTGCCGGAAATGTCAACATTGTCACGCCGCCCGTACTATATTGATCCTCGACTGTGGTACGCCGGGTAACCAGAGCGCTCTGGAATCCGGACAAATGGGTTGTGGGCTTGCTCACCGCGCGGAGTTTTTCTGAGCGTCACCCTTGACATTGTGTGAGTTCGTGAAAGTATTCACAAGCGAACTTGAGTTACCGGGACGCCGCTTGGATAAGCTCGGCAGGTTGAGCTGTTCCAGCAGGTCCCCGGGGCCAACAGCCTGCTCACGCATTGCCGAATAGTCGGACGCGAACCGTCACGACCGGCGCTGCGGACGCATATAGGAAAAGCACCAAAGCACGATCTGCCACCCATCCAGAATGAGGAGTGTTGCCGCCATGGACTGGCGTCACCATGCTGTCTGCCGCGACGAGGACCCGGAGCTGTTCTTCCCGATCGGGACGTCCGGTCCGGCTCTCCTGCAGGTCGAGCAGGCCAAGGCCGTCTGCCGGCGCTGCTCCGTGACCGACCAGTGCCTGCAGTGGGCGCTCGAGTCGGGTCAGGACGCCGGCGTCTGGGGCGGGATGAGCGAGGAGGAGCGGCGCGCTCTCAAGCGTCGCGGCGGCCTCCGGGTGCTGCGCGCTCACTCCGCCTGATCACCGACACAGCCGCACGCCCCGCTGGGATGATTCCCGCGGGGCGTTCTGCTTTTCACCGCCGGGTCGAGGCAGCCGCGACAAGCGCGACGGATACGGCGTCGACCCGCCCGGCCGGGCCGGGCGGCAGCGCACGCGGTGTGACGACGGACGCGGGATCGACGGCACGCAGTGTGACGACCGGCGCCCCACTGATCTCACGGGGCGTGACGGTCGGGCCCGTCGACGCGTCGACCCGGCGCAGCACGAGGCCGGCCAGCTCCGGCGCGTCGGCGAGCGGTGCGGAGACGGCCACCGCTCCGGCCGCCCGCGCCGCGGCCGTCACCGCGTCGTGGAAGAGGCCGGGCGCCAGGAAGTACGCGGACACCGCCACCCGCCGCGCCCCGTCCGCGCGCAGCCGGGCGACCGCCGTGTCCACCGTCGGCGCCGCCGCCGAGGCGTACGACACCCGGACGGGCACGCCCAGGGTCGCCCCCAGTGCGGCGGCGACGCGCCCCACCGAGCCACGCGCCCGCGCGTCCCGGGTGCCCGCGGCCGCCAGCACCAGCGCGTCGAAGCGGCCCGGATCCGCCTCGGCCAGCCGTCGCCGCAGGCCGGCCAGGAGCGCGTCGTCCACGTCGGCGCCCGTCGGCCCGAGCACGTCGGTCACGCGTACGGCCAGCCCCGGCGCGTCGGACCGGGCCGCGGCCACCGCCGCCGGGATGTCCACCCGGCGGTGGTAGGCGGCGGTCAACAGCAGCGGGACCAGCACCGCTCGCCGGTGGCCGGCGAGCGCCAGCGCCCGCAGCGCGTCGGCCGGAGCGGGCTCGGTGTGGTCGAGCCAGCTCGCCGAGACCGGGGTGCCGGGCCGGGCGGCCGACACCGCCCGGACCAGCGCCCGGGTCGCCGCGGCAGCCCGCGGATCGCGACTGCCGTGCGCGACCAGGACGACCGGATCGGTCGGGGCCGCCCCCGCGAGGGCGGGCCCCACCGGCCGGATCAGGTGTGCAGTCCGCATTCGGTCTTCTCGAACATCGCCCACCGGCCGGCGCGGGGATCCTCCCCCGCCCGGGTCCGCCGGGTGCACGGCCAGCAGCCGATCGACCCGTACCCCTGCTTGAACAACTCGTTGACCGGCACGTTCCACCGCGCGATGTAGCCGTCCACGTCCGCCTGCGTCCAGGCGGCGATCGGATTGACCTTCACCTTGCCGCGGCGGGCGTCGAAGCCGACCACGGGCGTGTTCGCCCGTGTGGGCGACTCGTCCCGGCGCAGCCCTGCGGCCCACGCGTCGTACCCGGCGAGCGCCCGCTCCAACGGCTCCACCTTCCGCAGCTGGCAGCAGTCGTCGGGCGACCTGTTGAACAGGCGGGGACCGTACTGGCCGTCCTGCTGGCCCACAGTGAGCCGGGGCCGGATCGAGCGGACGTTCACCGGCAGCGTCCGGGCCACCTCGTCGCGCACGCGCAGCGTCTCGGGGAAGTGCAGGCCCGTGTCGAGGAAGACCACGTCGACACCGGGCGCGGCCCGGGACACCAGGTGCGCCAGCACCGCGTCCGCCATCGAGCTGGTCACGCAGAACCGCTCGCCGAACGTCTCGGCGGCCCACCGGGCGATCTCCAGGGCCGGCGCGCCCTCCAGCTCCCGGGCGGCCTCCTCGGCCAGCGCGCGCAGCTCCTCCGGGTCGCGCCGGGCCGGGTCCACGGGCGCCGGACCACCGACGCCCACCAGGCCGAGCTTCGCCGCCGACGACAGACTCATCGCCGCCCCCTCCCGGCCGCGGCCGGCGCGCCGGCGTTCACCGGGCCACCGCCCGGCTCAGCAGGCCGGTGAACCGGACGGTGAAGACCCGGGCGCAGGCGTGGCACTCCCAGGCGCCGTGGCTCGCCTCGTGGGGCCGCAGGTCCTCCTCGCCGCAGTACGGGCAGTACAGAGGTGCCGCTCGGTTCTCGCTGCTCATCGCAGTTCCTCCTCGTCGACTCTGATCACCCAGCGGGCGAACGTCTCGCCCTCGTGCCGGCCGGCCAGATAGCGGCGGGCCAGCCGTTCCACGTACGCCGGAAGCTCCTCGGCGGTGGTCTTCAGGCCGCGCAGCTTGCGGCCGAAGCCGGCGGTCTGCCCGGCGGCCATGCCGAGACCACCACCGAGGTGCACCTGGAAGCCCTCCACCTGACGGCCGTCCGGGCCCACGACCAGCTGGCCCTTCAGACCGATGTCCGCGACCTGGGTGCGCGCGCAGGCGTTCGGGCAGCCGTTGAGGTGGATGGAGATGTCCGCGTCGAAGTCACGCAGCCGCTGTTCGAGCCGCGCCACCAGCTCCTCGCCGCGGGCCTTGGTCTCGACGATCGCCAGCTTGCAGAACTCGATGCCGGTGCAGGCCATCGTGCCGCGCCGCCAGGCCGACGGCCGGGCGTCCAGACCGATGCCGCGCAGCGCGTCCACCAGGGACTCCGTCCGCTCCGGCGGCACGTCCAGCACCAGCAGCTTCTGGTACGGGGTCAGCCGCACCCGGTCGCTGCCGTGCGCCGCGACCACCTCGGCGAGCCGCGCGAGCTGCCCGCCGGAGACCCGACCGACGACCGGGGCGGCGCCCACGTAGTTGCGGCCGTCCCGCTGGCGGTGCACGCCGATGTGGTCGACGGGCTTGGTGGGCAGCTCCGAGGCGGGACCGTCCAGCAGCGACCGGCCGAGGTACTCCTTCTCCAGCACCTCCCGGAACCGCTCCACGCCCCAGTCGGCCACCAGGAACTTCAGCCGGGCCCGGTTGCGCAGCCGGCGGTAGCCGTAGTCGCGGAAGATGCCGACCACGCCGGCCCAGACGTCGGGCACCTCGGCCAGCGGCACCCACACGCCCAGCCGCTGGGCCAGCATCGGGTTGGTGGAGAGGCCCCCGCCGACCCAGAGGTCGAAGCCCGGGCCCTGGTCGGGGTGCTCGACGCCGAGGAAGGCGATGTCGTTGGCCTCGTACGGGGTGTCGACCAGCCAGGAGATCGACGACTTGAACTTGCGCGGCAGGTTGGAGAACTCGGGGTTGCCCACGTACCGGCGGACGATCTCGTCGAGCGCCGGCGTCGGGTCGATCACCTCGGCCTCGGCCACGCCCGCCACGGGGCTGCCGAGCACGATCCGCGGGCAGTCGCCGCACGCCTCGGTGGTCTGCAGGCCGACCGCCTCCAGCCGCCGCCAGATCTCCGGCACGTCCTCGATGCGGATCCAGTGGAACTGGACGTTCTGCCGGTCGGTGATGTCGGCGGTGTCCCGCGCGAACTCCTGCGAGATGGTGGCGATCGTCCGCAGCTGGGCCAGGAAGAGCTGCCCGCCGTCGATCCGCACCCGGAGCATGAAGTACTCGTCCTCGAGCTCGTGCGGTTCGAGCACGGCCGTACGCCCGCCGTCGATGCCCGGCTTGCGCTGGGTGTAGAGGCCCCACCAGCGGAACCGGCCGCGCAGGTCCGCCGGGTCGATGGACCCGAAGCCCCGGTGGGCGTAGATGTTCTCGATCCGCGCGCGGACGTTCAGCGGGTCGTCGTCCTTCTTGATCCGCTCGTTGGCGTTGAGCGGCTCACGGTGCCCGAGCGCCCACTGCCCCTCACCGCGTGGGCGGCGTGCGGTGCGCGCCGGACGTGCCGTCGGGTCCTCGGGCCGGGTGGAGATGCTGCTGACCGCCATCGAGGCGTCCTCCGTTGTCTGCTGGGCCTCGTCGAGCGCGTACGCGGCGGCGGCCCGTCAGGAACGGGCGAGCAGACGACGATGTCGGGGAGCCGGCGCGGTGCGCGCCCGAGTGCGAGAAGTCGGGCGTCGTCAGTGGGCCGGACAGATGGCGCTGCGCACGCGGCCGTAGTCGACGTGGCGACGGGCCACGAAGCGACGTACGACGGCGGCGGTCATGTCCGTCATGCTGCCACACCGGGCGGGGGCCGGCCAATGAGCACGTGCCTGATCCCACATCACGGGCGTCGTGCGTCGACGGCGGTGGGTGGGGCCCGCGCGGCGGCGGGACGGCGCCCGTCCGGTGTTCGCCCCAGCGGGCGGGACGGTTGTGCGACGCTCGACCCGTGGGCGAAAAGTCCGACAGGCGGCATAAGGCAGCCCGGGTCGGCAGCGCCACGGCGCCGCCCTCGGCACCGCACCGCCTGCGGGAGGCGGCGGTCTGGCTGGCGCCGGCGCTGCTGACCCTCGCGGTGACCGCCACCGGCCTGACGAGCGCCCAGCTGTGGCGGGACGAGCTGGCCACCTGGAGCGCGGCCACCCGCTCGGTGCCGGACCTGTTCCGGCTGGCGGGCACCATCGACGCGGCGACCGGTCCGTACTACCTGCTCGTGCACGGCTGGGTGGCGCTGGCCGGAGACTCGGTCGCCGCCCTGCGGCTGCCGTCGGTGCTCGCCATGACGGTGGCGGCGGCGCTGACCGCGGTGCTCGGCCGACGGCTGGCCGGCGCCCGGGCCGGGTTGCTCGCCGGCCTGCTCTTCGCGATCCTGCCCGGCACGTCCCGGTACGCCCAGGAGGCCCGCCCGTACGCGCTGGCCACCCTGCTCGCCGTGCTCGCCACGCTGCTCCTGGTCGAGGCGCTGCGCCGGCCGGGCTGGGGCCGCTGGGCCGCGTACGCGGTGGCCCTCGCCGCGCTCGGGCTGACCCACCTGATCGCGCTCACCCTGCTCGCCGCCCACGCCGTGGCCGTGCTCGCCGCCGGGCCGGCCGGCATCAGCCGGGACGGGGAGAACGAACGGAACCGTCGGCGCTGGCGGTGGGTGCCGGCCGTCCTGCCCGCGGTGCTGCTGGCGGCCCCGCTGGTGATCGCCGGGCGCGAGCAGCGCGGACGCCAGTTGCAGTGGGTGGACCTGGTCCGGCCGACCGATCTGACCTCGCTGCCGACCGGGGTGGCGCAGAGCAGCCTGGTAGGCGGGCTCCTGGTGGGCCTCGCCGCGCTCGGCGCCGCCCGGCTCGGCCGGCGCGCGGTGCTGCCCGGGTGCGCCGTGCTGCTGCCGGTGCTGCTGCTCTTCGCCGCCGGCCTGCTCGTGCCCCTGTGGGTGCCCCGCTACCTGGTCTTCGTCGTGCCGTTCGGGTGTCTGCTGGCCGGCGCGGCGCTGGCGGCGGTGCCGCTGCCCGGCGGGCTGGTCGTGCTGGTCGTGGCCGGGTTGCTCGGCCTGCCTGACCAGGCGGCGCTGCGCCGCACGCACGAGTGGCCGCGCAGCGCGCAGGTGGACTACCGGGGGGTGGCCGAGATCGTCGCCAGCGGGCAGCGGCCCGGTGACGCGATCGTCTACTCCCCTCGGCGCAGCTGGCTCTTCCTCGACCTCGGCGTCGACTACCAGCTGCGCGACCGGCGCCCCCGGGACGCGCTCCTCGTGGAGGACCCGGCCCGGCGCGGGGACCTGTGGGCGGCCGAGTGCGCCCGGCCGGCCGAGTGCCTGGCCGGGGCGCCACGGGTCTGGCTCGTGGTCGCCGGTCGGCACGCCGATCCGGTGGCGACGGTGTCCGGCGCCAAGGGCGCGGCGCTGCGGGACGGCTTCACCGTCGCCCAGGTCTGGCAGCGCCCGGGGCTCACGCTCGCGCTGCTCACCCGCTGACGAGCCGGTCTCCCGGCCGTGTCGCGGGGACCCGTCACGCTCGCGGTGAGCCCCGCCGCGGCGGCGCGACGGAAGCGCACGCGACCCGGGTCAGGCGGGCGAGCGTCCGTCGACGGTGTTACGGGCCAGCGGGACCACCAGCACGGCCTCCGTGCCACCGCCGGCCGCGTCGCGCAGTTCGATGCTGCCGCGCAGCTCGCCGGTGACCAGCGCCCGCACGATCTGCAACCCGAGGTTGCCGCCGCGGTCGGCGTCGAAGCCGGCGGGCAGGCCCCGGCCGTTGTCGGTCACCGTGACGTGCAACTGCTTGCGGAACCGGTGCGCCGAGACCACCACCTCGGGCGCCTCCGCCGCCTCGGCGCCGTCCGGCGCGACCGGCACGATCGCGCCCGCGGCGGCCTGCGCCTCCTCCTCGTCGTTCCCGTCGGCCGGCGGGAAGCCGTGCTCGACGGCGTTGAGCAGCAGCTCGTTGAGGACCATCACCATCGACGTGGCGATCTCGGCGGGCAGCACCCCGAAGCTGCCGGTGCGGCGCATGCCGACCCGCACCTCGGTCGCCGCCACCTCCGTGGCCGCGCTGGCCACCCGGTCGACGATGGTGTCGAACTCGACCGCCTCGTCGCTGGACATCGAGAGCGTCTCGTGCACGAGTGCGATGGACGCGACCCGGCGTACCGAGTCCTCCAGCGCGACCCGGGCCTCCGGCATGGCGACCCGACGGGCCTGCAACCGCAGCAGCGCGGCGACCGTCTGGAGGTTGTTCTTCACCCGGTGGTGGATCTCCCGGATGGTCGCGTCCTTGGTGATGAGGGCGCGGTCCCGGCGGCGCACCTCGGTGATGTCCCGGACCAGCACCAGCGCGCCGATCGGCACGCCGGCCGGCATGAGCGGCAGCGCCCGGGTCAGCACCGTGGCGCCGCGCGCGTCGATCTCCCGACGTGGGGGCGCGTCGCCGCGCAGCGCGGCCAGCACCGCGTTCGCCGCGTCGGTCCCCTCCAGCGGGTCGTTGGCGAGCCGCCGGTGCAGGGCCGCCAGGTCCTCCCCCACGAGGTGGGAGGCGTAGCCGAGCCGCCGGTACGCGGACTGCGCGTTGGGGCTCGCGTACGTCACCTTGCCGTTCGCGTCGAGCCGGACCAGACCGTCGCCGACGCGGGGAGCCGACGTCGTCTCCCCCGGGTGCCGGGGCGGCGGGAAGGTGCCGTCCGCGATCATCTGGGCCAGGTCGTCGGCCGTGGTCAGGTAGTTCAGCTCCAGCTGGCTGGGCGTCCGTGCGGTGGAGAGGTTGGTGTCCCGGCCGACCACCGCCACCACCTCGCCGGCCTCGCCGTCGGCGGTGCGCAGCCGGACCGGGATGGCCTCGTGCCGCGCCGGCACGTCGCCGTACCAGACGGGATCGCCCTCCCGCCAGATCCGGCCCTGCCGGTACGCGACCTCGAGGTGCGCCACCTCCGGCCCGCCGACGATCCGGCCCACCTGGTCGTCCTGGTACGCGGTGGGCGCGGTCGTCGGGCGGACCTGGGCGACGCAGAGGAACGTGCCCTCGGCGTCGACCGGCACCCAGAGCAGCAGGTCCGCGAAGGACATGTCGGAGAGCAGCTGCCAGTCTCCGGCGATCCGGTGCAGGTGGTCGATGTCCGCCGGACGGAGCTGGGTGTGCTCCTCGGCGAGGTCGCGCAGCGTGGACACGCAGACCAGCGTGCCACGCGCCGGCTCACCTCGTCGCGGTGACCTTCTTGAGGCCGCGCGGGGCGTCGGGATCCTCGCCGCGGGCCAGGGCGAGCGCGAGCGCGAGCCGCTGCAACGGCAGGATGTCCAGCAGCGGGGCGTAGCGCTCGTCGACCTCGGGGACGGCGATCCGCGTCGCCCCCCGCACGTCGGCCGACCCCACCACCACCACGTCGGCGCGGCGTTCGCCGAGCCGCGGCAGCACCTCACCCATCGAGCGCCCGCCGGGGCCGGAGCCGACGACGGCGAGCACCGGCACGTCCGGGTCGGTCATGGCGAGCGGGCCGTGCAACAGGTCGGCGCCGGAGAAGGCGAGGGCCGGCAGGTAGGACGTCTCCATCAGCTTGAGCGCGGCCTCCCGGGCCGTCGGGTACGCGTAGCCGCGGCCGGTGGTGACCAGCTGCGCGGCGAACCGGTAGCGCGGAGCGAGCTGCGCCGGGGTGGGGTCGGCGAGCGTGCGCGCCGCCAGCTCCGGCAGCGCCGCGAGCGCCGCGCGCTCCTGCGCCGGCAGGGCGCCGTCACCCGCGCGGATCCCCTCGACGAGCAGGAGCAGGGTGAGCAGCTCGGCCGTGTAGGTCTTGGTGGCGGCCACGGCCCGCTCGTGCCCGGCCGCGATGTCCACGCTCAGCTCGGCGGCCTCGACCAGCGGCGAGTCGGGTGCGTTGGTGACGGCGAGGGTGAGCGCGCCGGAGGCGCGGGCGACCCGGAGCACCTCGGTGAGGTCCGGCGAGCCGCCGCTCTGGCTCACCCCGACGACCAGCGCGTCGGAGAGGTCCGGCTGGCCGCCGTAGAGGGTGACGACGCTGGGCGAGGCGAGCCCGGCGGGCAGGCCGAGCCGGATCTCGGTGAGGTAGGCCCCGTAGAGCGCGGCGTGGTCGGAGGTGCCCCGGGCGGTGAAGACCACGTGCCTCGGCCGGCGCTCGGCGATCACCGCGGCCACCCGGGCGATCGCCGCGCTGTGCTCGGCGGAGAGCAGCCGCTCGTAGCCGGCCGGCTGCTCGTCGATGTCGGCCGCCATCCCGGCCCCTGCACGCGTCACGGAAACTCCTCCCACTGCGCGATTGCCGCGCGTTTCCTGCTCAGTCTTGCACGTTTGATCTGGCGAGAGCAATTGAACGAGCAGGAGTGCGCAGAAGGCCCACAGGTAGGCCCAACATCACCTAGGCTGGCCCGGCTCGACCCGCCACCGGACGACGAGAGGACGACGTGCCCGAGGACGACCCCGCGCTCTCCGCCGCGGAGGAGCTCGCCCTGGCCCGGCTGGCGCTGGAGGAAGGCGACCTGGAGCACGCGGCGGCGCACCTGGCCGGCGCGTTGGCACAGGCCCCGACCCTGCCCGAGGTGCACGAGGCGCTGGCCCGGCTCGCCGCGGCCAGCGGTGGCGGCGTCCACCTCTTCCCGCTCGACCACCACACCTTCGTCGGCGCCGCGGTCGCCCGCGCCCACCTGCTCGCCGCCGCCGGCCAGCCCGGCGACGGGCTGGACCTGCTCGCCGCGGCGACCGGCTACGCGCCGCAGGTCGACTGGGCGGGAGTGCCCTGGGTGACCGCACCCGAGCTGGCCGGGCGGGTCCCGCCCGACCACGTCGCCCGGATCCTCATGCAGGTCTGCGCGGCCGTTCCCGACCCGGTGCCGAGGGCCGGCCGGCCGGCGCTGGCCGCGTACCTCACGCTGGCCCGCAACGCGATCACCGTGCACCCCGAGCACGCCCTGCTGCTCGGCGCGGCGTCCGCGCTGGCCCGGCGGGTCGGTGAGGTCACGGTCGCGATCCAGTGGGCCGCCCGGGGCGTACGCGCCGAGTCCACGAAGCTCGGCGAGGTCTGGCTCGGGTACGCGTACCGCAGCGCCGGCCAGACGCGGGAGGCGCTCGCGGCGCTCGGTCGGGCGGTCGAGCGCGACCCCGACGACCTGGCCGTCTACGCCGACATCGCCGGCACGCTGGCCGACGCGGGCCGGCTCGACGAGGCGCTGGACTGGATCGACCGCGCCCTCAGGCGGGATCCGACGTTCGACTGCGCGGTGCACACCGCCCACCGGCTGCGCTACCTGCGCGACGGCGACGTGGCGCACCTGGTGGCGCTCGCCGACTTCGCCCGTGACCATCCGGACGACACGCACGAGCACGGCGACCTGGCGGAGTGCTGCCGTGGGCGACCGTGGCTCGGGCAGGTGACCCCGGCCGCCGGGCCCGTGGTCGACGCGCTGCGCGGAGCGGTCGCCGAGGACCGGGGTGGCCTCGGCGTCGCCGTACGCCTGCCGGCGCCGCCACCGCCGAGCGCGCTGCGGACGGTGGCGGGCGCGGTGCCCGGGATGCGGGTCGAGGTGACCGGGACGGCCGAGCCGGACGCGCGCCAGCCCCGGCGGGCCGTCACCCGCCCACTCTGGCGCTTCGACGGCACCACCCCGGTGCCCGCGGTTCCCACGCCCTCCCCGGTGGCCGCCGACCGTCTCCGCCAGCTCGCGCACCCCGCCTGGCCGCACCCGCCGGCCGCCTACGACGCGGCGGTGGGCCTCGCCACCCTCGACCTCGCGGACCTGGTCGGGCTGCTGGTGCACCCACCCGAACCGCCGGCCACGGCCGTCGGTCGGGTGCTGGCCGGGCAGGACCCGACCCTCTGGGTGCGCTGCGTGCAGGTCTGGGCCTGCCTCGGGCTGCTGCACCACCGCACCGACGAACCCTGGGACGACTCGATCCGGCGCCGGGTCCTGCTCGACCTGGTCTGGGACGTGGAGGACTGGATCACCGAGGCGGCGATGTTCGCGCTGGTCACCGCCGCCTGGATCGACCCGGCGGTACGCCCCGACGTGGCCCGGGTGGTCGCCGAGCGGCTCGCCGACGTGGCGGCCGTGGCGCGGACGCGGCCGGTGCCGATCGCCGGATCGCTGGCGCACCTGGCGCTCACCACGCCCGGCCTGGACGAGGAGACGCGCCGGGTCGCCACCGCCCTGCTCGGTACGGGCGCCCGCGTCCCCCGCGCACGCAACCCGCTGGCCCGCCTCTGGCGGCGGCTGATCGCCCCCCGCCGCCCCTGACCCGGACCGCCCCGACCGTGACGTCGGCGCCGGACCCGCCAGTGCGGGCGGCGACGACGTCACGGTCGACGCGCGCGGCGCGTCAGGCCACGGGGGCGCGGCCCAGGGCGGCCTCGGCGTCCTCCTCCGGGGTCGTCCGCGCCGGCGGGGTCTCGTTGCCCGTACGCAGCGGGACCTCCTTGATGAACCAGGCGAGCACCGGCACGGCGACGGTGAACAGCACCGCCCACCAGAAGACGTGCGAGATGGCGTCGGCGAGGCCGGCGAGCACCAGCTCACGCGCCTGGGCGGGCAGCTCCCTCAGCTGTTCGAGGTCCATCCGTCCGCCACTCTCGCCGCCACCGCCGCCGAAGGCCGTCCCCGCGGCCGACCCGGCGAGCCGGTTGGCGAAGATGGCGCCGAACAGCGAGATGCCGAACGAGCCGCCGATGGACCGGAAGAACGTGGCGGCGCCGCTCGCGGCCCCCAGGTCCTTCTGGGCCACGCTGTTCTGGGCGATGAGCATCGAGGTCTGCATGAGGAAGCCCATGCCGACGCCGAGCACGACCATGAACAGCGAGGACTCCACCTTGCTGGTGCCCACGTCCAGCATGGTGAGCAGGCCCATGCCGGCGGTCATCACCACGCCGCCGATGATCGGGTACGCGCGGTAGCGCCCGGTACGGGTGATCGCCCGGCCGATGACCAGCGAGACCACCAGCATGCCGAACATGAGCGGGAGCAGCAGCAGGCCACTGTTCGTGGCGGAGGCGCCCTGCACCGTCTGCTGGTAGAGCGGCAGGAAGTTCATGGCGCCGAACATCGCGAAACCGAGCAGGAACCCGATCACCGAGATCAGCGCGAAGTTCCGGTTCGCGAAGAGACCCAGGGGCAGAATCGGCTCGGGCGCCCGCCGCTCGACGAAGCCGAAGGCGACCAGCGTCACCACGGCGAGCGCGACCAGGCCGAGGATCTGCCCGGAGCCCCAGTCGTACTGGTTGCCACCCCACGTGGTGACCAGCACGATGGCGGTGATGCCGACGGAGAGCAGCGCGGCGCCCAGCCAGTCGATGCGGTGCTCGGTACGGTACTTCGGCAGGTGCATGGTCGTGATGAGCAGGGCCAGCGCGACGCCGCCGAGCGGCAGGTTCACGTAGAACGCCCAGCGCCAGGAGAGGTGGTCGGTGATGAAGCCGCCGACCAGCGGACCGGCCACCATGGCGATCGCCATGATCCCGGCGATCATGCCCTGGTAGCGACCCCGCTCGCGGGGCGGGACGAGGTCCCCGATGATCGCCATCACGCCGACCATCAGGCCGCCGGCGCCCAGGCCCTGCACGGCCCGGAAGGCGATCAACTGGACCATGCCGTCGCCGGGTCCGCCGAGGAAGCCCGAGCCGGACATGCCGCAGAGCGCCGAGCCGACCAGGAAGATGGCGACCGAGGTGAGGAAGACCGACTTGCGCCCGTAGAGGTCGCCGAGCTTGCCCCAGATGGGCGTGGAGACGGTGGTGCCGAGCACGTACGCGGTGACCACCCAGGTGAAGTGGTCGAGACCCCCGAACTCGTCGACGATCCGCGGTAGCGCGGTGCTGACGATCATGTTGTCGAGCATCGCGAGCATCATCGCGATCATCAGGCCGAAGAGGACGACCCGTACGTTGGGTCGCACCGCGACCTGGCTTTGTTGACTCATCGGTAAGCTCCCCCCGGAAGCGCGTGGCGTTACTTACTTGCCGACCGGCTAGCTTCTTACTAGCCGGACGGTAAGCTTGTTGGCGGACCGGGTCAAGCGAATTGGGTGGTACGGGTGAGGGGAAGCACAGGCGGCACGCGGGAGAGGATCAAGGCCGTGGCGCTGGAGCTCTTCACCGAGCAGGGGTACGAGAAGACCTCGCTCCGCGAGATCGCCGAGCGGCTCAACGTCACGAAGGCCGCGCTCTACTACCACTTCAAGAGCAAGGACGAGATCGTCACGAGCTTCGTGGTGGACCGGCTGGACCAGATCGACGCGCTCGTGACCTGGGCGGAGTCGCAGCCCGCCAGCCCCGAGACGCGCCGCGAGCTGATCGCGCGGTACGCCGACGCGATGTTCGCCGGCGACCACCCCTCGGTGATGCGCTTCTTCGAGCAGAACCAGACGGTGCTCAAGAGCCTGGAAGCCGGCCAGCAGATGCGTGGCCGGATGATGCAGCTGGCCAGTGCCCTCTGCCGGGGCGACGACTCCCCGCAGGCGCAACTGCGGGCCGCGCTCTCGCTCTTCGCCGTGCACACCAGCTGGTTCGCCGTACGGACACCGCACATCACCGACGCGGAACGCCGGAAGATCGCTCTCGAGGTGGCCGACGAGCTGCTGGCGCCGATCGGCGGGCCGGACGACACCGGGCGGAGCTGAACCGCCGCGCCGGCCGGGTCAGCCGCGGGCCAGCTCCAGCCGCAGCGCCAGCAGCTCGACCCCGGGCAC
This sequence comes from Micromonospora xinjiangensis, assembly GCF_056150165.1. NCBI lineage: Bacteria > Bacillati > Actinomycetota > Actinomycetes > Micromonosporales > Micromonosporaceae > Micromonospora > Micromonospora xinjiangensis. Next base: position 769,554 of record NZ_JAXCFO010000002.1, on the reverse strand, counting down.
GGGCGACCAGTCCTTCTCCGGGGTACGGACGAAGCCCAGCCGCTCGTAGAGCCGCTGCGCGGTCTCGGCCATCCCCCGGCGTACGCAGATGACCACCGCCGAGCAACCCAGCTCGGCGGCGCGGTCGAGGCAGGCCCGGGCGAGCGCCGCCCCGGCGCCCCGACCCTGTGCGGCCGGGTCGACGGCCAGCATGCGGAACTCCGCCTCGCCGGCGGCGCAGAGCTCGGCGTACCGGGTGCCGGGCAGCACGAACGTGACCGAGCCGAGCACGGTGCCGGCCTCGTCCTCGGCGACCAGCACCGCGCCGTTCTCCGCGCGGGTCGCGACGTCGGCCAGCACCGTGCCGTAGCCGTGTTCCCCCTTGAGCTGCCCGTCCGCCTCGTACGCGGCCACGGTCAGCCGGGCGATCGCCGGGAAGTCGGCCGGCGTCGCGGGTCGGACGCGCAGCCCGGTCAACCGATGACCGCGATCAGATCGCCGTCCTGCACCACGTCGCCCTCGTTGACCGCGAGCTGCTGCACCACCCCGTCGGACTCGGCGACGACCGGGATCTCCATCTTCATCGACTCGAGAATCACCAGGGTGTCCCCCTCGGACACCGTGTCGCCCTGCGACGCGACGACCTTCCAGACGTTCGCCACCATCTCGGCGCGGATCTCCTCGGCCATCTCCACGGCCCTCCCTCTCGCGGTTACCTGCCGACGTATCCAATCATGCGGCCGCGAGGCGTGGGCGAGGAGCGCCCGGTGCGCGGGGCACGGGCCCACCGGCCGGCCACCGGGTGCGGGCGGGGACGCGGCCGCCCCGGTTAACCCCCTCGGGCGGGGTGCGCACCGGCCGCCGCACTAGCATCAGCGGGTCGGACCCGGTGCCGGGCGGCCGGTGGGTGCACCGGCGCCGAGGTCGTCGACCGGATCCGGCAATCACGAGGAGGTCACCATGGCGAAGAAGGCCCGTAAGAAGAAGGCCCGCAAGAAGAGCGCTGCCAACCACGGCAAGCGCCCCAACTCCTGACCTCGTGGCGGGCGGGCCCGCCACGACCAGTCAACTCCCCCGGCCGGGTGGCCGGAACGCCGGTGGCCCGGGTCGACGATCGACCCGGGCCACCGGTGATGTTCAGACCGGCCGACTCAGTCGGCCAGCTCGCGTGACTCGCTGCTCTCGAAGACGACCAGCTCGGTGAGCTTGACGCGGAGCCGCTCACGCAGCTGCTCCGGGGCGGTCTCGTTGCCGCAGCAACGCGCCACGAGCGCCCTCACCTCCTGCTCGATGCCGTACTCGCGCAGGCACGGCCCGCAGTCGTCGAGGTGGTGCCGGATCAGCGTCCGGCGCTCCTCGGCGCACTCCAGGTCCAGGTAGAGGTAGACCTCCGCGAGCACCTCACGGCAGTCCGTCTCGTGCGGCTCTCCACAGCTCACGTCACACCTCCCGGCCGGCGGAAGCCGTCGAGCCCTTGGCGGTGGCGGTGAACCCCCGCTCCTTGGCGTACTGCTCCAGCAGCTTGCGCAGATTACGCCGGCCACGGTGCAGTCGCGACATCACCGTGCCGATCGGCGTACCCATGATGTCGGCGACCTCCTTGTAGGAGAAGCCCTCGACATCCGTCAGGTAGACCGCGAGGCGGAACTCCTCCGGCAGCTGCTGGAGGGCCTCCTTGACATCGCTGTCCGGCAGCCGGTCCAGCGCCTCGGTCTCGGCCGAGCGCAGCCCGCTGGAGGTGTGCGACTCCGCCTCGGCGAGCTGCCAGTCGGTGATCTCGTCGGTCGGCGCCTGCACCGGCTGGCGCTGGCGCCGCCGGTACGAGTTGATGTAGGTGTTGGTCAGGATCCGGTAGAGCCAGGCCTTCAGGTTGGTGCCCTGCTCGAACTGGTGGAAGGCGGCGTACGCCTTCAGGTAGGTCTCCTGGACCAGGTCCTCCGCATCCGCCGGGTTGCGCGTCATCCGCAGCCCGGCAGCGTAGAGCTGATCGACGAAGGGCATCGCGTCCCGCTCGAAGCGGGCCCTGCGCTCGTCCGTCTTTTCGGTGGTCAACCGCACATCCCCTCGCGTCGGATGCTTTCCCGCCGAGGATACGCGTACGGACCTGCCCGCAGATTCACTTCCGGCCGGTGTGCTCGTGCTCACCGCGGCCGCCCCGGCCGCCACGGCGGGCCACTCGGGCGCGGCGAGCAGCTGACGCAGCTGCTGCGCGTCCCGGTCGTCCCGCTCCCGGCTCCGTGTCTCGATCGGCACCCGGTCCCCCTTCGCGAAGAAAGTCGTCCCGGGGGGCACAACACGCGCCAGGGGCACCGCATTCCGGCGCCATCACCCGCCCCTTTCCTGGTCCCGGCGTCGACGATGACCGGCGCTGGGACCAGGAAGGGCCTGGGAGGATGGTTCCGCCGCCCGAACCGGGCGACGGCACCAACCGATGCAACGACCCTCCGCCGCCCCCGGAAACGGGCGCTGAGCGCCGCGGGAGCGCGTCGGCGGGCGTGGTCAGCCCTGCGCCCAGCCCCGCCCGCGCAGCCACGCCAGCACCACCTCGGCCGTGCCAGCCGGGTCCTTCCGCAGGTCGTGCCCCTCACCCGGCCGCGTCACCACGGTCACGTCGGGGCCCGCCGCGGGCACCCCGAACGGGTCCCGGTCGCCGTTGACCACGAGGGTCGGCAGGCCGGTGACCAGCTCCGCGGCCCGGGAACGCTCCGGCCGACCGGGTGGGTGCAGCGGGAAGGCCAGGGCCACGATCCCCGCCACGCCGAGGGCGTTGGCGGTGCGGCAGGCCACCCGCGCGCCGCTGGAACGGCCACCCACGAGCACCGGCACACCCGGGTGCCGGTCCCGTAGCACGGCGAGCACCGCCGTCCACGCCTCGTCCAGGTGCCCGGCGGGCGCGGGCGCCCGCCGACCCGCGACGCGGTAGGGCTGGGTGACCCGGGCCACCACGAGCCCGGCGGCCACCGCCCCGTCGCGGAGTGCGAGCAGGTCCGGCGCGTCGACCCCGCCGCCCGCGCCGTGCCCGAGCACCAGGAGGGCGGCAGCCGGGCCGGCCGGCGAGTCGGTGTCGACCCGGGCCGGACCGCGCGGGGTGGGGATCTCGTCGTGCTGCGTCACCGGCCCATTCTCGGGCCTGCCGGCGGACGTCACCCTCTCCCCGCCCGGAACCGCCGTGATCGGCCGCCCGGCCGGCCCGGTGGAGCGGGACGAGGTCGGACGTCAGCTGAGTGGAACGAGCGTCAACAGCCGGTCGCGGACCGGAGGGCCGGCCTCCTCGGCGGCGTCGGGATCCGGTTGGACCTCGCTGCGCCAGGCGACCAGCATGGCCCGGCGCTCGCGGGGGGTGGTGCCGCCCCACACACCGTGGCAGTCACCGACCTCCAGCGCCCAGGCCAGGCAGGACCCCTGCACGTCACAGCTGCGACAGAGCGCGACCGCCGCGTCGGCAGGCTCGTTGGGCGCCGGAAAGAACGTCTCCGGATCGACCGTCTGGCAGGTTCCTCTGGTCCGCCACGCCTCGTCCTGACGCCGCTCGCGCAACGCGCGGAGCAACCGAGGATCTCGTCGTGCGGCGGCCACCTCGTGCGGGCGGGGCATACGCGCCCGGGTCATCAACCCACCTCCCCCGTGGGACCGGCAAGTCCGATGGGCGTCGTCCACCCCGTGCGGATCGACACCCACCACCGGCGCTGTGTTCTACCGCACTTTCCGAGGAGGTCACAAGGGGCAGCCGGGAAGATGGCTGAACGGTCAGGAGACGTTTCGCCCGGAACACTGGCAAATCGTCACACGACAATGCGCCCAGTCAAGATCAAAACAGGGTCAACTCGTCCGCACCGGCCGGCCGGGCGAGCGGCACCCGCGCGGTGAGGTGCGGGCCGTCGTTGCGGACGTCGCCGACGGCCGGGCCGACCGGGCGGACCTCCAGGGCGGCGAGCCACGCCGACGGCGGCGCGCCGAGCAGCTCGGCCGGGTCATCCGCCCGGCCCAGCCAGGCCGCCCAGCGGTCGGGTGGCAGCAGCACCGGCATCCGGTCGTGCACCTCGGCCAGCTCGCCGAGGGCCGCCGTCGTGAGGACGCTGAACGTGAGCCGCGCCTCGTCGCCGTTTCCCCAGGCCGACCAGATGCCCGCGAAGGCGAGCACCGACCCGTCCCTCGGGGTCATGTAGTAGGCCTGCCGGCCCTCGGGCGAGCGCACCCACTCGTACCACCCGTCGGCCGGCACCAGGCACCGGCGCCGGGCGAAGGCTCCCGCGTACGCCCGGCTGGTGGCGACCGTCTCCGCCCGGGCGTTGATCATCCGCGCCGCCCCGGCGGCGCTGCGGGCCCAGTGCGGCAGGAAGCCCCAACGGCCCACACAGAGGCTGCGATGGCCCTCCGGGCTCAGCCGGACCAGCGGGACCCGGTCGGTGGGCGCCACGTTGTGGTCGGGGACCAACTCACCCCCGGTGTCGTCGGACGACTCGAAGAGGGCGCTCAGATCGCCCGCACTCCGGGTCGTCGCGTACCTCCCGCACATGTCGCACACGCTAGCGCGCGCGGCCCCCACCGGCTGTCCCGACAGCCGGGCGGCCGGCGTGCCCGGCAGGCGGGCACGGCAGAATGTAACCGTGGGGAATCTGACCGCGACCCGGCCGCCGCAGCCGTGGACCGCACCGACCGCCTCCGACCCGGTCGTGGCCACACTGCGCCTGCCCGGGTCCAAGTCGATGACCGCCCGGGCGCTCGTGCTCAGCGCGCTCGGCAGCGGGCCGTCGACGCTGGCCGGGCCGCTGCGCGCGCGGGACACCGAACTCATGGCCGGAGCCCTGCGCGGCATGGGCGCGCACGTGTCGATCAGCGACGACGAGCGCTGGCTGGTCCGGCCGCACCGGCTGGTCGGCCCGGCGCACGTCGACGTCGGCCTCGCCGGCACCGTGATGCGCTTCCTCCCGCCCGTGGCCGGGCTCGCCGACGGGCGGATCACCTTCGACGGCGACCCGCAGGCCCGCACCCGACCGCTCGGCCCGCTGATCGGCGCGCTGCGCTCGCTCGGCGTCCGCATCGACGTCGCCGGCTCCGACAGCCTGCCGCTGACCGTGCACGGCACCGGCCGGGTCACCGGCGGTGAGGTCGTGATCGACGCCTCCGCCTCCAGCCAGCTCGTCTCGGGCCTGCTGCTCGCCGCGCCCCACTTCCAGCGGGGCGTGGTCGTCCGGCACGTCGGCCCGCCCGTCCCGTCCGCGCCGCACCTGCGGATGACCGTGCAGATGCTGCGCGCCGCGGGCGCCGCCGTCGACGACACCGTCCCCGACGTCTGGGCCGTCGAGCCCGGCCCGCTCGCCGGGCGCGGCTGGGAGATCGAGCCGGACCTGTCCGGCGCCGTGCCGTTCTTCGCCGCGGCCCTGGTCACCGGCGGCGAGGTGACCCTCCAGGGCTGGCCGCGCAGCAGCGCCCAGCCGGTGGAGCGGTTGCGGGAGCTGCTGCAGCGGATGGGCGGCGAGGTGACGCTCTCCACCGCCGGGCTCACCGTCCGGGGCACCGGCGCGGTGCACGGTCTGGAGGCCGACCTCTCCGACGTCAGCGAGCTGACCCCCGCGCTGACCGCGCTCGCGATGCTGGCCGACTCCCCGTCCCGGTTCACCGGCGTGGGCCACATCCGCGGCCACGAGACCGACCGGATCGCCGCGCTGGCCCGGGAGTTCACCGCGCTCGGCGCCGACCTCACCGAGTCCGCGGACGGGCTCGAGATCCGGCCCCGCCCGCTGCGCGGCGGCACGTTCCGCACGTACGCGGACCACCGCATGGCCCACGCCGCCGCGGTGGCCGGGCTCGCCGTGCCGGGTGTCGACCTCGACGATGTCGCCTGTACCTCGAAGACCATGCCCGAGTTCCCGGCACTATGGTCAGCGATGGTGACCGGCAAGAGCTGACGCGACGGAGGGGCGGTCCTGGCGACCAGACGGCGGGAGTACGACGAGGACGACGTCCGGGTCAGACCCGGCAGGTCCTCGCGCCCGCGTACCCGCACCCGCCCTCGGCACGCCGACGCGGTGGACGGCTTCGTCGTCGCCGTCGACCGGGGTCGCTACACCTGCGTCCTGCCCGACGCCACGCCGGACGACCCCACGATCACCGCCATGCGCGCCCGGGAGCTGGGCCGCAAGTCGGTCGTGGTGGGCGACCGGGTGGGCCTGGTCGGTGACACCTCCGGGGCCGCCGGTGCCCTGGCCCGGATCGTCCGGATCGCCGAACGCTCGTCGGTGCTGCGCCGCACGGCGGAGGACGACGCCACGACCGCCGAGGGGCGGCTGGAGCGGGTGGTGGTCGCCAACGCCGACCAACTGGTGATCGTCAGCGCGCTGGCCGACCCCCCGCCGCGCACCGGGTTCATCGACCGCTGCCTCGTGGCCGCGTACGACGCGGACATCGAGCCGTTGCTGTGCCTCACCAAGGCCGACCTCGCCGGCCCGGAGGCGGTGCTCGACTACTACGCCGAGCTGGAGCTGCCGTACGTGCTGATCCGGCCGGAGTCGGAGCTGGACGCGCTACGGGCCCTGCTCGCCGGGCGGATCTCCGTGCTCGTGGGGCACTCCGGGGTCGGCAAGTCGACGCTTGTCAACCGGCTGGTGCCGGAGGCCGCCCGGGCGGTCGGCACGGTCAGCGCGATCGGCCGTGGCCGGCACACCTCCACCAGCGCCGTGGCACTGCGGTTGCCGCCCGCGCCCGGCGGGGACGACGAGGCGGCCGGCTGGATCATCGACACCCCCGGCGTACGCAGCTTCGGGCTGGCGCACGTCTCCGCGGACAGCCTGCTGCACGGCTTCCCCGACCTCGTCGAGGGCACCGTCGACTGCCCGGTCAACTGCCCGCACACCGCCGACGAGCCGGACTGCGGGCTGGACGCCTGGGTCGCCGCCGGCAAGGCCGACCCGCGACGGCTCGCGTCGTACCGCCGGCTGCTGGCCTCCCGCGCCGGGGAGAGCGACCCGCGGGGCGAGCCGGAGCAGCGCGGCGAGCCGCCCGCGCTCGGCTGACCCGGGCCGCGTCGGCTAGGTTGCCTGCATGACCGGGTACGCCGACGACCTCGCCCTCGCGCACGCCCTCGCCGACGCCGCCGACAGCGTCTCCACGGCCCGCTTCCGGGCCCTGGACCTGCGGGTGGAGTCGAAGCCCGACCTGACCCCGGTCTCCGACGCGGACACCGCGGTCGAGCGGCGGATCCGGGCCCTGCTCGCGGAGCACCGCCCCGCCGACGGGCTGCTGGGCGAGGAGTACGGCGCGCAGCCGGCCACCGGACCGGGCGGACGGCGCTGGGTGGTCGACCCGATCGACGGCACCAAGAACTTCGTCCGGGGGGTGCCGGTCTGGGCCACCCTGATCGCGCTGCTGGAGGGCGACCGGCCGGTGCTCGGGCTGGTCTCCGCGCCGGCACTGGGGCGTCGCTGGTGGGCCGCGGCCGGTGCGGGCGCGTGGGCCGGCCCCGACCGGGAGCGGGGCGAGCCCATCCGGGTCTCGGGGGTGGGGAAGCTCGGCGACGCCAGCTTCTGCTACTCCTCCCTCAGCGGGTGGGAGGCGGCCGGGCGGCTCGACGCGATGCTCGACCTGATGCGCGACTGCTGGCGCAGCCGGGCGTACGGCGACTTCTACGGCTACATGCTGCTCGCCGAGGGGGCACTGGACGTGATGGTGGAGCCGGAGCTGTCGCTCTGGGACGTCGCGGCGCTGGTGCCGATCGTGACCGAGGCGGGCGGCGTCGTCACCGACCTGGCCGGCAACCCCGCCCCGGCGGGCGGCCCGGACATCGACCACAGCGCCGTGGCCAGCAACGGCGCCCTGCACGCCGACATCCTCGCCCGGCTCGGTCAGCCAGCCGCGCGCTGACCTCCGGCAGCCTCTATCCTCGCCAGGTGGTCTCCTCCGGCTGGTGCTTCCTCGCGGCCATGATCGTCGCGTACGGCGTCGCCAACCTGCTCCAGTCGGTGGCCGCCGCGCGCACGACGGTGCACCACACCTTCGATCCCGGGCTGCTGCTGCGGCTCGCCGGGCACCGCACCTACCTGGTCGGTGTGGCCTGCCAGGTCGGTGGTTTCCTGCTGGCCTTCCTGGCCCGACGCGACCTCCCGCTCTTCCTCGTGCAGTCGAGCGTCGCGGCGGGCCTGGGGGTGACGGCGATCCTCGGCGTGCTGGTGCTCAAGTGGCGACTACCGGTCGCCGAGGTGGTGCTGCTCGCGATGCTCTTCGCCGGGATCAGCGCGCTCGTGCTGGCCGCCCGGCCGGCGCCGTCGCGGCAGCTCGGGTCGGCCGGCCTCGTCGGCCTGCTGCTGGTGCTGGTCGTCATCGCCGTGGTCGGCTTCTTCGCGGTCCGGCTGCACGGCGCGCCCGGCTCGGTGGCACTCGGTTCGCTGGCCGGGCTGGCGTTCTCCGCCGCCGCGGTCGCCGCCCGCCCGCTCGCGTCGACGCCGTCGGCGGAGGCGTTCGCCCGCAACCCGCTGCTCTACCTCCTGGTCGCGCACTCGATCGTCGGGCAGCTGCTGCTCGGCCTGGCCATGCAGCGCGGCTCCACCACGGCCGCGGTGGCGGCCATGGACGCGGCCGGCGCCGTGCCGGCGGCCATCGTCGGCCTGCTGCTGCTCAACGACAAGATCTGGCCGGGCCGGGAGTGGCTGGCCGCCGCCGGGTTCCTGATCACGCTGGCCGCGGTGATCGGACTGACCCGCTACGCCCAGCCGCAGCAGCACGCCGCGGTGCCCCGCGGCCACGACCGGGCCATGGTCGGCGCCGCCCGTCCGCACTGAGCCGGCGCGAGGGCTGCCGGCCGACCTGGTCGACCCGGCCGACCGGGCGTGCTCGGGCCGGTGACTCAGGCCTCGACCGGCTTGCGCCGGCCCACCACCCGCTCGTACAGGCGCTCCAGGGCACCGGCGGTGCGTTCCCAGGTGTAGCTGCACCGCACCCGGTCCACCGCCGCGTGCCCGTACGCGAACCGCCCGGCGTTGTCGGCCAGCAGCCGGCGCAGCGTCACCCCGAGGGCGCGCACGTCGCCCGGCGGCACCAGCCGCCCGGTCACCTCGTCCACCACCGCGTCGGCGATCCCGCCCATCGCGTAGCCGACCACCGGCACACCGCAGGCCATCGCCTCCAGCGACACCCGACCGGCGGAGGAGTAGTGCGGGGTGCAGGCGACCACGTCCGCCGACCGGTACCAGGTGGCCATCTGGTCGTGGGGTACGGCCCCCACGAGGTGAACCTGCTCGCCGACGCCGTTCAGGTCGGCCAGCTCGCGCAGCCGGCGCGCCTCGGCGTGGTTGTCCAGCTCCTCGGCGGGCGGCCCACCGGCGATCACCAGCTCCGCGTCGCCGACCAGCCGCATGGCCTGGATCAGGTCGTCCTGGCCGTGGCCGGGGGCGAGCCCGCCCACCGAGAGGATCCGGGCCCGCTGGTCCCGGGGCGCCGCCTCGCCGTCGGGGTGGAAGTGCTCGACGTCCACCCCGGTGGGCACCATCGCCACCGAGCTGCGTTGCAGCCCCATCCGCGTCAGCTCGTCGACCTCGTCGTTGCACTGGGCCACCGCGACGTCCACGGCCCGGGTCAGCGCCCGCTCCAGCGGGATCCGCTCCCCCGGCCCGTCGTACGCCCGCCCCAGGTGGCGCAGCTGCTCGATGCCGAGCGAGTGGAAGGTCTGCACGACCGGGATGTCGGTCTCCCGCACCGCGTGCGCCGCGGCCAGGCCACCGACCCAGTAGTGCCCGTGCACCACCTCCGGACGCCACTCGCCGGTCCAGCGGTCGGTCAGCCAGCCGCCGAACTCCGCCACGTACGGCACCAGCTCGGCCGTGGGCAGCGGCGCGGCGGGGCCGACCGGGACCCGCTCGACGCGGTAGCCGTCGGCGTCCACCGTCTCCGGCAACCCGGGATCGTCCCGGCGTTCGTAGACCCGGACGTCGTGGCCTCTCCTCGCCAGCTCGGCAGCGACCCGTGCGATGTGTTGGTGGGTGCCGACGGCGGGACCGTCGGTCGTCCTGGACGGGCCGGCGTGCGCGCAGACGAGGCCGACGCGCATGGGTCACCTCCATGCGATCTTCAGCGGTGGTCCTCCCGGTCAGAGGGTCCCATTAACCAAGGCGTCAGAAGCTGAAACCTGGCAGATCAGGAAGACTCCGACGAGTCGCCCGGACACTTCCGCCACGACAATCACCAGCCGTCCCGCCCCACCCCTGCGTGATCACGTTCCGTGGTGATCCGACAGCTTCGGAGGGCATGACCGCCCCCGGCCGGGGGTACGGGCGAGAAATGCCTCTCACCCGCAGCCTCGACGACGCCACCGTCGTGATCACCGGCGCTTCCAGCGGGATCGGCACGGCCACCGCGTACGCGCTCGCCCGGCGGGGCGCGGCGGTCGTGCTGGCAGCGCGCAGCGAGTCGGCCCTCACCCGGGTAGCCCAGCGCTGCCGGGAACTCGGCGGCCAGGCGCTGGTCGTACCGACCGACGTGACCGACGCGGCGTCGGTCGACCGGCTGGCCGACCGGGCGGCGGCCGAGTTCGGCCACCTCGACGCGTGGATCAACAACGCGGCGGTGAGCGCCGTCGGGCTCTTCGACGAGATCCCGGTGGCCGAGTTCCGCCGGGTGCTCGAGGTGAACCTGCTCGGCGCCGTGCACGGCATCCGGGCCGCCCTGCCCCACCTCGCCGCCGCCGGTGGCGGTGTGGTGGTCAACAACGCCTCGGTGCTGGCGGAGGTGGCGATGCCGTACCAGTCGCCGTACAACGCCACGAAGCACGGGCTCCGCGGCCTGGCCGACACCGTCCGCCAGGAGCTGCGGGTCACCGGTCGGGGCAACATCTCGATCTGCACGGTGCTGCCGGCCACCATCGACACCCCGTTCTTCCGGCACGCCGCCAACCACAGCGGCCGGGAGGTGCTGCCGCCGCCCCCGGTCTACCCGCCCGAGATGGTGGCGGCGACCATCGTCCGGCTGCTGCGCCGGCCGCGCCGCGAGGCGTACGCCGGTGGCGCCGCGCGGCTGATCGGCCTCCAGTGGCGGCTCGCTCCGGCGCTCGCCGAACGCACCCTCGGCTGGTACACGCGGCGCACCCAGTTCGGCCCGGGGGCCCGCGCGGAGAGTTCGGGGAACGTGTTCCGCGCCGACGCGGACGGCCGGCGCGACGGCGGCTGGCAGGGCCGACGCCGGCAGCTGGTGCGGATGACGGCCGCCTTCGGTCTCGCCGCCGCCGGCACGGCCGTCGGCACGATCGCCGCCCGGACACGTCGCGCCCGCGCGGAGCGCTCGTGACGACGAGCGAGCCGCCACGCACCCGCGCCGTGACCGGGGGGCGCGACGTGGTGGCGGCCGGCGCGACGGGACGCTGCACCGTGGCGGTGGAGGAGGACTCGGCCGTGGTCCGGCTCACCGGGACGCTCGACCCCGACGGCGTTCCCGGCGTCCGCGACGCGCTGCTCACCCGGCTCAGCGACCGTCCCGGACCGGTGGTGGCCGACCTGACCGACCTGCGGGTCAGCGCGCCCGGCACCCGCGCCGTCTTCTCGGAGGTGCAGCGGGAGGTGGCCGACTGGCCGGCGGCGGGCCTGCTGGTCTGCGACCCGCTCGCGGCGTCCGGCCGGCCCGACCCGACCCTCGCCGGGGTGCCGGTGCTGCCCACGCTGGACGCGGCGATGGCCGAGCTGGCGCTCTCGCCGATGGCGGCGGTCCTGAGCGTCGAGCTTCCCCCGGTGGTCGGCGCCGCCCGGCGGGCGCGGGAGCTGGTCACCGAGGGCTGTGCGCGGTGGCGGCTGCCGGAGCTCGCCGAGGCGGGCAGCATCGCCGTCACCGAGATGGTCAACAACGTGGTCGCCCACGCCCGTACGCCGATGGCGGTCCGGATCGCCCCCGAGGGCGAGACGCTGCACCTGGCCGTACGTGACCACTCGACCCGGCAACCCGCCTTCGTGGGGCCGGCGGCGCCGACGTCCGTCGGTGGCCGCGGCCTGCTGCTGGTCGACGCCCTCGCCGAGCGGTGGGGCACCAGCGTCCTGCCCGACGGCAAGCTCGTCTGGTGCGTCCTCCCTCCGCGGTGACCAGTCCGCCCGGCTGGCCGATCATGCGGTTGGGGTGGGCGGTACGTGCGCTTCCGCGGCTTTCGCGGGGCACCACCACTGCATGATCGACGGATCGAGTGGGTAGAGATCCGTCATGCGCGACGACGAGTACCCGACCCCCGTGTCCGACCCCGAGGCGAACGGCCTGCCGGGGACCGCCGACGACGACTCGACCGCGAACGACGACGTGCTGACCGGTCGCGAGGCGGACGGGCCGGACCCGGCCCAGCTCCCCGCCGACCGGACCCCGGTCGCGGTGGACCGCTTCGGGACCACCGCCGACGAGCAGCTCGACGGCGAGTCGCTGGACTACAAGCTCCAGCGCGAGCAGTACGAGCGCCCCGCCGACGACCCGCTGGCCGGCCCCGTCGACCCGGACATCGCGGCGGAGGCGGACAGCGAGGAGGCCGCGGCACAGGCCCAGCTGGACGCCGACGTGATCGACGCGGGCCCGACCTCGGACCCGAACTCGCCGGTCTCGCTCTACGACCACGGCCAGCTCGGCACGGTCGCCGACGCGCAGGTGGGCCGGATCGTCGAACCGGACGAGGGGGCGCACACCGACCAGGAGACCGACAACGTGGCGTACGACGCGGGCTCGGCCGGTGGCGGGGCGACCGCCGAGGAGCTCGCCGTCCACGAGACCCGGCCGCCGCACTCGGTCTGACCACGCACCCCGCGACCCCAGCCGACCGCGTCGCGCGGCCACTCCACGTTCCGACCGATCCGGCGTCCGCCTCCCGCGGGCGCCGGATCAGTCGTCCAGGCCCTGCTCGATCGCGTACCGGGTCAGCTCGACCCGGTTGTGCAGCTGGAGCTTGCCGAGCGTGTTCTGCACGTGGTTCTGCACCGTCCGGTGGGAGAGCCCCAGGCGCTGGGCTATCTGTTTGTAGGACATCCCCTTGGCCACCAGGCGGAGCACCTCGGTCTCCCGCTCGGTCAACCGCGGCGTCGCCCCGGCCGCCGATCCGCCCTCCGGCCCGGCCGGCGCGGCCGCGAGCCTCCGGTACTCGCCGAGGACCAGGCCGGCCAGCCCGGGCGTGAAGACCGGCTCCCCCGCCGCCGTGCGCCGCACCGCGGCCAGGAACTCGGCCGGCGCCGCCGACTTCACGAGGTAGCCGGTCGCGCCGGCCTTGACCGCGTCCAGCACGCTCTGCTGCTCCCCGCTGGCCGAGAGCATCAGCACCCGCACCTGGGGCAGCGCCGCGCGCAGACCACGGATCACCTCGACCCCGGAGATGTCCGGGAGTTGCAGGTCGAGCACCACCACGTCGGGCCGGGCGGCGGGGGCCAACCGGATCGCCTGCCGACCCTCGCCGCTGGTGGCCACCACCAGGTGCCCGGCCTCGGTCAGGTCGCGCGCCACGCCCTCCCGCCACATCGGGTGGTCGTCCACCACCATCACCCGGACCGGCGCGGCGTCACCGGTGCCCTCGTCCGCCGGAGCGGCGGCGTGCGCTGCCCGGTCCGGCCCGGTCACCGGCCCCTCCTCGGCACGACCAGCTCGACCTCCGTGCCGGCCCCGGGCGTGGACACGATCCGCACCGTCCCGCCCAGCTCGGCGATCCGGCCCCGGATGGACTGCGCCACCCCGAGCCGGCCCTGGGCCGCCGCCTCGTCCAGCCGGCCCTCCGGTATCCCGGGGCCCTCGTCGCGTACCGACACGGTCACCGTCGCCTCCTCGTCCTCGATCAGCACCCAGGCCCGCCCGCCGGCGTGCCGCTCCACGTTGTCCAGGGCCGCCCCCGTCGCGGCCGCCAGCTCCCGGGCCACCGGGGCCGGCAGGGGCACCGGCGTGGCTGGCGCGGAGACCGAGACGGTCGTGGCCGCGTACGCGCCGAGGAGCGCGCGCAGGTCGACCGGGGCGTCGTTGTCGGGGCCGGGCGGCAGGGCGGCGCCCCCGATCAGCGCCCGTAGCGCCGCCTCCTGCTCTCCCGCGAGGCGGGCCAGCTCGCCGGCCTCGCCCGGCAGGTGCGCGCCGCGCCGCTGCACGAGCGCGAGCACCTGGAGCACCGAGTCGTGGATCCCCCGCGCCAGCCGCTCCCGCTCGCGCGTGGCCGACTCCAGCTCCACGGCCCGCTGCAACCGCTCCTCGGCGGTGACCGCGAGTCGTGCGACGTGCCCGACGACCGCCCCGGCGAGCAGCAGCAGGATGACTCCGGTGATCGAGGACTGGCTGATCCGCTCCCGGGTGGCGAGGTCGGCACCGCCGATGACCAGGGCGGCCACGATGCCCCGGCGTCGCCCACCGGAGACCGCCCAGGCCAGCACCGGGCCGGCGAGCCAGGCCACCACGAGGGTCGGCACCCCGTGCTGCAACGCCGACCGGCCGATCACCCACGGGGTGGCGAACATGATCGACAACACGACGCCCAGGTCGGCCAGGAGCAACGGCCAGCGGCGCCAGGCCGGGTGGGCGTAGCAGAAGGCGGTCAGACCGGTCCAGACCGCCATCACGACCACCAGGCCGCCGGCGGCGAGGGGGTGGGCGTACCGGTCGGCGTCGCGCAGCGCCAGCACGCAGACGTACGCCAGGGAGGCCACCCGGAAGACCGCGACAGCGCGCCAGAGCGGCACCTCGAACCCACCCGGCGACGACGGCATGGGCGCCACCATGCCACAGCGGCCCGGCGGCGGGTGGGGCGGCGGATGCACGCCGGCAAACCCTGACGTACGGTGGAAATGCCGCGAACGACTTCGAGAACCGCCGCCGGGACGGGCCATGACGAACGCCAACCCTGACGCACCACGTACGGTTGTGCCCATCGAACCTGTCCTCCTCATCGCCACGGCCTTCGACCGTGCCCGGGTGACCGAGCTGCGTCACTCGGTCACCTCCTGCGCACACGCCGCGGGCCTGGCCGCCCAGCGCCTCGACGACTTCGTGCTCGCGGTCAACGAGCTGATCACGAACGCGGTGCGCCACGGCGGCGGGACCGGCTCCCTGCGGCTGTGGCGGCACGACGCGCAGCTGATCTGCGAGGTCGCCGATCAGGGGCTCGGCATCAGCGCGCACCGCCTGGACGACCGGAGCCGTCCGGCGCCGGACACCGCCGGCGGCTGGGGTCTCTGGCTCGCCCGGCAGCTCAGCGACAGCATGGACGTGGTGAGCGGCGAGACCGGCACGCTCGTCCGGATCACCACCGCTATCCCCGCACCGGCCCCCGCGCCTCAGCCCGACTGACGGCCGCCGCGCCACCCCGGCTCAGCCGAAGAGGGCGCTCACCGACTCGCCGTTGTGGATGCGACGCATCGCCTCGGCCAGCGCCGGCGCCACCGAGAGCACCTCGAGCTTCGGCACCCGCTTCTCGGCGGCGATCGGCACGGTGTTGGTGCAGACGATCTCCAGCACGCCGGGCTGCTCGGCGAGCCGGGCCAGCGAGCCGCCGGAGAAGAGGCCGTGCGTGCAGGCCAGCCGGATCGACCGCACGTTCAGCTCGCGCAGGTGCTCCATCAGCTCGATCATCGTGCTGCCCTTGGCGATCTCGTCGTCCAGCACGATGACGTCCCGGTCGGCCACGTCGCCGATCACCGCGCTGATGCTGACCTTGTCGTCGCTGAACCGCTGCTTCGCGCCGGCGGCGACCGGGGTGCCGAGCCGCCGGGCGAACGCCGCCGCCTGCTTGGCGTTGCCCAGGTCCGGTGAGACGACCACCGTGTTCGACAAGTCGTACCGCGTGAAGTGGCCGGCCAGTTCGCGCAGCGCGTGCAGGTGGTCGACCGGGACGCTGAAGAAGCCGTGCACCTGCGGCGAGTGCAGCGTCATCGCGAGCACCCGGTCCGCCCCGGCCGACGTCAGCAGGTCGGCGACGAGCCGGCCCCCGATCGAGATCCGCGGCGCGTCCTTCTTGTCCGAGCGGGCGTACGCGTAGTGCGGCAGCACCACGGTTATCCGGCCGGCCGAGGCGCCCCGGGCCGCGTCGATCATCAGCAGCAGCTCGACGAGGTTTTCCTGCACGGGCGGCACCAGGGGCTGGATCAGGAAGACGTCCCGCTCCCGGCAGTTGGCCTGCAACTGCACCTCGAGGCAGTCGTTGGCGAACCGGGACACCCGCACGGGATGCAGCGGCACGCCCAGGTGGGCACAGATCTCGGCGGCGAGGTCGGGGTGGGCGGTTCCGCTGAAGACGGCGATGTCACGCACGTCTGCACATCGTACGGACGGGTGCCGGCCGATCGATGCGCCGGGCCGCGACCGGCGGGCGGCGCCGTGGAGGTCGGCGGGACGCCGCCGCTGCGGGTACGGTGCTGCCGTGACCGGAGAGTACGTCGCCGCCATCGATCAGGGCACCACCTCCTCACGGTGCATCGTCTTCGACCGGGCCGGGGAGATCGTCTCCGTGGCGCAGCGCGAGCACCGGCAGATCTTCCCGCGCCCCGGTTGGGTCGAGCACGACGCCGAGGAGATCTGGGCCAACGTCGAGCACGTGGTCCGGGAGGCGCTGCTCGGGGCGGGCACGGACGCGGCCGGCCTGGCCGCCGTCGGCATCACCAACCAGCGGGAGACCACCGTCGTCTGGGACCGGGCCACCGGTCGGCCGGTGGCGAACGCGATCGTCTGGCAGGACACCCGGACGGGGCAGCTGCTGCGCGACCTCGACAAGACGCACGGCGAGGAGCTGTTCCGGCAGCGTACGGGCCTGCCGCTGGCGACCTACTTCGCCGGGCCGAAGCTGCGCTGGCTGCTCGACAACGTCGACGGGCTCCGGGCGCGCGCCGAGGCCGGCGAGGTGCTGTTCGGCACGATGGACAGTTGGCTGATCTGGAAGCTCACCGGCCGGCACGTCACCGACGTGACCAACGCCAGTCGCACGATGCTGATGGACCTGTCGACACTGGAGTGGGACGCGGAGCTGCTCGACGCGATGGGCGTGCCCGCCGCGATGCTGCCGGAGATCCGCTGCTCCGCCGAGGTCTTCGGCACGGCCACCGGCGTCCTCGCCGGGGTGCCGGTGGCCAGCGCGCTCGGCGACCAGCAGGCCGCCCTCTTCGGCCAGACCTGCTTCCAGCCGGGCGAGGCGAAGTGCACCTACGGCACCGGCAGCTTCCTGCTGCTGCACACCGGGGCCAGCGCCGTCGCGTCGTCGCACGGCCTGCTCACGACGGTCGCCTACCGGATCGCGGGGCAGCCGGCCGCGTACGCCCTGGAGGGTGCCATCGCGGTCACCGGCTCGCTCGTCCAGTGGCTGCGGGACAACCTCGGTCTGATCTCGACCGCGCCGGAGGTGGAGGAGCTTGCCCGCACGGTCGACGACAACGGCGGCTGCTACGTGGTGCCGGCGTTCTCCGGGCTCTTCGCCCCGCACTGGCGCAGCGACGCGCGCGGCGTGATCGCGGGGCTCACCGGCTACATCACGAAGGGGCACCTGGCCCGCGCCGTGCTGGAGGCGTCGGCCTGGCAGACCCGCGAGGTCGTCGACGCGATGAACGCCGACTCCGACGTGGCCCTGCGCCGACTGCGGGTGGACGGCGGCATGACGGCCAACGGGCTGCTCATGCAGTTCCTGGCCGACGTGCTCGACGTCCCCGTGGTCCGCTCCCGGATCACCGAGACCACCTGCCTCGGCGCCGCCTACGCGGCCGGCCTGGCGGTCGGCTTCTGGCCGGACCTGGCGACCCTGCGCGCCCAGTGGCGCGCGGACGCCGAGTGGACGCCCCGGATGGACCCGGCGCACCGCGACCGCGAGCTGCGCAACTGGCGCAAGGCCGTGCGGCGGACCCTCGACTGGGTGGACTGAGCGACTCCCCTGACCGCCGAAGCACCGCGGCGGCCGCCCGCTGACCGGGCCCGGCCGCCGCGCCCGGCGGAGTGGCCGGGAACGGGTGGGCGTGTGGGACCTCGCGCACCGGGTAGACGCCTCCGACCGCTCGCCGGCCCCGCGGGCCGCGGTGGGGGGAGGAGGCTCGGATGTCACGTATGGCCCAGGCGCCGTCCCATGACGGCGAGTTCGAATTCTGGCGAAACCACGCACAGATCTCGTTGCAACCGGTCGCCGCGCCGTCGATTCTCGGCCTGTTCGGCTTCGCGGCCGCCACGTTCGTCGTGGCGTCGAACCTGGCGGGATGGTGGGGCGACGCGTCCGCACCGAACTTCCTGTTCCCGTTCGCCGCGTTCACCGGCGGTCTCGCGCAGTTCCTGGCCGGGATGTGGGCCTTCCGGGCCCGCGACGGGCTGGCCACCGCCATGCACGGGATCTGGGGGGCGTTCTGGCTCGCCTACGGGGTGCTCTTCCTCCTCGTCGCCGTCGGGGTGCTGACCCCGCCGACCCCCTTCGTGGCGCTCGGCTACTGGTTCCTCGCGCTCGCCGCGATCACCTGGTCCGGGGCGGCGGCCGCGTTCGCGGAGAACATCAGCGTCGCGCTCGTCCTGGCCGCGCTCGCCGCGGGCGCCACCTGTCAGGCGATCGGCCAGCTCGCTGACGTGTCCGGCTGGCGGACCCTCGGCGCGTACTTCTTCATCGTCGCGGCGTTGGTGGCGTGGTACACCGCCACGGCCATGATGCTGGAGTCCGCGTACCGCCGGGTGATCCTGCCGATGGGCAAGCGCCGCGCGCCGAACCGGCCGGGTCAGGAGCCCCGCCAGGTCATCCAGTTCGTGGCCGGCGAGCCGGGGGTCAAGGTCGGGCAGTGACCGTACGGGCGGGCGCGGGGCGACACCCCCGCCCGCCCTCGCGCGCGGTCAGTCCCAGCGGTTGCCGGTGAGGGTCTCGTAGACGTCGACGTAGCGGGCGCGGGTCGCCTCGATCACGTCGGCCGGCACGTCCGGCGCGGGCGCCTGCTTGTTCCAGCCGCTGCTCGTGGCCCAGTCGCGCACGTACTGCTTGTCGTAGGAGAACTGGACCCGGCCCGGCTGGTACGACTCGGCGGGCCAGAACCGCGAGGAGTCCGAGGTCAGCAGCTCGTCGCCGAGGACGAGCGTGCCGTCGGGCGCCCAGCCCAGCTCCAGCTTCGTGTCGGCCACGAGGATGCCCCGCTCCGCCGCGATCTCGGCACCGCGCCGGTAGACGTCGATCGTGATCTGGCGCAGCCGCTCGGCGGTCGACTCACCGACCTTGGCCACCACGTCGGCGTACGTGATCGGCTCGTCGTGCTCGCCGACCGGCGCCTTGGTGGACGGGGTGAAGATCGGCTCGGGCAGGATCGACGCCTCCACCAGGCCCCGGGGCAGTGGTACGCCGGAGACCGAGCCGGTGCGCTCGTACTCCTTCAGCCCTCCGCCGGTGAGGTAGCCGCGGGCGACGCACTCGACCGGCACCATCTCCAGCCGGCGGCAACGGATCGCCCTGCCGGCGAACTCGGCCGGCACGTCGGTCGCCGAGATGACGTGGTTCGGCACCAGGTCGGACAGCTGCTCGAACCACCAGAGCGAGAGCGCCGTGAGCAGCTTGCCCTTGTCCGGGATCGGCGTCGGCAGCACCACGTCGTAGATCGAGATCCGGTCGGAGGCGACCAGGATCAGGTCGTCGCCGTCGGCGTAGACGTCCCGGACCTTGCCAGAGTGCAGAAGTTCCACGCGGCCTAGTACACCACGTGGCCGGCGGGCGACGGCCACGGTGGCCGAGCGCATCGACGCGTACGCCCGTGGCGGGGTCCGGCTGTGGCCGGACGGACGTTGACACTCTCGGGCGGTCCCTGCGTGAATGAGCCGGCCGTCCCCTTCCCCGCGTCCCGGGAGTCCCCCGTGCCCGTTTCCCGACCGCCGTTCCCCGGTGTCGACCCCGGCCGGCGCCGGGTGCTCGCCGCGCTGCTGGGGGCACCCGTCCTCGCCGCGGGCGGTCTGACCGGCTGCACCTCCGGACCGGCCACTGCCCCGGCCCGCACGGGCCCGGTGGAGCTGTCGGTGTTCTGGTGGGGGGAGCCGGAGCGCGCGGTGCTGACCGAGCGGGCGCTGCGCCTCTACACGGAGCGCAATCCGCGGGTCAGCTTCCGGGTGACCTGGCAGGGCTTGGACGGCTACTACGGGCGGCTGGCCACGCAGGCCGCCGGCGGGAACGTGCCCGACCTGATCCAGGTGGACGACAGCGTCCTCACCGAGTACGCGCAGCGCGAGATCGTCCTCGACCTCACCGACCACGTGGCGGACAACCGGCTCGACCTGCGCGGCCTCCCGGTCGGCCTGGCGCGTTACGGCCAGGTGGAGGGGCGCACGATGGCGGTGGCCGCCGGGCAGACGGCCGCGGCCGTGGTGTTCAACCGCGACCTGCTGCGCGACCTGCGGGTGCCCGAGCCCCGCGCCGGCCTGACCTGGGACGACTACATCGGCTGGGCGGAGCAGGTGACGCGGGCCAGCCGGGGCCGGGTCGCCGGCACCATGGACCCGTCCGGCGACTACCGGGCGCTCTGGCTCTGGCTGCGTGGCCGGGGTGGCGAGTTCTACCGGGGTCACCAGCTCGCCTTCGGCGCCGACGACCTGGTCGGGTGGTTCGAGCTGTGGCGGCGGGCGCGCGCCCGGCGGGCCACACCCAGCGCGGCGCTGGTGGAGCTGGCCGGCAGCGCCGAACCGGCCCGGCAGCTCGTCGTGTCGGGGCTGACCGCCGCGTCGTTCGCCTGGTCGCACCAGCTGCCCGAGCTGCAACGCCTCAGCCGGGCCGAGCTGGGGCTGGCGCCGTTCCCCGGCCCGGCCGCCAGCCAGTGGCCGCGCGCGTCGATGTACTGGGCCGTCTTCCGGGGCAGCCGCGACCCGGAGGCGGCGATCGACGTGATCAACTTCTTGACCACCGACGTCGCGGCGGGTGCCGCCCTCGGGCACGAGCGGGGGCTCACGCCGAACCAGGCCGTGCGCCGTGCCATCGAGGGCAGCGTCACCGATCCCGCGCAGCGCCGGGTCGCCGCCCTCGGTGACCTCCTGGGCGCGACGGCGGGCGACGCGCCCGCCCCGCCCCCGCGAGGGCACGCCCAGGTCCGTTCCCTGCTCGTCGCGGCCGCGGAGAGCGTCCGCGCGGGCCGTACGACCACCCGGGCGGCGGTGAGCCGCTTCCTGGCCCAGGCCGACGCCGCCCTGGCGGGCTGACCGGGCGGGTCACCGCGGGTCGTCGGGCTGGCGGCCGGCCGGTCACGACGGACGGTGGGCCCGGTCATCGGGCCGCCGCCGGCCGGACCGGCGGCAGGACGCGGGCGGAGGCGACCGGCCCGGCGTGGGCGGCGGGCCGTCAGCGCGGCGGGCCGCCCCGGCGGTTGCGCATGAGGCGCAGCAGCAGGAGGACGATCACCACGACGATCACGAGGCAGCAGAGCAGGCCGAGGAAGCCGAAGCCACCCCGGGACCGGCGCCGCGCCGCCTCGACGACCAACTCACCGCTACCGGTCGACGCCCACGCCGCCACCGGTACGAACACCGAGAGCGCGACCGCGCTCAGGACCGCGCCGAGCCGGCCCCACCACTTGCCGAAGGAAGACATGCTGACATCCTCGCCGAGAACCGCAACCCTGGCAGGGCACGGCGGCAGGAAGTGTGTGTCGTCGCGCGGAGGAGGTCGCCCGCACACCAGTCGCCCGGCCGGGCGCGCAGGTGACGGAACGGAAGAACCCGGCGCCCCTCGCGGGGACACCGGGTTCTCGTTTCGTAGCGGGGACAGGATTTGAACCTGCGACCTCTGGGTTATGAGCCCAGCGAGCTACCGAGCTGCTCCACCCCGCGTCGGCTCTCACTACTCTACCCGATCCTTCCCGACCGTGTTCCGGGGGCCCGGCGATCCACCGGCAGGTCGACTCGAAGGCCGCCCGACCTGCGCGGACGCCCCCGAGCCGGGCGGCTCGGGGGCGTCCGCGGCGGGCTCGCCCCGCTCAGCGGTGGCACTCCAGCGCGGCCAGGTCGACGGCGTCGGCCATCGCCTGCATGCCCTTGTCGTTCGGGTGCAGGTGGTCCCCGCCGTCCAGGAACGGCGAGAGGCGTTGCGGGTCGTACGGGCTGCGGGTGATCCGGTCGAAGTCCACCACGGCGTCGAACCCGCCACCGTGCCGGATCCAGTCGTTGACGGCCTGGCGGACCGCCTCCCCGGCCTCGTCGTACTCCCCCCAGCCCTTGAACGGCAGCACCGTCGCGCCGACGACGCACCGGCCCGCCGCGTGTACGCGCTCGATGATCTCCCGGTAGCCGGCGATCAGGTCGCCGGCCGTGACCCCCGTGTGTGCCTTGATGTCGTTGATGCCCTCGAAGACGAAGACGGTGCCCACGCCGGGGTGCGAGAGCACGTCCCGGTCCAACCGGCGCAGTGCCGCCTCCCCGGCGCCGTCCGCGAGGACCTTGTTGCCCGAGATCCCCTCGTTGGCCACTCCCTTCGCCGTGCTGCCGGGTGCCGCCTGGAGCCGCCGGGAGAGGTAGTCGGGCCAGCGGCGGTTCTCGTCCTGGGTGGAAGCCCAGCCGTCGGTGATGGAGTCGCCCAGGAACGCCACCGCGCTGATCTCGGTGGACGTCTCGACCGTCACGGCGTCCAGCCAGTACCAGGAGCTGATCCGGTCGGTCCAGTTGGCCGCCGCCTCCTCCGCGGCGTGGTCGCCCGCGGCCGCGTACGACGTCTGCATGGCCATCCCGTGGCCGGTCGTCGGCCCCTCGGCACCCGTGACGTAGAGGCTCACGACCAGGTCGGCCTCGGGGGCCAGCCGGCCGGGCAGCGGATCGCTGTACACCGTTCCGCCCGCCGGCACCGTCACCGAGCCGTCCCCACCGAACGTCAGCCGCCGGTTGCTGCCCCGGACCAGCTCCGCGCCCTGCCGCTGGAGCCCCGCGTAGGCGCTGGCGAAGGTGACCGGGTGCTCGCCGAAGGCGTTGGACAGGCGGATGCGCGGGTTGGTCCCGCCGACGCTGGTCCGTACCACCAGCCGGTAGCTGCGATCGGCGGGCCCGGCGCCCTGCCGGTCGGCGCTCGCCCCCCACGTGACCACCGGGTGCCGGCTGCCGGCGGCGACCGGCCCGCTCGGCTCCGAGGCCACCGCCCCGGCCCGCGTCGAGCCCACGAGCCGGGTCGTCGGCGCGGCCTGCGCCGCCGCGGCGGTGGCCAGCGACAGGCAGACCGCGGTGCCCACCGCCACGGCGACCGTGAACACGCCGCGCCGGTCCCCGCCCGCCCGCATCAGAAGCCCCTCAGCGTGACGGACCGGCCGGGTTCGAGGGTGACGACACGTGACCTGCCGCCGACCACCAGGGTCGTGGTGCGGCCGCCGACGCTCTTCAGCGTCGCCTCGGTGACCGTGCCGTTGCGCCAGCGAAGGTCGACGACGAAACCGCCGCGGACGCCCACGCCGGTGACCGCGCCGGACGCGGCCCAGGCGGCGGGGAGCGCGGGCAGCAGCTCGACGTGGCCCGGCCGCGAGTAGACCAACATCTCGACGACCGCGGCGGGCGTGCCGAGGTTGGCGTCGATCTGGAAGATCCCACGGCCCGGGTTCGTCTCGTAGATGTCGAACAGGTTCGGGGCGGTGCCGTTGCTGCCGTTCGTCGACGGCTTCAGGTTCGTGACCACGAGCTGGTACGCCTTCTCCGCGTCCCGCAACCGGGCCCAGCACAGACTCCGCCAGGCGTTGGCCCAGCCGAAGCTGTTCATGCCGCGCGCGGTGAGCAGGGCCGTGGCGCCCGCCACGATCGCCGCCGGCGTGGAGCCGTCCGGGCGGATCCGGTCACCGGGGAAGAGGCCGACCAGTGGGGAGAGGTGCCGGTGCGTCGTCTCACCGAGGTTGTCCGGCGACATCCACTCCTGGAGCCAACCCGTCGTGGGGCTGACCTCCGGCAGGTACAGACGCTGGCGGAGCCGGTCGGCGGTCTCGGCGTGGCCGGCGTCGCGGCCGAGCACCCGCGCCGCGGTGCCGTAGTTCTCGAAGAGGTTCCACACCAGCTCCTGGGCGTACGTGATGCCCTTGGCGTCGAGCGGGCCGTGCTCAGGCGACCAGTCGCTGTCGGCGATCAGCACCTCGCGGGTACCACCGGACGCGTCGGTGACGGTCGTGGTGAGCAGCCGCGCCTCCCAGAACTCCACGGCGCCCTTGAGCAGCGGGTAGATCTTCGCGAGGTAGGCCCGGTCCTGGACGTACTCGTAGTGCTCGAAGAGGTTCTGGCAGAGCCAGGCGTTGCCGGCCGGGTGCCACCACCAGCCGCCCCCGCCGTACGGGTTGGTCGAGATGGCCACCGTCCAGCCGGCGACCTCTCCCGAGGAGTTCCGGTACCGGTTGCTCGGGCTGTTGAAGAGCCGCCGCGTGACCTCCGTCCAGGCGGGCAGCTGCGCGAGGCAGTAGTCGGCGAGGGCGTCGAAGCAGTCCGACAGGCCGGCCCGGTCGGCCAGCCAGTAGTTCATCTGGATGTTGACGTCGGTGTGGTAGTCGCCCATCCAGTCCGGGTCGTTGCCGTCCAGCCACGGCCCCTGGAGGCCCATGGGCAGGCTGCCCCGCGACCCGGCGATGGTGAGGTAGCGGCCGAACTGGACGTACGCCGCCTCCAGCTCCGGGTCGGGGACGTCGTCCCGCCAGCGGGCCTGCAGCCGCGCCCAGGTGTCCAGCTCGCGCTGCCAGGGCGCCGACGTGCCGAGGTCGAGGTCGAACCGCCCGAAGAGCGGGCGGACGTCGGCGACGTGCGTGAACAGCAGGTCGCGGACGGACTCGCGGGCCGCGGCCAGGACCTTGGTGCGGGCGAGGCGCTCCGGGTCCACGGCCGGGTTCCGGAACCCGGTGGCGGCGTCCGGCGCGTAGTCGGTGCCGCCGCTCACGATCACCGTGAGGTCCCGGCAGTCGGTGAAGGCGATCGACGTGCCCCTGACCGTGACCTTTCCACCGCTGCTGCGAACGGCGACGGCGGCGCCGTACCCCAGCCCGTTGGCGAAGGTACCGCCGAACGACGCGTACCGGCCGGCGCCGTCGGCGGTCGTGGACTCGCCGTGGGTGCCCGCCAACGAGACGGTGCCCGTGTAGCCACCGCGGCCGGCCAGGGTGAAGTGCAGGACGATGACGTCGTCGGGGCGGCTCGCGAAGATCTGCCGCCGGTAGGTCGCGCCGCCGACGTCGTACGTGGTGGTGACGAGCCCCTGGGCCAGGTCGAGCACACGCCGGTAGTCGTCGACGACGCCGAGGTCGTGGGCGGGGATGTCGACGGTGAGCGCCGCCAGCAGGGTGAGGGAGCCGAAGTCCTCGCGACCGTACGGGAACTGGCCGTCGCTCTGGAGCGTGTCGTTGAGGCCGCCCGTCCACAGGGTGGCGTCGGTGATCGTCAGGAGTTCGCTCGCGGGGTCGTTGCTCACGAGCGCGCCGAGGCGCCCGTTCCCGACCGGCAGCCCCTGCTCGATCATGGAGCCGGCGGCGGCGGGCGCCCGCCACCAGAGCTGGTTCCTGGCGGCCTCGTCCGGCGGGAGCAGGGGCGATTCGTCGGGGCGTCGGGGTGCCGCCGAGGCGGCGAAGGCCGGCAGGCCGCCGGCGGCGGCGACCAGGCCCGAGGCGGCGGCGAGCGCGAGCAGGCCGCGGCGGCTCGGGCGGATGTCGCGGGGGCTGTTCCGGTTGTCCATGTCAGTGCTCCAGGAGAGGGCGGCGGGTGGATTCTCGGCCGCCCGGCCGAGCGCTCCCGGGCGGCCGGTGCCGGGGACAGGCCCCGACGGAGTGCGGGGCCCGGCCGGGTGGCCGGGCCCCGCGTTGCTCAGGGGGTCTGCGGTACGTCGATCCGGTCGATGTCCGGGGCGTACCAGTCGGCGCTGTCGAAGGTGACGGTGTTGGCGCCGGCCTTCAGCGCCAGTTGCACGCTGACGCTCTCGACCGTGCCCCAGTCACCGGTGGAGGGGAACTTCAGGCTGGTGCCGTTGCCGCCGTTGGCGCGCACGGTCACCGAGCGCGCGTCGCCGCTGACGTACGCCACCCGCACGGTGTAGATCCCGTCCTTCTTCACGGTGACGTCGTTGATCTGGACCTTGCCGCCGAGGTAGAGGTTGCCGATCTTCTGCCCGCCCGAGCAGGCGTCGCATCCGGCCACGGAGGCGTTGCCGCTCAGGGTGTTCGTCGGGGCCTCCGCCTCGTAGGCGGTCGTCACCAGCGGGGCGCCGCCGGGGCGGACGGTGAACAGCCGGGAGCCGTGCGCCGGCAGGGTCGCGGTGATCCGGCCCTTGTGGGTCCCGAGGTTCTTCCGGTTCCACAGGTCCCGGACGGAGGCGTTGCCGACGAACCCGAGGGACGCCCAGTGGGCGGTGACGGCGGCCGGCGCGTCCGCGAGGTTGAACAGGGCGACCGTCCAGCTGCCGTCCGCGTTCCTCGCACCCCAGACCTGCTGGTCACCGGCGGGGGTGAGCGGCCGTGCCGGCGGGGTGTCGTTCTGGTCTACCGCGATGACCTCGCGGTTGGTGAGCAGCGACAGCCCGTACGCGTCCAGCCGGGTGAGGTCGTCGCCGGTGTACAGCGGCGACTTCGAGATGGCCCACAGCGTCATGTACGTCTGCCGCTCGGCCTTCGTGAGGCCGTCCATCTCCCCGTTGCCCACGTTGAGGGAGTCGAGGTCGTTCCAGCCGCCGGGGCCCGCCTTGCGGCTCCAGGCCGGCGCGTCGTCGAACCGGTCGTCGACCGAGTTCTCCCAGGTAACCAGCGTGTTGCAGTAGCACTCGACGTCGGTGTCGATCCGCCAGCCGTTCGAGTACCGCTTCCAGTCGGCCGCGTGGTTGATGTCCAGCGACCAGCTCAGTTCGAGGTGGATCGGGCGGCCCGCCGCGGCGATGGCCTTCTGCCAGGCCGCCACGTCGGCCACGTTGTTGTAGTTGTCACCGGACTTGAACGAGCCCGGCCCGACGCCGTCGAGCTTGAGGAAGTCGTATCCCCAGTCGGCGAACATCTGCGCCTGCGAGTCGATGTACCGCTGGGCGCACGGGTCGTCGAAGTTCAGCTTGTAGGCGCTGTCCCAGCCGTTGGTGGTGCGCAGGTCCGGGTAGACGATGTCGGCGGTGGTGCAGCCGGGAGCGTTCCAGATCGGCGCGGCGCCCTCGGCGTACGCCTCCTTCTCCAGACCGACGGGCAGGTAGATGCCGGCCTTCAGCCCCTTGGCGTGCAGGTCGTCGGCGACCGCCTTCATGCCGCGGGGGAACCGGGTCGGGTCGGGGGTCTGGCGGGCGTACTCGTCGAACCTCGGCTTCCAGGTGAAGTCGCGCCACCAGCCGGCGTCGATGTTGAGGTACTCGTAGCCGTACGGCTTCAGCTTGCTGGCGAGGGCGTCCGCCTGCTTCAGGACGTTCGCCTCGGTGAGGTAGCTGTAGTCGCCGTCCGGGTTCAGACCCGGGTACCGGGAGGACTGCATGCTCCAACTCGTCCAGCCCATGTAGGGGCGGGCAGCGAGGCCGCCGGAGACCTGGGTCGCCGTCGTGCTCGCCGCCCCGGGCGTCGCCGGTGTGGGCGCCGCCTGGGCCGGGACGGCGCCCGCCCCGAGCGTCAGGGCCAGCGCCGCGGCCACGACCGGGACGCCGCCGCGGCGCCCGGCGCGTCTGCTGGTTCTCATCATCAACCTCCTGGTGGCGGGGGTGGTGCCGGTCGAACCGACCCGTCGGTGGCCGGCGGGTCGGGTCAGGGAAGGACGAGGGACTGGATGCTCACGGCGGCTGCGCCGCGGGCCCACTCCTCGAAGGGCAGCGGGCGGATGCTGAGGGGGCACCGCGAGGCGGCGCCGAAGGCCTGGCGCGCGAAACTCGTCCTGATGGACGTGTCGAAGAGGTCGTACGCGGCCAGCCCTTCGCCGGACACGACGATCCGGGTCGGGCCGACCAGGTTGGCGACGGCCGCGATGCCGCAGCCGATGGCGTGGCCGGCGCGCGCGAAGACGTCGCGTACCCCGTCGTGGCCACCGCGGGCGAGAGCCACGGCCTCCTCGAAGGTGAGATCCGGGTGGCCCGTGCGGTCTCGGGACCGCGCCACGATCGCGTCGGTGCCGGCGATCGACTCGACGCAGCCACGACCACCGCAGTGGCACTCGGGCCCGGTGGCGTCGACGGCGATGTGACCGATCTCCCCCGCGACGCCGTACGACCCGGACACCAGGCGGCCGTTGACGACCAGGCCGCAGCCGATGCCGGTGCCCACGGTGACGAGGGCGAACGAGTCCGCGCCCACGCCCTCGCCGAACCAGTGCTCGGCGGCGGTGAGTGCCTTCACGTCGTTCTCCACCGTCACGGTCAGCCCGGTGTGCCCGGCGACCCGTTCGCGCAGCGGCACGTCACGCCAGTGCAGGAACGGCGAGTAGCGGACCAGTCCGGTGGTGCGGTCCACGTCGCCGGAGAGCGCGAGCCCGAGACGACGGGTGCGGGGGCGGTAGCCGGGCTCGGTGTCGAGCAGGTCGTCGACGAGGAGACCGACCTCGGTGAGCACGGTCTCGACGTCGGGGGCCGCGAGTGGGCGGCGGGCGCTGGCCCGCACCTGTGCGCACAGGTCGCACACCACGCCGATCAGCTCGTCGCCGGTGATCTTCACACCGACGAAGAACTCGCGCTCGGCCCGCACCGCCAGCGGGCTGGCCGGGCGCCCGGCGCCCGGGCCGGTCCGCTCGGTCGCGGCCAGTTCGTGCAGGTAGCCCAGGTCGATGAGCGGACGGGCGGCCTTGGTGACGGCGGCCGAGGAGAGCCCGAGCCGGCGCGCGAGCGTGACCCGGCTCGTCGGCCCCCCGGTCAGCACCGCCGTGAACACGGCGGTCGCGGCCGGCGCTCCCGTGGGGGAGCCCGTGTCCCGGACAGGAAACATGCCCGAAAGCCTAGGCAAATATTTAACTTCTTCAAGTATTGAATTACATCAGTGACCGCCCTACAGTCCCGGCCGCGGAGGGAGCAGGCACATCGCGCCGAGCCTGATGAGGTCGTCCCAGCCGCCAAGCGGAGAGCGGCGGGCGGCGGGCACTCGCAAGCGGAAGGCGGCGGGGGCTTCGGCACGCCTGGAATCGGCCCGGTGGAAACGGTCGAGCCCGCCCCCGGAGACGGGGGCGGGCTCGACCTGATGGTTCTCTCGTAGCGGGGACAGGATTTGAACCTGCGACCTCTGGGTTATGAGCCCAGCGAGCTACCGAGCTGCTCCACCCCGCGTCGGTCCGTCCACCGTAGCGCACCACTCCCGTACGCCGCAAAACGGTTGCCGCGACGACGGAAGAGATCTTGGTGGGAACGTTCCCCTGGAGGGGCCGCTTCCCACCAAGATCCCCCGCGACTCAACCCAGCCACCTCGAGATCGCCTGGGCGGCTCGGCGGCTGTAGTCGTCCACCTGGCCCCGCTGGCTCGACGTGCCCTCCCAGCCCATCTCCCAGAGCACCGTGACCACGTCGCCGATGCGGATCACCCGGATCAGCCGGACCGTCGCCGTCTCCGGCGGCTCCGCCTCGGCCCAGCCCGGCGAGCGGACCTCGATGAGCAGCGAATCGTCGCCGTAGTCACCGCCGGGGAGCAGCCGGTACCGGTCGACGCGCCCCGGGTCGGTCTCCCGCTCCGGGCAGCTCCGCACCGCCCGGCGCAGCTCGCCCATCCAGTCGTCGGCGCGTCCGGGGCGATGGATGGTGATGGTGTGCCGGTAGCTGCCGTACGGCACGGCGGCCTCCGGACGGTCCGCGGTCAGGTGGTAGGTGAGCAGACGCGTGCGCTGCTGCACCACCCGGTCGGCGAGGTCGGCGCCACAGAGGTCCGGCAGGATCTCCCCCTCGGTGAAGTACGGCGGGGCCGCGACCGTCGCCGCCGGCGGGGCGAAGAAGGCCCGATCCGGGATGGACTCGGGCGTACGCGGTGGCCGCGTACCGCTCGTCGTGGGGGCTGCCGGCGGCGTGCCGGACGGCGTCGCCGCGGCCGGCGACGGGCTGACCGACGTGGGCGGTGGCGCCGACGGGGAGCCGGTCACCGTCGGGGTGGGCGTACCGGCGGGCGGCGCGAGGGAGCCGTTGTCGGCCGCCAGCACCAGCCGGGTGCCGGTCGCGGTACCCGCGACCAGCAGGGCCACCACCAGCGTCGCCCCGACCACGCGTACCCGGGCCCGGCGGTCCGCCCGCTGGCGCAGCACATCCGGCCCGTCCAGCGGCCGACCGTCGGCGTCGCGGGCGAGCGAGCGGTAGAAATCGGACAGATCACGCGACATCGTTGGCCTCCAACTCCGGGGCCGTCACGCCGGGCAGCAGCGCGGCCAGCCGCGTGCGCCCCCGGGACAACCAGGACTTCACGGTGCCCGTCGGCACCCCCATCTCCCCCGCGACGTCCTCCACCGACAGGTCGAAGAGGTAGCGCAGGGCGAGCGCCTGCCGCTGCGCCGCCGGCAGTCGGCGCAGCGCGGCGAGCAGCAGGACGCCGTCCTCGCTGGGCGGCGGCACCGCGTCCGGTGGACCGCTGCGGGTGAGCACGGAGCGCCAGGCGGTCAGCCGCCGCCAGCGGTCCGTGGCGAGCCGGGCGACGACCAACCGCAGCCACGCCTCGGGTGCCGGGTGCGCGGACATGCGGCCCCACTGCCGCCAGGCCCGGGCGTACGCCTCCTGCACCAGGTCCTGCGCCTCGGTGTAGTCGCCGACGACCGCGTAGCCGTACCGGAGCATCCGCCGCGACGTGCTCCGGTAGAACTCGTCGAAACTGCCCGCGTCCCTCATGTCATCACCACGCTCTTCGCACCTCGTCGCCCGTTTTCAGACAGGACGGACGGACGGCGTGGTTGGTTGCGGTCGGTGACGGGTCGGAGAGACGACAGAGCCCCCGGCGCCGGGACCGGATCGGTCCACGGTGCCGGGGGCTCCGCGTCGTCGGGCGGTCAGCCGCCCGTGCCCGCGGGTGGGCTGCCGCTCGGGGACGCCGTCGGGCTGCCGCTCGGGGTCGGGCTGGGACTGCCGCCGCCGGAGGTCGGGGTGGTCGCCCGCCCCTGGGCCTGCTGGAAGGCGGTGATCGCCTCGTCCAGCGCCTTGAGCGCCCGCCCGTACCGCTCGAAGTCACCGGACGTCTGGGCGGCGCGGACCTCGGCGATGGCCGACTGCACCCGCTCCGCGGCGTCGGCCAGCTCGCCGGTGAGCGGCGGATTGTCCCCGGTGGGCGGCGGTGGGTTGTTGCCGGTGTTCGGCGGGTTGTCGTCGGTGGGCGGCGGGGGCGCGTTCTCCGCGGCCCGCTTGCCCTGCTCGACGAGCTGCTTGATGCCGTCGGAGAGGTTGTTGGCCAACGCCACGAACGAGCTGCCGTCACCGTAGGAGACGAGGACCCGCTGGAGCTGCGGGAACGCGTCCTGGCTGTTGCTCTTCACGTACACCGGCTCGACGTAGAGCATGCCGTTGCCGAACGGCAGCGAGAGCAGGTTGCCGTACTGCACCTGGGCCTGACCGGACGCGGCGAGCAGGTTGAGCTGCTGCCGGATGTCGCCGTTGTTGGTCATCTGCTGGTGCACCTGCACCGGCCCGGAGATCCGGGTCTGGTCGGGCAGCTCCAGCACCTCCAGCTGCGGCTCACCGTTGACGTACGACCCGGAGATCAGCGCGGCGAGGTTCTGCCGCCCGTTCGGGGTGACCGCCGAGGTGAGCTGGAACCGCGGGCCGTCCTGCCCCGGGAACTGGGTGAAGAGGTAGTACGGCGGCTGCGTCTGCCCGCTGTCCGGGGCGTCCGGCACGTTCGGCACCTGCCAGAAGTCCTGGGCCGAGTAGAAGTCGCCGGGGTTGGTCACGTGGAACTTGGTGAGCAGGTTCCGCTGCACCTTGAACAGGTCGGCCGGGTAGCGGAAGTGCTCGGCCAGATCCGCGGGGATCTCCGCCTTCGGCAGCACCAGGTCGCCGCCGAACGCCTTGTTCCAGGCCTTGAGCACCGGGTCGTTCTCGTCGAACTCGTAGAGCCGGACCGTGCCGTCGTACGCGTCGACCGTCGCCTTGACCGAGTTGCGGATGTAGTTGACGTTCTCCCGGGCCAGCTGGAACGTGCCGCGGCCGGTCAGCTCGTCGGTGGTCTCCTCGCGCAGGTTGATCCGCTCGGCGTACGGGTAGGTGGCCGCGGTCGTGTAGCCGTCGACGATCCACTGCACCCGGCCACCGACCACGGCCGGGTACGGGTCGCCGTCGAGGGTCAGGAACGGGGCGACCTTCTCCACCCGGTCCCGCGGGTTGCGCACGTAGAGCAGCTTCGAGTTGTCGTTGACCGCACCGGAGAGCAGGAAGTTCGACTCCTGCTCCTTGATCGCGTAGAGCAGGCGGCGGGTGAACGAGCCGATCTCGACGCCACCGGAGCCGGTGTAGGTGTAGAAGTCGCCGCCGCCCTCGCCGACCGGGCGGTCGAACTCGGCCTTCTTGTTCGGGTCGGTCTGGCCGACGATCGCGTAGTCGTCGTCGCCCATCCGCTCGCCGTAGTAGATCCGCGGCTGGTCGGCGGGGATCTGCTCGGTCTGCGAGGAGCAGCCCTCGCCGGCCTTGTCGCCGAGGAAGCCGGAGACGAAGAAGGGCTGCCCGCTGCACACCTGGTTGGCCGGTGCGGCCACCAGGCCGTAGCCGTGGGTGTAGACGGTGTGCCGGTTGATCCAGGTGTTCTGCTGGTCGGTCAGCTCGCCGTAGTTGATCTCCCGGACGCCGACCACGTAGTCGGAGATCTTGCCGTTGACCCCGTACCGGTCGATGTCCAGCTTCGGGCCGAAGTCGTAGAAGCCGCGCACCTGCTGGAGCTGGGTGTACGTCTCGCTGACCAGCTGCGGGTCGAGCAGCCGGACGTTCGGCACCACCGAGGTGTCGGTGGCCAGGTTGGCCGGTGGGGTGAGGTTGTTCGCCGCGTACGCCGTGGTCTTCGTGTCCCCCAGGTCGAACGCCGCCCGGGTCGCCTCGATGCTGCGCGCGATGTACGGCGCCTCCTTCTCCTTGGCGCTCGGCTTCACCTCGAAGGTCTGCACCGCCCACGGGTAGATGCCGCCGATCGCCACCGCGGAGACGCCGAGGAGGGCGAGCGAGATGCCCGGCCAGACCAGGTTCCGCATCCAGGCGTTGGAGAAGATGATGATCGCGACCGCCACGACGACGGAGATGTAGGCGAGGATCTCCTTCGCCGGCAGCAACGCGTTGACGTCGGCGTAGCCGGCGCCGAAGAGCTTCGCGCCCTCGTTGTACTCCAGCAGCATCGCCCGGCGGTCCAGCACGTACGCGATGGCCTTGAGTGCGACGAAGACCGCCACCAGGGTGCTCAGGTGCGCCCGGGCCGCGTTGGTCATCCGGTCGCCGACGCCCTGCAGCCGCACGCCGCCGAAGATGTAGTGCATGGCGAGCGCGCCGACCACGGAGAGCACCACCGCGGTGAAGCCCACGCCGAGCAGGTAGCGCCAGAACGGCAGCTGGAAGACGTAGAAGCCGACGTCGATCCCGAACTCCGGGTCCTTGATCCCGAAGTCGCCCCCGTTGCGGAAGAGCAGCCACTGGTTCCAGCGGCTCTGCGCCGAGAGGCCGGCGAAGAGGCCGACGACCACCGAGACGACCGCGATCCAGACGCCGAGGCGCGGGGTGAGCGCCATCCGGTAGCGCTCCAGGGTGGCCTGCTCGATGGAGTGCGGGCGCAGCCGTGGACGCAGCCGGTAGCCGAGCCAGAGGTTGCCGCCGACGATCACCGCCATCGCCAGGCCGATCACCAGGAAGAGCAACAGCCGGGTGACGAGCACACCGGTGAAGACCTCGGTGTAGTCCACCTCGTCGAACCACAGCCAGTCCGTCCAGGCCTGCACACCCCAGCCGAGCAGGGTGAAGAGCGCGAACACCCCGACCAGCACGGCGATCGTGACGCGTCCGCGCCGACTCATCCTCGGCAGGGGGCTGCTGCTTCGCATGACCACAGTTGGCTCCGCACGCTCGATTGATCGGCTCCGACCAGGCACCCAGAGTACGGGGTGTTCCTGAACGTGGCGCCCCGTGGTCGCGCCGCGTCGATCGGGCGACGTCGGTTCGCGTCCGGAAACCACGCACGCGGCGCGGACGGACGATCCGGTGGCCGGATCCGGCACCGCTCCGCGTCACGGTGCCATCACGGGGCGTGGCGGAGAGTGGAGGTGCGGGCCCGGGTCAGCAGCGGGTCGGCTGACCGCCGGAGCGCAGCGTCGCCAGGGCGTCGAGCGCCTCGTCGAGCGAGCCCACCCGGATCAGGGGCAGGTCGGGCTGTGGGTTGCGGACCGCCTCGGCGCAGTTGTCGGCGGGCACCAGGAAGACCTTCGCACCGGCGTGCTTCGCGCCGACCAGCTTCTGGGCGATCCCGCCGATCGGGCCGACCTTCCCCTCGTCGTCGATGGTGCCGGTGCCGGCGATCACCATGCCGCCGGTGAGGTCCTCGGGGGTCAGCTTGTCCACGATGCCCAGGGCGAACATGAGCCCGGCGCTCGGGCCGCCGATGTCCTCCAGGTCGATGCTGAGGCTGAACGGGTGCGGCTGCTTCTGCTCGATCTCGACGCCGATCCGCGGGGCGCCGTTCTGGTCCCGGCTGGTGACCTGGGCGGTGGCCGGCGCGCCGTCACGGGTGTAGCCGATGGTCAGCGCGCTGCCCGCCGGCTTGGCCCGGATCAGCTCGGTGAGCCGGGTGGCGACCGGCACGGGCTGGCCGTCGACGGAGGTCAGCACGTCGCCGGCCCTCAGCACCCCGGCGGACGGCCCGTCCCCGGTCACCGACTTCACCACCACCTGCACCGGGAAGCCCAGTTCGCGCAGCGCGGCGGTCTCGGCGCTGGTCTGCGAGGCCTGGAAGTCCTCCGCGTTGCGCTGCTCGACCTGCTGCCGAGACTCCCCCGGCGGGTAGACCAGCTCCCGCGGCACGACCGCCTCGTCCCTGGAGAACCAGCCGGCGATCGCCGAGCGGAGCTTCACCGAGGGCTGGACGCCGACCGTGGTCAGCCGTAACTGCCCCGCCGACGTGGAGGTCGCCCGGCCGGAGACCTGGATGACCTCCTTCCCGTCCTCCGTGCCGAGGGTGTTGACGGTCGGCCCTGGACCGAGCACCACGTACGGGATCGGCGCGCCGAGCACCCCGATGCTGAGCAGGGCGGTGAACAGGGCACCCAGCAGGACGGTCAGGCCGCGACGTCTCATGCGGCAGAGCGTACCGATTGGTCCCCGTCGGTCCTGCGGTGCGCGCAGGACTTCGCCCTCAGCGCAACGCCAGCGACCCGACCAGGGGTGCGGCGCGCGTACCGTAGACGTCGTGCCTGATATTCCGTTCGGTTTCGCGCTACCGGGTGGGCAACCACCAGACCCCAACGACCCCGCGCAGATGCAGCAGTTCATGTCGCAGTTGCAGCACCTGCTCTCCGCGCCGGGCAGCGGGCCGGTCAACTGGGACCTCGCCCGGCAGGTGGCCGCCAGCCAGCTCGCCGCCGCGGGTGACCCGGCGGTGTCGCCGTACGAGCGCAACGCCGTGGAGGAGGCGCTGCGCCTGGCCGACCTCTGGCTCGAGCCCGCCTCGGCCCTGCCCTCCGGCATCCAGACCTCCGTGGCCTGGAACCGCAACGAGTGGATCTACAAGACGCTGGACGTGTGGCGGAAGCTCTGCGACCCGGTGGCGAGCCGCATGGTCGGCGCGATGGGCGACCTGGTGCCGCCGGAGGCCCGCGCGCAGCTCGGCCCGATGCAGTCGATGGTCGCCACCCTCGGCGGCGCCCTCTTCGGCGGGCAGCTGGGCCAGGCGCTCGGCTCGCTCGCCGCCGAGGTGCTCTCGGCCGGCGACATCGGGCTGCCGCTCGGCCCGGCCGGCACGGCCGCGCTCATCCCGGCCAACATCAAGGCGTACGGCGAGGGCCTGGAGCTCCCCGAGGACGAGGTACGCCTCTACGTGGCCCTGCGGGAGGCCGCCCACCAGCGGCTCTTCCAGCACGTCCCGTGGCTGCGCGGGCACGTGCTCAACGCCGTCGAGACCTACGCGGCGGGCATCCGCGTCAACCGGGAGGCGATCGAGGAGGCGATGGGCCGGGTCGACCCGACCGACCCGGAGTCGATGCAGGCGATCGCGCTGGAGGGCATCTTCACTCCGGAGGACAGCCCGGCGCAGAAGGCGTCGCTGGCCCGGCTCGAGACGGCGCTGGCCCTGGTCGAGGGGTGGGTGTGCCACGTGGTGGACAGCTCGGCCGGCGGCCGGCTGCCCAACGTGGTGCGGCTCGCCGAGGCGTTCCGGCGCCGCCGCGCGGCGGGCGGTCCCGCCGAGCAGACCTTCGCCGCCCTGGTGGGCCTGGAGCTGCGCCCGCGCCGGCTGCGCGAGGCCGCCGCGCTCTGGGCGGCGCTCACCGAGCACCGTGGCATCTCGGGCCGGGACGCGCTCTGGGGGCACCCGGACCTGCTCCCCTCCGAGGACGATTTCGCCGACCCGGTGGCGTTCGCGATGGCCGACGTCGACATCATGGGCGAGCTGGAGAACTTCGACTTCAGCGCCCCGGGCGGCCCGCACGAGCAGTCGCCGGGCGAACCGGAGCAGCGGCCGGAGGGCGACGAGGACGACGGCCGTTCCTGATCGTCCCGTCAGCCGGTGGCGTCCGCTCGTCCCAGCGCCGGCCGCGTCGGAAGACCACCGGGTGATCGAGAGGTTTGCGTCGTCCGGAGGCCGCCCGGTGACGCCAAGCTCTTGATCGACCGGGCTCCCTCGGCCCGCTGGGACGGGCGGCCGGCGGTCAGCCGGCGCGGGCGGCGCCGGAGAGCAGGGCGCGAGTGGCTTCCCAGCCCTCGACGGCCGGATCGAGCGCGGCCAGGTCGGCGGGT
This sequence comes from Micromonospora xinjiangensis, assembly GCF_056150165.1. Classification (NCBI taxonomy): domain Bacteria; kingdom Bacillati; phylum Actinomycetota; class Actinomycetes; order Micromonosporales; family Micromonosporaceae; genus Micromonospora; species Micromonospora xinjiangensis. Next base: position 732,881 of record NZ_JAXCFO010000002.1, on the reverse strand, counting down.
CCGCGCTGCCGGCGCCAGGCCGGTGTCACCGCGAGGTCGCCCGGCCGGGGCGCGGCGGCGCGCACGGCTGCCGGCAGCGTCTCGTCCAGGTCCACGGGTGGCAGCCACGAGGGTACGGGCAGCCGCGCGGCGACCCCGAGCAGACCACGGCCGCCCTCGGCGGGCGCGACCGCGACCGGGCGGCCGGTCAGCGGGCGCAGCAGCTTTCCGATGGTCAGCCCGGGCAGGTCGGGGGCGTCGGCGGCGATCACGGCCGCCTGGTCGTACCCGGACAGCGCCGCGAACACGGCGCTCGGCGTCGGCTCCGCCACCTCGTACACGGCCATGTCCGGCCACGTCACCGCCTCGGCGACCGCCCGGTCGGCGGGGGTGACCGCCACGGCGGTGTCCACCTCGGTCAGCATGGCGAGCAGGTCGACGGTGTCCTCGGCGAGCGCTGTGCGCCACCGCACCGGGTCGACGCCCGGCGGCGCCCACGTCACGGGCCCGAGCAGGGCCACCACCACCCGCCGTACCATTCCCCGACCCTAACGCCACACCCCGGCGGCGCCCACCGCGGCCGCGCGAGGGCCGGTCACTCCGTGAGGGCCGGGACCGCCGCGGCGGCGGCGACGCCCTCCAGGTAGCCGCGGGCCCGCTCGGACTTCGGGTAGCGGGCGACCAGCGCCCAGAACTCGGCGTTGTGGCTCGGCACGATGAGGTGGGCCAACTCGTGCAGCAGCACGTAGTCGATCACCCAGTCCGGCATCTCCTGCACCCGGTGGGAGATCCGAATGGTCCGGTCCGCGGGTGTGCAGGAGCCCCACCGGCCGTTCTGGTTGGTGACCCAGCGGACGCTGGCCGGGACGGCCTGGCTGCCGTGGTCGGCGAGGTAGGTGTGCAGCAGCCGGTTGGCGCGGGCGAGCAGCTCGCCGTCGGAGCGGGCCAGCCGCCCCTCGCGGGCGGCCAGCCGGGCCAGCATGCGGTCGACCCATTCGCTCTCCTCGGCCCGGGAGAACTGGTCGGGGATCAGGACGACGACCCGCTCACCGTCGCGGTACGCGGACACCGTGCGCCGCCGGCGCTGGCTGCGCCGTACCTCGACGACCGGCTTACGCGCCCCTGCCATCACAGACCCGCGCAGCCTCGGTTTGCTGCCACGAGGGAAAGCTACTGCCTAGTGACCAGGGGTACGCAAGGGTCAACCCGGCGACACGCGCCCGGAAGATGGTGATTGGTCGCCAGGAGTCCTGAAAATTTTCTTGCCGGCACGCCCGCGATGGCCATCGTCACGCTTCGTGGCGACCCGAACGGCCGCCACCTGGGACAGCGGCTCGACTCCTCCACCGTAGGTGATCAACCGGCCGGGGCGTCGCCCGGGGTGCTCGCGGGGGGCATCTGTGACGGTTCGGTCGGCGTGTCCCCGCCAAACTGACTTATCCGACCTTGTTCGCCGTGCACACTCTCGTGGTCGGCTTCCTCACAGTGTCGCCGCACAGCTGACATGGAACTGCCCAGCCCTGGGTAGGGTCCGCGGACCAGCGGCCACGCGGGTGGCCGCAGGAGTTAGACCCGGCGCCGGCGCCCCCCGTGGCCCGCCGCAGGGAACCCCGCCGGGACGGACATCGACCGGCGGACGAGACGAGGAGGGCACCGTGGCCGACCAGGCCCAGACCTACAACGGTTACTGCGTGAAGTGCAAGGAGAAGCGGGACTTCGAGGGGCACATCGAGGTCTCGAAGACCGGGATGAACATGGCCAAGGGCAAGTGTCCGGTGTGCGGCACAACAGTGAACCGCATCCTGGGCAAGGCCAAGGTCTGACCCGAGTGCGTCGACGGGGGAGGGGAGGCCCGCAAGGGCACCCCCTCCCCCTCGTCGTCACGGAGCGAGCGTGTCGGCTGCCCGACACCACCGCTCGAGGGCTGTGGATAACCCGCGATTTCCTGTGGACAGCGCAGGACAGGGCGCTCCACACCTGTGGACAACGATCGACGTAGCGCACGGACGCGGTCACTATTCGTTGTCATGAGTCGCGCCACCCTGCCCCGTCCCACGCTGCTGCCCGGCCTGACCCGGCTCTGGCGCGACCGGCACACACTCCAGCTCGGAGTCGACCCGGAGCGGGCCGTGCTCATGGAGATCGCCGATCCCCGCACGGCCCGCCTGCTGGACCTGCTCGACGGAAGTCGCAGCGAACGCGGCGTGCTGGCCCACCCGGTCGCCGCCGAGATCGGCGCCGAACAGGCCCGCACCCTGCTCGACGCCCTGCATACCGCCGGGTTGCTGGTGCCCGGACACACCCTGCTCCCCCGCGACCTGGCCGGCCCGACCCGGGCCCGGCTCGGCGCCGAGGCCCGCGCGCTCGCACTCGCCGCCGCCCGCCTGCCCGCGACACCCGCCCAGGTGCTGCGCCGCCGCCGTGCCGCGCGGGTGCTGGTGACCGGCGCCGGTGGGCTCGGCGCGGCCGTCTGCGTGGCGCTCGCCCAGGCCGGCGTCGGGCAGGTCACCGCGGATCTCGTCGGTCCGGTGCGCCCGGTCGACCTCATCGGCACCGGCATCCCCGCCGCCGACCTCGGCCGCCCGCTCGCCCCCGCCGTGCGGGCGGCCGTCGCGCGCACGGCCCCGGGCACCGGCTCGCCGCCCGGCCGGCGCGGCCGAGCCGACCTGGTGGTGCAGCTCGGCATCGACCGCCCGGCGGCCCTGCTCGCCGCCGCGCACGCGCAGCGCCGCCAGCCGCACCTGCTGGTCACGGTCCGGGAGGGCGTGCCGGTGATCGGGCCGATGGTGCGCCCACCGGCCGGGCCCTGCCTGAACTGCGTCGACCTGCACCGCGCCGACCGCGACCCGGCCTGGCCCCGCCTCGCCGCCCAGCTCGCCGGCGAGGAGCCCGCCCCGGCGGGCGCCACCGCCAGCCTTCTCGTGGCGGCCGGGTTCGCCGCCGCGGAGGTGCTGGCACAACTCGACGGCGGCACCCCGGAGACGATCGGCGGGGCGGTGGAGGTGAGCGAGCCGGGTCGGTTCCGGCGCCGCGGCTGGTCGCCGCATCCGTCCTGTCGCTGCACCCGCCGGAGCCGCTGATCCGCGGGCACGACCCGCAGCGCTCAGGTCACGATGGGTCGACTCCTGTCCCCCCGTGTCCGATCTCCCGCCCGTCGTCCGGACCGAACGGCGGGTGCCGAAGGCGCTCAGCAGCCGCGGACCCGCTCAGTCGGTAACAATGACCGGGTGACCGACATCCCGCGCCGGGCCGTGTCCCGGACCGCCAAGCTCGCCTCACTGCCGCTCGGCTTCGCCGGGCGGACCGTCCTCGGCATGGGAAAGCGCGTCACCGGGCTCGCCTCCGACGTGATCAGCGCGGAGATCCAGCAGCGCACGGCGGAGCAGCTCTTCAGCGTCCTCGGCCAGCTCAAGGGCGGGGCGATGAAGTTCGGCCAGGCGCTGTCGGTGTTCGAGGCGGCGCTGCCCGAGGAGATCGCGGCCCCCTACCGGCAGGCGTTGACCAAGCTCCAGGAGGCCGCGCCACCGCTGCCGGTCGCCAGTGTGCACAAGGTCCTGGCCGAACAGCTCGGGCCCGACTGGCGGGACCGGTTCGTCGAGTTCGACGACACCCCCGCCGCCGCGGCGAGCATCGGCCAGGTGCACCGGGCGGTCTGGCGTGACCCGGGTTACGGGCCGTCGGGCGCGCCGCAGCACCGGGACGTGGCCGTCAAGATCCAGTACCCGGGCGCCGGGGACGCCCTGCTCGCCGACCTCAAGCAGCTCTCCCGGCTCGGCGGGATGTTCCGGGCCATCCAGCCGGGGCTGGACGTGAAGCCCCTCCTCGTGGAGCTGCGGGAGCGGATCACCGAGGAGCTGGACTACGAGCTGGAGGCCGAATCCCAGCGCGCGTTCGCGGCCGCGTACGCCGACGACCCGGAGATCTACATCCCGGCCGTCGTCTCCTCCGCACCCCGGGTGCTGGTCACCGAGTGGGTCGAGGGGACGCCGCTGGCCGACATCATCCGGGAGGGCACCGAGGAGCAGCGGAACGAGGCCGGCCGGCTGATGGCCACCCTGCACCTCTCCGCGCCGATGCGGGCCGGGCTGCTGCACGCCGACCCGCACCCGGGCAACTTCCGGCTGCTGCCGGACGGCCGGCTCGGGGTGATCGATTTCGGGGCGGTGGCCCGGATGCCGGAGGGCACGCCGGAGCCCATCGGCCGCATCGCCGCGCTCGCCCTGCAGGACGACGCGGACGAGGTGGTGGCGGGGCTGCGGGCGGAGGGCTTCATCGGGGCGACCGAGGAGATCGACGCCGAGGGGGTGCTGGAGTTCCTCCGTCCGATGCTGGAGCCCATCGCCGCCGACGGGTTCCGGTTCACCCGGGCCTGGCTGCGGTCCGAGGCCGCCCGGCTGGCCAGCCCTCGTTCCCCCACCTACCAGCTGAGCCGCAAGCTCAACCTTCCCCCGTCGTACCTGCTCATCCACCGGGTCACCCTCGGGTCCATCGGGGTGCTCTGCCAGTTGGAGGCCAAGGCGCCGTACCGGAGCATCCTGGAGCGGTGGCTGCCCGGTTTCGCGCCGGTCGCCTGAGCCGCCCGCCGTCCTCCCCGGCCACCCGCCCCGCGAACTCGTCGTAACGCCCGAGGGGCGGGCGGCCGGTGCTCCGGCCACCCGCCCCTCGGATCGGTGCGTGTCAGTAGAGACCCAGGTCGCGGGCCGCCTGCTGGCGGCCCTTCATCGCGACGGTCAGGGCGGATCGGGTTGCCTCAGTGCTCGTGGTGGTGCGACCGGCCTGAGGCCGGCGCATTCGGGCCCGGGACAACGCTTCGTGAAGTAGTTGCATCTCGACTCCGTTGGGTACGTGCAGCATCGTGGTCTCACTCGTCACCGGCGTGGCACCGGAGTAGTTGGGACGGATCGGGTTCATGTCAGGCCGCCAACCGGACCGCGTTGCGCCCCTGGGACAGCCCACTGGCCGCCAGTCGCGCCTCGGCCTCGACCCGCAGCGCGGCGTCGCGGGCGACGTCCTCCTTGCGCGGACGGCCGCGGGGCCGCTTACGCGGGACGACCGCGCCACGCTCGAAGATCTCGCCACCCCAGACGCCCCAGGGCTCGGCCCGCTCGACCGCGCCGGCGAGGCACTCGACGCGCAGCGGGCAGTCCCCGCAGAGCGACTTGGCCAGCTCCAGCTCGGTGGGCGAGTCAGAGAACCACAGGTCAGGGTCGAACTTCCGGCAGGGCAGGTTCGCCTCGATCTCGACGTTCACGTCGAGCGAGGCCAACGCCAGACTCATCGCCCGGTCACCTCTCTCTCACTTCGATCTCGTGGATCGCGTTTCCGACTACGTGGGCGGGACAAAAAACTGAGGCCGCGGATCCCGGTATGCGGGTTCCGCGGCCTCGAGGTGAGCCGGTCGGTCTGGTGATCAGACCGGTCTACCTCGAGGTGGAACGCCGCGGACGTCCATGCGCTTCTTGGCGCCATCGACACCCATGCCCGTGAAGCCACTGGTCCCCCGGAGCCCGTTCGGCGCGGCGGCGAGGATCAGCTCGGCCTGAGCCTCGACCTGGTGCACCTGCGGAACCGACGGTCGCGTGGCCGCCAGAGCCACCCGGACAGCCGACAGCGGAGCGTGGGCAGCTGGCATCGCCGCCGGACGCTCATAGATGAAGATCTCCACGGGTGCCACCTCCCTCACGTGCCTCGTGCCGACTCGGTCTCGACCCTCGTGAGCAGCGCGAATGACGCCGCTCGCGAGGTGTGTCCTGAGGCTATGCCTCCCCCTGGGGGGAGGGCAAACGAATTACGGCTCGATTTCCAAAGTTTTCTCGGGGCAGATTTCGTCGACCGACGCGCCCCCCACCAACGCCAGTACCGATTCGCCGTAGAGGCCCAGTTTGCGGGGGCCGATCCCGGCGATGGCGATCAGCTCCTCGGGGCGGGCGGGCCGCCGCTCGGCCAGCGCCGTCAGCGTGGCGTCGGTGAAGACCACGTACGCCGGGACCCGCTGCTCCGCGGCCACCCGCCGCCGCCACTCCCGCAACCGCTCGTGCAGCTCCTCGTCGATGTCGGACGGGCAGGTCGCGCAGCGACCCAGCTTGCGGTCCGGGCCGGCGAGCAGCGTCGCGCCGCAGATCCGGCAGGAGACGATCTGCGTCCGGCGCCGCTCCGGCCGGGCCGCGGGGCCGGTGCCGCGGGCCCGCTCACCGCCGCCACCGGAGCGGTCGAGCTGCGGAAGGAAGCGCGACGGGCGTCGCGCCCGCCCACCCGGCGAGCGGGCCACGGCGTACGACAGCCACAGCCACTCCCGGGCACGGGTGATCCCCACGTAGAGCAGCCGGCGCTCCTCCTCGATCTGGTCGAGCGTCTTCGCGTACGTGGTGGGAAGGGTGCCCTCGGAGAGGCCGACGAGGAAGACCGCGTCCCACTCCAGCCCCTTCGCGGAGTGCAGCGAGGCCAGGGTCACCCCGTCGAGCGTGGGCACGTGCTGCTGGCTGGCCCGGTGGTGCAGCTCGTCGGTGAAGGCGGCCAGGGTGACCGGGCGCTCCACGCTCGCCGCCTCGCCGATGGGCAGCACCGGGGGCGTGGCGGCGTACTCCTCGGCGAGCTGGACCAGGGCGGCGAGCGCCTCCCAGCGTTCCCGGGCGGCGCCACCGGCCGGCGGCGCGTCCGGGGCCCAGCCGACCGCGGCGAGCGCCTCGATGACAGCCGCCGTGAGCGGGGTCTCCCCCGGGATCGAGCGGGTGGCGGCCCGCAAGGCGACCATCGCCTGCCGCACCTCGGCCCGTTCGAAGAACCGCTCCGCGCCCTGCACCACGTACGGCACCTCGGCCTCGGTGAGCGCCTTCTCGTACGCCTCCGACTGGGCGTTGGTGCGGAACAGCACGGCGATCTCCCGGGCCGGGGTGCCGGCGTCGATGAGTGCCCGGGCCCGGGCGGCCACGGCGTTCGCCTCGGCCGGCTCGTCCGTGAAGATCCGCAACTCCGGCTCGGGGCCGGGCGGGCGCTGCCCCCGCAGCTCCAGCCGCAGCCGGGCCTCGGCGCCGCGAGCCTGGGAGATCACCGCGTTGGCCAACCCGACGACCTGTGGGGTGGACCGGTAGTCCCGGACCAGTCGGACCACCACGGCGTTGCGGTGGTGCCGGGGGAAGTCGACGAGGTACGACGAGGTGGCCCCGGTGAAGGAGTAGATCGTCTGGCTGGCGTCGCCGACGACGGTCAGGTCGTCCCGGCCACCCAGCCAGGCCTCCAGCAGCCGCTGCTGGAGCGGGTTGACGTCCTGGTACTCGTCGACCACGAAGTGCCGGTACTGCGCGCGTACCTGCTCGGCGACGTCGGCGTGCTCCTCGATGCCCCAGACCGCGGCGCGCAGCATGTCCTCGAAGTCGATCACGCCGTTGGCGCGTTTGATCTTCTCGTACGCCGCGAAGACCTCCGCCACCTTCGCCGACTCGTGCGGGGTGTCGCGCAGCGCCTTGGCGGCCGCCACCACGTACTCGGCCGGCTCGACCAGGGACGACTTCGCCCACTCGATCTCGCCGGCCAGGTCCCGGGCGGCGGCCCGGTCGGTGCGCAGACCGACCCGGGCGGCGGCGAGCGTCACGAGCCGGACCTTGCTGTCCAGCAGCTCGGGCATGGCGCGCCCGTCGAGCAGCCGGGGCGCGAAGTAGCGCACCTGACGCAGCGCCGCCGCGTGGAAGGTGCGTGCCTGCACCCCCGCCACCCCGAGCTGGGTGAGCCGGTGTCGCATCTCGGCGGCGGCCCGCGCCGTGAACGTGACCGCGAGCACGTGCCGGGCGGCGATCTCGCCGGTCAGCGCGCGGTGAGCGATCCGCGAGGTGATGGCCCGGGTCTTGCCGGTGCCGGCGCCGGCGAGGATGCAGACCGGCCCGGCCGGCGCGGTCACCGCCCCGCGCTGCTCGGGATCCAGCCCGGCGAGCACCCGTTCCGCCGCTGAGTGAACCACCACAGCAGGGAATTCTCGCAGCCGTTCAGGATGTTGCAGCGACTAGCCTCGGCTTGATTCGGCAAGCCGCCGAGCGGAGCAGTTGGAGGATCTGACCATGCTGACGATGTATTCCACCTCGTGGTGCGGCTACTGCCACCGGCTGAAGTCACAGCTGGACCGGGAGGGCATCAAGTACGAGGTGGTCGACATCGAGCAGGACCCGGCGGCCGCGGAGTTCGTGATGAGCGTCAACGGCGGTAACCAGACCGTGCCGACGCTGCGCTTCGAGGACGGCAGCGCGCTCACCAACCCGTCCGTCGTCCAGGTCAAGCAGCACCTCGCGTCGATCGCCGCCGCCTGACCCGTACGCCTCGAAAGGGTGGCCGTCCCGCCGGACGGCCACCCTTTCGCCGTCCCCGGACCGCCCCGCTCGGGGTCGGCCTCGACCTCAACGGCCGCGCCGGCGGCGTGTCGCGCCGACGACCTCGTGATCCACGGAGTCGGCCGGGCGGCGCGGGGAGGGGATCCGCCGGGGCCGGGCCGGCACCGGGGGGCTCAGGTGCCGCGCCCGCCAGAGGTAGGCGCCGGCGAGCAGGGTGACCACGCCGGTCGACAGGAAGAGCAGCCGGTAGTCGAGCGCGCCCACCAGCAGCGCCCCGGCGCCGATCGATGCCGCCTGCGGTCCGCTGACCACCGCCTCCGAGGCGGCCGTGACCCGGCCGAGCAGCCGCGGCGGCGTGCGGCGCTGGATGAGCGTGTTCAACCCGACCATGGTGAGCGGGAGCGAGACGCCGGCCAGGAGCACCGCGACCACGCCGAGCCGGAGGTCGGGGTAGGCCAGCGCCAGCGCGGCCGGCCCGAAGAAGCCCAGCCCCGCGGCGAGCGTGCCCACCTCGCCGAGGCGTCGCACGGCACCCGGCGAGCAGAGCCCGCCGACCAGCCCGCCGATTCCCTGGATGGTGACCAGCACCCCGACGAACGCGGCGTCCCGGCCGAGGCCCTGGTCGACGTACGCGAAGATCAGTGACTCGGTGAAGCCCATCACGAGCGAGCCGAGCCCGTAGCCGAGCAGTGCCCGGCGCAGCGCGGCCTCGCCGGCCAGGTGCCGCAGGCCGGCGCCGATCCCGGCCGGCCAGCGCGTCCGCGGTCCGGCCGGCGGCGCCTCCGTGGTGGGCAGCATGGCCACCACGACGGCCGCGGTCACGAACCCGAGCACGCCGATCCCGGCCAGCGCCGCGCCGCCGATCGCCGCGTAGAGACCGGCGCCGGCGAGCGGGCCGACCAACCGCAGCCCCTGGCGTACGGTCTGGAGCACACCGTTCGCCTCGGCCAGCAGTTCGACCGGCACCAGTTGCCGGATCAGCCCGCTCAACGCCGCGCTGAGCGCGAGGTAGGAGAGCCCGTAGAGGGCGGCCACCGCGTAGACGACCCATACGTCGGACCGGTCCCGCACCAGGAAGAGCGGGCCGAGCAGCACGGCGGTCACCAGGTTCGCCACCACGAAGAACGGCCGGCGCGGGTAGCGGTCGACGAACCACCCGACCAGCGGTGCCAGCGTCATCGGCGCGATGACCGCGAAGATGGTGGCGCCGGCCAGCCCGTCGGACCCGGTGAGGTCCTTGACCCAGATGGCGAGCGCCAGCAGCAGGATCGACTCGGCGCTCATGCTGGCCAGCAGCCCGCAGAAGAGCAGACGGAACTCGGGGCGGCGCAGGACGGTGCGCATGGAACCTCCGGCTGGACGGGACGCGCCGCGGCGGGCACAGTCTGGAGAGGTGTGTTGGCCGGTCCGGCGGCGTCGTCGCGCGCTCGTACGTTCCACGGTCCTCTTTTCTGCGAGACACGCCCCTACCGGAACCTCCGACGCCGGTCGCGCCGTCCATACTGACTGTGGGGGGCGAACTTCATACAGTTACCGTCGCGTCCGCGGCGGTCGATGGGAAAGAGGGCACCCTTGCCTCCTGCCTCACCCAGCCCGATCCTGCGTCGCCGCAGGTTGGGCACTGAGCTGCGCCGACTGCGCGAGACCGCCGGCCTCACCGGCGACCAGGTCATCGAGCGGATCGGCTGGGCATCCGCGTCCAAACTGTCCCGCCTGGAGAACGGTCGCAGCCGGCCCGACCCGGAGGACGTCCGGACCCTGCTCGACCTCTACGGGGCCGACGAGCCGCTGCGCAAGGAGCTGCTCGGCATCACCCAGGAGGCCGGCGACATGCGGGGCTGGCTGAAGAACTTCCCGGTGATGACGCAGCAGCAGCGCAGCTTCGCCGAGTTGGAGGCGGGCTGCGTCGAGATCTCGGAGTACAACCCCGTGCTCGTGCCCGGCCTGTTGCAGACGGCCGGCTACGCCCACGTCCGCATCGTCTCGGCCCGGCAGGTCGCCGAACGGGCGGGCGACCCGGAGCCCACCGACGAGCCGGAGACCGAGGTGCAGGCGCGGCTGGCCCGCCAGACGCTGCTCACCCGGGAGCCCGACGCGCCCCGTTACACGGCGGTGATCGAGGAGGCGGCGCTCGGCCAGCGCGCCGGCCCGCCCGAGGTGCTCCACGAGCAGCTGGTCCAGCTCTGCGAGCTGGCCCTGCTGCCGAACGTCACCCTGCACGTGCTCCCCCGCGACACGCGGGTCGGCGACTGGTACCTCCCGCCGACAGCGTTCTCCCTCTACCGGTTCGCCGACCCGCTCGATCCGGAGACGGTGGCCATCGAAGGTGGCTTCACCGACGTCATGTCGACCGAGGCAAAAACCCTAAATCGCTATAAAGTGGTGTTCGAGTGGCTATGCACGGCGGCACTTCCCGCCTCGGACACCCTCTCCTGGCTGATCGAGGCGACGGGACGGCTGACCGGGACGGCATCCCCGTCCACTGTGGCGTACGGGTCGGCAACGGCGCCGACCCAACGCCGCCGGCAACCGGGGCGGCTGACGGAACGGTGATCCACGGGGGACCCTCCGTCGGGACGTGCGGCACCACTCGTCCCACTGGAGCGGTTCGAATGGAGCAGAACCATGAACGAGATCCGCAACAACCCGTCCACCGCCCTGAACCTGGCGGACGCCCCGTGGCGCAAGAGCACCCGCAGCCAGACCTCGAACTGCGTCGAGGTCGCCCCGCTGGGCGAGGCCGCGACGGTGGCTCTGCGGGACAGCAAGGACCCGGACGGTCCGGTGCTGCTGTTCAACCGGGCCGGCTGGCTCGGCTTCATCGCGGGCGCGAAGAAGGGCCAGTTCGACCTGAACTGATCCGCTGAACACAACGGGGCCGCCGGTGTGATGCCGGCGGCCCCGTCGCGTATTGATCTCAACCCGCCACTGACCAGGCATCCCCTGATCGGACGAGGCTCCGGAACGATAGGCGAGTTTCACTTGCTGTGACGAACACCGGGCGTAACATGACGACTGAGTGCCGTGGAACTTCCACACCGGCTCACAGTCGCGGTTCATCCGGAGACGCCCATGCGGTTCCTGATCGTTCGCACCGACATCCGCGCCGTCGCCGACGGCGACATCGCCGCGGCCTGGGCCGGCGGCCACCGGCTGCGGGACGAGACGACCGCCCCCGAGCCACGCCGGCAGGTCGTCCACGCCGAGGACCGGGACGCCGCGCTGCTGCTGGCGCGAGCCCTGGCCTCGGTGGGAGCGGTCCGCGCCGGCCGGCAACGGGTGAAGGTACTGCCACTCAGCGAGCCGGACATCGCACGACGACGCCGACCGGGCGTCACCTGAGATGTCCGTCGTGGCCGGACCGGCTCCCCCGCCGTGTTCCTCGCCCACCGACCACGACGGCCGTGTTCCCGGCCCGTGACCGCCGCGGCAACGACGGTCACGGGCCGGGACCGTGTCCGGGGTGCCTTCCGTGGCCGCACCGGCGTGGCCCGTCCACCGCTCAGCGCGGAACGTCCACCCAGCCGTCGAGCCAGCGGTGGATGAGGAACAACGCGATCGACGCGGGCGGCGGCAGCATCAACCGGGCGCCCCCGCCCACGTCCACCGCACGCCCGGCCAGCGCCGCGCCGATCTCGGCGCGGGTGAACCAGCGGGCGTACGCGATCTCGGTGGGGTCGATCCGCACCGGGTCCTCGGGATCGGCGGTGGCGAGGAAGCCCAGCATCAGCGAACCCGGGAACGGCCAGGCCTGGCTGCCCACGTACGTGATCTTCTCGACGCCGACGCCGACCTCCTCGCGCACCTCGCGCAGCACGGCGGCCTCGGCCGACTCCCCCGGCTCGACGTAGCCGGCGAGGCAGGAGAAGCGCCGCTGCCCTGGGCTGCTTGGCCAGGCGGCGTTGTTGCCCAGCAGGCACCGCCCGTCCTGACCGTCCACCCCGTCGTGCACCAGCACGATCATCGCCGGGTCGGTGCGCGGCCAGACCCGGTCACCGTTGCGGTCGATCCGGGACCAGCCCGCCTCGTCCATCTCCGTCGGCGCGCCCGTGGCCGACGAGTAGAGGTGCCGCACGTGCCAGTTCAGCAGCGCCAGCGCGGTGGTGAACAGCCCGGCGTCCCGGTCGCCGAGCAGGTGGCCCACGTCCCGCAGGCCGACCGCCCGCGTGCCGGGCAGCGCCGGCAGGGGGATGTCCACCGCGAAGACCGGCACGTCGTCCTCGTCGACACCGAGGAACATGGCGCCCGCCTCGCTGCCCGCCGGCAGGTCACCCGCGCCGAGAAGGACCAGCTTCGGGGGGTTCGCGTCGGTACGCACCAGGGTGCGCCCGTCCGCCGTCGAGTCGAGTACCAACACCCGGCCCCGGAGCCACGCCTCGGCCAGCCAGGCGGGATCGGTGCGGCGGTGCGCCGCCCGGTCCAGGGTGGAACGGGCCAGTGGTGGGGCGAGCTCCCCGCTCATGCGCCCGCCTCCCACCGGTCGGCGCCGGCTCGCCCGTCGCGCTCGCTCATGCCGTCTCGACGGAGGTGAGGGCGGCCAGCGACGGGGCGATCCGCTCGGCGTCGCCGAGCACCACGGTGACCGCCTTCGCCGGGGCGAGGTAGCGGGCGGCCGCCTCGGCGACGTCCGCAACGGTGGCCTTCGCGAGCCGGGCCGCGTGCTCGGCCAGGAAGTCCAGCCGCAGGCCGTTGCCGGCGTACGCGCTCACCAGCGCGGCCAGGCCGGCCTGGGTGGACATGCCGAGCTGGAGCGTGCCGAGCGCGTACTGGCGGGCCTGTTCCAGCTCCTCCTCCTTCGGCGGGAGCGACGCCAGCCGGCCCAGCTCGTACGTCGTCTCCAGCAGCGCCGGCCCGGTCACCTCGGTCGCCACCTCGGCGGCGGCGACCAGCACCGACCCGGCCACCGAGTGCTCGATCAAGGAGTGCGGGCCGTAGGTGTAGCCCTTGTCCTCGCGGATGTTCTCCACCCACCGGGAGGAGAAGTAGCCGCCGAAGACCAGGTTGGCCAGTTGCAGCGCCGCGTGGTCGGGGTGGGTGCGCGGCACCGCCGGCAGGGCGACGCGCAGCGACGACTGCACCGACCCCGGCCGGTCGACCAGCAGCAGCGGGCCCGGCTCCAGCGGTGGCGCCGGCGGCAGCTCCGCCACGTGCCCGTCGCCCTTCCAGCCGCTCAGCGCCTCCTCGGCGGCGTCCAGCGCGCGGTCGGGGTGGACGTCGCCCACCAGGACCAGGACCGCGCCGGCCGGATGCACCCGCTCGGCGTGCAGGCGGCGCAGCACCGGCGGCCGGACCGCCCGGACCTGGTCGGGTTCCGGTGTCTGCACCGCGTACGGGTGCTTGCCGTAGATCCGCTTGAGCAGCGCCGTACGGGCCAGGTGGGCGGGCTGGCTCTGGGCGACCTGGATCCGGTCGACGAGGCGGTCCCGCTCGGTCTCCACCCAGTCACCCGGGTAGGTGGCTCCGGTGAGCACGTCGGCGAGCAGCTCCAGCATCCGGCCCAGACCGGTGACGAGGCTCGCGCCGGACACCATGAGCCGGTCCGGGTCGACTCCGGCGGAGAGCCCGCCACCCACCTTCTGCAGCTCGGCCGCGATCTGGGTGGCGGTGTGGGTCTCCGTGCCGGAGAGGATGGTCTGCGACAGCAGCGCCCCGCGGGCCAGGTGCGTACGCCCGAACGGCACCCACAGCCGCAGCTCGACCAGGGGCACGGCGGGCCGGCGTACGGCGATCACGGTGAGGCCGTTGCCCAGCGTGCGCTCGGCCTGCTTCGGCAGCTTGAGCTTGCGGGTCGGGCCGAGCGGCGGCAGGGTGCGCGCCTGCGGGGCCAGCGGTTCACTGCTCGTGCTCACCGGGCACCTCCCGCGATGACCTCGATGGTGGCGCGGCGCTCGGGCCGCAGGGTGGCGGCGGCGGCCCGCACCTGCTCGTCGGTGACCTCGCCCACCAACCGGGGCAGGTCGTTGAGCAGGCCCGGCTCGCCGCGTTGCTGTTCCAGCACCGCCATCCGCAGCGCGCGACCGAGGACCGCGTCGGTGTCGCGCAGCAGGTGGGTGGCCATGCGGGCCTGGGTGCGGGCCAGTTCGCCCTCGCCCAACCCGTCGGTGGCCAGCCGGTCGAGCTCCTCGTCCACGGTGCGCAGCACCTTGTCCACGTCGCCTCCGGGCGGCAGGTGGGCCTGGAGCAGCAGCGCCGTGGGGTCGCGGACGTCGAACGGGTCGCCCATGAAGCCCAGGTAGCCGCCCACGCTGGTGACCGACCGGTCGCGCTGCACCAGCCGCTCCACCAGGCGCGAGGCGTCCCCGTCGGTGAGCACCTCGGCCAGCACGACGTACGGCAGGTAGCCGGTGAAGTCGGTGATCGGGTCGGGCACCCGCCAGGCGCTGGCGACGGCCGGCAGCGGGGCCAGCTTGTCGGTGTACGAGGTGCGCCGCTCGGCGGCCAGGTCGGGCTCGGTGAAGTCGGGGCGCTCGGGCGCGGGCCGGGCCGGCACGTCGCCGAAGTGCCGCTCGATCAGAGCCGTCGCCTCGGCCACGTCGATGTCGCCACTCACCGCCAGCACCGCGTTGCCGCTCGCGTAGTAGCGCCGGAAGAAGTCGGCCGCGTCGGCGACGGTGGCCGACTCCAGGTCGTCGAAGGAGCCGTAGCCGTCGTGCGCGTTGGGGAACGTGTCGAACATGACCGGCGGCAGGGTCAGCCAGGGGAAGCCGCCGTACGGCCGGTTGAGCACGTTGACCCGGATCTCCTCCTTGACCACGTCCACCTGGTTACGCAGGTTCTCCTCGGTCAGCCGAGGGCCGCGCATCCGGTCGGCCTCCAGGAAGAGCGCGCGCTCCAGCGCGTTGGCCGGCAACGTCTCGAAGTAGTCGGTGTAGTCGAGGTGGGTCGAGCCGTTGAAGGTGCCACCCGCGCCCTGCACGTGCCGGAAGTGGGCCAGCTTCTCCAGGTTCTCCGAGCCCTGGAACATGAGGTGCTCGAAGAGGTGGGCGAAGCCCGTGCGCCCCTCCGGTTCGGAGCGGATGCCGACGTCGTAGACCACCGCCACCCCGATGACCGGGGCGCTGCGGTCGGGCGTGAGGACCACCCGCAGGCCGTTGTCGAGGGTGAACCGCTCGACCGGATATCTCGTCGCTGGAATTCTCGATCTCCGCGCCGCCACGGGATCGACCCTAGCGCGTCGGCACCTCCGCCACCGCCGACCCGGGCGCAGCCACCGCGACGGTGGGGTCCACCAGGGGCAGCACCGCGGCGCCGACCCGCTCGGCCTCCTCCCGGTGCGGCCACCCGGTGAGCACGAACTCGTCGACGCCGAGCGCGGCGTACTCGTCGATGCGGGCCGCGACCTCCGCGTACTTGCCCACCAGCGCGGTGCCCCCGGCGGCGCTCGACGCGGGCCACCGCGAGCGTGGTCGGGCCGGTGCCCCGCCGGCCCGACCACGCCGCGCGCCGCCCCCCGTGCGGGCCCACCCCTCATGGGATCCCGTACGGCGGCCCGTGACCGGTCAGCCGGCCGGCGAGCCGTCCTGGGCGGAACCCGGATCGTCCGGGACGCGCAGCTCCACCAGGCCGGCGGGAGCGGATCCGGCGGTGGCGTGCCAGGGCGTGAAGGCCGCGATCGTGGCGAGCAGGAGCCCGACGCCCGCGACCGCGAGCACCAGGAGCAGCTCGCGGCGCGCGCTCGCGCCCGCACCGCCCACCATGGTCACTCCTCCCGCGCCGGGCCCCCCGCCCGGCGCCGTCCCCCTGAGGAGGAGCTTCGTCACGCCGGCAGCGCGGCGCAGTCGGCCACCCGACGCATCGGCTGCTGATTGCCGACTCAGCCCGGTCCGCGCCGCCGGTCGACCGCGGCACGGTGCCGAGCGCGCGCCCCTCGCGCGGGGCCCGCCGCGGCATCGGCCCCCGGACGGGGGCGGCTACCGGCCCGCCGCGAGGGAGGGACGGGTCAGGCCTGCCGCGGACGGCGCGGGCGGCGGGGCCGGCCGGAGGTCGGATGCGACGGGCCGCCCCCCTGCCTCCGGCCGGTCGCCGCGACGCCGTTACGGCCGGAGCCTGGTCGGCCCGTCGCCGCCGCCGGCGCGAGCGTCACCGGCACGCCGGACGGCTCCCGTGCACCGGTCAGCCGGACCAGTGCCGCGTCGTCGGTGCGTACCTCGACGGCCTGGGGACGGATGCCGGCCGCGGCCATCAGGCGGGAGACGTCCCGGCGCTGCTCGGGCAGGACCAGGGTGACCACCCGGCCGGGCTGACCGGCGCGGGCGGTACGGCCGCCGCGGTGCAGGTAGTCCTTCGCCTCGGCGGGTGGGTCGACGTTCACCACCAGGTCGAGCCCGTCGACGTGGATGCCGCGGGCAGCGACGTCGGTGGCGACCAGCGCCGTCACCTGCCCGGTGCGGAACTGCTCCAGGATCCGGGTGCGCTGGGGCTGCGACTTGCCGCCGTGCAGAGCGGCGGCACGGATGCCCCGGGCCAGCAGCTGGCGGGCGATCCGGTCGGCCCGGTGCTTGGTGCCGAGGAACAGGATGGTGCGCCCCTCGCGGGCGGCGATCCGGACGAGTGCGGCCGGCTTGTCGGCCGGGTCGACGTGCAGCACGTGATGGGTCATCGCGGTGACGGTGGCGGTGCCCGGGTCGACCGAGTGCGACACCGGGTCGCTCAGGAACCGACGGACCAGCCGATCCACGCCGCCATCCAGCGTGGCGGAGAAGAGCATCCGCTGCCCGCCCGGGGCGACCTGCTCCAACAGCTTCGTGACCTGCGGCAGGAAACCCATGTCTGCCATCTGGTCGGCCTCGTCGAGTACGGTCGTCCGCACCTGGTCGAGCCGGACGTCACCGCGGTTGATCAGGTCGTGCAGGCGGCCGGGCGTCGCCACGAGCACCTCGACCCCGGAGCGCAGCGCGTCGGCCTGCCGCTGCAACGACAGGCCCCCCACCACGGCGGCGGCCCGCAGCCCCACCGCCCGGGCGTACGGCGCGAGTGCGGTGGTGATCTGCTGAGCCAGCTCACGGGTGGGCGCCAGCACCAGCGCCAGCGGGCGGCCCGGGCGGGCCCGCTGACCGGCGGTGCGGTGCAGCAACGGAAGCGCGAACGCGAGGGTCTTGCCGGAACCGGTGCGACCCCGACCGAGCACGTCGCGCCCGGCGAGCGAGTCGGCGAGCGTGGCGGACTGGATGGGGAACGGCTCGGTGATGCCCTGTGCCGACAGGGCCGCGACCAGAGCGGAAGCGAGGCCGGTGGCGGCGAACGACGGAACGACGGTGGTCAAAGGAAGCCCTCCACGAGGCGGAACGTGTCGAGGAGGGCGCCGGGTGGCGCTGTCACCGGCGCGGCGGAGCCGCCCGTGATCGCAAGCACGAACCGAATGGGGTACGGGGGCCGGCCCGCCGCGTGACGCGACGAGCCGGCCACCGTCACAGCAGCCCGGCGGGCGCCGTGGATGGTGCGGTGTTACCGATTGCTCAGAGCGGGCGGATGTTGGCCGCCTGCGGGCCCTTCTGGCCCTGGGTCACCTCGAACTCGACCCGCTGGTTCTCGTCCAGGGACCGGTAGCCGGAGCTCTGGATCGCCGAGAAGTGGGCGAAGACGTCAGCGCCGCCGTCGTCCGGGGTGATGAAGCCGAAGCCCTTGTCAGCGTTGAACCACTTGACCGTGCCAATTGCCATTGTTCGTCTCCTTGACGGAACGTCGGACCGCACCTGCTGCGGGCCGAAAGGAGTGCTCCACGCCGGAACGCGTCGAGCACCTGTCGCTGCTGGTCGCCCCGCCCGGAGAACTCCGGACACAACAAAGTGCGCCTGGGGCAACGATCCACCAGGCGCACACAGAGTCTCTGGTAACCAAAACTGCAACGAAACGAAGGTATCACGGATCGCCGTACGGCGCGCGTCGTCACGCGCCGACCGGCACGGCGGTTATCAGCGCGGTCAGGCCGGCCACATCGAGCAGGTCCGCCGGCCGCACCGTCGCGCCGTCGCGCACGTAGTGGAACGCCGCGCCCACCCGCTCGACCGGCACCCCGGCCAGCTCCGCCCAGGCCAGCCGGTAGACGGCGAGCTGCACCGCGGCCGCCTCCGCCGCCGCGCCCGTCGGCTGCGCCCCGGTCTTCCAGTCCACCACGTCGAACCGCCCGCCCGGGCGGCTGAAGACGGCGTCCATCCGGCCCCGCACCACCACGCCGGCGATGACCGTGGCGAACGGCACCTCCACCTCGATCGGCACCCGGTCGGCCCACTCGCTGGCGAGGAAGCGCTCCTGCAACTCGGCGAGGGCCTCGTCCGGTGCGGCGTCCGCGTCGGCCGCGCCGGGCAGCTCGTCGAGGTCGAGCAGCCGGTCGGCGCCGAACCGCTGCTCCAGCCAGGTGTGGAACGCGGTGCCCCGGCGGGCGTACGGGTTGGGCTCGCTGGGCATCGGCCGGCGCAGCGTACGGGCCAACGCGGCCGGGTCGCGCCGCAACGCCACCAACTGGGTGACCGTCAGCTGGCCGGGCAGCGGCACCTCGACCAGCCCGGACGCACGGGTCAGCTCGGCCCGCTCGGCCAGCAGCAGGTCGGCCTCCCGCCGCCACCGCGCCACCTCCGGATCGTCCGCCAGCGGATCCGGCCCGTCCCGCCCCTCGCGCGGCTCGTCCCCCGCGCCCTCCGGCACCTCCGAGGAGGCGGCCGGTCCCTCGGTGAGGAACCGGCGGACCAGCGCGGCGGCCTCGGCCAGCGCCGGCCGGCGCGGGCCGAGCGGGTCCGCCGGCCACTCGGCCCGGAGCACGACCTCCGTGGTCGGGTTGACCGCGTCGGGCGCCGGTTCGGGAGTCCAGGCGTCGACCAGGTGCCCCGGCCCGCCGTCCAGGCAGGCGTCCTGCACCTCCTGAAGGAACACCGACGGCCCGCGTGGCCGCTTCGTCCCCTCGCCCCACCAGTAACCGGAGCAGAGCAGCAGCCGGCGCGGGCGGGTGACGGCGACGTACGCCAACCGCCGCTCCTCCCGCTCGTCGTGCGCCCGCCACTCGTCGGTGAAGTCGGTCAAGGCCCGGGCCACCCCCCGCTGGTCGGTCACCTCCGTGAGGTCCAGCCGAGGAAGACCGTCGGCGTCACCGCGCAGCGGGAACGGCAGCACACCCAACCCGCCGAGCCAGTGGTCGGAGTTGCGGACCGGGCCCGGCCAGACACCCCGGCTGAGGCCGGCGACCGCCACCACGTCCCACTCCAGGCCCTTCGCGGCGTGCGCGGTGAGCACCTGCACCGCGCCCTCCACCACCTCGACCTCGCCGGGGGTGAGCCCGCGCTCCTCGTCCTCCGCGGCCGCGAGGTAGGCCAGGAACGCCGAGAGCGTGGCCCCCGGCGTCTCCCCGCTGAACCGGGCCGCGACATCACCGAGCGCGTCCAGGTGACCGCGGGCCAGCCCCGCGTCGCCCGCGCCGTCCCGGCCGGCGCGCACCGCCACCTCCACGTCCAGGCCGATGGTCCGCTCGACGTCCGCGATCAGGTCGGGGAGCGACTGGTCCAGGCGGTAGCGGAGCAGGGCCAGCTCGCGGCCGTACGCGCGCAGCCGGGCGTACCCCTCGGCCGAGTACGCCTGCGCCGGCCCCAGGTCGGCCAGCGCCTCGACGAGCGTCGCCTCGTCCAACTGGTCCGGAACGATCTCCGGCCCGCCATCCCCCGCGAGTTGGCGGCGACCCGCCGCGATGGCCCTCGCGCGGCGGTGCAGCGCCACCAGGTCGCGGGGCCCGATCCGCCAGCGCGCGCCGGTGAGCAGCCGCAGCAGCGCCGCGCCGTCGGTCGGGTCGGCCAGCACGCGAAGGGTGCAGACCACGTCCCGCACCTCCGGCGTGTCCAGCAGGCCGCCCAGGCCCACCACCTCGACCGGCAGGCCCCGCTCGCGCAACGCCGACTCGATGGCCGGGATCTGACTGCGGACGCGGACCAGCACCGCCGTCGTCGGTCGCTGCGCCACCGGGATGTGCTCGGGCAGCGCGTCGGGCATCCGCGCCACGCCACGCCACGCCGACAGCACGCTCTCCGCGATCCACGCCGCCTCGTCGGCGTACGTCTCCAGCAGCGCACAGTGCACGGTGCCGCCCGCGGCACCGCTCGGGCTCCGGTGCGGGATCGGATCGCGCACGCTGAGCGCGGCGTGCAGCTCCGGCACCCGGGCGCCCGCCGCCCGCAACGGGGTGGCCAGCGCGTTCGCCACCCCCAGGATCTCCGGGCGGTTGCGCCAGCTGGTGGTGAGGCTGAGCGCGGGGGCCGGCGTCCCGTCGCGGCGGGCGAACTCCCCGGGGAAACGGTCCAGCGTGCCCGCCGACGCGCCCCGCCAGCCGTAGATCGACTGGCAGGGGTCACCGACCGCCGTCACCGGGTGCCCGCCGCCGAAGAGCGCGGTGAGCAGCACCACCTGGGCGTGGCTCGTGTCCTGGTACTCGTCGAGCAGCACCACCCGGTAGCGGTCCCGCTCGATCTCGCCGACCCCTGGGTGGTCCCGGGCGACGCGGGCGGCCCGGGCCAGCTGGTCGGCGAAGTCCATCGCCTCGAAGTCCTCCTTGCGCCGGGCGTACGCGCGGACCAGCGGCAGCAGCTTCAGTCGGATCTGCTGGAGCTGGAGGGCCTTGCGCACGTCGGCGTAGACCCGGCCGGGGTGCGTCTGCACCTCCGCGAAGAACCGGCCCGTCCAGGCGGCCAGCTCGTCGGGGTCGACGAGGTGCTCGTCCAGCTCGCCGGCGAGCGCCAGCACCGCGTCGGTGACCGTGCTCGGCATCCGGTCCACCGCGGACATGTCGCCGTCGTAGTTGCGGACCAGCAGGTCGACCAGCTGCCAACGGGACGCCTCGGTGAGCAGCCGGGTGGACGGCTCGTAGCCGGCCCGCAGGCCGTGCTCGGTGACGATCCGCCCCGCGTACGAGTGGTAGGTGGCGATCGTCGGCTCACCGGCGAGGGGGTCGTCGAGCGGGTCCCGCTCCCGCCGGCCCAGCCGGCGGATGAGCTGGTCGAGCCGGGTGCGTACGCGGTGCGCCAGCTCACCGGCGGCCTTGCGGGTGAAGGTGAGCCCGAGCACCTGCTCGGGGCGCACGTACGAGTTGGCCACCAGCCAGACCACCCGGGCGGCCATCGTCTCGGTCTTGCCGGAGCCGGCGCCCGCGACGACCAGCAGCGGCTCCACCGGCGCGGCGATGATCTCGGCCTGCTCCCGGGTGGGCGCCGGGAGCCGGAGCAGCCGGGCCAGCTCGAACGGGGTGTACCGCGGCCCGGCGTCGGCCACCCGGGGCGCCGGCGCCGCGGCGCCGAACAGGGCGGGTTGGGTCACGCTGTCACCTCAGTTCGCCGCGCTCACTTCTCGCCTCCCGGTCGGCCCTCGCGGCGGACGGCCGGCGGCTCGACGACCTGGCGGCCCTGCCCGGAGACCGGGCAGCTGGTCCGCACCGGACAGACCCGGCACTTCGAGTTGGCGACCGCGGCGAAGGTGGCGGCGGCCATCGTATCGGCGGTGCGTCGCACCAGGGCGGTCGCCCAACCGGCCTCCGGCCCCTCCCCGGGCGGCGCCTGGCCCTGCTCCTTCGCGTCCTTGGCGCTGGTGCCGAGCTGCACCAGGGCGGCGCCGCCGGACTCCTCGCCGAACTCGGCGAACGCTCCCGCCTCGACGGCCGCCTGGTAGGCGCCGAGCTGCGGATGCTCGGCCAGGTCGCTGCCGGTCACCGCCGTGGACTTGCCGGTCTTCAGGTCGACCACCACGAGCCGCCCCTCGGCGTCGACCTCCAACCGGTCCACCCGACCGACCAGCTCCACCGGGCGGTGCGGGTCGTCCAGGCGTACGGCGAACTCGTGCTCGATGGCGAGCAGTCGGCGCGGGTTGCTCGCCAGCCAGCGCAGCAGCTTGTCCACCATCGCCTCGGCGCGCGTCCGTTCCGGGCCGGCCATCCAGCGGGCCGCCAGCTCGATCGCGTCGAACCGGGCGGCCACGTAGTCGAGCAGCGCTCCCCGGTCGGCGCTGGCGTCCTCGGCGAGCATCGCGGCGGCGTGCACCAGGTTGCCCACCCCCTGGGCGGTGCTGGCCGGCGCGCTTCCGCCGTGCCGCTCCAGCAGCCAGCGCAGGCTGCACCGCAGCGCGCTCTCCATGGCCGAGGGAGTCACCCGGACGGGCTCCCCCTCGTCGACCAGCGGTCGGTCGTCGGAGAGCCCGCGCAGGCCCCACCACTCGTCCGGGTGCGCGCCGGAGACGCCCGCCGCGGCCAGCCGGGCCAGCTCGGCCGCCGCGGCGCGCCGGCGGGCGTACGGGACGGCCGGGTCGACCACCGCGGTCCGCAGCTCCGCGACGAGCGCCGGGAGGGTGAGCGCCCGGGGCGGCCGGGTGAGCGGCAGCACGGTGGTACGCGCCGGCCCGGCCCCGGCGTGCCCGCCCGCACCACCGTCGGGCCGGCCGCCGTCGGGGCCACCATCGGGCCCGCCGTCACGGGCGCTGCCGTCGGCGGGACCGCCGTCGGTGAGTCCGCCGTCGGTGAGTCCGCCGTCGGCGGGACCGCCGTCGACCGGACCGCCGTCCGGGCCGTCGGGTGGGGCGGGACGCGGGCCGGGTGGGGCCGGGTCGTCGCCGACCGCGTCGGTGGGGCCGAGCTCGTGCAGGAACCGGCTCGGCTGCTCCTCGTGGTCGTCGCCGCCCACCGCCGACGAGGCGACGGCGCTGACGAGCAGCCGGTGCCGGGCCCGGGTCACGGCGACGTGGAACAGTCGGCGTTCCTCGTCGAGCAGGGCCGAGGTCTGCCCGACCACGGTGGCCACCGCGCTGCCGTCGACGGCCCGGCCGGCGAGCACGTCGACCAGCCGTTCGGAGCCGAGCAGGCTGCCGCGCAGCCGCAGGTCGGGCCAGACGCCCTCCTGCACCCCGGCCACCGCGACCAGGTCCCACTCCAGGCCCTTGGCGGCGTGCGCCGTCAACAGCCGGACGGCGTCGCCGCGGTCGGCGGTCGGCGCGAGGGTGTCGGCCGGCAGCTCCTGCCCGAGCACGTGGTCGAGGAAGACCTCGGTGCGGGCGCCGGGCAGCCGGTCGGTGAACCGGGCCGCCGCGTCGAACAGCACCATCACCGCGTCGAGGTCGCGGTCGGCGGCCCCGGCCCGGCGACGCCGCGCCACGTCGCCCTCGCCGGCCACCGCCCGGCCGCGGGTGGTCGCCCCGGCCCAGCGCTCGGCGAGGCCGCTGGCCTGCCAGACGGCCCACAGCACGGTTTCGGCCGTCGCTGCGGGCCGGGCCGCCGCCTCGCGGGCGGTGGCCAGCAACCGGGCCACCGTCTGGGCGGGCTCCGCCCAGCGCCGGTCGATGGCCGCCAGCTCGGCCGGGTCGCGCAGTGCCTCGACGAGCAGCTCACCGGAGGGACGACGGTCACCGGCCGCGAGGGCCAGTGCCCGCAGCCCCTGCCGCAGTCGCCGCTCGGCCAGCGGGTCGGCGCCGCCGAGCGGCGAGTGCAGCAGCGCCACGGCCGCCTCCTCGTCGAGCCGCTCCGGCTCCAGGGCGCAGCGCAGCAGCAGGAGCAGCGGCGCGACCGCCGGTTGCAGGTGCAGCGGCAGGTCCTCGCCGTGCACCACGGTCGGCACCCCGGCCGCGTGCAGCGCCCGTTGCAGGGTGGGCAGTTGGAGTGCGGTCGACCGGAGCAGCACCGCCATCCGCGACCAGGGCACCCCGTCGAGCAGGTGCGCCGCGCGCAGCGTGTGCGCGAGCCACGCCGCCTCGCTGGTCGCCGACCGGAAGGTGTGCACCTCCACGGCCCCGGGCGGCGCGTCGGGCAACGGCCGCAGCCGCCGATGCGCCGCGGGGCCGCGCAGCCGCCGGGCCACCCGTCCGGTCGCGGCGAGCAGGCGTGGACCGGCCCGGTAGGAGGTGGTGAGGAGGACCTGCGCGGCCGGAGCGCCGGAGGCCGTGCGGAACCGGTGCGGGAAGGTGGTCACCCCGGCCGGGTCGGCGCCGCGGAAGGCGTACGTGGAGGAATCCGGGTCGGCGAAGGCGATCAGGGACTTGCCGCCACCGGCCACCACCGACAGCAGGTCGAGCTGCGCCGGGTCGGTGTCGGCCAGCTCGTCGACGTAGACGTAGGCCAGCCGGCGCCGCTCGGCGGCGAGCAGGTCCTCGTCGTCGCGCAGCAGCCCGGTGGCGGCCCGGACCAGCTCGGCCGGGTCGTACGCGATCGAGCCCCGGTTGCTCACGTCGCGCAGCGCCAGGACCGCCACGTACTCCCAGAGGAAGCGCGCGGCGGCCGGCCAGTCGGCCCGGCCCAGCTTCTCGCCGAGGCGGGCCAGCTCGACCGGGCCCACCCCGCGCTCGGCGGCACGCATCAACAGGTCTCGCAGCTGGGCGGCGAAGGCCCGGGTGCGCAGCGCGGGCCGCAGGTCCTCCGGCCAGCCGACCGGGTCGTCCTCCGGCTCCTCGCCGACCACGTCCAGCAGCTCACGGATGATCAGATCCTGCTCCGGACCGGTGAGCAGCCGGGGCGACGGCTCACCCCGCTCGGCGGCGGCCCGGCGGAGCAGCCCGAAGGCGTACGCCGGGAAGGTGCGGACCAGCGGCTCACGGAGCACCCGGTGCCCGTCGCGGGCCACCCGGGCCTCGATCCGGTGGCGCAGTGCGGTGGCGCCCCGGCGGCTGAAGGTGAGCACCAGCACCCGCTCCGGGTCGACCCCCTCGGCCACCCGCGCGGCGACCGCCTCGACGAGGGTGCTGGTCTTGCCGGTGCCCGGGCCGCCCAGGACCAGCATCGGCCCGTCGGTGTGCCCGATCACCTCGGCCTGCACGGGGTCGACCCGCCAGTGGTCGGTGCCGCTCCCGCCGGCCGCCGCCGCGGGCAAATCCGCCTCGCGGGCGGGCTCCGTGCCGCGCCCGGGCGCGTCGGACGACTCCTCGGGCCGCGCAGAACCGTCGGCCACCGGACGGCCGCGCCCGCCGGTCGGCCCCACGGGCCACCCGGGCCCCTGGGTCGGCCCCACGGGCCGCCCGGACCCCTGGGTCGGCCCCACGGGCCGCCCGGACCCCTGGGTCGGCCCCACGGGCCGCCCGGACCCCTGGGTCGGCCCTGCGGGCCGACGCACCAACCGGTACGCGTGCATCAGCTCATCCCACCACGCCCGTACGACACCAGCCCCGGCCCACCCCACCTGCCTCTACTCCGTCGGTCATCGGCTTGTCAGCGCGACACGCCGGCGTCGACGGCGACCCCCTTCGTGAGCCAAGACGGGGTGGCAGGGGCGGGTGGTCAGGTCAGGTGGGACTCCAGGGCGTCCAGGGCGGCCGGTACGGAGTCGACCACGGTGAGCAGGCCGAGGCCGGCCGGCTTGAGGAAGTGCTGGTCGGTGAGCGCGGTCAGCCAGTCCAGCAGCGGCCGGTAGAAGCCGTCGGAGTCCACGAGCACCATCGGCTTGGCGTGCAGGGCGAGGGTCGCGGTCGTCCAGACCTCGAAGAGCTCGTCCAACGTGCCGAGCCCGCCGGGCAGGGTGAGGAACGCGTCCGACTTGTCGATCATCAGCGTCTTTCGGCTGGCCATCGAGTCGGTGATCAGCAACTCGTCCGAGCTGAGGTCGGCGACCTCCAGGTCGACCAGCGCCTGGGGGATCACCCCCACCGTCGGGCCGCCGGCCGCCCGGGCGCCGTCGGCGAGCGCGCCCATCATCCCGACGCAGCCGCCCCCGCTGACGAGCGTGTGACCGCGCCGGGCGATCTCCGCGCCGGTCTCGGCCGCCAGGTCGAGCCAGCGCTGATCGAGGGTGCGGGAGGAGGCGCAGAAGACGCAGATGGCCGCCACCGGTCAGTCCTCCTCGCCGGTGCCGGCGTCCCGCTGGTCGGCGGCCTCGGCGGCTTCCCGCTGGTCCGACGCCGTCCGGGCGAGCGCCTCCTCGCGGACCGCCTCCTGCTCGGCGGAGAGCGCCGCCTCGGCCTCGACGATGTGCCGGACGGCCGCCCCGACGTCGTCGGTGAGGCAGATCAGGTCCAGGTCGACCGGCCCGATCTTTCCGCCGGCGGCCATCGTGTCGCGCAGCCAGTCGATCAGCCCGCGCCAGTAGTCCGTGCCCATGAGCACCACCGGGAACCGGGTGACCTTGCCGGTCTGCACCAGCGTGAGCGCCTCGAACAACTCGTCCATGGTGCCGAAACCGCCGGGAAGCACCACGAACGCCTGCGCGTACTTGACGAACATGGTCTTGCGGGCGAAGAAGTAGCGGAAATCGATGGCGAGGTCGACCCAGTCGTTGATGCCCTGCTCGAACGGGAGCTCGATGCCGAGCCCCACGGACAGGCCACCGGCCTCGCTGGCGCCCCGGTTGGCGGCCTCCATCACGCCGGGACCGCCTCCGGTGATCACGGCGTAGCCGGCGCGGGCGAGGGCGCCGCCCAGCTCCTCGGCCATCCGGCACTCGACGCTGTCCGGCACGCTGCGGGCGGAGCCGAAGACGCTGACCGCCGGGGGCAGGTCGGCGAGCGTGTCGAACCCCTCGACGAACTCCGAGAGGATCCGCAGCGCCCGCCAGGCGTCCTTGGTCTTCCAGTCGTCACGCCCCCGGGAGTCGAGCAACCGCTGGTCGGCCGTGCTGCTCGGGATCGCCTGGCGACGCAGGGTCACCGCGCCCCGGTGCCGCTCCTGCCCGGACCGCCGGCCCGCCTCCCGCCCGTTGCTCTGACTCATGCAAGCAACCGTAGTGGAGCAGCACCGGCCCGGTGCGCGGGGCGAGAACGCGGCGAATTAGTTCGAGATCTTGGGCAACTAATTCTGTCGCCCGCGCGTCTTACTATTCACATACCGGGTATGCCCCGGCGCGCGCCTTCGGGGGAGGAGCCAGCGTGATCAGCAACAGCGAGATGATCCGGATCCGTCGTCAGATGCAGCGGCGGATCCGCGACGTGGTGGCCGAGCGCCGCCGCGCCCGCCAGATGGAGCCGGTCGGCGGCGAGTCGACCGTCGACGCCGCCGAGAGCCGGCAGAGCACGGACCCGTCCCTCACCGCCCCGCTCTGAGCCACCCGGCCGTGGCCGGGACCGATCAGGAGGCTCGCGCCGCGCGAGCCTCCTGATCGCGTACGGGCTCAGGCGGGGGCCAGCCAACGGTGCAGGGTGGCCGCCCCGTCGCGGATCTTGCTGATCTCGACGTGCTCGTCCTTGTGGTGGGCCAGGTTCGGGTCACCGGGGCCGAAGTTGAGCGCCGGGATGCCGAGCGCCGCGAACCGGGCCACGTCCGTCCAGCCCAGCTTGCCGATCGGCGCGGCGCCGACCGCCGCCACGAACTCCCTCGCCGCGGGCGCCTCCAGCCCGGGCAGGGCGCCGGCCGCCGCGTCGGTCACCACCAGGTCGAAGCCGGCGAAGACCTCCCGCAGGTGCGCCTCGGCCGCCGCCGGGTCACGGTCCGGGGCGTACCGGTAGTTGATTTCGATCTCGCAGCGGTCCGGGATCACGTTGCCGGCCACCCCGCCGACGATACGGACGGCGTTCAGCCCCTCCCGGAAGTCGCAGCCGTCGATCGTCACCCGGCGCGCCTCGTACGTGGTGAGGCGGCGCAGCACCTCGGCGGCCCCGTGGATGGCGTTCACCCCGTGCCAGGACCGGGCCGCGTGGGCGCGCTCGCCGTGGGTGGTGACGATCGCCCGCATCGTGCCCTGGCAGCCGGCCTCGACGATCCCGTACGTCGGCTCCAGCAGCACCGCGAAGTCCGCCTGGAGCCACTCCGGGTGCGCCTCGCCGATCAGGTGCAGCCCGTTGTACTTCGACTCGATCTCCTCCGCCTCGTAGAAGAAGTACGTGACGTCGTAGCGCGGGTCGGGCAGGGTCACCGCCAGGTGCAGTGCGAACGCGACACCGGACTTCATGTCCGAGGTGCCGCAGCCGTACATGAGGTCGCCGCGCATCGTCGACGGGAAGTTGTTGTTCAGCGGCACCGTGTCGAGGTGGCCGGCGAGCACCACCCGCTGTGCCCGCCCCAGGTCGGTACGCGCCATCACCGTGTTGCCGTACCGGTGGGTGGTCAGGTGCGGCACACCCCGCAGCACCTCCTCGACGCAGTCGGCGATCGCCTTCTCGTTGAGGGAGACGGACTCGATGTCGACGAGGGCGCGGGTCAACGCCACCGGATCGGCGAGGACCTCGGGGGTCAGCGGGTTCTCCATGAATCGCACGGTACCGTCAGAGCCGGTGCGGGCGTCCAGCGAGCTTGCACCCCCCGCGACCGGCGAACGAGAGGTGAATCAGTGACGTCCGCGCAATCCGCCTGGGGTATCGGCCTGGCCACGGTCACCGCCGACGACCAGGTGCTCGACACCTGGTACCCGACCGGGAAGCTGGGGCTCGGCGAGCTTCCGCTGGTGCCCGGCGAGGAGAAGGCGGACGTGCTCGACCTGCCGCCGTCGGCGGTCGGCGAGCGGGCGCTGCCCGGTCTGCGTACGGTCGAGGTGGTCACCGTGATCGGCTCGCTCGACGACCCGATCAAGGACGCTCCGGACGCGTACCTCCGGCTACACCTGCTCTCCCACCGCCTGGTGCGGCCCAACGAGGTCAACCTCGACGGCATCTTCGGCAAGCTGGCGAACGTGGCCTGGACCTCGGCCGGGCCGTGCCCGCCGGAGCGGGTGGACGAGCTGCGGGTCATCGAGCGGGCCGCGGGGCGGCACCTCTCGGTGTACGGGGTGGACAAGTTCCCCCGGATGACCGACTACGTGGTCCCCTCCGGCGTACGCCTCGCCGACGCCGACCGGGTCCGCCTCGGCGCGCACCTGGCCTCCGGGACGACGGTGATGCACGAGGGCTTCGTGAACTTCAACGCCGGCACGCTCGGCACCTCGATGGTCGAGGGGCGGATCGTGCAGGGCGTCGTGGTCGGTGACGGCTCCGACATCGGCGGCGGCGCCTCCATCATGGGCACCCTGTCGGGCGGCGGCACCGAGAAGGTCCGCATCGGTGAGCGGAGCCTCATCGGCGCGAACGCCGGTGTCGGCATCTCGCTCGGCGACGACTGCGTGGTCGAGGCCGGCTGCTACATCACGGCCGCGTCGAAGATCACGCTGCCGGACGGCCGGGTCGTCAAGGCCCGTGAGCTCTCCGGCGTGAACGGCCTGCTCTTCTGGCGCAACTCGGTCACCGGCGCGCTTGAGGCGAAGCAGCGCTCCGGCCGGGGCATCGAGCTGAACGCCGCGCTGCACGCGAACGACTGAGGCGGCCGCTCCTCCGGGTCCGCCGGCCGCGGACCCGGAGGAGCGTCACCTCAGCGCAGCCGGTACGCCTGGATGATGTGCTGGGTCACCGTGTTGCCGGCGGTGTCCCGCGCGGTCGCCCGCAGCGACGCGTGGCCGGAGCCGGCGGGGTGCCGGACGAGCGCCGTCCAGCCGTCGTGCGCCCTGGTGACCCGGGCCCGCTGCCAGGTCTTCCCGGCGTCGTAGGAGATCTCGACGGTGAGCGCCGCGACCCGGGCCGAGGGTGCCCCCGGCTGCCGCTCGACCATGACCGGGACGGCGAAGCTCCGCCCGGCCGGCGCGGTGTTGGTGGCGTCCAGCGGTGGCGCGAAGCGGACGGCCATGGCGGGCAGCGGGGCGAACCCGTCGCCGGGGACGTGCCGGGAGCGGAACGTCCAGGCCGCGCCGACCTCGGTGCTCAGGTCGGTGAAGCTCCGCCTCGTCACCGTCTCCAGCCGGTAGCCCGCGGCGCCCGCCGGCACCTCGAACTGGCCGAAGCCCGGGTCGGCGCTCTCCCCCACCAGCCTGCCGTCGCGGTAGAGGGCGGTCCGGGCGCTGTCCGGGAGCGACCCGCCGGCGTGAGCGTTGGCGTCGCTGTGCAGCGGCACGTCGACCTGGATCACGTCGCCCTGACGGGTGACGCCCTGGCCCGGCCAGCGCGGCGCCGGGAAGGACGGCCCGTACGGCGCCGTGTTCCAGTCCTCCCGCAGGTGCTGCCCGGCCCGGTAGGACCGGGGGTCGCTGGACAGCACGGCCCGCGGTTCGAGCCAGCCGTCCTCGCCGCGCACACCGAAGGTCAGCTCCGAGGTCCACCGCACGCCTCGGGTGTTGTAGTGCTCGACGCGCTGCCCCGGCACCGCCGTCGGCAGCACCACGGCCCAGCCGCCCACACCCGGCCCGACCTCCGAGAAGACCGCCCGCTCCGCGTCGAGCCCCGGGTAGCCGCCGCGGAACCGCTGGGTGACGGTGACCAGGTCGCGGGCGCGGTAGTGCCGGTCGAAGCCGGTCGGCATCCGGCCGGGGAACCCCTCGCTGAGCGCGTAGAGGTAGGGGCTGCTGGCCGCCTCGCCGTCCGCCCACTGGCTGCTCACCGTGCCGAAGAAGCGCTCCGCCGCCCCGTCCGGGCCGATCTGGCCGCTGGCGAGCCCGGTGAAGTCGAACCCGAGGAGGCCGAAGCCGTACGAACTGCCGTCGACGGCGAGGACGTTCGCCGCGATGTCGACCAACTGTGGGGTGGCCTTCCGGTCCGGCACCGTGGTGCTCACCGGCTTCCCCCGCCGGGCGTCGACGGTGAGCTCCGTGTCCCGGTCGAGCACCAGTTCGGGGCGGGCGAGCAGCGCGGCACGGGAATCCTGCTCGCCGCCGCTGAACAGGTAGCTGACCAGGGCGTAGCGCCCCTTCGGCACCCGGAGCTGGGCGGTGCCGTCCGGGTCGTACAGGCTGTGGCTGCTGGTGTCCGCCAGGCTGACGAGCGTGGTGCTGTGGCTGGCCGACGCCGCACCCGTGTCGTCCAGGTGCCGGACGGTCAGCGTGTAGCTCTCCACCTCCCGGTGCACGGCCACCGGGGTGACCGCGACCGTGTCGCCGGCGCGGGCGACGATCCGCCCGGTGTAGTGCCCGTCGGTGTCGCCGACCCGGGTGTCGACGGTGACCGTGACGGATGCCGTACCGCCGGCCGGCACGGTCGCCTGGCCGGCGCTCAGGGTGAACATCCCGCTCGGCGCGGGTGCGCCGTCCGGACCCGTGACGTCGAGCGTGAGGTCGAGGGTGAGCGGCGACTCGCCGTCGTTGCGCCAGGTCACCTGCCGGCTGATCGGGGTGTCGTCGTGGTGCGGCCAGAGCGCCCGTCCGAACGAGACGCTCGCCGGGTCGCTGGTGACCGTCTGCCCGATGGCCCGGGCCACGTCGACCCGCCCGGCACCCTGCTCGTACGCGGTCCGCTGCGGGTGTGGCTTCGCCGAGGCCATCAGCGTCGCCTTGAGCTGGCCGGCCGTCCAGCCGCTGTGCTGCTGGGCGAGGAGCGCCACCGCACCGGTGACGTGCGGCGCGGCCATCGAGGTGCCGGAGAGCGCGACGTAACCCTCGCCGACCGGGTCACCGATGGAGCCGTCCGCGGCGCGGGCGGCGACGATGTCCACGCCGGGCGCCGTGAGGTCCGGCTTGATGGCGTCGTCACCCACCCGGGGCCCCCGGCTGGAGAAGTCCGCGAGCTCGTCCTCACGGTCCACCGCGCCCACGGAGAGCGCGGCGTCGGCGGTGCCGGGCGAGCCGACCGGGGCGAAGCCGCCGTCGTTGCCGGCGGACACCACGAAGAGCGCCCCGGTCTCGGCGGTGAGCCGGGTGATGGCCTCCTCCAGCGGGTCGGTCTCCGGTGTGTCCCCGCCCGTGAGGCTCATGTTCACCACATCCGCGGACTGGTCGACGGCGGCCCACTGCATGCCGGCGAGGATCGCCGACTCGGTGCAGAAGCTGGTCTCGCAGACCTTGCCGGAGAGCAGGGTGGCGTCCGGCGCGACGCCACGGTAACGGCCTCCGGAGGCGGCGCCGCTGCCCGCGATGATCGAGGCGACGTGGGTGCCGTGCCCCACCGTGTCGCCCGGAGCGGGCTCCTCGGTGAAGTTCCGCGCCTCGGCCACCCGGCCGGCCAGATCCGGGTGGGCGGTGTCCACGCCGGTGTCGAGCACCGCGACGCGGACTCCCTGGCCGGTGTAGCCGGCCTGGTGGGCGGCGGGCGCACCGATCTGCGGCACGCTGTGGTCGAGGGTGATCCGCCGCCGGCCGTCGAGCCAGATCCGGTCGACGCCCCCCGCCGCGTCGATCCGGGCGCCGGGCCGGCCGGTGACCGCCGCCCAGATCTCGCCGGCGCGTTGCTTGGCCGCCGTGCCGGCCACTCCGCCGATCGCGGGCAGGTCGCGGGTGACCGTGACGCCCGGCGGCGCCGAGGCCCGCCGGTCGGCCCCCGCCGTCCGGCGCAGGAGCACCGGAAGGTCGGCCCGCCGTGCGTCGTCGTAGCCGGCCGCGACGAGGGCGGTGACGTCGAAGAGGCGCGGGTCGACGCGACCCGCGCGGATCAACGGCAGCGCGTCGTGCGGCACGACCGAGAGCTGGCCTCGATCCCGCCGAGTCAGGAAGCGTACGTGCTCGCGCCCGGGGCCGGGCCGCACGCTGGCGCCCCCGGTCGCGGTGACGGTGACCTCGTCCCCCGTGAGCAGGGTGACGGTGGTCGGGTGAGCGGTCGTGGCGGCACGGCCTGCGCCGGTCGCCGCGCCCGCAGCGGCCGGTGGCGCCGCCACGGCGATCCCCGGCGCCGCGAGCACGAGGGCGAGCCCGAGTACAGATGCGGTCAATTTCCTGGTTCGGTGCAACCGATCCTCCCTGGTGGAGCGTCGTAACCGAGGTAAGACATTGACGGGCGTCAGTATTACATACTCGGTATGCAATCGTGGGTCGGAAAGTTGACTGATCTGCCCGCGGGCCGTCCGTCCGGTCGGGATGATCGGGCGGTGACGTCGATGAGGGAGCGCATGCTCGCGGGCGAGCTCTACCAGGCCGACGATCCGGAGATCGTGGCCGAGCTGGCCCGGGCCGCCCGGCTGATGGAACGCTTCAACACCAGCCCCGCCGACGATCCGCAGGCCCGCCTCGCCGCCCTGCGCGACCTGCTCGGCGAGGTGGGCGAGGAGAGCTGGGTCCGCCCACCGTTCCACTGCGACTACGGCTCACGTATCCGGCTCGGCCCGCGCTGCTTCGTCAACTACAACGCGGTGTTCCTGGACGTCGCCCCGATCACCCTCGGCGCCGACGTCCAGGTCGGACCGAACGTGCAGGTGCTCACCCCGACCCATCC
Source organism: Micromonospora xinjiangensis (assembly GCF_056150165.1). Lineage (NCBI taxonomy): Bacteria > Bacillati > Actinomycetota > Actinomycetes > Micromonosporales > Micromonosporaceae > Micromonospora > Micromonospora xinjiangensis. Next base: position 699,570 of record NZ_JAXCFO010000002.1, on the reverse strand, counting down.
CGTCGAGCCCGAGCCCCGCCGGGCGAAGTGGGAGGCCGCCCGCCCGGTCACCATCGGCGACAACGTCTGGCTCGGCGGCGGCGCCATCGTGCTCGGCGGTGTCGACGTCGGCGCGAACACCGTCGTCGGCGCGGGCGCCGTGGTGACCCGGGATCTGCCACCGAACGTGGTCGCTCTCGGCAACCCGGCACGCCCCGTACGCGCGGTCGAATAGCACGATCAAGGCTGCCACCTGCAAGAACGGCTCCTTCGACCGATTGCGGTCGAGCCCGTCACCCGGCACTGTGGGTAGTGACGCCCTCACCGGGAGGCGGGATGAGCGATCGGATCCTCGAACTTCGCGTGCACGGTGTGTCCAACACGCCCCCGGCCCAGACCCTCGGCATGCGCCCCGGCCCGCAGGGTGAGTCGCCCCAGCCGGAGCGGGTCGCCGGTGGAGCCGTGACGGGCTTCTACCGCACCCCCGGCACCACGCCGGACGACCCGCTCGTCGTCGAGGCGTACAGCTGGGGGCAGTTGACCTCGGGCGGGCGGACCGCGCGGGACGTGGAGCGCGCGCTGTGGACGCTGCTGTTGCCGTTCACCCTCGCCAACGTCGCGCTGCACGCCCGGCCCGGGATACCCCCCGACCCCGACCAGGAGCGGTGGGCCAGCCGCTCCGGCCTGTCGGCCTGGCTGATCCGGCTCTTCTGCCTGAGCCTGACCTGCACGGTCGTCCTGACGGTGACCGGGATCGGCGTCGACCTCGTCGGATGGCAGTGCGTCGACGACGACTGCCTGGGCCGGATCCCCGGGCCCTGGGAGTTCCTCGGCGCCGGCTGGTGGAGCGAGGGCGCCCGCGCGCTCGCCGTCGGGCTGCTCGCCCCGATCGGGCTGCTCGCGCTCCTCGGCCTGCTCTCGTGGCGCACCTACCAGTACGAGGCCGAGATGCCCACCGGCCCCGGCACCACCCTCTTCCCCCGTCCTCGGCGCAGATCACGCGGGGTCAGCGCACCCGTCGAGGACACCCCGCCCGTGGTGGACCAGCCACCGCAGCAGCCGCCCCCGGACGCCGACCCCCCGCCGCCGGACCCGACCAGCCCCCTCCAGGACCGCACGTTCTGGTGCGGGGAGGGGCAGCTGCGCCGCGCGGCCGTGCTGCACCTGTGCACCGGCGCCGTCGTCGCCGCCGGGGTGCCGCTCGGCACCGTCCTGGCCATGGACCCACCCCACGGGACACGCGCGGCCGTCGCCTGGCCGACCATCGTGACCGGCGGCAGCGTACTGCTGATCGCGGTCGTGGCACTCGGCCGGCCGTACCTGACCCGGCGGGCCGGCGCCACCCCGCTCGGCCCGTGGAGTGCCACGGTCGCCGTCCTCACCGCCCTGACCGTGGCGGGCACCGTGACGCTCCTGCTGCTCCCCGAGGGACCGGGCGGCACGCCGCTGGCCGAGCTGCGGCCCCCGGACGGCTGCACCCGCGACCCCGGCACCCCGGGCTGTCTGACCGACCGGTCCCTGCCGGGGTACGACTGGATCGTCGCCTGGCTGGGCCTGGGCCAACTGCTGCTGCTGATCGCCATCGGGGCGGTGTCCCGCTCCGGCCGCCGGGCACTGGTGCCGCCCGCCGCCGCCGGGCTGCTGCTCGTAATCGGCGTGTCCTGGGTCGACGGCTGGCTACCGCTGGTGCCGGACGCGCCGGGGCGGCTGGAGGTGTGGATGCTCGCCGTACCGGCCGTCGGGCTCGCCGCGGTCGGGGTGGTGCTCCCCCGCACCCCCGCGGCCGTCGACGTCCAGCCGCTGCCGCCCCACAGCGACGTCGCCTGGGGTGGACGGGGGCCGGCCGTGATCGCGGGTTTCGGCTGGCTGCTCTGCATCGCCAACTGCGCCGGGCTGCTCTACTGGACGACCGACCGGCTCAACAACGGGGGGACCCCGAGCGGGCGGTCCACAGTCATCCCCCCGATACCCGTGATGTGGAGCGGGCTCGCCTTCGCCGTCGCGCTCCTCGCCCTCGCCGTCACCGTGGCGCGGGCCGGCCTGCTCTTCCAGCGGCTGCGCCGCCAGGCGTACGCCGAGCTGGTCTCGACCGGGGACCACCTCTCCCTGCACGACCTGCGGCGCTGCCGCGACGTCAGCGCCTTCCGTGCGCTGCACCGGTTGGTCGGCGAGCACGCCATCCGGCTGGTCGGTTGCTACGCGGTCGTCGCCACCGTGCTGACCACCGTGAGCTGCGCGGCCGCGCTCTCGCACGCGCGGCCCCACCCGGTGGAGGCCACCGATGCCGCGGCCGTCGTGAAGGTCGTCGCCGACGCCGGCGACTCAATGCTCGGATGGCTCCCGCTGCTGGTCGCCACGATCGGCGCCCTGGTCTACCGCAACGACACCGTGCGCCGCACGGTCGGTGTGATCTGGGACGTGGGCACCTTCTGGCCCCGGGCCGCCCACCCGCTCGCCCCACCGAGCTACGCCGAGCGCGCCGTGCCCGAGCTGCAGACCCGGATCGCCGGGCTGCTGGCCCTGCCCGAGCACGACCCGCGCCGGGTGGACGGCATCATCCTCTCCGGGCACAGCCAGGGCACGGTGATCTGCGCCGCCGTGATCCTCCAGCTGCCCGCCCGCTGGCGGTGGCGGATCTGGTTCTTCTCCTACGGCTGCCAGCTCACCCGCCTCTACGGGCGGGTCTTCCCGGCGTACTTCGGACCGGACCGGCTGCCCGCGCTGAGCGAGGCGCTGACCACCCCGCCCGGCTGGACCGGCTGGACCAACTTCTGGCGCGACACCGACCCGCTCGGCTGGCCGGTCAACGCCGGCGAACGGGACCTGGCCGTCCAGGACCCCGAGGGGCTGCACCCCACCGACGGCGAGGTGGCCGACCCGCCGATCCGCAACCACAGCGCCTACCCCGACTCGCCCGAGTTCCAGCAGGAGCGGGCCCACGTGGCCCGGCTGCTGCGACGTGGCGTGCCGTCACCCCGGCGGAGCCTCGGCTAGCCGCACCACCAGGTCCGCCCGGGCGGCGGTCCCGACCACCAGCGCGGCGTTGCGCTCGTCGCTGCCCATCGCCCACGCCCGCGCCTGCGCCGGCGACCGCCCGTACGACTCGTGCCGGGCGGTGAGCCGGCGCAACCGCAGCTCCGCGTCCAGGTCGAGGAACCACGCCTCGTGCAGCAGCGACCGCACCTCGTCCCACGGGGTCAGCGGCATCAGCAGGTAGTTGCCCTCGGTCACCACGAGACGCACCTCCGCCGGCACCTCGATGGCACCGGCGATCGGCTCCTCCAGGTCGCGCCGGAACGCGGGGGCGTAGACGGGGGTCGGCTCGAGCCGGTGCAGGCGGCGCAGCAGGGAGACGTAGCCGTTGGCGTCGAAGGTGTCGGCGGCACCCTTGCGGTCGGCGCGGCCGAGCCGCTCCAGTTCGGACTGGGCGAGGTGGAAACCGTCCATCGGCACCAGGCGGGCGGCCGGCCCGACCTCGGCGACTATCCGCTCGGCGAGGGTGGACTTGCCCGCTCCCGGCGCGCCGGCGATGCCGAGCAGCTGCCGTGGGCCCGCCTCGGCCAGCGACCGCGCCCGCTTCACCAGCTCCGCGACGGGGAGCACCCGCGCCTGCGCCATCAGCCGAGGACCGGCTCGCTCATGGCGAACCGCGCCTGCACGGCGGCCTGCACCGGCTGCGGCTGCGGATCGAGGTCCAGCTCCGGACGGCCGCCCGCCTCCGGCCCGGCGGCGTACGCCATCCGGGCCATCATCGGCCGCTCCACCCCGATGTCAGCGAGCTCGAGGAGCGCGGTGACGCGGGCGCCCAGCGCCTCGGCGTACTCCCGGCCGCGGGCCAGCGCGTCCGCGATCGCGGCGTGGCGCACCTCGCGGTGGGCGGGGCTGTCCGGGCGGAGCGACCACCAGGGCCCGGCCACCTCGACCTGGTCCTGGTCGGCGAGGCGGAGCATGAGCTCGCCGAGGGTCGTGAAGTCGGTGACGGTGACGGTGGTGGCGACGGTGCCGTGCCAGGCCACGACACGCTCGGTGGAACGCCTCGTCTCCGGCCAGACCCGCAGGTCACCGGTCTCCCGGCGGTCGATGGTCGGCTCCTCGCCGTCGAGCAGCACCCGCACCGCGGCGGCGCGCTCGGCCAGCCGGGTGAGGGTGGTCTCCCGGTCGCGGTCGCGAGCCGTCACGGTGACCACGAACCGGGCCAGCTCCGGAGCCACCTCCCGGTACGCCTCGCCGCGTACCGTCACCACGGGCCCGTCCACCATGCCCTCACCCTAGTCGCGCCGGGCCGACCCGGCGGGCCGAGCGCTCAGAGCGCGCCGGGGCCGGGCGGCCGCCGGCCGGCGTACGTCACCACGTCGGCCTCGACCCGGCACCCGGTCAGGTAGCCGCCGGCGGACCCCAGCTCCAGGAGGTACGCCAGCTCGGCGCCGTGGTCACCGCCGGTGGGGAACTCCCGCCGGCCCTCCGCCAGCGGGCGGTCGAGCAGCGCGTGACGCAGTTCCTGCGCGTACCGGTAGCGCGCGACGAGCGTCTCCAGGTCGTCCCGGCGCAGGGCGTCGGCCAGCTCGTCGAGGACGCCGCGGACCTGCTCCAGCTGACGCGCGACCTGCGCGCGGTTCTCGAAGAGCATGTCGGCGGTCCGCTGCGCGGGCGTGCCGGCGACCCGGGTGCCGTCGCGGAAGCTCCCGGCGGCCAGGCCGAGCACGGCGTCCCGGAGGTCGGAGCCGGCCACCGCGCCGGCGAGGCTGCCCGCCAGCAGGTGGGGGATGTGGGACGAGAGCGCGACCACCGAGTCGTGCACCGCCGGCGACATCGGCACCACGCGGGCCGAGAAGACCTCGGCGAGGAGGCCCACCAGCGTCCGGAACGGCCCGATGCCCGCGGGCGTGGGACAGAGGACCCAGGCCGCCCCCGCGAACAGCCCCGGCTCGGCGGCGGTCAGCCCGGACCGCTCGGCGCCCGCCATCGGGTGCCCGGGGACGAACCGGTCGGTCAGCCCGTGCGCGGCGGCGAAGTCGGCGACGGACCGCTTCGTGCTGCCCACGTCGGTGATCACGCAGTGCTCGCCGACGTGGGCGGCCACGCTCCGCAGGGTGTCCGGCAGGCTGCGCAGCGGCCCGGCGAGGAACACGACGTCCCGGTCCCCGACCGCCTCGGCCAGCTCGTCGGGGAAGCGCACCCCGCGCGCGCGGCCCTGCGCCCGGGTGGCCGGGTCCGGGTCCCACCCGGCGACGTCCCGGTACGCCTCGCGCAGGCGGAGCAGGATGGAGCCGCCCACGAGACCGGTGCCGACCACGGCGACCCGCGGCTGCCCAGCGAAGCTGTCCACCATCACACACCTCGGCGGCTCGGTCGGGTCATCGCCGGACGGCGGCGCCGCGTCAGGCCTCGGCGAGCCGACCGGCGACCGCCGCCACGTGCTCGTCGGTCTCGGTCAGCGCCACCCGGACGTGCCGCCCGCCGGCCGGGCCGTAGAAGACGCCCGCGGCGACCAGGATGCCGCGGCGGGCCAGCCAGTCCACGGTCTGCCAGCAGTCCTCGCCCCGGGTCATCCACAGGTAGAGGCCCGCCTCCGAGTGCTCGACGGTGAAGCCGGCCTCGGTGAACGCCCGGTACAGCGTCTCGCGCCGGGCGCGGTAGCGCTCCCGCTGCTCCTCGGCGTGCCGCTCGTCCTGGAGCGCCGCCACCATGGCCGCCTGCACCGGCGCCGGCACGATCATGCCGGCGTGCTTGCGCACCTTCAGCAGCTCGGCCACGAGCGCCGCGTCCCCGGCCACGAACCCGGCCCGGTAGCCCGCGAGGTTGGAGCGCTTGGAGAGCGAGTGCAGCGCCAGCACGTTGTCGTACGAGCCGCCGCACACCTCGGGCGAGAGCACCGAGACCGGCTCGGCGGACCAGCCCAGGGGCAGGTAGCACTCGTCGCTGGCGACGACGGCGCCGCGCTCGCGAGCCCAGTCGACCACCTTGCGCAGGTGCGCCGCGGGCAGCACCCGACCCGTGGGGTTGCCGGGCGAGTTGACCCAGACCAGCCGGACCCGCGAGGTCGGACCGACCGAGGTCAACGAGTCGGTACGGACCACCGTGGCGCCGGCCAGTCGGGCGCCGTCCTCGTAGGTGGGGTAGCAGATCGACGGCACCACCACGACGTCGTCCGGCCCGATCCCGAGCAGGGTCGGCAGCCAGGCCACCAGCTCCTTCGAGCCGATGCTCGGCAGCACGCCGAGACCGTCCACCCCAGCGCCGCAGGCCCGCGCGACCCAGGCGCTGATCGCCGCCCGCAGCGCGGGGGTGCCGGCGGTCAGCGGGTAGCCGGGGGCGTCGGACGCGTCAGCCAGCGCCTGCCGGATCACCTGGGGCACCGGGTCGACCGGGGTACCCATCGAGAGGTTGATCAGGCCACCCGGGTGCGCCGCGGCCAGGGCGGCCGCGGCGTCCAGGGTGTCCCAGGTGAACTCGGGCAGCCGTGCCGAGACCGGCGTGGGCCGGTTCAGTGGCCCTCACCGCGCGGCGGCTGGGCGGCGACGAACGCCGCGTCCTTCTCCACCTTGCCGATCTTCGAGGCGCCACCGGGCGAACCGAGGTCCTCGAAGAACTCGTAGTTGGCGCCGGTGTAGTCCTTCCACTGCTCGGGGACGTCGTCCTCGTAGAAGATCGCCTCGACGGGGCAGACAGGCTCACAGGCACCACAGTCGACGCACTCGTCGGGGTGGATGTAGAGCATCCGGTTGCCCTCGTAAATGCAGTCGACCGGGCACTCCTCGATGCATGCCTTGTCGAGCACATCCACGCACGGCTCGGCGATGATGTAGGTCACCGGTCTTCTCCTCCGCAAGACGCGCCGCGATCTCCCGCGACGGTAAGAGCCTAGTATCTCGCCGGGGAGGGGGTCGATCGTGCTGGGTCAGCAGGATGTAGGACACCGGATCGTGGTCCGCCGGATTGTGGGTATTCGCGAAGGCCGGCCCCTCTTCTCGGACGCGCTCGGCGAGCTGGTCGAGCTGAGCGAGACCCATCTCACGCTGGCCACCGCCCGGGGCCCGCTGCGGGTCGCCCGGGACGAGGTGCACCGCGCCAAGCGGGTGCCACCCGCACGCCGCCCGACCGCCGCGGCCGTCGTCGAGCTGGAGCTGGCCGCCGACGAGGCGTGGCCGGCGCCCACCCACGAGCGGCTGGGCGGCTGGCTGCTGCGGGCCGCCGACGGATGGACCGGCCGGGCCAACTCGGCCCTTCCGGTCGGCGACCCGGACCGGCCGCTCCCGGCGGCGCTCGACGCCGTCGAGCGCTGGTACGCCGCGCGCGGCCTGACCCCGATGGTCAACACGCCGCTGCCGCTCGCCTCGCCGGTCGGCGCCGAGCTGGACGCCCGGGGATGGACCACCCGACCGCCGGTGCTGGTGCAGACCGCCCCGCTCCCCCTGCCGCCCCTCGGCACCGCGGCCCCGGCCGTCGACGGCGCCGCTCGGCCGGTCGACAGCATCGCTCGGCCCGTCCCGGACGGCGGGTTCCAGCCGGCGCCTCCGCCGACCTCGGCCGCGGCGGCCCCGGTGCCGGGGCTCGGCCCGCGAGCGGTGGTCGAGGTGGCGGCCGCGCCGACGCCCGAATGGCTGGCGGTCGCGGGCGAGCGCAAGGGCGGGTTCCCGGCGGCCGCCCGGCACGTGCTCACCGCCGTGGACGAGGTCCGCTTCGCCCACGCGTACGTCGACGGCGCGCTGGTGGGGATCGGCCGGGGCACGGTGACCGGGCAGCGGCGCTGGCTCGGGTTGAGCCTCATCGAGGTGCTGCCACGGGCACGCCGGCAGGGGTTGGCCGGCCGGCTCATCGGTGCGCTCGCCGAGTGGGGCGCGGAATCGGGCGCCACGCACGCCTTCCTCCAGGTGGAGCAGGGCAACACCGGCGCGGTGGCCCTCTACCAGCGGCTGGGCTTCACCACCCACCACACCTACCTGACCCGCGTCGCCCCGCACTGAGCGCGGCCCGAGCCGCCGGCGCGGGATCCGGGACCGGCGGGCGCCGGACTCGCCCCCGCGCCCGACGGGGTCAGCGGCGGACGACCTTGCGCGGCTTCGCGGCCTTCAGCTCGGCGTACCGCTTGAGGCCCTGCGAACGGTGATCCAGGCCGAGCGCGGTGAGCACCAGGTAGCCGATCAGCGTGCCCGCGGCGGTCGCGCCCAGGTAGAGCCAGATCTGCGCGAAGAAGGTGCCCGCACCGCCGCCGAACGGGTTGTCACCGACGAGCAGCGGGCCGACCAGCACGGTCAGCACCATGGCGACCAGGACCGCACCCGCCACGTCGGCCACCCAGTCGCCCAGCGGGCGACGCCGGCCCCACAGGAACGCGACCACGGCCAGGGTCAGCCCGATCAGCGCGAACATACCCAGCGACACCCGGTCGGCGGCGGTGTCGTCACCGTCGAAGCCGAAGTGGATGATCAACCGGGCGACCACGTTGACCGCGAAGAGCGCCCCGGCGAGCACACCGATGTCGCGCCAGCGCTTGTTCATCGCACGACCTCCCGCCCCACCGCCCACCCTCGGGGCGGTTCCTGGCAGGAATATCTACCACCCGTACCTGTGTGGCGTCATCACCCGCGCGGGGCCGGCGCAGCGGCGAGGATCTGCCGGAAACCCATCACGGCGAAGGTCATGGCGCCGGCGACGATCATGAGCAGGCCGACCCAGTTGTCGCCGGCCAGGAGCAGGTCGCCCTCGTCGGTGCGGATCGCGGCGACCGCCATCAGTGCGAACCACGGGACGGCGGGCAACGCCACCGACCAGCGCCGGCCGACCGTCCGGTGGGCGAACCAGCTCAGCGCGACGTTCGCGGCGATCGCCACCAGCACCGACACCCCGATCAGCTGCCCGGCCACCCGGAGCGTGGCCAGCAGCAGCTCCAGCACCCCGGTCACCACGCCGGCCACGACGGCCACCAGGCCGCCGGCCACCCGCAGCCCGAGGTCGACCAGGCGCGGCGGCGGGCCCGCCGGCGGCGGGCTGGTGTCGTCCGGGGCGACCGTCATCGGCGCGGCGGGCAGTGTCACCGCAGACCGGCCGCCGCGGCCGGGACCCGGTCCGGGCCGAGGTCGGCGATCCCGGCGAAGAGGTCGTCCTCCCAGCCGTACGGGCCGCTGCCCGGCCCCTTCTCCCCCTTCGCCAGGGTGTAGTACTCCATGCCCATGAACTCGCCGCCGAAGCTGCCCGCGATCGTGTAGAGCCAGGAGGTCGACGGGATCTGGGTGGCGTGGGCGCGCAGCGCGGCCTGCTTCGCGGCGTGCTGGTCCGTGCCGTCGACGCGGGCGGCGATCTGCTCGTCGGGCGTGCCGAAGGGCAGCTCGGAGACGTCGTCGATGCCCGCGAACGGGTTGTCGGACGACTCGACGAACTGGTCCATGCCGGCCTTGAGGACGCTGAGCGGCATGGCCGTCCAGTAGACCTTGGCCGGGGCGATGCCCTCGGCGTCGGCGAGCTCGTGGGCCCGCATCGCCACCCGGTGCGCCTGGATGTGGTCGGGGTGGCCGTAGAAGCCGTTCTCGTCGTACGTGATCATGACCTGCGGGCGGACCTCGCGGATGACCTCCAGCAGGTGGCCGGCGGCCTCGTCCAGGTCGGCCCGCCAGAACGCCCGGGGGTGGTCGTTCGTGGCGAGCCCCATCATCCCGGAGTCGCGGTAGCAGCCGGCGCCGCCGAGGAAGCGGTGGTCGGTGACGCCGAGGGCGGCGCAGGCCGCGTCCAGCTCGGCGATCCGGTAGCCGCCGAGCTGGTCGGCCTGGTCGGCGGCGAGCTGCGCCAGGGCCGGCACGTGGATCTCGCCCTCCTCGCCCAGCGTGCACGTCACGAGCGTCACGTGGGCGCCGGAGGCGGCGTAGTGCGCCATGGTCGAGCCGGTGCCGATGGACTCGTCGTCCGGATGCGCGTGGACCAGCAGCAGGCGGCGGTCGGGCAGCGTCGTCACGCCCGTCACTCTAACCGGCGGTTCCGGCCGGGCGACCTCGACGCGTCCAGCCAGGTCGGCCACATCACCTCCGCGGCCGACTTACGATCTGGCCGTGGACTATCCGGAGCTGGCCGCCCGTACCCGCCGGTTCAGCCACGGCGCACCGCGTGCCGTCTCCGTGGCCGACGACGGCTCCCGGGTGATCTTCCTGCGCTCGTCCGGTCCCGAGGACCCGGCCGACGCGCTGTGGCTCCTGGACGTCGCCACCGGCGAGGAGCGGCTCGTCGCCGACCCCGCGGTGCTGCTCGGCGCGGACGCCGACCCGGCCGCGCTCTCCCCGGGCGAGCGCGCGCTGCGCGAGCGCCTGCGACTCAGCGCCGCCGGCATCGGCTCGTACGCGCTGGACGCCGCCGGCCGCATCGCCGTCTTCCCGCTCGCCGGCCGGCTCTTCCGCGCCGACCTGGTGCACGGCGACGTCGTCGAGGTGGCCTCGGTCGGGCCGGTCATCGACCCGCGACCCGACCCGACCGGCGAGCGCCTCGCCTACGTCACCGACGCCGCCGAGGGCGTGCGCCGGGGTGAGCTGCGGGTGGTCGAGGCGGACGGTACGGACAACCTGCTCGCGGGCGAGGACTCCGGGGTGACGTGGGGGCTGGCCGAGCACATCGCGGCCGAGGAGTTCGGCCGGTTCCGCGGCTACTGGTGGGCGCCGGACGGGCGGTCGGTGCTGGCCACGCGGGTCGACGAGTCGCGGCTGGAGCGCTGGCACCTGCACGACCCGGCCCACCCGGCCAGCCCGCCGACCAGCGTCGCGTACCCCCGGGCGGGCGGGCCGAACGCGGAGGTCAGCCTGCACCTGCTCGACCTGGACGGCGGCTGGGTCGACGTGCACTGGGACCGGGAGACCTACCCGTACCTGACCGCGGTGAGCTGGGCCGACGGCGGTCCCCTGATCACGGTGCTGCGCCGCTCGCAGCAGCACGGCCTGGTGCTCGCCGTGGACCCGCGCACCGGGGAGACCCAGGTGCACGCCGAGCTGGCGGATCCGCGCTGGGTGGAGCCGATCGACGGCACCCCGGCCCACCTGCCCGACGGTCGGGTGCTGGTCGGGGGCGAGTTGGCGCACGACGGGTACGACGCCCGCTGCCTCTTCGCGGACGGCACGCTGCTGACCCCGCCCTCGCTCTACGTGCGGCGGGTGGTCGGGCGACTGCCCGCGGCGAACGGCGGCGCGGGCGACCTGCTGGTGGAGGCGAGCGACGGCGAGCCGAGCGAGCGGCACCTGTTCCGGGTGCGGACGACGATCGGCGGCGGCGTGGACGCCCGCCGGTTGACCACCGACTCGGGCTGGCACACCGCCGCCGTCGGCGGGGACGTGCTCGTAGTGGGGATGGCCTCGCTGGACCACGCGGGCACGCAGTGGACGGTGTGGCGGGGCGACGAGGAGGTGGCGGCGCTCACCTCGCACGCCGCCGCCCCGCCGTACTCCCCGCTGCCGCTGCTGGAGCGGGTGACCGACCGGCGGCTGCCCAGCGCGGTGCTCTACCCCAACAGCTACGTGACGGGCCGCCGCCTGCCCGTGCTGCTGGACGTCTACGGCGGCCCGGGCCACCAGGAGGTGGTCGCCGCGCGGGCGGCCTGGCTGGAGCGGCAGTGGTGGGCCGATGCCGGGTTCGCGGTCGTGGTCGTCGACAACCGCGGTACGCCCGGGGTGGCGCCCTCGTTCGAGAAGGCGATCCACCGTCGGGTGGCCGACGTCATCCTGCTCGACCAGATGGACGCGTTGACCGCGCTGGCGGACAAGCACCCGGATCTCGACCTGGGCCGGGTGGCGGTGCGCGGGTGGTCGTTCGGCGGCTGGCTGGCCGGGCTCGCGGTGCTGCGCCACCCGGAGCTGTTCCGCTGCGGCGTCGCCGGGGCCCCGGTCACCGACTGGGCCCTCTACGACACCGCGTACACCGAGCGCTACCTGGGGATGCCGGACGACGGGGTGGACGTCTACGCGCACCACTCGCTGGTCGACCTGGCCGCCGAGCCGGTCACCGACCCGGCGCAGGCCCGGCCGTTGCTGCTGGTGCACGGGATGGCCGACGACAACGTGGTGGCCGCGCACACCATGCGTCTGTCGGCGGCGCTGCTCTCGTCCGGCCGGCCGCACTCGGTGCTGCCGCTGACCGGCGCCACGCACATGGCCGCCGGTGGCACCGCCGAACGGCTGCTCAGGCTGGAGCTGGACTTCGTCCGCGCCCATACGGCGTGAGGGGTGCTGCCGCGGACACCGCGGCCCCCGGCCGACGACGCTGTCGACCGGGGGCCAGTCCGTGCGGCGGTGACTACTTCGTGACGTACGCGTTCACGAAGGACGGGTAGCCGAAGACGCTGGAGATGAAGACTCCGCCGGCCTTCGAGCCGTGCACCACGTAGGCCACGTCGACGAAGAGCGGCACCACGGGGGCGTGCTCCTTCATGATCCGCTCGTCGAGCTTGCCCCACTCGGGGCCCTGCTCGGCCGGCGGCATGGCCAGGATCCGGTCGAACTCGGCGTTGATCGTCGAGTCGTTGAAGTAGGACTGGTTGCTGTTGCCCTCGGGCTTGATGGTGCGCCCGTCGTAGAGCACCGGCAGGATCGACGCGCCGCTCGGCCAGTCCGCCGCCCAGTTACCGATGTACAGGTCCCAGGGGTTGTCCTTCTTCTTGATCTCGTCGAGCTTCGCGTCGTCCGGGATGTTCCGCAGCGTGATCTTGAAGCCGGCCCGCTCCAGGTTGGCCTTGAGCTGCGTGCCGATCTGCTGCTCGGTCGTGTTGTCGGCGACGCCCAGGACCAGCTCCGGGGTCTGGCCGCCGAGCAGCTCCTTGGCCTTCTCCATGTTGCCGGTCGCCCCGGCCGGGTACGCGTCGTACGCCTGGTAGCCGATGGTCGACGGCGGCATGAGCGTGGTCAGCGGCGCGGCGACGGTCTGCCCGCCGAGCGCCTTGATCAGGCCCTCCCGGTCGATCGCGTAGTTGAGCGCCTGGCGGATCTTCAGGTCGGTGACCCGCTGGTTGTTGATCACGAGCTGGTTGGCGCTCGGGGTCGGCGAGAGGATGCTGCGCGACTTCAGCGCCGCGTCCCCGGCCACCTTCGCCACCAGCGAGGCCGGGACGAAGTTGAACGCCACCGCGCTCTGGTCGGCGCCGTTGTCGGCGATCACCCGGTTGTTGGCGGCGTCCGCGGTGGGGCCGAAGGTCCAGACGAACTGGTCCGGGTACTGGTGGCGCACCGGGTCGGTGTTCGGGTCCCAGTTCGGGTTGCGGTCCAGGGTCAGCTTCACGCCGACCTGGTTCTCGGCGATCTTGTACGGCCCGGAGGAGAAGGGCCGGGTGTCGAGGTTGACGCCGGTGTCCTTGTCGGGCGGCAGCGGCGCGGTGGTCGGCAGCGAGACGGCGAACGGCAGGTCACAGCGGGGCTTGGCGAACTCGAAGCGCAGCGTCTTGTCGTCCGGGGTGGTCAGTCCGGGCGGCAGCGACCCCTTGTTCTTCTTGAAGTCCCACTTGGTGTCGAACTGCGGGGTGTCGGCCAGCCACTCCTGGATGTAGGTCGGGCCGCTCGTGAGGTCCGGGTCGAAGGAGCGGGCGATGCCGTACGCGATCTCCTTGGCGGTGATCGGCCGGCCGTCCTCGAACTTCACCCCGTCCTTGATCTTGAATTCCCAGACCTTGCAGTCGTTGTTGACGTTGGTGCCCGGCGTCTCGGCCAGGTCGCCGACGAGGACGAGGCCGCCCTTGCCGTCGTCCTTCCACGTCGTCAGGTAGCGGGCGAAGAGCGGGTTCGCCATCAGGCCGGCGAACGAGTACGTCCGCTGCGGGTCCAGGTGGGAGATCGGCGACTCCCGGATGATGGTGAAGGTGCCGCCCTTCTGCGCCCCGGGCACCTCCGGGGCCGGGCCCTGCGAGTCCTTCGGGTCGGTCGCGATGACCCCGGTCTGCGTACGGTTGGTGTCCACGGTGGTGCCCTCGCCCGTGTTCTTCGAGCAGGCACCCAACGCCACAACCAGTGCGATCGCGCCGCCTGCGGCGGCCGCCACGCGTGGTCGCATCTCCTACCTCCTCCACCCATCTGCCGTGCGGTCCGCCGGAGGTGGAACCGCCGACGTCCCGAGGATCGTAAAGAAGAAAACCTACGAGTTGTGTAACAGTTGTCGATAAATTTCACCGCCGCCCGCCCGCTGGTCACGCAGGTCGGGCCGCGGACCGCTCAGCGCAGCCGCACCCGGGGGTCGATGGCCGCGTACAGCAGGTCGACCAGCATGTTCGCCAGCACCACGAAGACCGCGGCGATCAGCACGGTGGCCATGATGGTGGGCAGGTCGCCGGAGCGCACGGCGTCCACGGCCGTGCGGCCGAGGCCCTGGATGCCGAAGGTCGTCTCGGTGATCACCGTGCCGCCGAGCGCCCCACCGACGTCGAGGCCGGCGATCGTCACCACGGGGGTGATCGCCGCGCGCAGCGCGTGCCGCCCGTACACCTTGGGTTTGGCCAGGCCCTTGGCCCGTGCGGTGCGAACGAAGTCCTCCGACAGCGTCTCCAGCATCTGCGCCCGCGACAGTCGGGCGTAGATGGCGGAGAAGAGGAAGGCCAGCGAGACCCAGGCCAGCACGAGCCCGCTCGCCCACTTCAACGGATTGTCGAAGATCGACGTGTAGCTGGGCACCGGCAGCAGCCGCAGGTTGTAGACGAAGACGAGCAGCAGCACCGCGCCCACGAAGTAGAGCTGCAGCGACGCGCCGGTGAGCGAGAAGCCGATGGCGAGCCGGTCCAGCCACGTGCCGCGGCGCAGCGCGGAGACCATGCCGAGCCCGACCCCGAGCAGCAGCCAGAGGACGGCCGCCGGGATGACGATGCTCAGCGTCACCGGCAGCACCCGGGCGATGGTGTCCGAGACCGCCTCGTTGGTGACGTACGACCAGCCCAGGCAGGGCGCGTCGCAGCGCCCGCCCTGGGCGCTGCCCAGGTCGCGGCCGGTGAAGATGCCCTTCATGTAGCCGGCGTACTGCACGACCAGCGGGTCGTTCAGGCCCAGCTCCTCGCGGACCCGCTCCAGCCGCTCCGGGTTGCAGTTCTTCGGGCACATGCCGGTGACCGGGTCACGGGGCAGGGCGAAGAACATGAGGAAGGTCAGCACGCTCACCGCGAAGAGGGTCAGCGTGGCGGAGAACAGCCGCTTGATCAGGAATCGCGCCATGGACACCCCTACCGGGACGACTTCGGGTCGAGCGCGTCACGCAGCGCGTCGCCGAAGAGGTTGAAGGCGAACACGAGCCCGAAGATCGTGATGCCCGGGAAGAACACGTACGCGGGGTCGGTCTGGAGGTAGTCCAGGCTGCGGTAGATCATCCGGCCGAAGCTCGGGGTCTCGTCGCTGAGCCCGACGCCGATGAAGGAGAGCGCGGCCTCGCTGGTGATGAACTGCGGCACCGCCAGGGAGAACGACACCAGGATCGGCGCCCAGATGTTCGGCAGCAGCTGCCGGAAGAGCATGTGCCCCAGCCCCGCCCCGCTGGCCCGCGCGGCCTCGACGAACTCCCGCTCCCGCAGGGCGATCACCTGGCCGCGCACCAGTCGGGCCGTGCCCGTCCAGCCGAAGATCGCGAAGATGCCGATGAGCACCGCCACCCCGAAGGCCGGGTCGACCGCCTCCCGCTCGCCGTAGAAGCGCAGCACCAGCGTGGGCGTGAGCGCCAGCGCGATGACCAGGAACGGCATGGCGAGCGTCAGGTCCGTGATCCAGTTGATCACCGCGTCCAGCCAGCCGCCGAGGTAACCGGCGAGCGTGCCGAGCACGATGCCGATGGTCGCGGTGACCACCGCCGCGGCGAACGCGATGAACAGCGACGTACGCAGGCCGTAGATCAGCCGGATGAAGATGTCCCGGCCGAGCCCGGGCTCCAGCCCGAACCAGTGCTCGCCGCTGACGCCCCCGGCGTAGCCCAGCGGCATGCCGAAGCCGTCGAGCAGGCTCTGGAACTGCTCCTTCGGGCTGATCCCGTACGCCATCTCGATGAGCGGGGCGGCGAGCGCCAGCAGCATGAAGAAGACCAGCATGCCGCCGCTCACCATCGCCGTGCGGTCGCGGCGCAGCCGGATCCAGGCGAGCTGGCCGGGTGAACGGCCGACGACGGCCCGGCGCGCCGACTCCTCCGGGTCGCCGCCGGACTCGATCTCGGCCAGCGCCACACCCTCGACCGGGGACAGGCTCACTTCGACACCTCCTCGGCGGTCGCGCCGCCCGTTGCGCCGGTCTCCGCGACCGCCGGCCCGGACTCCGTCGCCACCGGCCCGGACTCCGGGAAGTGGCAGGCGGTCGCCTGCGTGCCGCCGTCGCGCGGCACCAGCGCCGGCTCCTCCGTCGCGCAGATCTCCCGCGCCTTCCAGCAGCGGGTGCGGAACCGGCAACCGGACGGCGGGTCGAGCGGGGTCGGCACGTCGCCGGAGAGCCGGATCCGGCCGCCCGGGCCGAGCTTCGTGACGTCCGGGATCGCCGAGAGCAGCGCCCGGGTGTACGGGTGCTGCGGCCGCTCGTAGATGTCCGCCCGGTCGCCGATCTCCACGATCTTGCCGAGGTACATCACCGCGACCCGCTGGCAGAAGTGCCGCACCACGGCCAGGTCGTGGGCGATGAAGACGAAGGCCAGCCCGAGGTCGCGTTGCAGGTCGCGGAGCAGGTTCACGACCTGGGCCTGGATCGAGACGTCCAGCGCCGAGACCGGCTCGTCGGCGACGATCAGCTTCGGCTCCAGCGCCAGCGCCCGCGCGATGCCGATCCGCTGGCGCTGCCCGCCGGAGAACTCGTGCGGATACCGGTTGTAGTGCTCCGGGTTGAGACCGACGATCTCCAGCAGCTCCTGCACCCGGGCCCTGATGCCACCCGGCGGCTCGATCCCGTTGACCTGCAGGGGCATCGCGACGATCCGGCCGACCGTGTGGCGCGGGTTCAACGACGCGTACGGGTCCTGGAAGATGATCTGGAGGTCCTGGCGCAGCGGGCGCAGCTCACGCCGGCCGGCGTGGGTGATGTCCCGCCCCTCGAACTCGATGGTGCCCGAGGTCGGCTCCAGCAGCCGGACCAGCATCCGCCCGGTCGTGGTCTTGCCGCAGCCCGACTCGCCGACCAGGCCGAGCGTCTCGCCGGGGCGCACGTCGAAGTCCAGCCCGTCGACCGCCCGCACCAGGCTGCTGCTGCGGAAACCGGTACGCACCGGGAAGTGCTTCGTCAGCCCTCGTACCCGCAGCAGCGGCTCGGCCTCGGCCGGCCGCGCCTGCGCCGCGTCGTTCGCGCTCACCGGGCGACCCCCACGTGTGCGATGTCCTCCCGGTAGAGCCGGGTCCGGTCCTCGGCGCCCAGGTGGCAGGCGACCAGGTGGCCGTCCTCGCCGGCCGGGCGCAGCTCGGGCACCTCCGTGCGCGACCGGTCGCCGTTGCGGTCGGCGTAGCGGCAGCGCGGGTGGAACGCGCAGCCGGAGGGGAGGTTGATCAGGCTCGGCGGGTTGCCCCGGATCGGCACGAGGTCAGCGTCCGCGTCACCGTGCAGCGACGGCACGCTGGAGAGCAGGCCCCAGGTGTACGGGTGCTGCGGCCGGCGCAGCACCTGCTCGACGCTGCCGCGCTCGACCGCCCGCCCGCCGTACATCACGAGCACGTCGTCGGCCACCTGGCTCACCACGCCCAGGTCGTGGGTGATCATGATGATCGCGGAGTGGAACTCGGCCTGGAGGTCGGCGAGCAGGTCCAGGATCTGCGCCTGCACGGTGACGTCGAGCGCGGTCGTCGGCTCGTCGGCGATCAGCAGGTCCGGGTCGTTGACGAGCGCCATGGCGATCATCGCCCGCTGCCGCATGCCGCCGGAGAACTCGTGCGGGTACTGGTCGAAGCGGCGCGCCGGCTGCGGGATGCCGACCCGGCCGAGCATGTCGACGGCCCGCTGCCGGGCCTCCCGCTTGCCGGCCCCCGGATGGTGCACCCGGTACGCCTCGGCGATCTGCCGGCCGACCGTGTAGTAGGGATGCAGCGCGGAGAGCGGGTCCTGGAAGATCATCGCCATGTCGCGCCCGCGCAGCCGGCGTACCTCCTCCTCGGGCAGGCCGACCAGCTGGCGGCCGCCGACGAAGATCTCCCCGCTGATCGTCGTCCGCCTGGCGTTGTGCAGGCCGAGGATGGCCAGTGAGGTGACGCTCTTGCCGGAGCCCGACTCACCGACGATGCCGAGCGTGCGGCCGCGTTCCACCGCGAAGGACACCCCGTCGACCGCGCGCACCACGCCGTCCTCGGTGTCGAAGCGCACCCGCAGGTCGTTCACCCGCACGTACGGCCCCTCGGCGGCGCGCTGCCGCGGCACCCCGGGACGGTCGCCCGTCTGCCCGGACGGCACTGACTCCGACCTGCCCACGACCGCCTCCCCCTGCGCGACGAAGAGAACTTACAACAAAGTTCTGGAGGCGAAAATAAGCTACAAGGCGCGGGCTGTCAGCGGCCTGAGCGTAACGAGTGCGTTTCGGGGTTGACCAGCCCTCAGCAGGAGATTCACGTCCGCAACTCGATATCCACCACGGCGGCACCCGGCACCCGTGGCGGCGGCAGGGCCGGCGCCACCGGGAGGTCTGCGTGCCGGAGCCCGGCCCGGTCGGGCACCTGACCGACCCCGGCCGAGCGACGATCCGTCCCGAGGAGTCGCCGCCCTGACGGATGTCGGGCGGCTCGCCTAGGGTCGGTCCCATGAGCGAGCGCCGGCGAGCAGATCGACCAGACGGCCTGACGCCTTGCGGCGGCACGCAGCGCGGCGGGGTCGCGTCATGAGCGAGTTCGACGCGGCGACCGCCGCCGTCCAGGCCGCTCTCGACGCCGGAGCCCGCTACGCCGACGCCCGGGTGATGCACCGGCGCTACGAGTCGATGTCGGCGCGCAACGGCGAGATCGAGGAGCTGACCCAGGACGAGAGCCTCGGCCTGGGCGTCCGGGCGCTGGTCGGGTCGAGCTGGGGCTTCCACGCCGTACCCGACCTGTCCGACGCCGCGGCCCGCGACGCCGGGCGGCGCGCGGCGCGGATCGCGGCCGCTAGCGCCCGCGTCCCGGGCCCACCCGTCGACCTGGTGCCGTCGGAGCCGGTCACCGCGACCTGGGCCTCGGAGTGCCGGGTCGACCCGCTCGCCGTGCCGCTCTCCGCGAAGGGTGACCTGCTCGTCGACGCGACCGCGACCATGGCCGCGCACGGCGCCGACGTCGCCGAGGGGCTCTACCAGATCTGGGACACCGCCAAGTGGTTCGTCTCCAGCGAGGGGCACCGGATCGACCAGCGCATCCGCGAGTGCGGCGGCGGCATCTCCGCCACCTCCATCGGCGACGGCGAGACCCAGCGCCGGTCCTACCCGAGCTACCGCGGTCAGTACGGCACCACCGGCTGGGAGCTGGTCGAGTCGCTGGACCTGGCCGCCCACGCGGCCCGCACCGCCGACGAGTCGCGGGCGCTGCTCACCGCGCCGCTCTGCCCCGCCGGCGAGACCGACCTGATCCTGGGCGGCGAGCAGCTCGCGCTCCAGATCCACGAGTCGGTCGGGCACGCCATCGAGCTGGACCGGATCCTCGGCTGGGAGGCCGCGTTCGCCGGCACGTCGTGGCTCGACCTCGCGCAGCTCGGCTCGCTGCGCTACGGCTCCGACCTGATGACCATCACCATCGATCCGACGATCCCCGGCGCGCTCGGCAGCTTCGGCTTCGACGACGAGGGCTCCCCGGCGGTGAAACGCGACGCCGTCCGCGACGGGCGGTGGGTGGGGGTGCTCGCCGGCCGTGACTCGGCGGCCGTGGCCGGCCTGGACCACGGCGGGAGCGTACGGGCCGACGGCTGGGCCCGGCTGCCGATGGTGCGGATGACCAACGTCGGCCTGGAGCCCGGCCCGCACACCCTGGAGGAGATCATCGCGGCCACCGACGACGGCGTGCTCATGGACGTCAACCGGTCCTGGTCCATCGACGACAAACGGCTGAACTTCCAGTTCGGCTGCGAGATCGGCTGGGAGGTGAAGAAGGGCCGCCGGGGGCGGATGCTGCGCAACCCCACCTACACCGGCATCGGGCCGCTCTTCTGGCGGTCGATGGACATGCTCTCGTCGGAGACCGTCGCCTGGGGCACACCCAACTGCGGCAAGGGGCAGCCGGGTCAGGTGGGGCACACCGGTCACCCGGCCGCGCCGGCCCGGTTCCGCGGCGTCCGGGTGGGGGTGCGCGCATGACCTCCGAGCTGGACGTCGCCGGCCGGGTCGTCGAGCTGGTCGGTCGCCTCGGCGGGCCGGCGGCGCAGGCCGAGGCCGTGGTGACCCGGTCCGACCTGGCGTTGACCCGGTTCGCCAACTCCTTCATCCACCAGAACGTCGCCGAGTCGAGCATCGGCGTCCGGTTGCGGGTGCACGTCGACGGACGCACCGCGGCGGGCAGCGGCAGCGTGACCGGGCCCGACGGGCTGCGCGCGCTCGTCGAGCGGACGCTGGCCGCGGCCAGGCTCTGCCCACCCGACCCGGCCTGGCCCGGGCTCACCCCGCCCACCGCGACTCCCGAAACGGTGCCGGTCGACGAGGCCACCGCGTACGCCGAGCCGGACGAGCGCGCCGAGCGGGTACGCGCGTTCGTGGCCGCGGCCGAGGGGCTGGAGGCGGCCGGCTACTGCCGTACGGCGCACCGCTCGTCGGCGTTCGCCAACAGCGCGGGGCACTCCGCGTACGGCCGCTCGGCCGAGGCGGCCATGGACGGCATCGCCCGGGCGGGCGGCGCGGACGGGGTGGCCCGGCTCTGCGCCGACCGGCTGGCCGAAGTCGACGGTGCCGCGCTGGGCGCGCGGGCGGCCGCCAAGGCACGCGCGGCCACCGCCCCGGTGGAGCTGCCGCCGGGGCACTACGAGGTGGTGTTCGAGCCGGCCGCCGTGGCGGACCTGCTCCAGAACCTCTCCTGGTTCGGGTTCAACGGCAAGCGTCACGTGGAGCGCCAGTCCTTCGCCGAGCCGGGCGTCGCGCAGTTCGACCCGGCGGTCACCCTCGTCGACGACCCGCTGGGCGCCTCCGGCCTGCCGTTCGACGTGGAGGGCACCGCCCGCCGGAGCGTGACCATGGTCGAGGCGGGCGTCACCCGCACGGTGGCGCATGACCGGCGGACGGCCGCCGAGGCGGGCACGGAGTCCACGGGGCACGGTGTGGTCGGGGGTGCGAGCTTCGGTCCGCTGGCCCGCAACCTGCGGCTACTCGGCGCCGCCGGGGCTCCCGGGCGGCCCGGCCCGGCCCCGACAGCCGACGCTCACGCCGGCGCCGTCGCCGACCCGGACACCGCGGCCCTGGTCGCCCGGGTGGAGCGCGGCCTGCTGGTCAGCGACCTCTGGTACACCCGGGTGCTCGACCCGAAGAGCCTCGTGGTCACCGGCCTGACCCGCAACGGGGTCTGGCTGATCGAGGATGGCACGATCGCGAGCCCCGTCCGCGACTTCCGCTTCACCGAGTCCTACCCCCGTGCGCTCGCGCCGGGCATGGTGCTCGGCCTCGGCCACCACCCGGTCCGCCAACCGGACCGGGTGGACGGTCCCTGGTGGTCCGCCCCGCCGCTGCGGCTCGCCTCCTGGCACTTCACCGGTGGCGCGTCCGGCTGACCGGGCGACCCGCCGACGGGGCCCCGGGTCGACGGTCGCTCGACCCGTCGACACTGCTCGGGCACCCCGCTGTCAGGTCGGGACAGTGAACTTCATAACATCGGTCTATCGATCATCGTGCCGGGAGCCTTCCGGCGGGCGGGACACACGGGACGCCGGCTTGACCGGACGGCTCGCGAAGATCGGCGTAACGTGTGTCACTTAGCCACGCCGGTGCCGGCGTGGTCGTTGGTGTTCGCATGACGTGGCAAGCGGGTGCGGTTTCGCCGGTCCGCGTGCCGACCGGAGGAAGTTCCGCCCGCGGGTGCGGGCCCCGTCGAGGAGACGACTCGAATGACATCAACGGCAACGAGGCCGCGGGGAGCGCGGGCGCGCGCCGCCATCGCGGCGAAGACGTTGCGCACGGACCGCTGGTGGTTCGCCCCACTGATCACCGTCGTCGGGCTCAGCGCCTGGGTCGTGTACGCGACCGTCCGGGTCTACATGCACAAGTGGTACTGGGTCGAGGACTTCCACTACCTCACCCCGTTCTACTCCCCCTGCATCACCGACCGGTGCGTCGAGGGGTCCGCGCACTTCGGCCGGGTCCTCCCCGACTGGTGGATCATCCCGGAGGCGGCGTTCACCCTGCCGTTCCTGCTGCTGTTCCGGCTCACCTGCTACTACTACCGCAAGGCCTACTACCGGTCGTTCTGGCTCTCGCCGCCGGCCTGCGCGGTGCCGGACGGGCACAAGACCTACAGCGGTGAGACCCGCTTCCCGCTGCTCGGGCAGAACCTGCACCGCTACTTCTTCTACGCGGCCGCGATCATCTCGCTGATCAACACCTGGGACGCGATCCTCGCCTTCCACTCGCCGAAGGGCTTCGGGTTCGGGCTGGGCAACCTCATCCTGATCGGCAACGTGGTCATGCTCTGGGCGTACACGATCTCCTGCCACTCCTGCCGGCACATCATCGGCGGGCGGCTCAAGCACTTCTCCAAGCACCCGCTGCGCTACCGGGCCTGGACCGGCGTGTCCTGGCTCAACGTCCGGCACATGCAGCTCGCCTGGATCACGCTCGGCACCCTGGCGCTGACCGACTTCTACGTCATGGCGGTCGCGGCCGAATGGATCCCCGACCTGCGGTTCATCAACTAGAGGGCCTGGACATGACCACTACCACTCGCATCGAACGACACCACTACGACGTCGTCGTGATCGGGGCCGGCGGCGCCGGTCTGCGCGCGGCGATCGAGGCCCGGCTCGCCGGCAAGAAGACCGCCATCATCTCGAAGTCGCTCTTCGGCAAGGCGCACACGGTCATGGCCGAGGGCGGCGCGGCCGCCGCGATGGGCAACGTGAACTCGCGCGACAACTGGCAGGTGCACTTCCGCGACACCATGCGGGGCGGCAAGTTCCTCAACAACTTCCGCATGGCCGAGCTGCACGCCAAGGAGTCCCCGCAGCGGATCTGGGAGCTGGAGACGTACGGTGCGCTCTTCGACCGCACCAAGGACGGCAAGATCTCCCAGCGCAACTTCGGCGGTCACGAGTACCCGCGCCTGGCGCACGTCGGCGACCGGACCGGCCTGGAGCTGATCCGCACCCTCCAGCAGAAGATCGTCTCGCTCCAGCAGGAGGACAAGCGCGAGTTCGGCTCGTACGACGCGCGGATCCGGGTCTTCGCCGAGACCACCATCACCGAGCTGCTGCTCGACGGCGACCGGGTCGCCGGGGCGTTCGGCTACTACCGCGAGTCCGGCGAGTTCGTCCTCTTCGAGACGCCCGCCGTGGTGCTCGCCACCGGCGGGGTGGGCCGCTCCTACAAGGTCACCTCGAACTCGTGGGAGTACACGGGGGACGGTCACGCGCTGGCGCTGCGGGCCGGCGCCAACCTGATCAACATGGAGTTCCTCCAGTTCCACCCGACCGGCATGGTCTGGCCGCCGTCGGTCAAGGGCATCCTGGTCACCGAGTCGGTCCGCGGCGACGGTGGCGTGCTCCGGAACTCCGAGGGCAAGCGGTTCATGTTCGACTACGTCCCCGACGTCTTCCGCAAGCAGTACGCGGAGACCGAGGAGGAGGCGGACCGCTGGTACACCGACCCGGACAACAACCGCCGGCCGCCGGAGCTGCTGCCGCGCGACGAGGTGGCCCGGGCCATCAACAGCGAGGTCAAGGCGGGCCGGGGCACCCCCGCCGGCGGCGTCTTCCTCGACATCGCCAGCCGGCTGCCCGCGGACGAGATCCGGCGTCGACTGCCCTCGATGTACCACCAGTTCAAGGAGCTGGCCGACGTCGACATCACCAAGGAGCCGATGGAGGTCGGCCCGACCTGCCACTACGTGATGGGCGGCGTCGAGGTCGAGCCCGACAGCGGTGCGGCCGTCGGCCACGTACGCGGTCTCTTCGCCGCCGGTGAGGTCTCCGGCGGCATGCACGGCTCGAACCGGCTCGGCGGCAACTCGCTGTCGGACCTGCTGGTCTTCGGCAAGCGGGCGGGCGGGCACGCCGCCTCGTACGCCGACAGCCTGGCCTCGCGTCCCCAGGTGGCCGTGCAGGCGGTCGAGGCCGCGGTGGAGACCGCGCTCGCGCCGCTGCAGCGGGACACGGGCGAGAGCCCGTACACCCTCCAGCAGGACCTTCAGGCCGTGATGGGTGACCTGGTCGGCATCATCCGGCGCGAGGGTGAGCTGGCGGACGCCCTGGTCCGCCTCGCCGAGCTGCGCGAGCGGGTGGCCAAGGTGAGCGCGGCCGGCGGGCGGCGCTACAACCCGGGCTGGCACCTGGCCCTCGACCTGCGCAACATGCTCCTGGTCTCGGAGTGCACCGCCAAGGCCGCGCTGGAGCGGCGCGAGTCCCGGGGCGGGCACACCCGGGAGGACCACCCGGCGATGGATCCGCAGTGGCGCCGGGTCAACCTGGTCTGCTCGCTGGAGGGCGACACGGTGCGGCTGGAGCGCAAGCCGCTGCCGAAGATGCGCCCGGAGCTGATCACGCTGTTCGACCGTGCCGAGCTGGCCAAGTACCTGACGGACGAGGAACTCGCGGAGTTCGACGCCCTCGCTGAGGAGGCGGGCAACTGATGGCAAGCAAGCGTCAATTTCGCATCTGGCGGGGCGACGATAGCGGCGGCGACCTGCAGGACTACATGGTCGAGGTGAACGAGGGCGAGGTCGTCCTCGACGTCATCCACCGGCTCCAGGCCACCGACGCGCCCGACCTGGCCTGCCGCTGGAACTGCAAGGCGGGCAAGTGCGGCTCGTGCTCGATGGAGATCAACGGCAAGCCGCGGCTGGCGTGCATGACGCGGATGTCGACCTTCGAGCCGGAGGAGACCGTCTCGGTCACCCCGCTGCGCACCTTCCCGGTCATCCGGGACCTGGTCACCGACGTCTCGTTCAATTACGAGAAGGCCCGGGAGACCCCCGCCTTCGCGCCGCCGGAGGACGTGGCACCCGGTGACTACCGGATGCAGCAGGTCGACGTGGAGCGCTCGCAGGAGTTCCGCAAGTGCATCGAGTGCTTCCTGTGCCAGAACGTCTGTCACGTGATTCGTGACCACGAGGAGAACAAGCCGGCCTTCTCCGGGCCGCGGTTCTTCATCCGCGCCGCCGAGCTGGACATGCACCCGCTCGACGCGCGCAGCGACCGCAAGGAGTACGCGCAGGCGGAGATGGGCCTGGGCTACTGCAACATCACCAAGTGCTGCACCGAGGTCTGCCCCGAGCACATCAAGATCACTGACAACGGGATCATCCCCATGAAGGAGCGGGTCGTAGACCGCAGGTACGATCCCCTTGTGTGGCTTGGTAGCAAGATCTTCCGTCGGGGTGAGACGCCCCAGAGCAGCGTGACCAGCGCCCGCGCGGCCGGCCCGGCGACGCCGAGCACCAGCCGGGGCGGGGTGCACTCGCACGCGGGTGGCTCGCACGACCCGCAGGCCGAGGCCCAGGCGCAGAGCGGGGTCAACTGGCACCGCGAGGTGCCCCACCCGACCGCGCCGGCGGTGGACGAGCGGGGCAAGCTGCCGCTCACGGAGCTCACCTTCGACCGGGCGGCCGCGCCGTCGCCGTTCGGCGACGACGTCACCTTCCCGCTGCCTCCGGAGCACCTCAACTTCGCCCACCCGGAGCAGGACAAGCACTGAGCACGCCCATGACGACGACGGGGGCCGCGGCACTTGCCGCCGGCCCCCGTCCCGTTTCCCCCCGGGTGTCCGCTTCCCCGGCGGCGCGTCAGCCGGTCGTGAGGAGGGGACGCAGCGCCGCCACGATGGGGGCGTCGGCCGGCAGCCACGTCACCGAGTCCAGCTCGGCGGCGGAGAGCCAGCGCAGCGCCGAGTGCTCCAGCGGCTGGGGCTGGGCGTCGCCGAGCAGCCGCGCGGCGTACACCTTGAGCACCGAGCGGCCGTGGGCCATCCTGACGTTGCGGCCGACCCGGTCGCCGATCTCCACGCGGACGGCCAGCTCCTCGGCGCACTCGCGGACGAGCGCCTCGGTCTCGGACTCCCCCGGCTCCACCTTGCCGCCGGGGAACTCCCACATGCCGGCCACCTCCGGCGGCGCCGAGCGCGCACAGGCGAGCACCCGCCCGTCCCGAATGATCGCGGCACCCACGATCACCTTCAGCTCCCGCCGCGCGGCCTGCCCGCCGCCACTCGCCCGTTCGGTCTGCACGGCCGTCCAGCGTGCCAGATCAATCGGCGGTTTGGGTACCGTAACCGGCCGCTAGGTCAGGAAGACCCGGAAGTGTGGGCGTGGACACACGCACCGTAGGGCGACAAGACTAGAAGCCACCGACAAGACACGGGACGGCGACGATTTGGCCACAAGCCGGCAACGGCGCCTGGGAGGTGCGGTGATGCGCGCGCTGTTCAACGGCCGAGCGAAGCAGGACTACCTCTCCGACGCGCTCACCCTGCTCTCCGGGTGGACGCGGGAGGGCGAGCAGATCCGACGCACCCTCGTCATCGACGACAGCCAGCACGCCGCCCTGACGGAGCGCGTGAAGGTGGTCGCGGACGCACTGCACCTGCGGCCCGAGATCAGCCGCCGGGCGGACCAGACGCAGATCCGGGTCGGGCACGGCAACACCCCGCTGACCGAGGGCGAGGTGCTGCTCGCGGCCCGCATCGAGGACGCCTACCGCGCCGTCACCGAGTCCTGACCCGCGTCCTGCGGATACCAGCGGAGTTCCACCGAGTTGCCGTCCGGGTCACGGACGTAGATCGAGGTGGCCGAGCCCCGTGCCCCGAACCGCCCCACCGGCCCCTCCAGCACCGTGAACGCCCCGGCGTCGATCACCTCCACCCAGTCCAGCGGCGCCACCACCAGGCAGAAGTGGTCGACGTTCGACTCCCCGCGCTCACCGTGGACCAGGTCGATGATGGTCTCCGCGCTGACCCGCACCGAGGGGAACGGGACGCGGCCGGCGCGCCACTGCTCGACGCGCACCGGCTCCAGCCCGAGGCGGCCGCAGTAGAAGTCGAGTGACCGCTCGACGTCGGCCACGTTCAGCACGAGGTGGTCGAACCCGATGACCCGCATGCCGCTCACCTCTCCTCCAGCTCGCGCGCCCGGCCCAGCCAACCGGCGAACAGGGCCGGGTCGACGTCGTCGGCCGTACGCAGCTTCACCGACGCCATCCGGCGGGCGCCCGGCGCCAGCCGCCCGGACGGGTCGTCGACCTCCTGCCCGCGCCACAGACCGAAGGTGACGTACGAGCCGTACGCCTTGACCAGGCAGACCGGTCGCTGACCCGGCTTCTCCCCCAGGCCCCAGACCGGGTGGCCGTGCCAGATCGTGCCGGTGGCGTCCGGTAGCGCCGCGTCGATGACGGGCCGGAGCCGCTCGCCGATCTCCCGCAACGGCGGGTCCAGTTCGGCCAGGTAGCCGTCGATGCTCATCGTGGTGCCTTCCTCTCGGGAACGGCTCCACGATCCGCTTCCCGGCGGCCGGCACCAAGACGCGATCGGACTACGATCGTTGACCCGGAATCAACGATGGGATGGCGATGCTGGAGCGGTACGAGGTCGAGACGTTCCTGACCCTCGCCGACGAGCTGCACTTCGGCCGCACCGCGGAGCGGCTGCGGGTGACCACCGGCCGGGTCAGCCATGTGATCAAGCGGCTGGAACGCCGGATCGGCGCGCCGCTGTTCGCGCGGACCAGCCGGGTCGTGCGGCTCACCCCGATCGGGCAGCGGCTCGCCGACGACCTGCGACCGCTGGTGGCCGGCATCGAGGAGGCGGTCGCCCGGGCCGTCGACGCCGGCCGCGGTGTCACCGGGACGCTGCGGGTCGCGTTCCTCGGCGAGTGGACGGCGCCCGTGCTGCTCAAGGCCGTGGCCCTGTTCAGCGAGCGGCACCCCGACTGCGCGGTCGAGGTACGCGAGGTGCAGCTGTTCGACTCCCGGCCCAGCCTGCTCGACGGTTCGGTCGACGTGCTCATCGCGGCGTACCCCTTCGACGGCATGGCGACCGGCCCGGTGCTGCTCACCGAGGAGCGCGCCCTCGCCGTGCCGGTCGGGCACCCGCTGGCCGCCGAGCCGTCGGTGAGCATCGAGGTGCTGGCCGAGCACCCGGTGGTGCAGTACCCGGCGGTGACCTCGGCCGGCTTCAAGCGGGACCGCACCCCCGACCACACCCCGTCGGGCCGACCCGTGCCGAAGGGGCCGGCGGGCAACACGTTCTCGGAGATGCTGTCGCTGGTGGCGCTGGGCCGCGGCGTGCTGCCGGTCGGCGAGCACACCCGCCGCTACTACCCGCGCCCCGACGTCAGGTACGTGCCGATCCACGACGCCCCGCCCATCCGGCGCGGCCCGGTCTGGCTGGAGAGCAACGACACGGCGCGGGTGCGCGAGTTCGTCCGGGCCGCGGCCGACTCGGTCGTACGCTGATCCGCCGCTCCGGAACGGTTGGCGTGCGCTGCCTACCGTGGGGCGCATGGCGAACGCGACGTACGACCGCAAGGAGCAGTTCCAGCAGATCCAGAGCGGGCTGCTCGACGGTGAGCAGATCATCGCCGTCTACGACGCCGTCGGCACCGGCACCGGGTTCATCGGCCTCACCGACCGGCGCGTCATCATCCAGGACCGCTCGTTCGTCGGGAAGCGGTACGCCATCACCAGCATCCCGTACTCGAAGATCACCAGCGTGAGCGTGGTCAGCAACAAGTCGTGGGGCGGCTCGTTCTTCTCCACCGGCGCGATCGCCATCCACGTCGGCACGCACACCTACGAGGTGGAGTTCCGGGGCGCGCAGAAGAGCCACCACGTCCACAATGTGATCCTGCACTACATCTCCTGAGCGCCCGTCCCGACGCGCGCCGGGGCGGGAAAGGACGGCGGAGTGACAGGTCGGGGTCCGAGCCGGTGAGGCACGGCGAGTTCGAGGATCCCCGGCTGGTGCCGGTCTACGACGCCGAATGCCGCTGGGGCCGGGACGACGACTTCTTCCTCGCGGTGGCCGGCGAGACGCCGGGCGCGCGGGTGCTCGACCTCGGTTGCGGGACCGGTCGGTTGACCATTGCCCTCGCGGCGGCCGGCCACCCCGTCACCGGCGTCGATCCGGCCCGCGCCTCCCTCACGGCCGCGGCGGGCAAGCCGGGCGCCGACCGGGTCACCTGGGTCGAGGGCACCTCGGCGGCGCTCCCCACGGCGGCGTTCGACGTGGCGGTGCTCACGAGCCACGTGGCGCAGATCTTCCTCACCGACGCCGACTGGTCGGCGACGCTCGCCGACCTGCGCCGAGCGCTGCGGCCCGGGGGCCGGCTGGCGTTCGACTCCCGCGACCCGACGGCGCGGCGGTGGGAGCGGTGGAACCCAGTCGACTCACGACGGCGGGTCCTCCTGCCGGACGGCCGGGAGATCGGCGCGTGGACCGAGGTGACGGAGGTCGTGGACGACCTGGTCAGCTTCGTGCACCACTACGTCTTCCCCGATGGCGAGGAACTGCTCAGCTCGGCCACCCTGCGCTTCCGGACCGAACGTCAGCTGCGGGACTCGTTGCGGGCCGCCGGGTTCGCCGTCGAGGGCGTCTTTGGTGGCTGGCGTCGCGAACCGGTCGGCGCGGGTGACGGTGAGGTCCTCGTCATCGCCCGCGCCCCGAGCCCCTGAACCACGCGGTAGCGGCGCCGTTCACGCCCCGGTCACGGCTCGCCACGGCCGGGTGAGCAGGGCCGCGTCCGCGGAGCCGACGAGGTCGGGTGCGCCGAGGGCGATGGCCGCGTCCAGCAGAGCCGCGGCCGCCGTCGTCCACGGGTCGAGGAGCACCTCCCCGGCCTCGTCGTCCTCCGCGTCGACGGTGAAAGCCGCCGGGCCCGCCCACCGCCGGGCGCTGTCGGTCACGCACCGCCACACGAGGGTGAGGCCGTGACCGACCGGCGAGGCGACAGGTCCGGCTCCGGGCACCGCCAGCACATTCCGGTGATCGTCGTCCTGGTACGCCCCGCCCCCGGGTTGGGTGCCGAGCCACCGCCGCCACGCCCGGCTGTACGCCTCGTCGGCGGCGGGGTCGCGGGCGGCGGCCAGCCCGTGCGCGACGGGTCCGGTGAGCAGCCGGGCGCACTCCAGGACCTCGACCACGGCGGTGCCGTGCGCACCGAACAGGATCCCGGGCGGCAGTTCGGCCAGGACGTCGACGGTAGTCATCCGGGTGTAGCCGGCCCGGGCGGACAGCCCCTCGGCGGCCCGGGTCAGGGCGTTCCGCTCCGCGTCGTCGCGGGGCGGGACGCTCCGTACCCGGAACAGCCGGCCCGGCCAGCGCGCCACCAGGACCGACTCGATCCGGTGGTCGACCACGATCCACGGCGGACCCCAGGACGGGATGCTGACGCGCTCGCCCGCCCTCGCGCCCGCCATCGGGCCGGGCTGCTCGTCGCTGGCGTACACGAAGCCCTCGATCACGCTCGGCACAGTAGCGCCCGCACCGACACGCGGAGGACCCGCACAAAAGATGACAGTGGTTGTCGGGTATCGCCGATACCGTCCGGCACATGGAAGACACGCTGAAGGGGAAGGTGGCCCTGGTGGCCGGCGGCACGCGGGGCGCCGGACGCGGCATCGCGATCGAGCTGGGCGCGGCCGGGGCGACGGTGTACGTGACCGGCCGGACCACCCGGAAGAGCCGCTCCGAGTACGGACGACCCGAGACCATCGAGGAGACGGCCTCGCTGGTGACGGAGGCCGGCGGCGAGGGCATCGCCGTCCAGGTCGACCACCTGGAACGCGACCAGGTGCGCGCGCTCGTCGAACGGATCGAACGCGACCACGGCCGGCTCGACGTGCTGGTCAACGACATCTGGGGCGGAGAGCTGCTGGCCCAGTGGGACACGCCCCTGTGGGAGCACGACCTCGACGCCGGCCTGCGGCTGCTGCGCCTGGCCGTCGACACCCACGTCATCACGAGCCACTACGCGCTACCGCTGCTGATCAAGCGGCCGGGCGGCCTCGTGGTGGAGATGACCGACGGCACCAAGGAGTACAACGACGCCAACTACCGCGTCTCGTTCTTCTACGACCAGGCCAAGAGCGCGGTGATCCGGCTGGGTTTCGCGCAGGCGCACGAGCTGCGGCCGTACGGCTGCGCGGCGGTGACGTTGACCCCGGGCTGGCTGCGGTCGGAGCTCATGCTGGACCTGTTCGGCGTGCGGGAGGAGAACTGGCGTGACGCCACCGTCCGCGAGCCGCACTTCGTGATCTCCGAGAGCCCCCGGTACGTCGGCCGGGCGGTGGCGGCGCTGGCGGCCGACCCGGAGGTGCTGCGCTGGAGCGGTCAGTCGGTGTCCAGCGGGCAGCTCGCCCGCGATTACGGCTTCACCGACGTGGACGGCTCGCAGCCGGACTGCTGGCGCTACCTGGTCGAGGTGCAGGACCCGGGCAGACCCGCGGACGCGACCGGCTACCGCTGAGCGGCGCGCGCGGCGAGTCCGGGGCGGTCGACCGCTACCCGGCGAGGCTCTTCACCATGACGTGCTCGCGGCGCACGCCGTCGGGCATGAGGCCACCGAGTTCACCCGTGTCCCGGAAGCCGTGCCGCCGGTAGAGCTCCCGGGCGTGCTCGTTGCCCTCCACCACGGTCAGGCGCAGCGTCCGCGCCCCCGCCTGGCGCGCCCACCGCTCGACCGCGCGCACGAGGTGGTCGCCCACGCCCCGCCCACGCCCCGCCGGCGCCACGTACATCGAGATGAGCTCGACGACCCCGCCGTCGCCGGTCGGGACGCCGCTGGCCATCCCCACGGCTCGCCCGTCGAGCACGGCCAGCACGTTGTGCGAGCCGGGGGCGGCCAGTCGGGCCCGCCAGCGGTCCTCGCGGTCGCCGTCACCCTGCCAGTCCGCCAGTTGGGAGCCGAAGGCGTACCCGGCCTCCGACAGCGCGGCGAGCCGCAGCTCCCGCCACATCTTCCAGTCGTCCTCGCCGAGCACCCGTGTGTCGATCACGCGGTGAGGCTCCCGTAGCCGGGCGCGAGCGGCAACCCGATATCCCGCGACGCGGGGTGTCGACAGCACCGCGGCGGACGACTACTGCTCGCCGCGCCGGCGGGCCAGGTGGACGGTGATGTCGGCGACCACCTCGACCGTCGCGGGCAGGACCGCGGTGACCCGGCCGAGGGCCTGCCCGCGGGTGGCTGCCGGCAGTTCGAGGTAGGCCGAGACGGTCGAGAGGAGGCCGACGTAGTCATGCGCGCTCATCGTCAACCGGCGCTCGATGACGCGCTGCTGGACGTCGGTGAACCACTCGGAGCGTCGAAGCTCCGTCCCCGGCCACTGCGTGTCGTGTCCGGGAGGCGTCCCGTCCGGAGGCGGGACCTCGTCGCTCTCCAGGAACGCCGCCCGCGCCGCGCGGACCGCCTCCTGCACCACCGGGTCGGCCAGCCGGATCGGGCCACCGAACGAGGCGAACACGCCACCCGGCTCCAGCAGCGCGGCGACGCGCGACCACCGCCCCTCCGGCTCCGTCCAGTGCAGCGCGGCCGCCGCGTACACCAGGTCGTGGCGCTCGCCCGGTCGCAGGTCCTCGAGCGCGGCCCGCACGGTCCGGACGTCCGCCGGCACGTGCGATCGCAACTCGGCCAGCATGCTCCCGTCCGGGTCGGTGGCGGTGACCGTGATCCCGGGTCGGGCGAACAGGCGGGTGGCCTTGCCGGTCCCCGCCCCGATCTCGAGGGCGGTCCGCACCGGCCGGCCCGCGTACGCCATCACCAGGTCACGAAGCTCCGCGGGATACCCCGGCCGGTACCGTTCGTAGGCCTGGGCCACCGCTCCGAAGCTCAACGCGCGCCCCGACACGGCCAGCATTCTGGCACGGTGCGTTTCGACCCGCCGGGCGACGCGACGGGGGAACCCACCTGCGATGGATCCTCCTGCTGGAGGAACCTCTGCCGGAGCCGTCGCTGCTCGGGCACATGCGCGAACGGCTCAACCAACTGATCAACGCGGACCTGCGCCTCACGTCCGGCCAGTGGCCGGTCCAGCGTCCCGCCCGCGGGCTACGCGAGCGCCCGCCGGGCGGCCTCGCCCATCGGGTCGTCGCGGGTGGGCAGCCGGTGGATGGTCGGGAGCACCTCCTCCCGGAAGACGCCGTGCAGCCGGCGCAGTTCCCGCGCCGGATGCTCGGCGTCGTCGACCCGCACGTCCCAGAGCGGGTACGGCTGATCGCAGACGACCGTCACGGTCGCGGAGCGAGCGCCCTGCCGGTCGCCGCCGGCCTCCTCGCCGGCCTCGATCGCCAGCACGAGCCGCTCCGCCAGGTCGAGGTCCCGGCTCTCCTCGAACACCCGGAGGATCTCCGCGAGGGTCTCCGGGCCCACCAGACGGTTGCCCTGCACCGCGTAGCCCGGCCCGGTGCCGTGCCCCGCCCACTCCACGGCCTGGGACCCG
Organism: Micromonospora xinjiangensis; assembly: GCF_056150165.1. NCBI lineage: Bacteria > Bacillati > Actinomycetota > Actinomycetes > Micromonosporales > Micromonosporaceae > Micromonospora > Micromonospora xinjiangensis. The sequence continues at coordinate 666,142 of NZ_JAXCFO010000002.1, read as the reverse complement.
GTGAAGGCGTACGACCGGCCCTGACGGTCGACCATGCCGACCTGCCGTACCTCCCGGCCCGGGTCGCGGGCCAGCAGCTCGGTCACGACGTCCCGCGGTGAGCGGCCCTCGGCGAGCAGCGGCAGGCCGTCGTAGGCCAGGAACGGGTTGGGGGTGGCCTGGGTCGCCACGGCACCACCCTCGGGGTGCACGTGTGCGACGAGCTTGCCGACCGCGGGTCTGGCCGTGAGGGCTCCCACGCCGAGCTGGCCGGTGCGCGGACACCGCGCGGCGATCGAGAAGGTCACGCCCGGCAGGTACCCGGGCGAAAGCCCGATATGCCCCGCATCGAGACGTCGGCGCGGAGCTACGGCGGTCGGTCCGCCACCCCGCCGGCCTCCTTCGACGTCGGGTGTTGGCCACCAGGAGCTTTCCGGCGACGATGCGCCGCTACGCGCAGCTCGCCACATGGGCCGAGTCCCTCGGCACGGTAGCGAAGGTTGGTCTGGAAGGTAGCGGCAGCTACGGCGCCGGGTTGCTGCGGTTCCTGACGGACTACGGCCTGACGGTGGTTGAGGTCGACCGCCCGGACCCGATCCACCCGCCGCCGGATCGGCAAGACCGACACCATCGACGCCGAGTCCGCCGCCCGGGCGGTCCTGTCCGGCCGCGCCACCGGCACCCCGAAGACCCGCGACGCACAGGTCGAGATGATCCGGGCTCTGCGCGTCGCCCGCCGCGGAGCGATGAAGGCTCGAATTCAAGCCGGTGGCCAAGTCGAGTCGCTCATCGTCTCGGCCCCGGAACCCGTGAGAACTGGTGCGCGGACTGGCCGGCAAGAAACGCATCCGCGTCTGCGCCGCTCTCAGGCCCGGCACGGTGTCTGACCCGGCGACCGCCACCAAAGTGGCGCTGCGCAGCCTCGCCAGACGCTGGCTCGCCCTGCAGGCCGAGATCGACGACCTCGACAGTCACCTGGCCGTCCTCGTCACCGCCGCCGCCCCGGATTTGATCGCGCTGCCTGGTATCGGCGTCGACACCGCTGGGCAACTCCTCGTCACCGCCGGCGACAACCCTCATCGCCTGCACTCCGAAGCGGCTTTCGCCCGGCTCTGCGGCGTCGCCCCCATCCCGGCCATCTCGGGACGAACCGACCGCCACCGCCTGCACCGCGGCGGCGACCGTGAAGCCAACTGCGCCCTCTGGCGCATCACCCTGGTCCGCATGCGCTGCCACCAGCCCACCAAGGACTACGTCACCCGCCGCGCGGCAGAGGGCAAGACCAAAACCGAGATCATGCGATGCCTCAAGCGCTACATCGCCCGAGACGCCTACCGACTGCTCGCACCTGCTCCCTCGGATTGAGCGTGCCTGAAGCCCCAGCAAGGGCCATCATGTCCGGGTGCACGATGTGGCCTGGGATGATGTCGCCGGTTGGTTCGAGCCCGACGGCTCGTTGCTGGACGCCTACGTTGTCGACGCCAACGAGACCGACTGGCAGCGGGTGATCGACCTCGTGAGATCCCAGGGGTGGCGGTTCGACTACACGGTCGAAGGGCAGTCCCGGCCACTACCGCAGCAGGCCGCCGACATTTTCGCTCTCCGCCGCGCCGAGGCGACTGTCACCATGCACATCTGGCCAGCGCCCAACATGCTGGTCAACACGCACTTCTTCAGTGATGACGAGGTCGAGTTCGACTTCGACCGCACGGAGCTACAGGGCCAGCACCAGCTGGATGTCCTCTGCCGCTTCATGCGCAGCCTTGGACACCAGCTCGGGAAGCCAGTGCGCCTGACGCCGGAGAACGGTCCGGAGCATCCCCTACTCATCTACTCGCCCACGGAGGATCGCTTCACCCCCACCGCTTGACGGAAATAAGAGCGTCCACTCCGCCGGCAGCCGGCCGGCTGCCCTGCGCCGGATGATGCTTGACGTCGTGGCCTCGGACGGCGCTGAACAGGCTCGCGAGGCGGCAACCGCGCGACTCGCGGCAGATGTGTGCATGCGCTCAAGGCTCTTCGGCCCAGAAATCCAGGTGAATAGAGCGCCACGCTGTGGTTGGGTCCCGGGGTGACCACCAACGTACGGCTCGAGCTCCTCACACCCGATCACGCCCGGCCCTTGGAACGGTTCGAGCGGGCCAACCGCGCCTTCTTCGCTGCACGAGTTGGTGACCGTGGAGACGACTTCTTCGAGCACTTCGACGACCGGCTCGCCGCTCGCGTAGACGAGAACCGGGAAGGTGCATCGTTGTTCTTCGTCATCGTCGACGGGGACGGTGAGATCCTGGGGCGGGTGAACATCAGCGACATCGACCAACCTGAGCTAACTGAGCTCGGTTTCCGGGTCGCAGAGCATGCCCAAGGTCGAGGCATCGCGACTCAAGGCGTGATCACCGCACTCGACATCGCGGCCACACGAGGGGTTAAGGCGGTGAAGGCACGCGTGTCCACCGCAAACCTGGCCTCGCGTCGCGTGCTGGAACACTGCGGCTTTGACCACACGGGACAGGCAGACGCGCCCAACGGTTCTTCAGAGACCTTCCTCGGCTACCGCAAGGATCTCGCCGGCGCGTCCTGTTCGCCAAGCTCCCCGTCCTGACATCGACATGAGCGGACGTCTCGCCAACACGGCCGCAGGTAGGCGCTGGCGGTCAGACCATGATGCGTCGCCGGACTAGAACTGGTGCCCCTTCGGGCAGCGCCAGCCACCGGGCGACCTCCGCCGTGGCCGACGTGGCTCCGACGTCAATGATGTTTTGACACCCGATCCGGCCCTGCGGGGCCACCTCGGCGTTGAACGTCGCCGCACGGTTCTCGGCGCGGCGAGCGCGTCGGTCCTGATCCATGGCCAGAACGCGAGGCGGTCGGGTCTTCCGCACGTAGGTGCCCTGCCCCTGACCCGACCCGACCCGACAAGTCCCTGCGATTTCAGAGCGGAAAAGCGCGAGACGCACCGTCGTACGCGAGGCATTGAACCCGTCGGCCAAGTCCCGCTCTGGGGCAGCCGCTCTCCGGGCGAGAACTCGCCTCGCTGGATGGCGTCGCGCAGTGTGTTCGCCCTTGGTAGGTACCAACCAAGCCTTGACCGTGGGCCGGTCCGGCTGATGCGGGGCGAGTCGGTCATCGTGGTCGCCGAACGGCTGGGGCACGGAACGCGACCCTGGTTCTGTCGACGTACGGGCATCTGATGCCGGACTCGGAGGAGCGCACCCGCCGGGCCGTCGACGAGGCGTGGGGTTGTGCCCCCGATGTGCCCCAGGGCCAAGGCGCAACCTCCTGACCTGCGGGAACGAGCGCGATTCAGACGTTGAAGCGGAACTCCACGACGTCGCCGTCCTGCATGACGTACTCCTTGCCCTCGATCCGGACCTTGCCGGCCGCCTTGGCGGCGGACATGCTGCCGGCCGCGACCAGGTCGTCGTAGGAGACCACCTCGGCCTTGATGAAGCCGCGCTGGAAGTCGGAGTGGATCACCCCGGCGGCCTCCGGCGCGGTCGCGCCGATCGGGATCGTCCAGGCCCGCGCCTCCTTGGGGCCGGCCGTGAGGTACGTCTGGAGCCCGAGCGTGCGGAAGCCCACCCGGACCAGCTGGTCCAGACCCGGCTCGTTCTGCCCGATCGACTCGAGCAGCTCGCGGGCCTCCTCCTCGGGCAGGTCCACCAGCTCCGACTCGATCTTGGCGTCCATGAAGATCGCCTCGGCGGGGGCGACCAGGGCGCGCATCTCGTCGAGGAACTCGGCGTTGTTCAGCTCGGCCTCGTCGACGTTGAAGACGTAGAGGAACGGCTTGGTGGTGAGCAGGTGCAGCTCACGCAGGTGCTCCAGCTCGATGCCGGCGTCCTTGGCGCCCGCGTAGAGCGTCACGCCGGTGTCGAGCAGCTCGACGGCCTGCTTCGCGGCGGTCAGGGCGGCCGCCCGGTCCTTGCGGAGCTTGGCCTCCTTCTCCAGCCGCGGGACGGCCTTCTCCAGGGTCTGGAGGTCGGCCAGGATCAGCTCGGTGTTGATCGTCTCGATGTCGTCGGCCGGCGAGACCTTGCCGTCGACGTGCACCACGTTGGGGTCGGAGAAGGCGCGGACCACCTGGCAGATCGCCGAGGCGTCCCGGATGTTCGCGAGGAACGCGTTGCCGCGGCCCTGCCCCTTCGAGGCTCCCCGCACCAGGCCGGCGATGTCGACGAACGACACCGGCGCGGGCAGCACCTTCTGCGAGCTGAAGATCTCGGCGAGCCTGTGCAGCCGCTCGTCGGGCAGCCCGACAACGCCGACGTTGGGCTCGATGGTGGCGAACGGGTAGTTCGCCGCGAGCACGTCGTTCTTGGTCAGCGCGTTGAACAGGGTGCTCTTGCCGACGTTGGGCAGGCCGACGATGCCGATGGTGAGACTCACGACGAGCCAGCTTACGCCGGTGGCGTCCGCCGCCGGGAACGTGGTGCGGTGTCGCGGGGATCAGTCCGGCAACCGGCGCGGCGTGATCACCGTCTCCCGCACGGTGCCGTCCTCGGTGCGGCGGACCTCGTACGCCGAGACGCCCTCCCGGTCCGCGACCGCCTCGACCAGCCGGTCGCCCCGGTAGACCAGCCCGACGCCGTCGTCGGTGCAGTGCGAGACGGGCAGGGTGCCCTCACCGACCAGCCGGTGGATGAGCGGCCGGCGCTGCTCCTCGCTGTCGTAGTGCACGCCGTTGCCGTACGGCAGCCAGCCGAGCCCGTCGGTGAACGCGCGCAGCCGCGGCCCGTAGCTGTCGGTGGCCCCGCCCGTGTGCCAGCAGATCGAGCCGGCCGAGACGCCGCCCAACACCACCCCCGCCTGCCAGCACTCGTGCAGGATCTCCCCGAGCCCGTGCACCCGCCAGACCGCCACCAGGTTGGCCACGCTGCCGCCCCCCACCCAGATCACGTCCTGGGCGAGCAGGTGGGCGCGGATGTCGTCGACGTTCGGCATGGGGAAGAGCGCCAGGTGCGACATCCGGAACCGGGTGTCGGCGAACGCGCCGTAGAGGGCGGTCAACGTGGTGGGCTGGTCACCACCGGCCTGCCCGAGGAAGCAGATCCGGGGCTGCGGGCCCGCCTGCGCCAGCTCCGCGCCGAGCTCGAAGACCGGCCCGGGCCGCAGGTCGTACGGCCCGCGGCGGCGGCTGAAGAAACCCATGCTGGTGGCGAGGATGGTCGGTTCGCTGGCGGGCATGCTCGTCCTTCCGTCGGTGACAGCCGTCGCCCATCCTGCCCGACCGGGGCACCGCCGGACCGGGGCGCCTCCGGCCGCGCGCCGTGCGGTCAGCCGCGGCGTTGGCGGGGCACCAGCGGGACGGGGGGCAGCTCGTCGGGTGACAGCTCGCCCGGGGGAAGCTCGCGGGCCGCGGCGTGCGGAAGGGTGAACCGGTCTTCCGCCGCCGCGCCGGCCGCGCGTGACTCGCGGAGCATCCAGCGCACCTCGTCGGCCGTCCAGCCGAGCCCGGGCCGGCTGGCGATCTCCCGGACCAGGCGCAGGCCGGGGCGGGTGTCGTCGTCGTAGAACCGCATGCACCAGTGGTGCGCCCACATGCCGAGCGCCCGCAGCCCCGCGTCGTCGAGGGAACGGACGAGGCGGCCGCAGGCGGTGTCGGCGAAGGGGCAGCCGGGATCACCGGCGCGGTCGCGGTCGATGGCGCCGACGGCGGCCGGAGCCACGGCCCGCATCCGCCGGTAGAAGCCCTGGAGGACGGCCCGGTCCAGCGGAGGGTGCTCGCTCCGCGTCGGTTGCCGACCCGCCACGCTCGCCATCGCCGCACCCCTTCTTGAGTTGGTGGCCGGACCGTACCCTCCACTACCGACACTTTCGGGCCGCACGGGTGGCAACCGCCCGGACCGGCACGGACGTCACCCACCGGCCACGGGACGGCGGCCGTCTCCGGTGCGGATCAGCCGTCGGCCGCGCCCCGGCGGGTCACCTGTCGGCCCTCTCGTCGCCGGGCGCCGGAACGGGCCCGCCCCGCCGGCGGTGGCTCCAGTCGATCAGCGGCTGGAGGAGCGACATCAGCTCGCGGCCGTCGGCCGTCGGGGCGTAGCGGATCTGGACCGGCGAGGACGGGATCACCGTCCGCTCGACCAGCCCGTCGGACTCCAGCTCCTTCAGGCGCTGGGCCAGCAGCCGGTCGGAGATGCCGGGCACGGCGCCGCGGTATTCACCGAAGCGACGCGCTCCCCGCACGCCGGCCAGGAGGATCGCGCCCGTCCACCGCCGGCCGACCAGCTCCAGCGAGTCCTGGAAGACCCGGCAGCCCGTGTCGTCGATGTCCTGAAAGTGCCGCAATGCGGCAATCTGCGCTCTCATCACTTACCAAATGTTAGTAGCTAACCTCGGGTTTGCCCACTCCGGCTGCGGTGCCCACCCTTGGAGCCATGACTGACTACCAGCACCCCATCACCTTCGGTCTGAGCCTCGATCCGTCCGCCGAGAAACTGGTCGAGACGCGACATCTGGCCCGGGCCGCCGCCGAGAGCGGCCTGGACTACCTCGCCATCCAGGACCACGTCTACCAACCCGGTCATCTGGACACCTGGACGCTGATCAGCCACCTCTCGGCCGAGACCGAACGGATCTCGTTCCTGACCGACGTGGCCGACCTGCAACTGCGTCCGCCGACCATGCTCGCCAAGGCCGGAGCGTCGCTCAGCGTGCTCACCGGCGGTCGCGTCGTCCTCGGTGTCGGCGGCGGCCCGAGCGCGGACGCCGTGGCCGCCATGGGCGGCCCGCGTCGCAGCGGCGCGGAGACCATCACGTACACGGCGGAAGGCTTGCAGATCATGCGCCGCGCCCTGGCCGGTGACGCCGTCCGGTACGTCGGCGAGCAGCACACCGTCGAGGGCTACCAGGGTGGGCCCGTGCCACCGGCGCCGGTGCCGCTCTGGCTGGGCGGCCAGCGGCCACGCATGCTGAGCGTCGCCGGCCGGTACGCCGACGGCTGGATCTCACCGCTCAACATCTACGTGCCGCCCGCCGAGGTGCCGCAGCGGCAGCAGATCATCGACGACGCGGCCCGGAAGGCGGGACGCGACCCGGCGGACGTACGCCGGATCTACAACGTCATCGGCGCGATCGGCCCGCGCGGTGGCGGAACCGGGCTGGTCGGCGACGTCCAGCTCTGGGTCGACACGCTGACCCACTGGGCGGTCGACCTCGGCTTCGACACGTTCATCTTCTGGCCGATCACCTCGCCCCGCTCCCAGCTGCGGGCGTTCACCGACCGGGTCGTCCCGGCCGTCCGCGAGCAGGTGCGCGAGATCAGGGAGCAACGATGACCGACGAACTGACCCTTCCCGAGTCCCTGCGCGGCAAGCTCGTCACGCCCGGCGACCGCCGGTACGCGATGCTGCGCTCCACGTACACCACCCGGCACTCCCCGGCCGGCGTCCTGCTGCCCGAGACCACCCGGCAGGTGGTCGACGCGGTCCGGTACGCCCGCGAACGCGGGCTGCCGATCGCCGTCCGCAGCGGCGGCCACGGCCTCGCCGGCACCTCGTCCAACGACGGCGGCCTGGTCATCGACCTCTCCGCCCTGAACCGGGTGGAGGTGCTCGACGAGCGGTCCCGGCTGGTCCGGGTCGAGGCGGGCGCCCGCTGGGCCGTGGTCGCGAAGACACTGGCCCCGTACGGGCTGGCCATCAGCTCCGGCGACCACGGCAACGTGGGCGCGGGCGGCCTGGCCACCGGGGGCGGCATCGGCTGGCTGGTCCGCCGCTACGGCCTGACCATCGACCACGTCCGGGCCGTCGAGGTGGTGCTGGCGGACGGCAGCCTGGTGCGCGCCGACGCCGAGCACGAGCCCGAGCTGTTCTGGGTGGTGCGCGGCGCCGGTGCCGGCGTCGGCATCGTGGTGGCGTTCGAGATCGAGGCCATGGAGGTGCGCAACGTCGGGCTGGCGCAGCTCGCCGTCCAGGCGAGCCCGGACGGTGCCACGGTGCGGGCGTGGGGCGAGTACCTGGCCCGGGCTCCCCGGGAGCTGAGCACGGCGGCCGTGCTCTTCCCGTACGGGCGGTCGGCCGTCATGCAGATCACCGCGGTGGCCGCCGCCGAGAGCCTGCGCCGGGCCCGGCCGCTCGTCGAGCCGCTGCTCGCCATCGGCAAGCTGCTCGACCACCGGATCGACCTCGTCCCCTACCCGGCCCTCGTGCCGGTGGCGCACCTGCACCCGAACGTCGGGCAGCAGCAGAGCACCACCACGAACGGCCTGCTGACGATGGACGACGGCGCCGCCCGGGCGATCATGCGGGCGGTCACCGGCCCGCACCAGACCCTGGTCCAGCTGCGGTCGGTCGGCGGCGCGGTCAACGACGTCGACCCGGCCGCCACCGCGTACCCGCACCGGCACCAGGACACCCTGGCCGTCGGCACGGTCTTCCCGCCCCACGGCGGGGCGGCGCTGGACAGCGCGTTCCGCAACGTCGCGGCCCGGGCCGACGGTGCCTACGTCAACTTCGAGAGCCGGCCGGACCGGGCGGCCTTCGACCGGATCTATCCGGGCGAGACCGGCAGGCGGGTCGCCGAGCTGTGGCAGCGGTACGACCCGGAGGGCGTGTTCCGCCCGGCGCTGCTCGGCGGACGGCGGGGCCGGTAGGAACCCGTCCGGCCGCGCGCGGGGCCCGGGCGGGCCCCCGCACGGCCGCGTCCGAATCCCGCCAGCCGATGCCCCTGACGTGCGGGCATCATCGGTGGCGTGGAGTTGGACTTCGAACGGTGTTATCGGGCGGTCGACAGCCGTGACCAGCGGTTCGACGGGTGGTTCTACACGGGCGTGACGTCGACGCGGATCTACTGCCGGCCGTCCTGCCCGGCGACCACCCCGAAGCGGCAGAACGTGCGGTTCTTCCCGTCCGCCGCGGCGGCGCAGCGCGCCGGGCTGCGCGCCTGCCGCCGCTGCCGGCCGGACGCCGCGCCGGGCTCGCCCCAGTGGGACGTCCGCGCCGACGTGGTCGGCCGCGCGATGCGGCTGATCGCGGACGGTGTGGTCGACCGGGAGGGCGTGCCCGGACTGGCGGCCCGGCTCGGCTACACGGAACGACACCTGCACCGGATGCTGCGCGCGGAGGTGGGCGCCGGACCGCTCTCGCTGGCCCGGGCCCAGCGGGCGCAGACCGCCCGGATCCTGATCGAGACGACCGGCCTCGGCATGGCGGAGATCGCGTTCGCCGCCGGGTTCGGCAGCGTACGCCAGTTCAACGACACGGTCCGGGAGGTGTACGGCGTACCGCCGACCGAGCTGCGCCAGGCACGCGGCCGGCGCCGGGAGGCCGGCGGGGCGGGAACGATCGCGCTCCGGCTCGCGTACCGTCCGCCGCTGCACGCCACCGCGCTGCTGGACTTCCTCGCGTTGCGCGCGCTGCCCGGGATGGAGGAGGTCCGCGACGGCACGTACCGCCGGGGGGTGCGGTTGCCGCACGGCACCGGCGAGATCACGCTGACCCCGGCGGACGGGCACGTGTCCGCGGTCCTGCGGCTGACCGACATGCGTGACCTGGCCCCCGCGGTGGCCCGTGGCCGCCGCCTGCTCGACCTCGACGCGGACCCGGAGGCCGTCGACGGCACGCTCGCCGCCGACCCTGCGTTCGCCGCCGCGGTCGCGGCCGAACCGGGCATCCGGCTGCCCCGCTCGGTGGACGGTTTCGAGATGGCGGTACGCGCGATCGTCGGCCAACAGGTCTCGGTCTCCGCCGCGCGCACGACCCTGACCCGCCTGCTGACCCCCGCGCCGCCGAGCCCAGCGGATCGGGACGCCGGCTCCGACGACGGCCCGGCCGGGCAGCCGCACGACCTGGCGGGCGGCGGGTCGGCGCCGGGTGTGTTGCGCGCGTTCCCGTCCGCCGATGAGGTCGCCGGGCTGCCGGACTCGGCGTTCCGCATGCCCGCCGGGCGGCGGGAGACGATCCGGTCGCTGGCCCGGGCGGTGGCCGCCGGCGACCTCGACCTCGAACCGGGCGGCGACCGCGAGGAGACCGTCCGGCGGCTCGTCGCGCTGCCCGGCATCGGCGCCTGGACCGCCGGGTACGTCGCGATGCGCGCGCTCGGCGACCCGGACGTCCTGCTCCCCACCGACCTGGCGGTCCGGCGCGGCGCGGCCGCGCTCGGCCTGCCCGACGACCCGAAGACCCTCGACGCGTACGCCGACCGCTGGCGCCCCTGGCGGTCGTACGCGGTGATCCGACTCTGGAGAGCGGCATGACCACGATCGACAGTGCGGTGCTGGCCACCCCGGCCGGCCCGCTGAGCATCCTGACCGGGCCGGACGGGGACGTCCGCGCCGCCGGCTTCACCGCCGACCCGGAGGTCCTCCTGCCGCTGGTGCACCCGACGCTGCGCGGGTCGCTGCGACAGCGCGCCGACCTGGGCCCGGTGACCGGGGCCGTACGGTCCTACCTCGACGGTGACCTCACGGCGATCGACCCGGTGCCCGTCGTCCAGCACACCGGCGGCGAGTTCATGGCGCACGCCTGGCAGGTGCTGCGCGAGGTGAAGCCCGGTGACCCGGTCACCTACACCGCGTTCGCGGGGCTCGCCGGCCGCCCCCTCGCGGTCCGCGCCGCCGCGGCGGCCTGTGCCCGCAACGCGGCCGCCCTCTTCGTGCCCTGCCACCGGGTGCTGCGCACGGACGGGACGTTGGGCGGCTACCGCTGGGGCCTCGACGTGAAGAAGTGGCTTCTCGGTCATGAGCGACAGCTGACGGCAAGCTGACAGCGGTGGGGGCGGCAGTTGACGCTACCGTCGGGTAGTGCCTGCGGAGAGCGAGGGCGACCCGGCCGTCCGGGTCGCCGCGGGCCCCCACCCGCTGCACAACCTCTGGCGGCTGCGCCGCTACCTGCGCCCGTACGCCGTCGAGTTCGCCTGGCTGCTGCCCGCCTCGCTGGCCGCCACCGGGGCGGGCATCGCCGTACCGCTGGTCGTGCAACGGGTCGTGGACGGGCCGGTGGCCCGGCACGACCCGGTCGGCCTGCTCCAGCTCGGCGGAGTGGCGCTGCTGCTGGGGCTCGCCGAGGCGGTGCTGATCTTCCTCCGCCGGTGGGTGCAGTCCTCGTCCGCGGTGGGCATGGAGGCCGCGCTGCGCGCCGACATCTACGCCCACCTGCAACGGCTGCCGGCGAGCTTCCACGACCGGTGGCAGTCCGGCCAGCTGCTCTCCCGGATCACGGGCGACCTGTCGGTGATCCGCCGGTTCCTCTCGTTCGGCCTGCTGTTCCTCGTCCTCAACCTGTTGACCTACGCGGTCGTGGTGGTGCTGCTCATCCGGCTGCACCCGGCGCTCGGGCTGCTGGTGGCCGCGAGCGCCGTGCCCCTGTTCCTGATCACGCGCCGGTTCGCGCGGCGCTACCACGCCGCGTCCCGCCGGATGCAGGACCAGCAGGGCGACGTGGCGACGCTGGTCGAGGAGACCGCGCAGGGGCTGCGCACGATGCGGGCGTACGGGCGGGGGCCGCAACTGGTGGCCCGGTTCGGCGGCGCCACGAGCGCGCTGCACGACACCGGCGTGGGCAAGGGCCGCCTGCTGGCCCGCACCTCCGCCCTGCTCGACCTGGTGCCGAACCTGACGCTGGCGGCGGTGCTGGTCGCCGGGGCGGCCGCCGTCGCGCAGGGCGTCCTCACCCTCGGCGAGCTGGTCGCCTTCGTGAGCCTCCAGCTCATGCTGACCTGGCCGGTGCAGTCACTGGGCTGGATCATCGCGAACGGGCAGGAGGCGGCGACCGCCGCGGACCGGGTCCAGGAGGTGCTGGACACTCCGCCGCGGATCGTCGACGCCCCGGGCGCGATCGCCCTGTCCCGCCCGGCGGTGCGGGGGCGGCTGCGGTTCGAGCGGGTGTCGTTCGCCTACCCGGGCACCGCGGAACCGGTGCTGCGGGAGGTGGACCTGACCGTCGAACCGGGTGAGACGCTGGCGTTGGTCGGCGCGACGGGCTGCGGCAAGAGCACGCTGCTCTCGCTGGTGCCCCGGTTGCACGACGTGACCGGCGGCCGGATCACCCTGGACGGGCACGACCTGCGCGCGCTGCGGCTGGACTCGCTGCGCCGGCTCGTCGGCGTGGCGTTCGAGGAGCCCACCCTCTTCTCCATGTCCGTGCGGGAGAACCTCACGCTGGGCCGCCCCGACGCGGGCGAGGACGAGGTGCGGGCCGCACTCGCGCTCGCGCAGGCCGACTTCGCGTACGACCTGCCGTGGGGGCTCGGGACGCGGGTGGGAGAGCAAGGACTCTCGCTCTCCGGCGGGCAGCGGCAGCGGCTCGCGCTGGCCCGCGCGGTGCTCGGCCGGCCCGCGCTACTCGTCCTCGACGACCCGCTCTCCGCCCTCGACGTGCAGACCGAGGCGCTGGTGGAGGCGGCGCTGAAGCGGGTGCTGCGGGAAATCACCGCGTTGCTCGTCGTGCACCGGCCGTCGACCATCGCGCTCGCCGATCGGGTGGCGCTGCTCGAACACGGGCGGATCGTCGCCGTCGGCCGCCACTCCGACCTGCTCGCCACCGTTCCGGCGTACCGGGAGCTGCTCAGCGCCGAACCGCCGCGCCCGCCCGCGGCGCCGGCCGCGCCGGCGACGGACGCCGGGACCGGGCCGGCCTCCGGCGCGGCGCCGGACGGGCAGGGGCTGGTGCGGTCGTGACGGCCAGGGTGCCCCGCCCACGGCCCGCGGCCGGCGGCGGCGAGGCGGAGCTCGACCGGTGGCGGGGGCAGGCCACCGACCCGGAGGCGGACCGCAGTCACGCCGAGGAGGCCACGCCGGAGGCGGTCGCCCGGCTGCGCGCCCGCAGCCGGGCGCTCCTGGGCGACCTGCTGCGCCCCCACCGCCGGCGGCTCGCCGGGGTGGTCGCGCTGCTGCTCGCCCAGAACGGTGCCGCGATGGCCGGCCCGTACCTGGTCATGCTCGGCATCGACCGGGGCATCGCACCGCTGCGGGCGGGCGACCCCGGCCCGCTGATCGCCGTGGCCGGGGCGTTCGGGGCGGCGGCGCTGGCCGAGTACGTCGCCCGCCGCGGCTTCCTCACGCTCTCCGCGCGGATCGGCCAGGCCGTCCTGCTCGACCTCCGCCGCCGGGTGTACGCGCACTTCCTGCGCCTCTCGGTCGCCTTCCACGAGCGGTACACGTCCGGCCGGGTGGTCTCCCGGCTCACCAGCGACGTCGACTCGATCGCCGAACTCGTCGACGGCGGCATCGACAACCTCGTGCTCGCCGTGATCTCCATCGTCTCGGTGGCCGCCGTCCTGCTCTGGCTGGACCCGCCCCTGGCCGGGGTGACCCTGCTCGCCTTCCCGTTCCTGTTCTGGCTCTCCCGCTGGTTCGCGCGGGCGTCGGCGGGGGCGTACCGGCGCACCCGCGAGGCGGTGGCCCTCGTGATCGTCCACTTCGTGGAGTCCATGCGCGGCATCCGGGCGGTGCAGGCGTACCGGCGGGAGCCGCGTAACCAGCGCATCTTCGAGGCGCTCAGCGACGACTACCGCCGTGCCAGCCTGCACGCGTTCCGGCTGATCGCCACCTACTCGCCCGGCATCAAGGTGATCGGCAACGTGACGGTGGCCGCCGTGCTCTGCTACGGCGGTTGGCGGGTGCTCGGCGGGCAGACCCAGATCGGCGTGCTCGCCGCGTTCCTGCTCTACCTGCGCCGGTTCTTCGAACCGATGCAGGAGCTGAGCCAGTTCTACAACTCGTTGCAGTCGGCCACCGCGGCGCTGGAGAAGCTCGCCGGCGTGCTCGACGAGCGGCCGGCGGTGGCCGAGCCGGCCCGGGCCGTGCCGCTGCCGGGCGGCCCGGGCCGCGGGGAGCTGCGGTTCCGCGCGGTCTCCTTCGGCTACCGCCCGGGAACGCCGATCCTCGCCGACCTGGAGCTGGCCGTGCCGGCCGGGCAGACCGTGGCGCTGATCGGGCCGACCGGCGCCGGCAAGTCGACCATCGCGAAGCTCGTGGCCCGGTTCCACGACCCGGACGCCGGAACGGTCAGCCTGGGCGGCGTCGACCTGCGCGACCTGGCCGACGCCGACCTGCGCCGCGCGGTGGTGCTGGTGACGCAGGAGAACCACCTGTTCACCGGCACCGTCGAGGAGAACATCCGGTTCGGCCGCCCGGACGCCGACGACGGCGCGGTGCGGGCGGCCGCGCGGGCGGTGGGCGCCCACGAGTTCATCGCGGCCCTCCCCGACGGGTACGCCACCCAGGTGCACCGGCGCGGCGGGCGGCTGTCCGCGGGGCAGCGCCAGCTGGTCGCGTTCGCGCGGGCGTTCCTCGCCGACCCGACGGTGCTGGTGCTCGACGAGGCGACCTCGTCGCTGGACGTGCCGACGGAGCGGCTCGTGCAGCGGGCGCTCGGCACCATCCTGCGGGACCGCACGGCGCTGGTCATCGCCCACCGCCTCTCCACCGTGGAGATCGCCGACCGGGTGCTGGTGCTCGACGGCGGGCGGATCGTGGAGGACGGCGCACCCGACCGGCTCGCGCGCGCCGGTGGCCGGTACGCGGCGCTGCACCGCCAGTGGCGGGAGTCCCTGCGCTGAGTCGGCTCACCAGCGGTCGACGTGCAGCACCTCGTCGAGCGGCTGGCGCGTCGCCGGCCGGAAGCCGTCCCCCGTGTACCACGCGGTGGGGACCAGCGCCGCCTGGCGCACCTCCTCGGGGAGGCCGAGCAGCTCGGCGACCTCCGCCTCGTACACCAGGTGCAGGCTCGTCCAGGCGGTGCCGAGACCGCGCGCCCGCGCGGCGAGCATGTAGCTCCACACCGCCGGCAGCAGCGACCCCCACAGCCCGGCCTGGTTGCCGGAGGCCAGCTCACCGCCGCCGTCGAGGCGAAGGCAGGGCACCAGCAGCACCGGCACCTGACCCATCCGGTCCCCGAGCCACGCCACGCTCTCACCCACCCGGCGCTGCACGGCCGCCCGGGCCGGGTCGCCCGGGAAGAGCTTGGCGGCCGACGCCTCCGACGCCAGGTAGGCGTGCACCGCCCGCTGGTAGAGCAGGCCGATCTCGGCCCGCAGCATCGGGTCGGTCACCACCACGAAGTGCCACCCCTGGCGGTTCGAGCCGGTGGGCGCCTGGAGCGCGATCTCCAGACACTCGCGGACCAGCTCCATCGGCACCGGCCGGGTCAGGTCCAGCCGCCGGCGGACCGTACGGGTGGTGGTGAGCAGCTCGTCGGGGTGGAGCGGAAGCGTCGGCACGAATTCCATCGTGGCACGGCGTTATGCCGTGGTCCGGCCGTTGGCGGCTGCCTACCATCGCAGGATGACCGATACGGCGAGGACGGCCCGCGCCGGCGTCCCCGAGCGTCCGACCCTGGACGGCATCGAGGAGACCTGGGCGCGCCGCTGGCAGGAGGAGGGCACGTACGCGTTCGACCGGCCGAGGCCGGCCGTACCCGCCCCTGGCGCGGCGACGCGCGCGCCGGGCCGCGGCGGCCGCCGGGAGGACGTCTACTCCATCGACACCCCGCCGCCGACCGTGTCGGGCGAGCTGCACATGGGGCACGTGTTCTCGTACACGCACACCGACATCGTCGCCCGGTTCCAGCGCATGCGGGGGCGGACGGTCTTCTACCCCATGGGCTGGGACGACAACGGCCTCCCGACCGAGCGGCGGGTGCAGAACGTCTACGGGGTGCGCTGTGACCCGGAGCTGCCCTACGACGCGGCCTGGCGGCCACCGGCCACCCCCGTCGGCGACGAGGCCCGGAAGAACCCGACCCCGATCTCCCGCCGCAACTTCATCGAGCTCTGCGAGCGGCTCACCGTCGCCGACGAGCAGGTCTTCGAGGCGCTCTGGCGGCGGCTCGGCCTGTCGGTGGACTGGTCGCTGACCTACACGACGATCGGCCGGGTGGCCCGGGCCACCAGCCAGCGGGCGTTCCTGCGCAACCTGGCCCGCGGCGAGGCGTACCAGGCGGAGGCGCCGACGCTCTGGGACGTCGGCTTCGCCACCGCCGTGGCGCAGGCCGAGCTGGAGGACCGGGAACGCCCGGGCGCCTACCACCGGCTGCGCTTCACCGGGCCGGGCCGGCGCCAGGTGCTCATCGACACCACCCGCCCGGAGCTGCTGCCGGCCTGCGTGGCGCTGGTCTGCCACCCGGACGACGAGCGGTACGCCGACCTCGTGGGCGGCACCGTCCGCAGCCCGCTGTTCGGGGTGGAGGTGCCGGTGCACGCGCACCCGCTCGCCGACCCCGGCAAGGGCACGGGGATCGTCATGGTCTGCACGTTCGGCGACCTCAACGACGTGACCTGGTGGCGGGAGCTGCGGCTGGAGACGCGGGTGGTGATCGGCCGGGACGGCCGGCTGCTGCCCGAGGCCCCGAGCGGCGTGCCGGCCGAGCCGTACGCGGCGCTGGCCGGGCAGACCGTCAACGGCGCCCGCCGGGAGATCGTCGGCATGCTCGCCGACGCGGGTGACCTGGTCGGCGAGCCGCGGCCGATCACGCACCCGGTGAAGTTCTACGAGCGGGGCGACCGGCCGCTGGAGATCGTCTCCACCCGGCAGTGGTATCTGCGCAACGGCGGGCGCGACCCGCGGCTGCGGGAGGAGCTGCTGGCCCGTGGCCGGGAGCTGCGCTGGGTGCCGGAGCACATGCGGCACCGCTACGAGCACTGGGTGGGCGGGCTCACCGGTGACTGGCTGGTCAGCCGGCAGCGCTTCTTCGGCGTGCCGGTGCCGGTGTGGTACCGGCTCGACGACGCTGGCGAGCCGGACTGGACCCACCCTCTCACGCCGGACGAGTCCGCGCTGCCCATCGACCCGTCCACCGACGCGCCCCCGGGCTACGACGAGTCCCAGCGCGGCCAGCCCGGCGGCTTCGTGGGCGACCCGGACGTGCTGGACACCTGGGCCACCTCGTCGCTGACCCCGCAGATCGTGGGCGGGTGGGAGACCGACCCGGAGCTGTTCGCCCTGGTCTTCCCCATGGACCTGCGCCCGCAGGGGCACGACATCATCCGCACCTGGCTCTTCTCCACGGTCGTCCGGTCGCACCTGGAGCACGGCGTGCTCCCCTGGCGGGACGCGGAGCTGTCCGGCTGGATCCTCGACCCGGACCGGAAGAAGATGTCCAAGTCCAAGGGGAACGTGGTCACCCCGATGGCGCTGCTGGAGCAGAACGGCTCCGACGCCGTGCGGTACTGGGCGGCGAACGGCAAGCCCGGCATGGACCTGGCCTACGACCCGGCTCAGATCAAGGTCGGCCGGCGGCTCGCCACCAAGGTGCTCAACGCGTCGAAGTTCGTCCTCGGGCTGGGTGCCGCCGACTCGTTGCGCACCGCCGCGGGCGAGCCGCTGGACCGGGCCATGCTCGCGGAGCTCTCCGCCGTGGTCACCGCCGCGACGACCGCACTGGAGGCGTACGACCACACCGCCGCGCTCCTGGCCACGGAGGCGTTCTTCTGGCGGTTCTGCGACGACTACATCGAGCTGGTCAAGGAACGCGCGTACGGCACCGGGCCGGGGGCCGCCTCGGCCCGCGCCGCGCTGGCCAGCGCCCTCTCGGTGCAGTTGCGGCTCTTCGCCCCGGTGCTGCCGTTCGTCACCGAGGAGGTCTGGTCCTGGTGGCGGTACGGCTCGGTGCACCGTGCGCCGTGGCCGACCACCCACGAGGTGGGCCGGGCGATCGAGGGCGAGGGTGACCCGGAGCTGCTCCGGATCGCCGGTGACGCGCTCAGCCAGGTGCGACGGGCCAAGTCCGAGCGGAAGCTCTCGATGCGGGCGGAGGTGCCGCTCGCCGAGGCGCTCGGCCCGGCGGCGCTGCTGGAGAAGCTCACGCTCGTCTCCGACGACCTGCGGGCCGCCGGCCGGATCGGCAAGCTGGACATGCTCCCCGACCGCACCACGGAACTGGTGATCGCGTCCGCGTTCTGACGGACCGGCCCGCGTGCGACGCCCGGAGACGGGCTCCGGACGCGCTCAGGGACTGTGCCGCCTCGACATCGCGCGAGGCGGCACATCCCTGTGGTGCGGGCCCGGGGTGGTCCGGCGGTCACCAGCCGCGCAGGAAGCGCAGGCCCAGCAGGAAGGCGACCACGGCCGGCCCCACGAGCAGGGTGATCGCCTGGAGCCGGTACGGCATCCGGTGGCGGGTCAGCTCGACCGCGTTGCCGAGCACGATCACCCCGGCCAGCATCAGGAAGGCACCCCACCAGCCGACGTCACCGAAGTCCACCACGTCGAGGACGATCAGTTGGAACGTCGCGCCGAGCAGCACGCCGGCCAGCCCGAGCAGCGCCACCGCCCGGTGCAGCCCCCGGGCCAGCGGGTGCGCCGGTCGCCACACGTAGGTGCCGGCGACCGCCAGGCACGGGACCATGATCATGGCGGGCCAACCGCGCCCCATCACGCCGAACATGAGCAGCGCGCCGGTGGTGAAGACCAGGGTGCCGGCGCACGCGACCACGTATCCGGCGAACGCCCGGCCACCGCCGCGGGCCAGCAGCGGGCCGCCGCTGGCCGCGATCAGCGCGCCGGGGATCAGCACGAACCCGGCCCACCAGTGGAAGTGCCCGCTGCTGCGGGCGATCGTGGTGACCGCCGCGGCGGCCAGCCCGGCCACCGCCAGGCTGACCAGCCAGTGCCGCCCGGCACCCGGGTACGACGCCCGTCCCGCCATGATCTGTCCCACTTCCGCACTCACGTGTCCAGCCTCGCCGACCGCGCCGGCCCGGTCCATCCGGCCAGCCCTACCTTCGCAGGGCCGGTCAGCAGGAGTTCCCGCCAGCGTTCCGGCCAGCGGGAGTT
Source organism: Micromonospora xinjiangensis (assembly GCF_056150165.1). Lineage (NCBI taxonomy): Bacteria > Bacillati > Actinomycetota > Actinomycetes > Micromonosporales > Micromonosporaceae > Micromonospora > Micromonospora xinjiangensis. The sequence goes on along the minus strand of NZ_JAXCFO010000002.1, from coordinate 647,448 downwards.
CCCCGCCAGCAGGAGGCCCCCGCCGACGCGTCCGGTCGGCGGGGGCCTCCTCTGGTCGGACGGGCGTCAGCTCGTCTCGCCGGCGACGCTGAACGAGCGCAGCCGGTCGATCGCCAGCACGGTGAAGCCGACGCTGATCAGGACGCTCATCACCGCCGCCACCGGCACCGAGACGTCGGCCTCCAACAGCCCGCTCGGGGCGATCCGGTCGGCGAGGGCGATGACGTACTGCTGGACGGAGAGCACCTTGGTGCCGCTCACGAAGTTGCCGAGCAGGCCCTCCCAGATCAGCACGTAGACGAGCCCGAGCAGCACCGGTCGCCGGGTGAGCAGGCTGAGCGCCAGGAACAGCGCCGAGTACGCCAGCGCGCCGACGCACGCGGCGGCGGCGAGCCCCAGACCGAGACGTACCGAATGGGCCAGCACGCCCGCGACGTAGATGGGCACGGCGACGGTGACCGCGGTGACCCCGGTCGCCACCGCGAGCTTCGGCAGCACGATCTGCCAGCGCGGCAGCGGCTTGGTGAGGATGTGCACCACCGTGCCGTCGTCGATCTCCGCGCCGAGCACGCCGGTGCCGACGATCAGCGCGACCACCGGGAGCACCACGGCCAGCCCGAGCCCGACCAGGACCGGCGGCCCCCACTCGCCGGGATCCACACCGAGGCCACGGGAGAGCACGGCGAGCAGCACCAGCACCACGGGAAGCGGGAAGAGGATCAGGAAGCGGCGGCGGCCGAAGAGTCCCCGCGCGGTGATCCAGGAAACGGTAGACATCTCAGCCTCAAGCCTCCACCAGGTAGGAGAAGACACTCTCCAGGGATTCGTCCTCGGGCACCAGCTGCCGGACCCGGATGCCCTTCGTCAGCGCGATCCGGGGCAGCGCCCGGGTGAAGGCGCCGTAGTCGCCGGCCCGCACCGTCAGACCGCCGCGACCCAACTCCACACCGGTCACCGAGGGCTCCGCCATCAGTGCGACGGCCAACGCCCGGTCGTCGGTGGAGCGCACCGCGAACACGTGCGGCCGGTTGGTCATCAGCCGGCGGATCGTACGGAAGTCGCCGGACGCGGCCAGCCGGCCGGCGACCATCACCTGGACCGTGCCGGAGACCTGCTCGACCTCCTCGAGGATGTGCGAGCTGAACAGGATCGTCCGGCCCGCGTCACCGAGGCGGTGCAGCAGTTCCATCATGTGCAGCCGCTGGCGCGGATCCATGCCGTTGAACGGCTCGTCGAGCAGCAGCACCTGCGGGTCGTGCACCAGCGCCGCGGCCACCCGGGCCCGCTGCCGCATGCCCTTGGAGTAGGTGCCGATCCGCCGGTCCTGCGCGCTCTCCATCTCCACGAGGGCGATGGCCCGGCGGGCCGCCTCCTGCGGGTCGGGCAGCCGGTGCAGCTTCGCGCTGGCCAGCACGAACTCGTACGCGCTCAGGAAGGTGTGCACCGCCTCCCGTTCGCTGACCAGGCCGAGTCGCCGGTAGACGTCGGGGTTGCGCCAGGTCGGGGCGCCGTCGAGGGTCACCGTGCCGCGCGACGGGGCGAGGAAGCCGGCCATCATGTGCAGCAGGGTGGTCTTGCCCGCGCCGTTCGGGCCGAGCAACCCGGTGACACCCGGGCCGAGGCTCATGCTCACGTCGTTGACCGCGACCACGTTGCCGTACCAGCGGGAGACGCCGGCCAGGTCCAGGGTGCTGGTCGCGGCGGCGCCGGCCACCGCGGTGTTCTCGACGCTCGTCGTGGTCATCGGGCGGCCACCTTCCGGTATCGCAGCAGCAGCAGGGCGACGCAGGCGGCCACCAGCAGCACGGCGGCGACCGCGTAGACCGGGCCGAAGCCGCCGATCAGCGAGTGGGCGGCGGCGCCGCCCTCGGTGACCAGCAGGTCGCCGAGGGACCACACCCCGACGCCCTGCACCAGCGTGGACGGCGAGGCGAGCCCGGCCAGCTCGTTCAGCGTCCGGGACGGCATGATCGACAGCGTGCCGACGATCGGGGTGGTCATGAGGAACACCGCCACGATCCCGCCGGCCGCGAACGCCCGCTTGCCGGTGAGGGACGCGACCAGCAGGCCGACCGAGGCGAACACCACCGCCCAGAGCCCGGCGTAGAGCAGGCCCGGCAACAGGTCGAACACCTCGTTCCACACCCCGCGCATCCCCTCGTCGGTGGTGAACGCGGCACCCAGGAACATCACCAGCTGTGGCCCGCCGAGCAGCAGCCAGAGCGCGGTCATCATGGCCAGCAGCTTGGCCATCGGGTAGTCGGAGCGGGGCAGCGGGCGGGAGAAGTAGAGCGGGAGCACCCCGCTGCGCAGGTCCCGGGAGACCAGCTCGGGCGCGACCACCGCCACGAAGAAGATGACCAGCCAGCTCATGTTGTCGGCGAACTGGGCGTAGGTCAGCACGACCTCGCCGATCTGGCTACGGACGGCCGTGGCGCCGGCGGCAACGATGGTGACGATGCCGACCACCAGCCAGGGGAAGATCTTGGCCTTGGCGCTGCGACCGAACCCGAACGCGGTCCGCAGGCCGTGCAGGTAGAGCGCCCCGAACACCGCCCGGCGCCCCAGCCGGGGGCCGGTGTAGCGCTGGTAGCCGATGTCGTGGATGACGCCGGTCGGCTCAGACATGGCTGGGCTCCCTCGTGGCGAACAGCTCGGCCACCCGGTGCCGGCGCTGGTCCAACCGGTGCAGCGGCAGGTCCAGCTCGGCGACCGCGCCGAGGATCAGGTCGTAGGTGGCGTCGTCGGCCAGCTCGACGAGCAGCAGCCGCCCGTCGCGCCGGACGGGAAGCTGGAGCGCGGCGAGACGGGCGGCCAGCTCCTCGGTGCCCTCGCTCACCTCGACGGCGAGCACGTCGGTGGCCGACGTCATGGCCGAGATGTGGTCGGCCCGCAGCAGCCGGCCGCCGTCGATGGCGACCAGGGTGTCGCAGATCCGTTCCACCTCGCCGAGCAGGTGCGAGCAGACCAGCACCGAGATGCCGAACTCGGTGCCGATGCGGTGCACCAGGGCCAGCATCGCGTCGCGGCCGGCCGGGTCGAGGCCGTTGGTCGGCTCGTCGAGCAGCAGCAGGTCGGGGTCGTGCACCAGCGCCTGGGCGAGCTTCACGCGCTGCTTCATGCCGGTGGAGTAGCCGCCCACCGGGCGGTAGCGCTCCTCGTAGAGCCCGACGTGCCGCAGCGCCTCGGAGGCCCGCTCCCGGGCGACCGTCCGCGGCAGCCCGCTGATCCGCCCGAGGTGGGTGACCAGCTCGGCGGCGCTCAGGTCGGGCGGAAGGGCATCGTGTTCGGGCATGTAGCCGACCCGGGCGCGGACGGCGGCCGAGTCGGTGGTCGGGTCGAGGCCCAGCACCCGGACCCGGCCACTGGTGGGTGCGAGCAGGCCGAGCAGGATCTTGATCAGGGTCGACTTGCCGGCGCCGTTCGCGCCGACCAACCCGATGATCCCCGGCTCGACCGCGACGGTGAGGTCGGCCAGCGCCGTGACCCCACCCCCGTACGTCTTGGTCAGCGACTCGGTCGCGATCAGTGTCACGCGCCCAGCGTAGGCAGTCCGGGCGTGTCGCGGGACCTGCCGCGCCCCGGGCGCGCCCCTGAACTCCGCCGGACCCGTCCCCTAAGGTCCGCGCTTCCCCGCCGCGCTCGGCGTCGCGCCGGGCAACCCGAAATTCGACGATCACCGCTCCCGTCGGGTCTCGGTAGTGGAGTGGCGCCCTCGACCGATCGCCGGTCTACTGCGAAACTGTGTGCCGGCCAGCGAGTGGGGGTGTGATGAACAACGGGTGGACACTGCCCGACGAGATACTCCGTGACGCACCGGCGTACACGCCGCGCCCCGGGGAGCTGGCCGACCTGGAGTTGCTGCTGACCGGGGCCTACACCCCGCTGACCGGCTTCATGACCCGGGCCGACCTGGTCTCGGTCAGCCGTCGTGGCCGGCTCGCCGACGGCGCCCCGTGGCAGGTCCCGGTGACCCTCCAGGTGCCGGTGGCACTCGCCAACGGGCTCGACCCGCGCGACCCGGCCCGCCGCACGCTGGTGCTCACCGACGGCGAGGGCGCCCCGATGGCCGCACTGGACGTGGCCGACGCGTGGCCGGTCCGCGACGGGGTGGCGGGCGTCGGCGGCGCCGTGCACCGGCTGGGCGACGGCACCCACGGGCCGTTCCAGCGGCTGCGCCGCGACCCCGAGGAGGTCCGTGCCCTGCTGCCACCGGGCCGGGTGCTCGGGGTGATCGCCGACCGACCGCTGCACCGGCCGCAGCTCGCCCAGATCGCGCACGCCGTGCGCACCCTCGGCGCCCACCTGCTGGTCCTGATCCCCGTCGGTGAGGACGGCAACGGTGAGTTGCCGCCCGAGTCGCTGGTGCGCGCCGTGTTCGCCGCACGGGACCGGATGCCGCCCGCGACCCTGGTCGCCGTGCCGCTGTCCCGGCGGCCCGACGAGATCAGCGACGCACTGCTGCGGGCCCGGGTGTCGGCCGCGTACGGCGTCACCCACCTCCTCTCCACCGGCGAGATGCTCTCCGGTGCCGGGCTACGGGTGCTGGTGCCGCGGGAGCTGGCCTACGACAACCGAGACGGGCAGTGGCGGTGGCGGGAGGACATCCCGCCGCGCAACCGGCGCCTCGCGCTGACCCAGGAGGAGATCGACGACCTGCTGGACCGGGGCTTCCCGCTGCCCGAGTGGCACACCCCGCCCGCCGTGGCCAAGGAGCTGGCCCGCGCCCGGCCGCCGCGCCGGCACCGCGGCCTGGTCGTCTTCCTGACCGGGCTCTCCGGGTCGGGCAAGTCGACCATCGCCCGGGGGCTGTCCGACGCGCTGCGCGAGAGCGGCGACCGGACGGTGACCCTGCTCGACGGGGACGTGGTGCGCCGGGAGCTCTCCGCCGGGCTCGGCTTCAGCAAGGCCGACCGGGACCTGAACGTGCGCCGGATCGGCTGGGTGGCCGCCGAGATCGCCCGCCACCGTGGTGTCGCGATCTGCTGCCCCATCGCCCCGTACGCGGCGGCGCGGGCCACCGCCCGGCAGATGGCGTTCGCCGCCGGGGCGGGCTTCCTGCTGGTGCACGTCGCCACCCCGCTGGAGGTCTGCGAGCGGCGCGACCGCAAGGGCCTGTACGCGCGGGCGCGCGCCGGCCTGCTCACCGGGATGACCGGCATCGACGACCCGTACGAGGAGCCCACCGACGCCGACCTGGTGGTGGACACCAGCCACCTCACCGTGGAGGAGGCCGTCCAGGCCGTCCTGCACCATCTGACCGAGACCGGCTGGGTCGAGCCCAAGCTCCCGACCCTCTGAGATCCCGCGCCGACCGGTCGGCCCGCCGCGCGCGGCCGGCCGGTCGGGCGCGCCCACCCCCGATTCTTCCGCCGCCTCCGCACACGCGCTAATGTTCATTCTTGTTGGAACACGTTTGACCACGTGAGAGTACGGATATCGGGCCGGGAGGTACGGCGGGATGCTGGCACAGCAGCGGCAGGCGGCCATCCTGGAGCGGGTCCGCGCGACGGGCGGGGTCCGCGTCACCGAGCTGGCCGCCGAGTTCGGCGTCTCGGACATGACCATCCGGCGCGACCTGGAGTCGCTGCACGAGCGCGGCCTGCTGGCCAAGGTGCACGGCGGCGCCACCGTCGCCGGCCCCGGCTCCACCGACGAACCCGGGTTCCGGGCGAAGTCGGTGCGCCAGCCGGGCGAGAAGGCCGCGATCGCCGCCCGGGCGGCGGAGCTGGTCCGGCCCGGGGCGGCGATCGCCCTCTCCGCCGGCACCACCACCGCCGAGCTGGCCCGCCGGCTGGTGGAGGTGCCCGGCCTGACCGTGGTGACCAACTCGCTGCCGGTGGCCGAGATCCTGCACGCCGGGGGCCGGCCGGACCAGACGGTGGTGCTCACCGGCGGGGTGCGGACGCCGTCCGACGCTCTGGTCGGCCCGCTGGCCGTCGGCGCGATCCGGTCGCTGCACCTGGACCTGCTGTTCCTCGGCGTCCACGGGATCACCGAGCGGGCCGGGTTCACCACACCCAACCTCATGGAGGCCGAGACCGACCGGGCGCTGGTCGCGGCGGCGGACCGCCTCGTGGTGCTCGCCGACCACACGAAGTGGGGCACGGTGGGGATCTCCTCGATCGTCGAGCTGACGGCGGCCCACGTACTGATCAGCGACGACGGGTTGCCGGACGAGGCACGGCGGGTACTCGTCGAGCGCGTGGGCGAACTGGTGATGGTGACGGCGTCGGGCACGCCGACGAGTGGAGGGGCGTGCTGAATGAAGCGCACCGCGATCCGGCTGGCCGACGGCCGGGAACTGATCTACTTCGACGAGCGGGACGACGCCGTGCGCGACCAGCCGGACCGTCGGGAGCTGCCGTCCCTGCCGCCCGCGTCCCAGCTGCGCTACGACCCACTGACCGACGAGTGGGTGGCGGTCGCCGTGCACCGGCAGACCCGCACCTTCCTCCCGCCGGCGAACGAGTGCCCCCTCGACCCGTCGGTGGGTGACCGGCTCACCGAGATCCCGGCGCCCGACTACGACGTGGTGGTCTTCGAGAACCGCTTCCCGTCGTTGAGCGGCCGGGTGGCCGACGAGCCCGGGGAGATCACGCCGTTCACGCCGCTGCGACCCGGCGTCGGCCGGTGCGAGGTCGTCTGCTTCACCTCCGACCACGACGCGTCGTTCGCCAGCCTCTCCCCCGGCCGGGTCCGCACCGTGATCGACGCGCTCGCCGACCGGACGGTGGCGCTCGGCGAGCTGCCCGGAGTGGAGCAGGTGTTCTGCTTCGAGAACCGGGGCGTGGAGATCGGGGTGACCCTGCACCACCCGCACGGCCAGATCTACGCGTACCCCTTCATCACGCCCCGCACGCGGTCGATGCTCGACGCCGCCCGACGGCACGCCCAGCGCACCCTCGGCGGCAACCTCTACGCCGATGTGCTCGCCGCCGAGCGGGCCTCCGGCGAGCGGGTCGTCCTGAGCAACGAGCACTGGACGGCGTACGTCCCGGCGGCCGCCCGTTGGCCCTTCGAGGTGCACGTCGCGCCCAACCGGCCGGTGCCGGACATCCCGGCCCTGGACGACGCGGAGCGGGACGCCTTCGCGCCGCTCTACCTGGACCTGCTGCGCCGCTTCGACGGGCTGTTCGACATGCCCATGCCCTACATCGCGGCGTGGCACCAGGCACCGGTCCGCGTCGATCGCGAACTCAGCCACCTGCACCTGCAGCTGTTCAGCATCCGGCGGGCGAAGGACAAGCTGAAGTACCTGGCCGGCTCCGAGTCCGGCATGGGCGTCTTCATCAACGACATCGCCCCGGAACGCGCCGCCGAGCTGCTGCGCGCCGCCTGACCGGCCGAAGCCCTGGAAACAGGGCGCGGGGGGCCCGGGACAGGGCCCCCCGCAGGGAAGGGACGGCTGGCTGTGAACGACAGCCGGGAAGGCTGATCGGCCTCGGGCCGCGCGGGCTACCGCGGTCAACCTTCCAGGACGCGACTGGCATCTCGTCCACCCTGGTCAACGAGGCGCGCCGACACAGGTGACGGAAACCGCTCCCACGGGCGCGACAGGGCCCGCCGGCGGGGTGCCGGCGGGCCCTGTCGTGTGCTGGCGAGGATCAGGCGGCGAGCTTGCGCGCCAGGTTCTCGTCGAGCGCGTTCATGAACTCGTCGGTGGTCAGCCACGGCGCGTCCCGGCCGATGAGCAGCGCCAGGTCCTTGGTCATCTGGCCGCCCTCGACGGTGTCGACGATGACCCGCTCCAGGGTGTTGGCGAACTCGGTGACCGCCGGGGTGCCGTCCAGCTTGCCCCGGTGGGCGAGGCCCCGGGTCCAGGCGTAGATCGACGCAATCGGGTTGGTCGAGGTCTTCTCGCCCCTCTGCCACTGCCGGTAGTGCCGGGTGACCGTGCCGTGCGCGGCCTCGGCCTCGACCGTACGGCCGTCCGGGGTCATGAGGACCGAGGTCATCAGGCCGAGCGAGCCGAAGCCCTGGGCCACGGTGTCGGACTGCACGTCACCGTCGTAGTTCTTGGCGGCCCAGACGAAGCCACCCTCCCACTTGAGCGCCGCGGCGACCATGTCGTCGATGAGCCGGTGCTCGTAGGTGATGCCGGCGGCCTCGAACTCGGCCTTGAACTCGTTCTCGAAGACCTCGGCGAAGAGGTCCTTGAACCGGCCGTCGTAGGCCTTGAGGATCGTGTTCTTGGTCGACAGGTAGACCGGGTAGTTGCGGTCCAGGCCGTACCGGAACGACGCCCGGGCGAAGTCCCGGATCGACTCGTCGAAGTTGTACATGCCCATGGCGATGCCGCCGCCGGGGAAGTTGGCGACCTCCATCTCCACCGGGGCGGACCCGTCGGCCGGGGTGTAGGTGATGGTCACCGTGCCCGGGCCGGGGACGACGAAGTCGGTGGCCTTGTACTGGTCGCCGTGGGCGTGCCGGCCGATGATGATCGGCTTGGTCCAGCCCGGCACCAGCCGCGGCACGTTCGACATGATGATCGGCTCGCGGAAGACGACGCCACCGAGGATGTTGCGGATGGTGCCGTTCGGCGACCGCCACATCTTCTTGAGGCCGAACTCCTCGACCCGGGCCTCGTCCGGGGTGATCGTCGCGCACTTGACGCCGACGCCGTGCTCCTTGATGGCGTTGGCCGCGTCGACGGTGACCTGGTCGTCGGTCTCGTCGCGGTGCTGGATCGACAGGTCGTAGTAGTGCAGGTCGACGTCGAGGTAGGGCAGGATCAGCTGCTCCCGGATCTGCTTCCAGATGATCCGGGTCATCTCGTCGCCGTCGAGCTCCACGACCGGGTTGTTTACCTTGATCTTCGCCATCGGCCGGCGCTCCTCTCGGGGGACACGTGCTCAAGCAGTACGAGCGTACTGGAACCGGCCGGCGTTCCCCACCCGGCCTCCGTCGGACCGTTGAGCTGCCCGTACGCGGACGGTTGGAAATGGGGATGCCCGACCACGACGGGCGCTGGCATCATCGCCGGATGCCGCCCAGTCGCATCCTCGGGTCTATCACGGTCACCGCGCTCACGGACGGGGAGGGACCGTTCTTCGAGCCCCGGACGGCGGCGTTTCCCACCGCGACGGCCGAGCACTGGCGGGAGGCGGACCGGCGCGACCCGGCGTCCGTGACCACGGACGGCCGGTGGTGGCTGAGATTCCGGTGCTTCGCGCTGCGGGCCGGCGACGGACCGGTCACCCTGGTGGACGCCGGCATCGGGCCGGCCGACTCACCCGCCGCGAGCTGGGCGCCCGTGCCGGGCCGGCTGCCGCGGGAACTGGCCGACGCCGGCATCGACCCGGCGGACGTCCGGCGGGTCGTGCTCACCCACCTGCACACCGATCACGTCGGCTGGGCCGGCCCGCTCTTCCCGAACGCGGAGTACCTGGTGCAGCGGGCCGAACTGGGCGCGCTGGAGCTGTTCCACCCGGACCTGCCGGCCCGGCTGCTGGGGCCGTTGCGCGCCGCCGGCCAGCTCCGGGAGGTCGACGGCGAGGTCGTCGTCACCCCGGGTGTACGTCTGCTGCCGACGCCCGGGCACACCCCCGGCCACCAGTCGGTGCTGCTCGACGGCGGGGACGAGCGGCTGCTGCTCACCGGCGACCTGCTGGTGCACGCCGTGCAGCTGGTAGACCCGGAGCTGGCGTACGCCCACGAGGCGGACCCGGTGGCGGCGCGTGCCTCCCGGGTGACCCTGCTCCGCGCGCTCGCCGAACAGGGCCGAACCCTCCTGGCCACCCCCCACCTGAGCACCCCCTTCACTCCCCTCTGACCCCTCCCGCCCTCCCCGGGCGGGGTGGCAGGTACGACGAAGGGGGCACGCCGATTCGGCGTGCCCCCTCCGGCTGGTGTGCGTGGGTCACATGTTGGCGACGTCGCCCTGCTTGGCGCGGACGGCCTCGGCGGCCTCCTTCAGGCTGGCCAGCTCGTCGGCGTCCAGGTCGGTCTCGACGACCCGCTTGACGCCCTCGGCGCCGATCTCGGCCTCGACGCCCAGGTAGACGCCGGAGATGCCGTACTGGCCGTCGACCCAGGCGCAGACCGGCATGACCTCGCCGGAGTCCTCGGCGACCGCCTTCGCCATCCGCGCGGCGGCGGCCGAGGGCGCGTAGTAGGCCGAGCCGGTCTTCAGCAGCGCGACCACCTCGGCGCCACCGTTGCGGGTGCGGACGACCAGGTCCTCGATCTGCTCGGCGGGCATCACGTCGCGCAGCGGCTTGCCGTTGACGGTGCTCTTCGACGGCACCGGCACCATGGTGTCACCGTGCGAGCCGAGCGTGAGCGTCCGGACCGACTTGACCGGGACGTTCAGCGCCTCGGCCACGAAGTTGGTGAACCGGGCGGTGTCGAGCATGCCGGCCTGGCCGAGCACCCGGTTGCGCGGGAACTGGGTGGCGAGCTGGGCCAGCGCCGTCATCTCGTCGAGCGGGTTGGAGACCACGATGACCACGGCGTTCGGGGCGTACTTGGCCACGTTCTCGGACACCTGACGGACGATCTTGGCGTTCGTCTCCAGCAGGTCCATCCGGCTCATGCCCGGCTTGCGGGGCAGACCGGCGGTGATCACGACGACGTCCGAGCCCTCGATGGCCTCGTAGCCCTCACCGTTCGGGCCGGTGGTCACACCCACGACCTTGGTCTCGAAGCCCTCGATCGACCGCGACTGGTTCAGGTCCAGTGCGATGCCGGCGGGCTTGCCCTCGACGATGTCGGTGATCACGACGGTGTCGAAGACGTCGTACTCGGCCAGGCGCTGTGCGGTGGTGGAGCCGTAGAAGCCGGCCCCGACGACAGTGACCTTCTTACCCATGGTCGTCCCACTCCCTGATACCAGTCGGTTTTCCGGACCGTATCAGCCATCCTGGCACCGAACCGGCCAGGGGCGGACGGTTATGGCGCGACCGGTGGGGAAGGTGCCCTTCCGCCACCGATCGCCTCGATTACCGTTGCTCAGCCCTGCTCGGCCCGCTCGACCACGTTGGTGAGCAGCATGGCCCGGGTCATCGGCCCGACGCCGCCCGGCATCGGCACGAGCGCCCCGGCCACCTCGACCACCTCGGGGTGCACGTCGCCGGTGTAGCGGCCCTTGCCGTCCGGCCCGACGACCCGCGTGATGCCCACGTCGACCACCACCGCGCCCGGGGTGATCATGTCGGCGGTGAGCAGGCCCGGCACACCGGCGGCCACGATGACGATGTCGGCGGCCCGCGTGTGCGAGGCCAGGTCGAGGGTGCCGGTGTGGCAGAGCGTCACGGTGGCGTTCTCACTGCGCCGGGTCAGCAGCAGGCCGAGCGGGCGGCCCACCGTGTTCCCGCGGCCGACGACCGCGACCTTCGCGCCGCTGAGCCCCACGTCGTGGCGGCGGAGCAGCTCGACGATGCCGCGCGGTGTGCAGGGCAACGGGCCCGGGTAGCCGAGCACCAGCCGACCGAGGTTGACCGGGTGCAGTCCGTCGGCGTCCTTCGCCGGGTCGATCAGCTCCAGCACGCGCTGGGTGTCGAGGTGGGCCGGGAGCGGCAGCTGGACGATGTAGCCGTGGCACGCCGGGTCGGCGTTGAGCTCGGCGAGCACCTGCTCGACCTGGTCCTGGGTCGCGTCGGCCGGCAGCTCCCGGCGGATCGAGGCGATGCCCACCTCGGCGCAGTCCCGGTGCTTGCCGTTGACGTACGCCTGGGAGCCGGGGTCGGACCCCACCAGCACCGTGCCGAGACCCGGGGTGATGCCCCGTTCGGCCAGGGCCTTCACCCGGGCCCGCAGCTCGTCCTTGATCTCCGCCGCGGTCGCCTTGCCGTCCAGAAGCGTCGCCGTCACGTGCAGATCGTCTCACGTGCGGGGCCCGCGGGTCGCGACGACCCGGTGACGCCCCGGCTCCCTGCCGGAGCCCACGGCCTCGCGCGTACGTGACGGTGTGTGACATGACTTTGGTCACTCTGAGTTGCCGCCGTGCTTTTGGTCACCGGCGGAAGGGATGCCACGGGAGGGCGACGACAACTCGGACAGGCAGGCACCGCCGCACCCACCGGGGCACCGAGAAGGACGGCAGTCCACGAGCCAAATCCCTCGCCAGGGCCGAATTTACCGCCTGGGTCACTAGCAGGCGGGTGACCCCGGGGCAAAGGCCGCCGGACCACTCCGTTACGGGGCTGAAACCGAGTCGTTGCCGAAAGTCGGTTCCCGACCTACCGTTGCCGATCGTTGCGCAGCGTTACCCAGCGCCGGGCTTGACTGCGCAGTGTGAGGAGATGAGGAGGCTCAATGCGAGTTCGTAGGCTCGCCGCCTGGACCGCCCTCCCGCTCGCGGTGACGCTGGGCCTCGCGGCCTGCGGCAGCGGCGGCGACGGTGGGTCCGGCGGCAGCGGCTCCGATGCGGTCAGCATCCAGATCGGCGAGCCGCAGCACCTGGTTCCGACCAACACCACCGAGACGTCCGGTTCGCAGGTCCTCGCCGGCCTGTTCAGCCCGCTCGTGGACTACGACGCCCAGAACAAGCCGGTCGAGGTCGCGGCCGAGTCGGTGACGTCGACCGACAACAAGGTCTGGACGATCAAGCTCAAGGACGGCTTCACCTTCCACAACGGCGAGAAGGTCACGTCCGACGACTACATCAACGCCTGGAACTACGGCGCCTACGCGCCCAACGGTCAGGGTGCCAGCTACTTCTTCGAGAAGATCGCGGGCTACCAGGACCTGCAGGGCGACGCGCCGAAGGCCAAGACCATGTCCGGCCTCAAGAAGCTGGACGACCTGTCCTTCCAGGTGACGCTGTCGTCCCCGTACATCGACTTCAAGACGATGCTCGGCTACAACGCGTTCTACCCGCTGCCGGACGCCGCGTTCTCCGCCCCGGGCGTGCTCAAGGAGAACTACGAGCAGGCGCCGATCGGCCAGGGTCCGTTCAAGATGAAGGGCACCTGGCAGCACGACAGCAAGATCGAGGTGGAGCGCTACGACGCCTTCCCGGGCGAGAAGCCGAAGGTCAAGGACGTCGAGTTCCGGATCTACCAGCAGCTCAACGCGGCGTACGCCGACCTGCTGGCGGACAACCTCGACGTGCTGCCGACGATCCCGACCGAGAACCTCAGCACCGCGCCGACCGACCTGGGTGACCGGTACCAGACCAGCCCGATGTCGTCGTTCCAGTTCCTGGCGTTCCCGACGTTCGACAAGGACTTCGCGAACGCGGACGTGCGCAAGGCGATCTCGATGGCGATCGACCGGGACGAGATCACCAAGTCGATCTTCAAGAACTCGCAGCAGCCGGCCCGCTCGTTCGTCTCGCCGGTCCTGCCGGGCTACCGGGAGAACACCACGGGCGCCGCGGGCGAGTTCAACCCGACCGAGGCCAAGAAGCTGTACCAGGCCGCCGGCGGCCCGTCGAAGATCACCATCTCCTACAACGGCGACGGTGGTCACAAGGACTGGGTCGACGCGACCATCAACCAGCTCAAGACCAACCTGGGTGTGGACGCCGTCGGCGTCGCCGAGCCGAAGTTCTCCGACCTGCTGAACAAGGTCGAGAAGAAGCAGCCGGTGGGTCTGTTCCGGCTCGGCTGGGTCATGGACTACCCGTCCATGGAGGACTACCTGGGCCCGCTGTACAGCACCAACGGCTCGTCGAACTACTACGGCTACAGCAACCCGGAGTTCGACAAGCTGGTCAAGGAGGGCGCTGCCGCTCCGACCCAGGAAGAGGCGATCAAGAAGTACCAGCAGGCCGAGGACATCCTGGCCAAGGACATGCCGGTGATCCCGCTCCGCTTCGGCGAGAACGTGTTCGGGCACTCGTCCAAGGTCAAGAACGTCGAGATGGACCTGTTCCAGCGCGTCAACCTGGTCAAGATCGAAGCGGCCAGCTGAGCTGACCGCGGCGTGGGCCACCCGGGGCCGGTCCCCGGGTGGCCTGCCCACGCCCGAACCGGCCCCGGCGCTCACCGTCGCGGCCGGATCCGGCGCCGGCCCTGACCAGGGGCCGAGGACCGGGTCGCGGATATTTCCGGTACGACCAGAGACGTCGTCTTGCGACCCCTTCGCATTTTTCCGGAGAGACTGGAAAGTATGTTCCGCTTCATCCTGCGGCGCCTTCTGCAGATGGTCCTGGCGTTCTTCGGGACCACTCTGATCGTCTACGCGCTGATGTTCGCCGGGCAGAGCGACCCGATCCAGGCCCTCGCGGGTGAGCGGCCGGTGACCGCCGCTCAGCGGGCATACCTGACGGAGAAGTACCACCTCGACCAGACGGGTGTCGGTGGCTTCTTCTACCGCTACTTCGACTACGTCCGGAGCCTGCTCCAGGGCGACCTCGGCCAGTCCCTGACCGGCCGGAACATCGGTGACATCCTCCAGCAGGCCTGGCCCGTCACCGTGAAGCTCGCGCTGATCGCGCTCGCGGTCGCCGTGATCTTCGGGGTGACCGCCGGTGTGATCGCCGGCATCCGGCGCGCCGGCATCTTCGACAACTCGACGCTGGTGCTGACGCTGCTGGTGCTCGGCATCCCGACCATCGTGCTGGCGCCGCTCGCCCAGTACTTCCTCGGCGTCAAGTGGCAGGTCTTCCCGCCCACCGCCGGAGCGGAGCCGAGCTTCTACGCGCTCCTGCTGCCCGGCATCGTGCTCGGCTCGCTGTCGCTGGCCACCGCGCTGCGGCTCACCCGCACCTCGGTCGCGGAGAACCTGCGCGCCGACTACGTCCGCACGGCACGGTCGAAGGGCCTGGTCAAGCGGCGCATCGTCAGCGTCCACGTGCTGCGCAACTCGCTCATCCCGGTGGTGACCTTCCTCGGCGTCGAGCTGGGCAACCTGATGAGCGGCGCGATCATCACGGAGGGCGTCTTCAACATCCCCGGCGTGGGCTTCAACCTCTTCCGGGGCATCCGCACGGAGGACGGTCCCCTGGTCGTGGGCTTCGTCAGCGTGCTCGTCGTGGTCTACCTGGTCTCGAACCTCCTGGTGGACGTCCTGTACGCCGTACTCGACCCGAGGATCCGCTATGAGTGAGCGCAGTCGCGGCCCGGTGCGGGGAGCGCCGCGCCAGCGCGGCGGACGAATGATCAACGCAGCGTGCTTGGTTGCTCGTGTCGGCACCGAGCGGAGCGAGGTGACGGCATGAGTGACTTTGAAACCGTGGCGGCCAGCGAGAACCAGGCCGCCCGACGTGGCCCCTCGGGTGAGCCCGGCACGCCGAACCAGGTGGGCGCGCAGAAGACGCGCAGCCTCGCCGGGGACGCCTGGCGCGACCTGCGCCGCAACCCGATCTTCTGGATCTCGCTGGTCCTGGTCGCGGCCGTCACCCTGATGGCGATCGTCCCCGGCCTGTTCACCGCCAACGACCCCCAGGACTGCCTGCTCTCCCGGCAGAACGCCGGGCCGTCCGGCGGGGCGATCTTCGGGTACGACTTCCAGGGCTGCGACACGTACGCCCGCGCGGTCTACGGCTCCCGGGCCTCCTTGCTGGTGGGGGCGCTGTCCGCCCTGTTCACCGGCGTGATCGCCCTGGTCATCGGCATGCTCGCCGGCTACTTCGGCCGCTGGGTGGACGCGGTGCTGTCCCGGGTGATCGACATCGTGCTCGGCATCCCGCTGCTGCTGGCCGCGATCGTCCTGCTCAAGCGGGTCGGCAGCGACAGCCCGAACGCCCGGATCACGGCGGTCATCTTCGTGCTGGCGATCCTCGGCTGGACCACGGCGGCCCGCGTCGTCCGCTCCTCGGTGATCACCGCCAAGGAGCAGGACTACGTCGCCGCCGCCCGGATGCTCGGCGCCGGCCACGGCCGGATCATGCTGCGCCACATCCTGCCGAACTCGCTGGCCCCGGCCATCGTGGTGCTGACCATCGCGCTCGGTTCGTTCATCGCCGCCGAGGCGACGCTCTCGTTCCTGGGCATCGGCCTGAAGGCCCCGACCATCTCCTGGGGCCAGGACATCGACACCGGCCGGATCCACATGCGGGAGTCCTCGACCCCGCTGATCGTTCCGTCGGCCTTCCTCGCGCTGACCGTGCTGGCCTTCATCATGCTCGGCGACGCGATCCGTGACGCCTTCGACCCGAAGCTGCGGTGAGCCTCCGATGACAGATTCCACCGTCCAACCCACCCCCGCCTCCGCGACCCCCGAGGGCGGCCACCTGCTCGAGGTACGGGACCTGCACGTCGAGTTCCGCACCAACGAGGGCGTGGCCAAGGTGATCAACGGGGTGTCGTACCACCTCGACGCCGGAGAGACGCTCGCCGTGCTCGGCGAATCCGGGTCCGGCAAGTCGGTGACCGCTCAAGCGATCATGGGCATCCTGGACACCCCGCCCGCGCACATCCGCTCCGGTCAGATCCTCTACCAGGGCCGCGACCTGCTCGCGCAGTCCGAGGAGCAGCGGCGGCAGGTGCGCGGCAAGGAGATCGCAATGATCTTCCAGGACGCGCTCTCCGCGCTGAACCCGGTCTTCCCGGTCGGCTGGCAGATCGGCGAGACGCTGCGCCAGCGCGAGGGCATGTCCCGGGCGGACGCCCGGCGCCGGGCCGTCGAGCTGATGGACCTCGTGAAGATCCCGGCCGCCGCGCGGCGGGTCGGCGACTACCCGCACCAGTTCTCGGGCGGCATGCGGCAGCGCGTCATGATCGCCATGGCGCTGGCGCTCAACCCGAAGGTGCTGATCGCCGACGAGCCGACCACGGCGCTGGACGTGACCGTCCAGGCCCAGATCATGGACCTCCTCGCCGACCTGCGCCGCGACCTCGGCATGGCGATGATCCTGATCACCCACGACCTGGGCGTGGTCGCCGGCGTCGCGGACCGGATCGCCGTGATGTACGCCGGCCGCATCGTCGAGCACGCCGACGTGCGCTCGCTCTACCGGGCGCCGGCACACCCGTACACCAAGGGGCTGCTGGAGTCGATCCCGCGCCTGGACGTCCGCGGCCAGGAGCTGTCGACGATCAAGGGGTTGCCGCCGAACCTGATGCGCATCCCCTCCGGCTGCCCGTTCCACCCCCGGTGCCCGTACGTGCAGCAGGTCTGCGTCGACGTGGTGCCGCACGACCTGGTCCTCGGCGACGGCCGGACCAGCGCATGCCACTTCGCGCAGGAGGTGCGTGATGACAGCGCCCGCTAGCCCCACCAAGGTCCGGGGCGAGACCATCCTCTCCGTCGACAACGTCGTCAAGCACTTCCCGATCACCCAGGGCGTGCTGTTCAAGAAGCAGGTCGGCGCGGTCAAGGCCGTGGACGGGGTCAGCTTCGAGCTGCGCCGGGGCGAGACCCTCGGGGTGGTGGGCGAGTCCGGCTGCGGCAAGTCGACGCTGGCCCGGCTGCTCATGCGGCTGGAGACCCCGACCTCCGGCTCGGCGACCCTGGAGGGGCGGGACCTGTTCAAGGCCTCCGGCTCCGAACTGCGCCGGCTGCGGCGCAACATGCAGATGGTGATGCAGGACCCGTACACCTCGCTGAACCCGCGGATGACGGTCGGCGACATCATCGGCGAGCCGTTCGAGATCCACCCGGACGCCGCCCCCAAGGGCAGCAAGCGCCGGCGGGTGCAGGAGCTGCTGGACGTGGTCGGCCTGAACCCCGAGCACATCAACCGGTACCCGCACCAGTTCTCCGGCGGCCAGCGGCAGCGCATCGGCATCGCCCGCGCGCTCGCGCTGCGTCCGGAGATCATCGTCTGCGACGAGCCGGTGTCGGCGCTGGACGTCTCCATCCAGGCACAGGTGATCAACCTGTTGGAGCAGCTCCAGGACGAGTTCGGGCTCTCCTACATCTTCATCGCGCACGACCTGTCCGTGGTCCGCCACATCTCCGACCGGGTCGCCGTCATGTACCTCGGCAGGATCGTGGAGATCGGCACCGAGGACGAGATCTACGAGCGGGCCACCCACCCGTACACCCAGGCGCTGCTCTCCGCCGTGCCCGTGCCGGACCCGGAGGTACGTCACGAGCGGAACATCATCCGCCTGACCGGCGACGTGCCCTCGCCCGCGGACCCGCCCTCGGGCTGCCGGTTCCGGACGCGGTGCTGGAAGGCGCAGGAGATCTGCGCCAAGGAGGACCCGGCGACCGTCCCGCGCGCCGCCGACCCGCACCCCTCGGCCTGCCACTTCGCGGAGACCCGCCCCACCGCAGCCTGACCCCGCGACCCCGCCCCCGCCGCGGGGCACGCGGGCGCCCGGGGCGCCCGGGCTACCGCCGCCCCGCGCGGGCTTCCGGGGCCGTGGGCGTTCGTCGCCCGTGCGGGGGTCGGGGTGGGTGGGTCAGTGGAAGAAGTGGCGGGTGCCGGTGAGATACATGGTCACGCCGGCCTCCTTGGCGGCCGCGATGACCTCCTCGTCGCGGATCGAGCCACCCGGCTGCACGATGGCCCGGACGCCGGCCTCGATGAGGATCTTCGGGCCGTCGGCGAACGGGAAGAACGCGTCCGACGCGCAGACCGAGCCGCGCGCCCGGTCGGCGCCGGCCCGGCGCACCGCGAGCTGGGCCGAGTCGACCCGGTTCACCTGACCCATGCCGACTCCGACGGTCGCGCCGTCCCGGGCGAGCAGGATCGCGTTGCTCTTGACCGCGCGGACGGCCCGCCAGGCGAAGGCGAGGTCCGCCAGCGTCTCCTCGTCGGCCGGGTCGCCGGCCGCGAGCCGCCAACTGGCCGGGTCGTCGCCGGGCGCGTCGATCCGGTCCGCCATCTGCACCAGCACGCCGCCGCTGACCTGCCGCCACTCCGCGGGCGGCGGGTTCCAGGCCGGGGCGCGCAGCAGGCGGATGTTCTTCTTGCCCTGGAGCACCTCGACGGCGCCCGCCTCGAACTCCGGCGCCACCACGACCTCGGTGAAGATGTCGGCCACCTGCCGGGCCAGCTCGACCGTGACCGGCCGGTTGACCGCGATCACCCCACCGTACGCGGAGACCGGGTCACAGGCGTGCGCCTTGCGGTGCGCCTCGGCGACGTCCGCCCCGACCGCGATGCCGCACGGGTTGGCGTGCTTGATGATCGCCACCGCGGGCTGGTCGGCGAAGTCGTTCGCGGCCCGCCACGCGGCGTCCGCGTCGACGTAGTTGTTGTAGGACATCTCCTTGCCGTGCAGCTGCTCGGCCTGGGCCAGCCCGACCGGCGCGTCCGGGTCGGTGTAGAGCGCCGCCGCCTGGTGCGGGTTCTCGCCGTAGCGCAGCGCCCGGTCCGCCCGCAGCGCCAGCCCGGCGAAGGCGGGCCACTCCGGCTCGCCGCCGAGCTGCACCGCGCACCAGTTCGCCACCGCCACGTCGTACTCGGCGATGTCGGCGAAGGCCCGCGCGGCCAGGGCGCGGCGCTGGGCCAGCGTGAAGCCCCCGGCGTCGAGCGCCGTGCGCAGGGCCGGGTACGCCGACGGGTCGGTCACCACGGCCACCGAGGCGTGGTTCTTGGCGGCGGCGCGGACCATCGCCGGACCGCCGATGTCGATCTGCTCGACGCACTCGTCGAGGCTCGCGCCGGAGGCGACGGTCGCCTGGAACGGGTAGAGGTTGCTCACCAGCAGGTCGAACGGCGCGACGCCCAGCTCGTCGAGCTGATCGGCGTGGGACTGCTTGCGCAGGTCGGCCAGGAGGCCGGCGTGCACCTTCGGGTGCAGCGTCTTGACGCGCCCGTCGAGCACCTCGGGGAAACCGGTGAGCGTCTCCACCGCGGTGACCGGCACCCCGGCCCCGGCGATCGTCGCCGCCGTACTGCCGGTCGACACGATCTCGACGCCGGCCTCGTGCAGCGCCCGGGCCAGCTCGACCAGACCGGTCTTGTCGTACACGCTGACCAGGGCCCGCCTGATCGGGCGGCGCTCGTCCTGAGTGGAGCTCACGGGATCGTGACCTTTCTTCCGGTGATCGTCCAGCCGTTGCGGACGAGGCGGCCGACCTGCTCGACGAGCTGGCGGCGCTCGGCCGACTTGATGCGTTCGGTGAGCGTGTCCTCGTCGTCGTCGTCGAGCACCGGCACGGCGACCTGGGCGACGATCGGGCCGGTGTCCATGCCGGCGTCGACGAAGAAGAGGGTGGCCCCGGTGATCTTCACGCCGTAGGCGAGGGCGTCGCGCGGGCCGTGGATGCCGGGGAACGCGGGCAGCAGGGTGTTGTGCGTGTTGAGGTAGCGGTCGCCGAAGGCGGAGAGGAAGTGCGGCCCGACCAGCTTCAGGAACCCGGCCGAGATGACCAGGTCGGGGCGGTGCGCGGCGACCTGCGCGGTGAGGGCGCGGTCCCAGTCCTCACGGGAGTCGTACGCCTTCAGCGGCACCACGAAGCTCGGCACCCCCGCCGCGGCGGCACGGTCCAGACCGGCGATCCCGTCGCGGTCGGCGCCGCCCGCGACCACCCGGGCGCCGTAGGCGGGATCGTCGGCCGCGTCCAACAGCGCCTGGAGGTTGCTCCCGGACCCGGAGACGAGGACGACGAGGCGGGCGGCGGAGACGGGCTCGGACGACACGCGGCAACCCTATCGGGCAGGTCGGAGTGACCGACGTCTGGGCGGCGCGGCCGCGTCCGGCGGCGGACTGGCAGCGGACCGGTACGCTGCGGCTCGACTCGTTCGGGCCGCCGCGTGCCCGGTCCCGCCGCCGAGCGGGGCCGCATCCGCCGAATCGACGACAGGGAGCACCCATGCAAACCGGGCCGGCCCGGGCCGCCGCTCGACGACGACGTCGTGTTGCGGTGCTGCGACCGGGCCGCCCGGGCGCGATCATGAGTAACAACACCAACACGTACTGACGGACACAGCCAAGGAGCCTCGTCGCATGCAGCCCGGTAACCCCGGTCAGGACCCGTACGGCCAGCAGCCGAACCAGGACCCGACCTCCCAGCCGCACCACGACCCGTACGCCCCGCCGCCGGCCGCCCCGTACGGTCAGCAGCCCACGTCCGGCCAGCCCTACGGGCAGCCCCAGGGCCAGCAGCCGCCCTACGGCCAGCAGCCCCAGTACGGGCAGCAGCAGCCGTACGGGCAGCCGCAGGACCCGTACGGACAGCAGCAGCCGTACGGCTCGGCCCCCACGTACCCGAACGCGGGCTACCCGCAGGCCAGCGGCCAGAACAACACCCTCGGCCTGGTGTCGATGATCCTCGGCATCGCGTCGATCCCGCTGGTGTGCTGCTTCTACCTGGGCATCCCGGTGGGCATCGCCGGCATCATCACCGGCTACCTGGGCAAGCAGAAGGCCGACCAGGGCCAGGCCAGCAACGGCGGCCAGGCCAAGGCCGGTCTGATCTGCGGCGCGGTCGGCGTCGGCCTGGGCATCCTGTCCATCATCCTGAGCGTCGTCCTCCAGGTGAACCTGCCGACCGAGCCCTGATCGTCGGTCGAGCGGGAGGGGCGTCGCGCGGCGAGCGGGGCGCCCCTCCCGCGTGTTCCGGCCGGGCGGGTGTGGCCACCGCGCACGGCGGCGCGGCCGGTCGTCCGCCCGGCGGGGGCCGTCGACGGCGGCGGGCGGTCAGCGGACGGCGGTGCGGGTGAACGCGCGGACGGCGGCGGCGCCGAGCAGCGCTCCGGCCGTGACCACGGCGGTCGTCACCGCGGCCACCTGCCAGGCGACCGGGCCCATGTCGGCGAGCCGGCCGCCGCCGAGCGGTCCGCCGGAGGCGGCGGCGGCCGCACCGAGCAGGACGCCGGCCACCGGCCCGGCGATCGCCGCCGGCGCGAGCAGCGGCTTCCAGGCGAGCGACGCCCGCTCGTCCGCGGCGAGGCGGACCAGCCGGCGGGCGAGCAGCCAACCGGCGGTCATCCCGGCCAGCACCGGCACGGCGAGCAGCCCGGCGCCGAGCCCGTCGATGGGGCCGCGGGGCAGCCCGGCGAGCAGCGGTACGGCCGGCAGCGCGCCGACGGAGACCTCGCTGGTGCGTACGGCCGTGTCGGTGCCGACGGCGAAGCCGGGACCGAGCAGGTAACTGGTCGACCAGATCGCGGCGTTGGGCGCGTACGCGAGGCTGATCAGGATGATTCCGGCCTGGCCCGCGACCCCCGTCCGGTACGCGCCGATCATGTCGGCGGCGTCGCCACCGCCGGTCGCCACGGCCAGGCCCGCCGCGCCGGCACCGGCGGCGAGCAGGAGCAGGCCGGCGACGAGGCCGGTGCGGATCCCGTCGCGGAGCACGGTCGGCGCCCGCTCGGCGAGCAGTCCGGACACCGCCGTGACGCGTGCGGCACCGGCCAGGGCGGCGAGTGTGCCGAGCAGGACGAAGGTCAGCCCGGCGCGAACCGGTGAGGTGCCCGAGCCGCCCAGACCGACCAGCACCGCGGCGAGCACGCCGAGCAGCGCGTAGCCGACGCCGACCGCCGCCGCGGCGGTGAGCGCCTGGCGCGGCGACCGCCCGCCACGGGCGCCCATCGCCCGGCTCACGTGCACCCCGGCCCGGCTCAACCGCCAGACCACGAGGGCGGTGAGGGCCAGCGGGGCGAGCCCGAGCGGCCCCGCGTCGGTGCCCAGCGGCACGCCGTGACCGAGCAGCCAGCCGGCCAGCCCGGCGCGCAGCGCACCGGTGACCGACCCGGCGTCCTCGCTGAGCTGGGCCAGACCGAGCACGACCGCGACGGGCAGGTACGACGTGAGCGCGGCCCCGACGGCGGCCACCGCGGCGGCCACCGCCAGCGGCGCCCGGGCCCGCCGCGGCTCGCCGGTGCGCGGGGCCGGCACCCGCCTGCCGGTGACGGCGCGGTCGGCCGGCCGGTCGTCGGCGGTGACCGCGCCGGAACGGCGGGTGTGATCAGGGGTGTCGGGGGACATCAAGGTCTACTCTGGCACGTCGCGTGCGCGACGGCAGTCCGATACCGACGCGGCGCGACCGCGAGTTGCGTGAAACGGCGCCACCGCCGGGTCGCGGAGCGCCGTGATCCAGAAGCGGCGCGGAGAAACGCGGCGGAGACGGGAGCGTCCGGCATCGACGGCAGTGCGGGCGGTCGCGGGAACGCGGGAAAGGCTGAGGGGGCCGACCGCTCGGGTCGACCCCCTCACCGGGAACGATCCGCTCAACCGGCGGACATGATCTCCCGCATGAGGCGGGCGGTCTCGGTCGGCGTCTTGCCGACCTTGACGCCGACCGCCTCCAGCGCCGCCTTCTTCGCGTCGGCGGTGCCGGCCGAGCCGGAGATGATCGCGCCGGCGTGGCCCATGGTCTTGCCGGGCGGCGCGGTGAAGCCGGCGATGTAGCCGACCACCGGCTTGGTCACGTTGGCCTTGATGAACTCCGCGGCCCGCTCCTCGGCGTCACCACCGATCTCACCGATCATCACGATCGCGTCGGTGTCCGGGTCGGCCTCGAAGGCGGCGAGGGCGTCGATGTGGGTGGTGCCGATGATCGGGTCACCGCCGATGCCGACGCAGGTCGAGAAGCCGATGTCCCGCAGCTCGTACATCATCTGGTAGGTCAGGGTGCCGCTCTTGCTGACCAGGCCGATCCGGCCGGAGCCGGTGATGTCGGCCGGGATGATGCCGGCGTTCGAGGCGCCCGGGGAGGCGATGCCGGGGCAGTTGGGCCCGATGATCCGGGTCCGCTCGCCCTTGGCCACGTTGTACGCCCAGAGCGCGGCGGTGTCGTGCACCGGCACGCCCTCGGTGATCACCACGGCCAGGTCGATGCCGGCGTCGATCGCCTCGATCGCCGCGGCCTTGGTGAACTGCGGCGGCACGAAGATGACCGTGACGTCGGCCCCGGTCTCCTTCATGGCGTCCGCCACGGTGGCGAAGACGGGCAGCTCGGTGCCGTCGAAGTCGACCGTCTGGCCCGCCTTGCGCGGGTTGACGCCGCCGACGACGTTGGTGCCGGCGGCGAGCATCCGCCGGGTGTGCTTGGAACCCTCGGAGCCGGTCATCCCCTGAACGATGACCTTCGAGTCCTTGGTCAGCCAGATTGCCATGTTCAGACCCCCGCAGCGGCCAGCTCGGCGGCCCGCTCGGCCGCGCCATCCATGGTGTCGACCCGCTCGATGAGCGGGTTGTTCGCGCCGTCGAGGATCGCCCGGCCGGCCTCGGCGTTGTTGCCGTCGAGCCGGACGACGAGCGGCTTGGTGACCTTCTCGCCGCGCTGCTCCAGCAGGGCGAGCGCCTGCACGATGCCGTTGGCGACGGCGTCACAGGCGGTGATGCCGCCGAAGACGTTGACGAAGACGCTCTTCACCGAGGGGTCGGAGAGGACGATCTCCAGCCCGTTCGCCATCACCGCGGCGCTCGCGCCGCCGCCGATGTCGAGGAAGTTCGCCGGCTTGACGCCGCCGTGCCGCTCACCGGCGTACGCGACCACGTCGAGGGTCGACATGACCAGACCCGCGCCGTTGCCGATGATGCCGACCTCGCCGTCGAGCTTGACGTAGTTGAGGTCCTTCTCCTTGGCGGCCTGCTCCAGCGGGTCCACGGCGGCCTGGTCGACCAGCGCCTCGTGGTCCGGGTGGCGGAACGCGGCGTTCTCGTCCAGGCTCACCTTGGCGTCGAGGAGCAGCAGCTTGCCCTCGCCGGTCTTGGCCAGCGGGTTCACCTCGACGAGGGTGGCGTCCTCGGCGACGAACGCCTTCCACAGGCCGACGGCGACCTCGACGACCTGGTCGGCGACCTCGGCCGGGAAGTTGGCGGCGGTGACGATCTCCCGCGCCTTCGCCTCGTCCACGCCCTTGACCGCGTCGATCGGGGCCTTGACGACCTTCTCCGGAGTCTCGGCGGCGACCTGCTCGATGTCCATGCCACCGGCCACGCTGGCGATGCAGAGGAAGGTGCGGTTCGCCCGGTCGAGCAGGTAGGAGAAGTAGTACTCCTCGGCCACGTCCGCGGTCACCGTGATCATGACCTTGTGGACGGTGTGCCCCTTGATGTCCATGCCGAGGATGTCGGTGGCCCGGGCCACCGTCTCCTCCGCGCCCTCGGCCAGCTTGACGCCGCCGGCCTTGCCCCGGCCGCCGACCTTCACCTGCGCCTTGACGACCACCCGGCCGCCGAGGCGTTCGGCGATCGCGCGGGCCTCCTCCGGGGTAGTGGCGACGCCGCCGGCCAGCACGGGCAACCCGTGCCGCTCGAACAGGTCCCGCCCCTGGTACTCGTACAGGTCCACGATTGCGCGTCCCGTCCCGTCTCCGCGGCGCGCCGTCGCGCCGCCACCAGCGTTTGGAAAACAGTTTGACGCCTGTCATCAGTTGAAACAGGCCATTGGCCGCAGCCTAGCGAGGTCGCCACCGGGGGCAACCGAGCGGGTGCGCGGTGTGCGGTAATGCACAGGCACCGGTACGTAGAGGTCGTCGCACGGCCGTCGCGCGATGCCGGGTCAGCCGTCCGGGGGATGTTGGGGGCGGTGCGTAACCCCTCCGTCGGGGCGTCGTTGAGTCAGGTGTCGGAGCGCTGATGCGCGACGACGGGAGACGGCCGATGCCCTGTCGGTCGAGGGGTGGCGGCGGGGCATCGTGCATAGAGGGGCCGGACGTGTGAGGGGTGCGTCCGGCCCCTCCCCCGTGTCTGCCGCCGGTCGGGCCCGGCCGCCCCGGGAACGGGTGAGCTTCGAGACGCCGACCGGGTCAGCTCACCGGCTGCGCGACGTTCTGCCGCACCCAGTCCACGATCGCGGTGGTGGTGGCGCCCGGCGTGAAGATCTTGGCGACGCCCAGCCGCTCCAGCTCGGGGATGTCGGCGTCCGGGATGATGCCGCCGCCGAAGACCACGATGTCCCGCGCGTCGCGCTCGGCGAGCAGCTCGAGCACCCGGCGGAAGAGGGTCATGTGCGCCCCGGAGAGCACCGACAGCCCAACGGCGTCCGCGTCCTCCTGGATGGCCGTCTCGACGATCTGCTCCGGCGTCTGGTGCAGGCCGGTGTAGATGACCTCCATGCCGGCGTCCCGCAGCGCGCGGGCGACCACCTTCGCGCCTCGGTCGTGGCCGTCCAGGCCTGGCTTGGCGACGACGACCCGAATACGAGAGCTCATCAGCGCACACCTTTCACCGGCTCCGCGGCCATTCACCTGAACGAACGGTAACCCGGCGGGAGGGGGCCGGGAAATCGGGGCCGGCAGACCCGCCGGGCCCGGGGAACACGGGCGCGGCGGTCTCGCCGCCCTGGCGACCCGCCACCGGGCCGACGCGCGCGCCCCGGACCCCTTCGCGCGTCGCTCCTGGTCACAGACCCGACGGTCGAGCACCGCCTCCGCGGTCAGGCGCCGGCGGGGCGTCGCGTCAAGCCGGACGAGTCCGCCGAAGCGGTCACGGTCAGCGACGAACAGACAGTAAGCAGGGCACCGAATGGCGGCGCGAGGCGTGACAATCACGGACGCAAACGGACAGATCGACACGCCAATTCGGCGCTCTGGCTTGTGACTCGTGTTGCTGTTGGCTAACGTGTCCACGGTTGTCATCAGGTCCACGGACGGGTGACGACGTGGCCAGCAGACGTTCACGACAGCGTCACCGACCGTCCGCCGGCCACCTCGGAACCCCGACAACGGAGGGTGTGCGTGCGCCAGCGCCTGTCGTCTGAGCCCGATAGATATCGCGGTCGCCGCCGCGTACCCACCCCACCGCGGAGCCGCTACGCCGCAGTCGTCACGACCGCCTTCGTCGGCGCCGGCATCGTCGCGCTCGGCGCGAACGCGCTGCCCGACGCCAAGACCGTCAACCCGGCGGCCCTCGACGAGGTCCGCCAGGCCTCCATCGCCAGCGAGGACGCGGCCGCCCGCGCCGACTCCGCCGATCGCGCATCCCGTGACAGCTCCCGGGGCAAGGAGGCGGCCGAGGGCGACGTCTGGATGCTCCCCCTGCAGGGCTACGACCTGAAGTCGTCGTACGGCGAGCGCTGGGGAAAGCTGCACACCGGTGTCGACATGGTCGTCCCGGAGGGCACCCCCTACGTGGCCATCCACGACGGCACCGTCACCAAGGCCGGCTGGTTCGGCGGCTACGGCTACGCCGTCATCGTGCAGCACCCGGACGGCAGCGAGGCGATCTACGGCCACTCCTCCGTGTTGAGCGTGAAGGAGGGCCAGCAGGTCAAGGCCGGCGACCAGCTCGGGCTGGTGGGCAACACCGGCCACTCCTACGGCTCCCACCTGCACCTCGAGCTGCATGTCAAGGGCGAGCCGATCGACCCGAAGCCGTGGCTCCAGGAACGCGGAGTGGACATCGAGCTACAAGTCGAGACGTACTACAACGACGTAGCCGCGTCCTGACGCTGCGCATCGACCGTTGACCGCCCGGATCAGCCGATCCGGGCGGTTTCGTGTGCACGGAAGTGACCTGCGCCACAGCGCGGAGTGTGACAGGCACCATCGATGCCCATGATCGTTTGGGTGGCGAAACCGCCCAGGCCGGGACGTACCCCGGCAGCGAGCGACATCGCGACGGCGACGGGGTCGCGCCCCCTCGGCCGGACGCGGTGCGGGCTGGCCAGGATCGTCCGGGTCCGACACCCCTCGACGTGAAGGTCCACCCGTGCAGGAAGACAGCACCACCCAGAACGAGCAGCGCGTCGACGCCGGGGTCACCCGGCACCGCCGGCCCGTCGGCCGCGTCCGACTCCTCGCGGTCGGGGCGGTCGCCCTGGTGGGCCTCGGCGTCGCCGGCGCCGCGATCGCCGCGACCGGAGACGACCCGAGGCCGGCCCCCGTCTCGCTCGACGCCCGGGCGCGCGCCGAGGCCGCCGCGCGTGCCGATCGTTCGGCCCGCGAGTCGAACACCCCGGCCAGCCCGACGAGCACCCCTACGGCCAGCCCCTCGCCGAGCACGACCAGCGCCAGCCCGTCCCCCACGGCCAAGCCCGCCACCAGCAAGCCGAAGCCGAAGAAGACGGCGAAGCCCAAGCCGAAGCCGGGCTGGGTCATCCCGATGAAGGGCGCGACGATCACCTCCTGCTTCGGTCCCCGTTGGGGCACGCAGCACCAGGGCATCGACTTCGCCATGCCGGCCGGCACGCCGATCCACGCCGCCTTCGGCGGCACGGTCGTCAAGGCGGGAGACGCCGGTGACGGGTACGGCAACTCCGTCTTCATCGACCACGGCAACGGCTACCTGACCCACTACGCCCACCAGAGCCGTCTCGTCGTCAGCGTCGGGGACAAGGTCACCACCGGCCAGGTCATCGGCTACGAGGGCGCGACCGGCGACGCCACCGGCCCGCACCTGCACTTCGAGGTGCACCAGGGCCAGATGTGGAACCAGATCGACCCGGCACCGTTCCTGCGCGCCCGGGGCATCAG
Source organism: Micromonospora xinjiangensis (assembly GCF_056150165.1). NCBI lineage: Bacteria > Bacillati > Actinomycetota > Actinomycetes > Micromonosporales > Micromonosporaceae > Micromonospora > Micromonospora xinjiangensis. The sequence continues at coordinate 619,292 of NZ_JAXCFO010000002.1, read as the reverse complement.
CGTCGGCTGCTGAAGCCGGTCCGCCCCGCGCATGGCTGGCCCTTTGCGGATAATCTGTCACGGATCAAGTCGGTACGCTGGTCACCATGACCGCACTGGCGCCGCGTCGCACCACGCCCGACCTGTCATTCCTGCTCGACCACACCGGTCACGTCCTGCGGACCCGGATGGCGGCCGCGCTCGACGAGATCGGGCTCACCGCCCGCATGCACTGTGTCCTCGTCCACGCCCTCGAGGAGGAGCGCACCCAGATCCAGCTCGCCGAGATCGGCGACATGGACAAGACCACCATGGTGGTGACGGTGGACGCCCTGGAGAAGGCCGGCCTCGCCGAACGACGCCCCTCCAGCACCGACCGGCGGGCCCGGATCGTCGCGGTGACGGAGGAGGGCGCCCGGGTGGCCCGCCGGAGTCAGGAGATCGTCGACCGCGTGCACGGGGAGGCGTTGGCGGCACTGCCCGCGGACGAGCGGGAGGTGTTCCTGCGCGCCATGAACCGCCTGGTGAAGGGACATCTCGCGGCACCGGTGGAGAGCCCGCGCCCGGTGCGCCGGGCACGCCAACAGAGTAGCTAGATCCCAAGCAGATTGTCTCTAACAAAACTATCCGCTATGGTCCCTCCTGTCGCCACTGCACAGGAGGCACTCCATGCTCGCCCGCTCGACCTCTTCCTCCCCCGGTTCCCGCTGGCTCGCCCTCGGCGTGCTCGCCACCGGATCGCTCATGACCATCCTCGACGGCAGCATCGTCACCGTGGCGATGCCCGCCATCCAGGACGACCTGGGCTTCTCGCCGGTGGATCTCAGCTGGATCGTCAACGCCTACCTGATCGCGTTCGGCAGCCTGCTGCTGCTCGCCGGACGGCTCGGCGACCTGCTCGGCCGGAAGCGGCTGTTCCTGGCCGGCACCGCCCTCTTCACCGCCGCCTCGGTGCTGGCCGGCGCGGCGACCTCTCCCGCGATGCTGATCGCCGCCAGGTTCGCGCAGGGCGTCGGAAGCGCCATGGCCACCGCCGTCAGCCTCGGCATCCTGGTGACGCTCTTCGCCGACCCCGGTGAACGCTCCCGGGCGATCGCCGTCTTCAGCTTCACCGGCGCCGCCGGCGCCGCCATCGGTCAGGTGCTCGGCGGCCTGCTGACCGACGCCCTCGGCTGGCACTGGATCTTCCTCATCAACCTGCCGATCGGGCTCGCCACGCTCGCGCTCGCCGGGCGGACACTGCCCTCCGCTCGTGGACTCGGTCTCGCCGCGGGCGCCGACGCCGTCGGCGCTCTCCTGGCCACCGCCGGGCTGGTGCTCGCCATCTACACCGCGGTGAAGGTCGAGGAGCACGGGTGGGCGTCGCTCCACACGCTCGGCACCGGCGCGCTCGCCGTCGCCCTGCTCGTCGCGTTCGTCGTCCGGCAGGCCACCGCCACCAACCCGCTCATGCCGTTGGGGATCCTCCGGTCCCGTGCCGTGTCCGGCGCCAACGTGGTCCAGGTCCTGACGGTCGCCGCGTGCTTCGCCTTCCAGGTCCTCGTCGCGCTCTACCTCCAGCAGGTCCTCGGATACGACGCCACCCGGACCGGCCTCGCGATGCTCCCGGCGGCCGTCGCCATCGGCGCGGTCTCGCTGGGCGTCTCCGCCCGGCTCAACGCCCGCTACGGCGAACGCCGGGTCCTGTTGACCGGGCTGGCGCTCCTCGTCGTCATGCTCGGACTGCTCACCCGCGTCCCCGTACACGCGAACTATCTCACCGACCTGCTCCCGGTCATGCTGCTCGCGTCCGGGTTCGGGCTGGCACTGCCCGCGCTGACCACGCTCGCCATGTCCGGCGCGCGGCCCGACGAGGCCGGCCTCACCTCAGGGCTGTTCAACACCACGCAGCAGATCGGCATGGCCGTCGGTGTCGCCGTGCTGTCCACACTCGCGGCGTCCCGCACCGACGACCTGCTCGCGGGCGGCCAGCACCAGGCCGAGGCGCTCACCGGCGGCTACCGGTCCGCCTTCGCCGCCGGCGCCGGGCTCCTCGCCACCGCGGCCATCGCCGCGTACCTCCTGCTGCGCCAGCCGGCCCAGCGGCAGGCCGGGCACCGGGAGGGCTCCCCCGCGCCCGTCACCGCGACCTGACCGCGCGAGGAGCGCGCCGGGACGCGACGCCCGGGCCCGGCAGTGCCGGGCCGGGCGTCGACGCCTCAGAGCTTGTCGATCGGGGCGTGCCGCAGCACCAGCCAGAGGGTCTGGTCACCGAAGTCGATCTGTGCCCGGGCCCCCGGGCCGTGCCCCTCCACCACGATCACGCGGCCCAGGCCGTAGCGCTGGTGGTTGACCCGGTCACCGGCGGCCACCTTCGGCGCCTGCGGCAGCTCGCTGGCCGTGGTCAGCCGGCTGCCGTCCACGCCGAGCCGCCGCGCCAGCTGCGCCGCCTTCGGCGTGCCACCGGTGAAGCCGCCACGCCCGCCGGGCGCGCGGTCCGCACGGCCCCCCACGCCGCCGCCACCGCCGGCCCACGAGGTGTACGACCCCTCGGTGCGCTCCCAGCGCACCAGCTCCGGCGGCAGCTCCTCGAGGAATCGCGACGGCGGGTTGTAGGCCGGCTGCCCCCACGCCGAGCGGGTCACCGCGCGGGAGAGGTAGAGGCGCTGCCGGGCGCGGGTGATCCCCACGTACGCCAGTCGCCGCTCCTCCTCCAGCTCGCGGGTGTCGCCGAGCGACCGCAGGTGCGGGAAGACGCCGTCCTCCAGGCCGGTCAGGAAGACCACCGGGAACTCCAGGCCCTTCGCGGTGTGCAGGGTCATCAGCGTGACGACGCCCTGGTGGTCCGGGTCGTCCGTGGGCACCTGGTCGGCGTCGGCGACCAGGGCGACCTGTTCCAGGAAGCCGGCCAGGGTGGCCCGCTCGCCCTCGGCCCCGGTCGCCTCGACCCGCTCGGTGTACTCCCGGGCGACGCTCACGAGCTCCTGGAGGTTGTCGACCCGGCCGGCGTCCTGCGGATCGATGCTCTCCTCCAGCTCGCTCAGGTAGCCCGACCGGGTGAGCAGAGCCTCCAGCACCTCCTCGGGAGTGCCGGTCTCCGCGACCTCCCGGGCACCGTCGAGCAGCGCCACGAAATCGGCGATGCTGTTCGCCGCGCGGGTGGAGATGCCGGGCGCCTCCTGGGCGCGGCGCAGGGCCGCGCCGAACGAGATCCGCTCCCGGCTGGAGAGCGCCTCCACGCACGCCTCCGCCCGCTCGCCGATCCCCCGGCGCGGCGTGTTGAGGATGCGCCGCAGGCTCACCGTGTCGTCGTCGTTGACCACGGCACGCAGGTAGGCCAGGGCGTCGCGGACCTCCTTGCGCTCGTAGAAGCGCACGCCGCCGACGACCTTGTAGGGCAGGCCGACCCGGATGAAGACCTCCTCGAACACTCGGGACTGGGCGTTGGTGCGGTAGAAGACCGCCACGTCGCCCGGCCGGGTGTCGCCGGCGTCGACCAGCTGGTCGATCTCGCGGGCCACCCAGTCCGCCTCGGCGTGCTCGGTGTCGGCCACGTAGCCCACGATCTGCTCGCCGGGGCCCGCGTCACTCCACAGCCGCTTCGGCTTGCGGGCGGTGTTGCGGTCGATCACGGCGTTGGCCGCGTTGAGGATCGTCTGGGTGGAGCGGTAGTTCTGCTCCAGCAGGATCGTCCGGGCGTCGGTGAAGTCCCGCTCGAACTCCAGGATGTTGCGGATCGTCGCGCCCCGAAACGCGTAGATCGACTGGTCCGCGTCGCCCACCACGCAGAGCTCGGCCGGCGCCAGCCCCTCGGTGCCCGAGACCAGCTCCTTGATGAGGACGTACTGGGCGTGGTTGGTGTCCTGGTACTCGTCGACCAGCACGTGGCGGAAGCGCCGGCGGTAGGTCTCCGCGACATGCGGGTGCGACTGGAGCAGATGCACCGTCGTCATGATCAGATCGTCGAAGTCCAGCGCGTGTGCCTCGCGCAGCCGGCGCTGGTAGAGCGCGTAGGCCTCGGCGAGCGCCCGCTCGTTGGGGCCCTTCGCGCGGGCGGCGAACTCGTCCGGGTCGACCAGCTCGTTCTTCAGGTTGGAGACCTGGGCGGCGAGCCCCCGCGCCGGGTAGCGCTTGGGGTCGAGATCCAGCTCCCGGGCGACCATCTGCATGAGCCGGCGCGAGTCGTCCGCGTCGTAGATGGAGAAGGTCGACTTCAGCCCGGCGTGCTCGTGCTCGGCGCGCAGGATCCGGACGCAGGCGGAGTGGAACGTCGACACCCACATGAGGCGTGCCCGTGGCCCGACCAGCGCGGCCACCCGCTCCTTCATCTCACCGGCCGCCTTGTTGGTGAAGGTGATCGCGATGATCTCCCCGGGGTGCACGTCCCGGGCGGCGAGCAGGTAGGCGATCCGGTGGGTCAGCACCCGGGTCTTGCCGGAGCCGGCACCCGCCACGATCAGCAGGGGCGAGCCGGCGTGGGTGACGGCGTCACGCTGCGGCCCGTTGAGCCCGGTGAGCAGTTCCTGCGGGTCGAGGCGGCTGCCCGCGTGGCCGGGCCGCTTCGGGCGGGCGGGCTCGGGCGCGGGCGGGGACGCGGGGATGTCGAAGAGAGGATGCATCGCACGGCGAGTCTATGCCGCCCCCCGGACACTCCCCGACCGCAGCACGCCCGCGGGCACGGCGGCCCGCGACGCGTACGCCGCCGGCAACGGCGACCGCGGCCCGGCGCCGGCCGGCGGGCCCGGTTGGTGGGATTCCTTGCGCGCCGGGGCTCGGCGTGGGCATACTCGACGGCGTGTTCGGTCAGCGCTACTACTTTTACTACGGCACCGGGAGTCCGGCAGCCGTGGGTCGCGCCTGATCAACAGACCTGCGAGAAGCCCCGGGCTCCTGGAGCCCGGGGCTTTCTCGTTCCCGGGTTCCGGGCACCGGGGCACGACGGCCGAGGGGTACGGCGATGATGACAGACGTGGTGCAGCAGAACGGCGGCCCGGCGCGGCGCGGCGGTGGGGAGCCCGACGGCGCGTCGGCGGAGCGTCCCGCGGCGGACGGCGGGACGGGTGCCGCGCCGGTGCCCGACGCCGCCGCGGCGGCCGACGACCCGGGCCGGGCAGCCCCCGCGGCGGGCGGCGCGACGGGCGCGGACGCCACCACCGGGCCGGCGGGCGGGTCGCCGGTGCTGGACGCCGGCACGCAGGAGCCGATGGCGGCGGCCCGCATCCGGGAGATCCGTCAGCGCATCGACCAGATCGACCAGGCGATCATCGACCTCTGGCTGGAGCGCGCGAGCCTCTCCCAGGAGGTCGGCGCGACGCGGATGGCCTCCGGCGGCACCCGGCTCGTGCTCTCCCGGGAGCGCGAGATCCTGGAGCGCTTCCGGGCGGCGCTCGGCGCGGACGGCACCCAGGTCGCGCTGCTCCTGCTCCGCGCGGGCCGCGGCCCGCTCTGACGAGGGCCCGGAGGCCGCCCGGCCCGGGTGGGGCGGCCACCGCGGGTCACCGGAAACGGCGAACCGCCTGCCGGCGTCTCGCGACGCCGGCAGGCGGTTCACGGGGTGGGTCAGGCCGCCTCGTGGGTGGCCACGATCTCCCGCTTCTCGGCGAAGTGGCAGGCGCTCGGGTGGTCCGAGCCCCTCCGGATCTGCAGCAGCGGCACCTCCTGGGCGCAGACGTCCTGCGCCTTCCAGCACCGGGTACGGAACCGGCAGCCCGACGGCGGGTCGGCCGGCGACGGGACGTCACCGGTCAGGCGGATGATCGCCTTGTGCTCCCGGACCGTCGGGTCGGGCACCGGCACGGCGGAGAGCAGCGCCTGCGTGTACGGGTGGGTCGGCCGCTCGTAGATCTCGTCCTCGGTGCCGATCTCGACGATCTTGCCGAGGTACATCACCGCGACCCGGTCGCTGAGGTGCCGCACCACCGACAGGTCGTGCGCGATGAAGACGTACGCCAGGCCGAACTCCTGCTGGAGCTGCTCCAGCAGGTTCATGACCTGCGCCTGGATCGACACGTCCAGCGCCGACACCGGCTCGTCGCAGACGATGATCTCCGGACGCAGCGCGAGCGCGCGGGCGATGCCGATGCGCTGCCGCTGACCACCGGAGAACTGGTGCGGGTACCGGTTGATGTGCTCCGGGTTGAGGCCCACGAGGTCGAGCAGCTCCTGCACCTTCCGGCGCCGGCTGCCCCTCGGCGCGGCGTCAGGGTGGATCTCGAACGGCTCGCCGATGATGTCGCCGACCGTCATCCGCGGGTTCAGCGAGGTGTACGGGTCCTGCATCACCAGCTGGATCTGCCGGCGGAGCCGCCGCAGCGCCCCACCGGAGAGCTTGGAGATGTCCTGCCCCTTGTAGTGGACCGAGCCACCGGTCGGCTTCTCCAGGTTCATGAGCACCCGGGCGAGCGTCGACTTGCCGCAGCCGGACTCGCCCACCACGCCGAGGGTCTCGCCCTGACGCAGGTCGAAGCTGACCCCGTCCACCGCCTTCACGTGACCGACGGTCTTCTTGAAGACCACGCCACGGGTGACCGGGTAGTGCTTGACCAGGTCACGGACCTCGAGGATGTTCTCAGTCACGGTTCACCAGCTCCTCGGCGAAGTGGCAGGCGCTGGCGCGGCCGGCACCGATCTGCAGCAGCGGCGGCACCTTCTCGCGGCAGACCGGCTGCGCCATGGGGCAGCGCGGGTTGAACGGGCAGCCCGGCGGGATGTTCATCAGGTTCGGCGGGAGGCCCTTGATGGTCCGGAGCTGCTGCCCCTTCTCGTCCAGGCGCGGGATCGAGTTGAGCAGGCCGAGGGTGTACGGGTGCGCCGGCTTGGCGTACAGGTCGTACACGTTGGCTTCCTCGACGATCCGGCCCGCGTACATGACCGCGATCCGGTCCGCGACGTCGGCGACCACGCCGAGGTCGTGGGTGATCAGGATCATGCCCATCTGCCGCTCACGCTGCAACTCGGCCAGCAGGTCCATGATCTGGGCCTGGACGGTCACGTCGAGCGCCGTGGTGGGCTCGTCCGCGATCAGCACCTCCGGGTCGAGCGCCAGCGACATGGCGATCATCGCCCGCTGCCGCATACCGCCGGAGAACTGGTGCGGGTAGTTGCTGAACCGGCCCTTGGCGTTCGGGATCTTGACCTGGTCGAGCATCTCGATCGCGCGCTTCTTGGCGTCGGAGCGGCTCATGCCGCGCCGGACGCGGAACTGCTCGGCGATCTGGAACCCGACGGTGAAGACCGGGTTCAGCGCGGAGAGCGCGTCCTGGAAGATCATCGCGATGCCCTCGCCGCGGATGCGGCGACGCTCCTCGAAGGACATCTTGAGCATGTCCTTGCCGTGGAAGCGCACCTGCCCGCCGGTGACGTGACCGGGAGGGCTGTCGAGGATGCCCATGATGGTCTGCGCCGTGACGCTCTTGCCGGAGCCGGACTCGCCGAGCACGGCGAGGGTCTCCCCCGCGTCGACGTGGTACGTGACCCCGTTGATGACCTTGGCGACGCCGTCGCGGGTGCGGAACTCCACGCGGAGGTCGTCGACCTCGAGCAGCCGGCCGGTGGGGCGCCCTGAGGCGCCCGCGGCGGACTGCTCGGACACGAGAATGTCGGACAACTGGATCTCCCCTAGCGGAGTTTCGGGTCGAGGGCCTCGCGGACCGCCTCACCGAGCATCACGAAGCTCAGCACGGCGGCGACGAGGAACGCGGCGGGGAAGAAGAGCAGGTACGGGGCCACCCGGATCAGGTCCTGCGCCTCGTTGATGATGATGCCCCACGAGACCACCGGCGACTTCAGGCCGACGCCCAGGAAGGAGAGCGTCGCCTCGGCGCCGATGAACGAGCCGACCATGATCGTGCCGTACACCAGGATCGGGGCCAGGCAGTTCGGCAGCAGGTGCTTGAGGATGATCCGGCCGTTGCCGGCTCCCAGCGCCCGGGCCGCCACGATGTAGTCGGCCTCCTTGGTGGCCAGCACCGAGGAGCGCATGAGTCGCATGACGACCGGCCAGCTCAGCACGACCAGCGACGCGATGACGAGGAACTTGACCTCCCACTCGCTGTTGCTGGTGCCCGACCCGTTGAAGGTGGTCAGGATGACGATCGCGCCGAGCACGAACGGCAGGCCGAAGAAGACGTCGGCGATCCGGGAGAGCAGGGCGTCCACCCAGCCGCCGCGGAAGCCGGCGATCATGCCCATGGTGCCGCCGATCAGCAGCGTGCCGAGCACCGAGAGCAGCGCCACGACGATCGAGGCGTTGGCCCCGTAGATCGTGCGGGCGAAGACGTCCCGGCCCTGGATGTCGTAGCCGAACCACGCGTGGCCGGACGGCTTCTCCAGGCTGCGGCTCAGCTCACCGGCGGTCGGGTCGGCCGAGGTGAAGAGCGACGGGAAGGCCGCCATCACCACGAAGAGCAGGATGAAGGCCGCGGAGATCCAGAAGAGCGGCTTGCGCCGCAGGTCGCGCCAGGCGTCGCCGAGGAGGCCGCGGGGCTTGTCCTGCTTCGCGCTGTCGGGCAGGCCCGCGTTCGTCGGGCCACCGATCTCGGTGGGCTGGTGCGACGGCGGTGGGGAGACGATCGACGCAGCGCTCGGGTCACTCATGCCGCCACCTCGCTCCGCTCGGCGCCGGCCTGAGTGACCGGGCACACCGCGTTGATGATTCGTTCGCTGCGCTCACTCATAGCGGATCCTCGGGTCCAGGGCGGCGTAGAGCAGGTCCACCAGCAGGTTCATCAGGAGATAGACGAGCACCAGGATCACCACGATGGAGACCACGGTGGCGCTCTCCTTGGTGACGATCGACCGGTAGACGATGCGGCCGATGCCGTTGATCTGGAAGATGCCCTCGGTGACGATGGCGCCGCCCATCAGGGCACCGAGGTCGGTGCCGAGCAGGGTGACCACCGGGATCAGGGAGTTGCGCAGCAGGTGCACGCCGACGACCCGACGCATCGGCAGGCCCTTGGCGATGGCCGTGCGGACGTAGTCGGAGCGGCGGTTCTCGGAGATGCTGGTGCGCGCCACACGAGCGATGTAGGCCATCGAGATGCTGCCCAGCACGAAGCCGGGAACGATCAACTCGGAGAGCCGCATTTCGCTGGACACGGTGGGGTTGATGATCGCAAACTGCACGCCGAGCACCCACTGCAGCACGAAGCCGATGACGAAGATCGGCAGCGCGATGAGGAAGAGCGTGGAGATCAGGACCAGGTTGTCCAGGAAGCCGTTACGCCGCAGGCCGGTCACCACGCCGGCGGTGAGGCCGATGATGGCCTCGATCGCCAGGGCCACCACGGCCAGCTTGAGGGTGTTCGGGTAGGCCGTGACGATGATGTCGTTGATCGAACGGCCGCCGAACGTCGTGCCGAAGTCCCCCTGGAAGAGGTTCTTCATGTACGTGGCGTACTGCACGTAGAGAGGCTGGTCCAGCTGGAACTTCTCGGTCATCATCGCGACGAATCCCGGCGGGCACGGCCGCTCGCCGCACTTGCCGGCGAAGGGGTCGCCGGGCACAGCCCAGACGAGCCAGTAGATCAGGAATGTCGTTCCGATGAAGACCGGGACGAGTTGGAGCAGCCGTCTCAAGAGATAACGGCCCATGGGGTGGTCCTCCAGACAGGGGGCGCGTCGGCGACCGACACGCGTGACGACGTGTCGAGGGGTATTTTGCACCCCTCGCGGAACGGCCCCAGGTCGGGCTCACCTGGTGCGGTGAGCCCGACCTGGGTCAGACCGTACGGATCAGAGCTCGACGGAGGTGATGTCGATCTCGCCGACGTTGGTCAGCTCCACCTTCTTGATCTTGTCCGAGTGGCCGGACTGCTGGCCCTGGAAGTAGACCGGGATCGACGGGACGTCCTGGTCGATGAGGGCGACGGCCTCGGCGAACTTGGCGTGCGCAGCGTCCAGGTTCGGCGCGCCGCTGGCCTCCTTGGCCAGCGCGTCGACCTGCTTGTTGCTGTACAGACCGTCGTTCGAGGAGCCACCGGTCACGTAGAGCGGGTTGACCCAGTTCTCCACGTCCGGGTAGTCCTGCTGCCAACCGGCACGGTACGGGCCGGTCATCTTGTGAGCGTTGATCTGCTGACGGAAGACCGCGAAGGTCGGGATGCCCTCGGCCCGCGCGTTGATGTTCAGCACGTTCTTCACGCTCTGCGCGACGGCCTCCATCCACTCCTTGTGGCTGGCGTCGGCGTTGTAGTAGAAGACCATCTCGCCCTGGAAGCCACCGGCCTCGGCGAGCAGCCGCTTGGCCTCGTCCGGGTTGAACTGGCAGGCGGTGCAGTTGCCTTCCTTGGCACCCGGGGTCAGCGGGTTGGCCCAGCTGTCGGCCGGGGTGCGGTTACCGAAGAAGATCTTGTCGGTGATCTCCTGCCGGTTGATCGCCAGCGAGACGGCCTTGCGCAGCTTCGGGTCCTTGTACTTCGGGTCGTAGATCGGGAAGGCGATGATGCCCGTCGACGGCGTGGTCGACTGGATGGCCTTGTCGCCCAGGTCCGACTTCCACTTGTCACCGGCGAGCGCGGAGACCGGAACCTGCTGCTGGAAGTCGAGGTTGCCAGCGAGCAGGTCGTTGTAGGCCGCCGTGTCCTCCTGGTAGAGCTTGACGTCGACGTCCTTGATCTTCATCTTGTCGCGCAGCGAGTAGTCGTCGAAGCGCGTCAGCTTGATCATGACGTCGTCTTCCCACGACACGAACTTCACCGGGCCGTTGCCGACCGGCTTCTTGCCGAACTCCTCCGGCGTCTGGGTGAAGAACACGTCCGGCAGCGGAACGAACGCGCTGTAACCGAGCTTGGTGGGGAACACCGCGGTCGGGGCGCCGAGGGTGACCTCGAAGGTGTAGTCGTCGACGACCTTCAGGCCGGACATCTCCTTGGCCTTCGGCTCCGGCGCCTTCTGCGGGCCCTCACCGTCCGGGTCCTCGGACTGCACGTCGGCGAAGCCCTGGATGTCGGCGAAGAAGCTCGAGTTCTGCGCGCCGTTCGGCGAGTAGGCCGCCCAGTTCCAGGCCTTGGTGAAGTTCGCGGCCTTCACCTCGGTGCCGTCGTGGAACTTCAGGCCCTTCTTGATCTTGATCGTGTAGACCTTGGAGTCCTGGGTCTCAATCGACTCCGCGACGGCGTTCTGCGGGGCGCCACCGTTGTTCGGGTACTCGACGAGGCCGGTCCACAGGTAGTCGATGATCGCGCCACCACCGGTCTCGGTGGTGTTCGCCGGGACCAGGGGAACCTCCGGCTGGGTGCCGTCGATGACGATGGCGCCGTCCGTGCTGTTGCCGGCGTCGCCGCCGTCGTCGCTGCCCGAGCACCCGGACGCGATGAGCGCGACCGCCGCGCCCAGCGCGACCGCGCTGCTCGTCCGCTTCGAGACTCTCATTCCGAGGGGCCTCCTCTTTCTAACCTGGTTCCGTCGTGGGTATCACGCACGTCTGGGGGGTGACGCCAACGGCGACCCGGTGACACGGACCGCCGAACACCACTGGGAAGTCGGAACACCCCCTGGTGCGCCGATCCGCCGGGCCACCCCGCCCGGTCCGGATCGACACCGCGCAGGCGTCGCTTCCACGGACCGCAGCCGAGGGGCGGCGGGGCGTGGTCGTCAGGCCGTACGGAGTGCCTCACACGGGTGGCGAGGTGCTTGCCACTGTGACACTCACCGGACGCTTCCGTGAAGGTGCCGTTATCAAGACGTTAGGCGCCCGCCACGTTGCCGATACTTGAGAAAAGATCATGAAATGACCTGCTCACACCGCTGTGACCAGGTAAGACCTTGTCCCACCAACGGAAGCGGCGAAGCGTACGCTCGGGCGCTGTGAGCTTCCCCGCCTCGGCTCCGGTGCTCGCCGACGTCCGTCGCGTGCTGGCCGTTCTCGCCCATCCGGACGATGTCGATTTTGGCTGTGCGGGCACGATCGCCAGCTGGGTGGATGAGGGTATCGAAGTCGCCTACCTCATCGCCACCCGGGGGGAGTCCGGCGGCTTCGACGACACCGAACGGGCCGAGATACCCCGGCTGCGGGAGGCGGAGCAACGGGCCGCCGCCGCGGCGCTGGGCGTCACGCGGGTCGACTTCCTCGACGGGTATCCCGACGGCGCGCTCGCGCCGACCATGACGCTGCGCCGCGACATCACCGCGGCGATCCGCCGGTTCCGGCCCGACCGCGTGCTGACCAGCTCGCCGTTGCGTCGCTGGGAACAGCTCTCCGGGCCCAGCCACCCCGACCACCTGGCCATCGGCGAGGCCACCACCTGCGCCATCTACCCCGACGCGCGCAACCCCTTCGCCCACCCCGCACTCCTCGCCGAGGGACTGGAGCCGTGGGTGGTCCGGGAGGTCTGGTACTTCGGCGGACCCGCGCCGGACCACGCCGTCGACATCACCGAGCGGTTCGACCGCAAGGTCGCGGCGATGCGCGCGCACCGTTCCCAGACGGGGCACTTCGACGTGGAGCCCTGGATCCGGGACCGGCTCACCACGGTCGCCGACAACGCCGGCCTGCCGCCCGGCCGGCTGGCCGAGGCGTTCACGGTGCTGCGCACCGAGTAGGCCGGGCTACACCAGCCGCCGGTCGGCGGCCCACCGCGACAACTCGTACCGGTTGGACATCTGGAGCTTGCGCAGCACGTTGGAGACGTGGGTCTCGACCGTCTTGATCGAGATGTACAGCTCCTTCGCGATCTCCTTGTACGCGTACCCCCGGGCGAGCAGCCGGAGCACCTCGCGCTCCCGGTTGGTGAGCTGGTCCAGCTCCGGATCGGCCACCGGCGCGTCCGGCCGCGCCGCGAAGGCGTCCAGCACGAACCCGGCCAGCCGAGGGCTGAACACGGCGTCGCCGTCGGCGACCCGGCGGATCGCGGCGGTCAGCTCGTCCGGGGAGATGGTCTTGGTGACGTAGCCGCGGGCCCCGGCCCGGATCAGCCCGATCACGTCCTCCGCCGCGTCCGAGACGCTCAGCGCCAGGAACCTGACCTGCGGGTGGGTACGCCGCATCGCCTCCAGCACCGCACGGCCACCGCCGTCCGGCATGTGCACGTCGAGCAGGACGACGTCCGGCAGCGTCGCGGCGATCCGGCTGACCGCCTCGGTCACCGTGCTCGCCTCGCCCACCACCTCGACGTGCGCGCCGAGCTCGGCGCGTACGCCCGCGCGGAACATGGCGTGGTCGTCCACGAGGAACACCCGCAGCCGCTCGGCCCGGGCACCCGCCTCGGTCGGCTCCATCGACTGGTCGGCCATCGTCATCTGTCCCTTTCCGCCGTGGACGAATCGCGGGGGATCGGCAGGATCAGCCGGATCTCGGTCCCCTCCCCCGGCGTGGACCGGATCTCGGCCCGACCGCCGTGCCGCTTCATCCGCCCGATGATCGAACCACGGACACCGTGCCGGTGGTCCTCCACGGTATCCGGGTCGAATCCCTTGCCCCGGTCACGGACGAAGACGCTGACCTGTTCGGGCTCCACCTCGGCATAGAGCGAGACGGTCTGCACCCCCGCGTGCCGGGCGGCGTTCACGAGCGCCTCCCGGGCGGCCGCGACCAGCGCACCAACCCGCTCGTCGGTCTCCCGGTCGCCCACCACCACCGTCTCGACGGTGATCGCGAACGTGTCCTCGACCTCGGCCGCGGCCTGCTCCAGCGCGGCCGCGAACCGCTCCGCCGGCGATGCCGTGGGCTTGTAGAGCCAGTTGCGCAGCGAGCGCTCCTGCCCGCGGGCCAGGCGCTGGACGGTCTTCACGTCGCTGGCGTTGCGTTGGATCAGGGCGAGGGTGTGCAGCACCTGGTCGTGGACCATGGCGGCCAGCTCCGCCCGCTCCTGCTCGCGGATGCGCCCCTCACGCTCGGACCGGAGCTGGTTGTACGTCCGCCACAGCACCGGCGCGGCGACCACGCCCACCCCGGCGAGGCCGACGAGCGCGAAGATGACGCCGTTGATCACCGCGTCGAAGTTCTGGGCCGGCGAGTAGACCGCGGCGACGCCGATGATCCCGACCGCGACCAGCACCCCGCCGCCGATGAACCGGAGCACGAACGCGCGGCGGTCGCTCTCCTCGACCACCGCGCCGAGCCACGGCACCGGCAGGGCCTCACCCCACTGCCGCCGCCGCTCGGGGGCCGACTGGTGCCAGATCACGCCGGCGCCCACCGCGATGATCGCGACGAGCCAGCCGGCGGTGCCGGCCGCGCCGATCGAGTCGAAGACCATCACCTGCACGAGCAGGACGCCGAGCCCGATCGCCACGAACGGCAGCAGCTGGGCCAGGTCACGCCGAGGCGGCGTCCCGGTGTCACCGGGGCGCAGCGGCACCACGGCCCAGAACGCCGCGTAGAGCAGGAGGCCGAGCCCGCTCAGCCCGAGCAGGACCATGAAGGCGACCCGTACCCGCAGCACCGAGATGCCGAGGTGGTCGGCGATACCGGCGGCCACCCCGGCGGCCATCCGGTGTTCCGGGGCCCGGTAGAGGCGGGGTGGCGGGGTGGCGGTGGTGATCGGAGACTCCCTGGTCGCGGTGGTCGCCGGGCCGGGCCGGCGCGTCGTGGCGGGACGGGTTCGATCGTCACACGTCCCGGCGGCGGCGACCACGGGGACGCCCCCGACATTCCGGCGCCACGATCTCAGGGTGGGGTCAGGGTCGGCTCCTGAGGTCGCTCGGGCGGGTGACGCAGCAGGATCGAGGCATGAACGAGGAAGCTGCCCAGTCGCCACGCCCCGAGGCGGCGCCGGACGGAGCACCGCGCCCGCCCGCGCCCGCCGGACCGGCCGGGCCCGCCACGTTCGACCCGCCGCCGCTCGACCCGCGCACCGCCGGGCCGGAGGGGGCCGGGCCGGCGTCGGCGGCCGGTGCACCGCACCGGCCCCCGACCGACCCCGGCTCGGGTCCGGCCGGCTACGGGCCGGGTCCCGAGGCCGCCACCCCCGGCTCCGTGCCGGGCGGCACCACGCCGACGGGGGGCCCCTCCGCGGCGCCCGCCGCCGGCTTCGGCGCGGACGCCACCGGCGGCTTCGGCACGGCGGGCGCCGCGTTCGGAGCGGGGGCCGCCGGCTACGGCCCGGGCGGCGGCGGCGGTGGCGGCGGTGGCGGCGGTGGCGGCGGTGGTACGCCGCCGGCCGGCGGACCGGCCGGCGCGGCGGGCGGGCCGCCGCCCGGCGCGGCCGGCTTCACCTCGCGGTACGGGCTGGTCCGACCCCGCGACGGGCGCTACCTGGCCGGGGTCTGCGCGGCCATCGGCCGCGCCACCAACACCGATCCGGTGCTGTGGCGGGTGCTGCTCGCGGTCCTCGGGTTCTTCGGCGGGGTGGGGATCCTGGTGTACGTCGCCGCGTGGCTGATCATCCCCGGTGAGGGCGACACGGCGTCGCCGATCGAGTCGATGCTGGGGCGGGGTCGCTCCAGCATGTCGCCGGTGACCGTGATCGTGCTCAGCATCGTGGCGGCGGTCGGCTTCGGCTACATCGTCACCGACGCCTTCCGGGCGGTCCTCCTCGGCGCGGCCATCCTGATCGGTGGCGCACTGCTGTTGAACCGGGAGCACCGGGCGACCGGCCGGGCCGCCACCGCCGCTCCCGCGCCGGGCGCCCCGCCCGGCCCCGTGCCACCCGTCAGCTACCCGGCGCCGGACCCGTACGCCGCCCCGCCCACCGTCGACCTGACCGCCACGGCCGGCGCGCCGGCGCCCGGGTTCGGTCCGTGGCCGCCCGCGACCGGGCAGCCGAGCGGGCCGGCGGTGACCGCCCCGCAGGCCGGAGGCGTCCCGCACGCCGACGCCCCGCTCCCGGCCGGCGGCACCACCCCGGTTGGCGGCGCGGGTCTCCCCGGGCCGCCCGCCGAGCGCACCGCCGAACTGCCCACCTGGCCCGCGGCGTCGATGCCGCAGTGGCCGGCCACGCCGGCCGGATCCGGTCATCCGGCGGCCGTCTCCGGCACCGGGTACGCGCCGCCCGCGCCCCTCCCCCCGGCCGGCTACCGGGCCCCGTTCGCCCCGCACGGCCCGTACGCGTCGCAGTCCGCGGGCGGATATCCGCCCCCGAAGCCGCCGAAGCGCGCCAAGCCCCCGAAGCGGCCGAAGGAGCGCTCGCCGCTCGGCGCGGTGACGTTCTCGCTGATCTTCCTGGCCCTCGGCGTGGTCGCCATCCTCGACCTGCTGAACGTCTTCGACGTGGGCGCCTCGGCCTACTTCGCCGCGGCGCTGGCCACCATCGGGGTCGGGCTGCTCGTCGGCACCTGGTTCGGCCGGGCCCGCTGGCTCATCGCGCTCGGCCTGGTGACTGCCGCCGCGCTGACGGTGGCGACGGTCGCCGAGTCGTACGACCGGTTCCGGGGCGTGGACGGGGCGGTGACCTGGGCGCCGACCAGCTACCAGGACCTGGCCACCCGCTACGAGAACAGCTTCGGCGACGCCGTCCTGGACCTGCGCGGGGTCGACTTCGCCGGGCAGACCACGGAGATCACCGTGTCGGTCAACTTCGGCGAGGGCACGGTCGTCCTACCGCCGAACGTCGACGTGACGACGGTGGCCGACGTCAACGCGGGCAGCGCGACCATCTTCGGCCAGCGCCAGCCCGGGCCGGCCGGGCGGTCACGGGAGATCAGCGACCTCGGTCCGGACGGCGCCGGCGGCGGCACCCTGCGCCTCTTCGTCCACATCAACGCCGGAAACCTGGTGGTGACTCGGTGAAGGCTCACCGTACGGACCTCGTCTCGTTCGCCTTCGGGCTGCTCTTCCTGGCGCTCGCCGTCTGGTGGCTCTCGGCCCAGATCATCGGGCTCGCCCTGCCGCCGGTCGGCTGGTTCCTCGCCGTCGCGCTGGTCCTCATCGGGGTGCTCGGCCTGGTCGGCGCCCTGCGCTCCGGCCGGCATCCCGACCGGAACGCGACCGCGACCGGCGGGCCGGCTCCCGCCGACGGCACGACCGCAGCCCCGGAGGGCTCCACGGCGCCCTGGCCGGGGGCACCGGCGGGCGGAGCCACGGGAGTCGACCGGCCCGTCTCCGGCGGCACGCACCCGGGCTGGGAGGCGGACCGTCCCACGTCCGGGGGCATCCTCCCCGGCTGGGAGGGGGACCACCCCACGTCGGGGGGCGTCCTTCCCGGCTGGGAGGCGGACCGCCCCACCTCCGGTGCCACCGCCGCCGGGGGCGAGTCGGGCCAGCCGACCGGCCGGATCCACCCGGCGTGGCAGGCACACGAGCCTGTCGAGGAGAGCGCGACGGCGGACCGTCCCGACAACCCGTACGCGACGGACCCCGGCGAAGCCGACGAGCGCGCCACCGAGGCGGTCACCGACACCGGGCGCGAGGCGGTCGAGGACCGGCCTGGCAGCGGCCCGGGCGGTGGGGCCGATCCGTGGCCGGCGACACCGGGCGACGAGGGGACAGCCCGGCGCTGACCGACGGGGGCGGCGCGGGCGGCCGACCCGGCCGCCCGCGCCGGTGCGGACGGCGCGCGTGGACGCCCGCGCCGGTGCGGACGGCGCGCGTGGACGCCTATGCTGGCCGATGGAGTTTCCGCCTCCGAGGGCCGGTTCCGCCACGCTGCGGCGGCCCGTCGCGCTTGCCGTGTCTACCCCGTCAGGAGCCCGTCCGACATGACCCAGTCCCCCGCCGTGCGTACCCCCGGCCGGCCCGGTCCGGTCCGCATCGGCGAGCGAGCCGCCCGTACCCTCGTCACCGAGCTCGCCCGGCTCAACGATCCCAAGGCCGCGTTGCTGGTCGGCGCCGGCCCGCAGTCCGCGGTGCTGGCCGCGGCGATCGAGTCGTTGCTGCCCGGTGACCGGCTCACCGTGGTGCCCGCCGAGGGCGGGTCCGCCACCGCGCTGCGCGAGCACGTGACCGCCCAGGGGCGGTGGGTCGCCGACCGGGTGCGCGTGGTCGACTCCCTCGCCGAGGCCGATCCCGCCGAGGTCGTGATCGGCGCCGAGCCGCTCGTCGGCACGGCCGACGAGGCCCGTACGACCATCGGGACCCTCACCAAGTACCTCGGCGACGGCGGGGTGCTCAGCGTGGCGACCGTCGCCACCCCGGGCCGCACCGCCGGCGCGGCCGGCGAGCTCGAACGGCAGGGCGCCCTGCACGGTGTGGGCACCGACCTGGTGCTGCGCAACTCGCCTCCGCTGCGGCTGTACCGGCTCCGGTTCACGCCGGCCAACCCCGCCGTGGCGGCCCGGCTCGCCCCCGCGCACCGGCCGTCCAGCGTGCCGCTGACCCGGACCATGCACATCGACTCCAACGGTGTGGCCGCCGCCGGCATCACCCTCGGTCTGGCCGCACTGGCCCGGCTGACCCGACCGAAGTCGCGGCTCTGGCTGCTGCCCGCGCTCGCCGCCGCCCCGGTCGCCGCGTTCTTCCGGGACCCGCAGCGGGACGTGCCCGAAGACCCGTCCGCCGTGGTGGCCGCCGCCGACGGCCAGGTGCTGTCCGTGCAACGGCTGCACGACGAGCGGTTCGGCGAGGGTGAGTGGCTCCGGGTCGCCGTCTTCCTGTCGGTGCTGGACGTGCACGTCAACCGCGCTCCGGTGGCCGGCAAGGTGGTGGACTACTTCGTCGCCGACGGCGGCTTCGTCAACGCCATGAAGCCGGACGCCGAGCACAACGTCGCCGCGTACACGGTGCTCGACACGGACCACGGCACGGTGGTCGTCGCGCAGCGGACCGGCCTGATCGCCCGCCGGATCGTGCAGCGGGCGCCGATCGGCACGCTGCTGGCCAAGGGTGAGCGGTTCGGGCTGATCCGGTTCGGCTCGCGCACCGACGTCTACCTGCCGGCCGACGCGGCGGAACCGCTGGTCGGTCCCGGCGACAAGGTGGTCGGCGGCGCCACGGTGATCGCCCGCTGGCGCTGAGCGCCGACACGAAGAAGGGGTGCCGCGAGCGTCGCGGCACCCCTTCTTCGCGGGGGAGTCAGGCGGCCCGGCGTTGGCGCAGCCAGAGCACGGGGCCGCTGGCCAGGTAACCGACCACGATCAGGGCGAAGGTGAGCCGGACGTCGACCAGCGCGCCGACCACCGGGGCCAGCCAGAGCCACGGCGGCAGCTTCACGAGCCGGGCGAGCTTGGCGTACGGGAAGCTCGACACCATGGCGAAGGCGAGCAGCGCGACGCCGGCCAGCAGCACCGGCCCGGGCACGGGGACGCCGATCGCCACGGTCATCGCGAGCACGGCGGCGGCCATGGTGGTGGGCACCCCGCAGAAGAAGCGACCGTCCTTCGGCGAGACGTTGAACCGGGCGAGCCGGATCGCGGCGCAGGCCGCGACGAACGCGCACGCCACGGCCGCGGCGGCCGTCGGGACGGAACCGGCGAGCGAGGCGTAGACCACCACCGGCGCGGCGAGGCCGAAGGAGCACATGTCGGCCAGCGAGTCCATCTGGGCGCCGAACGGGCTGGCGACGCCGAGCTTGCGGGCCAGCGCGCCGTCGAGGCCGTCGAACGCGACGCAGGCGATGAGGCAGAGGGCCGCCACGCGCACCTCGCCCTGCATGGCCAGGAAGATGGCCAGCACACCCAGCGTCAGGCTGCTCAGTGTGCAGGCGTTGACCAGGGCGAACTTCATCCGCCGGGTGGCGGTGCGCTCACCGGGGAGCAGCGGGATCGACCGGCCCGCGTCGTCGGCCTCGACGACCGGCGCCAGGGCCGGGCTGACCGGCATGACGGCCTCGACCTCGGCCCGGCGGACGGCCTCCGCCCGGCTGAACCGGGTGAGGCCGTAGCGGCGGCGGCTCCGGTCGGTGTAGCGGGGCTCGACCAGCGCGGCGTCGACGCCGCCGGTCAGGTCGCCGTCGCGGCGGCCCACCCGGACCAGGAGCACCTGGCGGGCGAACGCGCCGCTGCGGCGCAGCTGGCCGGCCCAGCGACGCCCTGCGGGGCGCGGACTGTCAGTCGTACGACGCCGGCGCCAGGGGGCTCTCGGCACGCTTCCTCCATCACCGGATCGCTCACCGCCTCGCGGGCGGGCCTCCGGCTGTCTCGTGTCGGACCCCTGCGGGTCCGGCAGCCCTTGTGCGGAGTACACCATTGCACAGGGAACGGCGCTTGGCGATAGCTGCCGGGGGCTTTATATCTCCATATACCGCCCGAACGGCTCTCGGATTCGCAACCCGGGCCTCATCGCCCGTTTTCCATCATTCCCTCCCTCGACTGTAGCCGAGGCGCGCCGATACGGCTCGATGGGTGGGCGCTATCGACCCTGCCGTCCGGTTGCCTTCCTGGCGATGTCGCTCAGCCGCAGGTCGGTGACCTGCTCCGGGGTGAACCAGGCCGCGCGGGCGGTCGAACCGCCGGCCAGCTCGGTCACCCGCGGCTCGGTGGGGGCCTCGACGACCACCCGGTAGACCACCCGGACCCCGTGCCAGTCCAGCGGACGCCCCTCGGGGCCGAACGCGGCGGGGTTGTGCAGGTTGTCCAAGCCGATGAGCTCCGTCACCCGGCCCAGCTGCCCGGACTCCTCGACCAGTTCACGCAGCAGCGCGGTCACCGGCTGCTCGCCGTGGTCCGTACCGCCCCCGGGCAGGTGCCACAGCCCCGCGCCCGGGTACCCGTCGGCGATCATCGTGAGCAGCACCCGGCCGCCGGGGTCGGTGACCAGCCCGTACGCCCCGAAGCGGAGCCGGCGGTCGGGGTCCGCGGGGGCGACCTGGTCCGCCGGCAGCGGCCGGGGCAGCCCCGGCGGCAGGGGCGTGACGGGAAGGCCGAGCAGTTCGGCGGTGAACGGCATCAGCGGCACCTCCCGCGCCTCGTCGGGCGTGAACCACGCCACCTCGTCGCTGCCACCGGAGGGCTGCGCCCGCGGCTCGCCGGGCCGGGCCACGACGTCGAACAGCACCCGGTCGGTGTGCATCGAGACGTCCGGGGCACGGAAGGTCGTCACGTCGGCCAGCACGGCGGTCAGCCCGGTCACCTCGACGGTCAGGGCCGTCTCCTCGGCGAACGCGCGGACCACCGCGTGCGCCGGGTGCTCGGCGTGCGCCACGCCACCGCCGGGAAGCTGCCAGACCCCGGGGAAGGGGCCCGAGGCCGAGCCACGCGTCAGCAGCACCCGCCCGTCCCGCCGGCAGATCCCGTACGCGCCCACCCGCCGCAGCTGCCGCATCCCGTGGCCCCCGCCCCCGCCGTGTCGTCCGGTCCCGTCGATCACGAGTCGTCGCCGGCCGTTCCGGCGTCTCCTGACGATAACTTCATGATCGCTGGGCGGGGCGCCCGGACGGGCGAGGTCGGGGTGGAGGGGTCAGGCCAGCCTGGCGGCCTGCACCGCTTCGGCCGTCACCTCGGTGAGGCGTTCGGTGGGAAGGGCGCCCAGCTCGGCGGGGGCGAACCAGCGCGCCTCCGAGGTGGAACCGCCGACGTCGGCGACCCGGGGCGGGGCCGGCTTGTCGACCACCACCCGGTAGAACGCGCGTACGCCGTGCCAGTCGATCGGGTAGCCCTCGGGGCCGAGCGAGGCCGCGTCCCGGTGGCTGGCCACGCCGAGCAACTCGACGAGACGACCGGTCTGCCCGGTCTCCTCGACCAGCTCCCGGATCAGCGCGGCGCCGGGCTGCTCGCCGTAGTCGGTGCCGCCGCCGGGCAGGTGCCAGCAGCCGGCGCCGGGGTAACCGTCGGCGACCCGGGTGAGCAGCACCCGGCCGTCCGGATCGGTGCAGACCGCGTACGCGGCGAAGCGCTGGGCCCGGTGCAGGCCGTCCGGGCCGGGCACCGCGTAGAAGGAGGGGAACTCGGGCGGCTCGTCGGGGACCACGTCGGCCGAGGACGCGGGCAGGTCGAGAGCGCGCGCGGTGAACGACCGCAGCGGCAGCTCGGCGGCCTCCTCGCGGGTGAACCACCGGGCCAGGTCGGTCGGCCGG
This sequence comes from Micromonospora xinjiangensis, assembly GCF_056150165.1. Classification (NCBI taxonomy): domain Bacteria; kingdom Bacillati; phylum Actinomycetota; class Actinomycetes; order Micromonosporales; family Micromonosporaceae; genus Micromonospora; species Micromonospora xinjiangensis. The sequence goes on along the minus strand of NZ_JAXCFO010000002.1, from coordinate 597,507 downwards.
TCGACCCGGTCGGTGAGCTTCCCGCCGCGGACCGAGGCCCGGTAGACGAGCCGGTCGGTGTGGATCGTGATCCCCCGCTCGGGCAGCGCACGCATGTCCGCCAACACGTCCTGGAGACCGGTCACGGCGACCGACAACCCGGTCTCGGCCGCGGTCTCCCGCACGACTGTGTGGTTCGGGTCCTCGCCGTGGTCGACCGCCCCACCGGGCAGCGACCACGCGCCGGGAGTGCCGGAGCGCTCCGACGCGCGCACCAGCAACACCCGATCAGCCGAATCAGCACAAACTGCGTATGCCGCGATCCTGCGCAGCGGCGTGAGCGTGGTGGTCACGGGGAAAAATTCTCCCCCGCCCCGGTTACCGGCATCGAAAAGAGTCAGATTCCTGACTCTTGGCTCGCGGCTCAGGGGGCGGTCAGGGTAGGGATCCGGGCGCTCACCGAGGTCGCCGGGACCGCGGGCGCGGAAGGTGGACACATGACGCCCACCACTCCTCCCCAGGCCCCGTACAAGCAGCTCCGGCGACCGACCACCGACCGCATGGTGGCCGGTGTCGCCAGCGGCCTCGGCCGCTACTTCGACGTCGACCCCACCCTGGTCCGTGTGATCTTCGCGGTCACCGGCCTGCTCACCGGCGGGCTGGCGCTGATCGCGTACCCGATCATGTGGTTCCTGATGCCCGAGGAGCCGGCCGGCGCGCCCGCCTGGCCGCACGCGACCGCCGCCCCGCAGGGGACGCCCCCCGGGTACGCCCCGACGCCGCCCTACCCGACGGCGCCGCCGGGCGGCCCGGCGCCCAGCGGACCGATACCGCCCGCCGCGTGAGCCGGGCTCACTCCCACTCGATGGTGCCCGGCGGCTTGCTGGTCACGTCCAGCACCACACGGTTGACCTCGGCGACCTCGTTGGTGATCCGGGTGGAGATCCGCGCGATCAGGTCGTAGGGCAGCCGGGACCAGTCCGCGGTCATCGCGTCCTCGCTCGAGACCGGGCGCAGCACCACGGGATGCCCGTAGCTGCGCCCGTCGCCCTGCACACCGACGCTGCGCACGTCGGCCAGGAGCACCACCGGGAACTGCCACACGTCCCGGTCCAGGCCGGCGGCGCTCAGCTCCTGCCGGGCGATGAGGTCGGCCTTGCGGAGCACGGCGAGCCGCTCCTCGTCCACCGCGCCGATGATCCGGATCGCCAGGCCCGGGCCGGGGAACGGGTGCCGCCAGACCATCGCCTCGGGCAGCCCCAGCTCCAGGCCGAGCGCGCGGACCTCGTCCTTGAAGAGCGTGCGCAGCGGCTCGACGAGCGCGAACCTCAGGTCCTCCGGCAGCCCGCCGACGTTGTGGTGGCTCTTGATGTTGGCCGTGCCGGTGCCGCCACCCGACTCCACGACGTCCGGGTAGAGGGTGCCCTGCACCAGGAACTCGACGTCGCCGTGCGCGGCGATCTCGCGGGCCGCGGCCTCGAAGACCCGGATGAACTCCCGGCCGATGATCTTGCGCTTCTGCTCGGGGTCGGTCACCCCGGCGAGCGCGCCCAGGAACCGCTCCCGGGCGTCGACCACCTTGAGCTTGATGCCGGTGGCCGCCACGTAGTCCTTCTCCACCTGCTCGGCCTCGCCGGCGCGCAGCAGGCCGTGGTCGACGAAGACGCAGGTCAGCTGGTCGCCGATGGCCTTGTGCACGAGCGCGGCGGCGACCGCGGAGTCCACCCCCCCGCTCAGGGCGCAGATGACCTCCTTGTCGCCGACCTGCTCGCGGATCCGGGCCACCTGGTCGTCGATGATGTTCTCCGGCGTCCAGGTGGGCTCGATGCCGGCGATGTCGTAGAGGAAGCGGGTGAGCATCTCCTGCCCGTGCGCCGTGTGCCCCACCTCCGGGTGGAACTGCACCCCCGCCCGCCGGCCGACCCGGTCCTCGAAGGCGGCGACCGGAGCACCGGCCGACTCGGCGGTGACCGTGAAGCCCTCCGGGGCCTCGGTGACGCAGTCGCCGTGGCTCATCCAGACCGGCAGGTCCGCCGGGAGGTCCCGCAGCAGCACGCCGGCCTCCGGGCGGGCGCGCAGCGGGGTGCCGCCGTACTCGCGGTTGCCGGTGTGCGCCACCGTGCCGCCGAGCGCCTGCGCCATCGCCTGGAAGCCGTAGCAGATGCCGAAGACCGGCACCCCGGCGGTGAACATGCCGGCGTCGACCTGGGGGGCGCCCGGCGCGTAGACGCTGGCGGGGCCGCCGGAGAGGATGATCGCGGCCGGGTCCTTCGCCAGCATCTCGGCGACCGGCATGGTGTGCGGAACGATCTCTGAGTAGACCCTCGCCTCGCGTACCCGGCGCGCGATGAGCTGGGCGTACTGGGCTCCGAAGTCCACGACGAGGACGGGGCGAGGCGTGCTCATGTGCAGAAAGCCTACCCACAGTCACCCGGGCGCCCGCCACGCCCCGCCGGTCCGGCCCCGCCACCGCGCGATCGCGCCCGGGCCCGAGCCGCCGGCGCGCACCGGTGAGCAGCGGCCGGCCAGGGGCCGGGGCACGGAGGCGGTCAGGGGCGCAGGGCCGCGGGGGCGGTCGGCGGGACCGCGGGATTGCGGGGTCGGACCGGGTCGAGACGCACGTAGGGGGCGCCCAGTGGCGGCCGGGGGTCCTCCTCGCCCTTGTTCGGCCAGAGGGACATGGCCCGCTCCGCCTGGGCGGTGATGGTCAGCGACGGGTTCACCCCGAGGTTCGCCGACACCGCCGCCCCGTCCACCACGTGCAGCCCCGGGTGGCCGAAGACCCGGTGGTACGGGTCGATCACCCCGTCGGCCGCAGTGGCGCCGATCACCGCCCCGCCGAGGATGTGCGCGGTCATCGGGATGTCGAACGGCTCGGTCAGCGCGCCGCCCGGCGTACCGCCGATCTCCTCGGCCAACATCCGGGTGGCGGTATGGCCGGCGGGGATCCAGGTCGGGTTCGGCGTGCCGTGCCCCGGGCCGCTGGCCAGCCGCCGGCCGAACCGCCCGCGGTGCCATCGCGTGGTCAGCGAGTTGTCGGCCGACTGCATCACCAGGGCGATCACCGTCCGCTCGGACCAGCCGCGTACGGAGATCAGCTGGGCCGCGGTGCGGGGCGCGCGCAGCAGGGTGCCGAACCAGCGCCGGACGCGGTGCGGGCCGCCCTCCACCAGCAGCGACTGGAGCAGGCCCATCGCGTTGGAGCCCTTCCCGTACCGGACCGGCTCGATGTGGGTCTGCGGGTCGGGGTGGAACGAGCTGGTGATGGCCACGCCCTCGGTGAAGTCGAGGCCGGCCGCCCGGGCCTGCCGGCGGGGCACCGCCGCGCCGAGGATCGCCTCGGAGTTGGTGCGGGTCAGCTCGCCGAGCCGGGGCGAGAGCGCCGGCAGCGCCCCGGTGGCCCGCATCTCGTGCAGCAGCCGCTGGGTGCCGAGCGCCCCCGCGGCGAAGACGACCTGGTCGGCCCGGAACACCCGACGCCGCCGGCGCAGCCAGGCACCGGTGCGGACGGTGTGCACCTCGTACCCGCCGTCGGGGTGCGGGCGTACGGCCGTCGCGGTGGTGAGCGGGTGCACCTGGGCGCCGAGCCGCTCGGCGAGCCACAGGTAGTTCTTGACCAGGGTGTTCTTGGCCCCGTGCCGGCAGCCGGTCATGCACGAGCCGCAGTGGGTGCAGCCGGTGCGTTCGGGGCCCGCCCCGCCGAAGTACGGGTCGGCGACCCGCTCGCCGGGGCGGCCGATGTGCACCCCGACCGGGGTGGCGTGGAAGGTGTGCCCGACGCCCATCCGCTCGGCCACCGCCCGCATCACCCGGTCCGCCGCGGTGTCCGTCGGGTACGTGGTGACGCCGAGCATCCGCTTCGCCTGGTCGTAGTGGCGGGCCAGCTCGTCGCGCCAGTCGGTGATGTCGCGCCACTGGGGATCGTCGTAGAAGGCGGGCAACGGTTCGTAGAGGGTGTTCGCGTACACCAGGGAGCCCCCACCCACCCCGGCCCCGGAGAGCACCAGCACCCCGCCGCCCGCCCGCCGGTCGGCCGCCCGCAGGAGAGTGATCCGCTGGATGCCGTAGCAGCCCAGTCGGGGCGCCCAGAGGAAGCGCCGGGCCTGCCACGACGTCCGGGGGAACTCGTCGTCCGCGAAGCGCCGTCCGGCCTCCAGGACGCCGACGCGGTAACCCTTCTCGGCGAGCCGGAGCGCGGTGACGGAGCCGCCGAACCCGGACCCGATGACGAGCACGTCGTACCGCATGCCCGCATCATTACCGGTCGGTAGCTGTCGCGCCAGGGGTCAGTTTCGCGCGATCATGCACGGCACCGGGCCGCACCGGTGCCCGACCCGCATCCCGGGACACCCGTCGGGCCGTTGTTCCCCACGGGTGGAAGGGGTGGGCACATGAGCCTCGGATCCGGCACGGCGCCTCGCCGCCGGCTGCTGCTGGTCCTGCTGCTCGCCGCGGTCCTGCTGCTGACGGCGGGCGGGGTGGCGGCCGTCCGGCTCCTCGGCGAGCGGGGCCCGGAGCGCGGCGCCGCCCCGGCGGGCACGGCGAGCCCGTCCACCGCCGGCTCCCCGACCGGCACGCCCAGCCCTCCCCCGCCGCCGCCGGGCGCCGACATCACCGGCCCCCTCAACCTGCTGCTGGTCGGCGTCGACACCCGGATCAGCGTCCCGGGCTGGGAACCGCACGCGGACGCGGTGCTGGTCCTGCACGTGCCGCGCGGGCTGCGGCGGGCGTACCTCTTCTCCCTCCCGCGCGACCTGGTCGTCGACATCCCGGCCTTCCCCAAGGCGGGCTACCGCGGTGGCCGGACCAAGCTGACCCACGCCATGAGCTACGGCAGCCGGGTGCCGGGCCGCCCGAAGCAGCCGAACACCGCCCAGGGGTACGAGCTGCTGCGCAGCACCGTGAGCGGCTACACCGGGCTGCGCATCGACGCCGGAGCCGTGGTCACGTTCAGCGGTTTCGACCGGCTGGTCGACAGCCTCGGCGGCGTCGACCTCTACGTCGACCAGCGGGTGGTGTCCCGGCACCGGCAGCCCGACGGCCGGCACCGGGAGGCCGCACCGGGCGGCTACACGGGCCCGCAGATGGTGTACGAGAAGGGCCGCCGCCACCTGACCGGCTGGCAGGCGTTGGACTACGCGCGGCAGCGCTACATCCCGGGTGGCGACTACAGCCGGCAGCGCCACCAGCAGCAGCTGATCCGGGCCCTGGTGGGCAAGATCCTCGACCGGGGGCTGGCCCGCGACCCGGACCAGCTGCAACAGGTGGTCGACGCGCTCGGCGACACCCTGGTCTACGCGGGCGGGCGGCGGTTGGTCGAGTTCGCGTACGCCCTCGGCGGCCTGCCGGCCGACCGCCTCGTGCTGGTCGGCCTGCCCGGCGCGTCGGTCGGGTCCGGCAGCGGCTACCGGGGTGAGCAGCTCACCGCCGTCGGCCGCCGCTTCCTGACCGAGCTCCGCGCCGGCCGAGCCGACGCCTACCTCGCCGAGCACCCCGGGCTGCGTGTGAAGTCCTGACCTCCCGCGCGGAGCGCGGGCGGTGCACTACAGGGGTTTCGGCTCCGCGGGGCGCTCGGTGCCGTAGAGCCAGGCGTCGAAGAGCTTGTCGAGCTTCTTGCCCGAGACGCGTTCGGCGAGCGCGACGAACTCCTTGGTGGTGCCGTTGCCGTTGCGCTTCTCCGCCGCCCAGGTCTTCACGATCTCGAAGAACCGGTCGTCGCCGACCGCCACGCGCAGGGCGTGCACCGTCATCCCCCCACGCTGGTAGACCGACTCGCTGAACAGGTTCTCGACACCCGGCTTGCCGGGCGGGGTACGCCAGAGCTGGGCGGACGAGCCGGTGTAGCGCGACGCGAACGCCTCCGCGGCTTTCCGGCCGCCACGGTGCTCGGTCCAGAGCCACTCGGCGTACGTGGCGAGCCCCTCGTTGAGCCAGATGTCCTGCCACCGGGTCAGTGCCACGCTGTCGCCGTACCACTGGTGGGCGAGCTCGTGCGCGACCACCTCGGTGTTCACGCCCTGCCGGAAGAACCCGGAGGAGTAGACCGGGCGGGACTGCGTCTCCAACGCGTACCGGATCCGGGGGTCGGAGACCACCACCCCGCCGTACGCCTCGAACGGGTACGGCCCGAAGACGGTCTCCAGGTAGTCGGCCACCTCGACCGTGTCCTTGATCGACTCGTCGGCCGCACCCTCGGGCACGTCCGTGTCGATCGCGTGGTAGACCGGCCGGCCCTTGTGCTCCCCGGTGCTCACCCGGAGCTTGCCGATCACCACGAAGCTCAGGTAGCTGGCCATCGGCGCGCGCTCGGCCCACTTCCACGTGGTCCAGCCGCCGCTGCTCGACTTGCCGGCCGGCACCCCGTTGCTGACCGCGGTCAGTCCGTCGGGGACAGTGATCTCGAAGTCGTAGGTCGCCTTGTCCGAAGGGTGGTCGTTGACCGGGAACCAGGTGCTCGCCGACTCCGGCTGGCCGAGCGCGATCGCCCCGTCCTCCGTGTGGATGAAGCCGCCCTCGCCGAGCGCCTCGTTTTCCAGCGGCTCCGGCTCGCCCTCGTACGTGATCTCGGCGACGAAGCCGTTGCCGGCGATCAGCCCCTTGGCCGGGGTGACCACCAGCTCGTCGTCCTTGCGGGAGTGCTTCGCCGGAGCGCCGTCGACCGTCACCGACCGCACGGCCAGCCCGGCCAAATCCAGGTTGAACGCGGACAGGTCGCTGGTCGCGGCGGCGTGCACGGTGGCGGTGCCGGTGAGCCGGTCCTTCTCCGGGTCGTAACGCACCGCGACGCGGTACCGGTCGACGTCGTAGCCGCCGTTGCCGTAGCTGGGAAAGTACGGATCCCCCGCGCCGGCCGCGCCGGGCTTGAACTGCCGCGCGGCGGGCGAAGCGGAGGTGCTCGCCGTCGACGGCGCAGCCTCGTCCGGTGTCGAGCCGCACGCGGCCAGCAGCGCTCCGGCCAGCAGCAGGCCGACACCCGTCCGCAGAGACCGCCGTGGCTGCCTCATCGCTCGTCCTCCCGATGTGCCGGCGGGCTCCCGCGCCCGTCCTGGCGCCGGTCGTCGACGAACCGGCCACTCCCCCGCCACGCACGGGACGCGGCCGGCGCCCGGTCCGGTCCGTCCGCAGAGCCTATCGAGCGATCATCACAGGGTCGTCACGGCAGGGCGGGCGCGCTGCCGCCGATCAGCCAGGCGTCCAGAAGCGACCGCAGCTGTCGGCCCGAGACCCGCTCGGCGAGGGCGACCAGGTCCGCCGTGGTGGCGTTGCCGTCCCGACGCTCGGCCGTCCACTCTCGCAGGACGCGGAAGAAGGCGTCGTCCCCCACGGTCCGGCGCAGCGCGTGCACGGCCAGCGCGCCACGCTGGTAGACGGCGTTGCCGAACATCGCCTCGCGGCCGGGATCCACCGAGGGCTGCGACCAGTCGGTGGTCGCGTACCGGGCCTCGAACGCACGCTGCACGCTCCGGCCGCCGTCGTGCTCCGCCCAGAGCCACTCGGCGTACGTCGCGAAGCCCTCGTTGAGCCAGATGTCGCTCCACCGGCTCAGCGAGACGCTGTCCCCGAACCACTGGTGGGCCAGCTCGTGGGCCACCACGCCGGGGTTCGGCTCTCCCGGGGAGAAGAAGGCCGGCCCGTACACCGGCCGGGACTGGGTCTCCAGCGCGTAGCCGATACGCTCGTCGGCCACCACGATCCCGCCGTACGACTCGAACGGGTACGGCCCGAACCGGCTGGCCAGGAAGTCGGCGATCTCGCCGGTGCGCGCCAGCGAGGTGGCCGCCGGGCCACCCGGGGGCTCGCCCGCCGGCACCGCGGTGACCAGCGGGCGGCCGGCGTGGGTCCCGGTGCTCACGCGGTAGTCGCCGATCACCAGCGTCGTGAGGTAGCTGGCCATCGGCGCCCGTTCGCTCCACCGCCAGGTGGTCCAGCCGTCGGCGCTGCGCTTCGGCCCGGGCACCCCGTTGCTCAACGCCGCGAGCCCGTCCGGAACGGTCACGGTGATGTCGTACGTGGCCTTGTCCGACGGGTGGTCGTTGACCGGGAACCAGGTGGCCGCCGACTCGGGCTGCCCGAGGGCGATCGCGCCGTCGGCGGTGTGCAGGAAGCCGCCGGTGCCCAGCGCGCCGTCGGCGGCGGCGGTGGGCACCCCGGCGTACGCCACCTCCACGGTGAACCGGGTGCCGCGGTCCAGCCCGCGGGGCGGTGTGACCACCAGCTCGTCGCCCGCGCGCTCGTGCTCGGCGGTGGCGCCGTCCACGTCCACCCGCTCGACGTCGAGGCCGACGAGGTCCAGGTTGAACCGCGAGAGCCCCTGGGTGGCGGTGGCGGTGAGCACCGCCCGGCCGGTCAGCCGGTCAGTCGACGGGTCGTAGCGCACGTCGAGGGCGTAGTGGGCGACGTCGTAGCCGCCGTTGCCGCGCCCCGGGACGTACGGGTCACCGGCGTCCGCGCTGCCGGGCCGGAACCCGCCGTCCTCGGCGGACCCGGTGCAGCCGGCGGCCGCGAGCACCACCGCCAGCGCGGCGGCGAGCACGGTCCGGGGGGAGATACGTCGCACCGGCCGAGCCTAACGGCGCGGCCGGTGCGACACGGGGAGGTTCGCCCAGGTCAGCGGTCGAGGACCAGGCCGACCTTCTGGAACTCCTTGAGATCCCGGTAGCCGCACTTGGCCATCGCCCGGCGCAGGCCGCCGAAGAGGTTGAGCTGACCGTCCGGCTCGTCGGCCGGGCCGAAGAGGACCTGCTCCATGGAGCCGATCGGGTCGCTGGCGACCTCGAACGCCCCGCGGGGCAGCGACGGGTGGCTGGCGGCCGAGTGCCACCAGGCGCCGCTGGCCGGGGCTTCGACGCAGCGCGACAGCGGCTCGCCGAGCATCACCGCGTCCGCGCCGCAGCCGAGGGCCTTCGCGATGTCACCGGAGGTCTGCATGTCGCCGTCGGCGATCAGGTGCACGTACCGGCCGCCGGTCTCGTCCAGGTAGTCGCGCCGGGCCGCCGCCGCGTCGGCGATGGCGGTGGCCATCGGCACCCGGATGCCGAGCACCGACTCGGTGGTCGACCAGTCGTCGCCGCCGATCCCGACGATCACACCGGCCGCCCCCGTACGCATGAGGTGCAGCGCCGTCTTGTAGTCGGTGCAGCCGCCCACGATCACCGGCAGGTCGAGGTCGGCGATGAACTCCTTGAGGTTCAGCGGCTCGTCGGTGGTCGACACGTGCTCGGCGGAGACGATCGTGCCCTGGATGACCAGGATGTCGACGCCCGCGTCGAGGATCACCGGCGCGAGCGCCAGGGTGTGCTGCGGGGAGACCCGCACCGCCACCGTGCCGCCCCCCGCCCGCAGCTCGCGGACGCGCTCGGCGATGAGGTCGGGACGGATCGGCTCCGCGTAGACCTCCTGGAGGCGCTTCGTGGCGCGGGCGTCCTCGCCCAGCCCGGCCAGCTCCTCCAGCACCTTGGTCGGGTTCTCGTAGCGGGTCCAGAGCCCTTCGACGTTGAGCACGCCGAGACCGCCGAGCTCGCCGAGGCGGACCGCCGAGGCGGGGCTCATCGTGGCGTCGGAGGGGTGCCCGACGCAGGGGATGCCGAACTGGTAGGCGTCGAGCTGCCACGCGGTGGAGACGTCGTCGACGTCCCGGGTGCGGCGGCTCGGCACGATCGCGATGTCGTCCAGGTGGTAACCGCGCTGCGCGGTCTTGCCCAACCCGATCTCGACCACGTCACGCATGGCTCACTCCAGATGTTTGTCGGGGGTGGTGGGGGAATCAGCGGGTGTGGTAGTTGGGCGCCTCGACGGTCATCTGGATGTCGTGCGGGTGGCTCTCCTTGAGTCCGGCCGCGGTGATCCGGATCAGCTGGCCGCGCTGGTGCAGCTCGGGGATGCTCTCCGCACCGGCGTAGCCCATCGCCAGGCGCAGCCCGCCGACCAGCTGGTGAGCGACGCGGGAGAGCGGCCCCCGGTAGGGCACCTGGCCCTCCACGCCCTCCGGGACCAGCTTCTCGTCGCTGGTCACGTCCTGCTGGAAGTAGCGGTCCTTGGAGTACGACTTGGCCTGCCCGCGGGACTGCATCGCGCCGAGGGAGCCCATCCCCCGGTACGCCTTGAACTGCTTGCCGTTCACGAAGATCAGCTCGCCGGGGCTCTCCTCGCAGCCCGCCAGCAGGCTGCCGAGCATCACCGTGTCCGCGCCGGCGACCAGCGCCTTGGCGATGTCCCCGGAGTACTGGATCCCGCCGTCACCGATCACCGGAACGCCGGCCGGACGGGCGGCCCGGGCGGCCTCCATGATCGCGGTGATCTGCGGGACGCCCACGCCGGCCACGATCCGGGTGGTGCAGATCGCGCCGGGGCCGACACCGACCTTGACGCCGTCCGCGCCCGCCTCGACGAGGGCCTTCGCGCCCGCGTACGTGGCGATGTTGCCGCCGACCACGTCGACGGTCACGTCCTTCTTCAGGCGGCGGACCATGTCCAGCACGGCCCGCTGGTGGCCGTGGGCGGTGTCCACGATCAGCACGTCCACGCCCGCGTCGACAAGCGTCCGGGCCCGCTTGTACGCGTCCTCGCCCACGCCGATGGCGGCGGCGACCCGGAGCCGGCCCGCGTCGTCCTTGGTGGCGTTCGGGTACTGCTCGCTCTTGGTGAAGTCCTTCACGGTGATCAGCCCGCGCAGCCGGCCGGAGTCGTCCACGATCGGGAGCTTCTCCACCTTGTGCCGCCGCAGCAGGGTCAGCGCCTCGTCCTTGCTGACCCCGACCTGGGCGGTGATCAGCGGGGTGCGCGTCATGATCTCGCGGACCGGGGTGTCCGGGTCGGAGACGAAGCGCATGTCGCGGTTGGTCACGATGCCCACCAGCGCGCCGTCGCCGTCGACCACCGGGACGCCGGAGATCCGGTAGCGGCCGCAGAGCGCGTCGACGTCGCGCAGCGTGTCGTCCGGGCTCGCGGTGACCGGGTTGGTGATCATGCCGGACTCGGAGCGCTTCACCAGGTCGACCTGGAGCGCCTGGTCCTCCACGGAGAGGTTGCGGTGCAGCACGCCGATGCCGCCCATGCGCGCCATCGCGATCGCCATCCGCGCCTCGGTCACGGTGTCCATGGCGCTGGAGAGCAGCGGCACGGAGAGGGTGACGTTGCGGGTCATCCGGGTGACCGTGTTCACTCGGCTGGGCACCACGTCCGACTCGCCGGGCTGGAGCAGCACGTCGTCGAAGGTGAGGCCGAGCGGCACCACCCGGGCCGAGCCGGCGGGCAGCTCCGGCAGGTGGCCGCCCAGCTCGCCGTGGTCGGCGCCGGCCGGAAGATCGGTGCTGGGCGAAAATTCCACGATTGCTCCCCTGAGCTGCTCGAACGGGCTTCAGCGAGGTGGCGCGACGGGCACCGGAAGGACGCCGCACGCGGCGCATCACCCCATCGTACCCATGCGGCTGACCAGGCCCTCGTCGCGCCGGGCCGGCCGGCGCACGTGCGGGGCGGGCATGGCCGCGGCGTTGGGTCTACGGTGAGGGGGTGCACGACGAGCCCATCGACCCGTTCAACGGCGACCCGACCGATCCGGCCGCCGGGCTGCACGATCCGGGCGACGACGCGCCGCTGGACCCGTTGACCGACGTCGAGCGGCAGGACGTGCTGGAGGATCTCGCCGACCTGGAGATCTACCAGGCCCTGCTCTCCCCGGTCGGGGTGCGCGGGCTGGTCATCGAGTGCGAGGACTGCCGCGAGCCGCACTACTTCGACTGGGACCTCCTCCGGGGCAACCTGCGGCACCTGCTCAGCTCGGGCCGCCCCCGGGTGCACGAGCCGGCCTACGACCCCGACCCGGACCACTACGTCACCTGGGAGTACGCCCGCGGCTACGCCGACGGCGTGCACGACACGCTGACCGAGGCCACCGACGAGGAGCCACGGGGCGAGGAGCCCGGCCGCCCCTGAGGCGGCAGCGGATCGCTTCCTGACCGTGCGCCGCTCACCGGGGCCGTGCGCGCACGGAGTCCTCCGCCGGGAGGTCAGCGCCCACCGGATGGCGGCTCAGGCCACCAGGCCGGCGCGGAAGCCCGCGGCCACCGCGTGCGCCCGGTCCCGCGCGCCCAGCTTGCGGAAGAGCCGGCGGGCGTGCGTCTTGACCGTGTCCTCCGAGACGAACAGCTCACGGCCGATCTCGGCGTTGCTCTTGCCCTCCGCCATGCCGAGCAGCACCTGGAGCTCGCGCTCGGTGAGCCCGATGGAGGCGCGGGCTGCCCGGACGTTCGGCGCCGGCCGCTGGCCGTCGGGCGGCGTGCCCTCCGACTCGCCACCGTTGCCCTCCGGCCCGTCGTCGCCGCGCTGCACCGGCACCACCGTCGGGGCGCCACCGGGGCCCTCCGCCGGGCCGGCCGACCAGCCGGGCCCGGGGTCGCCGGCGCTGCGCCCGGGGGCCGCGGAGCGAGCCGGCCCACCGACCGCCGCGGTGTCCCGCGCGGGGTCGGTGACCCGGTGGCGGGCCGCCCGTCCCGGGGCGGAGAGCAGCAGCAGCGCCTTCGCCACCGCGCTGGTCAGGTCGTGGTCGGTGCCCTGGATCAGGCCGCGGGCGCCGGCGCTGATCGTCGCGGCGGCCGCCTCGGACTCCTCGGCGCCGAACAGCAGCACGGCCGCCTGCGGCGCGCGGGCCAGGACGCGGCGGACGAAGCCGGCGCTGTCCGGGCGGGTGAGCGCCGTGTCGGCGAGCACGACGTCCGGCTGTCGCTCCGCCAGCCGCAGCATCACCTCGGGATCGGAGACAGCGGTACGGACGACCGCGGACAGTCCGAGCCGGGCAGCCGCAGAGGTGAGATGTTGCGCCGCAAGCGGTGTCCGGACGCACACAAGAACGGTACGCACTGTGGGGTCTCCTCTCCGCCAACGAGCAGACCACGGCGGGGTCCGTCGGGGAGGAGGTTCCCGGCAATCCTCCGAACTTTTCCGACAGATGGGGCATATGCCGCGACTTGTCGGGCGTTTTGGATCACACACGTGTGAGTGGTGAGGCGGGCGGGTACCGGTGTGCCAGGCCGGGATCGGTGCGCCTGTGCGGCCCGCCGCCCGGAGGCCGGCCATGAGTATCTCGCGGTGCCGCGCGGGAGGAGGGGTGCTGATGTCGAACGTACGTAGACTGCCCGGACCCATCGTCGATCTCTGGGACTGGCAGCGCCTCGGCGCCTGCAGGGGCCGGGACAGCGCCCAGTTCTTCCACCCGGACGGGGAGCGGGGCTCCTCGCGGCTGCGCCGGGAGTCCGGGGCGAAGGCGGTCTGCCGCACCTGCCCGGTTCGCGCCGAGTGCGCCGCGCACGCGCTCTCCGTACGCGAGCCGTACGGCGTCTGGGGTGGGTTCAGCGAGTCCGAGCGGCTGCGGCTGCTCGCCGTGGGCTGGGAGGACCTGGCCGACCGCCGGCAGACCCGCGTCGACGTGGCGCGGCTCGAGGCCCGGCTGGGCCGCCCGCACAAGTCGACCGTGCCGGCCGAGCGCAACGTCGCCTGATTCCGCCACCACAGTCATCCCGCGAAACCGCGCCCCGAGGCAGGGGCGCGGTTTCGCGTGTCCCCCCGTCAGCGGACGGTCACCGCCACGGTGTGCCAGCCGGTGGCGCCGTCCGGGGCCACGCCCTGCCGGCGCTCGGTCTGCGTCTCGCCGGTGGCGTCGGTGGCCCGCACCTGGAGCCGGTGCTCCCCCGGTGTGGCCTGCCACCGCCACGACCACTGCACCCAGGTGTCCACCGAGACCGTCGGGGCGAGTTCCGCCTCCTGCCAGGGGCCGTCGTCGACGCGTACCTCGACGCGGCGGATGCCGCGGTGCTGCGCCCAGGCCACCCCGGCCACCATGACCGGCCCGGCCGTCAGCCGGCCGCGCCCGGGCGTGTCGATCCGTGACTGGGTCTTGATCGGCCCCTGCGCCGACCAGCCCCGCGGCACCCAGTACGCGTCGAAGTCCGCGAAGCTGGTCAGCTCCAGCTCGGTCACCCACTTGCAGGCCGACACGTAGCCGTAGAGGCCCGGCACCACCATCCGGACCGGGAACCCGTGCTCGAGCGGCAGCGGCTCCCCGTTCATCCCCACCGCCAGCAGCGCGTCCCGCCCGTCGCGCAGCGCGGCCGTCGGGGTGCCACAGGTCCAGCCGTCGACCGAGCGGCTGACCACCTGGTCCGCGCCGTCCTCGGGTTCGATCTCGTCCAGCAGGTCCCGCACGGGTACGCCGAGCCACCGGGCGTTACCGACCAGGTCTCCGCCGACCTCGTTGGAGACGCAGGCGAGGGTCACGTACCGCTCGACCATCGGCCGGGCGAGCAGGTCGGCGAAGCTGAGCGTGACCGGGTTGCGGACCCGGCCGTGGATACGCAACCGCCAGGTCCCCGGGTCGACCTGCGGCACCACGAGGGCGGTGTCGATCCGGTAGAACCCCCGGTTGGGGGTGACGTAGGGCGCGAGCCGCGTCACGGACAGGTCGGCCCCGGCCGGCACCGCCGGGGCGGGCGACACCGGGGCGGGCAGCACCACGGCCTCGCGGGCCACCGACACGCCCCGCCGACCAGCCAGCCAGTGCCCGCCGAGCCCGGCGACCGCCGCCGCGCCGACCAGCGCGCCGGCGCCGGTCAGGAAGCGCCGGCGGGACTCCGGAGCGACGCCACCCGACCCGGCCGGGAGGCCCCGGCCCGACTGGGAACCGGTTCCTCCCCGGGCGGGTCCCGTGGTGGCCGGAGGCGGTGACCCCGCCACGGGGTGACCACCGTGGCCACCACCGCCGTCACCACCCGCATGGGTGTCCGTCGGACGCTGTCGAGCTGCCCCAGAAATGGGGCGCCCCATTTCTGGGGCGGCTCGACAGGAGTCGGAGGTCAGCAGCGCCTCGGGCGGCGAGGGAACGGAGGCGCCCGGCGTCGGAGGGGCGGAACCGCCCGGACTCCGGGGCACCGATCCGCCGGAGGTCCCGGGGACCGACCCGCCCGGGGACCCGGAAACCGACCCGGCCGGGGCCGGGGCAGCCGAACCGTCCCGTGGCGGTGGGACCGGACCGTCCCGGCGCGGGGCGACCGGTCCGTCGGGGAGCGGGGCCGGCGGGGTCCAGGGCCAGGGGTCGAGTTCCAGTGGACCGGCGATGAACGCCCAGAGCACCAGCGCACCGAGCCCGGCGCCGACCAGCGAGGGCAGCGCGTCGAAGGCGTCCGCGCCGGCGCGGGTCAGGGCGGCGGCCACGCCGATGGCGGCGAAGCAGGCGATCCCGGCGAGGCCGACCGCCAGCCGGCGTACGGCGAGCACGCCGAGCAGCGCCGCGAAGCCCGCGAGCAGCACGGCGGTGCCGACCAGCAGGGCGAGCTTGTCATACCGCCCGAAGAGGTCGATGGCGAACTGCTTGAGCGGCTCCGGCACGGTGTCGACGACCACGCCCCCGACCGCGACCAGCGGCGCGGAGCGGGCGCCGGTCAGCACGGCCACCAGTTCGGCGGCGCCGATCGCCACGGCGGCTGCGGTGATCCCGGCCAGGGCGGCGTACCGGGGTGTCGTGGTGGTGCTCACCGGCCCAGTGTTTCCGATCGGCCGGGCCGCTCGGTAGTGACGTCACGGGTCCGTAAGGACCGGACAGACGCGTCGGGGCACACCGCCGGACGACGGTGTGCCCCGACCGGGCGTAAGACGCGGGTCAGAAGCCCGGGCCGTGCTGGTGGCCGTGACCGTGGCCGTGCGAGTGGCCGTGGCCACCGGCCGCGGCCGGCTCCGGCTCGGCCGGCTTCTCCACCACGAGGCTCTCCGTGGTGAGCAGCAGGCCGGCGATGGACGCGGCGTTGGTGACCGCGTTGCGGGTCACCTTCACCGGGTCCAGGATGCCGGACTTGGCCAGGTCGACGTACTCGCCGGTGGCGGCGTTCAGGCCGGTGCCCCAGTCGGCGCCGACGACCTTCTGCACCACCACGTAGCCGTCGTGGCCGGCGTTCTGGGCGATCCAGCGCAGCGGCTCGACGAGCGCCTTGCGCACGATCGAGACGCCCACCTTCTCGTCACCGGTGAAGCCGAGGTCGTCGTCGAGCACCGGCAGGATCTGCGCCAGCGCGGCGCCACCACCGGGCACCGTGCCCTCCTCGACGGCGGCCTTCGTCGCGGCGATGGCGTCCTCGATGCGGTGCTTGCGCTCCTTCATCTCGACCTCGGTCGCCGCACCCACCTTGATCACGGCGACACCGCCGGAGAGCTTCGCCAGCCGCTCGGAGAGCTTCTCCCGGTCCCACTCGGAATCCGAGGCCTCGATCTCCTTGCGGATCTGGGCCACCCGGTCGGCGACGTCGGCGGACTGCCCACCGCCGTCGACGATCGTGGTGTTGTCCTTGTCGACCACGACCCGGCGGGCCGAGCCCAGCACCTCCAGGCCGACCTGGTCGAGCTTGTAGCCCAGCTCCGGAGCGATCAGCTCGGCGCCCGTGAGGATCGCCATGTCCTGGAGCATCGCCTTGCGGCGGTCACCGAAGCCCGGGGCCTTCACGGCGCAGACCTTCAGGGTCTTGCGAAGCGAGTTGACCACCAGGGTCGACAGCGCCTGGCCCTCGACGTCCTCGGCGATGATCAGCAGCGGCTTGCTGTTCTGGAGGACCTTCTCCAGCAGCGGCAGCAGCTCCTCGATGGCCGAGATCTTCTGCGTGGTGATCAGGATGTACGGGTCCTCCAGGACCGCCTCCTGCGCCTCCACGTCGGTGACGAAGTTGGGCGAGATGAAGCCCTTGTCGAACTGGAGACCCTCGGTGACGTCCACCTCGGTGGCGAGGGTGGAGCCCTCCTCGACGGTGATCACACCGTCGCGGCCGACCTTCTCCATCGCCTCGGCGATCATCTCGCCGATGTTGGCGTCCTGCGCGGAGACCGTCGCGACGTGCGCGATCGACTCCTTGCCGGCGACCTCGACGGCCCGGCCGAGCAGCGCCTCGGAGACCTTGGCGGCCGCCGCGTCGATGCCCCGCTTGAGGCCGGTCGGGTTGGCCCCGGCGGCCACGTTGCGCAGGCCCTCACGGACCATCGCCTGGGCCAGCACGGTCGCGGTCGTGGTCCCGTCGCCGGCGACGTCGTTGGTCTTGGTCGCCACCTCCTTGACCAGCTGCGCGCCGAGGTTCTCGTAGGGGTTGGTGAGCTCGATCTCCTTGGCGATGGTCACGCCATCGTTGGTGATCGTCGGCGCACCAAACTTCTTGTCCAGGACGACGTTGCGCCCGCGCGGGCCGAGGGTGACCTTCACCGCGTCCGCGAGGGCGTTGACACCGTGCTCGAGCAGGTGCCGCGCGTCGTCCGAGAAGCTCAGGATCTTCGCCATGAATGTCCCTTCAAGCGGCGGTGCCCCGGCCCGGCGAGCCGGACCGGGGCAACGACACTGATCGGTTGCTTACTTCTCGATGACCGCGAGGACGTCGCGGGCGGAGAGCACCAGGTACTCCTCGCCGGCGTACTTGACCTCGGTGCCGCCGTACTTCGAGTAGATGACGGTGTCGCCGACCTTGACGTCAACCGGGATCCGGTTGCCCTTGTCGTCGATCCGGCCCGGGCCGACAGCGAGGACGGTGCCCTCCTGCGGCTTCTCCTTGGCGGTGTCGGGGATCACGATGCCCGACGCCGTGGTGGTCTCAGCCTCGTTCGCCTGGACCAGGATCCGGTCCTCGAGCGGCTTGATCGCAACCTTGGTCGCGGTAGTCACGGGCATACCCTCCTGGGGTACTGGTTTCTGTGCTGGTCGGCCGGGCCGACCAGCGTCAATCTGCCACATGCCACCGGGCGGGGCCGTCGTCGCGGGTGCCGGTCCGCCTGGCGTTCAGCACCCGGATCGGAAGACCCGGACGCTGGCACCCTCAGGGTGAGAGTGCTAATCGCAGGTTATTCCTCGGCTAGCACTCCGTCAAGGAGAGTGCCAACCCGCCGGGTGGCGCGTCGGGGTCGGCCACCACAATGTCCGGGTGGATCTCGACCAGCTCGCCGCCCTGCGTACCCCCGAGGGGGCTGCCGCGCTCGCGGCGGCCGAGCGGGTGGCCGACGGCGAGCCGCTGGCCGCGGCGTCCGCCCTCCGCGCGGCGGGGGTGCCGGCCGGGCTCGCGGCGGCGGCGCTGACCCAGGCCGAGCTGCGGCGGCGGGCGGCGCCCAAGTTCGGGCCCGCGGCGGCCGGGATGTTCTTCACCCGGACCGGCCTGGAACAGGCGACCCGGGGCGTGGTCGCGGCGCGGCGCGCCGAGCGGCTGCGGGCCGCGGGCGTCCGCAGCCTGGCCGACCTGGGTTGCGGTCTGGGCGCGGACGCCATCGCCGCGGCCCGCGCCGGCATCCGGGTGTACGCGGTGGAGGCCGACCCGCTCACCGCGGCGATGGCCGCCGCCAACGCGGAGGCGGCCGGCGTGGCCGACCTGCTGACGGTGGAGTGCGGCGACGCGACCGCCTTCGACGTCGACCGGGTGGAGGCGGTCTTCTGCGACCCGGCCCGGCGCACGGCCGGCACCGGCCGGCGGATCTTCGACCCGAGCGCCTACTCGCCTCCCTGGGGCTTCGTGACGGCGCTGGCCGAGCGGCTGCCGCGCACGGTGGTGAAGGTCGCACCCGGCATCGACCACGGCCTGATCCCGGCCGGCGCGGAGGCCGAGTGGGTGAGCGTCGACGGGGACCTGGTCGAGGCGGCGCTCTGGTGCGGCCGGCTCGCCGAGGTCCCCCGCCGCGCCACGGTGCTACGGGAGCGGCCGCCGTCCACCGTCCACCAGCTCACCGGCTCCGGCGGGGCCGAGGCGGCCGTCGGGCCGGTACGAGGGTTCCTGCACGACCCCGACCCGGCCGTGGTCCGCGCGCACCTCGTCGCCGAGCTGGCGGACGCGCTCGACGCCACCCTGGCCGACCCCGCCATCGCCTACCTGTACGCGGACACCCCGGCTCCGAGCCCGTACACCCGCTGCCTGGAGGTGACCGACGTACTGCCGTTCTCGCTGAAGCGGCTGCGCGCGCTGCTCCGGGAGCGGGGCGTGGGCCGGGTGGAGATTCTCAAGCGCGGCTCGGCGCTGACTCCGGAGCAGTTGCGTCGGGACCTGCGCCTCTCCGGTGGGGCGAGCGCCAGCCTCGTGCTCACGCGCGTCGCCGGGGCCCCGACCGTGCTGGTGTGCCAGCCGACGCACGGTTAGGTTGTCGATCGTGGCAGGACAGGGCACACCGGCGACGGCGCTGCTGGCGAAGCGGAAGGTCACCCACCGCACCCACCCGTACGACGTGAGCCCGGACGCACCGAACTACGGCGCCCTGGTCGCGGCGGCGCTCGGCGTACCGCCGGAGCGGGTCTTCAAGACGTTGGTCGCGGAGGTCGACGGGGCGCTCACCGTGGCGGTGGTGCCGGTCACCGGGGAGCTGGACCTCAAGGCGCTCGCCGCGGCGGTCGGGGGCAAGCGGGCCACCCTCGCCGAGCGGGCGGCCGCCGAGCGCGCCACCGGCTACGTGCGGGGCGGGATCAGCCCGCTCGGCCAGCGGAAGCGGCTGCCCACCGTGCTCGACGCCTCCGCGCTGGACCTTCCGACCATCTACGTCTCGGCCGGGCGCCGCGGCCTCCAGCTCGAACTCGCCCCCGCCGACCTGGTCGCGCTGACCGACGCCCGCACCGCGCCCCTCGCCGCCCGCTGAGCCGGGCCGGCCGGGCTCGCCCGGGCCCGCCCTCGGGAGCGCTCTCGCGCCGGTGGCCTCGGGGTGACGGCCGCGTTGCTGAATTGTTACTGCCCCCAACAAACTCGGTCCGTACGCGCTCTTGTGTCGCGCTTCACAGCGGAATACGTTGCCGGGCACAACAAAAGAACACCTTCCCCCACCCGAAAGGACCCTGCACATGCGTAAGGGGCTCCTCACCTTCGCCACGGTGGGCCTGCTGGCGACGGGCAGCATGGCCGCCTGCGGCGACGACTCCGGCGGGAGCGGCGAGGCCGGCTCCGGCCAGACCGCCAAGATCGGCGTGATCCTGCCGGACAGCAAGTCCTCCGCCCGCTGGGAGGGCGCGGACCGCAAGTTCCTGGAAGAGGCCTTCAAGGCGGCCGGCGTCCAGTACGACATCCAGAACGCCCAGGGCGACAAGACGCAGTTCCAGACCATCGCCGACCAGATGATCACCAACGGCGTCACCGTCCTGATGATCGTCAACCTCGACTCGGGCACCGGCAAGGCGGTGCTCGACAAGGCGAAGTCCCAGGGCGTGGCGACCATCGACTACGACCGGCTCACCCTCGGCGGCTCGGCGGAGTACTACGTCAGCTTCGACAACGAGGCCGTCGGCAAACTCCAGGGCGAGGGCCTCGCCAAGTGCCTGACCGACAAGGGCGTCAAGAACCCGGCGATCGCGTACCTGAACGGCTCGCCGACCGACAACAACGCGACGCTCTTCAAGAACGGGTACGACTCGGTGCTCAAGCCGAAGTTCGACGCCAAGGAGTACACCAAGGTCGCGGACGACTCGGTGCCGGCCTGGGACAACGCGCAGGCCGCCACGATCTTCGAGCAGCAGCTCACCAAGGCCGGCGGCAAGATCGACGGCGTGCTCGCCGCGAACGACGGCCTGGGCAACGCGGCCATCTCGATCCTGAAGAAGAACAAGCTCAACGGGAAGGTCCCGGTCACCGGCCAGGACGCCACCCCGGAGGGCCTGCAGAACATCCTCGCGGGCGACCAGTGCATGACCGTCTACAAGGCGGTCAAGGAGGAGGCGAAGGCCGCCTCCGACCTGGCGATCGGGCTCGCCAAGGGCGAGCGCAAGGAGACCGGCCAGACGGTCAAGGACCCCGAGGGCGGACGGGACGTGCCGTCCGTGCTCCTGACCCCGAAGGCGATCTACAAGGAGAACGTCAAGGACGTCATCGCCGACGGCTACGTCACCAAGGAGGAGGTCTGCGAGGGAGCCTTCGCCACGCTCTGCGCCGACGCCGGCATCAGCTGACCTGACGTCGCACCCGCCGGGGCGCGACCCGCCGCCCGGCACGGGATCCCCCCTCCCGTGCCGGGCGGCGCTCGCCGGTCCGGCCCGAGATCCGCCCTCCGTCCGAAGGAGACACCCCGTGTCCGCAACACCCCTGCTGGAGCTACGTGGGATCGACAAGAGCTTCGGTCCCGTCCAGGTCCTGCGCGACGTCGCCTTCGCCGCCCACGCCGGCGAGGTGACGGCGCTCGTCGGCGACAACGGCGCCGGGAAGTCGACCCTGGTCAAGTGCATCAGCGGCATCTACCCGACCGACGCCGGCGAGTTCGTCTTCGACGGCAACCCGGTCACCATCCACAGCCCGCGGGACGCCTCCGCCCTCGGCATCGAGGTGGTCTACCAGGATCTCGCGCTCTGCGACAACCTCGACATCGTGCAGAACATGTTCCTCGGCCGGGAGCGGCTCAACGGTCTCGTCCTCGACGAGCCGACCATGGAGCAGATGGCCGCGGAGACGCTGGCCGGCCTCTCCGTCCGCACCGTGAAGTCGCTGCGGCAACACGTCTCCAGCCTCTCCGGCGGCCAGCGCCAGACGGTGGCGATCGCCAAGGCCGTGCTCTGGAACAGCCGGCTCGTCATCCTCGACGAGCCGACCGCCGCCCTCGGCGTGGCGCAGACCGCGCAGGTCCTCGAACTGGTCCGCCGGCTCGCCGACAACGGCCTCGCCGTGGTGCTCATCTCACACAACATGAACGACGTCTTCGCCGTCTCCGACCGGATCGCCGCCCTCTACCTAGGCCAGATGGTCGCCCAGGTGAAGACCACCGACATCACCCACGCCCAGGTCGTCGAGTTGATCACCGCCGGCCGCTCCGGCAGCCTGGGTCTCGCCGCCGACGCGGGCCAGGGCACGAACGGCACCGGCAACGGCGCGCAGCCGGCCGACTCGACCACAGGAGGCGACCGATGACCACGACAGCCGTGCAGACGGAGGGCCCCGCCGCCGTCACACCCGCGCCGACCGTCGCCAGCCACGCGCGCAACTACTGGAGCCGCGTACGCGGCGGCGACATCGGCGCGCTGCCGGCCGTCCTCGGGCTGATCGTGCTCTGCACGGTCTTCTCGATCGCCCGGCCGTCGTTCCTCACCGCCGGCAACTTCGCCAATCTGTTCACGCAGGGCGCGGCCGTCACGCTGATCGCGATGGGGCTGGTCTTCGTCCTCCTGCTCGGCGAGATCGACCTGTCCGCGGGCTTCGCCAGCGGCGTCTGCGCTGCCGTGCTGGCCAACGTGGTCACGGTGCTCGGCTACCCCTGGTACGTGGCGGTGCTCGCCGCGATCGTCACCGGCGTGGTCATCGGGACCCTGCTCGGATTCCTGGTCGCCAAGATCGGCATTCCGTCCTTCGTGGTCACCCTCGCCGCGTTCCTCGGCTTCCAGGGCATCGCGCTCATGCTCATGGAGGAGGGCACCAACATCGCCGTCCGCGACGAGGTGCTGCTGGCCATCGCCAACCGCAACCTGCCCCCGCTGCTCGGCTGGCTGCTCGCCGCCGCGGCGGTCCTCGGATACGGCGCCGCCCAACTGCTGCGGCACCGCAGCCGCGCCGCCCGCGGGCTGGTCACCGACCCCCTCGCCGTGGTGTTCGCCCGGGTCGGCGGGCTCGCGCTCCTCCTCGGCGTGGCGGTGTTCATCCTCAACCTGGAGCGCAGCCGCAACCCCCTCCTGTTCAGCTCGCTCAAGGGCGTGCCGATCGTGGTGCCCGTCGTCGCGGTGCTGCTGATCCTCTGGACCTTCGTCCTCCAGCGCACCCGCTACGGCCGGCACGTCTACGCCGTCGGCGGCAACCGGGAGGCCGCCCGGCGGGCCGGCATCAACGTGGACCGCATCCGCATCTCGGTCTTCGTCATCTGCTCCTCGATGGCGGCCGTCGGCGGCATCGTGGCGGCCAGCCGGGCCAACTCCGTCGACCCGAACACCGGCGGCAGCAGCGTCCTGCTCTACGCCGTGGGCGCGGCGGTCATCGGCGGCACGAGCCTCTTCGGCGGCAAGGGCCGGGTGCTCGACGCCGTGCTGGGCGGCGCGGTGATCGCCGTGATCGACAACGGCATGGGCCTCATGGGATACAGCTCGGGCGTCAAGTACGTGCTCACCGGCGTGGTGCTGCTGCTGGCCGCGACCGTGGACGCCGTCTCCCGCCGCCGCTCGGCGGCGACCGGCACCCGCTGACCCCGCCCACCGGAGACCCCATGCGCCCAGGACCGAGCCAGGACGAGATCCGTCGACAGAACCTCGGTGCCCTGCTGCGTCACGTCCACGTCCACGGGGCGACCTCCCGTGCGGAGCTGACCAGCGCCCTCGGGCTCAACCGCAGCACCATCGGCGCGCTCACCGCCGAACTGGCCGGCGCCGGCCTCGTCAGCGAGGGAACGCCGAAGGAGACCGGCCGGGCCGGACGACCGTCCCTGGTCGTCCGGCCCGAGTCGGCCCGCATCTACGCGTACGCGTACAGCATCGAGGTGGACCGGCTGCGGGCCGCGCGCATCGGTCTCGGCGGCGTGGTGCTCGACCGCCGGGAGCTGGACCGGCCACGTGGTCTGGTCGCCGCCGACGCCGCGCCGCTGCTCGCCGGCGCGGTCAAGGAGATGCAGCAGGCGGTGCCCGCCGACGCGGTCTGCGTCGGCACCGGGGTCGCCGTGTGCGGCATGGTCCGTCGCCACGACGGTCTCGTCCGGCTCGCGCCCACCACCGGCTGGGTGGACGAGCCGATCGGCGCGGCACTCGGCGCCGAGCTGGGCATCGACGCGCCCGTCACGGTGGGCAACGTGGCCGAGGTGGCCGCCTTCGCGGAGCACGCGCGCGGCGTCGCCGCGGGCTGCGACAACGTCATCTACCTGTACGGCGACGTCGGCGTGGGTGCCGGCATCATCGCCGGTGGCCGGCGCGTGACCGGCCACGGTGGATACAGCGGCGAGGTCGGACACATGAAGGTGGTCCGCGACGGCGAACGCTGCGAGTGCGGCGCGCGGGGCTGCTGGGAGACCCAGATCGGCGAGCACGGGCTGCTGCGCAACGCGGGGCGTTCCGACGCGCGGGGTCGGGACGCGCTGCTGGCCGTCTTCGACGCCGCCGACCGCGGCGACGCGAGGGCCGCCGCGGCGGTACGCCAGGCCGGCGACTGGCTCGGCTTCGGCGTGGCGAACCTGGTCAACATCTTCAACCCGGAGATGGTCATCTTCGGCGGGACCATGCGCGACCTCTACCTCGCCGCCGCCGCCCAGATCCGCAGCCGGCTCAACGCCAACGCGCTGCCGGCCTGCCTGGAGCACGTCCGGCTGCGCACGCCGAAGCTCGGCGACGACGCCGCCCTGATCGGCGCCGCCGAGCTGGCCTTCGAACGGCTGCTGGCCGACCCGCTCGACGTCGGCTGACCGGCCGCCCCGCCGTCCCGTGTGGATTTGGGTGGGGGCGGTGCCGATACGGCTGAACTGATCGGGCGGCCCGTCCGTACCAGTGGGCGTCCGGCGGCCGACGGGGCGGCCGCCGGATCACCGTGACCGGCCGGCACCGAGGAGGCACCGCAGACATGGCACCGCTCAGATCCGCCCGTAGCCGCCAGGGTCACCGCCTGCGCCGGGCGGCGGTGCTGCTCGTCGCGATCGTGGCGGGGATCGGCGTACTGCCCGGCGCGGGCGTCGCCGCACCCGCCGGCGGGCAGCAGCTCAACGCCGCCGACATGACGCTGCTCAACGGTGTGCGGTTGGCGGGCCTGTGGGAGATGCCGGCGGGGCAGATGGCCGCGGAGAAGGGCCAGTCCGCCAAGGTGCGGGAGATCGGCGCCGGCATCGCCAGCGAGCACCAGGAGCTCGACCAGCTCGTCGTGGACGCGGCCAACAAGCTGCGCACCACCATCCCGTCCGAGCCCACGGACGAGCAGAAGGGCTGGCTGGCGGAGATGCAGAAGGCCTCCGGCGCCCGGTTCGACCAGATCTTCGTGACCCGGCTGCGGGTGGCGCACGGCAAGATCTTCCCGGTGATCGCCGCGGTCCGCGCCAGCACCCGGGACGCCACCGTCCGCAAGCTCTGCGACGACGCCAACCGGTTCGTGCTGCACCACATGCAGATGCTGGAGAGCACCGACCTCGTCCGCTGGCCCGAGCTGCCGCCCGCGGCGCTGCCCGCCCCTGGCAGCGACGGGCTGCTCGCCGCCGCGTCCGCGAACACCGGCCCGGGGGTCGGCGTGAGCAGCACGGTGGTGTGGCTGGTCTTCCTCGCCGCCCTCGCGACCGGCGGCCTGGCCACCTACCGCCTGCTCCGCCGCACCTGACCCCCGCCCTGCGCCGCCCCCGGCCTGCGGGGGCGGCGCGGTCAGGGGGTGGGGCCGTGCCAGGAGCGCCAGAGGGCGGCGTACGAGCCGTCGGCGGCCACCAGTTCGTCGTGCGAGCCCAGCTCGGTGATGCGGCCGTCCTCGACCACCGCCACCCGGTCCGCGTCGTGGGCCGAGAAGAGCCGGTGGGCGATGGCGATGACCGTCCGTCCCTTCAGCACGGCGGCGAGGGACCGCTCCAGCTCCCGTGCGGCGCGCGGGTCGATCAGCGAGGTGGCCTCGTCCAGCACCAGTGTGTGCGGGTCGGCCAGCACCAGCCGGGCCAGCGCCACCTGCTGCGCCTGTGCCGGGGACAGTGGATGGCCGCCGGAGCCGACGCGGGTGTCCAGCCCTTCCGGCAGCGCCTGCGCCCAGTCCAGCGCGGCCACCGCCGCGAGTGCCGCCCGCACGTCTGCCGCGGTCGCCGTGGGCCGGACCATCGCCACGTTCTCGCGCAGCGTGCCGATGAAGACGTGGTGCTCCTGGGTGACCAGCGCGACATGGGAGCGCAGCTCGGCCAGCGGCAGCGCGTCCAGCCGCCGGCCGGCCACGGTGACCGAGCCCGCGTGCGGCGCGTGCACCCCGGCGAGCAGCCGGCCGAGCGTCGACTTGCCGGCGCCGGACGGGCCGACCACGGCGAGCTTCTCCCCCGGCTCGGGCACCAGGGTCACCCCGTGCAGCACGTCCCGCCCCTCCCGGTACGCGTACCGCACGTCCCGGGCCGCCAGCCGCCGGTCCTCGTCGGCGCCGCCCGCCGGCCCGGCACCCGCGACCGCGACGGCACCGGCGACCGCCACGGCCCCGCCCGCGGCGGTCACGGGCGGTGCCGGGGCGGTGCGCGGCTCGGCCACCCCGAGCAGTCGCGCCATCGACGCCCCGCCGACCTGCAGCTCGTCCAGCCACGAGAGGAGCCGGTCCACCGGATCGATGATCTGCTGCACGTAGAGCGTGGCGGCGGTGACCTGCCCGAGGCTCACCCACCCCTTCAGGTAGAACCAGCCGCCGATGAGCAGGGTCGCCACCACCGGCACCACGTAGCCGATCTCGGCCACCGGGAAGAAGACGGTCCGCAGGAAGAGCGTGTACCGCTCGGCCGCGTACGACCGGGTGATGTCGCCGTCGGTGCGGGCCCGGCGGCGCGCCTGCTGGCGCAGCGCCTCGGTGGTCCGCGACCCCTCGACCGTCTCGCTGATCCCGTCGGTGATGTCCGAGTAGGCGGCGTTCTCCCGCAGGTAGGCCGCCGGCGCCCGGCGCAGGTACCAGCGGGTGCCCGCCCCGAGCACGGGGACCGCGATCAGGCAGGGGAGTGCGAGCAGCGGGCCGACGAGGATCAACGCGCCGATGACGAAGCCGATGGTGACGATCGCGATGAGCGTCTCGGGCACCGCGAGGCGGACCGTCCGGGACAGCGCGGAGACGTCCCGTGAGGTGCGGGTGAGCAGGTCGCCGGTGCCCGCCCGCTCCACGGTGGCCAGCGGCAGGGCCAGCACCCGGTCGACGAACTCCTCACGCAGCTCGGCCAGCACCCCCTCGCCGAGGCGCGCCGAGGCCAGGTGCGCGAAGCGGACCAGCACCGCCTGCACCACCACGAAGCCGGCGATCAGCAGGGCGATCCGGTCCACCGTCACCCGGGAGGCGCCCCGGGAGATCCCCTCGACGAGGTCGCCGAGCAGGCGCGGCGCGACCAGGCCGGCCGCGGCGGCCAGCGCGTGCAGGCCGAGCGCCGCGGCGAGGGCACGTGGATGCCGGCGGACGAGCGCCCGGGCGTAGCGGCGGACCTGCGCCGCGTCGGCGACGGGCAGCATCGTGGCCATCAGTTCTCCCCCCGGCTGACCGTGGCCCGGTAGCGCGGCTCGCTGCCGTACAGGTCGGCGTGGCGCCCTTCGGCGACCACCTTGCCGTCCTCCACGAAGATGACGTGGTCGGCCTGCCCGAGCAGCAGTGGGCTCGTGCTGCAGACCAGGGTGGTCCGGCCGGTCCGGGCGGCGGCGAGCCCGGCGGCGATCCGCGCCTCGGTGTGCGCGTCGACGGCGCTGGTCGGCTCGACCAGCAGCAGCGTCTCCGGATCGGCGACCAGTGCCCGGGCCAGCCGGAGCCGCTGCTGCTGGCCACCGGAGAACTCCCGGCCCCGCTCCGCGACCCGGCTGTCCAGCCCGTCCGGCAGCGCCTCGACGATGTCGGCGGCGCTCGCCGCCCGCAGTGCGGCGTCGAGCGCGGCCGGGTCGGCCCGGTCGTGCGGGTCCAGCTCGGCGCGGAGCAGGCCGGTGAACAGGTGGGCGTCGTTGTCGGCCACCAGGATCCGCTCCCGCACCGTCGCGACCGTCAGCTCCCGCAGCGGTACGTCGTGCAGCGTGGCGTCCGAGTCGACGTACCGGCCGAGCCGGTCGACGATCGACGCCGCGTCCTCGGGTGCGGTGGCCGCGAGCACGGTGAGCCGCCCCGGCGGCACCCGTACCCCGGACTCGGGGTCGACCAGCTCGCCCGGCCCCTCCGGCAGGGGCGTGGGCCGGGGCGGATCGGCCAGTTCGGGAGTGAGCCGCAGCAGCCGGACGACCCGCCGGGCCGCCACGTGGCCGCGGGTCAGCTTCTCCACCGCCTCGGTGAGTTGCCGCAGTGGGCTGACCAGGAACGCCGTGTAGCCGTAGAAGGCGACGAGCTGGCCGGGGCTGATCCGACCGGTCAGCGCGAACCGGGCGGCGAGCCAGGTGACGAGGACCAGGAACGCGCCGGGCAGCAGCACCTGCGCCGCCTCCAGCAGCGACTGGACCCGCGCCACCCGCAGGCCGTGCCCGCGCAGGGCCTGGGACTCGGCGCGGTAGCGGGCGGAGAGCACGGGTTCCCCGCCGACCCCGCGCAGCACCCGCAGCCCCGACACGATGTCGCCGGCCCGGGTGGTCAGCGCCCCCTCGGCGTCCCGGTACGCGTGCTGCTGCCGGTGCAGCGGCCGGATCAGCAACCCGACCACCGCCATCAGCACCGGTACGCCGAGCACCACGACGAGCCCGAGCGGCATCGACGCGTCGAGCAGGATCACCGCCACGGTCACGATCGCGACCACGGCGCCGGTGCCCCGGGCGGTGATGTCGACGGCGTGGCCGATCTGGTCGATGTCGGACGTGCCGATACTCACCACCTCGCCGCGGGCCACCCGCTTGGGCAGGGCCGCGCCGAGCCGGTTCGCGGCGGCCACGGTGAGCCGCACGGTCCGGTACGCGGCGGCGAGCCAGTTGCGCACGGCGCACTGGTGTCGCAGGATGCCGGCGACCGCCTGGAGCACACCCAGCCCGAACAGCACGAGACCCCAGGTGAGCAACGCCCCCTCGTCCCGGCGGCTGAGCCCGTCCACGGCCCGGCCGACGGCGGCCGGCATCAGCGCCTGCGCGAGCATCCAGACGACGCCGAGCAGGATGCCCGCGGTGAAGAGGATCTTGTGTCGGCCGGCCAGCCAGATCAGGTAGCGGGTCGCCGACCGGTCATCGGGTACGCCGGTGTCGCCGGCCGGTGAGAAGCGCACGACCCTCGACGCTAGGTGGCCGGGGGCCGTGCGCGCGAACCAATTTCCGGGCGGTGAGCAGGGCTTCCCCCGCCCGACGGGTCAGCGATCGACCTGCGTGAAGTCCCAGGAGTGGGGAGCACGGGCGACCAGCATCGGTGGCGGGTCGGGCAGCGGGCGGGGGTCGCTGCGCCACTTGGAGATGACCACCACCCGGTGGTCGGTGGAGGAGAAGACCTCGCTGGAGAGGTGGCGCGGATCGTGGTCGAACTCCGGCAGGGCCGTGTCGCAGACCCAGGTGACCAGGTCGGCGAGGCCGTAGGGCTCGGCACGGACCTCCCACATCCGGACGATCACGCCGCGTCCCCGGGAACGCTCACCAGGGTCAGGGGCATGGCCGAGTCGGCTGGCAGGTCCAGGCGGCTGGGCGCCACCCCGGAGGCGACCAGGTGGGACCCGAGCGCCGCCACCATCGCCCCGTTGTCGGTGCACAGCCGGGGCCGGGGCACGCGGACCCGGATGCCGTGCTTCTCCGCCCGCTGCTCCGCCATCGCCCGCAGCCGGGAGTTGGCGGCGACTCCCCCGCCGATCACCAGCGTGTCGATGCCGTGCGTGCGGCAGGCGTCCAGCGCCTTGGCGGTGAGCACGTCGCAGACCGCGTCCTGGAAGGAGGCGGCCACGTCGGCGACCGGTACCGGCTCGCCGGCCCGCTGCCGGGCCTCGACCCAGCGCGCGACGGCGGTCTTCAGGCCGGAGAACGAGAAGTCGTAGCGGTGGGTGGCGAGGTCCTTGGCGGCGGTGAGCCCACGCGGGAAGGCGATGGCCTCCGGGTCGCCCGACCGGGCCTCCCGGTCGATCGGCGGGCCGCCGGGGAAGGGCAGACCGAGCAGCCGGGCCACCTTGTCGAACGCCTCACCGGCGGCGTCGTCGATGGTGGCGCCGAGCGGGGTGACGCCGCGGGCCAGGTCGTCGACGAGCAGCAGCGAGGAGTGCCCGCCGGAGACCAGCAGCGCCACCGCCGGCTCGGGCAGCGGCCCGTGCTCCAGCGTGTCCACCGCGACGTGCGCGGCGAGGTGGTTCACCCCGTAGACCGGCTTCTCGGCAGCGACCGCGTACCCCTTGGCGGCGGCGACGCCGACCAGCAGCGCGCCGGCCAGCCCCGGCCCGGAGGTGACGGCGATCGCGTCGATGTCGGCGATGGTCACCCCCGCCTCGGCCAGCGCCCGGTCCATGGTCGGCACGATCGCCTCCAGGTGGGCGCGGCTGGCCACCTCGGGCACGACCCCGCCGAAGCGGGCGTGCTCCTCGACGCTGGAGGCGAGCGCGTCGGCGAGCAGGGTGTGCCCGCGGACGATCCCGACCCCCGTCTCGTCGCAGGAGGTCTCGATGCCGAGGATGAGCGGTTCGTCAGCCATGGGTCATTCCTCGTTCCGCTGCATGATCAGCGCGTCGGTGTTGCTCGGTTGGTAGTAGCCGCGTCGGATGCCGATCGGCTCGAAACCGTACGTCGCGTAGAGCCGCTGCGCGGGGGCGTTGTCGGCCGCCACCTCCAGCAGGATCCGCCGGGCACCGCGCCGGGCCGCCTCGGCGAGCAGCTCCTCCAGCAGGAGCCGGCCGATGCCCCGGCGCTGGGCGTCCCGCCGCACCGCGACGTTCTGCACCCAGGCCTCGTCGGGCGGGGCGAGGGTGAGCCCGGCGTAGCCGAGCACGGCACCGTCGTCGTCGGTGGCGATCCGGTAGTAGTGCCCGTTGGCCAGCTCGTTCCAGAACATGGCCGCCGACCACTGCTCCGCGCCGAACAGGTCCGCCTCGATCGGCAGCACCTCGTCGATGTGCCACCAGCGGAACCGGTCGAGCCGGACACCGCTCACGGCAGCACCTCGGTTCGGCCTCGCGGAGCCGCCCCACCCGGCACGCTCACGGGAGCACCGGCTTGCGGGCGGTCGCCGCGACCGCGTCGGGGCGACGCAGGTAGAGCGGGGTGAGCCGCTCGCCGGGCGCGCCGGCGCGGATCCGCTCACCGGCGAGGCGGGCCAGCGCGACCGGGTCCGGGTAGCGCGGCTCGGCGCGGACCGGCAGGCCCAGCACGTCGGCGTAGCGGTGCGCGCCGTCGCCGACCGCGACGGTGACCGCGAGGTCCCGGGCCCGCCCGGCGGCGACGGCGGGGCCGTCCACCTCCGGGCCGGCGATGCGCTGACCGGCGCCGTCGTAGACCGCCCAGTAGATCTCCTTGCGCCGCGCGTCGCTCGCCGCGAGGACCGGCTCGCCGGCGGCCGCCGGGTGGCCGATGCCGTCGAGCGAGCAGACGCCGTACGTCGGGATGCCCAGCACCTGGCCCATCGTGGCGGCGGTGACCAGACCCACCCGCAACCCGGTGAACGGCCCCGGGCCGAGCCCGGCGACGATCGCCCCCAGGTCGCCCACGCGGGCACCGGCCTCGGCCAGGACCGCGTCCACCTCGGGAGCGAGCAGTTCACCGTGCGCCCGGGCATCGACCGTGCACCGGTGCGCCCGCAGCGCGACGCCGGCCGCCGAGACCTCCACCAGCGCCGCGGTCACGGCAGGGGTCGAGCTGTCCACCACGAGTACGAGCACGGTATGCCAGCCTAGCCGCCCCTGCCGTCACGCCCGGTGACGCCCCGCCCCCGTGGCCACCCGGCCCGGCACGGCCCTCCGCCGCCCCGGTCACGCCCTCCGCCGTCTCGCGTCGCGCTCCCCCGCCGCCTCGCGGTCGCGCTCGCCGTCAGCCGGCCGACCGCTCCCAGTCGACGGTCGGCCGGCCGGCGTCGGCGAGGGCCTTGTTGGCCGCGCTGAACGGGCGGCTGCCGAGGAAGCCGCGCGGGTTCATCGGGCTGGGGTGGCCCGCCTCCAGCACCACGTGCCGCGGGTTGCGGACCAGCGCCGCCTTCTTGCGGGCGTAGCCGCCCCAGAGCAGGAAGACCACCCGCTCGGGCAGCGCGTCGAGGGCCCGGATGGTGGCGTCGGTGAACTCCTCCCAGCCCTGGTTGGCGTGCGAGCCCGGGGTGGCCTGCCGCACGGTCAGGACGGAGTTGAGCAGCAGCACCCCCTGGGCGGCCCACCCGGCGAGGTTGCCGTTGGGCGGCTTCGGCACGCCGAGGTCGTCGCCGAGCTCCTTGAAGACGTTGCGCAGCGACGGCGGGACGGCCACCCCCTCCCGAACGCTGAAGCTGAGCCCGTGCGCCTGCCCGGCCCGGTGGTAGGGGTCCTGCCCGAGGATCAGCACCCGACAGGCCTGCGGGGAGCAGAGCCGGTAGGCGGAGAAGAGATCCTCCAGCGGCGGGAAGACGGTCTGGGTGGCGTACTCCCGGGCGACGAAGTCGGCCAGCGCCGCGGTGCGGGCCGGGTCGAGGTGGGGGGTGAGCACGGCACGCCACTCCTCCGGCAGCAGCGCCAGCAGGTCGAGGGTGGGGACGTCAGCCATCGGCAACCTTTCGTCGGTCGGCCCTCTTCCTACCAGCCGCCACCGACAGCCCGACGGCACCCGCCGGTCGCGCCGCCGTGCCGCCCGGCGTGCTGCCCGACGGCGTCCGCTGAGGAGACCCCCGGGTCGCCCGCGCCGCCGGCCCCGGGGGCTGCGACGTCCGGCGGGGCCGTCAGGCGAGGCCGCTCACGCGCTGGGCCCAGTCGCCGCCGACCGGCTCCAGCTCGACGATCCGGGTGTCGTCGTCGCGGCGGTCGATGCGGACGCGCAGGTGCGCGTCGGCGAGCTGCTCGACCATCCCCTCGCCCCACTCGACCACGGTCACCGACTCGTCCACCGAGGCGTCCAGGTCCAGGTCGTCGATCTCCGCGCGCGGGTCGGCGGCGTCGCCCAGCCGGTACGCGTCGGCGTGCACCAACGCCACCCGTCCGTCGCGCGCCGGATCGGGCCGGTGCACCCGGGCGATCACGAAGGTCGGCGAGGTGATGTCGCCGAGCACCCCGAGCCCGGCGCCGATGCCCTGGGTCAGGGCGGTCTTCCCGGCGCCGAGCGGGCCCGTCAGCAGCACCAGGTCCCCGGCGCGCAGCACACCGGCCAGCCGTCGGCCGAACTCCTGCGTGTCCGCCACGGTGGGCAGCTTCACCACGACCTGATTCACCACTCCTCCAGGAACCTCGCCAGTGCGGCGTTGACCTCGTCCGCGTGCTCCAGCATCACCACGTGCCCACTGTCGGAGATCTTGATGAACTCGGCGTGCGGCAGCCGCCGGACGATCTCCTCCGAGTGGGTCACCGGTGTGATCATGTCCTTGTCGCCGACCACCACCAGCACCGGCGTGTCGGCCAGCGCGGCCAACGCCGGAAACCGGGAGTGCGTCGCCAGCGTACGCAGGTAGCGCGTGACGGTCTCCGCCGAGGTGCGGGAGTTCATCGTCTCCACGTACGACACGAGCGCGGGGCTCGGGTTGCGGCCGCCGAACCCGTACCTGCGGGTGAGCAGCCAGGCCACGTTCGACGTCGACTTGCGGGCCCTGTCGATGACCGTGCCGCCGTAGCGGGTGGCGTTGCTCATCATGGACAGCACCGGCCCGCCGACCCGGCCGAGCAGCGCGGGCGCCACCAGCTTGGTCTCGGCGAGCAGGCCGCCCGAGGTGGCCATCAGCACGGTGCCGACCACCCGGTCCCCGAACATCTCGGGGAACAGTTCGGCGAAGGCCATGATGGTCATGCCGCCCATCGAGTGGCCGACCAGCACCAGCGGCCCTTCCGGAGCCGTCCGGTCGATCACCCGGCGCAGGGTACGGCCCAGCACCGTGAGGTCGTACTCGCCGGTCTCCAGCCGGCCGGACCGACCGTGCCCGGGCTGGTCGTACGCGACCACCCGGTGCTCACCCCGCTCGGTGAGCATCTTGCGCTGGAAGTGGAAGGTCCCCATGTCCAGGCAGAAGCCGTGCACCAGCACCACGGTCGGCTTGCCCGGCGTCGGCCGTCTCGGCTCGACGACCTCGACGTGGATGTCGGTGCCGTCGGGCAGCTCCAGCTCGAACGCCTCGTCGTAGGGCTGCTGGCCGAACGGCTCGTGCGCGTACGGGTCGGCCGGATTCGCCTTCAGCCGGCGGACCAGGGCCCGCTCGGTGGCGACGCCGGCGGCCAGGCCGGCCGCCGCGACACCGACCGCCGCGCCGACGACGCCGGCGACCCGGCCGGCCGCCGTCCGGGGCCGGGGGATGCGGTACGGGCTCACGGCGCTTCCTCGGTTCGCGACCGCGGGGCTCGCGGCCCCGGCTCGCTCCTCGCGCTCACGGCGTTTCACCGTCGTAGACCCGTGGCACCCGGGTGCTGCCGAACCGGGTGACGATCTCGTAGTTGATGGTGCCCACCGCCTCGGCCCAGTCGTCGGCGGTCGGCTCGCCGTCCGCGCCGCTGCCGAAGAGCGTCACCACGTCGCCGGCGGCCACCGGGTCGTCGCCGCAGTCGAGCACGAACTGGTCCATGCAGACCCGGCCGGAGATGGTCCGCCGCGCACCGCCGAGCTGCACCGGGCCGCTGTTGGAGGCGTGCCGGGGCACCCCGTCGGCGTAGCCGAGCGGCACCACGGCCAGGTTCGTGTCCCGCTGGGTGGTGTAGGTGTGCCCGTACGACACGCCGGTGCCAGCCGGCACCCGCTTGGTGAGCATCACCCGGGCGCGGGCCGTCATGGCCGGGCGCAGCCCGAAGGTCTCCCCCGCCACCGGGGACAGGCCGTAGACGGCCAGCCCGGGCCGGACCAGGTCGAAGTGGGTGTCGGGGCGGGTGAGGGTTGCCGCGGAGTTCGCCAGGTGCCGGTAGCGCGGCCGCAACCCGGCCTGCTCGGCCATCGACAGCCCCTCGTGGAAGATGGCCAGCTGCCGGTCGGTGGTGGGGTGGCCGGGCATGTCGGCGTAGACGAAGTGGCTCCAGACCCCGACGACCTCGACGAGCCCGTCGGCCTGTGCCTTGGCCGCCGCGTCGAGCAGGGCCGGCCAGTCCGCGACGGTCGCCCCGCCCCGGGAGAGCCCCGTGTCGATCTTCAGGTGCAGCCGGGCCGGCCGCTCGGCCCGGCGGCCCGCCTCGATCATCTCGTCGAGCTGCGACAGGCTCGCGGCGGCCAGGTCGACGCCGGCGGCGACCCCCTCGTGCAGTGGCAGCCCCGGCGCGAGCAGCCAGGCCAGCACGGGCACGGTGATGCCGGCCCGGCGCAACGTGAGCGCCTCGTCGAGGGTGCAGACACCGAGCCAGGACGCCCCGGCGTCCAGCGCCGCGCGGGCGGCCGGGATCATGCCGTGCCCGTACCCGTCGCCCTTCACCACCGCCATCACCTCGGCGCTGGTGCCGGAGCGGAGCCGGCTCACGTTCTCACGGATCGCATCAAGATCGACGCGCACCTCGGCCTGCCACATGCGCCCAGCGTACTTTCCGCCGTGATCACGGCGCGGGCCGACGCGGCGACCACGCCGCCGGCAGCGGGGCCGCTGGCAGCCGGATCGGGCGTCCGGCCCGTGCGCGGGACGTTCAGCCCAGCCGGGCGACGACCGGGCGGAGCGCGGTCGCCACGTCCGGCGCGGTCACCGGTCCGCCGCGGGCCGCCTCCCGGCCGGCGAGCCCGTGCACGTACGCCGCCGCTGCGGCGGCGCGCTCCGCCGGCACGCCGCCGGCGAGCAGCGAGCCGAGCAGCCCGGCCAGCACGTCCCCGGTGCCACCGGTGGCCAGTACGGGGCTGCCGGTCGGGTTGACGTACGCCCGGCCGTCGGGTGTGCCGATGATCGTGCGGTCCCCCTTGAGCAGCACCACGGCGTTCATCCAGGCGGCGAGCCGCAGCGTGGCGGCGACCCGGTCCGCGCCGGGCTCCTCGCCGCAGAGCCGGGCGAACTCCCGGTCGTGCGGGGTGACCACGATCGGCGCGTCCCGCTTGCGCAGCTGGTCGGCGAGGGAGCCGTCGACCAGCAGGGTCAGCGCGTCGGCGTCGAGCACCACCGGCACCGGAGCGGCGAGCACCGCGCGCAGCTCGGCGGCGGCCTCGGCGCCGGTGCCGATCCCCGAGCCGCACACCCACGCCTGTACACGGCCGGCGTCGGAGACCCGCCCCGTGGCGATCACCGACGGGTGCTGGTGCAGCACCTCGGCGCGGGCCCCGCCCGCGTAGCGCACCATCCCGGTCGGCCCGGCCAGCGCGCCGCCGACGGAGAGCACCGCCGCGCCGGGATACGTGGCCGAGCCGGTGGCCACGCCCACCACTCCCCGGGTGTACTTCTCCGAGGCCGGGCCGAGGGTCGGCCACCACCGCACGACGTCCGACCACTCGGTCACGCGCAGCGCCGGCGAGCCCCGCAGCCACGGCTCCAGGCCGATGTCGACCACCTCGACCTCACCGGCGAGCGGCGCGGCCGGGCCCACCACCAGGGCCGGCTTCAACGCCCCGAAGGTCACCGTCACGTCCGCCCGGACGGCGTTCGGGCGTCCGGACGCGGTCACCGGCACATGGCCGGTGTCGACCACCACACCGCTGGGCACGTCCACCGCCACCACGGTGGCCCGTACGCCGTCCCGCCCGCAGCGCCCGGCCAGGCTCCCGGCCAGCTGCTCGGCGGTCTCCCGCAGGCCGCCGCTGCCCCCGATCCCGACGATGCCGTCGAGCACCAGATCGAGCACCGC
Organism: Micromonospora xinjiangensis; assembly: GCF_056150165.1. Lineage (NCBI taxonomy): Bacteria > Bacillati > Actinomycetota > Actinomycetes > Micromonosporales > Micromonosporaceae > Micromonospora > Micromonospora xinjiangensis. Next base: position 561,162 of record NZ_JAXCFO010000002.1, on the reverse strand, counting down.
CGGTGGGCGGTCGACCACCCGCCCGCCCGCGGCGCGCAGCGCGGCCAGCCCGTGGGCGTGCGCCCGGCCGGGAGTGAGGAGCAGGGCGCAGACCGCGGCGCCGCGACGGGCCAGGTGGGCACCCGCGTAGAGCGCGTCACCGCCGTTGTCGCCGGACCCGACCAGCAGCAGCACCCGGGAGCCGTACACCCCGCCCCGGTCGGCGAGGAGCAGCGCGCAGCGTCGGGCCAGCCCGGCGGCCGCGCGGTGCATGAGCGTCCCGGGCGGGAGCGTCGCCATCAGGCCGGCCTCCGCCGCGCGTACGTCCGCCACCCGCCACACCGGTCTCATGCCGCCGCTCCCGTCCTCAGCTACCGGGCACGCCCGCCGGCGGCCCGACCGATCTCACCGTTCCGCGACCACCATCGCCGACGCGATCCCGCCGTCGTGCGACAACGAGAGATGCCAGCGGTTGATGCCGCGCTCGACCGCGGCCGCGGCCACGGTGCCGGAGACGGTCAACCAGGGGCGGCCGTCCGGGTCCGGCACGATCTCGCAGTCGTGCCAGCTCAGCCCGGCCGGCGCGCCGAGCGCCTTGGCCACCGCCTCCTTCGCGGCGAACCGCGCGGCGAGCGACTCGGGCGAGCGCGGGTTGCCGGAGCGGGTGAACCGCTCGGCGTCGGTGAAGAGCCGCTCGGCGAGCAGCGGCGTCCGCGAGAGCGCCCGGGTGAACCGGTCGACGAGAACGACGTCGATGCCGACAGCGACGATCACCAGCCCACCCTACCGGCGGGCGGATCGCCAGATTAGGGGCCGGCTCCGCGCGGCGCAACGCCTGTGGACAACCCTCGGGTACCTCCACCGCCCGCCGTCCACAGGGCGCCCGCGGCGGGTGACCGGCCGCCTAGCGTCGCGCTGTCGGTGCCGATGTCACGCGGGGGTGTGAGATGTCCGAGGAGCCGTTCACCGTCCGGCCGGAGACGCTGCGCGGGGTGGCGCGGGCGTTGGCCGACGACGCCTACCGGTTGGCGCACGGCCTGGCCGGTGAGTCGGGGCTGACGGTGGTCGCGCCCGACTGGTCGGCCGCGGCGGCGTTGACCGGGCTGGAGTCGGCGGTGCACGGCTGGCTCGGCCGGCTGGGCGGCCGGGTGGCCGAGACGAGCGGGGCGGTCCGCGCGGCGGTGGAGGCGTACCGGACGGTCGACGAGCGGGCCGCCGCGCGGCTGTCGGTCCTGCCCCGATGACCTCCGTCGCGTACGCCCGGCTCTGGGCGGCCGACCCCGGCGCGTGGCGGGCCGCCGGCGCGGCCTGGGGCGGGTTGACGGCCCTGGTCGGGCGGCGGGCCGCCGCCCTGGACGAGCGGGCCGCGGCGCTGGGCTCCGGGTGGTCGGGTGCCGCGGCCACGGCGGCGGGCGCCCGGTTCGCCCGGCTGACGGCCGATCTGGCCTCGCTGCCACCCGCACTGATCGAGGCGGACCAGGCGCTCGCCGAGTTCGCGGCCCGCCTCGCCGCGGCGAAGGGGCGAATGGCCGCGGCGGTGGCGCTCGCCGACTCGTCCGGGCTGTCGGTCGATCGGGAGGGCCGGGTGAGCGCCGATCCGGCCCGGGTCCGGCCGAGCGAGCGGGACGGCCCCGCCGCGGCCCGGGTGACGGCGGCGCTGCGGGACGCGCTCGATCTCGCCGCCGCCGCCGACCGGGTGGCGACGGCCCGCCTGACCGAGCTCGCCGCGGCGTCGGCGACGGGCTGGCAGGAGGCGCCGCCACCGGGCCGGCCGGGGCCGGGCGCCGAACCGGCGCGGGTGCGCGCCTGGTGGGCCGGGCTGACGCCGGCCCAGCGCCGCTGGCTGGTGGCGCACGAGCCGGCGCTGGTCGGCCGCCTGGACGGGGTGCCGGTGGCGGCCCGCGACCAGGCGAACCGGCTGTTGCTCGCGGCCCGCCGCGCGGAGCTGCTGGCGCAGCGGCGGGATCTGCCGACCCGGGTTCCGCCGGGGCTGGTCGAGGCGGCGCGGCTGCGCTGGCTCGACGACCGGGTGGCCGGCCTCGACGCCCTCACCGACCGGCTGGCCGCGGCGACCGGGCCACGGGCGTACCTGCTCGGGCTCGACACGGCCGGTGAGGGGCGGGTGGTGGTCGCGCTCGGCGACCCGGACCACTCCGACCGGGTGGTGACGTACGTGCCGGGCATGACCGCCGGCCTCGACGACGCCCCGGGCGAGTTGGGCCGGGCCGCGAGGGTGCTGGGCCGCTGCGCGGAGCTGGCTCCCGGCGAGCGCGGCGCGGCGGTGCTGTGGCTCGACTACGACGCCCCGGACTTCCTGCACGAGGCGGTGACGGAGGGCCCGGCCCGGGACGCGGGCGCGGCGCTGCACCGCTTCCAGGAGGGGCTGCGCGTCACCCACGACGACGGGCCGCCGGCCCGGCAGACGGTGCTCGGGCACAGCTACGGATCGGTCGTGGTGGGCACGGCCGCGCGGGACCACGGCCTGGCCGCCGACGCCCTGGTCTTCGTCGGGTCCCCCGGGGTCGGGGTCGCGCACGCCGCCGAGCTGCGGGTGCCCTCCGGCGAGGTCTGGGCGAGCAGCGCCCCCGACGACGTGATCCGCCTGGCCCGGCCGCCGGACGAGGTGGCCCGGCGCGTCCTGGAGAACACCGCGCCGCTGGCCGCGGCGGTCGGGTGGCCCGGGTCGAGCGGGCGCGAGCTCTGGTTCGGTCGGGATCCGGCCGACCCCGGCTTCGGCGGGCGCGTCTTCCCCAGTGGCCGGCACGGGCACGCCGGCTACTGGAACGCGGAGAACCCGGCGCTGGACGGCATGGCCCGCATCGTGCTCGGCCGCTGACCGCCCGTGCGCGGGCACCGCTTCCGGGCGGCACGGTGCGGGCGCGACGCACGGCCGGACCGACGGAGTGGTGCACCCCGCACGCGCCGGCACGTCCCGAGCACGCTCCGGACGACGCGGGTCCCGGCCGCGGGCGGCGACCGGGACCCGGAGGTTCGTTCCCGGTTACTCGACGGTGACCGACTTGGCGAGGTTGCGCGGCTGGTCGACGTCGTGGCCGCGGGCGGCGGCGATCTCGGCCGCGAGGACCTGGAGCGGCACGGTGGTGAGCAGCGGGGAGAGCAGGGTGGGCGTACGGGGCACGTAGATCAGGTGGTCGGCGTAGCGGACGACCGCCTCGTCGCCCTCCTCCGCGATCACGATGGTCCGGGCGCCCCGCGCCCGCACCTCCTGGATGTTGGAGACCACCTTGTCGTGCAGCACGCCCCGGCCCGCCGGCGACGGCACCACGCAGACCACCGGCGTGCCCTTGTCGATCAGCGCGATCGGCCCGTGCTTCAGCTCGCCGGCGGCGAAGCCCTCGGCGTGCATGTAGGCCAGCTCCTTGAGCTTCAGCGCGCCCTCGAGTGCCACCGGGTAGCCCACGTGCCGGCCGATGAACAGGACGGTCGGCTCCGACTTCAGGTCCCGGGCCAGCTCGCGCACCGGCTCGATCCGGTCCAGCAGCTCGCGCAGCTTGGCCGGGACCTCCTGGAGCTGGGCGACCACGGCGGCGACCTCGTCGGCGAACTTGATACCGCGCACCTGGGCCAGGTGCAGGCCGATCAGGTAGCAGGCGACCAGCTGGGTGAGGAACGCCTTGGTGGAGGCGACGGCGATCTCCGGACCGCCGTGGGTGTAGAGCACCGCGTCCGACTCGCGCGGAATGGTGGAGCCGTTGGTGTTGCAGATGGCGAGCACCCGGGCCTTCTGCTCCTTGGCGTGGCGCAGCGCCATCAGGGTGTCCATCGTCTCGCCGGACTGGGAGATCACCACGATGAGCGTGGACCGGTCGAGCACCGGGTCGCGGTAGCGGAACTCGCTGGCCAGCTCCACCTCGCAGGGGATCCGGGTCCAGTGCTCGATGGCGTACTTGGCGACGAGTCCGGAGTGGTAGGCGGTGCCGCAGGCCACGATGAAGATCTTGTCGACGTCGCGCAGGTCCTGGTCGCTGAGGCGCACCTCGTCCAGGGCGATCTCGCCCGACTCGGTGAGCCGGCCGAGCAGCGTGTCGGCGACGGCCTGCGGCTGCTCCTCGATCTCCTTGAGCATGAACCAGTCGTAACCACCCTTCTCGGCGGCGGACGAGTCCCAGTCGATGTGGAAGTCCTTGCCCTGGGCGGGCTGGCCGTCGAAGTCGGTGATCTCGATGGTGTCGCCGGTGATCAGCACGATCTGGTCCTGGCCCAGCTCGACCGCGTCGCGGGTGTGCTCGATGAACGCGGCGACGTCCGAGGCGAGGTAGTTCTCGCCCTGGCCCCGGCCCACGACGAGCGGCGAGTTGCGCCGGGCGCCGACCACCGCGCCGGGCACGGCGGCGTCGACGGCGAGCAGGGTGAACGCCCCCTCCAGCCGCTGGCAGACCACCCGCATGGCGGCGGCGAGCAGCTGCGGGCCCTCCGGGTGGCCGGCGGCGCGCAGGTCGGACAGCGCGGCGGCGAGCAGGTGGGCGGCGCACTCGGTGTCGGTGTCGCTGGTGAACTGGACGCCGTCGGCCTCCAGCTCGGTGCGGAGCTTCGCGAAGTTCTCGATGATGCCGTTGTGGATCACCGCTACCCGGCCGTCGGGCGAGACGTGCGGGTGGGCGTTGCGGTCGGTGGGGCCACCGTGGGTGGCCCAGCGGGTGTGCCCGATGCCGGTGGTGCCGTCACCGATGCCGATGGGGCTCGCCGCGCAGGACGTCGGGTCCTCGGCGGCGCGTTCGGAGAGCACCTTCTCCAGGTTGGCCAGCTTGCCGGCCTTCTTCTCCGTCAGCAGTTCCCCGTCGCACACGACGGCGACACCCGCCGAGTCGTAGCCGCGGTACTCCAGCCGCCGCAGCCCGTCCAGCACGATGCCGAGCGCCGGCCGCGCGCCGGCGTAACCCACGATTCCACACATGGTCCGCAGCCTAACCCAGTTTCGCTCATCGCGCGTGCGCGAAAGCACCGTAAACGATCACTGACTTTGAGCGAACGGCCGAACCGGGGTGCCGCCGGGGCGGTACCCCGCCCCGACGTGCCACGACACGGACGCTCACCAGGCCCCGCCTACCCGTACATTGAGGGCCGCAACCGGCGGGCAGGCGATCACCTCGTCGGCCGGCACCCCCTCTGCCCGCGGCCCCTGCCGCGTCCGTACCCGGAGCAGCCCTGATGTCCGAGGCGTCACCCTCCGCCGAACCGAACCCCACGCCCGGGCCGGACCCGCGCCCCTGGGCGCCTCCCGACCCCGGCGTGTGGTCCGGCGCTCCCGGCTACGACCCACCGCCCGTTCCGGCCGCCGGCGCCCCACCGCCCACCGCGTGGAGCCGGTACGGCCCGGGCCCCTCCGGTCCGCGGCCGCCGTACGGCCACCCCTGGCCGTACGGCGCGGCGCCCGTGCCGCCCCGCACGGGCGGGCGGTCACCCGGCCCCGCCATCGCGGTCACCGTCGTCGTCGTGCTCGCGCTCTGCGGCGTGCTCGGCGGCACGGCCCTGCTGCGGCACGCCGACCGGCCGAGCCCGCACGCCCCGATCGCCCAGCAGCCCTATCCGGGCGGCTACCAGGGCGGGGAGGAGGGGTACGAGGACGAGGCCGAGCCGTGGGCCGACGAGCCCGCACTGACCCCCAACGACGGACCCGGCGACGTACGCGTCGTCTACGAGGTGACCGGCGAGGGGCGCTTCGACCTGGAGTACTACGACGCGAACGGCGACTTCGTCCAGGAGCCGCGGGTGCGCCTGCCCTGGCGGCTCAGCTTCTCGGCGCGCGACGGCGGCCGGCTCATGGTGCTGGCCCACCACCCGGACGGGCGGATGGAGAGCAGCTGCCGCATCACGGTGGGCGGGAGGACGGTCGACCACCAGGCGGACGAGGACTTCGGGTCCAGCTGCTTCGGCACCGCCGTGGGTTGAGGGTTCGGCGCGGGGCCGTAGGCTGGCGGACGTGACGACGACCACCGATGTCGATCCGCTGGTGGCCCGGATGCGGCCGTTCGGCACGACCATCTTCGCCGAGATGTCCGCGCTCGCCGTCCGCACCGCAGCGGTCAACCTGGGCCAGGGCTTTCCGGACACGGACGGCCCGCCGGAGATGCTCGCGGCCGCGGCCGAGGCGCTGCGCTCGGGGCAGAACCAGTACCCGCCGGGTCCGGGTGTCCCCGCCCTGCGCGCGGCGGTGGCCGGCCACCAGCGCCGGTTCTGGGGGCTCGACTACGACCCGGACGCCGAGGTCGTCGTGACCGCCGGCGCCACCGAGGCGATCGCCGCCGCGATCCTCGCCCTCTGCGAGCCGGGCGACGAGGTGGTGTGCTTCGAGCCGTACTACGACTCGTACGCCGCCTCGATCGCCCTGGCCGGCGCGGTCCGCCGGCCCGTCACGCTGCGCCCGGCGGGCGACGGCCGGTACGCCTTCGACCCGGCCGCGCTGCGCGCCGCGTTCGGCCCCCGCACCCGGCTGGTGCTCCTGAACTCGCCGCACAACCCCACCGGCAAGGTCTTCACCCCGGCCGAACTGGCGCTCGTCGCCGAGCTGTGCCAGGAGCACGACGTGTACGCGGTGACCGACGAGGTGTACGAGCACCTGGTCTTCACCGACGCGTCCGCGCCCCACGTGCCCCTGGCCACCCTGCCCGGCATGCGGGAGCGCACCCTGCGGATCTCCTCGTGCGGCAAGACGTTCTCCTGCACGGGCTGGAAGGTCGGCTGGGCGAGCGGGCCCGCCCGGCTGGTCTCCGCCCTGCTGCGGGTGAAGCAGTTCCTCACGTTCGTCAACGCCGCCCCGCTGCAACCCGCGGTGGCGGTGGCGCTGGCCCTACCGGACGACTACTTCGTCGGGTTCCGAGCCGGGATGCAGGCCCGACGGGACCAGCTGGTCGACGGCCTGACCACCGCCGGCTTCGAGGTGATCCCACCGGAGGGCACCTACTTCGTCACCGCCGACGTCACCGCCCTCGGCGGTCGCGACGGGGTGGAGTTCTGCCGCTCGCTGCCCCAGCGGTGCGGGGTGGTCGCCGTGCCGACCCAGGTGTTCTACGACGACGCCGAGGCCGGGCGGCGCCTGGTCCGCTTCGCGTTCTGCAAGCGCCCGGAGGTGCTCACCGAGGCGGTCGCCCGCCTGCGTCGGCTCGCCCCGGCCTGACCACGCCCGCCGCAGGCCGCGCCGGCTCCCGACCGCGCGGCTGCTCGCCGAGGGGTGACGAGCAGCCGACGCGCGTCGGGCGCCGGTCGGATCAGGATGCGACCGGGCTCGCGGTGCGGACCTGGTCGGCGATCCGCTCGGCAACGGATCGGGCCGCCGTCTCGGTGGCGGCCTCGACCATCACCCGCACCAGCGGTTCGGTGCCCGAGGGGCGCAGCAGCACCCGCCCGGTGCCGCCCAGCTCCGCCTCGGCCCGCTCCACCTCGGCGCGTACGGCCGGCGCGGCGGCGCCGACGGTGCGGTCCGCGACGGGCACGTTGATCAGCACCTGCGGCAGCTTGGTCACCACTGCGGCCAGGTCGGCGAGGCTGCGACCGGTGGCCGCCATGCGGGACATCAGGTGCAGGCCGGTCAGCACGCCGTCGCCGGTGGTGGCGTAGGCCGGCATCACGATGTGCCCGCTCTGCTCGCCACCGAGCGCCAGGCCGGACGCCCGCAGCTCCTCCAGCACGTAACGGTCCCCGACCTTCGTCTCGATCAGCCGGATGCCCTCGGCGGACATCGCCAGCCGGAGGCCGAGGTTGCTCATCACGGTCGCCACGAGCGTGTCCTGGGTGAGCGTGCCCGCCTCGCGCATGGCCAGCGCGAGGATCGCCATGACCTGGTCGCCGTCCACCTCGTCGCCGTCGGCGGTGACCGCCACGCAGCGGTCGGCGTCACCGTCGTGGGCGATGCCCAGGTGCGCGCCGTGCTCCACCACGGCGGCACGCAGCGCGTCGATGTGGTTGGAGCCGCAGTCGTCGTTGATGTTGAGCCCGTCCGGCTCGGCGTGGATGGCGATCACCTCGGCGCCGGCCTCCCGGTACGCCACCGGGGCGACCTCCGCCGCCGCGCCGTTGGCGCAGTCGACGACGACCTTGATCCCGTCGAGGCGGTGCGGCACCGTCCCGACCAGGTGCTGTACGTAGTGGTCCGCGCCGTCGAGCAGGTCGTGCACGCGCCCCACGCCGGCACCCACGGGGCGCTCCCACGCCGTGGTGGCGTTCGCCTCGACCGCCGCCTCGATCTTCATCTCGATCTCGTCGGGAAGCTTGTGCCCCCCGGCGGCGAAGAGCTTGATCCCGTTGTCCGGCATCGGGTTGTGCGAGGCGGAGAGCATGACGCCCAGGTCCGCCTTGGCCTCCGCGGTCAGGAACGCCACCGCCGGGGTGGGCAGCACGCCGACCCGGATCACCGTGGCGCCCGCGCTGGTCAGCCCGGCCACGACAGCCGCCTCCAGCATCTCGCCGCTGGCCCGGGTGTCCCGGCCCACCACCGCGACGGGCGGGTGACTCCGGTCCGTCTCCGCGAGTGTGTGCGCCGCGGCGACCGCCACCGCGAGCGCGAGCTCCGGGGTGAGATCCACGTTCGCCCGCCCGCGGACGCCGTCCGTGCCGAACAACCGACCCATACCCGCCAACCTCCGATGACACGGCCGATAAGTGGAGAAAGCGGAACGGCCGGCCCACCTCCCGACGAGGGGAGGCGGACCGGCCGTCCGTCAGACGTACAACGCGCTGGTGAAGATCAGCGCTTCGAGTACTGGGGAGCCTTGCGGGCCTTCTTGAGGCCGTACTTCTTGCTCTCCTTGACCCGGGCGTCCCGGGTCAGGAAGCCGGCCTTCTTCAGGGCCGGGCGGTCGTCGGGCTCGTTGACGATCAGAGCCCGGGCGATGGCGAGCCGGAGCGCGCCGGCCTGACCGGTGATGCCGCCACCACGCAGGTTGGCGATGACGTCGAACGTCTCGGCCTTCTCGGCGGTCACCAGCGGGTCCTTGATCAGCTGCTGGTGCACCTTGCTCGGGAAGTAAGCCTCGAGGTCACGGCCGTTGCAGGTGATCTTGCCGCTGCCCGGCACGATGCGGACCCGGACGATGGCCTCCTTGCGGCGACCCACGGTCTGGATCGGCCGGTCACCACGAGGCGCGCGGGCGACGGGCGCCGGCGCCTCGGTGGCCTCGGGGGCGACCTCGGTGGCGGTGATGTCGGTCATGCTGATTCCTTCGCCCGCGCTCACTGCGCGATCTGCTTGATCTCGAACGGCACCGGCGACTGGGCGCCGTGCGGGTGCTCGGCACCGGCGTAGACCTTCAGCTTCTTGATGAGCTTACGGCCGAGCTTGTTGTGCGGGAGCATCCCCTTGACAGCCAGCTCGATGGCCCGCTCGGGACGCTTGGTCAGCAGCTCGTCGTAGCCGACCTGCTTCAGACCACCCGGGTAACCGGAGTGGCGGTAAGCGATCTTCTGCTGACGCTTGTTGCCGGTCAGCGCCACCTTGCCCGCGTTCACGATGACGACGAAGTCGCCCGTGTCGACGTGCGGCGCGAAGGTCGGCTTGTGCTTGCCACGCAGCAACGTGGCGGCGTGGGTGGCCAGGCGGCCCAGCACGACATCAGAAGCGTCGATGACGTGCCACTGACGCTCGATCTCACCCGGCTTCGGGCTGTACGTACGCACAGGTCTACCTTGTCTCGTCGTCGGTCTGGGGTCGCGCGCCGAGGTCACCAGGCGCGCACGAACGACCAAGCGTACCTGATATGGCACGCCTCTGGATGTCGTACAACAGCAGGCAACGATACCCGGCGCCCCGTCGGCTGGTCAAAACGGGGTCCCACCCGGCGCGCCCGCGTCGCGGGCCGTGGCCGAGGTCACACCCGGGGCGACCGGAGCCACCGGACCGGCGGGGCACGTCACCGGCCCACCTCCGGGCGGCGCCCGGACCCCTGCCCGGCTCAGAGCTGCTGCAGGATCCGCAGCGCCCGGCCGACCCGGTGCATCGTGTCGGCGTCGGCGACGTCCACGCACTCGGTGAACCACTTCTTCATGGGAGAGGAGAGCCGGTCGGGCATCACCACGTACCCGCCCATCTGCACGGCGAGCGGCGAGTCGCGCAGCAGCGCCTGCTCGACCACCTCGGCCACGATCACGATCGGCACGTCGGTGGAGTTGTAGACGTCGGAGCTGATGACCAGCCCCAGCCGTTCACGCGCACCCTCGATGCGCCAGATCTCGCCTCTACGCAGCACGCGGACGCCCGCCGAAGAGCAGGTCGTCGACCATGCCCACCTCGCGGGCGTCGGCGAGGGCGGCCGACTCGAGATCCATTCCGGCGCGACCCACGGCGGCGGCGTGCGCGGCGAAGACCTCCCGGAGGGCCTTCTCCCGGGCGGCCTGGTCCATCCAGGCCGAGAGCGACAGGCCCTCGCGCTTGGCGAACCGGCGCGCCTCCTCGATCGTCTCGTCGGAGAACGACAGTGTCACCTTGGCGGTCATGCCGGTGAGATTACCCGGCGGTGTGACCGTCAGTCATCCGCGGACGCGCCCGCCGGCAAACCGGACAGCCACGGCCGGGCCGCGATCCGGAGCAGTCCGTCAGGGGCGTCGGCCACCGAACACGGCGAACCGCCACTCCTTGAAGAAGCAGTCCACGTCGGCGAGCCCGACCTCGGTGAGCCAGAGACACTGGTCGGCGACCGGCGCCGGCCGGTCGTGCCGCATCCGCTCCCGGGCCGCCGCGATCTCGTCGGGGTCCGAGCCGAGTTCGGTGATCCGGGCCGTCCACACCTCGTCGTAGCGCCGGTCCAGCGCGGGGGTCGGGCCCGCCACCTGCTCGGCGTTGACGAACACGCCGCCCGGCAGCAGCGCGTCGGCCGACCGACCGTAGAGCGACCGTTTGCCGTCGTCGTCGAGATGGTGGATGGCCAGGGCGGAGACCACCGCGTCGTACCGGCCGGCGGGCAGCGGGCCGGTCAGGTCGGCGCGCACCGTCCGGTGCGGCACGCCACGCGCGCGCAGCTGGTCGGTGGCGACCGCCAGCATCGCCGGGGCGGCGTCGACCAGGGTGAGCCGCACCCCGGGGACGGCCGCGGCCAGCAGCAGCGAGAGCAGCCCGGTGCCGGCGCCGAGATCCAGCACCTCCGGCGTACGTCCGGCGGCCAGCGCGGCCCGCAGCGGCGGCGCGGCCACCTCGACCGCCGTGCCGTAGAAGGCGTCGAAGCAGGGCACCAACCGGCGACGCGACGCGTCGTAGCTTCCGGCCACGGCGTTGAAGGCATCCGCGACGGCCATCGGCGCTCCTCCCATTATCCAAGACAGTGCTCCCACATTCTAAGCATCGCCAGGTGGTCCTCCACCGTGGAGCGGTGTGAGGCGCTCTTGACAGGGCCGAAACAGGCCGGACCCGGACCGGAAACGGCCCGACGGCACGCTTGGCCGACATGACACACGGTGCACGGCCGACCACGCGCACGGCGCGGCGGCCCGCGCCGTGGCTCCCCGTCGGTCCGGGAGGAGCCGGGCACGCGGCGCCGGCCGGGACCGCGTCGACCTCCCGGCCGCCGGGCCCGGTCCGCCCGGCTTCGCCGCCGGGACGAGGACTCCGAGGTGCCGCTGCGACAGGAGGGGTGATGCGTGAGGAGCTTGCCGGCTTCACCATCGGCGTGACGGTCGACGGCCGGCGCGACGAGCTCGCCGGGCTGCTGCAACGCCGAGGGGCCCGGATCGTGCTCGCGCCGGCGCTGCGGATCGTGCCCCTGGCCGACGACACCGAGTTGCGGGAGGCGACCCGCGCCTGCCTGAGCCGGCCGCCGGACGTCCTGCTGGCCAGCACGGGCATCGGGATGCGCGGCTGGCTGGAGGCGGCCGAGGGATGGGGGCTCGCGGAGCCGTTACGTTCGGTGCTCGCCGAGGCGTACGTGGTGGCCCTCGGCGGCCGGGCGCGCGACGCCCTCCGGGCAGCCGACCTCCCCGACCGGTGGACTCCGGCGTCGGAACGCTGGGAGGAGGTCGTCGACCACCTGCGCCGGCGCGGGGTGGGTGGTCAGGTGGTCGCGGTGCAGCTCCACGGCGAGCGGCAGCCGGAGTGCACCCGGGCCCTCGAGGCGGCGGGCGCCACGGTGATCGAGGTGCCCGTCTACCGCTGGGCACCGCCGACCGATCCGGCTCCGCTGCACCGCCTCGTCGACCTGATCGCGGGGCGACTCGTCGACGCGGTGGCCTTCACCGCCGCGCCGGCCGTGGAGGCGCTGCTGCGGGCAGCCGGGGACCGGGCCGACGTGGTGCTGGGGGCGTTCCGCGCCGACGTGTTGGCCGCCTGCGTGGGCGCGGTGACCGCGGAACCCCTGCGGCGCCGGGGCGTGCCCGTCCACACGCCGGACCGGGCCCGGCCGGACGCGCTGGTCGAGACCATCGCGGACGAGCTGCCCCGGCGCACCGTGTCCTGCAAGGCGGCCGGGCACCTGCTCACCCTCCGCGGGCACGCCGCGCTGATCGACGGTGACCTGCGCCCGCTCGCGCCGGCCCCGATGGCCGTGCTACGGGCGCTCGCGCGGCAACCCGGCCGGGTGCTGTCCCGGACGGCGCTGCTGCGGACGCTGCCCCGCGGCGCCGACGAGCACGCCGTGGAGATGGCGGTCGCCCGGCTCCGCGCCGGCCTGCGCGCCCCCCGCGTGGTGCAGACCGTCGTGAAGCGCGGGTACCGCCTCCGGGTCGACTGAACCGGCCGGGCGCCCGCCCGGCACCTGCGCCGGCGGGCCCGCGCGGGACCCGCTGGCGTCCTCGTCAACCGACCGGTGTCGCGAAGCCCCGGCCGTGCTCGGCCTCCAGCCGTGCCATGGCGTGCTCGACAACGGTGACCAGCACGTGCTTCACCGAATCACGCCGTCGGGCGTCCGTCATGATCAGCGGCACCTGTGGCGAGATCGCCAGCGCCTCGCGGATCTCCTCCAGTTCGTACCGGGGCGCGCCGTCGAAACAGTTCAGCGCGACCACGTACGGCAGTTGCCGGTTCTCGAAGTAGTCCAGTGGCGCGAAGGCATCGGTGATCCGGCGGGTGTCCACCAGCACCGCGGCACCCACCGCGCCCCTGATGATCTCGTCCCACATGAACCAGAAGCGCGTCTGGCCCGGGGTGCCGAACAGGTACAGGATGAGGTCCTGGGCCATGGTGATCCGGCCGAAGTCCATGGCGACCGTGGTGGTCTCCTTGCCCGGCACCTTGGACGGATCGTCGATCCCGACGCCGGCCGCGGTCATCACCGCCTCGGTGGTCAGCGGCGTGATCTCGGAGATCGCGCCGACGAGCGTGGTCTTGCCCACGCCGAACCCACCGGCGACGACGATCTTGGCGGATACGATCCCGCGGCTCTGCTGCCCCCTCGCGGGGTCATAGCCTGCGAAGTCCACTTAGCACCCTTCCCAGCAGTTCCATTCGCTCCTCGAACCCCTCGGCGGGAGCAGCAGTGTGTAGCGTCAGCAGGCTCTCGGCCACCATGTCGGCGACCAGCACCCGGGCGACGCCGAGCGGCATCCGGGTGTACGCGGCGATCTCCGCCAGCGACTGCGCCCGGCCCTCGCAGACGGTGGCGATGCGGTGCTTGTCGTGGCCGGCGAACCGGGACTCGGCGACCTGGGTGGGCGTGGCCATCAGGACCGCCTCCAGGGCGATGTCCTGACGGGGCTCGGTCCGGCCACGGGTGACCGCGTACGGTCGCACGAGCGCACCACGTGGGTCCCGCCGGGGTTCCATCCGCGATCACCTCCTCTCCGTTCCGGTGCCCCCGTCGGGCCCGGTCCCTTCCCTGTACTGGTCGGTGCGCCCCCGTCCGGGAGCACACCGTCCCGCGTCAGGAGCGCACCGCGTCCCGTGGCAGCGGCACCAGCGCGGCGCCGACCCGCTCGACCAGCAGTGCCATCTCGTAGCCGACCTGGCCCACGTCGCAGCTACGGGCGGCCAGCACCGCCATCGACGAGCCGTCGCTGATCGACATGAGGAACAGGTAGCCGCTGTCCATCTCGATGACGGTCTGGAGAACACCGCCGGCGCTGAACATCCGGGCCGCGCCCTCGGTCAGGCTCACCACACCGGACGTGATCGCGGCGAGCTGGTCCGCCCGGTCCGCGGGGAGGTCCCGGGAGGAGGCGAGCAGCAGCCCGTCGGCGGACACCGCCACCACGTGGGCGATGCCCGCCACGCTGTCGGCGAAGTTGGTGAGCAGCCAACCCATGTCCTGCATGGCCGCTGGCCTGTTCATCGGGTCTCCTTGGTCGAGGTGCGGGTCTCGTCCGTTCCGACCGACCGGCCGCGCTGCACGCCGCGGTGGTAGGCCGACAACAGACCACGTACGTCATCCGGGGTGCGCCGAGTGCGCTCCCGGCCGCCGCGCGGCTCGATGCCGCCCGGCACGAGCTGCGCCTGCGGTACGCGCTTGGGCAGCCCGGAGCGGGTCGTCCCACCGTTGGTCGGCTCGGCCGCCCGGCTGGCGCGGGACCAGCCCTCGTCGGCCGCCGTCCGCCACGCGTCCGGGTCGGCCGGCGGCGGGTCGGTGGGCGTCGCCGCGGCGGTGGGCGCCGCGGCGGTGGTGGGTGTCGCCCGCGGCGCGCCCGCCGGCGGGGTGTACGACGGCGGCGGTGGCTGCTGCGCCGGGGTGGTGGTGGCGTTGACGCCCGGCGTGCGGGTGGGCAGCTTGGCGGCCGGCGCGGCGGCCGGAGCCGCGGCCGGGGGCTCGTCGAACTGCGGCCGGGCGAAGATGGCGGTGGCGTCGTCGCCGTGGGACCGGAACCAGACCGCCTCCATCTCGCGGAAGATGGGAGCCTCGGCCACCGGTTCGGGGCGGGCCGCGACCGGCACGGGCGGCACGGCCGCCGGCATCACGGGCGGGGCGGGTGGCGGCAGCACGGGCGGGGCGGGCGGGGGCGTCGGCGCGGTGGCCGCCCCGAGCGGGTGCCCCGGCGCGGTCGACAGGTCGGCGGCCCCGGCGCCCGGCGCGCGGCGGGGCAGCGGCGTGAGGGTCGGGTGGGCCGCCGTCGGGCTGTCACCGCCGAACCCACCCCCGTACGCGGGCTGGGCCGGCGGCAGCGGAGGTGCGGCGGGCGACGGTGCGGCCAGGCCACCGACCGACACCGTCGGCGCGGTCTCCTGGGCGTCCAGCGGGGACGGCCAGGGCGCCGGTGCGGGGCTGCTGGTGC
The DNA here is from genome assembly GCF_056150165.1 of Micromonospora xinjiangensis. NCBI lineage: Bacteria > Bacillati > Actinomycetota > Actinomycetes > Micromonosporales > Micromonosporaceae > Micromonospora > Micromonospora xinjiangensis. The sequence goes on along the minus strand of NZ_JAXCFO010000002.1, from coordinate 546,045 downwards.
GCCACTGGTCGGTGAGCGTGGCCGCCGAGGTGAGACCGGTGCGCGGTTCGGCCACGGCGACCGGCGCGTGCGGCGCCGTCTCGACCGCCATCGGCTGGCGCGGCCGCGGTGGGGTGAGCGCCTGTTCCCGGCCCCGGCTACTCGGCAGCACGACGGTCGCGGCGGGCAGCGTCACCTGCGCGACGGTGCCGCCCTCGACGTTGCGGCGCAGCTCGACCCGGATGCCGTAGCGGGACGCCAGCCGGCTCACCACCGCGAGACCCATCAGCCGGAACGCGGCGACGTCCACCGTCGGCGGCGCGGCGAGGCGGCGGTTCAGCGAGTCGAGCTGCTCGTCGGTCAGGCCGAGCCCGCGATCCTCGATCTGGATCAGGACGTAGTCGCGGATGCGCCGCCCGTCCGCGACGACGATCGTGGTCGGCGGCGAGAACCGGGTCGCGTTGTCGAGCAGCTCGGCCACGAGCCGGACGACGTCGTTGACGGCGTGCGCGGCGACGGAGATGTCGGTGTCGACGGTGCCGAACTCGATGCGGTTGTAGAGCTCGACCTCGGACTGGGCCGCGCGCAGCACGTCCACCAGGAGGGCGTCGTCACGGCGCGGCACGGCCGAGTCGGCACCGGCCAGGACCAGCAGGTTCTCGTCGTTGCGGCGCATCCGGGTGGCCAGGTGGTCCAGCTCGAAGAGCTGGGCCAGGCGCTTCGGGTCCTCCTCGCCGCGCTCGATCGCGTCCAGCTCGCCGATCATCCGGTCGACCAGCGTCTGACTGCGCCGGGCCAGGTTGAGGAACATCGCCGAGACGCTGGTCCGCAGCGCGGCCTGCTCGGCGGCGACACGCACCGCCTCCCGGTGCACGACGTTGAAGGCGGAGGCCACCTGCCCGACCTCGTCGCGGTTGGTCAGGTTGATCGGGTCGCGGACCTGGCGGACGATCTCGTCCACGCCGCCCTCGCCGACGCTGCCCATGGTCTGCAGGCGCTGCACCGCCTCGGGCAGGTCGTGGTTCGCCACGGAGAGGGCGCCCTCGCGGAGCCGGCGCAGCGAGTCGTTGAGCGACCGGGCCAGCACGACCGCGAGCGTCACCGCGATGAGCAGGGTCAACAGCACCAGCGCCGACTCGAGCACCGCCTGCTGGATGACGTCCGAGCGGACCTGGTCGGTCTGCGCGAGGAGCGAGTTCTGCAACTGGATCTCGGCCCAGCGCATCAGGTCGTTCACCGCGCCGATGGCGGCGGTCGCGTCCTGCGCGGAGACCAGCGGACGCTGACCGACCGACCGGGTGATGTCGGACGCGACGCGGTCGGCGAGACCGACCGCGTCACCGGAGACGGTGCTGTTCACCAGGGCCCGCTGCGCCGGGTCGGCGGCGAGCGAGAAGGCGAGCAGCGACTCCTGCTGACTGGTCAGGGTGGCCACGAAGGAGGAGAACTGCTCCTCGTCGAGCTGGCCGGCGCTGAGCGCGCTGAAGGCGACGGCCTGCTCCTCGGCCACCGACGCCTTGGCCCGGGCGAACGCGGCCACCGCGCGACGGCTGTCGGAGAGGCGCTCGCCGCCCGACAACTGGGCGAGGCTGTCGCCGTAGGAGACCAGGTCGTCGAGGATCACGCCGTAGCGGAGCATCGCCTCGGCGACGGCCATCTGCCGGCGGGCCGAGACCTCCTGGCGGGTGCTGTCCAGCGTGTTCAGGTGGCCGTCGATGGCGGCCAGCCGGTCCCGGAACGCGGTCGGCACGTCGTCGACGCGCTCGCGCTCCGCGCGGTACGCGTCGATCCGCTGCTGCGTCTGGCGTACCCGCAGGTTGTACGCGTCGGCCTTGTCCTGCGGCGAGGCCAGGTAGGCGGCCGCGGCCATCCGTTCGAGGTGCAGGTCCTGGCTGAGCGCGGAGACCTCGATGCCGAGCCGGGTGAGCGCGCGGGCCTCGGTGGCCTCGAGCGCGCCCTGCCCGACCGAGACGAGCCGGACGGTGGCCAGTGCGATGACCGCGGCGACCGGCACCACCAGGATCAGCGCCAGCTTCGACCTGATCCGGGCATCGCGCAGCCGGGGCAGTCGACGACGGGCCGGCCGAGCATTCGCACGGCTCTGGGGCAGGGTCGTCGGTCCGGTGCTCACGACATGGCCTCCGTCGCTTCGTCAACGCCTGAACCGCCGAACCGTGCCGGGCGCGATGGGCGGCGGCACGCGCGGCACGGCCGCGATTTCATCAGAGACGCTCCTGTTTGGGAAGCCGCGTGCGGGCAGGAAACGGTCGGACCGCGCGCACCCCGTGTTCCGGTCAACTGCTACCTTCATTTCCGCAAGCCCGTGAACAGGGCATGTAACTCCAGAGTGGTCACACGCGTATGGAACGTGACCGTTTGCAAACATCGTGTGACCCCAACATGTGGGATGGCCGTCCCGAAACGGCCGAAGCCCTCCGCGCTTGACCACAGCGCCCGCCGTTGGCAAGGTTTTGCAGGCTTCTCGCACACCGTACGGCAAACCCTTCCCGTCTCTCCACTGAGGACGGATTAGCTGCGGTGACCGGGCCGCGCCCCGCGCCCGCACCTGGAGGACGACTTGAGCCCCATCCGCTCCACGACAATCGCGGCTCTCGCATCCGTCGTGCTGGCCGGCACACTGACCGGGTGCCAGTTCGGCGCGGAGGAGGCGACGGCGAGCCCGATCGTGATCGCCGCGGACCTCGAACTATCCGGCGCCGCCGCCCCCGTCGGCAAGGCGTACCAGCGCGCGCTGGAACTGAAGGTCGAACAGATGAACTCCTCGGGCGCCCTCAACGGCCGGCGGATCGAGCTGCGCGTCAAGGACAACCGGTCCGACGCCAGCGAGTCGCTGCGCAACATCGGCGACTTCAGCAACGACCCGCAGGTCAGCGCGATCATCATGGGTGGCTGCAACGAGTGCGCGGTCGGCGCCGTGCGGACCATCAACGAGAAGAAGATCCCCACCATCGCCCTCGCCACGTCCGGCGCCGTGGCCAACCCGGTGGCCGACCGGCGGTACGTGTTCAAGCTCGCGCCGAACGCCGCGGACAGCGCCTCCGCCCTCGTCTCCGAGCTGGTCCGCCGGGGCGTCACCAAGGTCGCGCTACTGCGCAGCGACGACGACTACGGCGCCGAGGGGGCGAAGGCCCTCCAGGGCGAGTTCGACAAGGCGAACATCAAGCTCCTGCGCGAGGCGACGGCGCGGATCACCGACACCGACGTCAGCCAGCAGGTGCAGACGCTCGCCGCGCGCCGGCCCCAGGCTCTGATCATCTGGACGCCGCCGGAGCAGGCCATGCTGGCGGCCACCGCGGCGCAGCAGGCCCGCTTCGCCGGCTCGCTCTACCTCGACGCGGGTGCGGCCGGTGACCTGTTCCTCGGCGAGTCCGCCCGGGCCACCGAGCGAGCGACCCTCATCTTCACCCAGACCATGGCGATCGACGACGTGATCGCCACGACGCCGGCCAAGGCCGCCCGCCGGCAGTGGTTCCAGGACTACACGGCCCGGTTCGGCGGGTACAACGGCGCCTCCTCCTTCGCCGCCGACGCGGTGCAGCTCATCGCGGAGGCCCAGCAGCGTGCCGGCGGCCCGGCCGACCGGATCAACCGCGACGGCATCCGGGACGTGCTGGAGACCTCCCAGCTGGACGGCCTCTCCGGTCCCATCCGGATGACCCCGGACAACCACTCCGGGCTGATGCCGCAGGCGCTCACGACCCTCGTCGCCCGCAACGGCCGCTGGCGCCTGGCCGGCTGACCGACGACGGCCCGCCGCGTCCGCGGCGGGCCGCCCCGGCACCGCACCGGCGCGCACGGGCCGGCCTCCCCGACACGGGAGGCCGGCCCGACGTGCGTGTGGGCGAACGTCGCCGGTTCAGCGGCTGCTGGTGGTCTCGCGCACCCAGGGCAGGGCGATCCGCTCGACCACCACGAGGGCGGTGTAGAGCAGGATGCTGACCAGCGCCACCAGCATGATCGCCGCCCACGCCGTGTCCGAGTCGCCGATGCCGGCGTACTGCTGGATGGCGTAGCCGAGCCCGCCCTCGCCGGCCTGGAACTCACCGATCACCGCACCGATCGCGGCGAGCGGCATGCCGACCTTGAGACCGACGAAGATCTGCGGCAGCGCGGCCGGGAACCGGACCTTGCGGAACGCCTGCCACCGGGAGGCGTTCCAGGAGCGGACCAGCTCGGCGAGGTCCGCCGGCGTGGTGGTCAGGCCGGTCGCGGTGGAGAGCACGATCGGGAAGAAGCACAACAGGAAGACCATGGTGAGGATCGGCTTCTGGCCCCAGCCGAGCGCCACCACCAGCAGCGGCCCCAAGGTGATCTTGGGCACCGCGTTCACCGCCACGAGCAGCGGGGTGAACATCCGCTCCACCGCCCGGGACGACGCCAGCGCCAGCCCGAGCAGGACGCCCGCCACCACCGAGAGCCCGAACCCGATCAGGATCTCCAGTGTCGTGTCCCAGGTGTACTCCAGCATCAGGGCGGGCTTGTCGACGAACGCCCGCACCACCGCCCACGGGGGCGGCAACGCCGCCGGGTGGACCAGCTCCAGCCGGGCGACCAGCCACCACGCCGCGAGGGCGATCAGCAGACCGACCGGGGGCAGCAGGGCGTTGCCCGCCCCGGCGGCTCGTACGCCGATCCCCCGTCGCGCCTTCGTCGCCGGCCCACTCTCCGGGGTCGTAAGTTCGGTCACCGGCTCGGCCGACCGGACCTCGGTCATGGTCTCCTCCTTCGGGTCGTCCGGCACGGGCCGGAACACCGGACGGGGTGCGTACCGCCGGGCCCCGGCGGTACGCACCCCAGTTCGCTGCGGTGATCAGGCCTTCGGCGTGAGGTCGAAGTCGATGATCTGCTCGGGCGTGATGCTGTTCTTCAGCGTGCCCGCGCCCTGGAGGATGGCGATGCTCTTGGCCACCCGGCCGCTGTCCAGCGTGCCCAGCGTGGTGCCGGAGTTGCTGGAGCGGACGTACCCGGCCATCAGCTGGAGCTCGGCGGCGGCCGAGGCGACGTTCGTCGCGTCGACGTTCTTCTTCAGCAGCTCCGCCGCCTCCTGCGGGTTGGTCAGGCTGTACTCCAGGCCCTTCATGAGGGCCGCCGTGAACCGCTTGACCATGTCCGGCTTCTCCTTGGCGATCTTCGCCGAGGTGATGAGCACGTTGCCGTAGAGGTCCTGCATCACGTTGCTGTACGGCAGCATGACGGCCTTCTTGCCCTTGGCCGCCGCCTCGATGGTCGGCTGGCCGACGACGAACTGGCCGATCCCGTCCACCTGGCCCGAGGCGAGGGTGCCGATCAGGTTCTGCGCCTCACCGTTGACCCAGGTCACCTTGCTGGCGTCCACGCCCGCCATCCGGGCGTACGTCGGGAAGAGGTTGCGGACGACGGAGCCGGGCGTGTCGGCCAGCCGCTTGCCCTCCAGGTCCTTGGGGGTGGCGATGCCCTTGCCCTCGAGCGTGGCGATGCCGGCCATGGTGCGCTGCTGGATGGCGGCCACGGCGATGAAGTCCTTGGCCTGGCCGTTGCCGAGCTGGAGCAGTCCACCGGTCAGGTCGATCGGACCGAAGTCGGCCTGACCGGCGACGATGGTCTGGATCACGGCGCCGGTGCCCTGGCCGGGCTTGATCTCGACGTCGAAGCCGGCCTCCTTGAAGAAGCCCTTCTCCTTCGCCACCCAGGCGTAGGAGTCACGACCGAAGTTGCCGAAGGAGGTGAGGTAGGTCACCTTCTCCAGGGATCCGCCGTTGCCGCCCTTGGCGTCGTCGGACGAGTCCGAGTCACCGGAGCAGCCGGCGACGAGGGCGAGGGCGGTGGCCAGCGCGGCCGCGGCGACCGTACGGGTCAGCCTTCTCATCAGTGCACCATGTCCTTTCCGACCGGAGGCCGGCGGCCACCGGAGGGGGTTGTCGCGGGGGGCCGGCGAAAGGGGGGCAGACCGGCACCACCGTCGTGAGGGGACTCTTCGCGGCCACAGCGTACGAGAAACCCACCTTTGCCCCGCCAGGCGTGTCGGGTTGCGGAACGGATACAAACTTCGTCCACCCCGGACACCTCAATGGACACCTGGACCGGCTAGCCTTTGCCGGATTCCTGATTGCCCACTCAGGGGAGGCCCGCCGGTGATTCGGTTGTCCAGGGTGTCCCGTACGTTCGACGGCCGCTCCGGCCGCGTCGAGGCGTTGCGGGAGATCGACCTCGACGTCGCCGAGGGCGAGTTCGTGGCCGTCCTCGGCCGCTCCGGCTGCGGCAAGTCGACGCTGCTCCGACTGATCGCCGGGCTGCTCCCCGTGACCTCCGGGGAGATCTCCGTCGCCGGCGCACCGGTCAGCAAGCCCCGGCGCGACATCGCGATGCTGTTCCAGAAGCCCGCCCTGCTCCCCTGGCGTACGGTGCTCGACAACGTGCTGCTGCCGGTCGAGATCTTCGGCTGGAGCCGCGCCAAGTACCGCGACCGCGCCCGGCAGCTGCTCGACATGGCCGGGCTCGCCGGCTTCGAGAAGCGGCTGCCGCACGAACTCTCCGGCGGCATGCAGCAGCGGGTGTCGCTGTGCCGGTCGCTGATCGGCGACCCCCGGGTGATGCTCATGGACGAGCCGTTCTCCGCGCTGGACGCGCTGACGCGCGAGGAGCTGTCGGGCGAGCTCCAGCGGGTGCACATGGAGAACGCCGCCACCATCGTCTTCGTCACCCACTCCATCGACGAGGCGGTGCTGCTCGCCGACCGGGTCGTGGTGCTCAGTCCCCGCCCCGGACGGATTCGCAAGGTCGTCGACGTGGACATCCCCCGGCCGCGCACGCTGGGCCGCAACGCCCACCTGGCGGATGTCGCCCGCGTCAGCGCGGACCTGCACGAGTTGCTCATGGAACGGGACGAGCCGGTGGCCACCGGCGCGGAAGGACGATGACCATGCGGGTGTCGGTCTTCATCGAGCCCCACCGCGGCGCCACCTACGACGACCAGCTGCGCTTCGCCCACGCGGTCGAGGCCTGCGGGTTCGAGGGTCTCCTCCGCGCCGACCACTACCAGGCGATGGGCGCCGACCCCGGGCTGCCCGGCCCGACCGACGCGTGGCTGACCCTGGCCGCGCTGGCCCGCGAGACCACCAGGATCCGCCTCGGCACGCTGGTCACCTCGGCCACCTTCCGGCTGCCCGGGCCGCTCGCGGTGATGGTCGCCCAGGTGGACCAGATGAGCGGCGGCCGGGTCGAGCTGGGCATCGGCGCCGGATGGTACGAACGGGAGCACCGGGCCTACGGCATCCCGTTCCCTCCGGTCGGCGAGCGGTTCGACCGGCTGGCCGAGCAGCTCGAGGTGATCACCGGGCTGTGGCGGACCCCGCTGGGCGGCTCGTACAGCTTCCACGGTGACCACTACCGGCTGGTGGACGCTCCCGCGCTGCCCAAGCCGGTGCAGGTGCCCGGCCCTCCGGTCATCGTCGGCGGCCGCGGCCCCAAGCGCACACCGGAGCTGGCCGCCCGCTACGGCGACGAGTTCAACATGCCGTTCAAGTCCGTCGAGGAGACCGCCGAGGCGTACGAGCGGGTACGCGAGGCCTCCGACCGCCTCGGCCGCGCGGAGTCCGGGCGCGCGCCGCTGGTGCTCTCCGCCGGGATCGTCGTCGCGATCGGGCGGACCGACGACGAGGCGGAGCGACGGGCCGCGCCCCTGCACGTGGCGAGCGCCCTGCCGCCGGAGGATCCGGTGGTCGGCTCCCCCGCCCAGTTGGTGGACCGGATCGGCCGGTTCGCCGAGATCGGCGCGACCCGCGTGCACCTGCGCCTCATCGAGCTTTCCGACCTCGACCACCTGGAGCTGATCGCGAGCGACGTGCTCCCGCAGCTGAACGGAGCGGACGGATGACCGACATCACCGAAGACCTCGAACTCGGGCCGGTGGGCCAGGAGATCGTGTACGAGAACGACCGGGTCCGGGTCTGGCACATCCGGCTGGAGCCGGGCGAGTCGCAGCCGTTGCACCGGCACGACCACCCGTACCTGGTGGTGGCGGTACAGGGCGCCACGAACGTCGTGCAGACGATCGACGGCACCCGCATCGACGCGGACGAGCCGACCGGCGGCGTCGTCTATCGGGATCCCGGTGCGGTGCACATGCTGACCAACGTCGGAAACACGACGTACCTGGCCCGGCTGGTCGAACTCAAGTAGACCGACCGCTCGGGCGTCGCCGCGCCGCGCGGCGTGCCGGTGGCGATCCTGCGCACCTGGTGCGTAACGTGCCGGACATGGCCTTTCGGACCTGGGGCAGACTGCTGCTCACGGCGCTCGGGGTGAGCGTGCTGGCCGGGGCCGGTCAGCTGGGCATCGCGTACGGCTTCGGCATCGTCCGGCTCACCGGCGCCTTCACCGGCGCGACCGTCAACCAGTGGCCGGCCCAGCTCGTCTGGGTCGGCTGGTTCGCCGCCAACGCCGCGGTGGCCGGCGCGGTGCTCACCGAGCGCCTCGCCCGCCGCGACTCGCCGCTGCACACCACCGGCCGGCAACTGGCCGTCGGCGCGGTGGCCGCGCTGGGCGCCTTCACCGTCGCGCCACTGTGCATGCAACCCGCGCGCACCGCCGAGCTGGTCTCGGTCGACCCGGTGTTCGCGGTCGGCATCTGCGCCGTGCTCGGTGCGGTCGTGGGCGCCGGTGCGGCGATCGCCGTACTGCTCAATCCGCCACTGGGCTGGAACCTCGCGATGGTGGCGGGCGCGCTCTGGCTGCTCGCGCTGGTCTCCGCGCTCCCGTCGCTCGGCGCGGACGGCGCCCTGCGCACCGTCCGGCTCGGCGTGCTGGAGCCGACCTGGCTGGACGCGGACGCCGCCCAGCGACTGTCGCTGTTCCTGCTGCCGATCGTGGCGCTGCTCGCCGGCGCGGTGAGCGCCGGGCTGGCGCGGCGGCAGGGCTGCGTCCCCCTGGTCAGCGGCGCGACGGGGCTGGCCGGTCCGGTGCTGGTCGCGTTCGGCTACCTGACAGCCGGTCCCGGTGACGCCGTGGACCGCTACCAGACCACGCCCTACTACGGGGCGCTGATCGCCGTCGTCGCCGGCGGCCTGGGTGCGGCGGCCGCCGCGCTGCTCCGCTGGCCGGCCGGCGCGCGCAGCGCCGGGGCCCACGCCATCGAGCCGAGCGCCATCCTGCGCCCGCTGCCCGCGGGCCCGGCACTGCCCTCCCCCGGGGCGCCCGCCGGCGACCGCGCCGGCGGTGACCGCGGCGACGACGACCACGGCGGCGGCGACCAGGCGGAACCGGCCGGCGCGGGCCTCGCCGCCCGAGCCGCCGGGACGGTGCCCGCCACCGGCTCCGCCCGGACCAGCGGCACCGCCACCTCGGCCACTCCGGCGGCCCCGGCGCACTGGGAGTGGCCGGAGGCCGGCGCCCCGGCGCCGCACCGGTCGGCCGCCGGTCCCGCCCACCGGCCCGGCACCGACCACCAGCCCACCCCGCCGCTGACCGTCGAGTCGACGGTGGGCCGGCCCGTGGGGCACACCGGAACCGCTGCCACGGCCGGGCCCACCGACGCGACCACGCCCACCGGCTCATTCCCCACTGGCGCGACGGCCACCGCCGCGACCACGCCCGCCGAGGCGGTCGTTCCCACCGGCGCGGAGGCCGCCACCTCGTCCACTGGCTCCGCGGCACCGGCCGATCCGGTCCCGGCGAGTGCCGAGACCGCGCCCACCGGGTCGTCCGCGCCCGACGTCGCGCCCGCCCGGGACGCCGCAACCACCTCCGTCGGCGGAGCCGCCGACGCCGTCGCGCCCGGCCCCGCGGCGACGGACACCGCGAAGACCGCGAAGTCGAGCCGCCGCGGCACCAACCCGGCCGCGACGGCGTCCACCCCGGGGACGTCGTCGACGGCCGGGGCACCACCCGCGCCGCGCTCGGCGGCCACGCCGCGGACACCGGAGCCCGCCACAGCGGAGGCACCGGAGGCGGCCGGCGTACCGGAGACGCCCGCGCCGAAGCCCCGTCGGGTACGCAAGCCCCGGTCCGCGCCGAAGCCGGCCCCCGACTCGACGGGCGACACGCCGGACACGGGGGTCGGTGCCACGCCGGACGGCCGCACCGCGAGCGACACCAGCGCGGACGCCGGCACCGCGACCGACGCCGGCACGGCCGTCGCCGGCAGGGGCGTCCCCGACACGGACGCCGCCAGCCGGGGCGCTGTCGGCACGGACGCCGACGCGGCGGAGACGGCCCCGCGCGTCACGGCGGAGAGCACGAGCGACGAATCCGCGGCGCCGGGCTCGCGGGGCCAGGACGGCGTGGCGCCCACCCGACCGAGCGCGGCCCCGACCCCACCGGCCGCCGGCCCGGCTCCGGCCGGCGGCGACGCGACCGGCACGACGGCACCGGCCGGCGCGGCGACGCCGGACGCCCCCGCGCAGGACACGTCGCAGACCCGGTCGTTCTGGCCGGTCGCCCCGGCCTGGCCGGTGCCGCCCCGGCCCGCGCCCGCCGGCCAGCCAGCCCGGCCCGCGCCCGACCAGGCGGCCTGGGACCCGTCGGCCGAGGCGGCGTCCCCCGCCGGGGACGAGTCGACCGAGCCGGCGACCCGCGCCCGGCACCGGGCACCGATGCCCGACCTGCAGCGGGCGGCGAGCTGGGAGGCCCTGGCCACCGCCCGGCGCGCCGGACCGCAGTCGACCAGTCCCCGCCACACCTCTGAGGCGGAGACGCCGGAGGCGACCGGGGCCGACGAGCCGGCCGAGGCGCCCGCCGACGAGACGGTCGGCACGGATCAGCCCACGGGCCGCAGTCGTGGCCGGCTCGGGCTGTTCCGGCGGAACCGTTCGCGGGACGTCACGGGAAGCACCCCCGAGCCGGAGCCCCTGGCGGCGCAGGACGAGGAGTACGTCGACTGGGTGGCCGGGCTGGGCCGGCCGGTGGCGGACAACGAGCCCGAACAGGAGAGCGGTCGCCGCTCCCTGCGCTCGACCGGCCGCCACCACCGCGACTGAGTTACCGAGAGGACGACGCCCGGGTGAGGAAGCCTCCCCGGGCGCCGTCCGTCTCGAGGCCGCTCCGACCCGCGCCGTCCGTCTCGAGGCCGGTCCGACGCGCGCCGTCCGTCTCGAGGCCGCTCCGACCCGCGCCGTCCGTGTCGAGGCCGGTCCGACCCGCGCCGTCCTGCCCCAACGGCGAGCGGGCCGCTCAGGCGAGCGGCAGGTACACCCGGCCGCCCGAGGAGAGGAACTCCTCCGACTTGTCCCGCATGCCGCGGGCGGCGTACTCCTTGAGATCCTGCGTGATCTTCATGGAGCAGAATTTCGGCCCACACATCGAGCAGAAGTGTGCCGTCTTCGCCGGCTCGGCGGGCAGCGTCGCGTCGTGGTACGACCGGGCGGTCTCCGGGTCCAGCGCCAGGTTGAACTGGTCCTCCCAGCGAAACTCGAACCGGGCCTTCGAGAGCGCGTCGTCCCAGGCCTGCGCGCCCGGGTGCCCCTTGGCCAGGTCGGCGGCGTGTGCCGCGATCTTGTACGCGATCACGCCGGCCTTCACGTCGTCCCGGTCCGGCAGCCCCAGGTGCTCCTTCGGGGTCACGTAGCAGAGCATCGCCGTGCCGAACATGCCGATCATCGCGGCGCCGATGGCCGAGGTGATGTGGTCGTACGCGGGCGCGATGTCGGTGGTCAGCGGCCCGAGCGTGTAGAAGGGCGCCTCGTGGCACCACTCCTGCTGGAGGTCGACGTTCTCCTTGATCTTGTGCATCGGCACGTGCCCGGGGCCCTCGATCATGACCTGCACGTCGTACGACCAGGCGATCTTCGTCAGCTCGCCGAGCGTCCTCAGCTCGGCGAACTGCGCCTCGTCGTTGGCGTCCGCGATCGAGCCGGGACGCAGCCCGTCGCCGAGGGAGAAGGTCACGTCGTAGCGGGCGAGGATCTCGCAGAGTTCCGCGAAGTTCGTGTAGAGGAAGTTCTCCTCGTGGTGCGCGAGGCACCAGGCCGCCATGATCGAGCCGCCCCGCGACACGATCCCGGTCACCCGGTCGACGGCCAGGGGCACGTACGGGAGCAGCACGCCGGCGTGCACGGTCATGTAGTCGACGCCCTGCTCCGCCTGCTCGACGACGGTGTCCCGGAACACCTCCCAGCTGAGCTTCACCGGGTCGCCGCCGACCTTCTCCAACGCCTGGTAGATAGGCACGGTGCCGATGGGCACCGCCGAGTTGCGGACGATCGCCTCCCGGGTCTCGTGAATCCGCTTGCCGGTGGAGAGGTCCATGACGGTGTCCGCGCCCCACCGGGTCGCCCAGGTCAGCTTCTCCACCTCCTCCTCGACCGAGGAGCTGACCGCCGAGGTGCCGATGTTGGCGTTGACCTTGACCAGGAACGCCTTGCCGATGATGGCCGGCTCGCACTCCGGGTGGTTCACGTTGAGGGGCAGCACCGCCCGGCCGGCGGCGATCTCGTCGCGGACGAACTCGGGCGCCACGCCCTCGCGGATCGCCACGAACTCCATCTCCGGCGTCACGACGCCCGCCCGGGCGTACGCGAGCTGCGTCGGGCGTCGCCCGTCGAGACCGGCGAGCGGGGTGCCGGCGCCGCGTACCGGGGCCACGTCGCCCCGCTCGGCGATCCACGGTCCGCGCAGCGGCGGAAGCCCGACCCGCGGGTCCGAGCCCGGCCCGGACGTGTCGTAGAGGCGTACCGGTGGGTTGTCCCCGGTGAGGGTCACCTCGGCGAACGGCACCCGGACGTCGGGCCGGGACCCTTCCACGTACACCTTGCGTCGTGCCTGCATGACACCCTCCCTGGTGATCAAGCGGACCAGCCGAAGTGGTCCAGCGGGCCGCGTCCCGCGCCCAACTCCCAGCGCCGCGCGCCGGTCAGCGCGCGGGTCACGTACTCCTTGGCGGCGGCGACCGCGGCCGGCACCGGGTCGCCCAGCGCCAGCCGCACGGCGACCGCCGCCGAGAACGAGCAGCCGGTGCCGTGGGTGTGCCGGGTGTCGACCCGGGGTGCGCGCAGCACGGTGGTGCTCCCGTCGCCGTGCAGCACGTCGACCGCCTCGCCGCCGTCGAGGTCGCCGCCGGTGACCACCACGTGCGCCGGGCCACCGGCGGCCAGTGCCTCGGCGGCCCGGGCCATCTCCTCGACCGTGGTCACCTGGCGTCCGGTGATGGCCGCGGCCTCCGCGCAGTTCGGTGTCGCCACGCGGGCGTACGGCAGCAGCCGCTCGACGGCGGCGACGACGCCGAGTGTGTGCCCGCTGGTGGCGACCAGCACCGGATCGACGACGAGGTGCGGCAGCCGCCCGTCCCGGGCCACGGCGGCGACCGCGTCGGCGACGGCCGGTGAGCCGAGCATCCCGGTCTTCACCGCGCGTACGGCGAAATCGGCTAGCACGCTCTCCACCTGGTCGGTGACGGTGGCCGGCGGCAGCGGCAGGACCGCGTCGACGCCCCGCGTGTTCTGCGCGGTCACCGCGGTGACGACGCTCGTGCCGTACGCCCCGAGTGCCGCGAAGACCTTGAGGTCGGCCTGGATGCCCGCTCCCCCACCGGAGTCGGACCCGGCGATGGTGAGGACGGTCGGTGGGGTCACGTGTCTCCTCCGATGCTCCCGTGCGAGGGCCATGGCCGGTCGGGCCCGCTCCGGACGGTCGGGCGAAACTCCGCCGCGGGCACGCTCGGCCGCGATCCCTCGGTGGGCGCGGTCGGCGGTGACCCCAGCGGGCGGCCCGCCGTCCGGTCGTGCCGGCTCGGTGCCGCCGGGCGCGGGGCCGCGTCGAAGGCGGCGGTCAACCTGCGGGCTGTCGTCGCCGGGTCTTCGGCGCGCATGATCGCGCCGAGTACGGCCACCCCGACGGCGCCGGCCCCCACGCACCGCCGCACCTGCCCGGGGGTCTCCACCCCGCCGAGGGCCAGGGCCGGGACGGGGCACCGCGCGATCAGCGCGGCGAGCCCGTCCGGGTGCAGGGGCGGGCCGTGGCCGGGTTTGGTCCGCGTGGGGTAGACGGGCGAGAGGGTGGCGTAGTCCTCGGTGGACAGCCGGCCCAGCTCCGTCTCGTCGTGGCAGGAGCGGCCGACCAGACCCAGGCGCGGGGGCGGATAGGGGCCGGCGGCGGGGAGGTGGACGGCGTCGCCGCCGAGCGGGTCGGGGCCGGCGACGATCAGCCTGCCGCCCGCTCCGGCGAGGATCGGGCGAAGGTCGGCGGCGAGGGCGGCGCGCTCGGCCCGAGGCAGGTCCTTCTCGCGCAGCACGACCCAGCGCACGCCCCCGGCCACCGCCGCCGCGACCACCTCCGTCACCGCCCCCCGGGCCTGCCACCGATCGGTGAGCAGGACAATCCCGGACGGCACCGTCGAGATCGTGGTGAGAAGGCGCCCTTCCAGCGGCCCTCCCGCACCGAGATCCGATGAGGCGTTCACAGCTCCGGCCTGCCCTCGTCCGGTGTGGAGGCGAGGGCGTGGTGCCGGCGGGGGATCCGACCGGCGCCGGCGGCCAGCCGCCCGGCCTCGACGGCGTACCGCATGGCGGTGGCCATCGCCACCGGATCGGCGGCCCTCGTCACCGCGCTGGCCAGCATCACCGCGTCGCAGCCCAGCTCCATGGCGAGGGCCGCGTCGGACGCGGTGCCGACGCCGGCGTCCAGGATCACCGACACGTCGACGCTCTGCCGGATGAGCCGGATGTGGTGCGGGTTGGTCACGCCGAGCCCCGACCCGATCGGCGCTCCCGCGGGCATGACGGCGGCGCAGCCCACGTCCGCGAGGCGCCGGGCGAGCACCGGGTCGTCACTGGTGTACGCCAGCACGGTGAACCCGTCGGCGGCCAGCTCCTCGGCGGCGCGCAGCAGCTCCACGCCGTCCGGGAGCAGGGTTCGCTCGTCGCCGATCACCTCCAGTTTGATCCAGTCGGTGTCGAACGCGTCCCGGGCCAGCCGGGCGACCTTGACGGCCTCGACGGCCGTGTAGCAGCCCGCCGTGTTGGGCAGCAGCCGTACGCCGCACCGGTCCAACAGGTCCAGCAGCCCGCCGCCCATACCGGGCGCGGTGTCCACCCGGCGCAGGGCCAGCGTGACCAGCTCGGTGCCGGACGCGCGGATGGCCTCCTCCAGCACGCGCAGGTTGGCCGCGCCGCCGGTGCCGAGGATGAGCCGCGAGGCGAGGGTGACCCCGCCGAGCTGGAAGCCCATGTCGCTCACCCGCCCTGGGCGGCGCTGAGCACCTCGACCCGGTCACCGTCGCGCAGCACCGTCGCCGGCCACCCGGTCCGTGGCACGACCTCACCGTTGACCGCGACCGCCACCCCGCGCTGCTGCGGGGTGACCTCGCGGACCAGGTCGGCCACCGTCGCACCGCCGGGCAGCGTCCGCCCGGCGCCGTTCACCGTCAGTTCCACGGGTTCCCCTCCTCCGTCTCGTCACGTCCACCGCCGCCACCGGCCGCGGTGCCGGCCCGCGCCGACCCGCCCGACACGGTCCCCACCGGCCCGCCCGGCACCGGCCCGGACGGCCCGCTTGACACGGACTCCGCCGAACCGGTCGGCCCGGAACCCGCCGGCCCGCCCGGTGCCGGCCCGGCCGAGCCGACCGGCGCGGAGCGTGCCGACACCGGGCCGGCCGACCGCGAGGCGGGCCGGTCGGTGAACCGGTCCGGCATGAACGGGGTGAGCAGCGGATCGGGCGGCCCTCCGGTCACCAGGTCGGCGACGAGATCGGCGGTGAGCGGGGTGAGCACGATGCCGTGCCGGTGGTGCCCGGTGGCCACCAGCACGTCGGGCCGGCCGGGCAGCGGGCCGATGATCGGGCCGTTGTCGGGTGTGCCGGGCCGCAGGCCGGCGGCCGTCTCGACGAGGTCGTACTCGGCCAGCTCCGGCACCAGGTCCACGGCGGCGCGGAGCAGCCGCAGCACCGCCCCGGCGGAGACGTCGGTGTCGCGGCGCTCCTCGACGGTGGCGCCGACCACGACCTCGCCGCCGTCCCGGGGCACCAGGTAGACCGGCTCGCCGTCGGCGTACCCCCGGATCACGTGCCGGAAGCACGGCGCGGCGCCGCCGGGCGCGCGCAGCCGGAGCACCTGCCCCTTCACGGGTCGGACCGGAAGCCCGGTGAGGGCGGCCGCACCGCAGCCGGCCGCCACCACCGTGACCGTGGCGTCCACATCGGCCAGGCGTGCGACGGGTGCGGGCACGAGCACCGCGCCGGCCCGCTCGGCGGCGGTGCGCAGCGCGGGGAGCAGCAGCCGCGGGTCGACCTGGTGATCGGTGGCCGCCAGCGCGCCGCCGCGCACCCGCGGGGCCAGCGCCGGCTCCCGGTCGCGCAGCTCGGAGGCGCGCAGCGGGGTCACCGGCAGCCCGAGATCACTCTGGTAGGCCCAGAGCCGCCGCGCCTCGGCGAGGTCGTCGGCGGTCAGCCCGACCAGGAGGGTGCCGTCGGTGCGGTAGCCGAGGGGCACGCCGGCCGCCTCGGCCAGGTCGGCGGCGAACGCCGGCCAGCGGGCGGCCGACTCCAGCAGCAGCCCGGTGAGTTCCCGCTCGCCGAAGTACGCCTCGGCGACCGGGGCGAGCATGCCGGCGGCGACCGCCGACGCCCCCGAGCCCGGGGCGGGGTCGTGCACGGTCACCCGCAGTCCACGGGCGGCGCAGCGCCAGGCGACGGCGAGGCCGATCGGCCCCGCACCCACCACCGCCACGTCCGCCCGGGCCACGTCGTCGTCAGGGGTCGACGTGGACCGGGCGCTCAGCACGTCAGCGCCGCGATCAGCTCGGTGGTGGCGCGGGCCGGATCGGCGGCGCCGGAGACGGCCCCGACCACGGCCACCCCGTACGCCCCGGCCGCGCGCAACGCCGGCACGCTCGCCGCGGTCACGCCGCCGATGGCGATCACGGGGACGGGGACCGCCTCGGCGACGGCCCGGACGCCCGCCGCGCCGATCGGCGGTGGCAGGCCCTCCTTGGTGGCCGTGGGATGACAGGGACCGACGCCCAGGTAGCCGGCGCCGGCGGCGACCGCGTCGGCGCCGGTGACCGGTTCGCGGGCGGTGGCGCCGAGCACGGCCATCGGGCCGAGCACCCGGCGGGCGGCGGCGACGGGCAGGTCGTCCGCGCCGACGTGCCCGCCGGCGGCACCGACCGCCAGCGCCACGTGCAGGCGGTCGTTGACCAGGCAGGTCGCCCCGTACGGGGCGCAGAGCGCGATCACCCGCTGGGCCAGGTCGTACGCCTCGCGGTCGGTGGCGGAGTCCTCGACCCGGACCTGCACGACCAGCTCCTCGCGGGCCGCCGTCAGAGCGGCCCGGACGACGGTGAGCGGATCACGCCCGGGTCGGGTGTCGGTGATGAGATGCAGTCGCCCCAGGGACGGCATGGCAACACTCCTCCCTGCGCCGGCATTACCCGGATCAGGTTCGACGGTCGGGGGCTACCAGCCCCCCTCTCAGCCCGGTGCACCGGGCTCCCGTGGGTCACGTGCCCGGTCACCGTACGACAGACCCGGTGGCCCTGCCAAGGTGAGCCGGGCGACAACCTCACCCGATGAGATCGGGCGGGCACTTCATGTGGTCCTGTTCGGATTGTCGCCCCGTGTTGCGAAACCGTTACCATCCGGCATCTTGCCGGACACGCATCAACCCGGATTAATTTGTTCAGCGATTCGACATAAATCATGGTGCGGACACCCTGGCCCGGTGCCCGCGCCGAGTCCACCCGGGACGGTCTTCGGCGAGCCGACCCCCGCGATCCCCTGTCCACCGCGACATAGGAGGCGGAGTGTCCCGCACTCGTCGTGCCCGAATACCGCTCACCGCGACCCTGCTCTCCCTCGCCGTCACCGCCACGGCCCTGCTCGGCGCACCGGCCGCGCAGGCGGCCCCGGCCGCCGCACCGGCCACCGCACGAGCCGCCGCGGCGACGGCCCTCACGCCGGCCACCGCGACCGCGCCCACGCCGGTGACGCAGGCCCTGCCCCAGGCGGCGCCCGCCGCCGACGAGCCCTTCTCGGTCCTGGTCTTCTCCAAGACGGCCGGGTTCCGCCACGACTCCATCCCCACCGGCATCGCCGCCATCCAGCAGCTCGGCGCGCAGCACGGGTTCACGGTGGACACCACCGAGGACGGCGGGGCCTTCACCGACGCGAACCTGGCGAGGTACCAGGCGGTCATCTGGCTCTCCACCACCGGCGACGTGCTCGACGGCGACCAGCAGGCGGCGTTCGAGCGCTACATCCAGGCCGGCGGCGGCTACGTGGGCGTCCACGCCGCGTCGGACACCGAGTACAGCTGGTCCTGGTACGGCGACCTGGTCGGCGCGTACTTCGCCAGCCACCCGGCCAACCAGCAGGCGACGGTCAAGGTCGAGGACCACGCCCACCCGTCGACCGCCGAGCTGCCGGCGCGGTGGTCGCGGTTCGACGAGTGGTACAACTACCAGACCAACCCGCGTCCCGACGTGCACGTGCTGGCCAGCCTCGACGAGACCAGCTACTCGCCGGGCGCGGGCGCGATGGGCGCCGATCACCCGATCGCCTGGTGCCAGGACTTCGACGGCGGCCGTTCCTGGTACACGGGCGGCGGCCACACCCGCGAGTCGTACGCGGAGCCGGAGTTCCTCACCCACCTGCTGGGTGGCATCCGGACCGCGGCCGGCGTGGCGGGCGCGGACTGCGGCGCCTCGCTGACCGCCAGCTTCGAGAAGGTCACGCTCGACAGCAACACGAGCAACCCGATGGAGCTGGACGTCGCCCCCGACGGGCGGGTCTTCTACGTCGAGCGCGACGGGCGGGTGCAGATCGTGAAGCCGGACACCGGCAACACGGTCACCGCCGTCGACCTGGACGTCTTCACCGGCAACGAGGACGGCCTCATCGGCATCCGGCTCGACCCGGACTTCGCCACGAACAACTGGGTCTACCTCTACTACGCCCCGAACGACGGCATCGCCCGCAACCTGCTGTCCCGGTTCACCGTGACCGGCGACACCATCGACCCGGCCAGCGAGAAGCAGGTCCTGCGGGTCGACACGCAGCGCAACACGTGCTGCCACGCGGGCGGGAGCATGGTCTTCGACTCGGCCGGCAACCTCTACCTGGCCACCGGGGACAACACCAACCCGTTCGAGTCGAACGCGTTCACCCCGATCGACGAGCGGCCGGGGCGCGCGGACTTCGACGCCCAGCGCACCTCCGGCAACACCAACGACCTGCGTGGCAAGGTCATCCGGATCCACCCGGAGGACGACGGGACCTACACGGTGCCGAGCGGCAACCTCTTCCCGCCCGGCACGGAGAAGACCCGGCCGGAGATCTACGCGATGGGCTTCCGCAACCCGTTCCGGATCGGCATCGACCCGGCCACGGACACGCTCTACGTCGCCGACTACGGCCCCGACGCCAGCGCCGCCAACCCGGACCGGGGGCCCGAGGGCACGGTGGAGTGGAACATCGTGGGCGCCCCCGGCAACTACGGCTGGCCGTACTGCACCGGGGCGAACTACGCCTACAACGACTACCAGTTCCCGTCCGGCCCGAGCGGCGCGAAGTTCAACTGCGCGGCGCCGGTGAACGACTCCCCCAACAACACCGGCCTCACCCAGCTGCCGCCGGCGATCCCGGCCACCGTCGACTACGACTACAGCGGCAACCCGCGCTTCCCCGAGATCGGGGGCGGTGGCGCGCCGATGGGCGGCCCGGTCTACCGGTACGACGCCGACCTGGACTCCGACCGGAAGTGGCCGGCCTACTACGACGGCAAGGCGCTCTTCGGCGAGTGGAACCAGTCGAAGATGTACACGATGCAGGTGACCGACGACGGCAAGTCGCTGGTCGACATCAACCAGATCCTCACCGGGATGACGATGCTCCGGCCGATGGACTTCGAGTTCGGTCCGGACGGCGCGCTCTACCTCATCGAGTGGGGCAGCGGCTTCGGCGGCAACAACGACAACTCCGGTGTCTACCGGATCGACTACATCGCCGGCGACCGGGCGCCGATCGCGGTGGCGAGCGGCGAGCCGACCTCCGGCCCGGCGCCGCTGACCGTGGCGTTCTCCAGCGCCGGTTCCCGTGACCCGGACGGCGGAACGCTCACGTACGCGTGGGCGTTCGGCGACGGGCAGACCTCCACCGAGGCGAACCCGACGCACACGTACGCCGAGGCCGGGACGTACACCGCGCAGCTCACCGTCACCAACCCGAAGGGGCGGACGGCGGTGGCGAACGTGCCGGTCACCGTGGGCAACACCGCCCCGACCGTGAAGATCGAGTTCCCGCCGGACGGCGGCTTCTTCGACTGGGGCGACCAGGTCCGCTACACGGTGAAGGTCACCGACCCCGAGGACGGTGAGATCGACTGCGACCGGGTCCAGCTCCAGGTGCTGCTCGGTCACGACGAGCACGCCCACCCGCTGGAGCAGCACACCGGCTGCACCGGGGTGGTCCAGACGTCGCTCGCCTCCGGGCACGGCGCCGAGGCGAACGTCTTCGCCGTCTTCGAGGCGACGTACACGGACCTCGGCGGCGCCGCGGGCGCCGGGCCGCTCACCGGCCGGGCCATCGAGCAGCTCCAGCCGAAGCGCAAGCAGGCCGAGTACTTCACGGCCACCGGTCGCGCGCCGGGCAGCACCGGCGGCGGGGACCCGGGCGTGCAGCGGGAGACCACCGGTGACACCGCCGGCGGCGGCCAGAACATCGGGTTCATCGAGGACGGCGACTGGTGGTCGCTCTCCCCGGCGGACCTCACCAACATCACGTCGATCCGCTTCCGGGCGGCGTCGGCGACCACCGGCGGCCGGATCGACGTCCGGGCCGGCGCGGTCGACGGCCCGCTCGTCGCCCAGGCCACCGTGCCCGGCACCGGGGCCTGGCAGACGTACACGGACGTGACCGCGCCGGTCACCGGCCCGGCCACGGGCACGCTCTACTTCATCGCGAAGGACCCGGGTGGCGGCGCGGGCTCGCTGCTCAACGTCAACTGGATGGACTTCGTCGGTCGGGGCGTCACCGAGAACGCGCCGCCGGTGGTCACCGCCACCGCCACCCCGACCACCGGCACCGCGCCGCTGACCGTCGCCTTCGACGGCACGGCCACCGACGCGGAGGGGGACACGCCGCTGGCGTACGCCTGGGACTTCGGTGACGGGGGCTCGGCGACCACCCTGGACGCCAGCCACACCTACACCGGCCCGGGCACCTTCACCGCCACCCTGACGGTCACCGACAGCCGGGGCGCCCGGTCGTACACGACCGTGCCGGTGCGGGTCGAGGCGCCCAACACGTCCTGCTTCGGGGCCCGCTCGGACGACTTCGGCGGCACCAGCCTCGACCGGGAGCGCTGGGCCAGCGTCGTCCGCGAGAACCAGCTCCTCACGGTCTCCGGGGGCGCGCTGCGACTGCCCACCGCGGTGGGTGACCTCTACGGCGGCCGTAACGACGCCACCAACCTGGTGCTCCAGCCGGCGCCGGCCGGCGCGTGGCAGGCGACCACCCGGGTCACCCTCCCCGTGACGGCCAACTACCAGCAGGCCGGCCTGCTGGTGTACGGCGACGACGAGAACTACGCCAAGCTGGACCTGCTCTACTCGGGCAGCCGGCGGGTGGAGTTCATCCGGGAGACCGCCGGCACGCCCCGCAACGAGGCCGCCGACAGCATCGCCGCCCCGGCCGGCGACACCCTGTACCTGCGGCTCACCAGCGACGGGACGAACCTGACGGCGGCCGTCTCGGCCGACGGGCAGTCCTTCACCCCGGTCGGCCGGGCCGCCGCGCTCGCCGGCATCAGCAACCCGCGCATCGGGCTCTTCGCACTCAACGGCGGCACCGACGCGCCGGTGGTGGAGGCGGCGTTCGACTGGTTCCAGGTCTCGCCGGACGAGCCGGCCGGGCCGGTCGACCCGTCGGACGAGTTCAGCGGTGACGCGCTGGACAAGTGCCGGTGGGACGCGATCCTGCGGGAGAACGCGACGGGCTACCGGGTGACCGGCGGCGCGCTGCGGATCGACGTGCCGAACGGCGACATCTACGGCTCCGGCAACACCGGGCCGGCGAACTTCATCCTCCAGACCGCGCCGTCCGGCGACTGGACGCTGGAGACGAAGGTCGACGGCAGCCAGCTGAACGAGCAGTACCAGCAGGCCGGCCTCATCGTGCACGCCGACGACGACAACTACCTGAAGTTCGACTACATCGTGGACAACCAGCCCGGGCAGCCGGTGACGCGGCGGATCGAGTTCCGCAGCGAGATCGGCGGGGCCGTGCAGAACCCGCAACCGGAGGCGGGGAACCTCACCGGGTCGGTGTGGTACCTGCGGCTGGCCCGCACCGGTGACACGTTCACCGCGTCGTACTCGGCGGACGGGACGACCTGGACGGCGTTGACGGCGCTGACCAACAGCGCGGTCGGGGCCACCCCGAAGGTGGGTCTGTTCACCCTCGGCGCCAACCAGACCGCCTCGAAGACCGCCGCGTTCGACTACTTCCGGCTCACCACGGCGGTGGCCGACGGGACGGCGCCGGTGACCACGGCGACCGTGTCCGGCACCCCGACCGAGGGCTGGCACACCGGCCCGGTGACCGTCACGCTGGCCGCCACCGACGAGGCGGGCGGCAGCGGGCTGGCCGGCACCGAGTACCAGCTGGACGGGGCCGCCACCTGGACCGCGTACGCCGGGCCCGTCGCGGTCAGCGGGGACGGCGAGCACGAGCTGCGGTTCCGCTCCACCGACAAGGCGGGCAACGTCGAGTCGACGAAGACCGTGACCGTGCGGATCGACGCCACGGCGCCGGTCACCACGGCCACCTTCGCCCCGGCCAACGACGAGGGCTGGCACGACGGGACGGTCCCGGTCGTGCTGGCCTCGACCGACGCCGGCTCCGGGGTGAAGGCCGTCGAGTGGTCGCTGGACGGTGGCGCGTGGACGCCGTACTCGGAGCCGGTCGCGGTGACCGGTGACGGCGAGCACGAGCTGCTGTTCCGCGCCACCGACAAGGCGGGCAACGCGGAGACGCTCAAGTCGGCGGTGCTGCGCATCGACGGCACGAAGCCGACGCTGCTGGTCTCCGGGATCGCCGACGGCCAGCTCTACGGCGACAGCCAGGACGTCCGGGTGTCCTGGCAGGCGGTGGACCCGACCTCGGGCATCGCGAGCGTGGTCGGCGAGCTGGACGGCCGGCCGTACGTGAGCGGCACCCTGCAGGCCATGTACGAACTGCCGCTCGGCCTGCACGAGCTGACCGTCACCGCGACCGACAAGGCGGGCAACGAGACCACCTCGGAGGTCCGCTTCTTCGTCACCACCTCGTTCCGGGACATGCAGAACCTGCTGGACCGGTTCAAGGCGACCGGGCGGCTCTCGGCCAACGCGCACAAGCAGCTGACCGCCAAGCTCGACGCCGCCCGCAAGGCGGAGGCGGCCGGCAACGACAACAAGGCGATCAAGCAGTTGACCGCCTTCCGGGATCTCGCCGCCAACGCCACGCTGGTGGCCGAGGCCGAGATCCGGGACGTCCTGGTCCGGGACGCCGACGCCATGATCGTCCGGCTCGGCGGCGCGGCGAGCAAGGCCGGCGTACGGGCCAACGACGGTGATCCGGTCACCGGCGCCGGTCGGCTCGGGGGCGACCCCACCCGGCTGGCACCCGGTCGCGGGCTCTGATCCGACGGCGGCCCCTCCCGGCGCTCGCTGTCGGGAGGGGCCGCCCCGATCCGCAGTGAGGAGACATCCGTGACCCGCATCTGGAAGGCGCTCGCCGCCCTGCTCACCGGGGTGGTCCTGGCCCTCCTGGCCGCGGCCCCCGCCGCGGCGCACGACGACAGGCTCAAGCTCACCGTGGCCGGCGACGGTGCGGACGGCATAACCGTGCAGGCCACGTACGCCGACGGGCACCGGCTCGACAAGCTGGTGCGGCTGGTCCTCACCGCCACCGGCCCGGACGGGCAGCGGATCGGCCCGCGGCAACTGGAACCAGCCCCCGAGGGCCAGGGCTTCTACGCCACCGGCCCGGTCCTCTCCCCCGGCCGCTGGCAGGTGACCGTCAGCGCCCCCGCACCGCACCGGGGCGAGGCCACCGCTGCGGTGCAGGCGCGCCGCGCCCAGTCGCCACCGGCCGTCGCGCCGGTCGCGGTGACCGCGCCGCAGCCCCGTGCCGCCGGCCCCGGCGCGGGGTGGTGGCCGGCCGCCCTGGGCGGCCTGCTGCTGGCCGCCGCGGCGGTGGCGGTGGCGATGCTGTCGAGCCGGCGTCGACCCGGCTGACCGTCCGGCGCGGGCGCACCTGACAACCGGGCCCGGGCCGCCGGGAGGCGGCCCGGGCCCGGTGCCGTGCGGGTCCACGGTTCACCGGGGCGAGAGCGGTGGGGACGCCGCCCGTCGGATCAGAGAACCGCGCGCAGGGCGTCCAGGTCCTCGTCGCTGGGCTGCCAGGCGCCAGCCTCGGCGTTGGCGCGCACCTGCTCCGGCGTGGTCGCACCGGCGATCACCGAGGTCACCGCCGGCTGGGCGGCCAGGCCGCCGATGGCCACCTGGAGCATGCTCAGCCCGCGCTCGTCCGCGTACCGGCCGATGGCCTCGATGGTGTCCCAGTCCGCCGCGGCGAGCCGCGCGGCGTACCGGCCGCCGCCGGCCAGGCGGCTGCCCGCCGGCGGGGCCTCGTTCCGCTTGTACTTGCCGGTCAGCAGGCCGTTGGCCAGCGGGAAGAACGGCAGCAGCCCGAGGCCGAAGCGCTCGCAGGCCGGCACCACCTCGGCCTCCACCGACCGCTCCACCAGGTTGTAGTGGTTCTGGGCGCTGATGAACCGGGCCCGGCCGTTGGACGAGGCCACCCAGTCGGCGTCGGCGATCTGCCAGCCGGCGAAGTTGGAGTTGCCCAGGTAGCGGACCTTGCCGGCGCGGACCAGGTCGTCCAGGGCGGCGAGGGTCTCGTCGATCGGGGTGCCCGGATCGGGCTCGTGCATCTGGTACAGGTCGATGTGGTCGGTGCCGAGCCGCCGCAGCGACGCCTCGACGGCGCGCGCGATGTAGCGCCGCGCCCCCCGTGCGCCGAAGTCGGGGCCGTTCAGGCCGTGCATGTCCATGCCGAACTTCGTGGCCACCACCACGTCGTCCCGGCGGCCCTTGAGGGCCTGCCCGAGCAGCTCCTCGGAGCTGCCCTGCGGCTCCCCGTAGATGTCCGCGGTGTCGAAGAAGTTGATCCCGGCGTCCAGCGCGGCGTCGACGACCGCCCGGGTGCCGTCGAGGTCGAGCTTGCGGCCGAAGTTGTTGCAGCCGATGCCGACCACGGACACCACGAGCCCGGAGTCGCCCAACCGGCGGTAGGTCATCTCAGTCACGAGATCAACCCTATGTCCGTGGCACGGGTCGCCGCCCGGGTACCCGGTACCCGACGGGTGATCCGCGGCTCAGTCGAGCACCTCGGCGCGGAGCCGCTCGGCGGCGGCCAGCGTGGCGGCCAGGTCCGCCGGGGAGCGCCCGACGCCGGCGAGCAACGCCTGCGCCCGGGACGCGAAGTCCGGCGGCGCGCCGGGCAGCCGCCCGGCCGACGCGATCATGCCCTTCTCGTTCACCAGCCACCGCCCTGCCCGGGCGTGCAGCACCTGCACGAGCACCCCGACCATCCGGAACAGGCAGCCGGCCACGTAGCCGCTGTCGCCGGCCGGCACGACCTTCGCGGCGCCGGTGAGCAGGAACCGCGCCTCCCAACCGGCCCGCACCAGGGCCTGCGCCAGCGCGGGCGGGTACGCCGCGGTCTCCTCCCTCAGCGCGGTCAGCTCGCCGGTCGGGTCCGCGAGCACCCGGCACAGCGCCCCTCACCGGCGTACGCGTGGGAGTAGAAACCGAGGGGGTGCCCGGCCTGCGCACCCACCTCGTACCGGCCGGCCCGGCAGTCCGCCCAGACCCGGCGGACCCGGTCCAGGTCGCGGTAGATCCAGTCGACGGCCACGCCACCGACGCGCAGCCAGCCGCCGCCGTCCACCCACGGCCCCCACCCCCCGGCGCGGTCAGCTCGACCGGCCCGTCGGCGATCGACGCGGCGATCCTCTCCAGCGCCGGCACGTCCAGCTCACCCCGGTAGTACAGGCCCAGGTCCCAGTCGGAGTCCGGCCGGTGCTCACCACGGGCCCGGCTGCCGCCCAACGCGACGGCCACCACGCCCGGGACGGCGGGCAGCCTCGCGGCCAGCTCCACCACGGTCATGCCACGTCCCACACCGGTTCGGGCGTCTCCACCACCTCGCCGTCGCCGCGGAACAGCACGAACCGGTCGAAGGTGCGCGTGAACCACCGGTCGTGGGTCACCGCGATCACCGTCCCCTCGAACGCGTTCAGGCCGGCCTCCAGCGCCTCGGCGCTGGCCAGGTCGAGGTTGTCGGTGGGCTCGTCGAGCAGCAGCAGCGTGGCCCCGGAGAGCTCCAGCAGCAGCACCAGGAACCGGGCCTGCTGGCCGCCGGAGAGGGTGCCGAACCGCTGGTCGCCCTGACCGGCCAGCTCGTAGCGGGACAGCGCCGCCATCGCCGCGTGGCGGTCCATCCCGGCCCGGTGCTCGTCACCGCGCCACAGGATCTCGACGAGGCTCTTCTCCATCAGCTCCGGTCGATCGTGGGTCTGCGAGAAGTGCCCCGGCCGGACCCGGGCACCGAGCCGGGCGACCCCGTCGTGCGCCACCGGCGCCAGCGCCAGACCGCCGTCGACCGGCCCGTTCGCCGGGTCCGGGTCGGTGCCGCCGCGGGCCAGCAGTCGCAGGAAGTGCGACTTGCCGGTGCCGTTCGCGCCGAGCACGGCGACCCGGTCGCCGTACCAGACCTCCAGGTCGAAGGGGTAGGTCAGGCCGTCGAGCTCCAGCTGTTCACAGATCACCGAGCGCTTGCCGGTCCGCCCGCCGGTCAGTCGCATCCGGATGTCCTGGTCCTTCGGGGGTACGGGCGGCGGCCCGGCCTCCTCGAACTTGCGCAGCCGGGTCTGCGCCGCCTGGTAGCGCGACGCCATCCCGTCGTTGTACGCGGCCTTCTGCTTGTACATCAGCACCAGCTCGCGCAGCTTCTGGTGCTCCTCGTCCCAGCGTCGGCGCAGCTCGTCGAGGCGCGCGTGCCGGGCCACCCGCGCCTCGTGCCAGCTCGCGAAGCCACCGGGGTGCACCCAGGCGCTGCCGCCCTCCACGGCGACGACCCGGTCGGCCGTACGGGCCAGCAGCTCGCGGTCGTGCGAGACGTAGAGCACCGACTTCGCCGACTCCCGCAGCCGCCCCTCCAGCCACCGCTTGCCGGGCACGTCGAGGAAGTTGTCCGGCTCGTCGAGGAGCAGCACCTCGTCCGGGCCGCGGAGCAGCAGCTCGAGCGCGAAACG
Source organism: Micromonospora xinjiangensis (assembly GCF_056150165.1). Classification (NCBI taxonomy): domain Bacteria; kingdom Bacillati; phylum Actinomycetota; class Actinomycetes; order Micromonosporales; family Micromonosporaceae; genus Micromonospora; species Micromonospora xinjiangensis. The sequence continues at coordinate 518,780 of NZ_JAXCFO010000002.1, read as the reverse complement.
TTTCTGCTGCCCACCGGAGAGGGTCCGGACCGGACGCTCCCGGGCGGTCTCCCAGGGCACGTCGAGCACGATGGTGGCGACCGTGTCGAAGAGCACCTCCGCGTCGTACCCGCCCACCTCCCCCCAGGCGGCGAGCGCGTCCGCGTACGCCAGCTGCGCCTTGGCCGCCGCGGTGCTGTACTTGCCGCGCACCTCGGCCGCCCGCATCGCCGCCTCGGTCTCGGCGAGCCGGTGGCCGGCGGCGCGCAGCGTGGGCGGGGCGAGCGAGAGCGCCAGGTCGGCGAGGGTCGACTCGTCCCCGATCATGCCGATGAACTGCCGCATCACGCCGAGGCCGCCGGTGCGGGCGATGCTTCCGGTCTTCACCGGCAGGTCGCCGGCGACCATCCGGAGCAGGGTGGTCTTGCCCGCGCCGTTCGGCCCGACCAGTGAGACCTTGGCGCCCTCACCGACCCGGAACGACACGTCGGCGAAGAGTTCCCGGCCGTCGGGCAGGATGTGCCCGACGCCTGCCACATCCACGTAACCCACGCCGGGATCCTGCCGCACCTCCCGGCCGGCGGTACATCCATTTACCGGCCGACGCGCAGCACCCGGTAGCCCTTCTGGCTGGCGTGCCGCTCGACCCGCCAGCCCTCGTCGACGAGCCAGCGGTGCAGCGAGTCGCCGCCCAGGTGACGGGCGACGACCAGCCAGGCGACGCCGTCCGGGGCGAGCCTTGGCAGCCAGCGCCGCAGCAGCTCGTGCAGCTCGTCCTTGCCGATCCGGATGGGCGGGTTGGACCAGAGCTGCGCGAAGCGGATGTCGGCCGGCACGTCGTCGGGCGCCGCGACCCGGATCCGGTCCGCCGCACCGATCCGCACGGCGTTGGCGGTGGCGAGTTCCCGGGCGCGCTCGTTCACGTCGACGGCCCAGACGGTGGCCGACGGCGCGGTGTCGGCCAGCACGCAGCTGATCGGTCCGAAGCCGCAACCGAGGTCGAGCAGCGGGCCGGTGGTGCCGGCGGTGGGCAGCTCGGCCTTGCGCAGCAGCACGGCGGTGCCCGGGTCGAGCCGATCGGCGGAGAACACCCCGCTCGCCGAGGCGAGCGTGTAGTCGCGGCCGGCGACGCTGAATTCGACCTCCCGGCCGCGGGCGGCGGTCGTGGGCTCGGCCGTGAAGTAGTGGTCCCCGGTCACGCGGCAATTCTCGCACCGGCGCGGCCCCCGGCCGGCGAGGGCCCTGTCGCGCCGGCCGGGGGTACCTGCACGACACGGCGGCACTCGTGCCGCGATTTTCCGTTATTCCCACCTAAAGGGACAATGACTCCTACTCTGGGCGACATGGTGTATCGGTACGAGTTCGATGAGGACGCTTTCGTGGATGACCCGGAGCCGGGGTCGGACCTGTCCATGCTCGGCGCCGGTCCGCCACCGCCGGCCGGGCCCTCCCCGTCCCGCTTCCCCACCCCGTCGCTGCCCCGCACGACGCGGACGGCACTGCCCGCGATCGAGAACACACCCGCGCCGGCCGCGCCGCCGCCGGCCGAGATCCCACCGCCGCCGGCGCACGTGCAGGTCCCGGCTCCACCGCCCCCGGCCCAGGTGCACGTCTCGGCGCGGCCCGCCGTGGAACCGCCCGAGCCTCCCGATCCGCCGGCGGTGCCCGCCGCCCGCGCCGAGGGCGGTGGCGGTGGGCGGCTCTGGCAGGTGCTGATCGGCGGCGCGGCGGTGCTCGTGCTGCTCGCGCTCTGCGGCCTCGGCGCGGCGGCCCTGCTCGCCGACCGCACCCCCACACCGCAGGCGACCCCGAGCTACCAGGCGGGCGCCGACCCCAGCCAGGCCCCGCAGCAGGAGGAGGAGCACCTCGACTCCCGGGACACCGACCAGGCGCCACTGACCGCGAAGGAGGTCTTCGCCGGCAAGGAGGTCGTGGTCGAGGACGGCGAGCCGGCCTACAAGGTGCTCAAGACGCAGTCCAGCGGCAGCTGCGCGGTCGCCGCGACCGACGAGGTCGCCGACCTGCTCGTCCGGCTCGGCTGCAACCAGGTGGTCCGGGGCACGCTCCGCACCCCCGACGGCGACCACCTGGTGACCACCGGCCTGTTCAACCTGACCGACCGGGCCAGCGCCGAGCGCGCCCGGGACCGGATCCGCCAGGTCCTCGACGAGCGGCAGGGACGGTTCCGCGGCATGGCGGCCGGCGAGGACACCGAGGCGATCGCGACCGCACCGGCACGGGTGGGGTGGCAGGTCCGCGGCCACTACCTGGCGTACGCCGTGGTCGTCCGCGCCGACGGCGAGACCATCAAGTCCGGCGACCCGGCGGTACGGGAGATCCTCTTCGACATGATCGAGCTGCACCTGAACCGGGGTGTGCTGGAGCGGCGCGCCGACGGCGGCACCGCCGGCCAGCCCACCCCCGGTCCGTCGGGCACCACCGGCAGCCAGGACGGCGAGAGCGAGCTGCCGGGAGACTGACCCGGCGAGCCGCAGCGGACGCGGGTGCGTGGCCATCTGGTCGCGCACCCGCAGTCGTAGCGACCCCGGCCCGCTCCGGCCGGCGACGGTCCGGGCCGGGTGTGGAGTGCTGTCAGGCCTCGGCGGGCACCCGCAGGCGGCGGGTGAGGTCCGCCCGGCGGGCGTACTCGGCCGGGTCCTCCGGGTAGCCGACGGCGACCAGGGTCAGCCCGTGTGCCGGCGCGACGGTCACCTCTCCCGACCGCTCGCGGCGGCGGAGCAGACCGGCCGGCCACTCGGCCGGCCGCCGGCCGTCGCCCACCACGAGCATGGCACCCACCAGGCTGCGGACCATCGCCTGGCAGAAGGCGTCCGCCTGCACGGTGGCGACCAGCAGGCCGTCCGGCTCGCGCCGCCAGTCCAGCCGGGTCACCTCGCGCAGCGTGGTGGCGTTCTCCTTGCGCCGGCAGTACGCCGCGAAGTCGTGCTCGCCCACCAGCCCGGCCGCGGCGGCGTTGAGCGCATCGAGGTCGAGCGGCCGCTGCCAGGCCAGGGTCATGTGGCGGCGCAGCGGCTCGGCGCCGTACGGGGCGTCGGTCACCCGGTACTCGTACCGCCGGAAGGTCGCCGAGAACCGCGCGTCGAACGCGGCCGGCACCTCGGTGATCGCACGCACCCGCACGTCGCCGGGGAGCAGCCGGGCGAGCCGGCGCAACAGGGTCGCCTGCCGCTCCCGCCAGAGCGGTGCCGGGAGGTCGACGTGGCAGACCTGCCCGGTGGCGTGCACGCCGGCGTCGGTGCGGCCGGCGACCGTCAGCCCCGTCGCGGTGCCCGCCCCGAGCAGGAGGTCGAGCGCCTCACCGAGAACACCGGCGACCGTACGCCGGTCCGGCTGGACGGCCCAGCCGGAGAAGTCCGTCCCGTCGTACGCCACGTCCAGCCGGAGCCGGATGCGCTCGTCCACCACGTACCTCCCGTTACGGGTCGGGCCCGACACCCCGCAGGGTGTCGGGCCCGACCAAAGCCTGTGATCAGGCCTTGTTCTCGTTGTTCTCCTCGGTCGCGAGGTCGCTGTCCTCGCGCGCCTCGGCGGTGTCGCCGGACGCCGAGACCGGCGGCTCGGAGTCCTGGTCGGCCGACTCGGTCCGCGGAGTCTCCTCCTCGGGCGCGAGCGCCTCGACCTTGTCCTGCTGGGCGGCCTTGCGGGCGGCGGTCTTCTTGTTCGCCTTCGGCTCGGCGACCTGCAGCTCCTCGACCAGCTCGATGATCGCCATCGGCGCGGCGTCGCCCTTGCGCGGACCGGTCTTCACGATCCGGGTGTAGCCGCCGTTGCGGTTGGCGTACCGCGGCGCGATCTGGTCGAACAGGGCGTAGACCACGTCCTTGTCCTTGACGACGGCGAGCACCCGACGCCGGGAGGCCAGGTCACCGCGCTTCGCCTTGGTGATCAGCTGCTCCGCGAGCGGGCGCAGCCGCCGAGCCTTGGTCTCGGTGGTCTGGATCTTGCCGTGCTGGAACAGCGACGTGGCCAGGTTGGCCAGCATCAGCCGCTCGTGCGCCGGGCTGCCGCCGAGGCGGGGACCCTTGGTGGGCGTGGGCATTCTCGGTGCTCCTCAGAAGTGGCGGCAGCGCGGTCTAGAGCTGCTCGGTCTCGCGGTAGTCGTCGGTGTCGTAGTCGGCCTCGCCGAAGGCGTCCACGACGTGCGCCGGGTCGAAGTTCGGGGCGGAGTCCTTCAGCCCCAGACCCATCCCGGCGAGCTTCATCTTGACCTCGTCGATCGACTTCTGACCGAAGTTGCGGATGTCGAGGAGGTCGGCCTCGGTACGCCCGATGAGCTCACCAACGGTGTTGATGCCCTCGCGCTTGAGGCAGTTGTAGGAGCGGACGGTCAGGTCCAGCTCCTCGATCGGCAGAGCCAGGTCGGCCGCCAGCTGGGCGTCCTGCGGCGACGGGCCGATGTCGATGCCCTCGGCGGTCTCGTCCAGCTCGCGGGCGAGGCCGAAGAGCTCCACCAGCGTCGACCCGGCGGAGGCCAGCGCGGTACGCGGGCCCATCGACGGCTTGGTCTCGACGTCGATGATCAGCCGGTCGAAGTCGGTCCGCTGCTCGACACGGGTCGCCTCGACGCGGTAGGTGACCTTGAGCACCGGCGAGTAGATCGAGTCGACCGGGATCCGGCCGATCTCGGCGCCGGCCTGCTTGTTCTGCGCCGCCGTGACGTAGCCGCGGCCACGCTCGACGGTCAGCTCCATGTCGAGCCGGCCCTTGCCGTTGAGGGTCGCGAGCTTCAGGTCCGGGTTGTGCACCGAGACGCCGGCCGGCGGCTGGATGTCACCGGCGGTGACGTCGCCCGGGCCCTGCTTGCGCAGGTACATGCTGACCGGCTCGTCGTGCTCGGAGCTGACGCAGAGCTCCTTGATGTTCATGACGAGCTCGACCACGTCCTCCTTGACCCCGGGGATCGTGGTGAACTCGTGCAGCACACCGTCGATCTTGATCGAGGTCACGGCCGCACCCGGGATCGACGACAACAGCGTGCGCCGCAGGGAGTTGCCGAGGGTGTAGCCGAAGCCCGGCTCCAGCGGCTCGATGGTGAACCGGGACCGGGTCTCGTTGATCGACTCTTCGGAGAGGGTCGGTCGCTGGCTGATGAGCAATGTCTTCTCTTCTCTTCCGGGGCGCCCGCCATATGACGCCCACGACACAAACTGTTCCGGTGGCCCGCCCGGAACGGGCGGGCCACCGCAACGAGCCCTTACTTGGAGTAGAGCTCGACGATCAGCTGCTCCTGGACCTGGGTGTCGATCACCTGGCGGCTCGGGAGCGAGTGCACGAGGATCTTCATCTGGCTCGGGATGGCCTCCAGCCACGCCGGAACCGACCGCGAACCGGCCTGAGCCTGCGCCACCAGGAACGGGGTGAGCTGCTTGCTCTTGGCCCGGACCTCGATGATGTCGTGCTCCTTGACGCGGTACGACGGGATGTCGACCTTCTTGCCGTTCACGGTGAAGTGACCGTGCTTGACCAGCTGACGGGCCATGTCCCGGGAACCGGCGTAGCCGGCCCGGTAGACCACGTTGTCCAGCCGCGACTCGAGGATCTGCAGGAGGACCTCACCGGTCTTGGCCTGCTTGGCCACGGCCTCCTCGTAGTAGCCGCGGAACTGCTTCTCCAGCACGCCGTAGACGCGGCGGGCCTTCTGCTTCTCGCGGAGCTGGAGCAGGTACTCCGTCTCCTTCGTGCGGCCGCGGCCGTGCTGCCCGGGCGGGAACGGCCGGGACTCGAACGGGCACTTCGGACCATCGCACTTGCTGCCCTTGAGGAACAGCTTCATCTTCTCCCGCCGGCAACGGCGGCAGTCAGCACCGGTGTAACGAGCCATCTCTCTCTACCTCTCAGACCCGGCGACGCTTCGGCGGACGGCACCCGTTGTGCGGCTGCGGCGTGACGTCGGAGATCTGACCGACCTCCAGGCCCACGGCCTGCAGCGAACGGATGGCGGTCTCCCGGCCGGAGCCGGGGCCCTTGACGAAGACGTCGACCTTGCGCATGCCGTGCTCCATCGCCCGGCGCGCGGCCGCCTCGGCGGCGAGCTGCGCGGCGAACGGGGTCGACTTGCGGGAGCCCTTGAAGCCCACCTGGCCCGCGGAGGCCCAGGAGATGACCGCACCGGTCGGGTCCGTGATGGACACGATGGTGTTGTTGAAGGTGCTCTTGATGTGCGCCTGCCCGTGGGCGACGTTCTTGCGTTCCTTGCGCCGGACCTTCTTGACAGCGGCTCCGGCACGAGCCTTCGGTGGCATAAGTCTTGTGCGCTCCTGTGTCGGTTCTCGATCGGGTGCCGGTCCCCCGGGTCTGGACCCGGGTCAGGTCCCCGCCTCTGCTCGGCGGCGACGGACCGGACCTCCGTGGGGAACTACTTCTTGCCGGGCTTCTTCTTGCCGGCGACGGTCCGCTTCGGGCCCTTGCGGGTGCGGGCGTTGGTACGCGTCCGCTGGCCACGCACGGGCAGGCCCCGGCGGTGCCGGATACCGGCGTAGCAGCCGATCTCGACCTTGCGGCGGATGTCCGCGGCGACCTCGCGGCGCAGGTCGCCTTCAACCTTGTAGTTGGCCTCGATGTGGTCCCGGAGCTGCACGAGCTCCTCGTCCGTGAGGTCCCGGGCGCGCTTGTCCGGCGAGATGCCGGTGGCGGCGAGCGTCTCCAGAGCGCGGGTGCGACCCACGCCGAAGATGTAGGTGAGCGCGATCTCCATCCGCTTCTCGCGGGGGAGGTCGACGCCGACTAGACGTGCCATGTGCGGGCGTGCTCCTCGTGATGTTGGCGGAGGTCTGGCCCGCCCCACCCCGCTCCGGCCCTCTCCTGCCTCCGGCGCGATCCGCGCCGACGACCGGGAGACGGCCGCTGCCCGAGCGGGCCCCGGCCTCCGACCGGGGGTCGGCCACGAGGGAGTACGTCTGGTGCGTACCGCTCGCGGCTGGGACGAGCATGTGTGGTTTGTGTGTTGTCCGGATCTGCGGCCCGGGACCGGTCCTCACCGACCGCTGTCGCGGACGGCGAAGAGGCTCAGCCCTGGCGCTGCTTGTGGCGCGGGTCGCTGCAAATGACCATGACCCGGCCGTGCCGGCGGATCACCCGGCACTTGTTGCAGATCCTCTTGACGCTCGGCTTGACCTTCACGGTTGCCTTACTTCCCATCAGGCCCGGTGACGCGCAAGGCGCGACCTCGGACGTCGAAGACGGACACGGGGACGTCCCGGCCGTCGTCAGGCTTACTTGTAGCGGTAGACGATGCGCCCGCGGGTCAGGTCGTACGGCGAGAGTTCGACGACGACCCGGTCCTCCGGCAGGATGCGGATGTAGTGCTGCCGCATCTTGCCGCTGATGTGAGCCAGCACCTTGTGGCCGTTCGCGAGCTCCACGCGGAACATGGCGTTCGGCAGGGGCTCGATGACCCGACCTTCGATCTCGATGGCTCCGTCTTTTTTCGGCATGTCCTCCGCTGTCCTGACGTCGGTTGCTCCGGACGGCCCACAACGTCTTACACGGGTCGACTGATCGAGATCAGGTGGCCCGCGCCAGCCGCGGCTCCCGCACCCACCGAAGCGCGGGTGGGCATGCAGGAGTGGACGCTGTGCGCCGATCTGAAAGTGTACGCCCGCCCACGCGTCGCCGCCAAACCGACCACCAGCGGATTCCGCGTACGGATGAAAGCCGGCCGCTCGTCGGCGGCCCGCCAGGCCCACGAGCCCCCTGAGTCGGGGCGCTCCACGTGCGCCTATCGGCACCCGGGCGCCCGGCTGGCAGGCCGCCGGCCCGACGCGGCCGGGCCCGCCTCGGGGCCGTGACGGACGGTGCCGGTGGTGCGCAACGGGCCGGGCTCAGGAGGCCGGTGTGTCGGCGGGCTGGCGGCTCGTCACCAGGTCGCCGAGGCGGGCCCGCCCGCCGTCCTCCGCGGTCAGCACCCACACCCCGTCGGGCAGGAGCGCCATCGAGTGCTCGACGTGCGCGGCCATCGACCCGTCCCGGGTCACGACCGTCCACCCGTCGGCCAGCTCGACCGTGCGGGGCGAACCCATGGTGATCATCGGCTCGATCGCCAGGGCCATCCCCGGCACCAGACGGGGGCCCTTGCCCGGGCGGCCGTGGTTGAGCACGTGCGGGTCCTGGTGCATCTCCGTGCCGATGCCGTGCCCGCCGTAGCCGTCGACGATGCCGTAGCGGCCGCCACGGCGGACGGCGTCCTCCACCGCGTGGGAGATGTCGGTGAGCCGGCCCCGACCGCTGGCCGCCCCCCGGGCCGCCGCGGCGATCCCGGCCCACATCGCGTCCTCGGCCACCGCCGCCATCTTCAGCAGCGCCGGGTCGACGTCGCCGACCCCGACCGTGATCGCCGCGTCCCCGTGCCACCCGTCGAGGACCGCACCGCAGTCGATCGAGATCAGGTCGCCGTCGCGGAGCACCTGCGTGGGCGCCGGGATCGCGTGCACCACCTGCTCGTTGACGGACGAGCAGATCGAGGCCGGATAGCCGTGGTAGCCCTTGAACGAGGGCACGGCGCCCGCCTCACGGATCGTCGACTCGGCGATGGCGTCCAGGTCCGCCGTGCTGACCCCCGGAGCCACCGCGGCCCGCATCCGGCGCAGCGCCTCGGCGACCACCAGACCGGCGGCACGCATCTTCTCGATCTGCTCGGGGGTCTTCAGCTGGATGTCCAGCTGGGGACGACGCATGGAGCGGTTACCTTTCGTTGCCGACACACACAGCGGGGCACGCTGGGCGTACCCCGCTGTGGCGCACTCTATCCGCCGGAAGCCGGCGGGTTGTCAGCCGCCGTACGACCGCAGGGCGTCGATGGCGCGGACCGTGACGTCCTCCACCGGGCCCGTGGCGTCGATGCCGACGAGCTTGCCCTGGGCGCCGTAGTAGTCGACCAGCGGCGCGGTCTTCTCGGCGTACTCCCGCAGCCGGGTGGCGATGGTCTCCGGCTTGTCGTCGTCGCGCTGGAACAGCTCGGCGCCGCACCGGTCGCAGATGCCCTCGCGGCTCGGCGCGTCGAACTCGACGTGCCAGATCTTGCCGCAGCCGCGGCAGGTCCGCCGGCCGGAGAGCCGGCGGATCACCTCGTCGTCGTCGACGACCAGCTCCAGCACCACGTCCAGCGCGGTGCCCAGGTCGGCGAGGAGCTTGTCCAGGGCGGCGGCCTGCGGAGTGGTGCGCGGGAAGCCGTCGAGGAGGAAGCCCTCGCTGGCGTCCGGCTCGGCGAGCCGATCCCGCACCATGTTGATGGTGACCTCGTCCGGCACCAGCTCACCGGCGTCCATGTAGCGCTTCGCCTCGATGCCGAGCGGAGTGCCCTGGGACACGTTCGACCGGAAGATGTCACCGGTCGAGATCTTCGGCACCGCGAGGTGCGCGGCGATGAACTCGGCCTGCGTGCCCTTGCCCGCCCCCGGCGGGCCAACCAAGACGAGTCTCATCTACCGCAGGAACCCTTCGTAGTTCCGCTGCATCAGTTGGCTCTCGATCTGCTTCACGGTCTCCAGACCGACGCCCACCATGATCAGCACAGCGGTGCCACCGAACGGGAAGTTCTGGTACTGCTGGTTGTCGAGCCAGATGAAGAAGAAGTTCGGCAGGATCGAGATGATGCCCAGGTAGAGGGCGCCCGGCAGGGTGATCCGGCTGAGGATGAAGTCCAGGTAGTCGGCCGTCGGCTTGCCGGGACGGATGCCCGGCACGAACCCGCCGTACTTCTTCATGTTGTCCGCGACCTCGGTCGGGTTGAACGTGATCGAGACGTAGAAGTACGTGAAGAAGATGATCAGCAGGAAGTAGACCGAGATGTAGATCGGGCTGTCGGGCGCCACCAGGTTGTTCTGGATCCACGCCTGGGTCTTGCCCGGGTTCGTCTGGTCGAAGAACTGCAGCGCCAGCTGCGGCAGGTAGAGCAGCGACGAGCCGAAGATGACCGGGATGACACCCGCCTGGTTGACCTTTAGCGGGATGTAGGTCGAGGTGCCGCCGTACATCCGCCGGCCGATCATGCGCTTGGCGTACTGCACCGGGATCCGGCGCTGCGCCTGCTCGATGAAGGTGACGGCGGTGATGACGACCAGGACCAGGGCGATCACCAGGAAGAACTTCCACCAGCCCTGGCTGTTCTTGATCGACCAGCCCTCACCGGGGAGGCGGGCGGCGATCGAGGTGAAGATCAGCACGGACATGCCGTTGCCGACGCCGCGGTCGGTGATCAGCTCACCGAGCCACATGACCACACCGGTGCCGGCGGTCATCGTCATCACCAGGATGGACAGCGTCAGCCAGTCGGGAATGCCGGTGCCCTCGGGGATGATCGGGAACTGGTCGCAGCGGTTCTGGAACAGCTGGCCCGAGCGGGCGAGCGCCACGAACGCCGAGGCCTGGAGGACACCGAGACCGAGGGTCAGGTAGCGGGTGTACTGAGTGATCTTCGCCTGGCCGGCCTGACCCTCCTTGCGGAGCTGCTCGAGCCGCGGGATCACCACGGTCAGCAGCTGCAGGATGATCGACGCGGTGATGTAGGGCATGATGCCCAGCGCGAAGACCGAGAGCTGCAGCAGCGCCCCACCCGAGAACAGGTTGAGCAGGTTCAGCACGCCGGTCGTGTCGCCCTGGAGGGTGTCGAGGCACTTCTGGACGTTGCCGTACGAGACACCTGGGCTGGGCAGCGTGGCGCCGAGCCGGTAGATCGCGATGATGCCGACTGTGAACAGCAGCTTCTTGCGCAGGTCAGGCGTACGGAACGCACTGAGAAAGGCGGACAGCAACTTCTTCCTCCTGCGCGAGGCGGGCCGCCGGTTGTCCCTGGCGGGTCGGGGTGGGTGCCGGGCGAGTGCCCGATATCCATGGCTGGGAAGGGACTCTAACAGTCCGATCCCCGTCCGGGCAGGTGTGCCCGGCTACATAAACCGCTTCCGATGTTACCGGGCGCACATGTCCCTGGTAGACACGGCGCCCGTCCAGTTGGTCACAACTGGACGGGCGCCGTGGTTCCTACGCCTTACAGCTCGGTGACCGAGCCACCGGCGGCGGCGATCTTCTCCTTGGCCGACGCGCTGAACGCGTGCGCCGACACCTGGAGCGTCACCCCACCGAGGTCACCGGTGCCGAGAACCTTCACCGGCTGGCCCTTGCGGACCGCGCCGGCCTCGACCAGCTCGACCGGGCCGACCTGGCCGCCGTTCGGGAAGAGTTCGGCGAGCCGGTCCAGGTTGACCACCTGGTAGGTCACCTTGAACTTGTTCTTGAAGCCCTTCAGCTTCGGCAGGCGCATGTGGATGGGCATCTGCCCACCCTCGAACGCCGCCGAGATGTTCTTACGGGCCTTGGAACCCTTGGTACCGCGACCGGCGGTCTTGCCCTTGGAGCCCTCACCGCGACCCACCCGGGTCTTGGCGGTCTTGGCCCCCGGCGCCGGGCGCAGGTGGTGGACCTTGATCGTCATTACTCGACCTCCTCGACCTTCACGAGGTGGCTCACGGTGAAGATCATGCCGCGAATCTCGGGCCGGTCCTCCTTGACCACCACGTCGTTGATCCGCTTGAGACCGAGCGACCGCAGCGAGTCACGCTGGTTCTGCTTGGTCCCGATCTCGGACCGGACCTGGGTGACCTTCAGGCGCGCCATCAGGAAGCCACCCCCGCCCGCGTCGCCAGCATGGCCGCCGGCGCGACGTCCTCCACCGGCAGGCCACGACGGGCGGCCACGGCCTCCGGCGACTCCAGCGACTTCAGAGCCGCCACGGTGGCGTGCACGATGTTGATCGGGTTGGACGAGCCGAGGCTCTTGGAGAGCACGTCGTGGATGCCCGCGCACTCCAGCACGGCACGCACCGGCCCACCGGCGATGACACCCGTACCGGCCGAGGCCGGCTTGAGCAGCACCACACCGGCGGCGTCCTCGCCCTGCACCGGGTGCGGGATCGACTGGCCGATCCGCGGCACCTTGAAGAAGTGCTTCTTGGCCTCCTCGACGCCCTTGGCGATCGCCGCGGGCACCTCCTTGGCCTTTCCGTAGCCCACGCCGACCGTGCCGTCGCCGTCGCCCACGATCACCAGGGCGGTGAAGCTGAAGCGACGACCACCCTTCACGACCTTGGCGACGCGGTTGATCGCGACGACCCGCTCGAGGTGCGGGGTCTTCTCGACGGGCGCGTTTCCGCGGCCGCCCTCACGGCGGTTGTCGCGGCGACCACCCTCGTTGCCACCGGACCCGCCGCCACGGCGCTGTTGACCTGGCATCAGCAGCCTTCCTTCTCTCTCGTGACGGGGTTACTAGAACTCGAGCCCGGCTTCGCGGGCGGCGTCGGCAAGCGCGGCGACCCGCCCCGCGTACCGGTTGCCACCGCGGTCGAAGACGACCTTGGAGACGCCGGCGGCCTTGGCCCGCTCGGCGAGCAGGGCGCCCACCTTGCCGGCGAGGGCGCTCTTGTCACCCTCGGTGCCGCGCAGCGACGCGTCCATCGTCGACGCCGACGCCAGGGTGTGACCCTTGGTGTCGTCGACGACCTGGGCGACGATGTGCCGCAGCGAACGGGTGACGACCAGACGCGGACGCTCGGCCGTACCCGTGACGTTCTTGCGGACGCGGAAGTGCCGACGCGCACGCCCGATGGCGCGCTTGGCGGCAACGCCGCGGCGGCGCTTGAGGAGCGTGGCGCTCACTTCTTACCTGCCTTTCTCACGGCCTGACGGCCGGCGGATGACCTCGCCCTGGTGCTGCTGGCCGCGATCACTTCTTGCCCGCCTTACCAGCCTTGCGGCGGATGACCTCGCCCTGGTACTTGATGCCCTTGCCCTTGTAGGGCTCCGGCGGGCGGATCTTCCGGATGTTCGCGGCGATCTCACCGACCTGCTGCTTGTCGATGCCGGCGATGTGGAACAGCGTCGGGCGCTCCACCGTGAAGGTGATGCCCTCCGGCGCCGCCACGGTCACCGGGTGCGAGAAGCCGAGGGCGAACTCGAGGTCCTTGCCCTTGGCGGTCACGCGGTAACCGGTGCCGGCGATCTCCAGGCTCTTCCGGTACCCCTCGGTCACGCCGACGATCATGTTGGCGACCAGGGTCCGGCTGAGGCCGTGCAGTTCCTTCGACTTGCGCTCGTCGTCGGGCCGGTTGACGGACAGCTGACCGTCCTCGGCCCGCTCGATGGTGATCGGCTCGGCCAGGGTGTGGGCCAGCTCGCCCTTCGGGCCCTTGACCTTGATGGTCCGGCCGTCGATCGTCACGTCGACGCCGGCTGGCACCGGGATCGACTTACGTCCAATACGCGACATTTCTACCTGTCTCCCGTTACCAGACGAAGGCGAGGACTTCCCCGCCAACGCTCCGCTTGCGGGCCTGCCGGTCGGTGAGCAGCCCCTGGGACGTCGAAATGATCGCCACGCCCAGCCCACCGAGCACCCGAGGAAGCTCGCCCGACTTGGCGTACACCCGCAGACCGGGCTTGGACACCCGCTTGATCCCGGCCAGGCTCCGCTCCCGGTTCTGGCCGTACTTCAGCTCGACGACCAGTCGCTTGCCGACGGCGCCCTCCTCGGGCTCCTCGACCGACCAGGTGGAGATGTAGCCCTCGGACTTGAGGACCTCGGCGATGTTCGCCTTGATCTTCGAGTAGGGCATGGTCACCCGGTCGTGGTACGCCTGGTTGGCGTTACGCAGACGCGTGAGCATGTCTGCGATCGGGTCGGTCATCGTCATGGATTTCGTCAACCTTTCTCGCCGGGGTTCCCGCGATTCGGCCGCAGGCCTACGGCGAAGAGACAGTGCAGCTGACGCGCGGAGCGCGCCGGGCTATTACCAGGAAGCCTTGGACACGCCGGGCAGCTCACCGCGGTGGGCCATCTCCCGGATGCACACCCGGCAGAGGCCGAACTTGCGGTAGACCGCCTTCGGACGCCCGCACCGCTGGCAGCGCGTGTACGCGCGAACCGAGAACTTCGGCTTCGCGGCCGCCTTCAGGATCAGCGCCTTCTTGGCCATCTCAGTTCTCCTTGAACGGGAAGCCCAGAAGCTTCAGCAGCTCCCGGCCCTCGTCGTCGGTCGTGGCGGTGGTGACCACCGTGATGTCCATGCCCCGCTGGCGATCGATCTTGTCCTGGTCGATCTCGTGGAACACCGACTGCTCGGTCAGACCGAAGGTGTAGTTGCCGTGGCCGTCGAGCTTGCGCCCGTCCAGACCGCGGAAGTCGCGGATACGCGGCAGCGCGATCGAGAGCAGACGGTCCAGGAACTCCCACATCCGGTCGCCGCGCAGGGTCACCTTCGCGCCGATCGGCATGCCCTCGCGGAGCTTGAACTGCGCGATGGACTTGGTCGCCCGCCGCACCTGCGGCTTCTGACCGGTGATCGTGGCCAGGTCGCGGACGGCGCCGTCGATCAGCTTGGCGTCCCGGGCGGCCTCGCCGACACCCATGTTGACGACGATCTTGACCAGCCGCGGCACCTGCATCGGGTTGCCGTAGTTGTACTGCTCACGCAGCTTGGCCACGATCTCGTTGCGGTACCGCTCCTTGAGGCGCGGCATGGTCTTGGTTTCGGTAGCCGTGGTCATCACAGGTCCTTACCGGTGCTACGCGCGATGCGGACCTTCTGGCCGTTGTCGTCAACCCGGTAACCGACGCGGGTCGGCTTGCCGTCGGAGTCCAGGACCATCACGTTCGACACGTGGATCGGGGCCTCCTGGGTGACGATGCCACCGGTCTTGGCGCCACGCTGGGTGGTGCTGATGCGGGTGTGCTTCTTGACCCGGTTCACGCCCTCGACCAGGACCTTGTCCTGCCGCGGGTAGGCCGCGATGACCTTGCCCTTGGCGCCCTTGTCCTTGCCGGCGATGACGATGACCGTGTCGCCCTTCTTGACCTTCACGGTCACAACACCTCCGGCGCGAGGGAAATGATCTTCATGAACCGCTTGTCCCGCAGCTCGCGGCCGACCGGGCCGAAGATACGGGTACCGCGCGGGTCCCCACCGTCCTTGATGATGACGGCGGCGTTCTCGTCGAAGCGGATGTACGACCCGTCCGGGCGCCGCTTCTCCTTGGCGGTGCGAACGACGACGGCCTTGACGACGTCGCCCTTCTTCACACCGGCACCCGGGATCGCGTCCTTGACGGTGGCCACGATGACGTCGCCGATGCTCGCGTAGCGCCGACCGGAGCCACCGAGAACCCGGATGCACAGGATCTCCCGAGCACCCGTGTTGTCGGCGACGCGCAGTCGCGACTCCTGCTGAATCACGTCTATCTCCTATGTCTGCCGGTTCTCCGGCCGCCGCAGCGGCCGGAGCCTGGCGGAACCCGCGCCCGACGCGACGCCGGGCGAGCTCGAAGCCTTCGCTACTTGGCCTTTTCCAGGATCTCCACGAGCCGCCAGCGCTTGGTGGCGGACAGCGGCCGGGTCTCCATGATCAGGACCCGGTCGCCGATGCCGGCGCTGTTCTGCTCGTCGTGCACCTTGAGCTTGCTGGTCCGGCGCATGATCTTGCCGTACAGCGCGTGCTTGACCCGGTCCTCGACCTCGACCACGACGGTCTTGTCCATCTTGTCGCTGACCACCAGGCCCTCACGGACCTTCCGGCGGCCCCGCGTCTCGGCGGTGGCGGTGGTGGTGTTCTCGCTCATCCTGCAGTCACCTCAGTCGGCGCGGCCGAGAGCCCCAGCTCGCGCTCGCGCATGATCGTGTAGATCCGGGCGATCTCCCGACGGATGACCTGCAGCCGCCGGTTGTTGTCCAGCTGACCGGTCGCGGCCTGCACGCGGAGGTTGAACAGCTCCGCCTTGGCCTCACGCAGCCTCGTGACCAGCTCCTCCTCGGAGAGCTCACGCAGCTCGGAGGCCTTAACGCCCGCTGCCATCAGGACTCACCCACTTCGCGCGTCACAATGCGGCACTTCATCGGGAGCTTGTGGATCGCGCGACGCATCGCCTCTCGCGCGATCTGCTCGTTGGGGAAGGACATCTCGAAGAGGACCCGCCCCGGCTTGACGTTGGCGACCCACCACTCGGGCGAGCCCTTACCGGAACCCATCCGGGTTTCCGCCGGCTTCTTGGTCAGGGCCTGGTCCGGGAAGATCGTGATCCAGACCTTGCCGCCACGCTTGATGTGACGGGTCATCGCGATACGCGCCGACTCGATCTGCCGGTTGGTCACGTACGCCGGCTCGAGAGCCTGGATCCCGAACTCGCCGAACACCACCCGGTTGCCACCCTTGGACGCGCCGCTGCGGTCCGGGTGGTGCGGCTTGCGGAAGCCCTTCGGGGGCTTGCGCGGCATCAGCATCTGTCAGCCCTCCTGCTGCGTTTCTGCCGCGGCGGCGACGGCGGCGGGATCCACCGCGTCGCCACTCGGCGTCTCGGCCTGCTGCGCGAGCGTGGTCGCGGCAGCCCGGCCGGCCTCGGTACCGCCGGCGGTGGTGCCGGACGAACCCGACCGACCACGGCGCGGCCGCTCGGGCCGGTCGCCACGGTCACGGCGCGGGCGGGACGGACCGGCCTCGGCCGGGGCCTCCCGGCCCGGGACCGCGTCGCCCTTGTAGATCCAGACCTTCACGCCGATGCGGCCGAAGGTGGTACGGGCCTCGAAGAAGCCGTACTCGATGTTGGCCCGCAGCGTGTGCAGCGGGACCCGGCCCTCGCGGTAGAACTCCGTG
The DNA here is from genome assembly GCF_056150165.1 of Micromonospora xinjiangensis. Classification (NCBI taxonomy): domain Bacteria; kingdom Bacillati; phylum Actinomycetota; class Actinomycetes; order Micromonosporales; family Micromonosporaceae; genus Micromonospora; species Micromonospora xinjiangensis. Next base: position 502,153 of record NZ_JAXCFO010000002.1, on the reverse strand, counting down.
CGGCTCATCTCGGCGCCACCGAGGCGACCCGAGACCTGCACCCGGATGCCCTTGCAGACCGGGTTCTTCATGGCCGACTGCATGGCCTTGCGCATCGCCCGACGGAAGCTGACCCGGCTGGAGAGCTGCTCGGCCACGCCCTGCGCGACGAGCTGCGCGTCCGACTCGGGGTTCTTCACCTCGATGATGTTGAGCTGGACCTGCTTGCCGGTCAGCTTCTCGAGCCGGCCGCGGATCTTGTCGGCCTCCGCACCCTTACGGCCGATGACGATGCCCGGCCGGGCGGTGTGGATGTCGACGCGGACCCGGTCCCGGGTGCGCTCGATGTCGACCTTGGAGATCCCGGCGCGCTCGAGCCCCTGGGACATCATCCGGCGGATCTTGACGTCCTCGCCGATGTAGTCCTTGTAGAGCTTGTCCGCGAACCAGCGGGACTTCCAGTCGGTCGAGATACCGAGCCGGAACCCGTGCGGGTGAACCTTCTGACCCATTACTCCGCGCCCTCCGTGTTGCTCTGCGTCTCGGCCGGCGCGGCCTTCTCCGCCGGAGCCGTCTTCTTCGCGGCCTTACGCGGCGTGGCCGGCGCGACGGCCTCGACCGCCACCGTGATGTGGCAGGTGCGCTTGCGGATCCGGTACGCCCGGCCCTGCGCCCGCGGCTGGAACCGCTTCATCGTCGGGCCCTCGTCCACGTACGCCTCGCTGACGAGCAGCGCGTCGGGGTCCAGCCGCTCGTTGTTCTCCGCGTTGGCGATCGCGCTGGCGAGCACCTTGTACACCTGCTCGCTCGCAGCCTGCGGCGCGAACTGCAGCACCGTGAGCGCCTCCTTCGCGGGCAGGCCGCGGACGAGGTTGACCACCCGGCGCGCCTTCATCGGCGAGATGCGCACGTACCGCGCAACCGCCCGCGCGCCCGGAAGCACCGGAGCGTCGCCCTTTCCTGGCATCGCTGTAACCCCTTGATCCTCTATCCGTATGCCCGCGGCGTCAGCGCCGACGGCTCTTCCGGTCGTCCTTCTCGTGACCCTTGAACGTGCGGGTCAAAGCGAACTCGCCGAGCTTGTGCCCGACCATCGCCTCGGTCACGAACACCGGGACGTGCTTGCGTCCGTCGTGCACGGCGATCGTGTGCCCGAGCATCTCCGGGATGATCGTCGAGCGCCGCGACCAGGTCTTGATGACGTTCTTGGTGCCCTTGTCGTTCTGCGTCTCCACCTTCTTGAGCAGGTGGTCGTCTACGAACGGGCCCTTCTTCAGGCTGCGAGGCATAAGTCAGCTCTCCTGTTAGCCGCGCTTGCGGGTGGCGTAGCGGCGACGGACGATCAGCCGGTCACTCGGCTGGCCCTTACGACGGGTCCGACCCTCGGGCTTACCCTGCGGGTTGACCGGGTGGCGACCACCGGAGGTCTTACCCTCACCACCACCGTGCGGGTGGTCGACCGGGTTCATGGCGACACCACGGACGGTCGGGCGCTTGCCCTTCCACCGCATGCGGCCGGCCTTACCCCAGTTGATGTTCGACTGGTCGGCGTTGCCGATCTCGCCGACGCTGGCCCGGCACCGCACGTCGACACGCCGGATCTCACCCGACGGCATACGCAGGGTCGCGTACGCGCCCTCACGGCCGAGCAGCTGGATGCCGACGCCGGCCGAGCGGGCCAGCTTGGCCCCGCCGCCCGGACGCAGCTCCACGTTGTGGATGGTGGTACCGACCGGGATGTTGCGCAGCGGCAGGTTGTTGCCCGGCTTGATGTCGGCGCTCGGACCCGACTCGACGACGTCGCCCTGCTTCAGGTCCTTCGGCGCGATGATGTAGCGCTTCTCGCCGTCGGCGTAGTGCAGCAGCGCGATACGCGCGGTGCGGTTCGGGTCGTACTCGATGTGGGCGACCTTCGCCGGCACGCCGTCCTTGTCGACCCGCTTGAAGTCGATCAGACGGTACTGCCGCTTGTGGCCACCACCGTGGTGCCGCGTGGTGATCCGGCCGTGGGCGTTGCGACCGCCCTTCTTCGGCAGCGGAGCCAGGAGCGACTTCTCGGGCGTCGACCGGGTGATCTCGGCGAAGTCGGCGACGCTGGAGCCGCGCCGGCCCGGCGTCGTCGGCTTGTACTTACGGATAGCCATTGTCTACACCCCTCAGCTGACCGGGCCGCCGAAGGCCTCGATACGGTCACCGTCAGCCAGCTTCACCATCGCCCGCTTGATGTCCTTGCGCTTACCGAACCCGGTACGGGTGCGCTTGCGCTTGCCCTCGCGGTTGAGCGTGTTGACCGTCAGGACGCGGACGTTGAAGATCTGCTGGATAGCGATCTTGATCTCGGTCTTGTTCGCGTCCGGGTGCACCAGGAAGGTGTACCAGTTGCGGTTCAGCTCGCTGTAGCTCTTCTCCGAGACGACCGGCGCGACGATGATGTCCCGCGGGTCGGCGATCGTGCTCACTTGTCACCCTCCTCGGTGGTCTCGGCCGGAACGCCGAGGAACTCGTCCAGGGCGTCCTTCGTGAAGACCACGTCGTCGGCCACCAGCACGTCGTACGTGTTCAGCTGGCCGGCCTCGATCAGGTGCACCCGCGGCTCGTTGCGCAGCGACACCCAGTTCAGCTCGTCGGTGCTGCTCAGCACGACCAGCACCCGGCGGGCGGTGGTCAGCTTCGCCAGCGTGGCCAGGGCGGCCTTGGTCGACGGCTTCTCGCCGGCGACGAACGCCTCGACCACGTGCACCTGCCCGGCGCGCGCCCGGTCGGAGAGGGCGCCACGCAGCGCGGCGGCCTTCATCTTCTTCGGGGTGCGCTGGCTGTAGTCGCGCGGCACGGGACCGTGCACCACGCCACCGCCGGCGAACTGCGGCGCGCGGATCGAGCCCTGGCGGGCACGACCGGTGCCCTTCTGCTTGTAGGGCTTCTTGCCGCCACCGGCGACCTCGCCGCGGGTCTTGGCCTTGTGCGTGCCCTGCCGGGCCGCCGCCAGCTGCGCCACCACGACCTGGTGCATCAGCGCGACGTTGGCCTGGACGTCGAAGATGTCGGCCGGCAGCTCGACGGAGCCGCTCTTGGCGCCTTCGACGGTGAGGACGTCAACGGTGGTCACTTGGCCACACCGCCCTTCTTCGCCTTGGTCTTGGCCGCGGAGCGGACCAGGACCAGCGCGCCCTTGGGACCGGGGATGGCACCACGGACGAGCAGGAGGTTGTTGTCGGTGTCGACAGCCTGGACGGTCAGGTTCTGGACGGTGTAGCGCACGCCACCCATCCGGCCCGCCATCCGGGTGCCCTTGAAGACGCGACCCGGGGTGGCGCAGGCGCCGATCGAGCCGGGCGAGCGGTGCTTGCGCTCGACACCGTGGCTGGCCCGCAGACCGTGGAAGCCGTGCCGCTTCATCGGGCCGGCGTAGCCCTTGCCCTTGGTCTTGCCGGTCACGTCGACCGACATGCCGACCGGGAACTCCTCGACCGTGACCTCCTGGCCCGGCGAGTAGTCGGCGGCGTCGGTGGTGCGCAGCTCCACGATGTGCCGGCGCGGCGCCACGTTCGCCTTGGCGTAGTGCCCGGTGATGGGCTTCTTCACCTTCCGCGGGTTGATCGCGCCGTACGCGAGCTGGATCGCGGAGTAACCGTCCTTGTCGGCGTCACGAACCTGGCTGACGACGCACGGGCCGGCCTGCACCACGGTCACGGGGACAACGCGGTTGTTGTCCCAGACCTGGGTCATGCCGAGCTTGGCGCCCAGGATCCCCTTAACTTGCCTGTCCATTTGTCCGGTCCCTACAGCTTGATCTCGATGTCGACGCCAGCCGGCAGGTCGAGGCGCATGAGCGAGTCGACCGTCTTGGGGGTCGGGTCGATGATGTCGATCAGCCGCTTGTGCGTACGCATCTCGAAGTGCTCGCGCGAGTCCTTGTACTTGTGCGGCGAGCGGATGACGCAGAAACGGTTGATCTCCGTGGGCAGCGGCACCGGGCCAGCGACCTGCGCCCCGGTACGCGTCACCGTCTCGACGATCTTCCGAGCCGAGGAGTCGACGACCTCGTGGTCATAGGCCTTGAGCCGGATGCGGATCTTCTGTCCCGCCATGGTGGCTTCTGTTCCTTCTCTCGATGCCGCTGTGTTGCGGGCGCCTGCACCGGCTGGTACAGGCCCACTTCCGCCGACCCCCGCGGTCGGGCGTGTCGCGCCCTCGGGCCAGGCTCCGCCCCTAGCTCCTGAGCGGTCCGACCACGCGGTGGGTCAAGGCGTCGATCGCGATACCGCGACCTGAACGCCGTGCGAGGGTGGTTGGCGGCTCTGCCGCCAACCACCCCGCTCGACTGTCCCGCCGCCCGGCGGTTCGGCTCAGCCGAACACGGACGGCGAACTGCCGTTACGCAACCTGACTAGTATGCCGCACGACCGGCGGCGGGTCTAATCGGGGTTACCCAGCTCACTTGATGATCTTGGTGACGAACCCGGCGCCGACGGTGCGGCCACCCTCGCGGATCGCGAACTTGAGGTTCTCCTCCATGGCGATGGGCTGGATCAGCTTCACCGTCATGGTGGTGTTGTCACCCGGCATGACCATCTCGGTGCCCTCGGGGAGCGTGACGACACCGGTGACGTCCGTGGTCCGGAAGTAGAACTGCGGACGGTAGTTCTGGAAGAACGGGGTGTGCCGGCCACCCTCCTCCTTGGAGAGGATGTAGACAGTCGCCTCGAACTCCGTGTGCGGGGTCGTGGTGCCCGGCTTGATGACCACCATGCCGCGCTCGACGTCCTCGCGCTTGATGCCGCGCAGCAGCAGACCGACGTTCTCACCCGCGCGGGCCTCGTCGAGCAGCTTGCGGAACATCTCGATGCCGGTGCAGACCGTCTTCTGCGACTTCTCGCGGATACCGACGATCTCCACCTCCTCGTTCGGCTTGAGGACGCCGCGCTCGACGCGACCGGTGACGACGGTGCCACGACCGGTGATCGTGAAGACGTCCTCGATCGGCATCAGGAACGGCTTGTCGGTCTCGCGCTCCGGCTGCGGGATCGCGGTGTCGACCGCGGTCATCAGGTCGAGCAGCTTCTGGGTCCACTCGGGGTCGCCCTCGAGCGCCTTCAGCGCGGACACCCGGACGACCGGCAGGTCGTCACCCGGGTACTCCTGCGACGAGAGCAGCTCGCGGACCTCGAGCTCGACGAGCTCCAGGAGCTCCTCGTCGTCGACCATGTCGCTCTTGTTGAGCGCCACGACGATGTACGGCACGCCGACCTGACGGGCCAGCAGCACGTGCTCGCGGGTCTGCGGCATCGGGCCGTCGGTCGCCGCCACCACCAGGATCGCGCCGTCCATCTGGGCGGCACCGGTGATCATGTTCTTGATGTAGTCGGCGTGACCGGGGCAGTCGACGTGCGCGTAGTGACGCGCCTCGGTCTGGTACTCGACGTGCGCGATCGAGATCGTGATGCCGCGGGCCTTCTCCTCCGGCGCCTTGTCGATCTCGTCGAACGGCGTGTACGGGTTCAGGTCCGGGTACTGGTCGTGCAGGACCTTGGTGATGGCCGCCGTCAGCGTCGTCTTACCGTGGTCGATGTGACCAATGGTGCCGATGTTGACGTGCGGCTTAGTCCGCTCGAACTTCGCCTTCGCCACTGGTGTCCTCCTGTGGACTGTTTGGTTCGTACGCCCGGCGCGCCGTTCGGCGCTTAGGACTCTGTCGACAGCCTTTCCGGCCTTGCGACCGGAGAGCTTTCCGTGGGTTCTGCGGCGGTGAAGCCTACAGGCCCGGTCTCACACAGCTCGACCGTGGTGGTCGCGGGCGGAAGGAACCTCCCGCGACCACCGACGGTTCATCAGCTCAGGTGAGCGTCACTCACCCGTCGCCTTGGCGATGATCTCCTTCGCCACGCTGGCCGGAACCTCGGCGTAGGAGTCGAACTGCATGCTGTAGCTAGCCCGGCCCTGGGTCTTCGACCGCAGGTCGCCGACGTAGCCGAACATCTCCGACAACGGCACCAGGGCGCGGACGACGCGGGCACCGCCGCGCTCCTCCATCGCCTGGATGATGCCACGGCGGGAGTTGAGGTCGCCGATGACGTCACCCATGTTCTCCTCAGGAGTGGTGACCTCAACGGCCATCATCGGCTCGAGCAGCGCCGGGTCGGCCTTGCGGGCCGCCTCCTTCAGCGCCATCGAGCCGGCGATCTTGAACGCCATCTCGGACGAGTCGACCTCGTGGTACTGGCCGTCCACCAGCGTCAGCTTGACACCCACCAGCGGGAAGCCGGCGAGAATGCCGTACTGCATGGCGTCCTGGGCGCCCGCGTCCACCGACGGGATGAACTCCCGGGGGATGCGGCCACCGGTGACGGCGTTCGCGAACTCGTAGGTCGGGGAGTCGTTGTCCAGCGGCAGCGGCTCCAGGCTGATGATGACCCGGGCGTACTGGCCGGAACCACCGGTCTGCTTCTTGTGGGTGTACTCGACCTTCTCCACCGCGCGGCGGATGGTCTCGCGGTACGCCACCTGCGGCTTACCGATGTTCGCCTCGACGTTGAACTCGCGGCGCATCCGGTCGACCAGGATGTCCAGGTGCAGCTCGCCCATGCCGGAGATGACCGTCTGGCCGGTCTCCTCGTCCAGCTTGACGCGGAAGGTCGGGTCCTCCTCGGCCAGCCGCTGGATGGCGGTGCTGAGCTTCTCCTGGTCGGCCTTGGTCTTCGGCTCGATGGCGACCTCGATGACCGGCTCCGGGAAGGTCATCGACTCCAGGATGACCGGGTTCGCCGGGTCGCACAGGGTGTCACCGGTGGTGGTCTGCTTCAGACCCTGGACCGCGATGATGTCGCCAGCCTTGGCGGAGCTGCGCTCCTCCCGCTTGTTGGCGTGCATCTGGTAGATCTTGCCGATCCGCTCCTTGCGGTCCTTCGTGGAGTTCACCACCTGAGCGCCGGACTCGATCACACCGGAGTAGACCCGGACGTAGGTCAGCTTGCCCAGGTGCTTGTCCGTCTGGATCTTGAACGCGAGCGCGGAGAACGGCTCCGAGGTGGAGGGCTTCCGCTGCATCGGGGTCTCACCGTCGGTCGCGGTGCCCTCGATCGCCGGAACGTCCAGCGGCGACGGCAGGTAGTCGACCACGGCGTCCAGCATCGGCTGGATGCCCTTGTTCTTGAAGGCGGAGCCACAGAGCACCGGGTTGGCCTTGCCGGCGATGGTGGCGCGCCGGATGGCGGCCTTGATCGCCTCGACGGAGATCTCCTCGCCCTCCAGGTACTTCTCCATCACCGAGTCGTCGACGTCGGCCAGGGTCTCCATGAGCTTCTCGCGCCACTCGGCCGCGGCGTCGGCCAGCTCGGCCGGGATCTCCTCGATCGCGTAGTCCTCACCCTTCTGGGTCTCCCCGCGCCAGGTGAGGGCGCGCATGCCGATCAGGTCGACGACACCGATGTGGTCGGCCTCGGTCCCGATCGGAATCTGGAGCACCAGCGGGGTGGCGTTCAGCCGGTCGATCATCATCTGCACGCAGCGGAAGAAGTCGGCGCCGGTCCGGTCGAGCTTGTTGACGAAGCACATCCGGGGGACGTTGTACTTGTCCGCCTGGCGCCAGACGTTCTCGGTCTGCGGCTCCACACCGGCGACACCGTCGTACACGGCAACCGCGCCGTCCAGGACTCGCAGCGACCGCTCCACCTCGACCGTGAAGTCGACGTGGCCGGGCGTGTCGATGATCTGGATCGTGTGGCCCTTCCACTCGCACTTGGTGGCGGCGGAAGTGATGGTGATACCGCGCTCCTGCTCCTGCTCCATCCAGTCCATGACGGCAGCGCCCTCGTGGACCTCACCGATCTTGTAGGTGATACCGGTGTAGAACAGGATCCGCTCGGTGGTAGTGGTCTTACCGGCATCGATGTGCGCCATGATGCCGATGTTGCGTACGTTGGCGAGCGCGTCTGCGGCGGCCACTTCAATCCCTACTTATCGTCGTCTCGACTCAACTGGTGGCGGTTCCGGCGCCTCGTGAGCGCCGGAACCAGGGTGTTACCAGCGGTAGTGCGCGAAGGCCTTGTTGGACTCGGCCATCTTGTGCGTGTCCTCACGCCGCTTGACGGCGGCACCGAGGCCGTTGCTCGCGTCCAGCAGCTCGTTCATCAGCCGCTCGATCATGGTCTTCTCGCGGCGGGCGCGGGCGTAGGTCACCAGCCAGCGCAGGCCGAGCGTGGTCGCGCGCGCCGGCCGGACCTCGACCGGGACCTGGTAGGTGGCGCCACCAACGCGACGGCTGCGGACCTCGAGCGTCGGCTTCACGTTGTCCATCGCCCGCTTCAGCGTGACGACGGGGTCGGTGCCGGACTTCTCGCGGCAGCCCTCGAGGGCCGCGTACACGATGCGCTCGGCGAGCTGCCGCTTGCCGCGCAGCAGGATCTTGTTCACCAGCTGGGTGACCAGCGGCGAGTTGTACACCGGGTCAGCGACCAGCGGCCGCCGCGGAGCGGGTCCCTTACGCGGCATGTCAGCTCTTCTCCTTCTTCGCGCCGTAACGGCTGCGCGCCTGCTTGCGGTTACGGACGCCCTGGGTGTCCAGCGAACCGCGGACGATCTTGTAACGCACGCCGGGGAGGTCCTTCACCCGGCCGCCACGGACGAGCACGATCGAGTGCTCCTGCAGGTTGTGCCCGACGCCCGGGATGTAGGCGGTCACCTCGATCTGGCTGCTGAGCTTGACACGAGCGACCTTGCGCAGCGCCGAGTTCGGCTTCTTCGGGGTGGTGGTGTACACGCGGGTGCACACGCCGCGCCGCTGAGGGGAACCCTTCAGCGCCGGGGTCTTGGTCTTGCTCGTCTTCGCCTGGCGGCCCTTTCGGACCAGCTGCTGGATCGTGGGCACCGGGTTTCTCCGCTCCCTTCGACCGCGATGTCGCGGCCGCGCCGTCTGCCGTAGCCGACCGGGTGATCGGCTCTCCTACATTCCGACCAGGGCCACCTCACGGAGGTCCCGGCACCCGCGGTCGGGCGTGTCGCCCAGGTCACGGGTTCCGGTGCCATCGCTGACGCGCGCACCGGGTCTGTCACCGGCACGCGGGTCGCCCCGCACCGGGTCTTTGGCTTTGCCGTGCTGCCGCCCGAACTCCGGGAGCACCGGAACCAGCGCACGCACGAGTTGCCCGGGCAGGCCCGGGCACAAGGGGAAAGGGTACCTACCACAGCCGCCCAGGTCAAAACGGAGTGGTCCGCCGAACCACGCCGCCGCGGCCGTCGGGGTCTGTCCCGCCTGCGCGCCCCTGATGGGCACCTACGAATACAAGTGTACCGGCTTCCCGGGCGTACGACCCGTCGGCCCCGCGAGCCCGCGCCGGCCCCACGCTCCCCCGGTGACCCGATCCGGACAATCGGAGCGAAGAACCCGGCGCTGACCAGGCTCGGCCAATTCGTCGTCACCAGTCCGTACCCCGCCGGTCAACGGAGTGTCACCGTCCGTACGGCTCGGGGTGACACGACTCACGACGGTCCCGACGAGCCGGTCGCACCGCCGGGCTTCCCAACCGGCCGCGACCGCCGGTCCGACCGCCGCCTTCTCCGGCCAGCGGCGGTCGGGCCGCTCGCCGTCAGGACAGCGAGACCAACAGCGCCAGCCCCATGCCGAGCAGGCTGAGCGCCAGGCCGGTCCCGCCGCAGCTGATCCCCGCCAGGGCGAGCCCGCGGCCCGTGAAGCGTACGGCGGGCGGCGGCGACGGTCGGCGGATCTGGCGCAGGCCGAGGAGCCCCGCGACGATCGCCCCGGTGCCGGTGAGCACGCCGAGCAGGGCGAAGGCACCGGCCGCCCACACCCCCGTCCAGCTCTGCCCGGCGAGGCCCGAGCAGATGACGAGGACCGAGACCAGGATCGAGACGACGCCCGCCACCAGCGCCCCGGTCGCGAGCCCGGAGGTCACCGGTGGCACGTCGAGATGCACCACGCCGAACGGGGTGCCGGCCACCGGCTCGACCCGCTTCGGCGCCAGGCGCTCGGCGTCTGCCGGCGGCGGCACGTGCGAGACCGGCGGAGCGCCCCAGCTCGGCGCCCCCGGCGCGCCCCACGACCCCGGCCCGGCAAGGGCGGGTACCGGCGCCGGCGCCGGCCATCCGGCGGGCGGCGCCCCCTGGCCCGGACCCGCGGGCGGGCCCCAACCCGGGGGCGGCACTCCCTGGCCCGGACCCCAACCCGGGGGCGGGCCCGACGGCGGGGCCGCGCTCCACCCTGCGGGTGGCCCACCCGGTGCCGAGGTGGGAGTCGCACTCCAGCCCGCGGGCGGTGCGCCCTGGCCCGCGCTCGCGGGCGGTGCGCCCTGACCCGCGCTCGCGGGCGGGCCCCAACCCGGGGGCGGCGCACCCCAGTTCGACGGCCCCGGCGTTCCCCAGGAACCGGCTCCCGGTGCCGATCCGCCGCCGGGACCGGGCGGCGCACCCGCACCGGAGCGCCCGCCGTGAGCGCTCGACGGGTCCGGCGGCGTTCCGGGCGGAACCGCCGCCCCTGCCTGCGACGCACCCGGCGCGGGTTCCGCGGGGGACCACACGACGGGGGTCGGCCCCGGCGCGGCCCAGGGCGACGGCGGAGGCGGCGTCGGCGCACCCGGTGGCGGCGCGGTGGCGGCCGGCTGACCAGAGGCGGACGCCGGGTGCGGATCGTCCGACGCCCCGCTGCCCTGCTCGCCCACCGATTCCGCGGCGTCGTCCGGGAGGTCGGACGGCCGGGTGTGATCACCCGACGGGGGCCGCGCCGGATCCGTCACGAGTGCTCCTCCTCGATCTCCACCGTCACACGCGACGGACACGGGCCAGGCTACCGCCGGAGGTCGCGCCGTCCGCGCCGGGCGCGAACCGCTCCCCCGGCCGGATCAGTCGACGTTCGACGGGAAGTCGTGGCCGACCGGTGCCTCCGCCAGCCGGACCACCGCTACCACCACGACGGCCACCAGGGTGACGGCCGCCAGCACCAGGCCCGTCCAGGCCAGCCGCTCCCCGCGCCGCAGCCAGGCCGCGCCGGTGAGGAAACCCCCCGAGGCGTACGCCTCGCGGCGCGCCTGCCGGGCCAGCTGCAGCGCCACGGTGGCCGGCACCACCCCGCCGATGAAGAGGCCGGTCAGCGCGGCCATCAGCCCGAGCGCGAAGACGGCCCGGGCCTTCGTGGCGCGGGACGGGTCGGGGTCGAGCGGGTGGCGCGACCCCTGGTCCGCGACGGGCACCTGCCCGGGTGCGGTCATCATGCCCCCATCATGCCGAACCGGGCCGGGGCGCGTACCGGTCCGGATACGACGAGGCCCCCGGCGGATGCCGGGGGCCTCGTCGTCCGTGCTGGTTAGCGGTACGACCCGAAGTCGAAGTCGTCCAGCGGAACCGCCTGCCCGCTGGCCGGCCCGAAGCCGTAGTCGGTCTCCGGGTAACCGGTCATCGAGTAGACCTTGGCCTTCGCCTCCTCGGTCGGCTCGACCCGGACGTTGCGGTACTTGCTGATGCCCGTACCGGCCGGGATGAGCTTACCGATGATCACGTTCTCCTTGAGGCCGATCAGCGAGTCGCTGCGGGCGTGGATCGCCGCGTCCGTCAGCACCCGGGTGGTCTCCTGGAAGGAGGCCGCAGACAGCCAGGAGTCCGTGGCCAGCGAGGCCTTGGTGATGCCCATCAGCACCGGGCGACCCGCCGCGGGCTCGCCGCCCTCGGAGACGAGCCGGCGGTTCTCCGACTCGAACAGCGCCCGGTCGACCAGCACACCCGGCAGGAACTCGGTCGAGCCGGAGTCGATGACCGTCACCCGCTTGAGCATCTGGCGGATGATGATCTCGATGTGCTTGTCGTGGATGAGCACGCCCTGCGACCGGTAGACCTCCTGGACCTCCTGGGTCAGGTGGACCTGGACCGCCCGCGGGCCGAGGATGCGGAGCAGCTCGTGCGGGTCGATGGTGCCCTCGGTGAGCTTCTCGCCGACCTCGACGTGCTGGCCGTCCTGGGTCCGCAGCCGGACGCGCTTGGAGATCTTGTCGTAGACGATCTCGTCGCTGCCGTCGTCCGGCACCACGATGATCTTCCGCGACCGCTCGCCGTCCTCGATCCGGATCCGGCCCGGGGTGTCCGCGATGGGCGCCTTGCCCTTCGGGACGCGGGCCTCGAAGATCTCCTGGACACGCGGCAGACCCTGGGTGATGTCCTCACCCGCGACACCACCGGTGTGGAAGGTACGCATCGTCAGCTGCGTACCCGGCTCACCGATCGACTGGGCGGCGATGATGCCGACCGCCTCGCCGACGTCCACGGTCTTGCCGGTCGGCAGCGAGCGGCCGTAGCACGCACCGCAGACGCCCAGCTTCGACTCGCAGGTGAGGACGCTGCGCACGCGCACCGTCTCCACCCCGGCCGCCACGATCTTGTCGACCAGGATCGAGTTGATGTCCGCGCCCCGCTCGGCGACGACGGTGCCGTCCGGCCCCTTGATGTCGTCGGCGAGGGTACGGGCGTGCACGCTGGTCTCGGCGTGCTCGTGCACGACCAGCTTGCCGTCGATCCGCTCACCGATCTGCATCGGGATGGCCCGGTCGGTGCCGCAGTCCTCCTCGCGGATGATGACGTCCTGCGAGACGTCCACCAGACGACGGGTCAGGTAACCCGAGTCGGCGGTCCGCAGCGCGGTGTCGGCGAGACCCTTGCGGGCACCGTGCGTGGAGATGAAGTACTCCAGCACGGAGAGACCCTCCCGGTAGCTGGCCTTGATCGGCCGCGGGATGATCTCGCCCTTCGGGTTGGCCACCAGACCACGGATCGCCGCGATCTGCCGGAGCTGGAGCAGGTTACCGCGGGCACCCGAGTTGATCATCTTCCACAGCGGGTTCTCCTGCGGCAGCGCGGTGTCCATCTCCTTGGCGACCTCGTTGGTCGCCTTGGTCCAGATCTCGATGAGCTCGCCGCGACGCTCCTCGGCGGTCATCAGACCACGCTGGTACTGCTTGTCGATCCGGTCGGCTTCCTTCTCGTACCGCTCCAGGATCTCCGCCTTGCGCGGCGGAGCGATGACGTCCTCCATGCCGATCGTCACGCCGGACCAGGTGGCCCAGTGGAAACCGGCCTCCTTGAGCCCGTCGAGGGTGGCCGCGAGAGCCACCTTCGGGAAGCGCTCGGCGAGGTCGTTGACGATCGCGGAGAGCTGGCCCTTACGGATCTCGTAGTTCACGAAGCGGTAGCCCGGAGGCAGCGTCTCGTTGAACAGGACCCGGCCGAGCGTGGTCTCCACGGTCACCGGCTCACCCTCGACCCAGCCCTCGGGCGCGGTCCAGGGCTCGGCACCGGCGCCGTTGTCGACACCGACGATGTCGCGCAGCCGGATCCGGACCGGAGCCTGCAGGTGCAGCTCGCCGTTGTCGTACGCCATCCGCGCCTCGGCGTCCGAGCTGAACGCCCGGCCCGCACCCTTCTCGTCCGGGGTGAGGTGGGTGAGGTGGTACAGGCCGATGACCATGTCCTGGGTGGGCATGGTGACGGGCTTGCCGTCGGCCGGCTTGAGGATGTTGTTCGACGACAGCATCAGGATCCGCGCCTCGGCCTGGGCCTCGGCGGACAGCGGCACGTGGACCGCCATCTGGTCACCGTCGAAGTCGGCGTTGAACGCGGTGCAGACCAGCGGGTGGATCTGGATGGCCTTGCCCTCGACCAGCTGCGGCTCGAAGGCCTGGATGCCCAGGCGGTGCAGGGTGGGCGCACGGTTGAGCAGCACCGGGTGCTCGCCGATGACCTCTTCCAGCACGTCCCACACGACCGGCCGCTGCCGCTCGACCATCCGCTTGGCGGACTTGATGTTCTGCGCGTGGTTGAGGTCCACCAGCCGCTTCATCACGAACGGCTTGAACAGCTCCAGCGCCATCTGCTTGGGCAGACCGCACTGGTGCAGCTTGAGCTTCGGGCCGACCACGATGACCGAACGGCCGGAGTAGTCGACGCGCTTGCCCAGCAGGTTCTGGCGGAACCGGCCCTGCTTGCCCTTGAGCATGTCGGAGAGCGACTTCAGCGGACGGTTACCCGGCCCGGTGACCGGCCGGCCACGACGGCCGTTGTCGAACAGCGCGTCGACGGCCTCCTGGAGCATCCGCTTCTCGTTGTTGACGATGATCTCGGGCGCGCCGAGGTCGATCAGTCGCTTGAGGCGGTTGTTCCGGTTGATCACCCGGCGGTACAGGTCGTTGAGGTCGGAGGTCGCGAAGCGGCCACCGTCCAGCTGCACCATCGGACGCAGGTCCGGCGGGATGACCGGCACGCAGTCCAGCACCATGCCGAGCGGCGAGTTGCGGGTGTTCAGGAACGCCGCCACGACCTTGAGCCGCTTGAGCGCCCGGATCTTCCGCTGCCCCTTGCCGGTGCGGATGGTCTCGCGGAGGCTCTCGGCCTCGGCGTCGAGGTCCATGTTCTGGACCAGCGCCTTGATCGCCTCGGCGCCCATGCCGCCGGTGAAGTACTCGCCGAACCGGTCCCGCAGCTCGCGGTAGAGCAGCTCGTCGGTGACCAGCTGCTTCGGCTCCAGCTTGCGGAAGGTGTCCAGCACCTCGTCGAGGCGGTCGATCTCGCGCTGGGCCCGGTCGCGGATCTGGCGCATCTCGCGCTCTCCGCCCTCCTTGACCTTGCGCCGCACGTCCGCCTTGGCACCCTCGGCCTCCAGCTCGGCCAGGTCGGCCTCGAGCTTGGCGGCCCGCTTCTCGATCTCCGAGTCGCGGCTGTTCTCCGCCTGCCGCTTCTCGGCGAGGATCTCGTTCTCGATCGTCGAGAGGTCGCGGTGACGCGCCTCGGCGTCCACGCTCGTCACGACGTACGAGGCGAAGTAGATGATCTTCTCGAGATCCTTGGGGGCGAGGTCCAGCAGGTAGCCCAGCCGGCTCGGCACGCCCTTGAAGTACCAGATGTGGGTCACCGGAGCGGCCAGCTCGATGTGCCCCATCCGCTCACGACGGACCTTGGAGCGGGTCACCTCGACGCCGCAGCGCTCGCAGATGATGCCCTTGAACCGGACGCGCTTGTACTTACCGCAGTAGCACTCCCAGTCCCGCTGCGGACCGAAGATCTTCTCGCAGAAGAGCCCGTCCTTCTCCGGCTTCAGGGTGCGGTAGTTGATCGTCTCCGGCTTCTTCACCTCGCCGTGCGACCACTGACGGATGTCGTCGGCGGTCGCCAGGCCGATCCGCAACTCGTCGAAAAAGTTGACGTCGAGCACGTTATATATCCCTCACACGTCGCTTTGTTGCGCCAGCAGCTCATCGGGGTCGGGCTCCGGGGGCGGTCGCCCGCCCCCGGAGCCTCGACGTCACACTTCCTCGACCGAGCTCGGCTCGCGCCGGGACAGGTCGATGCCCAGCTCCTCAGCGGCCCGGAACACCTCGTCGTCGGTCTCGCGCATCTCCAGGGCCACGCCGTCGCTGGAGAGCACCTCGACGTTGAGGCACAGCGACTGCAGCTCCTTGAGCAGCACCTTGAACGACTCCGGGATGCCCGGCTCCGGGATGTTCTCGCCCTTGACGATGGCCTCGTAGACCTTCACCCGGCCGAGAACGTCGTCGGACTTGATCGTCAGCAGCTCCTGCAGGGCGTACGCGGCGCCGTACGCCTGCATCGCCCAGCACTCCATCTCACCGAAGCGCTGACCACCGAACTGCGCCTTACCACCCAGCGGCTGCTGCGTGATCATCGAGTACGGGCCGGTCGACCGGGCGTGGATCTTGTCGTCGACCAGGTGGTTGAGCTTCAGGATGTAGATGTAGCCCACCGCGATCGGGTCCGGCAGCGGCTCGCCGGAGCGGCCGTCGAAGAGCCGCGCCTTGCCGCTGCGGCCGATCATCTGGTTGCCGTCCCGGTTGGGCAGCGTCGCCTCGAGCAGACCGGCGATCTCCTCCTCGCGGGCACCGTCGAAGACCGGGGTGGCCACATTGGTGTCCGGCTCGGACTCGTCAGCGCCGATCGCCTTGAGCTGCCGCTTCCACTCCTCGTCCTCGCCCTCGACCTTCCAACCGGTCTTGGCCACCCAGCCGAGGTGCGTCTCCAGCACCTGGCCGATGTTCATCCGGCTCGGCACACCCAGCGGGTTGAGCACGATGTCGACCGGGGTGCCGTCCTCGAGGAACGGCATGTCCTCGATCGGGAGGATCTTGGAGATGACGCCCTTGTTGCCGTGCCGGCCGGCGAGCTTGTCACCGTCCTGGATCTTCCGCTTCTGGGCGACGTAGACCCGGACCAGCTCGTTCACACCCGGAGGCAGCTCGTCGCCGTCCTCGCGGGAGAAGGTACGCACGCCGATGACCGTGCCGGTCTCACCGTGCGGCACCTTCAGCGAGGTGTCCCGGACCTCGCGCGCCTTCTCGCCGAAGATCGCGCGGAGCAGCCGCTCCTCCGGGGTCAGCTCGGTCTCACCCTTCGGGGTGACCTTGCCGACCAGGATGTCGCCGGGGACGACCTCGGCGCCGATCCGGATGATGCCGCGCTCGTCGAGGTCGGCGAGCATCTCCTCGCTGACGTTCGGGATGTCGCGGGTGATCTCCTCCGGACCGAGCTTGGTGTCCCGGGCGTCGACCTCGTGCTCCTCGATGTGGATCGAGGTGAGCACGTCCTGCTGCACGAGGCGCTGCGACAGGATGATCGCGTCCTCGTAGTTGTGGCCCTCCCAGGTCATGAACGCCACGAGCAGGTTGCGCCCGAGCGCCATCTCGCCCTCGTCGGTGCACGGACCGTCGGCGATGACCTGGCCGGCCTCGACGCGGTCGCCCTCGAAGACGACCGGCTTCTGGTTGACGCAGGAGCCGGCGTTGGAGCGGCGGAACTTGTGCAGCAGGTACGTCCGGCGGTGGCCGTCGTCCTGGTGCACGGTGATGTAGTCGGCGCAGAGGTCCTCGATGACGCCACCGACCTCGGCGACCACCACGTCACCGGCGTCGACCGCCGCGCGGTACTCCATGCCGGTGCCGACGAGCGGCGACTCGGCCTTGACCAGCGGCACCGCCTGGCGCTGCATGTTCGCGCCCATGAGCGCCCGGTTGGCGTCGTCGTGCTCGAGGAACGGGATCATCGCCGTCGCGACCGAGGTCATCTGCCGCGGCGAGACGTCCATGTAGTCCACGGCCGCCGGCGGCACGTCCTCGGTCTCGCCGCCCTTACGGCGGACCAGGACGCGGTCCTCGGCGAAGGACCCGTCGGCCTTCAGCGGCGCGTTGGCCTGCGCCTTGACGTAGCGGTCCTCCTCGTCCGCGGTCAGGTAGTCGATCTGGTCGGTGACCCGACCGTCGACGACCTTCCGGTACGGCGTCTCGATGAAGCCGAACGGGTTGACCCGGGCGAAGGTGGACAGCGCGCCGATCAGACCGATGTTCGGGCCTTCCGGCGTCTCGATCGGGCACATCCGGCCGTAGTGGGACGGGTGCACGTCACGGACCTCGAAGCCGGCCCGCTCGCGGGACAGACCACCCGGGCCGAGCGCGCTCAGCCGGCGCCGGTGGGTGAGGCCCGCCAGCGGGTTGGTCTGGTCCATGAACTGGGACAGCTGCGACGTGCCGAAGAACTCCTTGATCGCCGCCACCACCGGGCGGATGTTGATCAGGGTCTGCGGCGTGATCGCCTCGACGTCCTGGGTGGTCATCCGCTCGCGGACGACCCGCTCCATCCGGGACAGGCCGACCCGGACCTGGTTCTGGATCAGCTCGCCGACCGTGCGCAGGCGCCGGTTGCCGAAGTGGTCGATGTCGTCGGCCTCGTAGCCCTCCTCACCGGCGTGCAGCCGGCAGAGGTACTCCACGGTGGCGACGATGTCGTCCTCGGTCAGCGTGCCGGTGGTGATCGGCACGTCGATCTCGAGCTTCTTGTTGAACTTGTATCGGCCGACCTTGGCCAGGTCGTACCGCTTCGCGTTGAAGAAGAGGTTGTCGAGCAGGGTCTGCGCGTTCTCACGCGTCGGCGGCTCGCCGGGGCGCAGCTTGCGGTAGATGTCGAGCAGCGCCTCGTCCTGGCCGGCGATGTGGTCCTTCTCGAGCGTGGTCATCATCAGCTCGGACCAGCCGAACCGCTCACGGATCTGCTCGTTGGACCAACCGATGGCCTTGAGCAGGACCGTGACGGCCTGCCGGCGCTTGCGGTCGATGCGGACACCGACCGTGTCGCGCTTGTCGATGTCGAACTCCAGCCAGGCACCCCGGCTCGGGATGACCTTGACGCTGGAGAGGTCGCGGTCGGAGGTCTTGTCCGGCTGCTTGTCGAAGTAGACGCCCGGGGACCGGACGAGCTGGCTGACCACGACACGCTCGGTGCCGTTGATGATGAAGGTGCCCTTCGGCGTCATCATCGGGAAGTCACCCATGAACACCGTCTGGCTCTTGATCTCGCCAGTGGTGTTGTTGGTGAACTCCGCGGTCACGAAGAGCGGGGCGCAGTAGGTGAGGTCCTTCTCCTTGCACTCCTCGATCGAGGCCTTGACCTCGTCAAAGCGCGGAGCCGAGAAGGAGAGCGACATGGTGCCGGAGAAGTCCTCAATGGGACTGATCTCGTCGAGGATCTCCGCGAGACCCGAGCGTGCGTGCGGGTCGTCCGCCGACCGGCCCTGCCAAGCCTCGTTGCCGACCAGCCAGTCGAAGGACTCGGTCTGGATGGCGAGGAGGTTGGGGACCTCGAGGTGTTCGGTGATCCTGCCGAATGAAACTCGGCGGGGAGCGAAAGCGCTCGACGTACGACTGGTCTTCGCAGGGCGGGAAGCTGCCAAGATGCGTCCTTCCGAGGACCGGTGCTGCAGAACGGCTGGTACGCGTGCACTCCAATGACCCCACCAGAAATAGCCGTAAACGGACATTTCCGAGCAGGGGTCAAGTCGGAAGGCAGCGCAAACTAGCAGTGTAGCCGAGAGGCTAACCGCTGTCCAGCCCACCCCGGCAGGTCATCGCGGAACGTGCTCCGGGACCCCGAAAACCGGGTCATCCGGGCCGCTCGGAACGCAATGTTCCCGCCGGGCCGCTCGGGTGCCGCGGCCGATGGTGCCGCCGCTGCATTACCCGCCTGGTGGCCGTCGCAAGCGCGGAAGGTCTTGCTGTTGTCAGCGTGCCTGGCGGCCCGGTGCCACGTCAAGGGCCGACCTCCGGGTCGCCGCGTCTTTCCCGCCGGGCCGGCCCGCCGGCCCACCACCGCCGGGCGCCGTCGTGCCCGTGGACGCCCTGCTCACGTGCGCTGCCGCCGGGTCCGCCAACGCGACGGGCGGCGACCCGTTGTCGGATCGCCGCCCGCCGCAGCGCGGAGTGTGCCCCGGCTCACGTGAACCGGACACGCGCGGGTGGTGCTCAGGTCACTTGAGGGTGACCTTGGCGCCCTCGCCCTCGAGCTTGGCCTTGGCCTTGTCGGCGGTCTCCTTGTTGACCTTCTCGAGGACCGGCTTCGGCGCGCCCTCGACCAGGTCCTTGGCCTCCTTGAGGCCCAGGCCGGTCAGCTCACGCACGACCTTGATGACCTGGATCTTCTTGCCACCGTCGGCGTCGAGGATGACGTCGAACTCGTCCTTCTCCGGCTCGGCCTCGGCGGCGGCGCCGCCGGCGGCCGGGGCACCCGCGGCCACGGCGACCGGGGCGGCGGCGGTGACCTCGAAGGTCTCCTCGAACTGCTTCACGAACTCGGAGAGCTCGATCAGCGTCATCTCCTTGAACGCGTCGAGCAGCTCGTCGGTGCTGAGCTTCGCCATGTCTGGCGTCCTTTCCAACGTGATTTACCTAAGACTGAACAGGTGCGCCGGGAGGCCTCAGGCGGCCTCGGCGCCCTCCTTCTCGCGCTTGTCCTGCAGTGCGGCCGCCAGGCGGGCGGTCTTCGACAGCGGGGCCTGGAACAGGGCCGCGGCCTTGCTCAGGTTGCCCTTCATCGCGCCGGCCAGCTTGGCCAGCAGCACCTCACGGGACTCCAGGTCGGCGAGCTTCGTGACCTCGGCCGCGGAAATGGCCTTGCCCTCGAAGACACCGCCCTTGATGACGAGCTTCGGGTTGGCCTTCGCGAACTCGCGAAGCCCCTTCGCCGCCTCGACGACGTCGCCCGAAACGAAAGTCAGCGCGGTAGGACCGGAGAACAGCTCGTCGAGCCCGGAGATCCCCGCGTCGCTCGCGGCACGCTTGGCCAGCGTGTTCTTCGCGACCGTGTAGGTGGTCTCCTTGCCGAGCGAGCGTCGCAGCTGGGTGAGCTGGGAAACCGTCAGACCGCGGTACTCGGTCAGCACCGTGGCGCCCGCGTTGCGGAAGCTCTCGGTCAGCTCAGCGACGGCCGTGGCCTTGTCGGCCCGGATCGGCTTGTCCGCCATGTCCCTCCTCTCTCGTTGCTCGAGGCTGGTCGCCGTCGGGAACGGGGTGTTCACGACGGCGGCTAGGAAGCGCGACAACGAGAAAAGCCCCGGCGCAGGACGCACGGGGCGAGGGCCGGCGAGCGCGGGCACGGTCGGCGGACCATGCTGCGTGCCGATTTCGCTTACCGCCCTGCGCGGGTCGCCCGTCGTCGCGGGACCTTCGACCGTGCCAGGGCACGGTGACCAGCGGTCTCTGGGTGGAACTTCGGGCAAGGTTACGCGACACCTGGCGCGAGCGGCAAATCACCGCCCGCATGTGTGCCAGCTCACGCCCGCGAACGCCGCCACCAGAGGTAGCCGCACACGGCCGCGACGCTCCAGGCCGCCGCCCAGAGCGTGAGCAGCGCCAGGGTCGGCGCCGCGGCGTCGCCCGCCGTGGCCCGGGCGGTCGCCATGATCGGCGGCACGAGCCAGGGCGCCACCGAGCCGTGCAGGCCCAGCACCACCGCGCCGACGCCGCCGAGGGCGAGCACCGCCACCCCGTACCCCGCGCTGCGCGTACAGGCCCGGCTGGCCAGGGCACCGAGCAGCACCGCCGGGGGTACGGCCAGCAGGTGGGCCCAGAGCCCGAGGGCGATGCCCACCCCGACGGCCTTGTCACCCGGCTCGACCGGGCCCGTGACCCCACCGACGAGCCACGGGAAGACCAGCGCGACGGCCACCGCGCCGAGCGCCGCGATCGTGGCCGCGAGCAGCCCCGCGGCCCGCTCGCGCCGCGCGCCGAGCACCACCTGGGCGATCCGGCGCTGCCCGTCCGGCTCCACGTCCAGCAGCAGCTTGGTCTGCCAGGCGAGGACCGGGAAGAGCACCACCGCCGAGACGCCGTACGCCTCCGCCGCCTGGGCGCGACCGCCGCCGTAGAGGGTGCCGAGGGCGACCAGCCCGGCGAGCAGCGGCGCCACCGCCCGTCCGGTGCGCAGGAAGCCGGCCAGCCGGAGCCGGACCAGGGCGGTCACCGGCCGGCTCCGCTCGTCGGCTCCGCCGGCCCGCCGAGCCCCGCGGCGATCGACTCGGGCTCCTGGCCGTCGGGCTGTCCCGGCGACGGGTGATCCGGTGCGGCCGCGCGTGCCGGCCCGGGCTCCCCGCCGGGGCGTACGCCCAGCACCCGGTGGCCCTCGGCGCGCAGGCGCGCGACGGTGCCGGCGACCCGCGCGGCGGCCACCGCGACCTCGACGACCGCGAAGGCCTCCTCCCCCGCCGGCGGGGCCTCCTCGCCGACCTCGCCGTCGGCCACCGTCCAGCGGCGCGCGCCCGGCAACCGGACCGTCTCCCCCCGGTGGTCGCTGACCAGCACGGAGCCGCCGCCGGCCAGCACCTCGTCGATCAGCCCGGGCACCAGCTCGCGGGCGCCCGCGTCCAGCCCCTCCCACGGCTCGTCGAGCACGAGCAGCCCGGGCCGGCGGAGCATGGCCTGGGCCAGTCCGACCTTTTGCGCCGTGCCCTTCGACAGCTCCGGCAGCCGGACCCCACGGAACCGGGTGACGCCGAGACGGTCGGTCCAGGTGTCCACGGCGCGGTCCGCCTCCGCCGCCGTGAGCCCGGCCATCCGGCCCATGGCGACCAGGTAGCGCTCCACGGTGAACGGCTGGTCGGCGGGGAACCGCTCGGGCACCCAGCCGACCCGGGCCGGACGCCCCACGACCCTGCCCCGGGCCGGCCGGAGCACCCCGGCGGCCACCTGGAGCAGGGTCGACTTGCCGGCCCCGTTGCGGCCCTGCACGACCGCCGCCTCACCCGGACCGATCTCCACATCGGCGCCCCGCAGCACCCACGGCCCGCGCCGGTGGTACCGCAGCCAGACGTTCTCCAGCCGCATGGGGAAGAGCCTGCCACACCCCGGACGCGACGAGGCGCCGCCACATCCGTGACGGCGCCTCGTACGGCGGAAGGGCTCAGCTCTCGACGGAGCCTTCCTGGAGGTTCTTCACCACGTTCGGGTCGACCGGGACGCCCGGGCCCATCGTGGTGGTGAGGGTGACCTTCTTGAGGTACTTGCCCTTGGCCGCGGACGGCTTGGCCCGCAGCACCTCGTCCAGCACCGCCGCGTAGTTGTCCACCAGCTGCGACTCGGTGAACGACGCCTTGCCGATGATCAGGTGCAGGTTGGAGTGCTTGTCCACCCGGAAGGTGATCTTGCCGCCCTTGATGTCCTGCACCGCCTTGGCGACGTCCATGGTCACCGTGCCGGTCTTCGGGTTCGGCATGAGACCGCGCGGGCCCAGGATCCGCGCGATCCGACCGATCTTGGCCATCTGGTCCGGCGTGGCGATCGCCGCGTCGAACTCGAGCCAGCCCTCCTGGATCCGGGCGACCAGCTCGTCGGTGCCCACCTCGTCCGCACCGGCGGCGGCGGCCTCCTCGGCCTTCGCGCCGGCGGCGAAGACGATCACGCGGGCGGTCTTACCGGTGCCGTGCGGCAGGTTGACCGTGCCGCGGACCATCTGGTCCGCCTTGCGGGGGTCGACGCCGAGGCGCATCGCGACCTCGACCGTGGCGTCGAACTTGACGGAGGTGGTCTCCTTGGCCAGCTTCACGGCCTCGGCGGGGGTGTAGAGCTTCGACCGGTCGATGACCTCGGCGGCCTTGCGGTAGCTCTTGCTGCGCTGCATGTTCTGGTTACTCCTGTGGTCTCTGGCGGGCCGCGACGTCCGCGAACCCTCCCACGATCCGTACGGGTCTGTGCGGGCCGACGTCAGTCGTTGATGGTGATGCCCATGGAGCGGGCGGTGCCGGCGATGATCCGCTCGGCCTGGTCGAGGTCGTTGGCGTTGAGGTCGGCCATCTTCCGCTCGGCGATCTCCCGCACCTGGGCACGGGTGACCGAGCCGACCTTGTCACGCTGCGGGACGCCCGAGCCCTTCTGCACACCGGCGGCCTTGATCAGCAGCCGGGCGGCGGGCGGGGTCTTCAGCACGAAGGTGAAGGACCGGTCCTCGTACACGCTGATCTCGGCGGGGACGATGTCGCCCCGCTGCGACTCGGTCTGCGCGTTGTAGGACTTGCAGAACTCCATGATGTTCACGCCGTGCTGACCGAGCGCGGGGCCGACCGGCGGCGCCGGGGTGGCCTGGCCCGCCGGCAGCTGAAGCGTGAAAGTCTTGACGAGCTTCTTCTTCGGAGGCATGTCTCTTCCTGGGGCTTGGAACTGGGAATGGTGCTCATCGGCACCGCCCGGCGGGCGCGCACGGTCAGCGCGGCGCGAGGCAGCGACGTTCAAGAGTAACGCAGGCCGGACTCCGCCCGTCCGGCGAGGTCGGGCGGGAACGGCCGCGCCGGCGGCGGGAAGGATCCCACCGCCGGCGGCCGGACTCAGATCTTCGCGACCTGGTTGAAGTTGAGCTCGACCGGCGTCTCCCGGCCGAAGATCGACACCAGCACCTTGAGCTTCTGCTGGTCGGCGTTGATCTCGCTGATCGTCGCCGGCAGCGACGCGAAGGCGCCGTCGGTGACGGTGACCGAGTCACCGACCTCGAAGTCGAGGACCTTGACCTCGGGCTTCGCCTTCTTCTGCTCGGTCTCGACCGCCGGGGCCAGCCACTTGAGCACCTCGTCGAGGGAGAGCGGCGCCGGGCGGTCGGCCCGGTCGGTCGCGCCCACGAAGCCCGTGACCCCGGGCGTGTTGCGCACGCAGGAGTAGGACTCGGCGGTCAGCTCCATCCGGACCAGGATGTAGCCCGGGAAGACCTTCGCCTGGACCTGCGACCGCTTGCCGTTCTTGACCTCGACCTCTTCCCGGGTCGGCACCTCGACCTGGTAGATGTAGTCCTCCATGTCGAGGCTCGTGATGCGGGTCTCGAGGTTGGTCTTGACCTTGTTCTCGTAGCCGGCGTAGGAGTGCACCACGTACCAGTCACCCGGCGCGTAGCGCAGCTTCTGGCGCAGCTCGGCGACCGGGTCGAACTCCTCGTCCGACGCGGCCTCGGTGGTCGGGAACTCCGGCTCGCTGGCGGCCTCGACCGACTCGTCGTTCGCCGCCGTCGCGACCGTGGACTGCTCGTCCGCGGGGCCGGCGGTCTCGTCGTACTCAGGCACGCTCGCTCACTTCCGTCACTATCGGCTGGTACAGCCGGTCAGCTGGGGTTGCCGAAGACCCACAGCACGCCCTTGGCGAAGCCGTAGTCCAGGACAGCCACGATGGTCAGCATCACCGCGACGAAGGTGACGACCACGGCGGTGTAGGTCAGCAACTCCTTGCGGGTCGGCCAGATGACCTTACGCAGTTCGGCCACGACCTCGCGGAAGAACCGGGCGATGCGGCCGAACAGGCCCACGCGGTCGGTCTCCGTCCGGGTCTTCGGCCGGCTGTCCGCCGACTCTGCCTTGGCGCGGGACCGCGTCGCGGTGCCTCCGCGGGAAACCGGCTCGTCCGCGCCGGTGGCGTCGTCGTCGGCAACGTCGTCGACGAGCTCGTCGTCCAGACGATCGTCGCCGGCGTCCTCGCCGCGCCGCTTGCTCTCGGCCACTTCGCCCTCCGTCGCGGGATCTCGGTTCGCACGCCGGGCGGCGTGCGCGGCGCTGGTCACGCCGGCCGGACCAACCGTCCCGCGACGGGCCGCGGCCGGCGGATCGGCCGGTGGCCCGATGCCTCCGAACCACCCCGCCGATGCCACCACCACGGGCCGGACACCGCCGTCTCGGCGGCGCGACCCACGGGAACGGTCAGGCCTGAGGCGCAGGGGTGACAGGACTTGAACCTGCAGCCTGCGGTTTTGGAGACCGCTGCTCTGCCAATTGAGCTACACCCCTGTGCGGCAACGCTCACCCCACCCGACGCGCAAGGAGTCGAGCAGGGGTCACTTGCCCCACGGCGGACCAGTGTACGGGTAGGTGGCCGACTTTCCCAACCGGTCCGCCCTTCGCGCGTCGGCGCCCCGGGTCAGCGGGCCGTGCGGATGGTCGCGCGGGCCTGGGAGAGCACCTTCTCGCCCAGGCAGGTGGCGGTGATGTCGAGGCGGGTCAGACCGTCCTCGGTCACCTCGCGCACCACCGCGGTCACCTCGATCTCGGTGCCCTGGTCGTCGTCCGGCACCACGACCGGCCGGGTGAACCGCACGCCGTAGTCGACCACCGCGTCCGGCGCGCCGGCCCACTCCGTCACGGCCCGACCGACCAGGGCCATGGTGAACATGCCGTGGGCGATCACCCCGGGCAGCCCCACCTTCGTGGCGATCCGGTCGCTCCAGTGGATCGGGTTGAAGTCGCCCGAGGCCCCGGCGTAGCGGACGAGGTCCGCGCGGGTCACCCGGTACGTCCTGGCTGGCAGCTCCATCTCAGGCCTCCCCGCGTACGACGAGCTTGGACCAGACCGCGACGACCGGCTCGCCGGTGGCGGTGGCGATGTCGGTGCGGGTGGTCAGGAAGCCGTGCCCGCCCCGGCTGGTGATGTCCTCGATGGTGCTGACGCAGACCAGCTCGTCCCCGGCGACGACCGGCCGGGTGTACGCGAACCGCTGGTCGCCGTGGACGACGCGGCTGTAGTCGACGCCCAGCGCCGGGTCCTCGACGATCTGCTGGGTGGCGGCCATGGTCACCACGAAGGGGAAGGTGGGCGGGGCCACCACGTCGGGGTGGCCCAGCGCCCGGGCGGCCTCGGGGTCGTGGTGGGCCGGGTCGGTGGCGCCGATGGCCGTGGCGAACTCGCGGATCTTCTCTCGGCCCACCTGGTAGGGGGCGGTCGGCGGATACGTCCGGCCGACGTAGGACGGGTCCAGGGACATGCCGCGAAACTACACGCAGAGAACAATCGCCGATCCCGGGTGGTCGGCGGCGGCGGGAGCCGCGTCGGCCGGTCGGGATCGGCGATCGGTTGGAGCTTCGGGGTGGCCGGCCGAGCCGGCCCGAGGTCAGCGGGTCTCGCGGTGGACCGTGTGCCGACCGTCCCGGGGGCAGAACTTCTTCAGCTCGATGCGGTCCGGGTCGTTACGACGGTTCTTGCGCGTGATGTAGTTGCGCTCCTTGCACTCCACACACGCCAAAGTGATCTTCGGCCGGACATCGGTCGCCTTCGCCACGGCGGAGTGCCTTCCTCGCTAACGGGTTACAACTACGGCGCACCAGCGTACGCGCTGATGGCTCGGACACGCAAAGTGGGCGCCTGTGGCGCCCCTCCCACTGACCACCGGGAACGCGCCCGGAGGACGAGAGTAGCGGTGGCCGGACTTGAACCGGCGACACAGCGATTATGAGCCGCTTGCTCTGCCATCTGAGCTACACCGCCGCGGTGGGTCCAGCTGACCCTAGAGCCCCCTTACGGAATCGAACCGTAGACCTTCTCCTTACCATGGAGACGCTCTGCCGACTGAGCTAAGGGGGCCTGCGCGATCTCCCCGTGGGGCGCGCAGAGGTAAGAGTACACGGCTCGCCCCCGCAGGTGAAATCGGATCCCCCGCCAGGACGTTCGCCCAGGTCAGGGCACGACACGCAGGCGGGGAAGCTCTCCGCTGGAGATCGTTTCCGGGTCGACCTGGGCGCCGAACCAGGCCTCCAGTCGCTCGTACGGCAGCGGCCGGCTGAACAGGAAGCCCTGCCCGATCTCGCACCCGATGTCCTGCAGGAGCTCCAGCGTCAGCTCGCTCTCCACGCCCTCGGCCACCACGGCCAGGCCGAACTGCTGGGAGAGGGTGACGACGGCGTTGACGATCGCCAGGTCCCCCGGGTCGGTCGCCATGCCTTGCACGAAGGAACGGTCTACCTTGACCTCGTGCACCGGCAGCCGGCGCAGGTGGGCCAGCGACGAGTCGCCGGTGCCGAAGTCGTCGACCGACAGCCGTACGCCGAGGTCGCGCAGGCGGCGCAGGGTGGGGACCGGGCGGTCCGTGCCGTCGAGCACCCCCGCCTCGGTGATCTCCAGGGTGAGCCGCTGCGGCGGCACCCCGTACTCGGCGAGCAGCTCCTGGACGCGGTCCGGGAAGTGCTGGTCGGTCAGCGTACGCGGCGACAGGTTGACCGCCACGGAGAGCGGCTGGTCGGCCTGCGCCCAGTCCCGGCTGCGCCGCAGCCCCTCCC
This sequence comes from Micromonospora xinjiangensis, assembly GCF_056150165.1. Taxonomy (NCBI): domain Bacteria; kingdom Bacillati; phylum Actinomycetota; class Actinomycetes; order Micromonosporales; family Micromonosporaceae; genus Micromonospora; species Micromonospora xinjiangensis. Next base: position 474,840 of record NZ_JAXCFO010000002.1, on the reverse strand, counting down.
GGAGCACGAGCTCGGTCAGGCGACTGAGCTGGCCGGTGTGCTCGGCCACCGCCACGAAGTCCTCCGGGGCGACCGTGCCGTGCGTCGGGTGCTCCCAGCGGGCCAGGCACTCGACGCCGACCAGGCGCCGGTCCCGCAGGGTGACCTTGGGTTGGAAGTAGACCTCCAGCTCACCGTCGTCCAGCGCCCGACGGAGGTCGCCCGCGAGGCCCAGGCGCCGCAACGACCGCGACTCCAGGCCCGGGTTGAACAGCGCGACGCTGCCCGGGACCGACTTGGCCGACGTGGCGGCCAGATCGACCCGTTGCAGCAGCGTCGCCGCGTCGCTGCCGTGGTCCGGGTGCACGGCCACCCCGACCGCCGTGTCGACGTCGAGGGTGAGCGTGTCGAAGACCATCTCGTCGCGGATCTGCTCGCGCAGTCGGGCGGCGAGGGCCAGCGCCTCCTCGGCGCTCTCCAGCCGCATGGTGACCAGGAACTCGTCACCGCCGAGGCGACCGACCAGGGCCGACGACGGTGCCGAGGCACGCAGCCGGTCGGCCACCTCGACGAGCACCTTGTCGCCGGCCGCGTGCCCGAGCGACTCGTTGACCTGGCGCAGCCCGTCGACGTCGAAGAGGAGCAGCGCCACCACCTCGCCCGGCGCCGCGATCTTGACCGACTCGCCGACCGCGCTGGTGATCCGCCGCCGGTTGGGCAGCTTGGTGAGTGCGTCGTGGTAGGCGTCGTGCCGCAGCCGGTCGACCAGCCGGGAGTTCTCCAGCGCCACCGCGGCGTGCGCGGCGACCGTCTCGAAGATCGGAACGTCGCCGGGGGTGAAGTGGCCGATGTCGCTGAGGCGGTTGGCCACCTCCAGGGTGCCGATCACCGCCTGGCCGGAGCGCAGCGGTACGACGATGACGTCCTTGATCTGACGGGCGCTGACCTCCGCGCGCAGCGCCGTCTCGTCCCCGAGCTGGCGCCCGAGGGACACCGTCCGCGCCAGCCGCCGTGCCTGCTCGCGCAGGACCGCCGGGGTCGGTGCGACGTCGAGCAGCCCCGGCGCGTCCACCTTGGCGGTCAGCAGCACCTCGGGGTGACGACCCTGGGCCGGGAGCCACAACGTGGCGTACTCGGCCTGCATGAGGGCCCGGACCCGGTCGAGCAGGACGTCCGCGAGGTCGCCCTCGGCACCACTCGTGGTGATGTGGCGGGACAGCTCGTACATACCGGTCAGCGTGCGGTGCTGCCGGAAGAACTGCGCGTACGACCGGTAGACCAGGGCCAGTGCGGCGCACAGGGCCGTCAGCAACAGGGCGGACCACCAGGTGGTCTTGAGGGCGATCAGCACCAGCAGGCCGACGGAGGCGTTGATCGACGTGGTCAGGAAGACCGACGGAGTGGTGCGCAACGCCTCCCGGCCCGCCTGCCAACCCTGCAGCAGCACGTGGACGCCGACCACCGCCACCAGGCTGACCAGGGTGATCGTGTTGACCGCGAGGAAGAGGCTGCCCCACGTCCCCGGCCCCACGCCCCGCAGCGGTGGCAGAGCCTGCAACAGCAGGCTCGCCACCGATGTCGCGGCGGCGGCGCGGGCGACGTTGAACCAGAACTTCGCCGGCGGGAAACGTTGGTAGACGCTCCAGATCAGCGCCGCGAGCGTGTAGATCAGGACCACCGTGAGTGGTGGCAGGAAGAACAGCGCCACCACCAGCGGGATCTCGCTGAGGGTGACGCCCACGGACTGCCGCCGGACGACGAAGTTCAGCACCGGGATGCTGATCCCCGCCATCGCGAGGAAGATCAGGAACGCCAGCCCCCAGTCGCCGAAGGGCTCCTCGGAGATGACGCCGATCGCGGTGGAGGAGACGACCGCGACCAACGCCAGCGGACCGGTGATGAGCCAGGCGTGCTCCGTGGACTTCCGTCGTTGGTCACGCCGCGACATACCGCTCCCTCAAAGAGGCCGCTGGCCGAGCGCCGTCACGGGTGACGGCACCGTGGGTTACCGGAAGGTGCCCGCGCCCCAGACCACGTCTGTCATCTGAGCGCTCTCCGCGGCGGGTACGAGGTCGGCGCCGAACAGTCCACCGAGGACCGCGGCGAGCACGAGGAGCGACCCAAGCAGTCGGCCCAGCCTTCGACCAGACATCTTTGCTCCTGTCGGGGAAGTGTCACAGGGATGGTGGAGGTTCCACGATCGTGCCATACCCCGGGGTAGGCAGAAAAGCCGTGGCCGCGCCACCGGCCCGGCCGGCGGCAAGGTCGCACCGTTCGGACCCGCGACTCTCACCGTGCCGGGCCAGATCACGGGCCTGGCGGCGGACCACGATCGTTTCACGCCGCGCCCGAAACGACCTTCAGCACATTTCGCCTCCACGACTCGGGCCGTCTCGGACACCACCCGCCTGATCACTGTGGGTGACCCGCCGCGCCGGCCGCCCCGGCGGGCCCGGGCCCGGACATCGACCACCATACTCGTTCTGCGCAACGGCGCCAGTGGCTCCCACCGGCCGGCGGCCGGGCCCCGGTGCGGGCCCGGCCGCCGCACGGGCACCGAGCCGCGTCACCGCCCTGCGAACCGTGCCGCCGGGGTACGCGATGAGGTGTCGGGGCTCGGCGCACGGGCGATCACGCCGACGGCTGCCGTCGCGAAGGCCGGTCGTCGCCGGGCGGCGGCTCCGCCAGCCGCCCGGCGATCCGCTCGATGGCGGTGAGGTCCTCCGGGGCGAGTCGGTCGATGAAGTGGTATCGCACCGACTCGACGTGGGCCGGAGCGGCGGCTTCGAGTGCGTCCAGACCTTCCGCGGTGAGGACCAGGAAGCAGCCCCTGCCGTCGGCCGGGTCGGGCGCGCGCCTCAGGAGACCGCGCGCCTCCATCCGGGTGGCGTGCCGGGACAGCCGGCTGCGCGACCAGCCCATCTTGTCCGCCTGCTCCCCGAGCGTGCTGGTGTGGCCGGGCCGCTCCGACAGCGTGCTGAGCACCTCGTAGTCGGGCTCGGAGAGCCCGACCGCGGCCAGGTCGTGCGCCGTGCCGGTCCGTACGGCGACCATCACCCGCAGGAATGCCCGCCACGCCCTCTCCTCGTCGGGGTTCAGCCACCGGACGATGCCGGCCGGAGAATTCGTTGACATGTAATCAACCTAGCATCTAAGCTTCGTTTCCATGTCAACGAAACGAATCCGTGTCCTCGTACTGACCTGCAGCACCCGCCCCGGCGCGCTGGGCCCCGCGGTAGGACGGTGGTTGATCGAGGCGATCGGTCCGCGTGCCGCGGCGCTCGGCGTCGAGCTCGTGCCGGTGGCCCTCAGCGATCTGAACCTGCCGTTCCTGGACGAGGAGGAAGAGCCGTCGTCGGGTGTCTACCGGCACGAGCACACCCGTCGGTGGAGCGCGATCGTCGACGCGGCGGACGGGTTCATCGCGGTCACCCCGGAGTACAACTACGGGATGCCGGCGGCCCTGAAGAACGCGCTGGACTACCTCAGCCGCGAGTGGGCGTGGAAGCCGATCGGCTTCGTCAGCTACGGCAACACGTCGGCGGGCACCCGCTCGGTCCAGCACGCCAAGCAGGTGGTGACCACGCTGCGCCTGGTTCCGTTGGGCGCCACGGTGGCGATCCGCATCGGCGACGCGACGGAGAACGGTCGGCTGCGACCCGACGCCGGCCGCGACAGGGCGGGCACCGGTCTGCTGGACGAGTTGGTCCGGGCCGCCCACGCCCTGCGGCCGATGCGCGAACGCGCGCAGGCCGGGACGCTGCGCGGACCGCTGCCCGGGTCCTACGCGAGACGGCTGACCCCCGAGGACGCGCCCCACGTCGCAGTGCTCCAGCGGTGCTGCTGGGTTGACGAGGCCCTCGTCAACGACACCCTGGCCATACCGGCCCTGCACGAGTCGCTGGACGAGGTGCGCGAGTGGCTGGCGACCTGGCACACCACGGGCATCTGGCTGGACGGCCGCCTACTGGGCATGGTGCGGACCCGTCGCCTCGACACCGACTGGCACGTGGGTCGGCTCGCCGTCGTGCCCGACCTTCGCGGCCATGGTCTGGGGCGGTGGCTGCTGCGCACCGCCGAAGCCGCGGCCGACCCCGACTGCCGTCGCATCATGCTGGTCACCGGCGCCAAGAGCCTGCGGAACATCGACCTCTACCACAGCGAGGGGTATCGCTCGGCGCCAGTTCCCGGCCCGGACGGCACCACCAGCCTGACGAAGGACATATCCCGATAGGCCACGCCGGCGGCGCCGGCCGTGGCGGGCATGGCACCGCCCGCCCTGGCGGCCTGATGGCGGGCTTGACGCCGCCGGCCTGTGACGGGCTTGATGCCCGGGGCCGTGGTGGGTTTTTCGTGCCAGCCCTTGGTGGCTTGATCGTGGCGGGGCGGGGCTGCGGGGATCACGAGCGCGATGCGGGCGGCTCGCCTGCCGCTCGTCGGCCGACCGAGAGCAGCCAGGCCATCAGTTCGGTGACGAAGCGCGGCGCCGAGGCCGGTCCCGGCCGATTCGGGGACCGGTTCACGCCCGCTCCGAACCGAGGGGATTCCGTTGCGCACAGCATGGGGAGCCGGTCCGCACATCCCGTGCCCGCGGCGGCATCGCGTCGACGCCCACCCGCGTCGAGGTATCGCGCATCGATCCCCCTCGGTTCGTGCCGATCATGGCATGCCGCCGGCGGAGGACCGCACGCTCGACCCCGGACCGTCCACAGAATCCACGCCGGCTTCTCACGACAACATCCGGCGCTGCCGCCGCGCGCACGAGTGTCTTGACGTATGTGTCGATCATCTGCTTATGTCGAGGGCATGACTGAATCCGTCGCATCGATGCGCGAACCCACCTACCTCGTCCTGGCGGCGTTGCACGACGAACCCTTGCACGGCTACGCGATCGTCAAGCGGGCGCAGGAGTTGTCCGGCGGGCGGGTGCGCCTCACGACGGGCACGCTCTACGCCGCGTTGGACCGGCTCACCGGTGAAGAGATGGTGCGGGTGGCCGAGGAAGCGGTGGTCAACGGCCGCGCCCGCCGCACCTACGAGCTGACCCAGCGGGGTACGTCTGCGCTGTGTGCGGAAGCGGACCGGATGGCTGCGGCGGCGAGGGTCGTTCGCCCGACGCATGCGATGGCCTGGGTGGTGCCGGCATGACCGAGCTGGAACGCCGTTACCGGTGGCTGCTGCGGGCCTACCCCCGGGCCTACCGGCAGTATCGCGCCGACGAAATGCTCGAAACCCTGCTGGCCACGGCCGAGGAGGAGCGGCGGCGGCCAAGCCCTCGAGAAGCGGCGGCGCTCCTGGTCGGAGGGCTACGCGCCCGCACCGGCATCGACCGCATCGGCTCGCGATCAGCGCTGGGGCACTCCGCCCTGCGACTGTCCGCGCTGTCCCTGCTGGTGTACGCCCTGACGCTCTGGGCCGGAGCTCCGATCTCCTACCTGGTGACGACGCTGTCCGAGAGCGCGTACAAGCCCGACGACTGGTGGTTCATCGTCCTTCCGGCACTCCTGACGATCGCGCTACTCGCCGCGGCACGGGGCAGCTACCGACTGGCGTTCGCCGCGACGATATCGACCGTGGCCGCGCAACACTTGTCGGCGAACTGGTGGGACCAGTCGTCCTGGTTCTGGTCGGCCCACAGTCTCCAGTACGCGATCGTTCCCGACTCTTGGCCCGCGCTGCTGGCCTCGCTGGCCCTGCTGCCACTGCTCCGCGCGCCCCGAACGCCGGTGACCAAGCCGTGGGCCTGGCCCGTCGTCGGGGCGCTGGCGGTCGTGGTTCTGACGCCGAGCCCGATCAACGGCTGGTCGGACTCACCGCTGATGTCCCTGTACGCGTTCGCCGGCCTGGCCGTCATCGCCGCGCCCGTCGACGCGCGGATGCCCATCGTCGCCTCGGCGCTGCTCCTGCCGCCCGCCCTGGCGCAAGCCACCTACCAGCTCTATTTCAAACAGGCAGGGTGGGAGCTGGGCACCTCCATCACCACGATCCGTGTCCTCACGGCGGTCATGGTGATCACCCTCGCCGCCAGCGCCATCACAGGCCGCCGCCAGGCCCGCATGTAGACACGGAAGCATCCCCGGCTCAAGCCGCTGTCCCGGCTACCCGGTCGCCGGGTGGGCCGGGCACAGCGTGCACGTGCTCACGCCGGGGTGGGCAGCGCGCGTCTACGGCCGGGAGGAAGCCAGCCGCCACCGCAGAGCGGCAGCACTCCTCCGTCGGCCGCCGATGACCCGCCGTCGGCCCACGGGCCACCTTGAGCGATCGCCCCCCGGCGACCGGGGCGACGTATGCGACACAGGCAGCGAGACCGAGCGGGCTGGAGGGTATCGAGCGAGACACACAAGGCCCCTGACCGGCTTCTCGCGGGTCAGGGGCCTTTTCTTACCTGGCCGCCTCCCACTCGTCAGTCGCGCATCCGACCTCAAAGCTCCACCAGCCCTCCGCCTTGCCCCGCAGCAGAGTCGCCTTGATCGCGGCGAGATCCGCACTCGCCGGTACGGTGAGAGCAACGAGAGGGAGTTCCTTGCTGAACGTCTCGCCACCGATGCCGAAGGGCGCCAGGCGGTCGTAGACGGCATTGGCGCTTGGTCCAAGTGAGCCACGGGGCTTGGGCAGGACTCTCACGGTGCAGTTGCCCGACGCCTCGACCCGCCCGGTTGCCCAGCGAAGTCCGTCACGACCCGCAGTGAAGCGGACGATGTCTCCCTCAGCCACGCCGTCTTGAAAAAACGGAACGTTGCAGATGCGAGCCGTATCGGAGCCGACAGCGACAGCCCACAGGCCCTCCGTGTCGTAGGGAAGCCACCCTTCCCGCGGAACGAACTTGAACCAGATCTTGACGAGCTGGTCTCCGACAGGTGGGTCCCGATCTGGTGCGGGTGAGAGCATGGCGACATCATCCTCTTCGGGCCGGAAACGCCCGCCTCGCCTCGTCGTCGAGGCTGTATGCCCGGAGCAGGACGGCGACGTCGTGACCGAGGCGGCGGGCGAATATCTCGGAGACAACACCGACTTGGCGACGGACCATGTAGCGATGGTCAGCAAGGACGCGCTCGCTCACCTCCAGGACGCGGCCATTCTTTGGAGCGTCGGATCGAGTACAGCGGCCGATTTGATCGCCGCCGCCTGCGACTGCCTCGTGGCAGGCATCGACAGTCCGACCCTCCGGATCCTCGCCGGCATCTCGCCGGTGAAGGGCAGCGAGAGTGACGAACTGCGGCGCTGGCTCGAAGAGGCCCTCGCAGAACTTTCGCTGACCTACTACCGGGAAGGCAGCCAAGAGGGGGAAGAGGAGGCGCTCCGGGTCATGGCCCGCCGACTGCTCGCGGGCACCATCACACCTCGCGACCTCACGTCCTGGGCGTACCGGTTCATCACCTGGGATGGCACTCCCATGGCAGCCGAGCTGATCAGCCTCGACGACACCTACGAGTACGTCGAGTCAGTCATCTACGACGGGCAGGGGTTTCCGACGGACGCGGCGGCGAAGGTTGACGCAGACGTGATCGCCGAGGCTCGAGGCCTAGTCGGCGATACAGCAGCCGAGAACCCTGAAGCAAACACGCTCATCCGAGCGCATCACCGACCTTGCGGGCTGGACTCAGCCGGACTCTAGATCAACGACAACGGCCCCTGATCAGCATTTCTGCTGGATCAGGGGCCGTTGGTGCACCTGGTGGCGGGTAGAGGATTCGAACCTCTGTAGCTTTCGCGACGGATTTACAGTTTAGACCGTTCTCAAGGTTGTCGATGAAAGTTTGACCAGCTCAGAGCCGCTTTTCCCTCCCGCCGGCCGGCGTGAACTACCCCGCGCGCCCGTTGCGTGCCCCTCTCGGTATCCGTGCCCGACCCCAGCTGCCCGAGGCTCGCCGATCACAGGCCCAACATCTCGATCAACATCTCCACATCACGGGCCACCTCACGCCACCCCCGATCCGCCAGATACACCACGCTTGGCGAAGTAGTGGATGGCCGGTAGTCGAGCGCGAAGGGCATGTCGGGGCCAAGATCCCCCACCAACAGCGACCGCACAGGATCGATGTCGCCGGGGGGTCGCTCGGAGTCAGGCCAGCACACGTACCACTCCCGCACCTCGTCGTCCACGATCTGATCGATCCATCGGAAGTTCGCCCTCATCCGGTCCAACGTCAGAAACTCCGGCTGAACCGCGGGCTCCCCGAACACCGCCACGAAGCGGGAATCGTCGGCGGGAGGCACCCAACGCCCGGCACGGACAGCACGCACAAGTGCGACAGGCACCGGCAACCCGTCGATCTCCACGGGCACGTCCTCGCATGGCAAGTCAGTCATCGCGCGATGCTCCACGCTCCGAACCGCCATCGTCAACGGCTTCTCCCCGTGCACCCAGTCTGCGTGCCCGGTCCAGGAAGGCGGCCACCTCGGCGTCCCGGCCGTCGACCGCTCGGGCGTAGTGCCGGGTCGTGACGCTGGCGTTGGAGTGGCCGAGCCGGCGGGCGGCGACCATGACGCCGTGAGAGTCAGCGACCCAGCTACCGTGCGTCGCCCGAAGGTCATGCGGGATGAGGTCGGTCAGGCCGGCCCGCTCCACCGCGCGATCGAATCGGTACTTCCAGCCGTTGTAGCTCTGCGGCCGGCCCGCGGTCCGCTGCTGCCTGCCGGGGAACAGGAACGCGTCCGGGTCCTGGGGCAACTCGGCCAGGTGCTGACGGAGCCGGTCGACCACGAAGGCCGGCAGGGCAAGTTCTCGGCGCTGGTGACTCTTTGGGGTGTCGATGACCGGACCGCCGGGGAGCTGCGCCACCGACTCGGCCACGGTCACGCGACTGCCGACCAGGTCGATATGCCGGCGACGCAGGCACAGCGCTTCCCCGATCCGCAGTCCGCCGTAGGCGAGGACCAGGACCACGAGTACGAGCGGCCCGCCCAGCATGGGGGGTGGGGCGTGCTGCACCTGACCGGCTCGACGGTGGCCGTGGGCCGAGACTGGGGCGACGGAGACGACACCGCCGAGGACCGAGGGCTCAAGCACCGGGCAAAGGCAGCGACCCGGGATGTACCCGTGCCACCGCCGCTCGTGCGGCTACTCGATCGCCACATCAAGGAGTACCCGCCGGGTTCGAACGGCAAGCTGTTCGTCACGCGGCGCGGCCCCGGTGGGCGGTACGTGCCCACCGCCGGCCAACCCATCCCGAACAACACCTACGGCAAGGCTTGGCGGGACGCGCGGGTAAAGGTGCTCACTCCGGCTCAGCAGCGCTCACCGCTGGCCCGGCGTCCGTACGACCTACGGCACGCTGCCGTGTCGCTCTGGCTCAACGCCGGGGTACCGGCTACCCAGGTCGCCGAGTGGGCCGGGCATAGCGTGCACGTCCTCATGCGGGTCTACGCGAAATGCGTCTACGGCCAGGAGGAAGCCGCGCGGAGAAGGATTGAGGCCGCTTTGGCGCAGGTGGAATGACGGATTCTGACACCTGCCGCCGCCCTCCTCGATCAGGAGGTCCACCCGGCGCGAGTCGGCGTTGAGTGATGCCAGGCGGAGCAGGACAAGGCTAACCTGCGTTTTCCTGCCTCCGCCCGGCGAGACGTCTCGGCCGAAAGTGGCAACCAAGCGGGCTAAAGGGGCGGTCAGGCGGGGACGTGAGGACTCGCCCTAGGGCCCTGGAGCCACCTCTGTCCACCAAACCACTCATTCCGCCACGATCACGTACCGTGGTACGACGTATCCATGGAGTCAGAAGCCACGCCGGCCGCCGCCCCTCCCAAGCTCCGCTTCAACTGCTACCTGTTGCGCCAAGATCTGCCGACGATCGAAGCCGCCCTACGCGCCCCGTACCGCCCAGGTGGCAGAACACCGATGTTGCCCATTCAACCAGCGGGCGGAGCGCCACAGGGAACAGTTGGCTACTTCAGCACCCCGAAACAAAAGGTTCCCCCGTGGGCCAAAGCCCTCTCGCCAATCTTCCCTGAGCTTTCCCAGGCGCAGAACCTATCGAATCGTTTCGTCATTTTCCTTCCAGTCCAGAGTCGATGGTTCGCCGTGTGCTTCGGCTACGGAAGCTCAGCCTTGGAGTGGAGCGCAATTGAGGCAAACTTCGGCCTCCGATTCGCAGCTCGACGCATGAGCCCTAAATCGCTCCGCGAGTTCCGCAGCAGAAGGGTAGGCGCGTCAAATCGTGCTCAAGCGGTGCAACTACCGCTCGGAGGCGACCTGAAGGACCTTGACGTTGGAGCACTAGAGGGCGAATTTGTTCGACGCCTGGCGGGAACACTAGACGAGAGCAACGGAGCCGAGTTCGCCGACGTTGACGCGGTGGCCGCAACCGACGCCATATCCTTCCGAGCCCGCACCGACCTTGAGAAGATCCAAGGAACACTTAGTCGGATGCTCGCCGAAATTGAGGCTGGCACGGCCACCGAGGGACTGAAGTTCGTTGACTCTCTAGAACCACTTCGAGTGAAGAGCGAGCAGACAGCCCAGCTTGATCGTCACCTAGCACAAGCACTCTTCGGGCGGGGTGCATGGCTTTGCTGAGTTCGACGATGAGTTGAGCGGCCTGCAGGACCATCTGCTGGAGTTCTCTTTCCCCGATACACTGACGACAGACGGGATAGACGAAATCCGTCTGTACCGCGGAGAACGATCGACGCTTCTGTCGGAGCCCTCCGTCGCAGGTGTGCGTAACGCACTCAACGAGCTAAAAGGTCGGCTAACGGCACGATCGCTCGACAACATCAAGTTGATGGCGTTCGACAATGAAGGTGAAGCCAAGAGCCCATATATGCCGCTACGCCACTGGCTGATATTTGAGTCGGGCAACGAGGAGCGGCGCTTCATTCTCACACTCGGCCGATGGTTCGCTCTGAATGAGGCGTACACGCACAAGCTCGATGACGACCTAAGCAGAGTCGATGACCTAACAGATGTCCTCAAACCGCCCGCATGGGAGGGCGGGAAAGCAGAGGGCGCATACAACGATGACTTCCAGGACGCCCACTCGGATACCACCATCATCCTCGATAAGGTCAAAATACGGTCAGAAGATGGTGACGAGATCGAAGCATGTGATCTACTTCATCGCGACGGATTCTTGATCCACGTGAAGAACTACAAGAAAAGCCAGACCCTCAGTCACCTGTTCTCCCAGGGTCTCGTTTCCGCGCTTAGCTTGCGCGGCGACTCCGTGTACCGTGACAACTTTCTCCGAGCCGTGCAGGGCATCGACCCAGCCTTCGTACCTATAGCCGAGAAGGCTCCCGAAGTGGTCGTTTATGCGATCGGTGTCCAGAAGGACCGACCAGTACCACTAGGGCTGCCGAGCTTCAGCAAGGTGAACCTGCGCGACTTCGTGAAGCGGGTGCGGGGCACCGGAGCGCGTCCCGCGATCTGTCGGATACAAATCACCGACTCTGCCGGGAGCCCGGAACCCTCTGAGGACGTGCAGACAGTGCCGGTGGAGCAGGCCGAGGTCTCATCCCCCCGTCCCCCCACGCCGAGGAAGGCCGAAGATGGCACGCATCCCAGCCAGACGTAGAACTGGACGCGGCAGGACAGGCGATCATGGCGACACGTATGCGACACGACCGGTGAGACACAGCCGCCCTGAGTGAGAACCAGCGGGACCAACAAGAAGGGCCCCTGACCAGCATCTCTGCTGGTCAGGGGCCCTTCTTTGCACCTGGTGGCGGGTAGAGGATTCGAACCTCTGTAGCTTTCGCGACGGATTTACAGTCCGCTCCCATTGGCCGCTCGGGCAACCCGCCAGGGCGTATCACCGCGTCGGCGACGCGGCGACGGAAGCAAGGATAGCGGCTCCCCCCGCCGCCGACGCAACCGGGTACCGTCAGAGGGTCGTACCGCTGGTCAGCGGTCGACGGCACCAGAGACCGCCGGACAGCAGGAGCATGAGCATGGCAGCGAACCCGTCGTTCGACATCGTGAGCAAGGTCGACCGCCAGGAGGTCGACAACGCCCTCCGCCAGGCGGAGAAGGAGCTCGCGACTCGATTCGACTTCCGGGGGACCGGCGCCGAGATCTCCTGGTCGGGTGAGGAGGCGATCTCCCTTCAGGCCGAGACGGAGGAGCGCGTGCGGGCCGCCCTCGACGTCTTCAAGGAGAAGCTGGTCAAGCGGAACATCTCGCTGAAGTCCCTGGACGCGGGTGACCCGCGCCCGTCGGGCAAGGTGTTCAAGATCGACGCCAAGGTCATCCAGGGGATCGACTCGGACAAGGCCAAGGCGATCAGTAAGAAGATCCGCGACGAGGGCCCGAAGGGCGTCCAGGCCCAGATCCAGGGCGACCAGCTCCGGGTCACCGGCAAGAAGAAGGACGACCTCCAGGCCGTCATCGCGATGCTCAAGGGCGAGGACTTCGGCGTCGCCCTCCAGTTCACGAACTACAGGTAAGGCAGCCCCGGCCGGCCCGGTCACCGCGTCGGCCACGCCTTGCTACCTGGGCAGATGTCGTCACCAGTGGTCGTTGTTGGTCGCTCTCGATCGACCTCTGACGGCCTGGTGACGGCCTGGGCCTGGCCCTCGTCGACCCCTTGACCCCCAGGCAACCAACACGGATCCGGTGACCTGCACTTTCACAGGCCTGAGCTGCCGGACGGGTCCTCCGCTGTCCATGCTCGTCCGTCGACATCCAACCCGATCGTCACCCGGTTAGTCAGTCAGCTAGATCGAGCCATCCTCCACCTTGCTGAGGATCATGTCGACGTCACCGGAGCGGATCATCTCTCCCAGGGCCGCCACCATCGCCCTGACGCCGGGTCTTGGAACGATGACCAAGGCGGAGCACCAGAAGTACTGACCGCCGCCAGCCTCCGCATCGGTCGCCCCGGTCGTCACCCAGTTGGTCACTCAGGCGACCGGTTCCTGCGTCGTCACAGGTCTTCATCGTCTTCGTCTGGTGGCAGGTCGGTCTGCCACCAGATCCGCATCAGGTACTGCTCGATGCCGGAGTGCTGTCGTTGCAGGTCGGCGACGCGTTCATCGTCGCCGTTAGTACCCATCACCTTCAGAATCTCGTAGCGCGCCCTGTCGGCCTGCTCACGCCCGCGATGAAACAGCACGACCGCATACCGCCCGGGCCCCTTGGGCGGGTCAATGCCAGTAATGGCCGTGCCGAAGATGTCGCCAACCTGCAAATTCCCCGTGGGACAGTCCAGGTCGAACGTCAGGGGACCCGCCCACCCGTGCGCGCACAGGTCATCATCGGGGGCCTCGTCCCAGATCTCCACGTCGGCTCGTACCCTTATGAGGTCCTGGCTCACGACGATGTAGATCTCGTATCCGGTGCTGGCTGCCACATTCTTGTTGGCCTCGCTGATCGCGGCCGATGAATTCACGGCGGCGTCGCAGTAGACGTCGCGTAGAACGACCATCCGGTACTCCGGACTTAACGTCAGGCCGTGGCGGCTGTGCCGGGTCGGCATGGTTGCCCTCCTACGAACGGTCGACAGCGCAATACCCTTACCCCGAGCACAACAGCACCTTCCGGAATATCTTGCCATCCCGTCTGCCGCCGACCCGCCCTCCTGGGGAGCGGGCCACCGCCCGGCCCGCCACGTCAATCGGACCTTGACGCACGTTCGGACGCTGGCGGGTCGGGCGGTGGTCTGCTCGGCTCGCCCGGGTCGTCGGCTGGCGGGATGGCCCTGCGCAACCACCCACGGCCGCAACGCGCGGACGGAGCCCCGGCCATCCTGGAGTCGTTGCGCCCCCGCCGGAGGCGCACTGACCGCGACCGGTTCGCCGCCTCGACCCGCCGCGTGGACCCGGCGTGCCCTCCCCTGCGCCGCGTCGCTCGGACGCGGCGCGGCCGGCTGCCGGCCCGCGAACCTCAACCACTCCCAGACCGGTCCGTCTGCAGCGGCCCCGGGCTTCCCGCCCTCCGCGCCAGCCGCCGGGCGTCCGGCGTGACGGCCGCAGAGCGACAGCGGCAGCAGCCGGCGCGCGCCCAGGTGGCGGCGCGTGCGGCCCGTTGCGGGCCGCCTTGACGAGCACTTACCGTGTCGTCGCCTACAGCAACGTCGCCACGATCCTTAACGCGGCTGTCGACGACGGGCGCATCGCTCGCAACCCATGTCACGCGAAGACAGTCCGGCCACCGAAGGTGCCGCCTCGCAAGGTGGTGCCCTGGTCTCAGGAACAGGTGCTTGCCATTCGGGCCGGCCTGCCGGCGCGCTATCGGGTCGCCGTCGATCTGGGTGCGGGCTGCGGCCTTCGCCAAGGCGAGGTGCTGGCCCTAGCCGTGGATGACATCGACTTCCTCAAGGGCACTCTGCACGTCGTGCGGCAGTTGAAGATCGTGGGTAGCCGGCTCGTCTACGCGCTGGCTAAGGGACGCAAGACACGCGATATCCCGCTGCCCGGGTCTGTTGGCGCTGCGCTCACTCGTCACCTGGCTGAGTTCCCTCCGGTACCTGTGACGCTGCCGTGGGAGGTGCCCGCCGGCCCTCCGGTCACGGTCAACCTGGTCGTTCACGGGCGCACGAATGTCGCGATGGACCGCCACACCTTCAACCGGGATTACTGGCATCCCGCTCTGACGGCCGCCGGCATTCAGTCTTCCCGGGCTACCGGGATGCACGCCCTACGGCACTTCTACGCCTCGGTCCTGCTGGATGCTGGGGAGAGCGTCAAGGCGCTGTCGGAGTACCTGGGACACTCCGACCCGGGCTTCACCCTGCGCACCTACACGCACCTCATGCCCACCAGCGAGGACCGCACGCGGCGCGCTGTCGACCGGGTGCTCGGGTCACCCTCGGACGGCCTGGCAACGGCCTAGCCGCGATCATGGCGGCATTTTGGCTGTTAGCGGGCGGTACCTCTCCAGTTCACGAACTACCGGTAAGCGGACCGGGCAGGCGGCCGCGACGGCGCCTCGGCACGGTCGTCACCAGCGCTCGCCGTCGCTCGGCAGTGGTCGACTCACGGCGACCTGGTGACGGCCGGGCGACGGCTCGCTGCGGCCCGCGCTCGATAGCTGCGGGCGTACGGTGAAGGTGGCGGAGGGGCGGCGATGATCCCGACACTGATCCTGTACGGCCTGGTGACCGGCCGCTGGTGGCGACTGTCCCTGGTCTCCGCCGCTCTGCTCTGGCCGGCGCTGCTGCTCGCGGGCGACATCGTGACGGTCGGGCCGGGGCTCCTCGGGGCCGCCGCGCTCGCCGTCGCCAACACGGCGGTGGGCGTCCTGATCCACCAGGGCGTCCGGTGGGTGGTGCGGAGACTGCGCCGCCCCGCGTCGGCGCCGCCCGCCTGAGGGCACCGGGACACCTCACCTGTTGAAGATCAACAGCAGCACCGCCGTCAGGATGGCGCTGAGCAGCAGGGATCCCAGGCACCCCACCCGGTTCGAGAAGAAGAGGAACACGTCCGCTCGGGTACCCGGCCGGGCGCCCGCCACGCCCCCGCCGGGCGGGAACCGTCAGGCGGGCACCGGCTCCTCGACGCGTACGGACGAGGCCTCCGCGCGGGCGATGGGGCCGGCGGGCAGCCCGGCGACCCCGGCCCCGACGGCGACCGCACCGCCCGCGAACAGGAACGCCCACGGCACGCCACCGGCGTGGTCGACGATCAGCCCGGCCACCGCGCCGCCGGCCGCGCTCGCCGCGACCGACATGGTGACCACCCAGGTGTACGCCTCGTTCAGCATGCCCGCCGGGGCGATCCGGCCGACCAGGGTGTTCTCCAGGGTGAGCGCCGGCGCGATGGTGGCCCCACCGATGACCAGCGCGGTGCCCAGCGCCAGCGGGGTGGGCATCACCGCGAAGACCGCGAAGGTGCCGGCCAGCGCCGCGAGCAGCCACGCGAACTGGCGGGTCATGTTGACCGCCGGCTTGCGCACGCCGAACCAGAACCCGCCGATCGCGCTGCCGACGCCCCAGACCGCCAGGAGCACGCCGGCCAGGCTCTCCGCGTCGCCGCCGCGGTAGTCGTCGGCGAAAGCGGGCACGATCACCCCGGCGGCGCCGAACGCGATGCCGAGGCAGGCCACGCAGACCAGCAGGGCCGGGAAGCCGGCGACCCGCAGCGGGCCGAGCCCTCGGGCGTGGTGTTCCCGCGAGTGGGGCTGCCATCCGCGCATGACCCGGCCGAGCGCCACCGCCGTGGTGCCGACGAGGGTGACGACCGCGGCTCCGACCAGCGCGGCGGCCGCGTCGGCGAAGAGCACGAAGCCGGCGACCAGCAGCGGGCCGAGCACGAAGACGATCTCGAAGAGGGAGGTCTCCGCCGCGAGCGCGGTGTTGCGCAGGTGGTACCGGCCGGACGCGGGCGCCGTGAGGTCGTTCCAGGCACCGCGGATCGCGGCGGTGAGCGGCGGGTAGGTGGCACCGGCGACCCCGGCGGCCAGATAGATCGCGACCAGGCCGTCGGCGCCGGAGCGGCTGGCCAGTAGCAGGCCGGTGAGCGCGAGCGGGTGGGCGACGGCGGTGGCGAGCAGCACCGGGCTGGGGCCGATGCGGTCGGCGATCCGCCCGGCCACGGGGCTCAGCGCGGCACCCGCGACGGCGTAGATCCCGCCCGCGACGGCGGCCAGGGAGTAGCGGCCGGTGACCTGCTCGACGACCAGTAGCAGCGCCAGGGGTGTCATGCCGATCCCGAGCCGGCCGATGATGCCGGTGACCAGCAGCATCGGCGCGCCGGGAATCCGCCAGACGCCGAGATACTGGCGCAGAGCCGCCACACGATCCTCCCAGGGATGTAATGAGCGTGGAGTCGTTTAGACCATAACGCCGACGATCGTGGGCAGGAAGCGGATATTGCCCCCGACACAGCACCGCGCCCGCCCCGTGCGGGGCGGGCGCGGTGACCGGTGTCCGTGGGGTCAGCGCAGGTACTGCACCGGGCCGGTGTTGCGGGCCATCTGCTCCAGCCGGGCCACCCGGTCCTCCATCCGCGGGTGCGTGGAGAACAGCGCCGCGACGCCGCCGCCCCGGAACGGGTTGGCGATCATCAGGTGGGCGGTGCTGGTCAGGTTGCCCTGGGCCGGCAGCGGTCGCCGCCGCGCCACCGCGTCGATCTTCCGCAGCGCGCTGGCCAGGGCCAGCGGGTCGCGGGTCAGCGAGGCGCCGGAGGCGTCGGCCTGGAACTCACGGCTGCGGCTGATCGCCAGCTGGATGATCGACGCGGCGATCGGCCCCAGGATGATGGTGAGCAGCAGCACGGCCGGGTTCGGAGCGTCCTCGTCGTCACCGCTGGTCAGCGGGATGAACCAGGCGATGTTGGCCAGGGTGGTGATGATGCCGGCCAGACCGGCCGCCACGCTGGAGATGAGGATGTCCCGGTTGTAGACGTGGGACAGCTCGTGCCCGATCACGCCGCGCAGCTCGCGGTAGTCGAGGATCTCGGTGATGCCCTGGGTGACGCAGACGGCGGCGTGCTGCGGGTTGCGGCCCGTGGCGAACGCGTTCGGCTGCGCGGTGGGGCTGACGTAGAGACGCGGCATCGGCTGCCGGGCCTCGGTCGCCAGCTCGCGGACCATCTGGTACAGCTCGGGGAACTGTGCCTCGCTGACCGGTTGCGCCCGCATCGCCCGCAGGGCGAGCTTGTCGGAGTAGAAGTAGCTGATGCCGTTCATCAGCAGTGAGATGATGACGGCGATCACCAGACCACCACTGCCGCCGAACCAGTAGCCCACACCGAGGATCAGCGCGGTGAGCAGACCGAGCAGCGCGGCGGTCTTGAGACGGTTGTGGTGCACGATCACTCCTTCGGTGCACGGGTCGCCGGGACCCGTCGACCGGTTCAACACACCGGTACCCGTCAACCATCCGCGATATGGCTGAGAATTCGCTGGGAGCGCACCCAGTCACCCTCGACGGCCCCTGACCGGGACCTCTGGCGCCGGGGGCCGCCGTCAGCGCGCGGCGAGGTCGAGCACGAGCTGCGGGGCGAACCCGACCACCACGGCGGCCACGGTCGCCACGGCCAGCACGACCGCCACCACCCGGCCCGCGGCCACCACGGAACCGGCCGTCGCGGGCCCCGGCGTCGCCGGGCCGAGCGCGGCGGCATCGGGGAGGCCGGCCTCGGGAGGCGCGTAGAGGCCGGCGGTCAGCCGCAGGTAGTAAGCCAGGCCGATGACCGCGTTCACCGCCACCACGAGCGCGAGCCAGCCCGCGCCGCCGTCGAGCAGCGAGCGGACCACGGTCACCTTCGCGAACAGACCCGCCAGGCCCGGCGGCAACCCGGCCAACCCGATCAGGGCCAGCCCGAGACCGGCGCCGAGCCACGGGTGGCGCCGGGCCGCCCCGCGCAGGTCGGCCAGGGCGCCACCGTCGGCGTCCGCCGGGCGCAGGGCGGTCACCCCGGCGAAGGCCGCGAGTTCCAGCAGCACGAAGAAGACGGCGTACGCGAGCGCGGCCGCGTACGCGCCGGCCCGGGCGTCACCGGTGCGGCCGGCGGCGAGCGCCAACGCGCCCAGCGGGGCGAGGATGTAGCCGGCCTGGGCCACCGACGACCAGGCGAGCAGCCGGACCGTCCGCCGCTGGCGCAGCGCCACCAGGTTGCCGACCGTCATCGTGAGCACCGCGAGCAGGGCGAGCACCGGGCCGGACAGGTCGGCCGGCAGCGCGGCCGTCACCACCGCGAGCAGCGCCACCACGCCACCGAGCTTCGACGCCGTCGACAGGTACGCGGCCACCGGCAACGGCGCGCCGTCGTAGGTGGCGGGCGCCCAGGCGTGGAACGGCACGGCCGCCACCTTGAACGCGAGCCCGAGCAGCAGCAGCGCGCCCGCCACCGTGGTCAGCGGCAGGTCCCGCAGCTCCGGCCGCTCGGCGAGGAGCGCGCCGAGCCGCCCCAGGTGCAGCTCGCCGGTGACCGCGTAGAGCAGTGCCGCGCCGAGCAGGCTCACCGTGGTCGCCACCACGCTGACCACGAAGAACGTGACCGCCGCCTCGGCGCTGGCGAGGCTGCCCCGGCGCAGCCCGACGAGCACGTACAGCGGCAGGGTGAGCGTCTCCAGCGCGACGATCAGGGTGATCAGGTCGCCGGCCGCGCCGAGCACCACGCCGCCGGTCATCGCGCAGGCGAGCAGGAAGCAGTACTCCCCCACCGGCGCCCGGCCGGCCCGCAGGTGCCCGCCGGAGAGGCCGAGCACGCCGAGGGTGAGCAGCGCGAAGAGCGCGCCGACGAGGACCGCGCGGCCGCCCAGGACGTACGAGCAGTCACCCGCGACGCAGAACGTGCGCCGCTCGCCGCCGGCACCCACGACCGCCGCGCCGAGCGCGGTCGCGAGCGCGCCCAGCGCCGCCACCGCCAGCGTGGCCCGGGGGCGGGCCACCATCAGGTCGACGACCAGCACCAGCACAGCGGTGCCGGCCGCCAGGTACGCCGGCAGCAGCGCCACGTGGTCGACGCTCTGCACCACGCTCCCGCTCACCGCTGCTCCTCCACCGTCGTGGCCCGGCGTCCCGCCGGCCGACCGCTCATCGGAGCACCTCCACGAGGGCGGCCACCGGAGCCTCGGCGACGCCGAGCACCAGCGCCGGCGCGAGCCCGATCGCCAGCGCCAGCAGCACCAGCGGCGTCCAGGCGGTCACCTCGGCGCCGGCCAGCCGGGGGCCGAGCCGTCCGACCGCCGGGCTTGGCCGCCCGTGGGTGACCTGACGCAGCAGGCGCAGGAAGTACGCGGCGGTGAGCGCCCCGCCCACCGCGGCCAGCACGCCGAGGGTCGTCCAGAGCGGTCCGCCCACCTCGATCGCGGCGATCACCGCGAACGCCTCGCCCCAGAAGCCCGCCAGCCCGGGCAGCCCGAGTGAGGCGACCGCCGCGAAGCCGAGCAGCCCGGCGAGCCGGGGCGCGGTCTCCCGCATTCCGGACAGCTCGGCGAGCACCCCCGTGTGCGTACGGTCCTTCACCGCCCCGGCCACGAAGAACAGCAGCCCGGTGATCACGCCGTGGGCGACGTTGCCGATCAGCGCGGCCTTGATGCCGGTGGTGGTGAGCGTGGCGACGCCGAGCAGCACGAAGCCCATGTGCCCCACGCTGGAGTAGGCGATGAGCCGCTTCAGCTCGTCCTGCGCGAGGCAGACCAGCGCGCCGACCAGGATGGCCGCGACGGCGAGCACCCCGAGCACGGGCGCCGCCCAGCGGGCGCCCTCCGGGGCGACGCCCACGGCCACCCGGATCAGCCCGTACGTGCCCATCTTCAGCAGCACCCCGGCGAGCACCACGCTGCCCACGGTGGGCGCCTGGGTGTGCGCGTCCGGCAGCCAGGAGTGCAGCGGCCACAGTGGGCTCTTCACCGCGAACGCCAGCGCGAGCAGGGTGAACGCGAACAGCTGCGTGCCCCGGGAGAGCCCGGCACCGCCGGTGAGCGCCACGATGTCGGCGGTGCCGGCCGCGGCGACCACCACGTAGACCCCGACCAGCAGCAGCACCGAGCCGAAGAGCGTGTAGAGCGCGAACTTGCGGGCCGCCCGCCGCCGGTCCGCGCCGCCCCACCCGGCGATGACCGCGTACATGGGCAGCAGCACGACCTCGAAGAAGAGGAAGAAGAGGACCAGGTCGAGGGCGAGGAACGTGCCGAGGATGCCCACCTCGACGACCAGCAGCAGCGCGACCAGCGCCCGGCCGCTGCCGCCCGCCGGCACCTTCCCGAGCGTGTACCCGCAGCAGAGCAGGGTCAGCAGCGCGGTCAGCACCACCAGCGGGTAGGAGATCCCGTCCACGCCGAGATGGAACCGCAGGTCGAGCCCGGGCACCCAGGGCAGGTCGAGCTGGTGCCAGGGGCGTACCGCCGGGGCGGACGCCGACCAGGCGAACCAGCCCCGGTCACCGGCGGCGAGCGGCACCGCGGCCAGCAGGGTGAGGCCGGCGGCCACCGTGCCGATCAGCCGGGCCGCCCGGTCGGCCGGCGTGGCGACGACCGCCACCGCACCGAGCGCCGGCACCACCAGGACCGCGACGAGCAGGAACTCACCGACACTCACGGCGCCACCTCGGCTCGCCACCGCGGCG
This sequence comes from Micromonospora xinjiangensis, assembly GCF_056150165.1. Classification (NCBI taxonomy): domain Bacteria; kingdom Bacillati; phylum Actinomycetota; class Actinomycetes; order Micromonosporales; family Micromonosporaceae; genus Micromonospora; species Micromonospora xinjiangensis. The sequence goes on along the minus strand of NZ_JAXCFO010000002.1, from coordinate 453,909 downwards.
CTCGCACGCCCCGCCCACTCCTCGCCATCACGGCGGCGACCCGGTCGGCCGACCCCGGAAGGCCCGCGCGCACGGCGCCCGCCCGGTCGCCCGGCCGCGGGAGGCGCGCGCTCACGGCACCCCTCCGATCAACGCGGCCGCGAGCCCGATCAGCAGCGCGCCCGCCAGCACCCCGGCCGCCGCCCGGGGCAGCGCCGCGCGGTGCAGCGCGGCCAGCCCCGCACCGAGACCGGACGCGGCCCGCCCGCTCCCCTCGACAGCGCCGTCGACGACCCGCTCGTCGCCCGCGCGCACCCCACGGGCGAGCGCCCGGACGGGGCGTACGACCAGGGCGTGCTGGACGTCGTCGAGCCGGAACGCACGGGCGAACACCGGCCGCAGCGGACCCAGCGCGGCCGCCGGGTCGGCGGCCGGGTCGCGCCGCCAGCGCGCCCAGGCGAGGCCGGCCCCGAGCACGACGAGCGCGAGCGGCAACAGCACGGACGGCGCGAGGTGGACCAGCGGCTCGGCCGGCAGAAGATTCGAGGGCTGCTCCGGCGTGGCCGGCGGCGACGGCTGGAGCCGGTCGGCGAACGGGCCGGCGAAGCCGGCGAACCCGAGCAGCGCCGCCGGCACCGCGAGCAGCAGCACCGGCCACCGCAGGGTGCCGGGCGGGTCGTGCGGGTGGGCGAGCGGGGACCGGCCCGCGCCGAGGAAGGCGCGCAGCAGGAGCCGGGTGGCGTACCAGGCGGTGAGGGCGACGCCGACCAGCCCGGCGAGCCAGACCAGCCAGCCCACCCAGGCCGGGGTGGGGCCGTCGCCGTCCAGCGCGGCCGACTGCGCCGCCGCGAGGACGCCGTCCTTGCTCCAGAAACCGGCGAGCGGCGGCAGCCCCGCCAGCGCGCCGAGCCCGACCACCGTGCACCAGAAGGTGACCGGCATGCTTCCCCGCAGCCCACCCATCCGCGACATCAGCGTGGTGCCCACGGCGTGGATCACCGCGCCGGCGGCGAGGAAGAGCAGCGCCTTGAACGCGGCGTGGGTGAGCAGGTGGAACAGCGCGGCGCCCGGGGCGCCGACGGCGAGCGCACCGGTCATGTAACCGATCTGCGAGACCGTCGACCAGGCGAGCACGCGCTTGATGTCGTCCTGCGCGGTGGCCGCGAGCGCGCCGAGCAGCAGGGTGACGGTGCCGAGGACACCGAGGACGGTCAGCGCGACCGGCGCGGCCTCGAACAGCGGATAGAGCCGGGCGACCGCGTACACGCCGGCCGCGACCATGGTGGCGGCGTGGATGAGCGCGCTGATCGGCGTCGGGCCGGCCATCGCGTCGGGCAGCCAGGTGTGCAGCGGGAACTGGGCGCTCTTGCCGGCCACGCCCGCCAGCAGCAACAGGCAGGCGGCGGTGAGGGTGCCCGAGGAGTGCTCGTGCGCCAGCACGTCGGCGATCCGGAAGCTGCCCGCCGAGATGCCGAGCAGCGCGATGCCGAGCAGGAAACCGACGTCACCCACCCGGGTGACGAGGAAGGCCTTCACCGCGGCGGCGGGAGCCTCGGGCAGCCGGCGGTCGTGGGCGATGAGCAGGTACGAGCAGATGCCCATCACCTCCCAGCCCACGAGCAGCAGGAGCAGGTCGCCGGACACCACCACGAGCAGCATGGCGGCGGTGAAGAGGCTGATCTGCGCGGCGTACGGCGGGTAACGGTGGTCCACGTCGACGTCGTCGTGCGGGCCGCGCTTGAGGTAGCCGATCGAGTAGACCTGCACGGCCAGCGCGACCGCGCCGACCGCCACCGCGACCAGCGCGGCGGCCCCGTCCAGCCGGACGCCGAGGGTGACCCGCAGACCGCCGAGGTCGACCCACGTGGTCGACGCCTCGACCGGCGCGTCCAGCGTGGCCAGCAGCGCGACCGCGAGCGCCAGCGCAACGGCCGCACCGGTCACGCCGAGGGCGATCGCGGCCCGCCGGGCCGGCTGCTCGGCACCGGCGGCCCGACCGCGCGGGGACGGCGGCAGCAGCAGCCCGAGCAGGCCCGTCGCCAGCGGCACGGCCGGCAGCAGCACACCGAGCAGGCTCGTGGTGCTCACCGCGCCTCCCCCGGGCCGGCCGCGCCCGCGCCGCCCGCCGGACCGGACGCACCGGCCGGGCCCACCGGGGCACCGACGGTGGCCGGCGACGGCGGCTCGGTCAGCGGCACGTCGTCCACGGCCACACTGGCCCGCAGCCGGTAGAGCTGGAGCACGATGGCCAGCCCGACCCCGACCTCGGCTGCGGCCAGCACGATGACGAAGAGCGCGAAGACCTGGCCGCCGTGCGGCAGCGCCGCCCGCACCGTGGTGTCGGCGGTGACCAGGATCAGGTTGACGGCGTTGAGCATCAGCTCGACGGCCATCAGCACGAGCACCGCGTTGCGGCGGCGCAGCACGCCGTACGCCCCGAGCCCGAACAGCAGCGCCGCGGTGACGTACGGGATGACGGGCCTCACCGGGTCGCCTCCGTGCCCCGCCGCGCCCGCTCCGGCGGGCCGGCGCCCGGTTGCCCCGGCCCCGGCCGCCCGATGTCCGGCCGGGAGAGCACCACCGCCCCGACCAGCGCGGAGAGCAGCAGCACCGAGAGCACCTCGAACGGGAGGACCCAGCTGCGGAAGATCTCCCCACCGATCCGCTCGGCCGTGCCCGCCGCGGGCAGCTCCACGGTCGTCCACCGGTACGCGTCGGCGAGCAGCGCGGCCAGGCCCAGGCCGACCCCGCCGCCGATCAGCGCGGCCGGCCAGCCGGGCCGGTCCAGGTCGTCGGAGGCGCCGATCGGCGCGCGGGTGAGCATCACGGCGAACAGCAGCAGCACCACCACCGCGCCGACGTAGATGAGCACCTGCACCCAGGCCACCAGCTCGGCGGTGAGCACCAGGTAGTCGCCGGCCAGCGCGCCCAGGCACACCACGAGGTAGAGACCGGCGCGGACGAGGTGCTTCGTGGTCACCACCAGCACACCCGAGCCGACCGCCACCGCGCCGAGCGCGAGCAGCAGCACGTCCGCACCGGTCATGTGGCGGCCTCGCCGGACGGGCCCGGCGCGGGGCGTACGGCCGGGGTGGTCGGCCGGGCGGCGGGGGCCGCGGCCTTGCGGGCGGCGCTCGTCTCCTCCTTGGCCGGCTCGCCGTTCGGGTCGTGCGCGGGCGGCGGCGGGACGGTGCCCATCCACTGCCCGAGGTGGTCCTTGTCGTGCAGCAGGTCCTTGATGTCGTACTCGGCGTACTCGAACTCGGGCGACCAGTAGAGGGCGTCGAACGGGCAGACCTCGACGCAGATGCCGCAGTACATGCAGAGCGAGAAGTCGATGTCGAACCGGTCGAGCACGTTGCGCTGGCGGGGACGGGCGGCGCCGGGCACCGCCACCTCCTCCTTGTGGGAGTCGATGTAGATGCACCAGTCCGGACACTCGCGGGCGCAGAGCATGCAGACGGTGCAGTTCTCCTCCAGCAGCGCGATCACGCCACGGGACCGGGGCGGCAGCTCGGGGGCCACGTCCGGGTACTGCTGCGTCGTCGACCGCCGGGTCATCGTCTTCAGCGTGACCGCGAGCCCCTTCACCAGGCCCGCGCCCGGCAGGCCACGGTCACCGGCGTCCCCGGCCGGCGCGCTGCGCTCGCTGCGGTCACTCATGCGGACCATCCTGCCCTGTGCTCCCGGCGCGCGCGACCACCCCCCGTCGGTCGGCGGCGGCACCGAACGGGGCCGCGCCGGGCGGAGCCGGGCAGCCACGACACCCTGCCGCCCGAGCGGTGACCGGCGTCCCGCCGACCCGCGTCACGCCCCGGTGCCGCCGACCCCGGGCGGCGGGATCATCTCGACACCGAGTTGCTGGAGGAGCTGGAAGAGCTCGTTGACGCTCCACACGTCGGCGATCCGGCCGCCGGCGTCGAAGCGCAGGAACGTCGCGCCGGAGTAGCTGACCACCTGCCCGGTCGGCGGCACCGGGCCGAACTGGCCGGCCTGGGTGCCGGCGGCCCGCCAGTGGACGGCCACCCGGTCCCCGGCGGCGACCACGGCCACGATCTTGTAGCGGAGGTCGGGGAAGGCGTGCCGCCGGTCCCGGTGCCAGGCCAGCGTCGCCTCCGGTCCCGTGCCGCCCAGCCCCGGGCACTCCGGGGCGACCAGCTCGTACGCCGACTCCTCCCGCTCGGCGTTCCACACGTCCGCGATGAACCGCCGCGCCGCCCGCTCCGTGTCGGTCATCGGGGCAGCGTAGCGCCGGCGGCGTCGCCCGGCGGGTGAGTGCCGGCTCACCTCGGTCGCGTCCTCCGGGCGCCGGCCGCCCCCGCAGCGGCGAGAATGGGACCACGTGACGAGATCGGAGGGCCGGCGTGGGTACGACCAGCGAGGGTGACAGGACCGAAACCGACGAGGAGGTGCTGCTGCGCACCGGCGGCAAGTACGTCGAACCGGGCGGTGAGTTCACCCGCGACCAGCGCTACATCGCGACCCGGATCACCGAGGACGGGCGCAACGGCTATCCGGTGGAGCCCGGCCGCTACCGGCTCGCGGTCAGCCGCGCCTGCCCCTGGGCGAACCGCCTGATCATCGTGCGCCGGCTGCTCGGCCTGGAGGACGCCATCTCGATGGCCGTGGCCGGCCCCACACACGACAAGCGGAGCTGGACGTTCGACCTGGACCCGGACGGCCGGGACCCGGTGCTCGGCATCGAGCGACTGGCCGAGGCCTACTTCAAGCGGTTCCCGGGCTACGAGCGGGGCATCACGGTGCCGGCCATCGTGGACGTGCCCACCGGCCAGGTGGTCACCAACGACTACGCCCAGATGAGCCTCGACCTGTCCACGCAGTGGCGGGCGTACCACCGCGAGGGCGCGCCTGACCTCTACCCCGAGCCGCTGCGCGACGAGATCGACCAGGTCAACGACCTGGTGTTCCGGGACGTCAACAACGGCGTCTACCGGTGCGGGTTCGCCGGCAGCCAGGAGGCGTACGAGAAGGCGTACGTGCGGCTCTTCGATCGGCTGGACTGGCTCAGCGACCGCCTGTCGGAGCGCCGCTACCTGGTCGGCGACACCATCACCGAGGCGGACGTGCGGCTGTTCACAACGCTGGTGCGCTTCGACCCGGTCTACCACGGGCACTTCAAGTGCAATCGGCAGAAGCTGACCGAGATGCCGGTGCTCTGGGCGTACGCCCGGGACCTGTTCCAGACCCCCGGCTTCGGGGACACGATCGACTTCGACCACATCAAGCGGCACTACTACGAGGTGCACCGGGACATCAACCCGACGGGCATCGTGCCCCTCGGGCCCGACCTGGCCAACTGGCTCACCCCGCACGGTCGGGAGGCGCTCGGCGGCCGCCCGTTCGGCGACGGCACCCCACCCCCGCCACCGCCGCCCGCCGAGCGCGTCGACCCGGCTCACACCCCGCTGCGCTGAGCGCGGGGCGACGTCGCGGATCGTGGTGCGGGGCCGCCCGCGCGGGGCGGTGCCGCACCACGACCGGGGGGAAGCTACAGCGCCACGCGGACCGCTGCCGTCAGGACCAGCTGGGCCAGGGACGCGGGGACCAGCACCAGCCAGCAGAGGCGCTGGAGCTGGTCCTCGCGCAGGCGCGGATAGCTCACCCGCAGCCAGATGATCACGAAGGCGACGGCGAAGACCTTGAGCAGCGTCCAGAGCCAGCCGAGCTGCGCGTCGGCGAACGGCCCGTGCCAGCCGCCGAGGAACAGCACCGTGGTGAGGGCGGCGATCACCACGATGCCGACGTACTCGGCCAGCAGGAAGAACGCGAAGCGCAGGCCCGTGTACTCGGTCATGTAGCCGAAGACCAGCTCGGAGTCGGCGACCGGCATGTCGAACGGCGGCCGGCGGATCTCGGCGAGCCCGGCGACGAAGAACACGATCATCGCAGGCGCCTGCCAGAGCAGCCACCACGGCTGCCACGCCTCGACGATGCCGGAGAGGCTCAGCGTGCCGGCCGCCATCGCCACCGACGCGGCGGCCAGCACCAGCGGCAGCTCGTACCCGAGCAGCTGGGCGGCCCCGCGCAGCCCGCCGAGCAGGCTGTACTTGTTGGCCGACGCCCAGGCCGACATGAGCACGGCCAGCACGCCGACACCCACCACCGCGAGGACGAAGAAGAGCCCCACGTCGAGCGGCTGCCCCACCAGGTCGCCCGGCCCGAGCGGGATCACCAGGAGGACGAGCAGGTAGGGCACCAGCGCGACCACCGGAGCCAGCCGGAAGACCGGCCGGTCCGCCTCGCGCGGGGTCACGTCCTCCTTCTGCACGAACTTGATCCCGTCGGCGACCAGCTGCGCCCAGCCGTGGAAGGCGCCCGCGTACATCGGCCCGAGCCGGCCCTGCATGTGCGCCATCACCTTGTGCTCGGCCTGCCCGACCAGCAGCGGCAGGGTGAGGAAGGCGACAAGCACCCCGCCGACCCGGATCAGCAGCTCCAGCCAGAGCGGCATCAGGGCGCACCTCCGTCGTCGTCCGCACGCTCGGTCGCCGCCGGACCCCGCCGCGCGGGGCGGTCGGCGGGCGGGCCGGAGCGGGCGGCCCCGGCTCCGCGACCGCCGGGCGCGCCCGGGAGGGGACCGGCGTCTGAGGGAGCCGGCGGCGGGCCGTCGCCGCCGGCGGCCGAGGCGGTGCGCGTCGGACGGGCCGGCCGTTCCCGGGCCGGGCGGGCGGGGACACCACCGCGCGGCCCCTCGCCCACGCCACCCGCACCGGCCGGGGTGGGCGTGGTGCCCCACTCCCCCGGAGCCGGCACGCCCGGCGGGCGGATCGGCCGCCGCCCCCCGCCGGCCTCGGACTCACCTGGCTCCTTGGCGCCCGGCCACGGCTTCGCCACCCGGGAGGCCAGCACGAACTCCTTGCGCAGCGGATGACCCTCGAACTCCGGGGGCAGCAGCAGCGGACGCAGCCCGCCGTGCCCGGCGAAGTCGATGCCGAACATCTCGTGGGTCTCCCGCTCGTGCCACCCGGCCCCCGGATAGACGTCGACCACCGAGGCCACCGTGGGCGCCTCCCGGGGCACCCGGGTGCGCAGCAGCAGGCCGTGCCGATGCCGGGTCGACCACAGGTGGGCCACCACGTCGAACCCCTCGGCCAGCTCGTCGACCGCTGAGAGCCAGTCGAAGAAGTCACACGCCAGCTCCGCGTCGTCGCGGGCGGCCCGGACCGCGTCGCGCCAGCTCGCCGCCGGCACGTCCACGGTGGCCCGGGCGTGCCGCTGGCCGCCCGAGACCGACGTCGTGGTCTCGACCGGCGCGAGCAGCCCGGCCATCCGTCGGCCGACCTCTTCCGGAGTCATGCCGCTGATCCTAGGGCCGGCACCGGCGGCCCGCGCCGGCCCGCTCGCGCCGACCGGCCCCGTGGGGCGGACCCGGCCGGTGCCGGGCCGGGGGTCGGGGGCCGGCGAAGCCGGGTCGCCGCCCGAACGGGCCCGGGGCCGGCACCCGCGCGGCCGGGGTGGATCTCCTGGTCGTCCGGGGCATCTGCCGCTTTGCGGGGCGGACGGCGGACGGGCGGGCGAAGATGAGGAACGTGCGCGCTGTGACTGTGACACCCGGAGTCGCCAACTCGTTGGAGCTGGTGGAGGACCAGCCGGAGCCGGCGCCCGAGGAGGGCGCGATCCTCGTCGAGGCCCTGGCCGTCGGCGTCTGCGGCACCGACCACGAGATCATCGCCGGGCAGTACGGCGAGGCGCCCCCCGGCGAGCAGCGCCTGGTGCTCGGGCACGAGTCGCTGGGGCGGGTGCTGGAGGACCCGACCGGCACCCTGCGGCCCGGGGAGCTCGTGGCCGGCATCGTCCGGCACGCCGACCCGGTCCCCTGCCCCAACTGCGCCGTCGGCGAGTGGGACATGTGCCGCAACGGCCGCTACACCGAGCACGGCATCAAGGCGCTGCCCGGCTTCGCCCGCGAACGCTGGCGCATCCAGCCCTCGTACGCCGTCCGGCTGGACCCGGCGTTGGGCCAGGTCGGGATGCTGCTGGAACCCACCAGCATCGTGGCGAAGGCGTGGGACCACATCGAGCGGATCGGGCACCGGGCCGAGTGGCAGCCGCGAAGCGTACTGGTCACCGGTGCCGGCCCGATCGGGCTGCTCGCCGCACTGCTCGCCACCCAGCGCGGGCTCTCGGTGCACGTGCTCGACCTGGCCACCAGCGGCCCCAAGCCGGACCTGGTCCGCGCGCTGGGCGCGACGTACCACTCGGTCCGCGTCGACGAACTGGACTTCGAGCCGGACGTCGTGGTCGAGTGCACCGGGGCGCCCAAGGTGGTGCTCGACGTGATGTGCAAGGCGGCGCCGAACGGCATCGTCTGCCTCGCCGGGGTGTCCAGCGGCGGCCGGACCATCGACTTCGACGCCGGCGCGCTCAACCGGGCCCTCGTGCTGGAGAACAACGTGGTCTTCGGCTCGGTGAACGCCAACCGCCGGCACTGGGACAACGCCGCCGAAGCGCTGCGGCGGGCCGACCCGCTGTGGCTCACCTCCCTGATCACGCGGCGGGTACCGGTGTCGTCGTACGCGGACGCGTACACCTCGGGGCCGGACGACATCAAGGTCGTGCTGGAGTTCGCGGTCTGACCGGCGGGCAGGCTCAGATGCCGGGCAGCCGGCCGTTGCGGAACAGGTCCACGAAGAGCTGGTGGTCCTCCCGGGCGCGCAGCCCGTACGCGTGGGCGAACTCCACCAGGTGGTCCACGAAGCCCGACTCGTCCGGGTCGACGGCCGCGACGATGGCCTCCTCGGTGGAGTAGTCGACCAGGTCGTGGCTCGACTCGTCGTCGGCCACCGAGTGCATGCGCGCCACCGCCCGGCCCAGGTCGGTCAGCACCCCGGCCAGCTCCTCCGGCTCGTTGACGTCGGCCCAGTCGAGGTCGGCGGCGTACGGGGAGACCTCGGCGACCAGCTGGCCCACCCCGTCCAGCTCGGTGAAGCCCAGCCACGGGTCGGCGTGCGCCTGCAACGCCCGCTGCGACTCGGCCGTCCGGTGCCCCTGGTGCCGGAAGTAGCCGCGGACGCTCTCGTCGGGGATGTACCGGGCCACCGCCGGCACCTGGGCCTGCTTCATGTAGATCACGACGTCGTTCTCCAGCGCCTGGGTGTGCCCCTCCAACAGCAGGTTGTACGACGGCAGCCCCGCCGAGCCGATGCCCACGCCCTTGCGCAGCACCACGTCCTTGATCCGCGCCTCGACCGGACGCAGGCGGGCCGAGGACGGCGGCAGCGTGCCGAGGTACGCCCCGAACGCGGCGGTCACCCGCTCCCGGGTCTCGTCGTCGATCTCGTACACCCCCTCGCCGAGGGAGAACCGCCGCTCGTAGTTGTCGATCGTGGTCTGGGTAGCGAGCAGGTCGACCCGGGTGTAGAGCCGCGCCTGCTGGAGCACCTGCCGAAGCACGCCGTCGGCGTTGTCGAGGGTGATCGAGCCGATGGCGTCGTCGCCGCCGGCGGCGATCGCCCGCAGCTCGGTCAGGTACGCGCGCGCGAAACCGGTGACCAGCTCGCTGATCGCCCGGTCGGAGAGCGCCTTGGCGTAGCCGAGCAGCGCGACGCTCGCCGCGAAGCGCCGCAGGTCCCAGGTGAACGGCCCGACGTACGCCTCGTCGAAGTCGTTCACGTTGAACACCAGCTGGCCGGAGGCGTTCATGTAGGTGCCGAAGTTCTCCGCGTGCAGGTCACCGTGGATCCACACCCGGCTGGTCCGCCCGTCGAGGAACCGGTCGTCGGCGAAGTCGCCGCGCTGGTCGGCGTAGAAGAGGGAGGCGCTGCCCCGGTAGAAGGCGAACGGCGAGGCCGCCATCTTGCGGAACTTGCGGCGGAAGGCGGCGGGGTCGAGGGCCATGGACTCCCCGAACTCCGCGATCAGGACGTCGATGATGTGGGCGGAGCGCTGCTGCCCGGAGTTGCTCATGCCGCGCACGCTAGTCCTCGCCCGCCACCGGCGGGCTCGGACGAGCGGGCGACCCGGACGTACCGGTCCGGCCGCTCGACCCGTCGTAACGGGGTGCGCGTGCCGTCCCCCGAGGCGGGTGTCAGGGGGCGGGCGGGCGGACCGGCGGGGCGCTGAGTGAGGCGACCGAACGCGGGACGGCGCCGTCGCTCGGCGGCGCGTCGACCGGGGCGGCGAGCGGGTCGGGCCGGGGCACCCCGCCGACGCCGGACTGCTCGGCGGCGATCTTCTCCTGCAGGCGGAGGATGCCGTGCAGCAGCGCCTCCGGTCGGGGCGGGCAGCCGGGCACGTAGACGTCCACGGGAATGAGCTGGTCGACGCCCTTGGTCACCGAGTACGAGTCCCAGTACGGGCCGCCGCAGTTGGAGCAGGCTCCGAACGAGATGACGTACTTCGGCTCGGGCATCTGGTCGTAGAGCCGCTTGATGGCGGGCGCCATCTTGTCGGTCACCGTGCCGGAGACCACCATGAGGTCGGCCTGGCGCGGGCCGTGCGCGAACGGGATCACCCCGAGCCGCATGAAGTCGTGCCGGCTCATGCTCGTGGCGATGAACTCGATGGCGCAGCAGGCCAGGCCGAAGTTGAAGACCCAGAGCGAGTAGCGGCGGCCCCAGTTGAGCACGAACCGGATCGGCTCGCCGAGCACTCCCGGCAGCTGCATCTCCGACCTCCTTCCCCGTGTCCCCGATCTGACAGTCAACCACAGCGCCGGTGGCGGCAACCCGCGCAACCGGTTCCGGCATCGAGGCGTGTAACGGTGGTCGGCCGCGCGGTCGCGGCCTGCACGGGGAGGACCAGATGACGGTGACGAGGGAAACAGGGCTCGGTGACCCGCCGCCCGGGGCGGCGGACCGGCCGCAACCCCGGGAGCGGCCCGAGGCGATCGACTTCGACGGGCTCTACCACGCGCACTTCCGGTCGCTGACGCTCCAGTTGGCCGCGTACTGCGGAGACCTGCCGCAGGCGCAGGACCTGGTGCAGGAGGCCTTCTGCCGGGCGTTCGCCCGGTGGTCCCGGGTGTCGCGCTACGACGACCCGCTGGCGTGGGTGCGTCGGGTCGCCTGGAACCTCGCCACCAGCCGCTGGCGGCGGCTGCGGACCGCCCAGTCCTGGCTGCGGCGGCAGCGCGAGGAGCACGTGCCCGGGCCGGGGCCGGACCGGGTGGCGCTGACCGCCGCGCTGGCACAGCTGCCGGCCACCCATCGCCGCGCGGTGGTGCTGCACTACCTCGCGGACCTCTCCGTCAACCAGATCGCGGAGCAGGAGGGAGTGCCGGAGGGCACGGTCAAGTCCTGGCTGCACCGGGGCCGGGCGGCGCTGGCAGCGCAGCTCGCCGGCACGAACGGGGTGAACGACAATGCCTGAGATCGAGGACATGCTGGTCAGCGGGGAGTTCGCGGCGTTCCGCGACGCGTACGCCCCCTCGGTGCGGCCGGCCGGCCCGACGGAGGTGCGCAGGACCGTACGGCGTCGCCGCCGGCGGGCGCTGGTGGCCACGGCGGCGGTGGCGGTGCTGGCGGTGGCCGTCCCGGTCGCCGCGAACGCGGCACTGACCGACCGGTCCCGCCCCACACCCGGGCCGGCCGAGAGCGTGCAGCCGACGCCGCCGACGCCGACAGGGACGCCCACCCCGACGCCCTCGTCGACCCCGAGCACGGTCAGCCCCACCGCGGCGGCCCCGGACGGCCGGATCAGCCGCTCCCAGCTCCTCAACGCGCGCCTCGACCTGCCGGCCTGGCCCGACTACATGTACATGCCGGAGACCTGCGTGACCGAGGACGTGCGGCTGCGGGTTTCGCCGCAGGCGGACGCGGTGCCGGTCGTCATCGGCGACCCGGTACACGGTGACGTGGACGGCGACGGCGCGACGGAGACGGTGGCGCTGCTCGCCTGCCGGACGGGGGGTGAGGCCACCGCGAAGCAGGTGGTCGCCTTCGACCGCGACGACGACGGCCGGATCGTGACGATGGGACGCGTGGTCGGTACCCGCGAGGGAATGGACGACATCACCGAGTTCGACGTCCGCGAGGACGGCGACATCCGGGTGCGCGTGGCCGACGAGCAGCCCTGCTGCAGCAGGCCGTCGTGGGCGCCGCAGCGGCAGTGGCGGACGTACGCGTGGAACGGCGACCGCTTCGACCAGTCGGCCGGGCCGACGAAGTTCGGCAAGGACCCCCGGCTCACCGACCTCGCCATCACGGCCGGCGACCTGGTCCTCGCGCCGGCGGACGCGAAGGGCCGGCGCGCCGGCACCGTGACCGTCACGGTCGTCAACAAGGGCCCGGTGGACGTGCCCCGGGTGGGTCTCACCGAAATGATCACCGTCGGCGAGCCCGCCGGGGCGGATCTCGACCGGTGCCGGATGGCCGACGAGGGCGGCTCCGACACCTGCCTGCTGGACGCGCTGCCCGCGGGCGAACGTCGGTCGTACACCTTCCGATTCATGATCGACCCGAATAACAGCGACTACGCGCAGCCGACACTGCGGGTGGTCCACTTCGACTCGCAGGACCGCTACTGGGACGACCTGACGTACCAGGACAACTTCGTCCGCCTCCACCGGGTGGACTAGGAGTACGTCCACCCCGTCGGCGCGGCGATCCGGATGCTCCGGATCGCCGCGTCGCTTTCCTGACAAAACATCTCGCAACCGGCCATCCGGTCGGGGCGTGTTCACCAGGCGAGGCGAACGGACGACCGTCGCCCGATCACGGGGATCACGGGAGGACAAGACATGACCACACGCACCGCACGAATCGCCACCGGCCTGCTCGGCACGGTCGCGACAGTGCTCGCCCTGGCCACGCCGGCAACCGCCGCCGGCGGGACCACGGGGCCCGACATCACCGCGCAGCGGCTGGTCCTGGAACCGACCGACGGCGGCTACGTCGGCACGTTGACCGCGACGGTGACCAACCCGGCCCGGACGGACACCTCCGTCAGCCTGATCGTCACCGAGCCGGCCGGGGCGTCGTTCACGTCGATCCAGCCCGGCGACGCGTGCCTCTACCAGGAGCTGGTGGAGAATCGGCTCGTCTCCAGCTGCTACGGCGGCCGGATCGCGGCCCGGTCCTCGGTGACCTTCCAGCTCGGCTTCCGCGTCTGGACCACCGCTCGTGACTACCCGATGGTGGCCCGGGGCGGACGGATCGCGGTACAGCCGCAGGGCGCCGAGGCGCCCTCGGACACCGCCCGGTTCACCACCCTGTTCGAGTCCACCGACGGCAGCCTCCGCCACCCCCGCGCCTACGTCCAGGCCACCCGGACGGACCTGGCCATCCGGGGCGACGACGTGGTGCTGACCCGCCAGGCCGACGGGAGCCTCCTCGGCCGGATGCCGGTCAGGGTCCGGTACGGCAACGACGCGCCCTCGTTCCACGTGGACGTCACCGCCGCGCTGCCCGAGGGGGTCACGGTGCACCACATCGAGCCGCAGGACATGCCGAGCTTCCCGAACTGGTTCACCGTGCCGGGCGGGCGGTTCATGCCGGGCGAGGAGCGCACCTTCGACGTGATCCTCGCCGCCCCGGCCGACACCCCGTCGGGCGTGCTCGGCAGCGGGTCGTACACGGTCGCAGCAGGCTACTTCTACGGCTCGGGGACGCCGGTGGAGGACGTGGACCCGACCGACAACACCACCTCGTTCGCGGTGACCGCGGTCGACGCGAGCTGAACCATCCGCACTGATCGGCCCGTTTCGTCCGCACGGTCAGCGCGGACGAAACGGGCCTCGCTATGGTGCTCGGGCGCTCATCCGAGTGCGTCAATGTCCACGGGGGAGGCACCACTCATGCCCATCACCATGTCCACCGGGCGCCGGCTCGCCGCCGGGCTCCTCGGCACCACGCTGGCGGTGCTCGCCGCCGGTGCGCCGGCCACCGCCGCACCGGCCGACGCCACCGGACCGCTCTCCGTCACCGCGAAGCGGCTGGTGCTGGACCCCACCGACAAGGGGTACCAGGGCTCGCTGCGCATGACCGTCACCAACAACGGCCCCACGGCGGAGTACGTGACGGTCAACGTCGTCGAGCCGGCGGGCGCCTCGTTCACGGGTCTCACTCCCGAGGGTGCCTGCCTCATCATGGGTCTGACCGAGAACCGGATCCGACACGCGTGCGACGGCCAGACGCTGGAGCCGGGCGCCAGCCGGACCTACACCCTGGGCTTCCACGTCTGGACCACGCCACGGGACTACGCGATGACCGTCGCGGGCGGCGAGGTCGCCGTGGGCGGCAGCGCGGGGCCCTCGGACAGCGCGTCGTTCACCACCCTCTTCCGGTCCACGACCGGGAGCCTCAAGGATCCGCGCCCGTACGTGCAGGCGACCCGGAGCGACGTCAGCGCCACCGCCGGCCCGGTCGTCCTCGACCGGCTCGCCGACGGCAGCCTCCAGGGCCGGATGCCGCTGACCGTCCGCTACGGCAACGACGCCCCGTCGTACGGGCTCAACGTCATGGCCGACCTGCCGGCCGGCGTGGTCGTCAACCACATCGAGCCGCAGGACGCGCCGAGCTGGGACTACGGCTTCAGCGTGCCGGGCGGGCAGTTCATGCCCGGAGAGGAGCGGACCTTCGACGTCATCCTCAGCGCCCCCGCCGACACCCCGTCGGGCGTGCTCGGCACCGGCTCCTACACGGTGACGTCGAGCTACTGCTACTGCGAGGACGTGCAGGACGTGGACCCGACCGACAACACCGCCTCGTTCACGGTGACGGCGGCCGACCCGAACTGAGCCACGCCCACGACGCCCGGAGGGCCCGGAACCCGTCGGTTCCGGGCCCTCCGTCGTGCGGGACTCACCAGGTCGGGCGTTGCAGCAGGCTCACGAACTCGATCAGCAGCCGCTCCCGCAGCGCCGGCGGCGCGGCGTCGAGCAGCCGGTTCACCGCCGCCATCCGCTCCGGCGCCCCGGCGCCGTCCCCGCCGGCCAGACCCAGCGCCGCGGCGAGCCCACCGACGAGGTCCGGGGTGAGCGCGTCCGGGGTGAGCGTCCCGGCGAGGGCGAGCAGCTCCGGGGGCAGCGCGACCGGGCCCGCCGCCCGGGCGGCCGCCACCGCGTCCGCGAGGTCCGGGCCGAACCCGGCCACCCGGGACGCCACGGCCGCGGTGACGGTCAGGTGCACGCTGGCCGGCAGGTCGGCGTACGACAGCTGCGGCTGGGTGTGCCAGCCCCGGGCGGTCAGCTCGTCGACCAGGACGAACAGGTCCAGCCCGGGGTCCTCGCTGGTGAAGCAGACCACCGTGGACTCCGGCTCGGCCAGCAACCGCAGGCCGGTCACCCCACGCACGGCGTCGGCCAGCCCGGCCACGGCCTCCCGGGTGGCCGCCGCGAGCCGCAGGTAGCCGTCGTCGCCGAGGTGCCGCAGGGTGGCGTACGCGGCGGCGATCGGGCCGCCCGAGCGGGTCGAGGCGATGGTGGGATTGATCATCGTGTAGCCGGGCCAGTCGGCGTACGCGAAGTACTGCGGGGCACGCAACGCCGGGTCGCGGTGCAGCAGCACGGAGACGCCCTTCGGGGCGTACGCGTACTTGTGCAGGTCCACGGAGACCGAGGTGACCCCGGGGACGGAGAAGTCGAACGGCGGCACCGGCGCGCCGAGCCGACGCAGGTACGGCAGGGTCCAGCCGCCGAAGCAGGCGTCCACGTGGCAGCGCACCCCGGCCGCCGCGGCCGCCGCCGCGATCTCGGCGACGGGGTCGATCACCCCGTGCGCGTACGACGGCGCGGAGGCCGCCACCAGCACGGTGTCCGGTCCGATGGCGGCGGCCATCGCGGCCGGGTCGGGTCGTAGGGTGCGCGGCGAGACCGGCACCACGTCGAGCACCACCCCGAGGTAGTGCGCCGCCTTCGCGAAGGCCGCGTGGCCGCTCGCCGGCACCACCAGCCGCGGCGCGGTGACCTCCGGGTGGGCGTCCCGGGCGGTCTTCACCGCCAGGATCAGGGACTCGGTGCCGCCGCTGGTGACGCTGCCGACCGCGTCCGGCGCGGCACCGCCCGGCCCGCCGCCGAGCAGCCGGGCCGCCGCCCCCACCAGGCTGTTCTCCATCGCGAGCAGCGACGGGAAGGCGGTCGGGTCCAGCCCGTTGACGTGGGCGCTCGCCGCGTACGCCGCCGTGGTCAGCTCGTCGAGCCCGGGCACCGCCGGGTCGTAGACGTACGCGAAGAGCTGCCCGCCGTGGGTGGGCCGGTCGGCCGCGCGCAGGGCGCGGATCTCCTGGAGGACCCGTTCGGCGGGCAACCCCCGGGCCGGGAGCGCGGCCCCGTCGGTCTTCTCGTCGATCATGGAGTTGTGGTGCCCTTTCCGTGCGGGTCAGCGGCCTTCGTCCCCGACTACGACTGCGTGATCGCCGGTGGGATCGGGCGTGGCGGGGGTGGGTGGCAGCGCGTAGCGGCGGAGGAGGAGTAGGGGGACGGCCACCAGGACGGCCGGAATCACGGTGAAGCCGAGCAGGATGCCGAGCCGGGCGGTGTCGGACTGGGCCGCCGCCGTGCCCGTGTCGGAGGAGACGTAGCCAGCCAACTGGAGCACGAGGCCGTAGATGCCCGGCCCGAGTGCCAGCCCGAGGGTCTCCCCCGCCGTCCAGACGCCGGTGAAGACGCCCGCCTGCCGCCGGCCGGTGCGCCCCTCGTCCCAGCTGATGCAGTCGGGCAGCATGGCGAGCGCGAACACCTGCTGCCCCGCGTACCCGGCCCCGACCAGCGCGACCACCGCGTAGACGGCGGCGGCGGGCAGCACCGGCGCCGCCACCAGCAGCGCCATGCCCAGCGTGAGCAGCAGGGAGGCGGCGACCAGGGCGGCGAGCTTGCCGACCCGCGCGCCGATCCGGGTCCAGAGCGGCATCACCAGCAGCGCCGGCCCGACGAAGCAGGCGAAGAGCAGGGTCGCCCCGGTCTCCGGGTCCCGCAGGATCTGGTCGGCGAAGTAGTTGACGCCGGCGAGGATGGTGGCCACCCCGGCGGACTGCACCACGAAGCAGAGCAGCAGCGCCCGGAACGGCCGGTTGCGCCCGGCGACCGCGAGCTGGGCGCGGAGGGTGGGCTCGCTCTCGCGTACCCGGCCCGTCGGCGCGCCGCGGGTGCCGACGAAGGCGCCCACCGCGCCCAACGCGATCAGCCCCGCGACGAAGAGCGCCATCCAGCGGTGGCCGGGGAGGCCCTCGCCGCCCGCGGTCACCACGATCGGGGCCACCGCGCCGGAGACCAGGATGGCCAGGGCCAGCACGGCGACCCGCCAGGTCATGAGCCGGGTCCGCTCGGCGTAGTCCTCGGTGAGTTCGGCCGGCATCGCCACGTAGGGCACCTGGAAGAAGGCGAACGCGGTGGCGGTGGCGAGGAAGGCCACGGCCACGTACGCCCCGGCCGCGCCGCCGGCCCCGAACGGCGCGGCGAAGATGGCGGCGAAGAGCAGGGCGAGCGCGATCCCGGCGAGCAGCAGGTACGGCCGGCGGGGCCCCCAGCGGGACCGGGTGCGGTCGGAGACGCGCCCGGCGACGGGGTTGACCAGCACGTCCCACGCCTTCGGCACGAGCACCAGCACGGCGGCCAGCCCGGCGGCGACGCCGAGGGTGTCGGTGAGGTAGGGCAGCAGCAGCAACCCCGGCACGGTCCCGAAGGCGCCGGTGGCGAGGGAGCCGAGCGCGTAGCCCGCGTGCACCCGACGCGGTAACCCGCCCGGGACCGGAACCGGCCCAGCCGGCGGCGCGTCCATGGCGCCGAATGTTACTCACGTTATGGCGCGGCTCACATCCCCTCTTCCGGCGACCAACTGGCCGCCGCCATGTCCACCCCGGGCCCGCGCAGGGGCGTGCCCTCCGCCCGCAGCCGGGCCCGGGCCTCCCGCTCGTGCCCCGGCGGCAGCCGCCCCGCCGAGTTGACCACCCGGTGCCAGGGCACCGCGCCGCCGTGGCGCGCCATGATGGTGCCCACCAGGCGGGCCGAGTGCCGACCCGAGCGCTCCGCGAGCGCGTCGGCCACCGCGCCGTAGGACATCACCCGCCCCGGCGGGATCCGTTCGACGAGATCCAGCACCGCCTCGACGTACTCGTCAGGTGTCACAGTCGGCCACGATATGGGAACGCCACGAGGTGGCGTCACCGCGACCGCGCAGAATGGTCCGGTGCGCGACGCGGTGACAGCGGCCCGACGGGTGGTCGTCAAGATCGGTTCCTCCTCGTTGACCACGGCCACCGGTGGGCTGGCCGGCGAGCGGGTCGACGCGCTGGTCGACACCCTCGCGGCGCTCGCCGCGGAGGGCCGCGAGGTGGTGCTCGTCTCCTCCGGCGCGATCGCGGCCGGGCTCGCCCCGCTGGGGCTGTCCCGGCGTCCGCGCGACCTGGCCACCCAGCAGGCCGCCGCCAGCGTCGGCCAGGGCCTGCTCATCGGCCGGTACGAGGCCAGCTTCGCCCGGCACCGGCTGACCGTGGGGCAGGTGCTGCTCACCGTCGACGACGTCACCCGGCGGGCGCACTACCGCAACGCCTACCGCACGCTGCGCAAGCTGCTCGACCTGCGGGCGGTGCCGATCGTCAACGAGAACGACACCGTGGCCACCGAGGAGATCCGGTTCGGCGACAACGACCGGCTGGCCGCCCTGGTCGCCGCGCTGGTCCAGGCCGACCTGCTGGTGCTCCTCTCCGACGTCGACGCCCTCTGGACCGGTGACCCGGCCCGCCCCGGCTCCACCCGCATCACCGAGGTACGGGGCGAGGCCGACCTGGCGGGCGTCACGATCGGCGGCGCGGGTCGCGCCGGGGTCGGCACCGGGGGCATGGTGACGAAGGTCGAGGCCGCCCGCATCGCCACCGGGTTCGGCATCCCCGTGGTCCTCACGGCCGCTCCCCTGGCCGCCCCGGCGCTGTCCGGCGAGGCCGTCGGCACGTTCTTCCACCCGCAGCGGCAACGCCCGGCCGCGCGGCTCTTCTGGCTCGCCCACGCCACCTCGCCCCGCGGCCGGCTGCACCTCGACGACGGGGCGGTCGCCGCCGTGGTCGGGCGACGCAAGTCGCTGCTGCCCGCCGGCATCACGGCGGTCGACGGGGCGTTCACCGCCGGCGACCCCGTGGACCTCGTGGACGCGGCGGGTGCGCCCGTGGCCCGCGGGCTGGTCAACTACGACGCGGTGGAGCTGCCCGGGCTGCTCGGCCGCTCCACCTCGGAACTGGCCGCGGCCCTCGGCCCGGCGTACGAACGGGAGGTCGTCCACCGCGACGACCTGGTACTGCTGTAGCGGGTCGGCGGGCGACACCGCCGTTCCGACCGGAGCTGAGGAGTGACGGATGAGCGTGACCGAGCAGGCGCGACGGGCCCGCGGCGCGGCGGAGGCGCTGGCCGTCGCGACGCGTACCGCCAAGGACGCGGCGCTGCACGCGATGGCCGACGCGCTGGTGGCGCGTACCCCCGAGATCCTGACCGCGAACGCGGCGGACCTGGCGGCCGGCCGGGAGGCCGGGCTGAGCGCGGCCGTGCTGGACCGGCTGGCGCTCGACGAGGGCCGGGTGGCCGGCATCGCCGACGCGCTGCGGCAGATGGCCGCGCTGCCCGATCCCGTCGGGGAGGTCGTCCGCGGCTCGACCCTGCCCAACGGGCTGGAGCTGCGGCAGGTCCGGGTGCCGTTCGGGGTGGTGGGGATCATCTACGAGGCCCGTCCGAACGTGACGGTCGACGCCGCCGGCATCTGCCTGAAGTCCGGCAACGCGGCGCTGCTGCGCGGCTCCTCCTCCGCCGCGCACTCCAACGCCGCGCTGGTCGCCGTGCTGCGGGACGCGGTCGCCGGCGCCGGGCTCCCGGCCGACGCCGTGCAGCTGCTCGACGCCGCCTCACGCGACTCGGTCAAGGAGCTGATGCGCGCCCGCGGCCTGGTCGACGTGCTCATCCCGCGCGGCGGCGCGTCGCTGATCCGTACCGTGGTCGAGGAGTCGACCGTGCCCGTGATCGAGACCGGGGTGGGCAACTGCCACGTCTACGTCGACGCGGCCGCCGACGTGTCGAAGGCCGTGGCGGTCACCTTGAACGCCAAGACGCAGCGGCTCTCCACCTGCAACACCGCCGAGTCACTGCTGGTGCACGCGGCGGTCGCCGACGCCTTCCTGCCCCCCATGCTGACCGCGTTCGCCGAGGCCGGGGTGACGGTACACGGCGACGAGCGCGTCGCCGCCCACTCCGCCGCCGTGGTGCCGGCGACCGAGGAGGACTTCGCCACCGAGTACCTCTCCGCCGACATCTCGGTCGCGGTGGTCGACTCCCTCGACGCCGCGGTCGCGCACATCCGGCGGTACGGCACCGGGCACACCGAGGCGATCCTCACCGACTCGGCCACGGCCGCCCGCGAGTTCGTGGCCCGGGTGGACGCGGCCGCCGTCATGGTGAACGCCTCCACCCGGTTCACCGACGGCGGCGAGTTCGGCTTCGGCGCCGAGATCGGCATCTCCACCCAGAAGCTGCACGCCCGCGGCCCGATGGGGTTGCCCGAGCTGACCTCCACGAAGTACGTGGTGACCGGCGACGGCCACCTGCGCGCCTGACCGCGGCGCACGAGGTACCCGGCTGCCCGCCCACGATCGTGCCGCCACGCTCGTCGCCGCCGTGACGGTCGGGTGGGGCGCGAGGCGCCCGATCGCGGGGATCCGGGGGTGCGGTCAGCCCGCCGACGCCGGCTCGACCGGCGCGGGCGGGACGACCGGCGCCGTGACCGGCGCGGGCGCGGGCGGCACGACCGGCGCGGCGGGCGGCGTGGGCGGCGCTGCGACCGGCGCGGCGGGCGGCGCGACCGGGATGGCCTGCGCGGCGGAGGCGGGCGGCGTGGCCTGCGTGGTCGGCGTCAGGCAGGCCCGGATGGCCCGCAGGGTGGTGTGCACGTCGAACTGGTGACCGTCGTCGCTGTCCCAGCCGCCGTCACTGCGTTGGGTCTCGGCGAGCCGCTGGCGGGCGGAGACGAGCAGCCACTGCTCCTCGCCGACCTCGACCCGCCGCAGCGTCGCGGAGAGCCACGCCGCGTCCGCCGGGGACATCGTGGGGATCCGCTCGGCCAGCACCGCCTGGATGCGCGCCGACTCGTCGTACATGCCCTGGCGGTGCAGCACCGCGGCGCCCAGCCAGCCGGCCGGCAGGAACGAGGGCCAACTGCCGTCCCGGGCGAGCTGGCCGGCGATCGACTGCGCCGCCGCCTGCACCACGCCCGCGTACGCCCCGCCGACCCGGTGGTCGAGCGGGCCCGCCGCCCGGGCGTCGAGCCCGGCGACGGTCAGCCAGAAGCCGGCGTTGGCCGTGAGGTAGAAGCGGGCCTCCGGATCGCCCGGCCGGGCCCACTCCGGGGCCAGCTCGGCCAGCGCCGGGTCCTCCTCCCAGCCGCCGTCGGAAAGCTGCCGGGCGGCCAGCCAGTCCAGCGCGTGGCGGGCGGCCGGCCGACCGAGGGCACCGAGGTCGTCGAGCTCGGCGAGGCGGAAGCAGGTGGCGTCGACGGAGCCGATCCCGCCGTCCAGGGTGGCTGGCCAACCGCCGTCGGGCCCCTGGCCGGTCTCGGCCCGCTCCAACAGCTCGGCCGGCACCGCCGCGCCCGTGCGCAGCCGGGACAGGCGGGCACGCTCCACCGCGTCCCCGTGAGCCACGACGAAGCCGATCGCGGCGTCCAAATCGACCACGCCGGACACGCTACCTGCGCAAAGGCGATCCCGCCTCGGAGAATCGGCCGAGGTCGGGGCGGCTCCAGCCCGCCCCGACCCCACCCGGTCGGTCAGTACGCGGGCAGCGACGGGTCGATCTGCTTGATCCAGGAGAGCACGCCGCCCTGGACGTGGACCGCGTCGCGGAACCCGGCGGCCTTCAGCGCGGCGAGCGCCTCCGCCGAGCGGACGCCGGACTTGCAGTGCAGCACGATCTGCTTGTCCTGCGGCAGCCGGGAGAGCGCCTCGCCGGAGAGGATCTCGCCCTTGGGAATCAGCGTGGCGCCGGGGATGCGGACGATCTCGTACTCCGCCGGCTCCCGGACGTCGACCAGGAAGATGTCCTTACCCGCGTCCTGCCACTCCTTCAGCTCCACGGCGGTGATGGTCGAGTCGACCACCGCCTCCTGGGCCTCCACCGAGACCGCGCCGCAGAAGTCCTCGTAGTCCTCCAGCAGGTCGGTGACGGTCGGGTTCTCCCCGCAGAGGGCGCAGTTCGGGTCCTTACGGACCTTGATCTTGCGGTACGACATCTCCAGGGCGTCGTAGACCGTGAGGCCACCGACCAGTGGCTCACCGATGCCGGTGATCAGCTTGATCGCCTCGGTGACCTGGATGGAGCCGATCGACGCGCAGAGCACGCCGAGCACGCCCCCCTCGGCGCAGGAGGGCACCATGCCGGGCGGCGGGGGCTCCGGGTAGAGGCAGCGGTAGCAGGGGCCGTGCTCGGCCCAGAAGACCGACGCCTGGCCGTCGAAGCGGTAGATCGAGCCCCAGACGTACGGCTTGCCGAGCAGCACCGCCGCGTCGTTGACCATGTAGCGGGTGGCGAAGTTGTCGGTGCCGTCGACGATCAGGTCGTACTGGCTGAAGATCTCGCGGACGTTGTCCCGGTCGAGTGCCGTGTTGTGGATCTCGATGTTGACCAGGGGGTTGATCTCGCGGATGCTCGCGGCGGCGGACTCGGCCTTGGAGCGGCCGACGTCGGAGACGCCGTGGATGATCTGGCGCTGGAGGTTCGACTCGTCGACGGTGTCGAAGTCGATGATGCCGAGCGTGCCGACACCGGCGGCGGCGAGGTACATCAGGGCCGGCGAGCCGAGACCGCCGGCGCCCACGCAGAGCACCCGGGCGTTCTTCAGCCGCTTCTGCCCCTCGACCCCGACGTCCGGGATGATCAGGTGGCGCGAGTAGCGACGGATCTCGTCAACGGTCAGCTCGGCGGCGGGCTCGACGAGCGGGGGCAACGACACGGTGGACTCCCCGGGATCGGCGGTGCAGACCGGGCCATTGTCACTCGGCACGCGGGCGATCGGCCATGAGGGAGGACACGCCGCCCGCCATCCGGGACCGGGAATAAAGCCGGCCACCGATGTGTCTCACGCCACCTCCGGCGATGCCCGCGCCCGCCGCGGCCGCACCGGTCTCAGGGGATGATCTCGCCGGCGTACCGGCGGCCGTCGAGGTAGGGCCAGGCGTTGGCCAGGCAGCCCTCCAGACCGTACGTCTGCTGCTGCATGACCGGCGCGGGCTGGCCCGGCCCCGGGCAGGCCTCGTGCCCCTCCCCGAACTCGTGCCCCACCTCGTGGTTGATCACGTACGTCCGGTAGACGGCGAGCTCGGCCCCGTAGTCGGGCACCGCCTCCATCCACCGGGCCAGGTTGATGATGACCTGCCCCGGCAGCCGGCAGGAGGTGTAGCCCTCGGTGCTCAGCCCGCCCTCGGCGCACATCCGCTCGGAGGTGACCGGGGTGGCGAGGTAGATGGTGAAGTCGGCCTCCACCGCCTCGGCCACCCGCTGGACCCGTAGCTCGCCCGAGCCGATCCAGCTCCGCGGGTCGCCGAGCGTCTCGTCGACGCTGGCCGCGAACGCGTCCGCGTCCTGGCCGGTGCCCTGCTCCACGACGACCCGGTAGCGGTGGAGCGGACCGTCCTCGCCCCGCACCGGGGTGCCGCCCGACGCGACGGCGAACCGGCCCGCGCCGTAGGACGGCACGGCGTTCGGGGTGGTCGGCGGCGGCACGGCGTGCGCCCCGACCCCGCCACCGTCGGGGACCCGGCCCTGGATGGTCGAGGGCGTCGACGGCTCGCCCGTACGCACGACCGTCATCGCGACGGCGACCGCGAGGAGCAGCACCAGCCCGAGCAGCGTGCTACGGCGGCGACGCCGGTACATCCGCGCCAGGGAGGGCCGACCGGGAGGGCCGGGCGATTCCGGAGCAGGCGGAGCAGAAGGGGACGATGGCGTCATGATTCACAGCGTGCCAGATCAATAGCTGCATTCTGCCCCTTTGGCGCTAATGCCACTATGAATGGTTATCGCTATTAATCAGGCAAATAACGCGAATAGGCCAAGTCATGGCTAAAGCGCCAGGTCGGCTGTGGTCAGAGCGGCGGCCCGGAGTACCGGCGACCGCCGACGTACGGCCAGGGGTTGGCCACGCAACCGTTCAGGAAGAGGGTCTGCTGCATCATCACCGGCGCCCGCTCGCCCTCGCCGGGGCAGCGCTCGTGACGGTGCCCCAACTGGTGTCCGACCTCGTGGTTCACCACGTACGTCCGGTAGACCGACAGCGGCACCTTCGCGCGCACGAAGTGCGGAACGGAGAGCCGCCACCGGTCGAGGTTGATGATCACCTTCCCCGGCGCCCGGCAGGAGGTGTACGGGCGTCCGTCGATCCGGATGTCCACACCGCCCTGGGCGCACATCCGTCCCGCCGTCCGCGCGGTCGCCAGGTAGACCGTGAAGTCGGCGGCGGAGGTGCCGGGGACCTGCCGCAGCCGCAGCCGGCGGCTGTCCACCCAGCTGCCCGGGCCGGCGAGCGCGACCCGCACGGCCTCGGCGAACTCGCCCGCGTCCTCCTCACTACCGGACTCGACGGCGACCCGGTAGCGCTGCACCGTGCCGGCCGCGCCCAGCACGGGCCCGGTGCGGTCGTCGTAGCCGAAACGTCCGGTACCGGCGGACGGCACAGGACCGGGCAGCCGCAACACGGGGGACGGCGAGACGGACGGCGACGCCGGGACGCCGGCCGGAGACGAGGCCGGCAGCGGCAGCGCCGCATCGGTCATCGGCGGCACCACCGCGTCGGCCGGCACGGGCTGAGCCTCGACGCCCTGGTGCCGCGCCACCACGGTGACGGCCGCGCCGATCGCCAGCACCACCGTCACCGACTGGGCGATCGCCTGGAGGCGGCGGCCGGGCCGGCGCCGCTGCCCGACAGCCGGGCGGCCGACCCGTGGGCGCTCCCCTCCCGTCTCGCCGACGGTGTGGTGCGGCAGCCCGTGCGGGTCGTGGGCGGACCCCGGCGCGGGCGGGCGCGGCCCGGGGACCGGAGCGCCGGCCACACGCCGAGCAGCCCCGTCGATCGGTTCACCGGCGCGGTGTGGCGCTGAGCTGGGCATCCGGCTCAGCCTGCCAGATCGTGACGGCGGACGCCCTCCCCCGTTTCGGTGAGCAGGTCCAGCACCGCCCGGGCGACCACCCGGGGCACTTCGAGCTGCGCCACGTGACCCACGCCGTTCAGCATGAGCAGCCGGCTGTCCGGGATCACCCGGGCCGCCTGCGGGGCGACCCGCACGTCCACCAGCCGGTCCTGAAGCCCGCCCACCACCAGGGTGGGCGCCCGCACGGTGCGGGCCAGTCGCCACAGCGACCCCGAGCCCGGCAGGTACGACCGCAGGAAGCTGGAGACCAGGCCGCGGAACGTCCGCACGTACGCGGCGGCGTAGTGCTCGGCCTCGTACCGCACCCGGATCTCCTCCAGCGCCTCCCGGCGGCGCTGGTCGCAGATGCGATCGAGGTCCGCCACGCACGCCTCCATCACCTGCTGGGCCATCGTCTCGGGTGCGAGCTGGGCCAGCCGCCGGGCGGCCACCCGCTCCGCCCGCGGGATGGCGAGCAGCGGGAGCATCCGGCCCTGCAACGAGCGCCGGAAGTCGAGGAAGGGCAGCGCCGGGGAGATCAGGGTCAGGGTCCGTACCAGGTCGGGGCGGAGCGCGGCGACCTGGACGGAGATCGCGCCGCCGAGCGAGTTGCCGAAGAGGTGCACGGGGCCTCTCCCCGAGTGCTCGATCCACCGGGTCACGCGGTCGGCGAACGCCGGCACCGTGTAGCGGCGGCCGGGCTCACTGCGACCGAAGCCCGGCAGGTCGATCGCCTGGCCGTCCAACCGCTTCGAGAGCAGGCCGGCGAGATCCGTCCAGTTCTGCGACGAGCCGCCGAGACCGTGGACGTAGAGGGCCGGTTCCGCGTCTCCGGCGGTGGCCGGGGTCTCCCGGACGTAGGTCACCACACCGTCGAGCCGGACCTCCCGGCCCGGCCACGGCGGCGGAACCCCGTGCTCCGGGAGCTCGTGCTCCGGGCAGAGGGTGGCGCGCTTCATCGCTTCAGTGTGCCCCCGGACGGCCCGGTCGGCAGCGCGTCGAGGCGATCGCCGCGCGGTCGCGAAAGCTCAGGCGAGCAGCGCCTCGAGCCGGCGGTTGACCGCGGCCAGGGTGGCCCGGACGACCGCCTGCCTCGGGTCGCCCGCGACCAGCGCCGAGCCGGCCAACTGCTCGACCCAGCCGTCGCAGACCAGCAGCACCACCACGGTGGCGACCTCGCAGTTGCCGAACGGCACCACCGCGGCGTGCTCGACGAAGCAGCGCCCCCGCTCGGCGTGGTCCGGTCGGCGCAGCAGGTCGTCCACGGCCGCCGCGGCGGCCACCGCGCAGAGCCGCAGGACGTACCCGTCGACGGCCGGTCCCGTGGCGTAGCCGGTGGCGACCTCGTCGGCGGCGAAGAGGCGTACCTCGACCGTCGCGTCGAGACCGAACGTGCTCACCTGGACGTGGTCGATCACCACCCGGGGGCCGGGGACGCCGCCCGTGTCCAGCGGACGCGACGGCGCGCTCTCCGTCGTGGTCAGCTGGGCACCGGAGTACGACGCGCCGAGCGTCGCCGGGCTGCCGGTCGCCGCACCCGGCGACGCTGCTTCGTCCACCGTGGCCCGACCGCGCTGCGGCCCGGGCTGGCGACGCCGACGCGGTGGCTCCGGCTCGGCACGCGACGGCCGCACGACCGCCTCCGGGGCCGGCGTGGCGCGCCCCTCGCTCCGCCCCTCGGCGTCGGCGACCCGCGTCTCGCGGGTCTCGCCGGGCCGCGCGGCACCACGACGACGCAGCGGCGCCGGGGGCGTGGGCGGCAGGCCGGGCACGTTCTGCGGGGCGGCGGCGAGACCCATCCGTTCCTGGAGCAGACGCGCGACCTGGCGGCTCACCTCGGCCGGGTCGGCGCCGTCGGCCAGGTCGAGCCGCAGGCTGTGCGCGCCCGCGGGGGTACGCCGTAGCGACGCGTCGCGGACGCCCGCGACCTCGCGCACCGCACCGAGGATGGCGTTGACGTCGAAGCCCTCGGGCCGCTCCTGCGGCGGCGCGGGCTCGTCGTCCCGGCGCAGGTGGGTGGCGATGCGGGCGAGTTCCGGGGTTTCGGCGGGTGGCTCCACGGCTGGCGGCTCCGGCACGACGGGCACGTCCGGCTCGGCGGGGACGCGCTGCGGCAGCACCGCCGACGTCGGGTCCGGCCGCCGGCCGACGGCGGGGTCGGCCGTGGGTGCCGGGTCGGGAGCGGATCGGCGGGCCGCGTAGGGCGGCGCGCTCGCCGGGGCGGGCGCGGAGAGGGTGGGGTCGTGGTCGCCGGTGCCGCTCGTGGCGGACGCCCGTGCGGGACCCGTCGGGGCCGGTGATCCGCCGGTCGCGCCCGACGTGGGGAGGGAGTCGCGCCGGGAGCCGCGCGTCGTGGGCGGCGGGGCGTCGGGGACGGCGCCCTCCGCCCCCTCCCGGTCGGTCGCGGGGAAGCGGTACGACTCGGCGGCGCGGCGTGGTGGCTCCCCCGGCCCGTCGGCAGCGCTCGCGGCCGCGGTGGTGCTCGTCGGGCGGCCCCCCGCCCAACTCGGTCGGTTCGGCGGGGTGAACCGAGCGGTCCCCGACCCGCCGGCCCAGGCCGGTCGGTCCGCGCCACCGCGCGGAGCGCCACCGGACTGTCCGCCCGCAGCGGCCCTCTCGCCCCGCGCGGGATCGGGCTGACCGCCCACGGCCCCGCCGAACTGATCCCGCGGATCGCCCGACGCCCCCGGTGGGGCACCGCTCGGCGCGGCGGGCGGGACGTTGGTCGCAGTCACGGGTGGACCGCTGGTGGGAGCCGGTGGATGAGGGCTCGTGGGCGGCGCCGGTTGACCGCTCGTCGGGGCCCAGGGCGGCCGCTCCGGGGGCGCCGATGGCTGGAGGGTCGGCCGCTCGGCGGCCCAGGCGGGGCGGTCGCCCGGCACCGGGGGCGGAGTCGGGTCCGAGGACGCCGCGGGTGCCGGCGACGGGCTGTCCTTCGCCCAGGCGGGACGGTCGCCGGGCCGCGCGCGGTCGGTTTCGGGCGGGTAGTCGCGCTCCGCCTCGGCGCGGGTGAACTCGTAGGGGCGGGGCCGCTCGGCGCGCACCGGCTCGTACGGCTGGGCGGCCCAGGGCGGGGTGCTCTCCTCACGCGACCGGCGCCTCGCCGGCTCGTCACCGGGGCGCCCGGCCGCCTCGTCGGCCTCCCGGCCGTGGTGGGCGGGCTCGTCGGCCTCGCGCGACCAGCGCGCGGGCGGTTCGGCCGCCTCCCGGTGCCCGGCGGACTCGTCCGCCTCGCGGCTCCGGCGCCCCGCCGGCTCGTCGGTCTCCCGTCCCCAACGCGGGGCCGGCTCGTCGCGCTCGCCCGTCCGGCGTCCGGCGGGCTGCTCACCCTCGGGGGACGGGCGGTCGGTCGCTTCCTCGCCCTGCCGGGACCAGGTCGGCGCCCAGGCGGCACCCCAGCTGGGCCGGTTCCAGCTCGGCCCGGACCAGTCGGGTTCGCCGGCCGGTGGCTCGGCGGGAGCGGCGGGCTCGGCGGGAGCCCAGGACGGGGCGGGGCGGGGCTCTCCGGCCGGCGGGTGGGCGTCGTCCCAACCGCGTGACTCCGCCGACGGCGACTCCTCGCCACCGGCACGCTCGACGCCGGGGGCGTGGAGCCCGGGTGGCACCTCGAACCCGGACGCGGACGTGCCGACCGGCGGGATCTGGACGGCGGGCGGCGCCGAGGTCGGCGGGCCGGCATCGGCCCAGCGTGGCCGGGCCGGCGGCTCCTCGGACGCGTGGCGGGCGGGGCCGCTCTCCGGGTCGGCGACCCCGTGGGCCTGCTCGATCGGCGGTGCCGGCCGCTGGGCGGGCACCACCAGCCGTTCGGCGGCGGGCGCGCGGCGATCGTCGGCGGCGTGGACGGGCGGGGCGCTCACCGGGCCCGGCAGACCCGCCGATGGCTCGTCCGCGGCGTGGTTCACGCCGTTGGCGTGGTGGCCGTTGACCCGCGGCGGGGACTGGGCGTCGCCGGTCAGGCCGGGCACCGGCGCCGGCAGGTCCCCGTGGCGAGAGGAGGAGGCACCCCACCCGGAGGACGGGTCGGGCTGCCAGCGCCCCCGTTCCGGGGAGTCAGGGGACGGGGCGGGGTCGCCGAGACGGGGCCAACCGGCCGGCTGGGGTGACCACCCGCCGGCGGAGCGGGCCGGATCGTCGTGCTGACCCGTCCCGTCACCGTGCTCTCCCGGGGTGGCGGCACCGGGTTGCCCTGCTTCACTCACCGCGCGCTCCTTGGTCGCCCCCGCTGAGGCTACCGTGTGGTGACAGTGGCGATAAGTTACAGCGGCGGGCCAATTCCGCGACGGGCCATCGGGCCCGACCGGTTCGGGGTAATAGTGCCGGCTCGTACGAAGAACTCGGAGGTTCCCATGACCGCTGTGGGGAACGGCGCGCAGACCGCCGGCCGGCCCACGCGCCTGCCCCGTTCGGCGCGCCGCAAGCAGCTGCTCGCGGCCGCGCAGGAGGTGTTCGTCGCGCAGGGCTACCACGCCGCGGCGATGGACGACATCGCCGAGCGGGCCGGGGTCTCCAAGCCGGTGCTCTACCAGCACTTCCCCGGCAAGATGGAGCTCTACCTCGCGCTGCTCGACACGCACTGCGACGCGATCGTGGCGAAGGTGCAGGAGGCGATGCGGGGCACCAGCGACAACAAGGAGCGGGTGAGCGCCTCGGTGCGCGCCTACTTCGACTTCGTGGACCACGAGAGCGAGGCGTTCCGCCTGGTCTTCGAGTCGGACCTGCGCAACGACCCCCAGGTGCGGCAACGCGTGGAACGGGTCGAGCAGGGCTGCATCGCGGCGATCACCGACACGATCATCTCCGACACCGGCGTGAGCCGTTCCCACGCCGAGCTGCTCGCGTCGGGCCTGGTCGGCGCGGCCGAGACCGCCGCGCAGTTCTGGTTGGCCAGTGGACGCCAGGTGCCGAAGGCGGAGGCCGAGGCGTTGGTGGCCGCCCTCTCCTGGCGGGGCATCGCCAGCTTCCCGCTGCAAGGTGAGTCAGCCTGACCGTCACGCCCGTGATCGGATAGCCTTCCCCACGGCGGCTCTTTCGCCCCAGTTGAGGAGGCACCGTGGAGGTCAAGATCGGCGTGCAGTACGCGCCGCGCGAGCTGGTTCTGGAGAGCGGGCAGTCGCCGGCCGAGATCGAGCAGATCGTGACCGACGCCATCGCCAAGAACGGCGGCACGCTGTCCCTGACCGACGAGAAGGGCCGGCGCGTGATCGTGCCGGTCGACAAGGTCGCCTACGTCGAGATCGCCGAGGCGGCACCCCGGGCGGTCGGGTTCACCGTTCGCTGACACACACGGCGTCCGCGGCGGAGCCGTCCGCCGCGGACGCCCTCCCGCGGCCCCGGGCGTCCGACCCGGGGCTCAGTTGTTCAGGCCGGCAGCCGCCATCCGCGCCGTGTGCGCGGCGGTCAGCCGCCGGAACAGCGCCTGCACGTCCACCCGATCCCCCTGCGCGAGCAGCGCGACGAGACCCCCGCGCTCGGCGGCGGCGACCTGGTTGGCCTGCGAGAGCGCCTCGCCGACCAGCCGCCGGGCCCACATCGAGAGCCGGTGCGCCACCCGGGGGTCGGCCTCGATCGCGGCCCGGATCTCGGCGGCGGCGAACTCCGCGTACCGGGACTCGTGCAGCACGTCGAGGACGAGCCGGCGGTCCGGCTCGTCCAGCACCGTGGCGATCTCCCGGATGAAGTCGTCGGTGATCGCGTCCCCGACGTACGCCTTCGTCACCGCCTCCTCCCAGTCCCGTGGCTCGGTCGAGTCGTGGTAGGCCTGCACCGCCTCGACGTACGGGGCCATCGCCCGGTCCGGTGGCACCCCGAGCGCGGTGAGCCGGTCGGCGAGCCGCCGGTAGTTGGCGATCTCCGCGGCGGCCATCTCGCCGAGCGCGGCACGTCGCCGCAGGTCGGGGGCGAGCCGGGCGTCGGCGGCCATCCGTTCGAAGGCGAGCAGCTCACCGAGGGCGACCAGCCCGAGCAGGTCGGCGACGGCGGGACCGGGGGTGGTCGGGGCGGACACGAGCGCAGGCTACCGTCCGAAGCGGCGGCGCGTGGCCCCTCGTCGGGGGCGGCCGCGCGGCGCGCGGCGGCGGGGTTTCCGGGTGAGATGCGCCGCGTGCGGCTCGGCAACATTGTGACCCGGGGCACAGATCATCCACCCGGTGGATGGGCCCGACCCGGAATCAGGACGGCATCCTGCCGGTTCAGGTAGTATGGAACAGTTGCCGTGGGTGCCGATCTGATCGACGTCAGGCCCCCGGCGCGCGTGCGGCCCGGTCCGGCTCGGCGAATCGCCCCCGACCGTGTGGCCCGCGCCATACCGAACGCGCCCTGCGGAGATGACGGGGCGCACCCACGAGAGGGCACCCCCAGATCCAGATGAGTGAATTGACGCAAGGCAGCATGGAGGGCGATCTGGCCCCCACCGCTCCGGTACGACCGGAGGCACCGACCTTTGCCGAGCTGGGCGCGCGTCAGGAGACCGTCGACGCGCTGGCCGCGGCCGGCATCACCCGCGCGTTCGCCATTCAGGAGTACGCGCTGCCGATCGCCATGCGCGGCACCGACCTGATCGGCCAGGCGCCCACCGGCACCGGCAAGACGCTGGGCTTCGGCGTGCCGCTGCTCGAGCGGGTCTTCGCCCCCGGCGAGGGCGGCGACGGCCTGCCGCAGGCGCTGGTCGTCGTCCCCACCCGCGAGCTGGGCCTCCAGGTCGCCAAGGACCTCGCCACCGCGGGCAGCACCCGGGGCGTCCGGGTCCTGCCGATCTACGGCGGCGTGGCCTACGAACCGCAGATCGAGGCCCTGCGCAAGGGCGTCGAGATCCTCGTCGGCACGCCGGGCCGCCTGCTCGACCTGGCCAAGCAGAAGCACCTGCGGCTCGACCGCGTGCACGCGCTGGTGCTCGACGAGGCCGACCGGATGCTCGACCTGGGCTTCCTCGACGACGTCGAGAAAATCCTGTCGATGCTCCCGGAGGACCGGCAGACGATGCTCTTCTCGGCGACCATGCCGGACCCGATCGTGACGCTCTCCCGGCGCTTCCTGCGCCACCCCGTGACGATCCACGCCGGGCACACCGCCGAGACCGGGCCGTCGCCGCAGACCGAGCAGCTGGCCTACCGCACCCACTCGCTCAACAAGATCGAGATCGTGGCGCGGATCCTCCAGGCGGAGGGGCGCGGCCTCACGATGATCTTCACGCGGACCAAGCGGGCCGCGGACCGGGTCGCCGAGGACCTGGACTTCCGTGGCTTCGCGGTGGCCGCCGTGCACGGCGACCTCGGGCAGGGCGCGCGCGAGCGGGCGCTCCGGGCGTTCCGGGCCGGCAAGATCGACACGCTGGTCGCCACCGACGTCGCGGCCCGGGGCATCGACGTCAGCGGCGTCACGCACGTCATCAACTACGACTGCCCCGAGGACCAGGACACGTACACCCACCGGATCGGCCGCACCGGCCGGGCGGGGGCGAGCGGCGTCGCGGTGACGTTCGTCGACTGGGACGACATGCCCCGCTGGCGGATCATCGACAAGACGCTGGGCCTGGAGATGCCGGAGCCGCCGGAGACGTACCACACGTCGCCGCACCTCTACACCGACCTGCACATCTCGCCCGAGGTGAGCGGCACCCTGCCGACCGCTGAGCGCACCCGGGCCGGGCTCTCGGCGGAGGTCGAGGAGGACCTGGGCGGCACGCGCCGGCGCGGCGAGTCCCGGGGCCGCAACGGTGGCGGCGGCGGTGGTCGCCGCCGTGGTCGCGGCGAGTCGGCCGCCGCGCCGGAAGCTGCCGCGCCCGAGGGCACGACCGAGGAGGGCGCACGCACTCCGCGCCGCCGGCGTCGCCGCCGGGCCGGTGAGGTCGTCGCGGGTGAGGCGAGCACGGGAGCCGTCGAGGGCGGCACCGCCGAGCCGACGGTGGCGAGCAGCGACGGCGACGGCGGGTCGGCACCGAAGCCGCGGCGCCGGCGTCGCCGTCGTAGCGGCGGTGGCGGCAGCCCCGCCCCGGCCGAGGCGACCGCCGCGACCGCCGACTGACCCACCCGAAACGCATCGAGGTCCCCCGCCCCGCACCCGGGTCCGGGGGACCTCCCGTCTCCGCCCACCCCGCGCCCCGCGCCCCGCGCCCCGCGCCCCGCGCCCCGCGCCCCGCGCCCCGCGCCCCGCGCCCCGCGCCCCGCGCCCCGCGCCAAGATCGTGCTACTTCGCGGATCCAGTGGCATCCCGGCGTGCTGAGGCCACTATGTCCACGATCCGCCACGATCTCGTCGCCGGGGGCGTCGAGATCGGCCACCGCGCGCGGGGAGAGCACGATGTCGCGGTCAGGGGTGCCCGCAAGACGAGCTCGCGACAGAGGCACGCCGCGCGGCCGAGCGTGAGTGGGAGAGGTCGCGCGGCCGGGGGTGAGTGGGTGGGGTCGCGGGTCCGCGAGGGAGGATGGGGAGATGGCTGAACCGTTGGACGTCGCGTTGCGCGAGGTCAGGGCGCTGCTGCTCGACCCCGCGCTGACCCGGGCGGTCGCCGCCGGCCGTCGACGCGGGCAGCGCCCGTCGGTGGTCCGGGCGGAACTGCGCCCGGTGACCCTCAAGGCGGGGCCCCGGTTGCAGATCGCCACGTCCGACGGCGCCCGCCCGTACACCAGGAACGTCGCGCCCGGCCACGACGCGGCCGAGGCGGTCGACGCGCTGCTCGCGGAGCCGTTCGGCAACTGGCACGTGGAGACGGCCGAGACGACCCTCCAGCTGCGGGTGACGAAGTCCGGCGAGGCCCAGGTGCACCGGGCGGCGGCGAGCCGGCCGGCGGCGACGCCGGACGGGCACGACCGGGCGAAGGAGTACCTGCTGGACCCCGGCGACCCGATCTTCACCGAGATCGGCGGCTCGGCGGCGAAGCGCCGCCAGGTGGACGCGTTCCTCCGGGCGCTCGCCGCGACGCTGCCGGACGAGCTGACCGGGCCACTGCGGGTCGTCGACCTGGGCTGCGGCAACGCGTACCTGACCTTCGCCGCGTACCGCTACCTGTCGGGGCGAGGAATCGATGTGGAGCTGGTCGGGGTCGACGTCCGGGAGGACCAGCGGCTCCGCAACACCGCGCTGGCCGAGCGGCTGGGCTGGGGCGACCGCGTCCGTTTCGTGGCCGGCACCATCGCCGACGCGGTGGTAGAGCCGGCGCCCGAGCTGGTGCTGGCGCTGCACGCCTGCGACACCGCCACCGACGAGGCGCTGGCCCGGGCGGTCCGGTGGGACGCACGGTGGGTACTGGCCGCCCCCTGCTGCCATCACGACATCGCCGCGCAGCTGCGGTCCCGGCCCGCCCCGGCACCGTACGAGCTGCTGACCCGCCAGGGCATCCTGCGCGAGCGGTTCGCGGACGTGCTCACCGACGCGCTGCGGGCCGGGCTGCTCCGCCTGCACGGTTACCGGGCCGAGGTGGTGGAGTTCGTCGACTCGCGGCACACTCCGCGGAACCTGCTCATCCGGGCCCGCCGTACCGCCGCCGGACCGACGGCCGAGCAGCGCCGGGACTACCGGGACCTGGTCGACCAGTGGCAGCTGACCCCGCGCCTGGAGGCGCTCCTGAGCGCCGAGTCCACGTCGTCCACGCTCCCGGTCACGTCAGGTGCGACCGCCGAGGAGTGAGAGCCACCGACAGTTGATCGACGGCAATCATCACCCCGGTCTCGTCCACTTCGTCCGGGTGCCGGCCAGAAAAAGTCCCGTTCACAGGACCTTTTGTGCGGTCAGTCAATTGTTTTCGACGCGTCCGGTACTACGCTCGGGTGCGACATCGTCCCGGTGTTCTCGCCTGAGAGGGAAGACCCGCAGGGATGCGTTCCGCAGAGGTTTCGCCGCAGATGGCGTTCGCACGGTTCGTGCGACGCGCCATCGACGACGCTCGTGAGGAGCGTGGCTGGACGGTCACCGAGTTGGCCGCCCACACCGGCGTCGGTCGTTCCACCGTCTTCCGCTGGCTTGCCGGCGACTGGCAGGACTACCCCGAACTGGCGAAGGTCCGGGGCTTCTGCGCCGCGCTCGACCTGCCGGTGGCCGCGGCCTTCCGCGCCCTCGGCCTGCCCGACGCCGGCCCGACCGCGCGACGGCGCACCGACGAGGGCCCGGTCGAGGCGGACGTCCGGGTGATCCTGGACCGGCTCGCCGATCCGACGGTGCCGGCCGAGGAGAAGCACCACATCCGCGACCTGCTGCGCTACCTGGCCCGCCGGCCGATCCGCCGGGCCGGCTGAGCGCCGCTGGCCCGGGCGCGCGTCAGCGGCCGGAGGCGGCCGGTGGCGACGCGGGAGGCCGTGAGCGGGCCCGACGGAAGGGCGTCACGCCACCGTGACCGTGAACTCCGCGGTACGCACCTCGCCCGCCACCTGGAAGTCCAGGTAGAGCCGGTACCGGCCGGGGCTCGGGGTGGTCAGCCAGAACCGCACCGCGCCGTCGACCAGCTGCGGCTCGGGGTGCACGTGCAGGTAGCCCAGGTCCCCCTCCCGGAGCGCGACCAGATGGCCGTACGCCCCGAGGTAGCGCTCGACCGGCGCGGTGACGCCGTCCGCGGCGATCCGGAACGTCAGCGGGACGGTCGCGCCCACCTGCGGCGTGCCCTGGTAGTCGACGGTGAACCCGTCGACCGAGGCCGAGGTCGCGGGGTCGGGCAGCGGGCGCGGCGCGTAGTCGCCGGGGACGGTCAGGTCCACGCCGAGGGTCACGGCCGTCTGGCCGCCGTCGTCGGCGACGGCGGTGAAGTCGGCGTACGCGCGCCAGGCGCCGGCCCCGGCCAGGGTGAGCGGCACCGACCACGTGCCGTCCGGCGCCATGGTCGGGTGCAGGTGCTGGAAGCCGCTGAGATCGCGGTGGACGACGATGAGGTGCATCGGCTTGTCGTGCACGATCGCGAACCGGGTCACGACCCGACGCTGCGCGTCGCGGATCTGGAACCGGAACTGCCCCTCCCGGCCGGGGGTGAACCCGGTGGCCAGCGGCGCGAGGGTGTAGCCGGCCGCGCTGACGGCCAGCCCGGCGGCCTCCGTGCCGCCGGGCTGGTCCGCGCCGGCGCCGTGCTCGTGCGGCGCGGTGCCGGGCGGGTGGGTGTGGTCGGCGGTCTCCAAGCCGACGGCCGTGGCGGCGCCGCCGGAGTTGAGCCGGCCCAGACCGAAGCCGAGCAGCACGGCGAGCACCAGTCCACCGACTGCCAGCGCGAGTCGGAGGGTGCCGCGATCGGGCGCGGCGGAGACCCGGTCAGGCACCGACGGCGCCCAACTCGTAGCCGGCCTCATCGACGGCCGCCCGGACCGCCTCCTCGGGCAGCGCCGCCGCGCTGGTCACCGT
This sequence comes from Micromonospora xinjiangensis, assembly GCF_056150165.1. Taxonomy (NCBI): domain Bacteria; kingdom Bacillati; phylum Actinomycetota; class Actinomycetes; order Micromonosporales; family Micromonosporaceae; genus Micromonospora; species Micromonospora xinjiangensis. The sequence continues at coordinate 417,568 of NZ_JAXCFO010000002.1, read as the reverse complement.
GGCGGTGCCGCCGGGTAGGTCGACCCGCACCGCGTGGACGCCGGGCAGCGCGGAGAGCTCCTCGGTGACCGCCCGGACACAGTGCTCGCAGGTCATGCCGGTGATGGCGTACGTGCGGGTGACGGCCTGCTCATCCATGGCGCCCACGGTACCGCTGCGCCGGACCCCGGCCGGCGCGTGCCGCGACGGCGTGGCAGCCGTCGCACCTTCCCCTGCCGCGGGAACTTTTCCCCGCTCCGCGCCGACGGACCGGCGTCCCGCGGGTGACGCCCCGGACGCCCGCCCGTCGGCGCCTGGCCGCCGCCGGCCGGCTGCTCAGCCGGCGACCGCGAGGGCGAGCGGCAGCACGTCGGGGGCGCCGGCGCGGCGCAGGGCACGGGCGAGCAGCGTCATGGTCCAGCCCGAGTCGACGAGGTCGTCGACGAGCAGCACGGGGCCGTCCAGGCCGGCGAGCGCCCCGGCCAGGTCGGCCGGAACGGTGAAGGCGTCGTGCAGGGCGCGTACCCGCTGGGCGCTGTTGCCCCGGGCGCCGCCGCCGGCCGGCTCGGCCGGGGGCAGTTGGCCGAGCAGCGGCAGCCGGCCGACCCCGGCGATCCGCTCGGCGAGCGTACCGACGAGGCGCGGCCGACTCCGCGAGCCCGCCGCCACCACGGCGGCCGGCCGGCGCGGCCACGGGTCGTCGCCGTGCGCCCACGCCTTCAACACCTCGACCACGGCGGCGACCACGTCGTCCGGCACCGGGACGTCGGCCGCCTCCGGCCCGACCAGCTCCCGCAGCCGGCCGCCCCAGCCCAGGTCGGAGAGGCGGCCCACCGCCCGGCCCGGCAACGCCTGCTCCGCCGGGGCGATGCGGCCCTTCAGCGGTACGCCGACGGCGTCCATCCCGGTGGGCCAGAGCTTCTTGGGCGGGACCTCGACACCGGGACGGCCGAGGAAGGTCTGCGCGGCGCTCAGCGCGGCGGCCGACACGTCCGCGGTGAACAGCGCCCCGGAGCAACGGTCGCACCGGCCGCAGTCCGTCGCCCCGGCGTCGTCCAGGCGCTCCCGCAGGTAGCGCATCCGGCAGCCGGGCGTGGTCGCGTACTCCCGCATGGCCTGCTGCTCGGCGGTGCGCGCGGCGGCGACGCGGCGCAACCGGGCCTCGTCGTAGGTCCACGACTCACCGGTGGCGAGCCAGCCACCGCGCACCCGGCGGACCGCGCCGTCCACGTCGAGCACCTTGAGCATCATCTCCAGGCGCGCCCGACGCAGGTCGACGAGGGGTTCCAGGGCCTGCGTGGAGAGCGGACGGTCGGTGTGCAGCGCGGACAGGACGGCCCGCACCTGGTCCTCCGGGGGAAAGGCGAGGGAGGCGAAGTAGCGCCAGATGGCCGCGTCCTCGGCGCCGGGCAGCAGCAGCACCTCGGCGTGCTCCACGGCCCGGCCCGCGCGGCCGACCTGCTGGTAGTACGCGATGGGTGAGGGCGGCGCGCCGAGGTGCACCACGAACCCGAGGTCGGGCTTGTCGAAGCCCATGCCGAGCGCGCTGGTCGCCACCAGGGCCTTGATCTTGTTGTCCAGCAGGTCCTGCTCGGCGGCCCGCCGGTCGGCGTCGTCGGCCTGGCCCGTGTAGGCGGCGACCGGGTAACCGCGGGAGCGGAGGAACTCGGCCGTCTCCCCCGCCGCCGCCACCGTCAGCGTGTAGACGATGCCGGAACCGGGGAGCCGGTCGAGGTGGTCGGCGAGCCAGGCGAGCCGGTGCGCGGGGCTGGGCAGGTCGAGGACGCCCAGGCGCAGTGACTCCCGGTCGAGCGTGCCGCGCAGCACCAGGACATCGGGCCGCTGCCCGGCCGTGCCCGCGACCGCTCCCGTGCCCGGCGCGGAGGCGGGTGCCGTCAGATCGGTGCCGAGCTGCTCGGCGACGTCGGCGGTCACGCGCGCGTTGGCGGTCGCGGTCGTGGCGAGCACGGGCGTGCCGGCCGGCAGGTTGCCGAGGAAGGTGCGCAGCCGTCGGTAGTCGGGACGGAAGTCGTGCCCCCAGTCCGAGACGCAGTGCGCCTCGTCCACCACCAGCAGGCCGGTGGTGGCGGCCAGCTTCGGCAGGACACCGTCGCGGAAGTCCGGGTTGTTGAGCCGCTCCGGGCTGATGAGCAGCACGTCCACCGCGCCCGCGTGGATCTCGGCGGTGATCTCGTCCCACTCGTCGAGGTTGGCCGAGTTGATGGTCCGCGCCCGGATGCCGGCCCGCGCCGCCGACTCCACCTGGTTGCGCATGAGCGCCAGCAGCGGCGACACGATCACCGTGGGGCCGACGGAGGTGCCGGCGTCGGCGGTCCCGGCGCTGGCCGCAGACCCACCCGTGCCGGCGTCGGCCGTCCGGTCGCGGTCGCGCAGCAGGGCCGTGGCGACGAAGTAGACCGCCGACTTGCCCCAGCCGGTGCGTTGCACGCAGAGCACCCGGCGCCGGTCGACCACCAGCGCCTCGATGGCCCGCCACTGGTCCTCACGGAGCCGGGCGTGCTCGCCGGCCAGCCGCCGCAGCACCGCCTCGGCCCGCTCCCGTACCGCCACCCGCTCCTGGCTCATCCGGCATTTCTACCAGCGCGGGCCGACGCTTCCACGGGTCGCCGCCGGAGGTGCCGGTCACGGATGGCGTGGGGCGTCCGGCGACGCGGGGCCCGGGGGCGGGGCGGCCGCCGAGACCGGCGGCAGGAAGACGAGCAGGTCGCGCAGGGGCTCGGTGAGGTGGGGCGGCAGCATGCAGCGCCCGGCGAGCTCCTCGATCGAGGCGTACGGGCCCCGCAGCCAGCGGTCCACGGCCAGGTGGCGACACTGGTCGGCAGTCAGGCCGGGCAGCCCCGCGAGTACCTGCTCCGGAACGGAGTTGACGTCGATCAGCCCACCGTCGTCGAAGGAGCGGGGCAGGTCCGGTCGCCCGATCCGCAGCTCGCCCCGCGCCGCCGGGTAGTGGTAGAGCAGGTACCGGGAGTGCTCGCGCCGGATCCGGCGCTCCTCCTCGGCCCGGCCCTTCGCGCCGGCCCGGCCGGTGAGCGTCGCCCAGACCCCACGGTTGAGCACGATCACGTGCGCCGCCCCGACCAGGAGGGTGATCGCGGCCAGCCCGAGGAAGGCGGTGGCCGTCGCCATCGGTGGCTCGGCCTCGGGGTTCTCGAAGTCGAGCAGGTACAGCTCGACGGCGACCATCACGAGGTAGCCGGCGCCAGCGAGCGCGAGACGCCAGCTGCGCCGCCACACGGCGTACCCCAGGACCACCAGCCAGGTGAGGCAGCCGAAGGAGAGCAGGACCAGCAGGGTGCCGGCGACGGTCGCGGTGGCGCTCGCCCAGCGCGGCGTCGACCCGCGCCGCGTCCCGCTCCCGGGCGGCACCGGGGCGGCGTACGAGGCGGGCGACGGCGGGAGGTACGTCGGGAAGGACGCGGCGCCGGCGGCCGGCGTGCCGACCGGTGGCGGCGGCGCGGACACCGGCACGGCTGGCGGGGGCGCCGGCAGGTCGGCCGGGGCCCGGGGCGGCACGACGTGGGGCGCCGTCGGTGCCGGCGGCACGGTCGGGTGGACCGGAGGAGGCGGGACGGGCGCGGACCGTGGAGGGGTGGTCGGGGCGGCCCGCTCGACCGGCGCGGCGGCGGGCGCGATCGACGGCGCAGGGGCCGTCGGCGCGGCGGCGGGCGCGGTGGACGGCACAGGGACCGTCGGCGCGGCGGCGGGCGCGGTGGACGGCACAGGGACCGTCGACGCGGCGGCGGGCGCGATCGACGGCGCAGGGGCCGTCGGCGCGGCGGCGGGCATGAGGGCCGGATCGGAGCGCAGGATGCGCCGGTGCAGATTCTGGAGCCCGTCACCGGGCTCGATGCCGAACTCCTCGCGGAGCAGCTCGGCGTGTTCCCGGTAGACGGCGAGCGCCTCCGCCTGCCGGCCGCTGCGGTGCAGCGCCAGCATGAGCTGGTGCCGCAGCCGTTCCCGCAGGGGGAACTCGGCGGCGATCTCCACCAGCTCACCGACCAGCTCCTGGTGCCGACCGAGCTCCAGTTCGAGCTCCGCGCGCGTCTCCAGCGCGACGGCCCGCAGCTCCACCAGTCGGTGTCGCGCCGAATCGAAGAGCGGACCGGGCAGCCCCGCGAACGGCTCGCCGTGCCAGGACTCCAAGGCCGACCGCAGCTCGGCGAGCGCCTCGGCGGCGCGGCCCTCGGCGGGCAACCGTTGCGCCCGGCGTACCGCACGCTCGAACGCCACCGCGTCGATCGCCTCCGGTGACACGCGCAGCAGATAGCCCGCGTCGGTCAGGGTCAGCACCTGCCCGGGCGTACGCGGGGAACGGTCCGGCTCCAGCACCCGGCGCAGCCCCGCGACGTACTTCTGCACGACGTTCGGCCCGTTCGCGGGTGGATCCTCCGGCCAGACCGCCTCGACGATCTGCCCGGTGGGCACGGGCCGGCCGGCGGCAAGCAGGAGAACCGCCAGCACGGCGCGCTGCTTGCCGGGGCCGATGTCGATCTCCCGGTCGCCGTGCCAGGCTCGCTGGGGCCCGAGGACCTCGAAGCGCACCGTTCCCGACATGCGAATTCCCGCTCCCGACTACCCCCGCCCCCGGCGGCGGCAGCCGCACGACAGTCGGACCGCAGCAGCGGCGGTCCGACGGCAGCATAGCGGCAGCGATTCCGCAGCGACGGCCCCCAGCATCGTCAACGGCAACCGCCGGAACTGCGAGAAAGAGAACCGCGATGACACAGCACACCCGTACCGCCGGAATGCTCCGTCGGGTCGTCTCCACCACTGCGGCGCTGTCCGCGACCGCGCTGGTCGCCGCCTGCGGCAGTGACACGACGCCGGCGGGCGGGGCGCAGCAGCCGAGCGCCGCACCCGCCCCGAAGGAGGCGCTGCTCGCCGCCGTTCCGGACGGCACGGAAGGAGCGTTCCGCTTCTCCGGGCGGGACTCGTCCAGCAGCATCTCCGGCCTGGTCGACCCGGCCGCGAAGGGCGCGGAACTCGTCACCGTGGTCAAGGACGCCGACCTGGGCTTCACCACCACGATCTCGTTCCGGATCGTCGCCGACCAGACCTGGATGAAGGTGAAGTTCACCGGCACGAAGGGCCTCACCGGCTTCCCGAAGCTGCCGGACCGGTGGCTCCGGCTGGACCGGAGCCGGATCACCGACGCGGAGAGCACGCCGGTCTACGACGGCGCGGACGTGGGCAACGCCGGCCCGTTGGTCGAGGCGGCCACGAAGGTCGAGGAGCAGGGCGACGGCCGGTACGCGGGCACGATCGACCTCACCTCCGGTGAGGCGGCGAAGGTGCTCGACGCGGAGGCGATGACCGCGCTGGGCGGCGCGGCCGCGGCGGTGCCGTTCACGGCGGAGGTCGGGCCGGACGGCAACCTCTCCTCGCTCACCCTCCAGGTGCCGGCCGCGGGTGGGCAGAAGGCGTACGAGTACCTGGTGCAGTACCGCGACTACGGCACGGCGCCGAAGGTCACCGCCCCCGCGGGCAGCGCCGCCCAGGAGGCGCCGCCGACCGCGTACGAGCTGCTCAACGGCTGACCGTCACGCGGGCGCGGCGGCGGCGCGGCCACACGGGGGGCTGCGCCGCCGCCGCGTCGTCAGGGTGTCCGGTCAGCGGCCGAGGACGGAGCCACCGTTGACGCCGAGAGCACCTGGCCGGTGACGTAACCGGCCGCCGGACCCGCGAGGTAGCGGACCGCCTCGGCGATCTCGGCCGGCTCGCCGGCCCGCCCCACGAGGGTGGCGGCGACCCGTCGGGCGTGCCCCTCCGGCGTCATCCGGTCACCGAAGAACTCGGTGTCGGTGACGTAGCCGGGGCTCACCACGTTGACGGTGACCTGATCCGGGCCGAGCTGGGCGGCGAGGTCGTACGCCCAGCCGTGCAGCGCCGCCTTCGCCGCGGAGTACGGCCCGGCGCCGCCCCGCTGGGCGGCGATCGAGCTGAGCAGGATCACCCGGCCCCCCGGCCGGCGCAGCGACGGCAGCAGCGCCTCGGTGAGCAGCACGGCGGTCAGCACGTTCGCGTCCAGGTTGGCCCGCCAGTACGCCGCCACACCCTCCAGCGTGTCGGCGCCGGAGGCCAGGTAGCCGCCGGCGTTGTTGACCACCGCGTCGACCGGGCGGCCCGCGACGGCGTCGACCACCCGCTCGACCTGGTCGGGAACGGTCAGGTCGGCGGTCACCGCGCGGACCGCGCCCGCCCGCCCGCACTCCGCGTTCACCGACCGGGCCGTCTCGTCGAGCACGTCCGCCCGCCGGCCGACGATCACCACGTCGTAGCCGTCGGTGGCGAACGTCCGGGCGATCGCCGCCCCGATCCCGGTGCCACCCCCGCTGACCACAGCCAACCGCTCGCCCACCGCGCGCCTCCCCGTGCTCCGTCGAATGCGATCATGAGGTTATCGGCGCGAGGGTCGGGTGTCGCGCCGATAACCCCATGGTCAACACCCCGGGCCCGGACCCCGGCCCAGGTCAGGGGCGGGGGCGGAGGGCGCGGCGGAGCAGCGCCAGGCGGCTGGTCAGGCTGGCCAGGCCACCCGGGAAGAAGTACACGGCCAGGATGAAGATCGTGCCGAGCACGAAGAGCGGCTGGGAGAGCGGCCGGCTGAGCACCGCGGGCAGCGCGTCCACGGCCTCCGAGGCGCCGAAGGCGGTGAGCCGGTGGTCCAGGTACATGTAGAGGACGCCGCCGAGCACCGGCCCCCAGCGGGTGCCGGGCCCGCCGAGCACCACCATGACCAGCAGCGACAGGGTCAGCTCGGAGGAGGTGATGTGCGGCGAGGCGCCACCCACGATCAGGCAGTAGACGACTCCCCCGGCCGCCGCGAGCCCGCCCGCGAGCGTGAACGCCACGAGCTTGTAGCGGTACGGGTCGAGACCGAGCACGCCGATCCGGCGCTCGTCGTCACGCAGCCCGGCCAGCACCCGCCCGGTCGGTGAGCCGCTCACCCGGTGCACCACGAGGACGACCACGGCCAGGTACGCCAGCGCCAGCCAGTAGAGGTTCACCGTGTTCGTCACGCCGACCAGCGCGTCGGGGAGCCCGGACACGTCCAGCGGCAACCCCTCCTCGCCGCCGGTGAGCCCGCCGAAGTCGCGGGCCACCAGGATCGCCCCGACCTGTGCGAACGCGAGCGTCACCATGGCGAACGCGATGCCGACCGTACGCAGCGCCACCGCACCGAGCAGCGCGGCGAGGATCGTCCCGCCGGTGACGGTGAGCAGCGCCGCCTGCCAGAGCGGCAACCCGGCCTTGGTGACCAGGATGTCGGTGCCGTAGACCCCGGCCGCGAAGTAGAGGGCGTGGCCGAAGGAGAGCATCCCCGTGCGGCCGAAGAGCAGGTCGTACCCGGCCGCCAGCCCGCCGAAGATCAGACAGATGGCGAGCAGTTGCAGGGTGCCGGGCGAGTTCAGCGGCCCCTCGAAGATCCCGGGCAGCCGCACCGTCGAGTACGGCAGGATCGCCGCGACCACCAGCGCGACCAGGGGGAGGTACGGGCGCACCCCCTGCCACCGGCCGGGCTGCGAAGTGAGCTCGGCGGGCACCGCCGCGGGCGGCGCGGGTACCTCGGGGCTCTTCACCTCGGTCATGCCGTTGCCACCTTTCCGGCGATTCCCTGCGGGCGGAGCAGCAGCACCACGGCGAGGAGACCGACCACGCAGATGTCGCCCAGGCCGGAGGTGCCGTAGTAGTTGACGAACTGTTGCAGCAGTCCGACCGCGACCGCCGCGTACGCGGAGCCGAGCACCGAGCCCATCCCGCCGATCACCACCACGATGAACGCGAAGATCAGCAGCGAGCTGCCCTGCCCGGGCGAGACGGTGCCGAAGTAGACGCCACCCAACGCCCCGGCGAGCGCCGCGGCGGCCCCACCGATCGCGAAGACCAGGGTGAACGCCTTGCGCACGTCGATGCCCAGCGCGGTGACCATCTCCCGGTTCTCCACCCCGGCCCGGATCACCAGGCCGTAACGGGTCCACTGGAGGAAGGCGAGCAGGGCGCCGAGCACCAGCACCGCCGCGATGATCAGCAGCAGGCCACCGTTGGGCACCTGCGCGCCGAGGACCCCGGTCACGCCCCGCGTCCACTCCGGACGGGGGAACGGCCGGGCGTCGGCGCCCCAGGTGGCCTGGAGCAGCGCCACCCCGGCCAGCGAGAGGCCGACGGTGACCAGCACCTGCTCGATGGTGCGGGAGTAGAGCGGGCGGATCAGCACCAGCTCGACGAGCACGGCCACCAGCGTGCCGGCGGCGACACCGAACGCGACCGCGAGCACGAAGCCGAACCCGTCCGACCCGGCGCCCGGCAGGTTCCCGGCCGCCCACCAGGTGGCGTACGCGCCGACGCCGAGGAAGAGCCCGTGCGCGAAGTTGAGCACGTCGGCCAGGCCGAAGACCAGGGAGAGCCCGGACGCGACGAGGAAGTACAGCGCCGCCAGGCCGAGCCCGGTCAGCGTCAGCAGGATCACGGTGCCCATCAGTTCGCGTCCTTCCCGGCCGTCGTGGCCCGGTGCGGCTCGCCGGTGCCCACGCCCAGCAGCGACTTGGTGAGCGCCGTCTCCAGCAGCAGCTCCCGCGCGTCACCGGTCCAGGCCACCTGGCCGGCGGCGAGCACCACCGCGTCCTTCGCGAGGCGCCGGACCACGGCGAGGTTCTGCTCGACCAGCAGCACCGGCACGGACTCGGCCACCCGTTCCAGCACCTCGGTCACCTCGGTCACCACCTTCGGCGCCAACCCCTTGGTCGGCTCGTCGACCAGCAGCAGCCGGTTGTCGTTGAGCAGCACCCGACCGATCGCGAGCATCTGCTGCTGCCCGCCGGAGAGCGACCCGGCGCGTTGCCGCGCCCGTCGCTCCAGCTCGGGGAAGAGCGCGAAGACCTTGTCGTACGCCGGGGTCGAGCCCCGCCGTTCCGCGAGCCGCAGGTTCTCCGCCACGGTGAGGCCGGCGAAGACGCACCGGTCCTCCGGCACGTAGCCGAGCCCACCGCGGACCAGCCGGTAGGTGGGGCGGGCGAGCAGGCTCTGCGCGCCCATCCGGAGCGTGCCGCGCACCTCGCCGTTGCGCGGGGTCAGCCCGACGATCGCGCGCAGGGTGGTGGTCTTGCCGACGCCGTTGCGCCCGAGCAGCACCGTCACACCGGTGGGGGCGACAGTGAACGAGACCCCCTGGAGGATGTGCAGCCCGGCGATCCGGACCGACAGGTCCTCCACGCTCAGAACGGGTTCCATCAGAGTGACTCCCCCAGGTAGGCCTCCTGGACGGTCGGGTTCGCCATCACCGTCTCCGGGGTGTCGCAGGCGAGCAGCGCCCCGTGGTGCATCACGGCGATCCGGTCCGCCAGTTCGAGGATCACGTCCATGTGGTGCTCCACCATGAGCACCGAGCGGCCGCTGTCCCCGGTCAGCGAACGGATCACCGAGACCAGCTCCGGCACGTCCTCGGCGCTCACCCCGGCCATCGGCTCGTCGAGCAGCATCACCCGGGGCTCCCCGGCGAGCAGCAGGGCGATCTCCAGCTTGCGCTTCTCCCCGTGGGCGAGGGTGCCGGCCAGCGCCGTACCCCGGTGGGAGAGGCCGACCCGGTCGAGCGCCGCGTCGGCGGCGGCGGCCACCTCCCGGTCGGCCGCCGCCCGCCGCCACAACTTCATCGAGCCCCCGCGGTGCGCCTGTACGGCGAGCCGGACGTTCTCCCGCACGCTGAGCGAGCCGAAGACCGACGACGCCTGGAAGGTACGGCCGAGCCCGAGCCGGGCCCGGCGGTGCGGCGGAAGGGCGGTGATGTCCTCCCCGTCGAGGAGAACCCGACCCTCCGTGACGCGGCGCAGGCCGGTGATCAGGTTGAACAGTGAGGTCTTGCCGGCGCCGTTCGGCCCGATCACGCCGAGGAACTCCCCGGGCGCGAGGTCGAGGTAAACGGCGTCGACGATGGCGACCTCACCGATCCGCCAGGTCAGACCGCGGGTGGCGAGCATCCGTCAGCCCTTCATCGCCACGGCCGGCGGCGCGCTCTCGTCACCGGTGAGGCTCTTCTGCGCGGTGGCCGTGAACGCGCCGCCGCTGCCGGTCAGCTTGGCCTGGTACATGGGCTGGAGCAGGGCGTGGTCCTCGGCACGGATGGTCATCTTGCCCTTGACCCCGTCGAAGCTCCACCCCTCCAGCGCCGTGATCATCTTGTCGACGTCGTCGCCGCCCTCCTGCGCGGCCCGTACGACCATCTGGGCGGCGGCGAAGCCGTCCGGGTGGAACAGGTCGACGGTGCCGACCTTGGCCTTCAGCGCCTTGGCGGCCTCGGTGTCGCTGGCCCCGTCGAAGTAGTGGGACAGGAACGAGATCTTGTTGCCGGCCGCGCCGAAGGTGGGCCACGAGGCGCGGATGTCCAGGCCGGTGACGACCGTGGTGGACGACAGGACGCCCTGCTGGTCGAGGGTCTGCCACATGGCCGGGGCGGTGGTGCCGGCCCAGGCGACGAAGAGCAGGTCCGGCTTGGCGGCCTTGATCTGGCTGGCGAACGGGGTGAACTCGGTCGCGCTGGCCGGCGCGCGGACGCCGCTGACCGTCGCGCCGGCGCCGCCGATGACGGCCTTCACGGCCGCCTCGTTGGCGTCACCGAACGCCCCGTCCTGGGCGAAGACCACGACCTTCTTGCCCGCGGGGTCGCCGATGAACGACTTGGCGGTCACCACGTCCTGGTAGGACTGCCGGCCGGAGCGGAAGGTGTACTTGTTCGCGCCGGTCACCGCGTCCGTCGCGGCGGGGCCGGAGATGAAGAGCACCTTGTTCTGGGCCGCGATCGGGGCGACCTGGAGCGCCACGCCGGAGGCGGTGGAGCCGGCAATGATCTTCGTGCCCTTGCCGATCAGGTCCTTGGCCGCGGAGACCGCCTTGGCCGGGTCACCCGCGTCGTCGACCTCGGTGATCTCGATCGTCCGGTCGCCGACCTTGTTGGTGCCCTTGGTGGCGTAGTCCAGACCGGCCTTGAACCCCTCGATGTACTGCTTCCCGTAGCTGGCCAGGGCACCCGACTGGGAGTACACCAGGCCAACCTTGACCGGTGCGGCGCTGTCGCCGCCGCCGGAGGCGGTGTCCTGCGGGCTGCCACAGGCCGTGGCGGCCAGGGCCGCGGCCATCATCGTGGCGGCGGAGAGGAACACCCGCCGCGTCGTCCGGACCGTCATTGCGACTCCACGTGAGGACTCGGAGGGAGGAAACTCGTTGTCGGCTCACGCTAGAAGTGACGTCACCCACGGGCTATGTGGTCGAAACACACAAGTAACAGGGGTGGGATGGCCGGCCCTTACAACCGCCCGCCCATACCCGCCCCGCCGCCACCCCGCGATGGCTGCGGTCACCGGGTCGCCGGGTCCCCATGTGTCGGCCCCGGCCATCGACCGCCGCGCCGCCCGCCGGACGCTTTACGTGATCGACACACATCAGCACCCGGGGCGGGCCGTGGGCCTCTGGGGCCGGGTCGCCGGCAGCCCCAACAGGCGCGGCCCACAGGCGCGACCGACAGGCGCGGCCCACAGGCATAGGACGAGGCGCTCCAGTGTTCCCGTCGCTGTCGACCTGCCCCAGATCTGGGGCAGGCGGTCCGAGGCACCAATCGCGGCGAGCCGCGACGGGACGTCGGGTGGCCTTCGTGAAGCACTCGACAACATCCCGGTTGCAGTGGCCTCCCGAACCCCGGATGCCACTACCTCCCTGGAGTCGCCCACGACCACGGCCCCGGGGATGGGGGTGGGGGGCTGGGGGAAGGGCGCTGGCCCGTCACCCCGGTTCGGGGGTGACGGGCCAGCGGCTCGCGCCGGCCCGGGTGATGGCCGGCGCGGGGTGGGAGGGGTGTCAGGCGAGGCCGGCGCGGGCGGCGACGGCGGTGTCGGGCTGGTCGGTGAAGACACCGTCCAGACCGAGGCGGAAGAAGAGCTCGTACTCGCTGGTGATGTCGCCGCGAGCGTTCGGGTCGGTGCCGATCCGGAAGTCCACCGGCAGGAACTGGTTCTCCACGCGGAACGTCCAGGCGTGCACGACCAGCCCTTCGCGGTGCGCGTCGCGCACCACGGTGGTCGGGGCGAGCAGCTTGCCGGCCGCGTCCCGCGGCACGATGAGGTTCTTGTGCGCCCCGATGCCGTCGGCGTACCGGGCGATCCACTTCAGGCCCGCGGCGGTCGCCAGGTCCTGGTAGGTGCGGGTGTCGCCGGCGACGGTGAAGTCGTACGGGCGGCCGGTGGCGTCGAGCAGTTGGGCGAGCCGGACGTCGATCATCCGGTCGAGCTTGCGCAGGTTGGCCGTCTCGAAGGACTGGACGATGACCGGGGAGTTCTTCCGGGTGAGGTCGTTCTGCCGGAGGACCTTGACCAGCGGCTCCTCGAGCGGCAGACCGATGGAGGCGAAGTAGCTCGGGTGCTTGGTCTCCGGGTAGATGCCGATGGTGCGGCCCCGCGCCCGTCCCTCGGTACGGGCGAGGTCGATGACCTCCTGGAGGGTCGGCACCTCGAACCTCCCGTCGAACGCGGTGTTGGTGACCCGCACCTGCGGCAGCCGCTCCTTGGCGCGCAGCGTCTTCAGCTCCGCCAGGGTGAAGTCCTCGGTGAACCAGCCGGTGACCGCCACCCCGTCGATGGTCTTCGTCGTCCTCCGGTCGGCGAACTCCGCGTGGGCCGCCACGTCGGTGGTGCCCGAGATCTCGTTCTCGTGCCGGGCGACGAGCACGCCGTCCCTGGTGGAGACCAGGTCCGGCTCCACGAAGTCTGCGCCCATCCGGATCGCCAGGCGGTACGCCTCCAGGGTGTGCTCCGGCCGGTAGCCGCTGGCGCCCCGGTGCCCGATCACGAGCGGCCGGTCGCCGGCGCGGGACGACGCCCGGTCGGTCGCGCCGGACGACGCCCGGTCGGCGGCCGGTTCGGCCGAGGCGGCCACGGTCGGGACGGCGACGGCTGCGGCGAGCAGCGCGCCGGCCACGCCGAGGGCGGAAAGGGTGCGTCGCAACGCGGTCTCCTGTCGTCGGGGGAACCGCCTCAGGAGAACGCCTTCGATTGACCGGCAGTTGGTCGCCGACTGGCCGTCAGGTGAATCTCCGGATTATGGGTTCGGCCGCACCGGCACGGCCGGAAAAGGAAGATTGTCTGGTGCGCCGGTTCTTCCGTCACCCCGTGCGGCTGGTGCCGTTCGGCTTCCTGGCGCCGATCCTGCTCGGTACCGGCCTGCTGATGCTGCCGTGGGCCACCGACCAGCACCGGATCACCCCGTTCGTGACCGCGTTGTTCACCGCGACCTCCGCGGTCTCCGTGACCGGCATGGCGGTCGTCGACACGCCGGGCTACTGGAACACCTTCGGCCTCGTGATGATCACCGTGCTGACCCAGATCGGCGGGATCGGGATCGTCACCGGAGCCACCCTGGTCATCCTGCTGGTGGCGCGGCAGCTCGGACTGCGCAACCGGCTGCTGGTGCAGGCGGAGACCCAGGAGTTCGGCTTCGGCGACGTACGCCGGCTGCTGCTGCGTGTCGCCGCCACCGCGCTGGTCTGCGAAGCGGTGATCACGACGATCCTCACCGTCCGCTTCGCGACCGCCTACGACTACCCGCCGGGCCGAGCACTGTGGCACGGCGTCTTCCACGCCGTGCAGGGCTTCAACAACGGCGGGTTCGCCCTCTACCCGGACAACCTGGCCGGCTTCGTCGGCGACGGGTGGATCACCCTGCCCCTCGCCCTCGGCGCGATCATCGGCGGTCTCGGCTTCCCGGCGCTCTTCGAGGCGGTGCGGGAGTGGCGACAGCCGTCCCGCTGGGCCGTGGCCACCAAGCTGACCGTCTGGGGCAGCGGGGTGCTGCTCCTCGTCGGCTTCCTCGGCCTGCTCCTCGCCGAGTGGGGCAACCCGCACACGATGGGCGCCTTCGGGTGGCCCGAGAAGCTGCTCGCCGCGTTCACCCAGAACGCGTTCATCCGTACGGGTGGCTTCAACGTCATTCCCACCGACGCGCTGGACGAGGAGAGCTACCCGTTGATGATCACCTTGATGTTCATCGGCGGCGGCAGCGCCAGCACGGCCGGCGGCATCAAGGTGGCGACGTTCTTCCTGCTCGCGTTCATCATCCGGGCCGAGCTGCGGGGCGAGCCGGACGTCACGATCGGCCGGCGGCGGGTGGCGAACGCCAGCCAGCGACAGGCGGTCACGCTGACGCTCATCAGCGTCGTGCTGGTGGTCACCGGCACGGTGACGCTGATCCTGATGACCGAGGGCACGCGGGCGCTCCAGACGCTGTTCGAGGTGACCTCGGCGTTCACCACCACCGGGCTCTCCGTGGGGCTCGCGCCCACGTTGCCCGAGAGCGGCCAGCTCGCCCTCATCGCCCTGATGTACATCGGCCGGGTCGGCCCGCTCACCCTCGGATCGGCGATCGCCCTCAACACCCGGCGGCGCCTCTACCGCTACCCGGAGGAGCAACCCATTGTCGGCTAGGCAGAGCGATCCGGGCGGCGTCGCGGTCGTCGGGCTGGGACGGTTCGGCGGCCAGTTGGCGGCGTCGCTGAGCCGGCTCGGCCACGAGGTCCTGGCCATCGACCGCAACGCCGACGTCGTCCAACGCTGGTCGGACGAGCTGGACCGGGTGGTGCAGGCCGATGCCAGTGACGAGGACGCGCTGCGCCAGGTCGGCATAACAGAGTTCGGGCGCGTCGTCGTCGCGATCGGCGCGTCCGTCGAGGCGAGCGTGCTCAGCGTGCTGGCGATGGTGGAGCTGGGCGTGTCGCAGGTCTGGGCCCGGGCCACCTCCCGGAAGCACGAGAAGATCCTCGCGGCGGTCGGCGCGCACCACGTGATCTTCCCCGAGGCGGAGACCGGTGAGCGGGTCGCACATCTGATCGTCACCCGGATGCTCGACTTCATCGAGTTCGGCGACGACTTCGCCATCGCGAAGGTGCGCGTGCCGGGCTCCCTCGCCGGCCGGTCGCTCGCCGAGATCCGGCCGATCAACCGCTACGGAGTGCGGATACTCGGCGCCAAGCTGCCGGGCGAGCCGTTCCGGTACGCCTCGGACTCCACCGTGCTGCGCCCGGAGGGCGTGCTGGTGGTGGAGGGCAGCATCGAACGGGTGCAGAGCTTCGCCGACCTGGGCTGAGCCCGTACGCCGGATCACCGCTTCCCGTGGCCGCCACCTGCAACGTGGCCCTTACCTACCTTCCTTTTCCCGGGCCACCACCCGGCCCCTTCCCCTTGCCGGGCTTGTCCGGCTTCGCCTTGGCGCCTCCACCGGAGCTGGCGGCCCCACCGGAGCTGCCGCCGGGCCGCGACGCGGTGGCCGCCTTCGTCGGCGTCTTCGTCGTCGGCGCCGTGACCGTGGCCGGTGTCGGCGCCTTGCCGGCCACACCGGACACCCGCACCCCGCACGTCTCCCCCGCGACGGTGAACGTGACCGGCAGCGGATTACCGCCGGTGTAGCGACCGGTCAGGCTGACCTTCTCGGCGGCCCCCGGCGCCAGCGCCGCCCGACCGGCCGGCGGCCGGACCACCACCGTCCGCCCCTGCTGGCTGGCCGACGCGGGGGTCGCCCGGGTCACCGTCTGCTGCCCGGGGAAGGTGAAGCTCATGGCCCAGTCGCGCAGCTCCCGTTCCCCCGTGTTGGTCAGGGTCAGCTCGGCGGCGAAGTCCTTGCCGGAGTCGCTGTTCAGCGCGTACGCGACCTGGCAGGCGGGCGGCTTCTCCAGCCCCATCCGCGCCTCGGTCGGCTGCTCCACCCCGCCGTTCGCCGGGCTGCGCCCGGTCACCCCCCAGAGGGTCGCCGTGACCGCCACCAGACCCGCCGCGGCGACTCCCGCCTCCACGCGCCGGCGTCGGGCGACCGCCCGGCGGTGCCTCGTGCGGGACGACGGCAGCGCGTCCGTGGCCGCCGACCAGGGCAGGATCGTGGTGCCGGCGTTCGCCATGGTCGCCGGGCCGAACGGGCCGGCGGCCGGCGAGACGGGCACCGCGGTGAGCACACCGGCCGCGTCGGCCAGCGTCCGGGCCAGCTCGTCCGTGGACGGGCGCTCCTCGGGGCGCTTCGCGAGGCAGCGGTGCACGAGGTCCGCCACCCCGTCGGGGAGGCCCGGGACCGGTGGCATCGGCTCCGGCTCGTTGTACATGTGCGCCCGCAGCATCTCGGTGGTGGTGCTGGCCTGCCAGGGCAGCCGTCCGGTCAGCATCCGGTAGAGCAGCAGACCCACCGCGTACACGTCGGTGGCGGGCGAGACCTGGCCGTTGTCCAGCCGCTCGGGGGCGAGGTACGCGGGGGTGCCGAGCAGCGTGCCGTCCGCGCCCTTCTCGCTCTCCCCGACCAGCGCGGAGATGCCGAAGTCGACGACCTTCACCCCGGTCGGGGTCAGCATCACATTGCCCGGCGTGACGTCCCGGTGCACGACCCCACGGGCGTGCGCGGTGGCCAGCGCCGAGGTGATCTCGGCGGCGATGGTGAGCGCCTCCCGCCAGGGCAGACGCCCCGCACGGGCCAGCCGAGCGCTGAGCGACCCGCCGTCGATCAGCTCCATCACCACGTACGGCACCGTGACGCCGCGGTGCTGGGCCTCGCCGTAGTCGTACACGTTGGTGATGTGGGGGTGGCAGAGCCGGGCGGCGGCCTGCGCCTCGATGCGGATCCGGTGCCGGAAGGCCCGGTCGCTGGCCAGTCGGGACGCGAGCACCTTCACGGCGACCTGACGCCCGAGCACCTCGTCGTAGCCGCGCCACACCACGGACATGCCACCCGCACCGAGCTGCTCGATCAGCCGGTACCGCTCACCGAGCGACCGCGCGCCGAACCGATCCCCTCCACCCATGGTCGGGGTTGTTGCCCGGAGCCGCCCCGCCTACACCTGACAGGTCGAAATCGGTCACGAAGTCACCCGTTCAGGCGGTCGCCAGGAGCTGGTCCACCGGCGCGTAGTCGTCGGTCAGCACCAGCGCCTCCCCCACGAACTCGCTCAGCTCCGCGTCGGAGATCAGGCTCGCGTGCACGTCCACGTCGACCAGCCGGTCGCGGATCGCGTCGAGCGGCAGCGGCGCGTCGGAGGCGACGATGAGGAAGTTCGAGCCCTGCTCCCCGATGATCGCCTCCGGCGGCGCGATCAGCGCCACGTGCCGGAACTCCGCGGCCACCGTCGTCAGTTCGCTGCGGATGAAGCGCAGCGGCGGGTAGTCGATGACGTTCTGCACGTAGATCCCGTTCGGCCGGGTGACCCGTCGGATCTCGGCGGCCATCTCCCGGGTCGCCAGATGCCACGGCACGACCAGGTGCCCGAACGCGTCACCGACCACCAGGTCGCGGCTCTCCGTCGCCTCGGCGGCCACCAGCAGCCGCGCGTCACCGGCCACGGCCCGCAGGTCGGGCCCCTGCCGCACGCCGAGTTCACGCTCGCCGAGTTCGATGAGCCCGCCGTCGATCTCGAAGACCAGGTTGTCGCTCCCCGGACGGGTGGCCGTCAGGTAGCGCGGGACGGTGAAGCCGCCGCCACCGAGGTGCAGCGCGTCCAACCGCTGCCCGGCCGGCGCGGCCACGTCGGCGACCGCGCCGATCCACTTCGTGTACGCGTACTCCAGGTGGCGCGGGTCGGCGAGGTCCACGTAGGAGTGCTGCGCCGAGTTGAGCAGCAGTGTCCGCCCGCTCGACCGGGACGGGTCGATCTCCACCTTCGCGCAGTGGTACGCCGTCTCGATGTCGCACGGGTTGGGGGTGACGGTGCTCAGGCCGGCACCGACCAGCCCCAGCACGGCCAGCACGGCCCGGGTGCGGGCCGGGCCGGGCAGCTCGGTCGCCCCCCGCCGGTGCAGGTACCAGCCGACGGCGAGGCCGGCCACCCCGAGCGCCACCGCCAGCGCGAGCAGGATCACCGTGCTGGGCAGCGCGGCGACCAGCACGAAGCCGGTGAGCAGCGTGGCGGTGATGCCGCCGAGCGTGCCGATGCTGGAGAGGCGGCCGACCACCTGGCCGGTGCGGCGCAGGTCGGCGAGCTGGAGCTTGACCACCAGCGGCGTGACCGCCGAGAGCAGCAGCGCCGGGACGAAGACGGCCAGCGCGACGAGGAGCAGGATGCCGCTGGCCGCGTCGCCGCGCAGCACCTCGCCGGCCCACCGGACGACGGGCAGGGTCACCGCGGTGGCGATGCCGGCGAGCACCAGGGCGGGCGCCAGGAACGGACGCGGGTCACGCCGGTCGGCCAGCCGGCCGCCGGCCCACGCGCCGTACGCGATCGCGGCCAGCGCGATGCCGATCACCGAGCTGGTGACCTGGAGGGTCACCCCGACGTACGGGCCGACCAGTCGCAGCGCGACCGTCTCCAGCACCAGGACGGCGCCGCTGGAGAAGAACACGAGGAACGCGGCGAGCCCGTTGGGCAGGGCCCGGCCGGGGACGGGGAGGGCGGGTGCGGGCGGGGCCGCGACCTCGGACGGTGGGGAGCTCATCGTCGCGATGGTACGCAGCCGCGCCGCTCCCCCGCGTCAGTACATCGAGAGATGAACATGATTTGTGTGGCTCGCGGCCGGGCTGCCGCTGCCGCTGTAGGCGCGCCAGCCGGTGCCCGGATGCCAGATCTGCCGGTACCAGATGACGTAGAGGACGCCCAGCCGCTCGGCGTTGCGCACGTGCCAGGCGGCCAGGCTGTCGCCGTACGACTTGTCGCCCCCGGTCGCGTTCTCGTCCTTGAAGCCGCCCGCCGCGGCGGAGAAGTCGCAGGCGCGGCCCTTGGGATGCTCACCGTCGCCGCCGCTGCGGTAGCAGGAGACGTAACGCGTGTAGCCGGCCGCCTTGGTCTGCTGGAGGGCGTTGAGGGTGCGCGGGGTGATGCAGCCGGACGTGGTCGGGTCGTTCACCGAGCAGGACTCCGACGGCCACGAGCCGTCCGAGTTGCGCGGGGCCGGCTTCGCCGAGGTGGACCGGGCACCGCTGAACCCGCCGCTGCTGCCCGAGCTGACCTCGGCCAGCGCCGCCTCCGCCTCCTTCTTCTTCTTGGCCATCACGGCTTCCTGCTTCTGCTGCTCCCGCACCTCGGCGTCGATGGCCAGCTTGGCCTGCGTCGCCTGCTCGCGCGCCTCGGTCAGCTCACGCAGGCGTTTGCCGTCACGCTGCGCCATCAGGTCGAGGTTGGCCGCCCGCTCCAGGAAGGCATCGGGCGAGGCGCTGTTGAGCAGCATCGAGGTGGGGGTGAGCCGGCCCACCCGGTAGGAGCGGGCCGCCACCTCGCCGACCTGGGCCGTGAGGTCGTTGACCCGCACCTGGAGCGCACCCAGCTGCGTGGCCAGTTGCTTCTGCCGCCGCTTGGAGTTGTCCAGCTTCTGCTTGGCCTCGATGTGCGCCCGGGCGGTGGCCGTGAGCGCGTCGCGCAGCTTCTTGGTGCCGCCCTCGTTCGGCTCGGCGTACGCCGGCACCGGGCCGACACCGAGCAGCAGCGCGACGGCGGCGAGCAGGGCGACGAGCCGGCCGCGGGCGCGACGCCGGCTGGGCATGGTCCTGAGCACGACAGCGTCCTTCCGTCGACCGCCGGCCCCCCGGTGTCCTGCGCGGCGGCAGCCCCGCCGGCCCCGGCCCGGTGGCCGGCTGGCGGTGACCGCCGGTCACGATACCGGACCCACCGGCCCGGTCCAGTCCCGCGAAGGCCGGGGGCGCGGATCGTCGACGCGGCGTGTCGGCGCGGTCGCCGTACGCGTGGATCAGTCGCCGAGGAGCGTGCCCCGGACCTCCGCCCAGATCTCTTCGTTCGCCGCCACGAGCAGGCCGTGCCCCTCGTCGGCCGGGTGGTAGTCGGTGCCGTCGAAGCGGCGGGCGACGCCGCCCGCGGCACGGACCAGCAGCGACCCCGGGGCGTGGTCCCACGGCAGGGTGCGCCAGAAGAGGGCGAACTGCTGCCGGCCGACGAGGATGTCCAGGTACTCCCGGCCGGCGCAGTGCTGCCCCGGCAGCAGCTCACCGATCCGGTGCCCGCCGCCGCGCACCCGGTCCCGCGCGGCCGGCGGCAGGAACCGGGTCATCGCGACCCCGCGCAGCGCCTCGATCGGCGGCGCCTCCCCGGCTGTCCGCACGAACCGCCCGTCGACGTACGTCCCCTCGCCGGCCCGGCACACGGCGAGCGTGTCGTCCAGCGGGTCCAGCACCCACGCGGCGGCCGGTCGGCCGTCGGTCAGCAACGCCACCATGAGCGCGAACGGCCGGCGGCCGGCGGCGAAGTTGGCGGTGCCGTCGACCGGGTCGACGAGCCAGACGTCCCCGTCGCCGCGCAGGTGGCGCAGCAGCTGCGGATCCTCGGCCACGGCCTCCTCGCCGACCACGACCGAGTCGGGGCGCAGCCGGCGCAGCCCCGCCGAGATGAACTCCTCGGCCCGGCGGTCGGCGACGGTCACGATGTCGCCGGGCGCCTTCTCGGCGACGTCCGCGTCGTCGAGCTTGCGGAACAGGGGGACCACGATCTGGTCGGCCGCCTCCCGCAGCAGCCCACCGACGTCGTCGAGCAGTGTGTCAGCCACGCGGCGGCAGCTTGACCACGCTGACGAAGAACTCGTCGATCTGGCGGACCACGGAGATGAACCGCTCGAAGTCCACCGGCTTGGTCACGTAGGCGTTGGCGTGCAGCTGGTAGCTGCGCAGGATGTCCTCGTCGGCCTGCGAGGTGGTGAGCACCACCACCGGGATGCGGCAGAGCTCCTCGTCCCTCTTTATCTCCGCGAGCACCTCGCGGCCGTCCCGGCGGGGCAGGTTGAGGTCGAGCAGGATCAGGTCCGGGGTCACCGCCTCGGCGTACTGGCCCTCGCGGCGCAGGTAGGCCAGGGCCTCGGCGCCGTCGGAGACGACGGTCAGCCGGTTGCGCAGCTTGTGCTCCTCGAACGCCTCCTGGGTCATCAGCACGTCACCCGGGTCGTCCTCCACGAGCAGGACCTCGATCGGGCTCTTGCCGTCCGCCGGCGCGGTCATCCCACTGTCTCCCTCATGCCACCCGTCCTGCCGCCTTCCGGCGCTCGCTCCGAATCCTGGTCACCGTCCGGCTGCTCCGGCAGCCCGCGCGGCTCGTCGCCGGCCGGCTCATCCGCCACCGTGTCGGCCTCCCGCGCCGCCGTCTCGCCCGCGTCCCCGGTCGCGGCCGCCACGTCCTCGGGCAGCGCGGGCAGCGTGAACCGGATCGCCGTCCCCTCGGGGACGTCGGTGTCCACCCAGACCCGGCCACCGTGGTACTCCACGATCTTCTTCACGATGGCCAAGCCGATACCGGTGCCCGGGTAGGCGTCCTTCGAGTGCAGCCGCTGGAAGATGACGAAGATCTTGTCGGCGAACTCCGGCTCGATGCCGATGCCGTTGTCGCGGCAGGTGATCTCCCACTCGTCGCCGACCAGGCGGGCGGACACGTGGATCTTCGACGGCACGTCCGGCCGCCGGAACTTGACCGAGTTGCTCACCAGGTTGGCCAGCAGGTTGGTCAGGAGCGGCTCCTCGCCGCGGATCACCGGCAGCTCCGACCAGGTCAGCTCGGCGTCCGCGTACTGCCGGGCCGCCTCGGTCTGACCGGCGACGTCGCCCATGACCTTGTTGAGGTCGACCTCGGTGAAACCGGAGGTGAGCCGGCCGATCCGGGAGAACGCGAGCAGGTCGTTGATCAGGCGCTGCATCCGCTGCGCCCCGTCCACCGCGAACGCGATGTACTGGTCGGCCCGCTCGTCCAGCTGGCCCGCGTAGCGGCGCTGGAGCAGCTGGCAGAAGCTCGCCACCTTGCGCAGGGGCTCCTGGAGGTCGTGCGAGGCGACGTACGCGAACTGCTCCAGGTCGCGGTTGGAGCGGGTCAGCTCCTCGGCCTGCTTCTGGAGCTGGCTGTTGACCCACTCGATCCGCTCCCGGGCCTCCCGCACCTCGGCCAGGTCCGCCGCGATCCGGCGCCGCATGGCATCCACGTCGTCGGCGAGCTGCACGAACTCGGGCGGGCCCGAGCCGGGGATCGCGTGCTGGAAGTCACCCTCGGCGACCTCCCGCACGTGGTGGGCGAGGTCGGTGAGCGGTCGCACCACCGTCCGCTCCAGCGTGAGCAGCAGCAGGGCGCCGGTGAGCACCACCACCAGGGTGGCGACGATCAGCAGGACGACCAGCAGGTTGCCGGACCTGCTCACCTCCCGCGCGTTGGCCTCGCGGGCGTCCAGGATCTCGGCCTGGAGGTCGTCCACCGCCGCCCGGACATCGTCGAACTGCTGGCGGGCCGCCTCGGTGATGAGGGCCTGACCCGCCTGGGTGCCCTCCTGCTGAGTGGTCGTGATGACCGGGATGGCCACCGCCTGCCGCCACTGCTCGGCCCGGGACTCGGCCCGGCTCAGCTCCTCACGGATCTGCGGGTAGTCGCCCAGCAACCTCCGCATGGCGGCGACGGTGTCCCGCTCCTTCTTCAGGCCCGTGTCGTACGGGGCCAGGTCGGCCTGGTCGCCGCTGACCGCGTAACCACGGATCGCCGTCTCCTGGTCCAGGAGCGCGTTGAGCAGCTCCTGCCCCTGCACCCGCAGCGGGCCGGTCTCGTTCAGCAGCGCGTCGACCTGGTTACGGTTCCGCTCGGCGAGGACGGCCTCGGCCGCGGCCAGCCCCACCAGGAGCACCCCGACCACCGCGAGCAACGCGACGACCCGCTGGCGCAGGCTCCAACCGCGCACGTCGAGCCTCACCGGCCATCACCGGCCGAGACCAGCAGCATCGCCACGTCGTCGGCGAGCGGGCCGCCGTTGATCTGCTCCGCGCGGCCGACGAGCCACGGCGGCAACTCGGGCAGGGGGACCTCGCGGCTGGCCGGCTCGTCCAGCAGCGCGCTGAGGCCGGGCACGTCGAGCCGATCGTCGCTGTCGCCCACGCGCCCCTCGATCAGGCCGTCGGTGTACATCAACAGGGACCAGTCCTCGGTGTCGAACTCCAGGTCGTAGGCGACCGGCCGGCGCGGCCGGACGCCGAGCAGCAGACCGCCGGGTGCGGGCACCGGCGTCACCTTCCCATGGGCGAGCAGCAACGGCGGCGGGTGCCCGGCCAACCGCACGGTGGCCCGGTTGGCGTCCAGGTCGAGCCGGGCCGTCGCCACGGTCGCGAAGATCTCCTGGAGCCGGCGCTCGCTCATCAGCACCTGCTCCAGCGCGGGCAGCACCTCGTCGTCGGGCACGCCGGCGAGCACGAGGGCGCGCCAGGCGACCCGCAGCTCGACGCCGAGCGCCGCCTCGTCGACGCCGTGCCCGCAGACGTCACCGACGATCAGGTCGAGCCGGTCGGGTCGGGTCTGCACCACGTCGTAGAAGTCGCCGCCGATCAGCGCGGCGTGCCGGCCCGGCCGGTAGAACGTGTGCACCGCGACCTGGTCGGTCGACATCAGGGGCTGCGGCAGCAGACCCCGTTCGAGGCGCGCCGACTCGGCCTGGCGCAGCTCGACCTCGCGCAGCCGGCGGGCGTTCTCGTCGGCGCGCTTGCGCTCGACCGCGTAGCGCAGCGCCCGGGTCAGCAGGACACCGTCGACCTGCCCCTTGACCAGGTAGTCCTGGGCGCCCTCGGCGACCGCCACGATGCCCAGGTGCTCGTCCGTGCGCCCGGTCAGGACGCAGACCGCGGCGCCGCTGGCCATCTCGAGCACCTGACGCAGGCCGTCCAGCCCCTGCGCGTCGGGAAGACCGAGGTCCAGCAGGACGCAGTCGACACCGGTCACCCGCTGGCGGGCCTCGCTGAGGCTGGTCGCCACCAGGAGGTCGATCATCGAGTTGGTCTCGGCCAGCAGCTCGCCGACGAGGAAGGCGTCGCCCTCGTCGTCCTCGACCAGCAGCACCCGCAGCCGCTCGCCCGGCGGCACGTGGGGGTGGTACCCGAGGTCACCGGGCGCCCGTGGCACGACGGAGGGGCTGGCCAAGCCGGCCCCCCGGTACGGCCGGGTCACCGCGGCGAGACGCGGGAGTTCGCTGGTGATGTCGGGCTCCTTCCGAGTGCCCTGCTGATCCTGTATTAGACAACGGTCGCACACAACACGACGGACCCGGTGCGGTCGGGCATGGGCCGAATCACTACCCGCTAAGGGGCAAAAGGGATTGCCGTGCGTCCGCGTCCCGGACTCCCACCCGCCCACCCACCGGCACCGTCCCGGAGCCGGCCTTCCTCGGCACTCACCGCTCCCGCCCATCATCCGTCCCGCCGGTCGCGTCTCCTCCACCCGGCCGGCGCGGCCGCATGCCCGGGCGTCCCGCTCCGGGCCGACGCGGGGCAGGATGGTGCCACCCGTCGCACCCAGGCCCCACCCCCGAGGAGTTCCCGTGGGCGCACCCACCACCCCGGCCGCGGACCGCGTACCCGCCCACCCGAGCCCGAGCGTGCCCGGCGCCGACCGGGCACTGGCCCGTCCCCGGCGGCGCGGGGTCGCCGCCGCGGCGGCGCTCGTCGCGCTGGTCGCCGTCGGCGCCGCCGGGCTCGTCGACCTGCGTCCGCCGGCGCCGCGGCCGGCCGACGCGCCGGCCGACGAGTTCAGCGCCGGCCGGGCGTACGAGCACGTCCGGGTGATCGCGGCCCGCCCGCACCCCGCCGGCAGCCCGGCCAACGACGACGTCCGGGCGCACGTCGAGACGGTGCTGCGCGGCCTGGGCCTGGAGACACAGGTGCAGGACACCGTGGCGCCGGAGGCGGGGCAGCTCAGCGGGGCGGCCGGCGGTGCCACCCTGGCCCGGGTCCGCAACGTGGTGGCCCGGCTGCCCGGCACCGACTCCACCGGCCGGGTGTTCCTGGTCGCCCACTACGACTCGGTGCAGACCGGCCCCGGCGGCAACGACGACGCGGCCGGCACCTCCGCCATCCTGGAGGTGGCCCGCGCCCTGGCCACCGGCCCGCGCCCCCGCAACGACATCGTCTTCGTGCTCACCGACGCCGAGGAGGCCTGCCTCTGCGGGGCGTCCGCCTTCGCGTCCAGCCACCCGCTGGCCGCCGACGGCGGGGTGGTGCTCAACCTGGAGGCCCGGGGCTCCACCGGGCCGGTGATCATGTTCGAGACGTCCCGGCGGAACGCGAAGCTGGTGGACGTCTTCGGCCGGGCCGCGCCCCACCCGGTCGGCACCTCGTTCGCCGTGGAGATCTACCGGGCCCTGCCGAACGACACCGACTTCACCGCGTTCCTCGCCGAGAAGTTCGTCGGGCTCAACTCCGCCTACATCGACGGCGGAGCGATCTACCACACCCCCTTGGACACCCCGGCGGCGCTCGACCGGGCGAGTCTCCAGCACCACGGCGACAACGCGCTCGGGATGGCCCGGGAGTTCGGCCGGATCGACCTGACCGACCTGCGGGCGGGTGGGGACGCCACCTACTTCCCGGTGCCCGGCGGGCTGGTCCACTACCCGGGCTGGCTCACGCTCCCCCTCGCGCTGCTCGCGCTGGCCGCCGTCGGCGTGCTCGCGTGGCTGTCCCGGCGGCGCGGCCGCACCAGCGGCGGCCGGTTGGCCGCGGGCTTCGGGCTGGCGCTGGTGCCGATCGTGGTCGCCCCGCTCGCCGCGCAGGCGCTCTGGGCCGTGATCACCGCGGTCCGGCCCGGCTACGCCGAACTGCTCGACCCGTACCGGCCGACCTGGTACCGGCTCGCCGTGCTCGCGCTCGCCGCCGCGGTCGTCCTCGCCTGGTACGCGCTCACCCGCCGATGGGTCGGCCCCGCCGCGCTGGCCGTCGGCGGGCTGGGCTGGCTCGCCCTGCTCGGGGTGCTGCTCGCCGTGGCGGTGCCCGGCGGGGCGTACCTCACCAGCCTGCCGGCCCTGGCCGGCGCGCTCGGCGGGCTGGTCGCGCTGTCCACCCGGATCGACGGCCCGTGGCCGGTGGTCGCGGTGACCGTGGCCGGGGCGGTCGGCGTGCTGATCCTGCTGCCGACCGTGGTGCTGCTCTTCCCCGCGCTCGGCATGGCGATGGGCGGTGTCGCCGCGCTGGTGGCGGCGTTGCTCGGGCTGGCCGTACTGCCGGTCGTGGACCTGCTCCACCCGCAGGCCGGCGGCCAGCGCGGACTGGTCGCGCTGCGGGCCCGGCGGCGGGCCGCGCTGCCCGCGCTGGCCGCCGCCGTCGCGGCGGTGGTGCTCGCCGGGGTGGGGCTCCGCGTCGACCGCTTCGACGCCGCGCACCCCGCGCCCACCCACCTGATGTACGCGCTGGACGCGGGCGCCGGCTCGGCGCGCTGGCTCACCGACGAGACCGACCCGCAGGCCTGGACCGACCGGTACGTCGACGGTCCGACCTCCGTCGAGGACTTCCCCGCGCTCGGCGACCACGAGCTGCGCGGCGGCCCGGCGGAGCCCGCCGACCTGCCCGCGCCGAAGCTGGACGTCCTCGCCGACAGCACGGCCGGCGGGGAGCGCACCCTGCGCCTGCGGCTCACCCCGCAGCGGCCCGTGCGCCTGGCCAGCCTGCACGTCGACACCACCACGGCGACCGTGCTCCGCGCCGAGGTGGCCGGTCGGCCGGTGCCCGTCGAGACGCGGGACGGCCGGTGGGGCTTCGGGGTGATCTTCCACGCCCCACCGGCGGAGGGCATCGAGGTGACGCTCACGGTCGCGCCAAAGAGCCAGCGGGTCGCCCTGCGGGCGATGGACGCCAGCGACGGCCTCGACGGCCTGCCCGGCTTCCGGCCCCGGCCGGCGGACGTCGGCATCGTGGGGTCGCACAGCTCGGAGATGCTCGCCGTGGCCCGCACCTACCCGGTCTGAGCCGATGGGCGACCTATCTGCGGACCACGTTCCCGGCCCGGGTGCGGGCGGCTGGCTCGCCGACACCCGTCGGTCCTATCCCGGCGGGGTCCTGCTGGCGGCGTTCCACGCGGGCGACGAGCCGCGGCTGAACACGCAGGCGACGAGCCGCGGCTGAGGACGGGGGCTACCGCGGCCGATGCGGGTGTACGTCCACCGCCGCCGGCCCTGACGCCCGGTGCGGGCCCTGTTCGTGCCTACTTCCAGCGGAAGTGCACGAAGAGGCGACCGAAGTTCTTGGAGTCCTTCTCCACCCGGTGGTAGAGCTGCTTGACGTCCTTCTGGTCGAGGAAGCGCAGCACCCGCTTCTTGAGCTGCCCGGACCCCTTGCCCGGAATGATCTCCACGAGGGTGGCCTTCTTCGCCACCGCCTCGTCCATGATCCCCCGGAGCGCGCGGTCGATGTCGTGGCCCTTGTTGAAGATGTCGTGGAGATCGAGCTTGAGCTTCACCAGTTCATCGTAGGCGCGCCCACGGGCGCGCCCCGGATACGCCGAAGGGCAGCCACGAGGGCTGCCCTTCGGCGTCTGCTGTCGTCCGGGTTCAGCGACCGCCGCCGACGCGGGTCTCCACCCGCTGCAGGGCGGTGCGGTAGTCGTCGTTGCTGCTGTGCATCGCGGCGGCGATGCGCAGGTGCCGCAGCGCGTCGGCGGGGCGGTTCATCCGCTCCAGCGTCCGGCCCAGCACGTGGTGCGCGTAGTGGTCGCTCGGGTCCCGGTCGACCAGCTCACGCAGCTGCGCCTCGGCCCGGTTGAGCTGGGCGGACTGGAAGTACGCCCGGGCCAGCAGCTGCCGCACCGAGGCGTTGCTCGGCTCGGCCTCGACGATCGGCTCGAGCAGCCGGGCCGCGCCGGTCGGGTCCCCCGCCTCGAAGTACAGCGTCGCGAGCCGGAAATCAGCCAGCAGATCCATCGATTCCACCCCCTCGTGTCGCGCCGTCACTGGGCCGACGGTGGCACAACGCCGCACGGGCGGCCACTGTTCCCGTGGTCACCTCCGCCTCCGGGGCCGGCCCGCTGGCCGCCCCGTGGCCCGCTGTCCGCGCCCCTGGTCACCTCCCGCTCAGGCCGGGCGTGCGGCGGCGAGGTCCCAGGCGCGGACGCCGCCGACGATCCCGGCCGTGTTCGGGACCACCACCACGTCGTCGCCCATCCGGGCCAGCTGCTCCGGACGGATCAGCCGCGAGTTCCCGCCGCCCAGGTAGAGCCGGTCCCAGCGGAAGACCGGGCGGAGGCCCTCGACCACGCCCCGGACCCTCCGCGACCAGAACGCGTCGCCGAGCCGCCGTCGTTCCGGTTCACCGACGTACGTGTCGTAGGTCATCCCCCACCGCACCGGAGCGTGGGACAGCTCCAGGTGCGGGGCGAGCACGCCGCCGTCGAAGAGGGCGCAGCCCAGCCCGGTGCCGAGGGTGAGCACCAGCTCCAGCCCGGTGCCGGCCACCACCCCGGCGCCGTGCACCTCGGCGTCGTTGAGGGCCAGCACGGGCAGCCCGAACGCCTCGGCGAGCGCGGACCGCACGTCCCAGCCCGACCACTCGGCCAGCAGGCCCGGGTCGACCTTCGTCCGCGGCCCGGCCCGGGTCACGTAGTGCGGCGTGGCCACCACCACGCCGTGCCGGAGCATGCCGGGCAGCCCGACCGTCACCCGGTCCGCGGCGGGCAACCGGGCGCCGAGGTCGAGCAGGGTCTTCACGAAGAGCGAGGTCGGCAGCGGGTACGGCGTGGGCACCCGCAGCGGACGCGTCCGCATCGTGCCCGCCGCGTCGAGGACGGAGGCCTTGATGCCGCCGCCGCCGCAGTCGATCGCCAGTGTGGTCACCACGCCGCCGAGTCTGCACCTTCCACGCGGGTCGTGTGCGCCCGGTGGATAGGCTCGCCTCCTCATGAGCGCCACGCTGATCGTCAAGGACCTCTCCGCCGGCCACGGTGACCGTCCGCTCTTCACCGGGCTGGACCTGGTGGTCGCGCCCGGCGACGTGATCGGGCTGGTCGGGCCGAACGGGGCCGGCAAGTCGACGCTGCTGCGTACCCTCGCCGGGCTGCTGCCGGTCGAGGCCGGCAGCGTCACGCTCAACCCGCCCACGGCGAGCGTCGGGCACCTGCCGCAGGAGCCGGAGCGGCGCCCGGGCGAGACCGTGCGCGCCTTCCTGGCCCGCCGCACCGGGGTGACCGCCGCGCAGGTCGCCCTGGACGCCGCCACCGAGGCGCTCACCGCCGGCCGGGCCGGCGCGGACGACGCGTACGCCGAGGCGCTGGAGCGCTGGCTCGCCCTGGGCGGCGCGGACCTGGACGAGCGGGCCGAGCAGGTGGCCGCGGAGCTGGGCCTGGCGGTCGACCTGGAGCAGGAGATGACCGGCCTCTCCGGCGGCCAGGCGGCCCGCGCCGGGCTGGCCTCGCTGCTGCTCAGCCGGTACGACGTCTTCCTGCTCGACGAGCCCACCAACGACCTGGACCTGGCCGGGCTGGAGCGGCTGGAGGAGTTCGTCACGGGGCTGCGCGCCGGCACGGTCCTGGTCAGCCACGACCGGGAGTTCCTGACCCGCACGGTCAACCGGGTGCTCGAACTCGACCTGCCGCAGCAGCAGGTCAACCACTACGGCGGCGGGTACGCGGCCTACCTGGAGGAACGCGACGTGGCGCGCCGGCACGCCCGCGCCGACTACGAGGAGTACGCCGAGACCCGGTCCGCGCTGGAGGCCCGGGCCCGGGCGCAGCGGGCCTGGATGGAGAAGGGCGTGCGCAACGCCCGGCGCAAGGCCACCGACAACGACAAGATCGGCCGGAAGTTCCGCGCCGAGGCCACCGAGAAGCAGGCGGCGAAGGCCCGGCAGACCGAGCGGCTGATCGAACGCCTGGAGGTGGTGGAGGAGCCGCGCAAGGAGTGGGAGCTGCGGATGGAGATCGCCGCCGCGCCCCGAGCCGGCGCCGTCGTGGCCGCGCTCCGCGACGCCGTCGTCCGCCGCGGCGACTTCACCCTCGGGCCGGTGAACCTCCAGATCGACTGGGCCGACCGGGTGGCGGTGACCGGGTCGAACGGATCCGGCAAGTCCACCCTGCTGGCCGCCCTGCTCGGCCGGCTGCCGCTCGACACGGGGCACGCCGCTCTCGGCCCGGGTGTGGTCGTCGGCGAGGTGGACCAGGCCCGGGGGCTCTTCCTCGGCGACGCGCCGCTGATCGACGCGTTCCGCGCGGCCGTACCGGACCTGTCGCCGGCGGACGCGCGGACCCTGCTGGCCAAGTTCGGCCTGCGCGCGGGCCACGTGCTGCGGCCCGCCGCGACCCTCTCGCCGGGCGAGCGGACCCGGGCGGCGCTGGCGCTGTTGCAGGGGCGCGGGGTCAACCTGCTGGTGCTCGACGAGCCCACGAACCACCTGGACCTGCCCGCCATCGAGCAGTTGGAGTCGGCCCTGGCCAGCTACCCCGGGACGCTCCTGCTGGTGACGCACGACCGGCGGATGCTGGACGCCGTGGCGACCAACCGTCGGCTGCGGGTGGACGCGGGACGGATCGCCGAGGATTGATCCGTGCCGACGGCGCGGCGACGGGTGAGAATGACCGCATGCTCAAGTGGGAGTACGCGCTGCTCGTCCGGCGGCGTCAGGCCGCGACGAACGACCTCGGCTGGGAGGTCGTCTTCGTCTGGTACGGCCCGGACGGCTCGATGGTCGACGTCACCCCGTACGGGGACACCGCGCTGGCCCACCTGAACCGGGCCGGTGACCAGGGCTGGGAGCTGGTCGCGATGAGCGAGGACCCGTCGCTGCCCGGCAACAACGAGCTGCACCGCTACCACCTCAAGCGGCCGAAGCCGGCCGCTCCCCCGCCGCGCCAGCGGATGCGGATGGGCGGCGGTCGGCCGCGCCGTACGATCAACGGCTGACCGGCCGGGCTTCCTCGCTCGGCGCCCAGGTGGCAGGCATATCGGACGGGGATGCGGGTAACGGGCGGCCGGAGGTGAACATGGTCGCGCTGGCACAGACCCCACCGTCGGCCGATCGGCTGCGGGCGATCGACGGCTTCCTCGCCGAGGCGTGGACGGACCAGAAGGCGCACGACGACCGGCTGCGCGGCCTCGCCGTCGAGGTGCGCTTCGACCGGGGGGTCGCCCACGTGACCGGTGAGGTCGCCGACGCCTCCGAACTCCGGCTCGTTCGCGACCGGATCGGGCGACTGGCCGGCGTGCTCGGCATCTGGTGCAAGGTGCGCGTCGCCGGGCGCGATCCGGTGGTGGTCGACCTCGGCTGCGGGCCGACCAAGCAGTGGCAGGGCAACCTGGGCCTGGACATCTACCCCGCGCCCGGGGTGGACGCCGTCGCCGACCTGTCCGGCTCGCTGCCGCTGGCCGACGACTCGGTGGACGTGTTCTTCGCGGTGCACATCCTGGAGCACCTCGTCGACTTCCTGCCGCTGCTCGACGAGTGCCACCGGGTGCTCCGGCCGGGCGGTGTGCTGCACGTGATGAGCCCCTGGTGGGGGCACGTGAACGCGGTCGCCGACCCGACCCACGTCCGGCTGCTCGACGTGCAGACGTTCAAGGGAATCTGTCTCCAGCGCCCGCCGGGCACCCCGCGGTGGTACCCGCTGCACGCCGGCTGCGACGGCGCCTCGATCTTCGCCGACCTCACCCCGGTCCCGTCCGACGCCAGCCCACCCACCGACTCCCACCTGGCCCGCTTCTTCGACTGACCCGTCCCGCTCCCGCCTGCTCCCGTCGCTCGGGAGGTTCGCGTCACCCGTACGGCGGTTGCTGGATCAGCGCGCGGGACAGCCCGGGGCGACCGGGCGGCGGGTCAGCGGCCCTGGGTGCTCTCGCGGGGTTCCAGGCGGTAGGGGGCGGAGAGTTCGCGGGCCGGGGCGGCACGGTCACCGTCGATGCGGTCGGCGAGCAACTCGACCGCGAGCTGGGCGATCCGCTCCTTGTCCGGGGCGATCGTGGTCAGCGTCGGCACCGAAAACCGGCCGTCCTCGATGCCGTCGAACCCGGCGACCGCCACGTCCTCGGGCACCCGCAGGCCCGCCTCGTGCAGGGCGCGCAAAGCGCCGAGCGCCAGGGTGTCGTTGAAGCAGAAGACGGCGTCGGGGCGTACGCCCGACGAGAGCAGGTTGCGCATGGCGGCCGCGCCGTCCGCGCGGTGCCAGACCGGCGCGGGCGCGACGAGGCTCTCGTCGTAGCCGAGGCCGGCCTCCTCCAGCGCGCTCCGGTAACCGTCGAGCCTGAACCGGGCGCTGGCCCCCTCGGGGGTGCGCTGGGAGCCGATGGCCGCGACGCGGCGGCGGCCGAGCCCGATGAGGTGCGTGGTGATCTCCCGGGCCGCGGCCACGTTGTCGATCATGACGTGGTCGGCGGGACCGGGGTCGACCCGCTCGCCGAGCAGCACCATCGGCGTGCCGTCGAGGTTGACGAGGTCTTCGGTGGTGAGGGCCAGCGGGCTGAAGATCAACCCGTCGATGAGGTGTTCGGTGATCCCGGAGGCGACGACGCGCTCCTGCTCCCGGCGACCGCCGGTCTGGTCGATCAGCACCGTCCAACCCAGGTCGGCGGCGGCGGTGACCACGTGCCGGGCCAGCTCGGCGAAGTAGGGGATGTCCAGCTCGGGCACGGCCAGGGCGATGATCCCCGTCCGGCCCTTGCGCAGGTTGCGCGCCGAGAGGTTGGGTCGGTAGTTGAGCTCGGCGATCGCCTTCTCGACACGGGCGCGGGTGTCCGGCCGGACGTGTGCGTAGCCGTTCACGACGTTGGAGACGGTCTTCACCGACACCCCGGCTCGTTCGGCGACGTCCTTGAGCCTATGCCGCACTCCACCACCTCCCCGAGTAACCCCCGGCACTTTACCTCTTCACCAGCTCTTTACAACGTTGACTACAACGTTGTAGAAACCAGGGACACCGGGTGGGCGGTGACTACGGTCACCCGGCACCGGAAATGACGAAAGGTGACATTCGTGCGGACCGCGAAGCTCACGATCGACCCCGCATTCGCGATCGGGCCGGCCGACCGACGACTCTTCGGCTCCTTCGTCGAGCACATGGGTCGGTGCGTCTACGGCGGGATCTACGAGCCTGGCCATCCCGAGGCCGACGACCGTGGGCTGCGCCGCGACGTGCTGGAGCTGACCCGGGAACTGGGCGTCTCGGTGGTCCGCTACCCGGGCGGCAACTTCGTCTCCGGCTACCGCTGGGAGGACGGCGTCGGCCCGGTCGGCGACCGTCCGCGCCGGCTCGACCTGGCCTGGAAGACCATCGAGACCAACGCCTTCGGCCTGCACGAGTTCATGAGCTGGGCCGACGAGGCCGGCGTCGAGCCGATGATGGCGGTGAACCTCGGCACCCGCGGCGTGCAGGAGGCGCTCGACCTCCTGGAGTACACGAACCACCCGGGCGGCACGCACCTGTCGGACCTGCGGCGCAAGAACGGCGCCGAGGACCCCTTCGGCGTACGGCTCTGGTGCCTCGGCAACGAGCTCGACGGCCCCTGGCAGGTCGGGCACAAGACCGCGGACGAGTACGGCCGGCTGGCCGCCGAGGCCGCCCGCGCCATGAAGATGATCGACCCGACCATCAGCCTGGTCGCCTGCGGCAGCTCGAACCGGCGGATGCCCACCTTCGCCTCCTGGGAGGCGACCGTGCTCGAGCACACCTACGAGCACGTCGACTACATCTCCGCGCACACCTACTACGACCCGTCCGACGGTGACCGCGCGAGCATCCTGGCCTCCGCCGTCGACATGGACAACTTCATCTCCGAGGTGGTGGCCACCGCCGACCACGTCGCCGCCAAGCAGCGGCACAAGCGGAAGCTCAAGATCTCCTTCGACGAGTGGAACGTCTGGTACGAGTCGCGCCTCCAGGCCGACCTCGACCGACGGGGCTGGGTCGAGGCGCCGGCGCTGATCGAGGACGACTTCACGGCCGTCGACGCCGTGGTGGTCGGCGACCTGCTGATCACCCTGCTCCGGCACGCGGACCGGGTCGGCGTGGCCTGCCAGGCGCAGCTGGCGAACGTGATCGCCCCCATCCGCACCCGCAACGGCGGGCCGGCGTGGCGGCAGAGCATCTTCCACCCGTTCGCGCTGACCGCCCGGTACGCCCGCGGCACGGTCCTGCGCACGGAGCCGGTCTCGCCCACGTACGAGACGAAGAAGTTCGGGGACGTCCCCGTGCTGGACACCGTGGCCGTGCACGACGAGGAGACCGGCGAGCTGACGGTCTTCGCGGTCAACCGCGGCGAGACGGACCTGGACCTGCAGCTCGACCTGCGCGGTATGTCCGGACTGTCCGTCGCTTCACACACGAGCCTCGCCGCCGGGGACGACCCGGAGGCGACGAACACCGAGGCCGAACCGGACAAGGTGACGCCCCGGGAACTGAACACCCCCACCCTCGACGGCGGTCGGTGCTCGGTGCGCCTTCCGGCTGTCTCCTGGAACGTGCTGCGCTTCGGAAACCGGCTCTGACCAGGCACACTTCATCCCGTCCCCCAAGGAGAGATACGGCATGAACCACAACGAAATGAGCCGGCGGCGGCTCCTCGGCCTCGGCCTCGGGCTGGGTGCCGCGGCCACGCTGACGCTGGCCGGCTGTGGCGGCGGCGACGACTCGTCCGGTCCGGCGGCGTCCGGCAACGGTGGCAAGGACTACACCGGCCCGAAGGTGGACCTCAAGCTCTGGAACGGGTTCACCGGCGGCGACGGTGAGATCTTCAAGACGCTGGTGAACCAGTTCAACTCCGAGCACCAGAACATCGCGGTGTCGGTGGCCACGTACCAGTGGGAGGACTACTACAACAAGCTCCCCAGCGCCGCCTCCAGCGGCAACGGCCCGGACATCGCGGTCATGCACATGGACCAGCTGGCCACCTTCGCCGCCCGGGGCGTCATCACCGAGCTGGACGACGTGGCCAGCGCCCTGGGGCTGACCGAGGGCGACTTCGCCCCGACGGTCTGGAAGGGCGGCATCTACAACAACAAGCGGTACGGCATCCCGCTCGACATGCACCCGCTGGGCTTCTACTACAACAAGTCGGTCATGGAGAAGGCGGGTCTCGACCCCAACAAGCCGCCGACCACCCGCGACGACTTCACCGCCGCCCTCACCGAGCTGAAGAAGTCCGGCGTGCAGGGCTTCTGGATCAGCCCGTTCCAGTTCACCGGCGGCATGTCGTTCTACTCGCTGGTCTACCAGTTCGGCGGCAGCCTCTTCGACGCCGAGGTCAACAAGGCCACCTTCAACGCCGACCCGGCGGTCGAGGCGTGCACCTGGATGGTCGACATGATCAAGCAGGGGCACTCCCCCGCGAACGTCGGCCAGGACGCCGAGTACCTGGCGCTGAAGAGCGGCAAGAACGCCTTCACGTTCAACGGGATCTGGCAGATCAACGACCTGAAGAAGAGCCCGGACGTCCAGTGGGGCGTGGCGCCGCTGCCGCAGATCGGTAGCAAGCCGGCCGTGTGGGCCAACTCGCACAACTTCACGATCGTGAAGCAGCGGGCCAACAACGCCAACAAGGTGTCCGCGTCGAAGGTGTTCATCAACTGGCTCAGCGAGCACTCGCTCGACTGGGCCAAGGGCGGCCAGGTGCCGGCCCGCAAGAGCGTCCGCGACGGCGCCGACTTCAAGGCGCTGACCGAGGTGGGCGCCCTCGCCCCCGAGCTGGACTACGCGGCGTTCCCGCCGGCCACCCCGGGCCTGGGCGAGGTCCTCACGACCTTCTACAACTCGTTCAACGAGGCCGTTCTGGGCAAGAAGTCGCCCAAGCAGGCGCTGGACGACGGTGTGGCCAAGGCCAACAAGCAGCTCGAGGACAACCGCAAGAAGTACGGGAGCTGATTCTCCGTGGCGGACGTGATCGAGGTCGGGGCGGCGCGCGGTGACGCGCCGCCCCCGGCGGCCAGTGCCGCCCGCCGACGCACCTCGGCGAACCGGACCGGTCGGGCGACGCCGTATCTGTTCCTCGCCCCCTACCTGGTCCTGTTCGGGGTGTTCGGCCTGCTGCCCATCCTGCTCGGCCTCTGGCTGAGCGTGCACCAGTGGGACTTCCAGCTGCCGAACCGGCCGTTCGTCGGGCTGGACAACTACAAGGAGCTGTTCTCCAGCGACTCGGCGGTCTACGGGGACTGGTGGCAGAGCATCCGCGCCACCGCGATCTTCACGGTCCTGTCCGTGCCGCTGCTGGTGGTGGTCCCGCTGGGGCTGGCGCTGCTGCTGAACCGCTCGTTCCCGGGCCGGACGTTCTTCCGGGCGGTCTACTTCGCGCCGTACGTGCTCGGCGTCGCGGTGATCGGCCTGCTCTGGCGGTTCCTGCTCGACGCCAACCTCGGTCTCGTCAACCGCCTGCTCGCCGTGGTGGGCCTGCCGGCGGACACGCCGTGGGTCACCGACGTGCCGTGGGCCTGGATCTCGCTGGTCGGGGTGACCGTCTGGTGGACCTCCGGCTTCAACGCCGTGATCTACCTGGCCGGTCTGCAGGACATCTCCCCGGAGCTGTACGAGGCGGCGAGGGTGGACGGCGCGACCGCCTGGGAGAGGTTCCGGCACGTCACGCTCCCCGGCCTGCGCCCGGTGATGCTCTTCGTCATGACCACCACGATCCTCGCCTCGGCGAACGTGTTCGGTCAGTCGTTCCTGATCACCCAGGGCGCGCCGGGCACGGAGACCCGCACCGTGGTCTGGTACATCGTCGAGCAGGGGCTGCGGAACAACGACGCCGGCCGGGCCGCCGCGATGAGCATCGTCTTCGCACTGATGCTGGCCGTGGTGAGCCTCGCCAACTTCCGCCTCTTCCGCTACCGGGAAGACTGAGGGGACCGCCATGACGACGCCCACGTCCACCGCCCCCTCGCACACGCTGCGCCGGGTCGGGCTCTACGCCATCCTCGTGGCGCTGGCCCTGGTCTTCCTCGTCCCGCTCGTCTGGATGGTCATCACCTCGCTGAAGACCTACGACGGCGCCCAGCGGATCCCGCCGACCTGGCTACCCGACCCGGCCTCCGGGTACGGCTACGAGCAGATCCTCAACAACTCCGCCAACCCGGTGCTGCGCTGGTTCCTCAACAGCATGCTGGCGGCCGTCCTGCACTCGCTGCTGGTGCTGACGACCGCCTCGATGGCGGCGTACGCCCTGGCCCGGATGCGGTTCCGCGGCCGCGGGGTGAGCTTCGCCCTGATCGTCGGGACGCTCTTCATCCCACCGACGTCGTTGATCATCCCGAACTTCCTGATCGTCGACACGCTGAACTGGATCGACACCCTCGCCGTGGTGGTGGTGCCGGGCGCGGCGAGCGCGTTCGGTGTCTTCTTCCTGCGGCAGTTCTTCCTCTCCCTGCCCGCGGAGCTGGAGGAGGCCGCGGTGCTGGACGGGGCGAACCAGTGGCAGATCTTCTTCCGGGTGGTGCTGCCGCTCTCGAAGCCCGCGCTGGCGACGCTGGCCGTGCTGTCGTTCCTCACCAACTGGAACGACTTCCTGTGGCCGATCTTCGTGCTGTTCAGCCCGGAGAAGCTGACCCTGCCGCCCGGCCTGGGCCTGCTCCAGGGCTCCTACGTGACCGACTACCCGGTGATCATGGCGGGTGCGGTGCTGGCCAGCGTGCCGGTGCTGATCCTGTTCGTGCTCGCCCAGCGGCACATCATCCAGGGTGTCTCCCGCAGCGGCCTGAAGGGATGACGGCCGGCGGGCTCCGACGGGCCGGTGCGGCGGCGACGATCGCCGCCGCACTGCTCGTCGCCGGCTGCGGCCACGACGACGCACCCACACCCACGAGTACGGGGAGCGACCCGCGCATGTTCACCAACCCGGTCATCAAGACCGACGCCCCCGACCCGCAGGCCATCCGGGTCGGCGACACCTGGTACCTGTTCCACACCAACGCCGGCGGCCGCAACGTCCCGGTGCACACCTCGCCGGACCTGGTCGACTGGACCCCGGCCGGCGACGCCCTGCCGGAGCTGCCGGAGTGGGCCGACCCCGGGAAGACCTGGGCGCCGGAGGCGATCCAGCTCGCCCCGGACCGGTTCGTGCTCTACTACACCGTCGCCGGCCGCGAGTCGGGCCGGCAGTGCGTCGGCCGGGCGGTGGCGAGCGCGCCGCAGGGCCCGTACCGGGACGACTCCGACGGGCCGCTGATCTGCCAGGCCGAGATCGGCGGGGCGATCGACGCGAGCCCGTTCCGGGACACCGACGGCAGCCTCTGGCTGCTGTGGAAGAACGACGGCAACGCGATCGGCGTGGACACCTGGATCTGGTCGCAGCGGCTCTCGCCGGACGGGTCGAGCCTGGTCGGCGAGCCGACGAAGCTGCTCAAGCAGACCGAGCCGTGGGAGGGCACCCTCATCGAGGGGCCGTTCCTGCACCGGCAGGACGGGAAGCTGTACCTCTTCTTCGCGGCGAACGCGTACGACCGGGCCGAGTACGCCGAGGGGTACGCGATCTGTGAGTCGCCGAGCGGCCCCTGCGTGAAGGCCCCGGAGAACCCGGTCCTGAAGACGAACGAGGTGGCGTCCGGGCCGGGGCACGCCTCGATGGTGGTGAAGGACGGCCGCACCTGGCTGCTCTACCACGCCTGGCCGCCCGGGCAGGAGGGCAGCGTCGACCCGGGTCGACAGACCTGGCTCGACGAGGTGGTCTGGTCCGACGGCAAGCCCGTCGTGAAGGGGCCGACGGCGACCCCGCAGCCACGCCCCTGAAGCCGCACGGAAGGGCCCCGGTCGACCGACCGGGGCCCTTCCTCGTGGTCCGCGCGCCGACCCGAGGGGCCGGCACCACGCGCCGGCCGCCGGCTCAGCCGGGCTGGCGCGGTTGCGGGAGCGCCGCACCGGTGGCGAGCCGGTTGCGCCGGTGGCCGTAGCCGAAGTAAATGAGCGCGCCGAGCAGCATCCAGGCCAGGAACCGCAGCCAGGTCTCGACCGAGAGGTTGAGCATCAGGTAGAAGCAGGCCAGCGCCGAAACGATCGGCAACACCGGGGAGAACGGCACCCGGAACGGCCGCTCCAGCTCCGGCCGGGTACGGCGCAGGATCGGCACCGCCACCGAGACCAGGACGAACGCGCAGAGCGCGCCGATGCTCACCAGGTCGGCCAGGGCGGAGAGCGGCAGCAGGCCGGCCAGCAGCGCGACCCCGACCGTCATGATCGCCGAGATCCGGTACGGGGTGCCCCAGCGCGGGTGCACGGCGGCGATCGACGGCGGGATCAGCCCGTCCCGGGACATGGCGAAGCCGATCCGCCCCATGGCCACCAGGTCGACCAGGATCACGCTGGTCAGGCCCGCGATCGCGGCGATGGAGACGAGCGTCGCGGCCCAGCCGGCGCCGACCGAGGAGAAGGCGGCCGCGATGGGCGCACCCCGGTCGATCTCGGTGTACGGCACCATGCCGACGACCACGAGCGAGACGCCGATGTAGAGCACCGTGGAGATCAGCAGCGTGCCGAGCAGCCCGAGCGGCAGGTCCCGCCGGGGCTTGCGCGTCTCCTCGCCGAGGTTGGCCACCGCCTCGAAGCCGGTGTACGCGAAGAACACCACGGCGGCGGCGCTGAGCACGCCCACGAACCCGAAGACCGAGGGCTCCAGGCCGAAGATGGCCTGGGTGAGCGGCTGGCGGATGCCGTCCTCGCCGCCGGAGGCGGGCTCGGCCGGCGGGATGAACGGGGTGAGGTTGGCCGCCTTCACGAAGAAGAGCCCGAGGACCACCACGAACACGCAGATCGCCACCTTCACCACCACGAGCAGGTTGGTGACCCGGGCGGACTCGCGGATGCCGACGATGCCGATCGCGCCGAGGACCAGCACGATCACGATCGCCCCGATGTTGACCACGCTCCCCTCCTCGCCGAACCAGGTCGTCGGCAGGTGGAGGAGTTCGGCCAGGTAGCCGGACCAGCCCCGGGCCACCACCGCCGCGCCGAGGGCGAACTCCAGCAGCAGGTCCCAGCCGATGATCCAAGCCACGATCTCGCCCATCGTGGCGTACGCGTAGGTGTAGGCGCTGCCGGCCGTCGGGACGCTGGAGGCCAGCTCGGCGTAGCAGAGCGCGGCGAGCAGGGCGACCACCCCGGCGATCGCGAAGGAGATCACCACACCGGGCCCGGCGCTGTCCCGTGCCTCGATCCCGGTCAGCGTGAAGATGCCGGTGCCGATCACGATTCCGATGCCGAAACCGGTCAGATCAACCGCTCCCAGCCGTCTCTTCAGGCCGGGCCGGCCGTCGTCCCCGTCCGCCTCGCTCTGTGCGAGCACGTCCTTGATCGGCTTCGTACGCAGCACGGACACGGGCGTTCACCCCTCTCGCCACGCGGGCCGCCACCACGGCGGCCGGTGACCGGCTCTGCTACCCACGGCGCATCACCGCCAATCACCACGCTCTGCGCCATTCGGGGCATCGCCGATGGCTGCCGTCCCCGCCCGGGGGAGGAACGTGACGAGGCGTCGGGCATCGGTCGGACGGACATATCCTGCGCAGACTCTTGCGCAGCGGCGCGGGGTATGAAAATTTCCTTCCAGCGGCACATAGCCGACGGCGAATGTTGCCGAGGCACCGCGAGAAACCCGCACGGGAGCCCCAACGAAGGGACACACCCATGAAGGCAACTCGGCTCGGCGCGGCCGGGCTGGCGGCGGCGCTGCTCGGCGCACTCGTCGCCGCCACGCCCGCGACCGCCGCGCCCGACGCGACGAGCAGCACCACCGGCACCGCGAGCTGCACCACGGACCCGGCCACCCCCAAGCGGCAGTTCCGGGCCATGTGGATCGCGTCCGTCACCAACATCGACTGGCCCAGCACCGCCTCGAAGACCGCCCCCGACCAGGTCGCCCGCCAGAAGGCCGAGTACCTGGAGTGGCTCGACCTGGCCGAGCGGCTCCACCACAACGCCGTCGTCGTCCAGGTGCGGCCCACCGCCGACGCGTTCTGGCCGTCGCCGTACGAGCCCTGGTCGGAGTACCTGACCGGCGTCCGGGGCCAGGACCCGGGCTGGGACCCGCTGGCCTTCCTCGTCGCGGAGTCGCACAAGCGCAACCTCGAGTTCCACGCCTGGTTCAACCCGTTCCGGGTCTCCATGCCCGCGCCCGGCGGCGCCGGGGCCGACATCGACAAGCTCGCCCCCGGCCACCCGGCCCGCCAGCACCCGGACTGGACCTTCGCGTACCCGCCGGCCGGGGTGGCCGGCAGCCGGCTCTACTACAACCCCGGCATCCCCGAGGTCCGCGAGTTCGTCCAGACCGCCATGATGGACGCCGTCAAGCGGTACGACATCGACGGCGTGCACTTCGACGACTACTTCTACCCGTACCCGAGCGGCACCCACCAGGTGCCGGACGACGCCACGTTCGCGGCGTACAACCGGGGCTTCACCGACCGGGCCGACTGGCGGCGGGACAACATCAACCTGCTCGTTCAGGAGATGAACGCCAAGATCAAGGCGGTCAAGCCGTGGGTCAAGTTCGGCGTGAGCCCGTTCGGTATCTGGCGGAACAAGTCCGCCGACCCGCTCGGTTCGGACACCACGGGCAGCCAGTCGTACGACATCATCTCCGCCGACACCCGCAAGTGGGTCAAGGAGGAGTGGATCGACTACATCGTCCCGCAGCTCTACTGGTACATCGGGCAGTACCCGGCGGCGGACTACGCGCGGCTGGTGCCGTGGTGGGCCGAGACCGTGCGGGGCACCCGCGTGCAGCTCTACATCGGGCAGGCCGACTACAAGAGCGGTGACCCGGCGTACGGGACGTTCTGGATGAACCCGCGGGAGCTGTCGGACCACCTGACCCTCAACCGGTCCCACCCGGAGGTCCAGGGCAACGTGCACTTCTCCGCGGTGCAGGTGCGGGCGAACCGGCTCGGCGCCACCGACATCTACGCCGCCGAGCACTACTCCCGCCCGGCGCTGGTCCCGACCATGTCGCACCTGCCGTCCAAGCCGCTGCTGATGCCGGTGGTCACCCGGTCGGTCCGGCAGGACGACGGCGTACGGCTGAACTGGCGGCAGCCCGCCGACGGGGTGGGCCCCCTCGGCACCGCCACCTCGTACGCGATCTACCGGCTGGACGGCGTCCGGCTCGCCGGCACGTGCGACCTCGCCGACGCGGCGCACCTCGTCGACACCGTCCGGGCCACCAGCGGCGGCACGCAGTCCTGGGTGGACACCACCGCCGAGCCCGGCAAGCGGTACACGTACTACGTGACCGCGCTCGACCGGCTGGCCAACGAGAGCCCGGCCAGCCCGCCGGCCTTCGTGCTGCGCTGATCCGCACCCAGCGAATGCCCCGGGCGCCCCGCGCGCCCGGGGCATTCGTCTGTTTCGACGAATGTCATCAATAGTGGGCCTCGGCGCAAGATCCGCGTCCATCCATTGATCGAGACTGATCTGCATCCGGTAACCCGCCGGTAACAAACACCCGCACACCCCCTGCGGAGGTACCAGTGACCAGACGTCTCGCCACCCTCCTCGCCTCGGGCGCGTTCGCGCTGCTCGTCGCGCTGGGAGCCGCCTCCCCCGCCAGCGCCGCCGTCACCCCGGCGCAGAAGCTCTCGGTCATGTCCAGCTGGACGCAGACCAGCGCCAGCAGCTACAACGCATGGAACTCCGCGCGGCTGAACAAGGCCGCGTGGTCCGAGTACGCCTTCGACTGGTCCACCGACTACTGCTCGTCGAGCCCCGACAACCCGCTCGGGTTCACGTTCGAGCTGTCCTGCTACCGGCACGACTTCG
The DNA here is from genome assembly GCF_056150165.1 of Micromonospora xinjiangensis. Taxonomy (NCBI): domain Bacteria; kingdom Bacillati; phylum Actinomycetota; class Actinomycetes; order Micromonosporales; family Micromonosporaceae; genus Micromonospora; species Micromonospora xinjiangensis. The sequence continues at coordinate 375,144 of NZ_JAXCFO010000002.1, read as the reverse complement.
GCTACCGCAACTACAAGGCGATGGGCCAGTTCCCGAGCAACAAGTCCCGGCTGGACAGCGCCTTCTACGAGGACCTGAAGCGGGTCTGCGCCACGTACAACGCGGTCGTCCGGCCCGCCTGCCTCAGCCTGGCCTGGACCTACTACCAGGCGGTGAGCATCTTCGGTTCCGTGGCGGCCGTGAACCCGGCCGACATCGAACGCGCCGCGAAGATGAAGGCCGACGCCGAGCGACGGGCCGGCCTGCGCGCCTGACCCGACACCGGGCCCGCGTCACCGCCAGGACCGGGGGGCGCGGACCCACCCCCTTCGTCCACCACGCCCCGCGCCGTCAGGCCCGCTCGCCGCGGCCGCCCCGCCCGTCGGGGCCGCCGTCCCGCCCGTCAGGCCCGCTCGGTGCGGCCCGCCGGCCGACGGTCCGGCTCCGCCGCGCCGGCCTGGCGAGGCGCGGGCCGGGGCACCGCCGTCCGGAAGCGGGTCGAGTCGGCGGCCAGGTCGGGGTGCTCGACGTCCAGCGCCAGCGCGGCGGCCTCCTCCAGGCCCAGCTCCGCTCCCTCGCCGTACGCGTCGTCGAACGCCGCGTCGCCCAGCCGCTCGCGCAGCTCCGCCTGCCGCTCGGCCCAGTACGCCCCGTAGATGCCGGACGCGCAGCGCAGGTCGGCCCCCGTCGCCTGGGCGGCGCCGAAGAGCCGGGCCGCGAGCGGGAGATCTCCCCCGGCCGCGCAGCGCACCGCGATCGCGTTCAACGTGTCGCAGGCCCGGCCGTGGAAGCCGTGGCTCATCCGCGAACGCAGCGCGACCAGCAGGTGCTCGTGGGCCGCGACCAGGTCGCCGCGGGCCAGCGCGACCATGCCCAGCAGCATGTCCACCGAGCGCCGCCCCCGCTCCAGGGGACGGGCCGCCTCGACCGGACGGGCCGCCCCGAGCAGCTCCGCCGCCTCGTCCAACGCACCGCGCCGCCAGAGCAGCTCGGCCAGGCTGTAGACGGCGAGCAGCGCGTCACCGAGCACGTCCTGACTCTGCGCCCAGTCGATGACCTCCCGGCACACCCGCTCGGCCTCGACGAACTGTCCCATGTCGACGAGCGGCGCGGCGCGGCCGGCCAACACCCGGGCGAGCAGGCCGGCGTCGCCCGCCTGCCGGGCGGCCGCCTCGGCCCGCTGCGAGTACCGCAGCTCCTCGGCGAACTCGCCGTCCGCCCCCGCGTGCAACGAGTGCATGTGGTACGCCGCCGCCAGCTCCGCCTCCGGGATCCGTTCACCGGTCTCGGCGATCCGCCCGTAGAGCCGGAAGAGCCAGAGCCGCCCCTCCCGGGCGAGCCCACGCTCGCGCCACCACTGGTCCAGGCCACCCGCGAGCCGCAGGCCCGCCGCGGCGCTGCCGCCGGTGGCGCACCAGCGCAGCGCGGCGCGCAGCTCACCGGCGAGCGGGTCCAGCGCGTACAGGGAGAGCGTGACCGGGCGACCGTCCGGGCCGAGGTGCGCCTGCTCCAGGGCGTGCGCCGACCAGGCCACGTGCCGGTCCCGGGCGGCCTCCTCCTCACCGGCCTCGGCGAGCCGCCGCGCCGCGTACGCGCGGATGGGGTCGAGCATCCGGTAGGTGCTCCCCGAGGCGTGCGGCTCGGCCAGCACCATCGACTTGTCCACGAGCACGGAGAGCGGGTCCAGCGGGTCGTCGCCGAGGAGCCACTCCACCGTCGCCAGGTCGACCGGGCCGGCGAAGACGGCCAGCCACCGCAGCAGCCGGGCGGCGCGCGGCCCGAGGGTCCGGTACGACCAGGTGACGGTGGCCTGCATGGTGAGGTGCCGCTCGGTGGCCGAGCGCTGCACGGCCCGGGTCGCCGGCGTCGGCGGCGACGCCCCGGCGGCGGCCGCCACCAGGTCCACGGTGTCCTGCTGGTTTCCCATCCAACCGCGGTCCACGGGCGGTGGCTCCGGGTCCTCCCGCCCGGCGTCCAGGGTGCCGAGCACGTCGTCCAGCCGCTCGGCGAGCTGCCCCACGGAGAGCACCCGCAGCCGCGCCGCGGCCAGCTCGATGGCGAGCGGCAGACCGTCCAGCCGCTGCACGACGCGGCGAAGGTCGGCCGACTCGGCCGGGTCCGGCGCCCGGCCGCCGCGCGCCGCCGCCGTCCGGTCCAGCAGCAGGGCCACCGCGTCGCTCTCCGCGCCGTCGTCCGAGGGCTCCACCGAGAGCGGCGGGATACGCCACACCACCTCGCCGGGCACCCCGAACGACTCACGGCTCGTGGCCAGCACCCGCACCCCCCGACCACCGGCGAGCAGCCGGGAGATCACCTCCGCGCAGGCGGCCGGCTGGGCGTCGCAGGTGTCCAGCAGCACCAGCATGCGACGGGCGGCGGCGTACTCCACCAGGGTGTCCACCATGGGACGGCCCGGCTCCGGGCGCAGCCCGAGCACGGCGGCGATCTCGAACGCCACGAGCCCCGGGTCGGTGACCGCGGCGATGTCGACGAACCACACCCCGTCCGGGTGGGCCTCGACCACACCGGAGGCCAGCTCGACGGCCAGCCGGGTCTTGCCCGCGCCGCCCGCGCCGAGCACCGTGACCAGCCGGTGCTCCTCCACCAGCCGGCGCAGCTCGGCGCGTTCCCGCTCGCGGCCGATGAACGAGGTGACCTGGGTGGGCAGGTTGTGCGCCACCGCGTCGGCGGTACGCGGCCGGGGGAACTGCCGCTCCAGGCCGGGAGCGACGAGCTGGAACAGGCGTTCCCGGTCGTCGAAGCCACGCAGCCGGTGCAGCCCGAGGTCGAGCAGGGAAGCACCCGTGGGCAGCGGATCGGCGCGGCGAGCCGTGGACTCCGAGCAGAGCACCTGCCCGCCGTGCGCGGCGGCGGCGATCCGGGCCGCCCGGTGCACCTCGGGGCTCGCGTACTCGCCGTCGCGCGGTTCGGCGTAGCCGGTGTGCAGGCCCATCCGCACCCGTGGCGCGGCCTCCGGGGTGGGCCACTCGTGGCTGGTCAGCGCCCGCTGGGCGGTCAGGCAGGCGGTCAGCGCGGCGGCCGCGTCGGCGAAGGCCAGGAAGAACGAGTCGCCCTCGGTCAGCAGCTCCGCGCCGCCGGTGCCGGCCAACGTGCGGCGCAGCAGTCGGCGGTGCTCGCGCAGGACCGGGCGGTAGTCCGGACCGAGCAGCTGGGCCAGCCGGGTCGAGCCCTCGATGTCGGTGAACACGAAGGTCACCCACCCAGTCGGGAGCTGGATCCGTGCCGCCATGCGTCGAACCTCCGCCCGTGACGTCGGGTTCATGCTGCCCGAAGCCGAGCGGTCACGCATCGTGAGAACGGCCGGCCGGGCTCGGACTCAAAGTGCCACTCGGCCTCGCCCGGGGCAAGGTCGGGCCCCCGCTCGGTCGGTCGCCGGCCGATCCTCACCGGACCGCGCGGGCACCATCGTCCACCTGACCGGCTCGTCGCGCGCCGAGCCGAACCCGCTGCGTCAGCAGCCGCACGCGCCGCCGCAGCAACCACCGGCGGACGCCGGGGCCCCGGCGGCGGAACCGCCACCGCGGCCGGTGACCGCGACGGTGGAGAGAAGCTTCACCGTGTCGACGTGGCCCTGCGGGCAGGCGGCCGGCTCACCGGCCTGGACCATCGGACGGTTGACCTCGAAGGTTTCGCCGCAGGCGCGGCAGCGGAACTCGTACCGGGGCATGGCATCAGGGTACGTCCGGGCCTGACGTGCCGCGGGACATGGGTGATACTCGACGGGTGGTGGACGGCGAGGACAGATCGACCCTTCGGCCCCTGCGCCCGGCCGCGCCGCTCGACGGGGCGCTCGCCGAGTCCGGCGCGGCCCCCGATCCGGCGCCCGGGCAGGTTCCCCGCCCCCGTCGCCCCTGGCTGAGACCCGAGGCCCCCGCCGCACCCGCCTCACCCGAGGCCGCCGCCTCACCCGGCGGCACCGACACCGGCACCGGCACCCGCACCGAGGCGAACGGCGACGCCTCGGCGGAGACCACCGCCACGACGACCACCGCCACGGAGGCCGCCGACACCCGCGCGAAGTCCGAAGGCGACCCAGCGGCCGTGACCACCCCGGAGGCCGCGACCGGCGCGTCCGGCGCTACCGGGCCCGAGACGGACGCCGCGAAGACGGACACCCCCACGGCCACCGGAGCCCCGGCGAAGGCCGACGCCGACGCACCGGCCCCGACCACGGGTGCCGCCGACCCGAAGGCCGAGGCCGCGGGGGCCGGGACCACGAAGGTGGACAGCACGAAGGCGGACGGCACGAAGGCGGACGCCACCGAGGGGGCTGCACCGGCACCGGGCGGGGCGCCCGCTCCGCCGGCCCTCGGTGCCGCCACTGTGGAGGCGACCACCTCCACGCGCCGCTCCCGCCGGCACCGGGTGCCGTTCGCGCACGCCGTCCGCGTCGGTCCGCGCCGGGCCGCCGTCGCCGCCGCTCACGCGACCCGGGCCTGGTCCCGGCGCCCCAGCGGCCGCCTCACGCTCCCCGGGATGTTCCTGCTCGTGCTGGTCGCGGCGACGGCGGCCGCCGGCGCGGTCGTCGTTCCGGCGGCCATCCGCGCACCGCGCACGGTCGCCGTCGACGGCAGTGCCGCGCCCACCGCTCCCGCTCCCGGGCTCTCGCCGACGGTGCCGCCGTCCGGCTTCCCGGGCGGCCTGCCGTCGGGCCCGCCGAGCGGGCCCACCACCGCGCCTCCCACCGGCGTGCTGCCGACCGGGCCCGGCGCCCCGACCGGCGGCCGGCCCGCCGACGCGCTCGCCGGCTGGGCCCAGCAGGTCGGCGCGAAGGTCGGGATCTCGCCGGTCGCCATGCAGGCGTACGGCTACGCCGAGCTGGTGCTCGCCCAGACCCATCGCAGCTGCGCGCTCAGCTGGACGACCCTGGCCGCGATCGGCTTCGTCGAGTCCTCACACGGGAGGGCCAACGGCGCGACCCTCGGGCCGGACGGCCGGGCCACGCCGGAGATCATCGGCCTGCCGCTGGACGGACAGGGCGGCCGGATGCGGATCACCGACACCGACCGGGGGCAGTTCGACCGCGACAGCACCTACGACCGCGCGATCGGGCCGATGCAGTTCATCCCGACCACGTGGAAGGAGGTCGGCGTGGACGCGGACAACAACGGCTCCATCGACCCCCACGACATCGACGACGCCGCCCTCGCCGCGGGCAACTACCTGTGCCGCAACGGGCGCAACCTGAGCATCCCGGCCGACTGGTGGAACGCGATCCTGTCGTACAACGACGTGCGTCGCTACGCCCAGGACGTCTTCGACACGGCCAACCGCTACGGGCAGGCGAGCCGTACGTGAAGTGATCGTCTGCATACATTTGGAGAACTGGACACTTCCCCCGGGCTGAGGTTAGCGGCAAGCTAGACGGGTGAAGGTGCGCGAGTGGGACGCCCGGACCGCATCGGCCGCCGAGATCGCGTCGCTGCTGGACACGCTCAACGCTGTCCTCGCGGCCGATCTGCCGCAGGATCCGCCATGGCGGGAGAGTTCCCTGCGGGAATACCTCACCGAGGTGATGCCGGGCCAGCGACGGATCTCCTGGGTGGCGCAGGCGGAGCCGGCGACGAACGGCGCCCCCGGGCCGATCGTCGGCCAGGTGCACGTGCTGCTCCTCGGCGACATCGGCGTGCTGGAGGTGCTGGTGCACCCCGACGTCCGCCGCACGGGCCTCGGCCGGGAGCTGGTCCGGGTCGCCGCCCACCGGGTCTACCAGGAGGGTTTCTCCTCGATCGGCGTCGAGGTGGTCGGTGACACTCCCGCCGTGGCCTTCTACGAGTCGCTCGGCTTCATCCGCGAGTACGTCGAGACCCGCAGCGTGCTCAACCTCTCCAGCGTGGACTGGGCCGACCTGTCGGAGATGGCCGGAGGCGTGGGCGCCGGATACCACCTGGAGTTCCACCCGGGCGGGCCGCCCGACGAGCTGCTCGAGGCGTACGCCCGCGCCAAGGCCGAGGTCCGTGACGTCGAGGACGGCGAGCTGCGGCCGAGTTCCTACGACGCGGAGCGGCTGCGGGACAGCCTGGACTGCCTGCACCGGCGCGGCATGAAGCCGTACATCGTGCTGGCCCTGCACGAGCAGACCGGCGAGGTGGCCGGCCTGACCGAGGTGGTGGTGCCGGCGCAGCACCCGACCCGGGCCGACCAGTACGACACGATCGTGGTGCAGGACCACCGCGGCTACGGCATCGACCGGGCGATCAAGGCACGGATGCTGATGGAGCTGCGCTCGGCCGAGCCCGAGCTGGCCGAGGTCCAGACCTGGAACGCCCAGGCCAACGAGGCGATGCTGAAGGTCAACGCCGAGCTGGGCTACCAGCCCGACCGTGACTGGTGCGAATACAGCGTGGACGTGGGCGAGTTGGTCCACCGCCTCGACTCGGCGCGCTGAGCCCGGCCGGAACGCTCCGGGCCGGCCCACCACAGCGGCCTCGACGTCGAGGGGGGCGCCGTCAGCCGTGCCGGGGGTTGATAGGGGGTGGAGGCACGTTGCGGTACGTGGCCACCCGCACCTGAGCGCCCGGTCCGGGCCGTCGATGCGGCGCGACCGGGGCGCGGCGAAGCCTCGGTCAGTAACGCTCGCGGAGCAGTCGGGCCGCCTCGACCGCCCAGTAGGTGAGGATGACCTGGGCGCCGGCGCGGCGGATCGAGGTCAGCGTCTCCATCATCACCTGCTCCCGGTCGATCCAGCCGTTGGCGGCGGCCGCCTCGACCATCGCGTATTCACCGGAGACCTGGTAGGCGGCGACCGGAACGTGGACGGCGTCGCGCACCGCGGCCACCACGTCCAGGTACGGCAGAGCCGGCTTCACCATCACCATGTCGGCGCCCTCGGCGACGTCGAGGGCCACCTCGCGCAGCGACTCACGCAGGTTGGCCGGGTCCTGCTGGTAGGTCCGCCGGTCCCCCTCCAGCGCCGACTCCACCGCGTCCCGGAACGGGCCGAAGAAGGCCGAGGCGTACTTGACGGCGTACGCCAGCACGGCGACGTTCTGGTGGCCCGCGGCGTCGAGCGCCCGCCGGACCGCCCCGACCTGGCCGTCCATCATCCCGGACGGCCCGACCATCCCGACCCCGGCGTCGGCCTGGGCCACGGCCATCTCGGCGTACGCCGCCAGCGTCGCGTCGTTGTCCACCTCGCCGTCCGGCGTGAGCAGCCCGCAGTGCCCGTGCGACGTGAACTCGTCCAGGCAGAGGTCGCTCATCACCACCGTGGCGTCCCCGACCTCGGCCACCACATCCCGGATCGCGACGTTCAGGATGCCGTCCGGGTCGATCCCGCCCGAGCCGGACGGGTCACGCTCCGCCGGCACGCCGAAGAGCATGATGCCGCCGACCCCGGCCTGCACCGCCTCCACGGCGGCCTTCCGCAGCGAGTCCCGGGAGTGCTGGAGCACCCCCGGGAGCGAGGCGATGGCCCGGGGCTCGGTGAGCCCCTCCTTCACGAACATCGGCACGACCAGCTCGGCCGGGTCGACACGGGTCTCGGACACCAGCCGCCGCAGCGCCGGGGTGCGGCGCAGCCGGCGGGGCCGGATCTCGGGGTACGGCACGGAACTGCCTCCTGACGACTACCGGAACCTCAGGGCGGTCGGACCCTGCACCTTCGAGCCCCGGCGCTGCTTGGCCGGCATGGCGGCGAGCTTCTCCCGCAGCTCGACGGCGTAGGCGGCGAGCGCCTCCACCAGATCGGGCACCGAGGCGTGCTGAGGCTGGACGTCGACCCGCAGGCCGAACTCCGTCGCGGTCTCCGCCGTCTTCGGGCCGATGACAGCAACAACGGTACGCGCGTGCGGCTTCCCCGCGATGCCGACCAGGTTCCGGACCGTGGAGGACGAGGTGAAGAGCACCGCGTCGAAGCCGCCCGACTTGATCGCGTCGCGGATCTCGGCCGGCGGCGGGGCCGCCCGGACGGTCCGGTACGCGGTCACGTCGTCGACCTCCCAGCCGCGCTCGGTGAGCCCGGCGGCGAGCGTCTCGGTGGCGATGTCGGCACGCGGCAGCAGCACCCGGCCCACCGGGTCGAGGACCTCGTCGTGCGGGGAGAACTCGGCCAGCAACCCCTCGGACGACTGCTCCCCGGACGGAATCAGCTCCGGCTGGATGCCGAACGCGCGGACCGCGTCGGCGGTCGCCTCGCCGATGCAGGCGATCTTCACGCCGCCGAAGTGCCGGGCGTCGAGGCCGTGCTCGGCGAACTTCTCCCAGACCGCGCGGACCGCGTTCACCGAGGTGAAGATCACCCAGGCGTACCGGCCGTCGACCAGGCCCTTCACGGCCCGCTCCATCTGCGCCGGGGTGCGCGGCGGCTCCACCGCGATGGTCGGCACCTCGCACGGGATCGCCCCGTACGCGCGCAGCCGGGCGCTCATCACGCCGGCCTGCTCCTTGGTGCGCGGCACGAGCACCTTCCAGCCGTACAGCGGCCGGTTCTCCCACCAGCTGAGCTTGTCACGCTGGCCGACGCCCTCGCCCACGGTGAGCACCACCCGGCCGGTGAAGCCGAGCGCGGCGGCGACGAAGCTGTCCACCGTCGAGGTGGTGGTGTACTGCGTCTCGCCGGTGCCGTCGCCGGTGACCCCGACCGGGGTGGCCCCGTCCACGCCGGCCGAGAGCAGACCGTCCCGGACGGCGGCGAGGTCGCCCGCGTCCACCGCGAGGGCGAGCGAGCCCCGGGTGACCGCGGCGGCGAGCGCCTCGAAGTCCAGCGTGCCGACGTCCTCGATGTCGGCCGCGGTGCGTACGCCCGGCAGCGGCACACCCGCGTAGGTGGCGACCCCCTCGGCCTGGCCCACGCCCGGCACGACCTCGAAGTGGGCGGCCGTGCGGGCGACCGCCTGCACCTCCTTGACCACCGAGTCGTGGCCGAACGGGTCACCGGCGACCAGGTGCACCGCGTTCTGCCCGGCGCGGGCCGCCGAGATCAGCACCTTGGCCACGTCGCCCGGGGCGCCCTCGGCCGGGGTGAACTCGGCGTCCTCACGGGCCTCGGCGCGCACGGCGGCGAGCAGCGACTCGGGTACTCCCCGGTCGTACACCACCTGGTCGGCGTCGACCAGGGCGTCGTGCGCCCGGCGGGTCAGCAGGCCCGGGTCGCCGGGACCGGCCCCGACGAACGCGATGCGGCCTACGGGCTTACGGGTGCGGGTCATTCTGTGCTCCCAATTTGCTGGGTCCCCGGACCGGTGTGTCCTTCGTGGCCGAGGATCGTGTCGGCGCCGACGTCGAGGAGTTCGGCGGCGAGTGCCTTGCCGATCTCCGCCGCTTCGGCGGGCGTTCCGGTGCGGGACAGCCGGAGGTCACGGGTGCCGTCCGGGCTGATCACCGCCCCGCGCAGATAGATCTCCTCACCGGTGTCGCCCTCGGCGATCTCGGCGTAGGCGGCGACGGGCGCGCTGCACCCGGCCTCGAGGGTGGCCAGCAGCGCCCGCTCCGCGATGACCGCGGCGCGGGACGGTGCGTGGTCCAGCACGGCGAGCAGCTCTATCAGGTCCGGGTCGTCGGCCCGGCACTCCACCGCGAGCGCGCCCTGGGCGGGCGCGGGCAGCATCAGCATCGGGTCGAGCGTCTCGGTGATCTCGTCGGTCCGCCCGATGCGGGCCAGGCCGGCCCGGGCCAGGACGATCGCGTCGAGGTCCGCCGCCGGGCCCAGCACCCGCCCCAGGCGGGTGTCGATGTTGCCGCGGATCGGGGTGACGTCCAACTGCAGGCCGAGCGCGTGCAGCTGGGCGATCCGACGCAGCGACCCGGTGCCGACGGTGGCGCCCGGCGGCAGCTCGGCGAGCGTGCGACCGTCCCGGGCGACCAGCGCGTCGCGCGGATCCTGCCGGGGCGGCACGGCGGCGATGTGCAGCCCGGGGGCGGCCGCGGTGGGCAGGTCCTTGTACGAGTGCACCGCGAAGTCGATGGTGCGCGCGGTCAGCGCGTCACGCAGCGCGGACACGAAGACGCCGACACCGAGCCGGTGCACCGGCGCCTGCGAGCGGTCACCGGCGGTGACCACCTCGACCAGCTCGACCGGGCGCCCGGTGGCCGCGGTCAGGGCGTCGGCGACGTGCCCGGACTGGGCCATCGCCAGAGCGCTGCCCCGGGTGCCGAGGCGCAGTGGTGCGGTCATCGCTCACCTCCGGTGGACGGGGTGGGGTCGGTCTCCACGACGTCGGGGACGGTGTCGACCGGGGAGGTCTGGGGCACCTCGAGATCGAACAGCTCGCGGAGCAGGGCCGCGTACTGGTCGCCGCCGGGCTCGGCGGCGAGCTGGCGGACCCGCACCGTCGGCTGGTGCAGCAGCCGCTGCACGACCCGGTGCACCGTACGCGCCACCTCGGCGCGCTGGTCGTCGGTCAGGTCGGGCCGGCGCTGGGCGAGCCGGCGCAGCTCGGCGCTGACCACGTCGTCGGCGCGGCCGCGCAGGGCGGCCACGGTGGGGGCCACGTCCGCACCGCGCAGCCAGATGAGGAAGCTCTCGACCTCGGTGGCGACGATCTGCTCCACGGCGGCCGCGTCGCTGGCGGCCGGCCCCTCGGCGAGCAGGCTCGCCATCCGTTCGATGTCGATCACCTCGACGCCGGGCAGCTCGGCCACCCCGGGCTCCACGTCGCGGGGCACGGCCAGATCGAGCAGGACCAGCGGCCCCCGCCGGGGGTCACGCCCGGCCAGCGCCTCGGCGACCACAGAGCGGGTGAGGACCGGTTCGATGGCCGCCGTGGCGGCCACTACGATGTCCACTGTGGAGAGTGTGGCGGTCAGCTCGGCCATCGGGACGGCGCTCGCGCCGTACGACTCGGCCAGCCGGGCGGCCCGCTCGGCTCCCCGGTTGGTCACGGTGAGCGGCGCGGCGCCCAGCCGGGAGAGCGTCGCCACGCCCAGCGAGCCCATCGCACCGGCCCCGACCACCAGGGCGGGCCGGCCGGTGAGGTCACCGTCGACGTGAGCGGCGGCCAGTTCCAGCGCCGCGGTGACCACGCTCTGACCGGCACGGTCGATGCCGGTCTCCGCGTGGGCCCGCTTGCCCACCCGCAGCGCCTGCTGCATCAGCTCGTGCAGGAGGCGGCCGGCCGAGTCGGCGTCGGTGGCCCAGTGGTAGGCATCCCGGAGCTGGCCCAGGATCTGCGCCTCGCCGACCACCATCGAGTCCAGCCCGGCGGCGACCCGGAAGACGTGGTTGACGGCGGCGGAGTCGTAGTGCACGTAGAGGTGGTTGGCGAGCGCCGTCGGCGAGCAGCCGGCCTGGTCGGCCAGGACGGCGCAGATGTCACCGAGACCGCCGTGGAAACCGGACACCGCGGCGTAGACCTCCACCCGGTTACAGGTGGAGACCAGCACCGCCTCGCTGACGTACGGCTGCGCGATCAGCCGGTCGAGGATGCTGGTGAACTCGGCGGGCGGCACCGCCAGCCGCTCCAGCGTGGCGACCGGTGCGGTGCGGTAGGACGCGCCGACGACCAGGAGTTTCACGTGCCGATCGCCTCCTGCGAGTCGGTGGCCGCGAGACCACCCGGCAGAGCGGTGAGGGCGGACCCGCCGGTGGCGGGCAGCGCGGTCAGCGACGCCTTGCGGTGCTCGTGGAAGGACAGGATCTGCAGTTCGATGGCGAGGTCGACCTTGCGTACGTCGACCCCCTCCGGGACCGAGAGTACGCAGGGCGCGAAGTTGAGGATGCTGGTCACGCCGACCGCGACCAGTTGGTCGGCCACGTGCTGCGCCGCGCCGGCCGGGGTCGCGATCACGCCTATCGCTATGGACTCCTCGGCGGCGACCTGGGGCAGCTCGTCGACATGCCGTACGACCAGGCCGTTGATCTCCTCGCCGACGCGGGCCGGGTCGGCGTCGAGGAGGGCGGCGATGCGGAAGCCCCGGCTCGCGAACCCGTCGTAGCCGGCCAGGGCGTGACCGAGATTACCCACGCCGACAAGGGCGACCGCCCGTCGCTGGGTGAGCCCGAGCACCGACTCGATCTGCTCGATCAGCAGCGCCACGTCGTAGCCCACCCCGCGGGTGCCGTACGAACCGAGGTGCGAGAGGTCCTTGCGGAGCTTCGCGGAGTTGACGCCGGCCGCGGTGGCCAGCCCCTCGCTGGAGACCGTCTCGTGGCCGGTGTCGGCGAGGTTGTGCAGGGCGCGGAGATACTCCGGGAGCCGCGCGACGGTCGCCTCGGGCAGGTCCGGGAGCGCCGGTACGGCACCGGCGCTACCGGGCGCGCCAGGGTGACGGTGCTGACTCATGAGACTCCGTGCGGTGCGATCCTCGGCCAACTCCGGCGGTCGGCCGCTTCGGGACTCCCGCTGGCCACCGAGGGTGCCGGCTGTGCTAGCAGGGCGCGTCGGAACTACAGAGTAGGCGCTTGTGAAGGGGTGCACAAATCGCGATCTTGTCAGCTCGCGACGCGGCTCCACCTGGCCCTCCATTCCGCAAGATCGATCCGGCGGCCTCCGCCGGAGCCGCCCGGCGATTATTGCTCAATCCCGACTTCTCTGACCAATCTCGCGCCGGTACGGCGCCCGTCGATCCGCGCGCTCCGGCCCCGCGGGTGCCCGGCGTCACGGTCGGGAGCGACGGGCGGCCCGGAACCGCACGATCACCGGCGAGCGGAGGTAGGGCCAGCCCTACGGTGCACTGGGCGGGCTGCGGGATGGGTCGGCGACCCCGCCGCTGCCTAGCCTTTGGGACATGACCGCCGTTCCCGCCACCGCCGACCAGCCCAGACTGGCCCCGACGATCTACCGCCAGCTCCTCCTCGACTCCGGTTACGTGCTGCTCGCCTTCCCGTTGGCGCTGGCCAGCTTCGTCGTCCTGCTCGTGGGCACGGCGCTCGGCGTCGGCCTGGTGGTGACCGTGATCGGCCTGCCGATCCTCAGCGGCACCCTCTACGCCGCCCGCAGCTTCGCCGACATCGAGCGGCTCCGCCTGCCCCGCGTCCTGCACCAGCCCCGGGTACGCCCGCGCTACCGGTCGGCCGAGCCGGGCGCCAGCGCCTGGCGCCGGATCTTCGTGCCGATCAGCGACGCGCAGTCCTGGCTCGACCTGGCGCACGGCATCGTCAAGCTCTTCGTGGCGGTGGGCACCTTCGTGGTGACCGTCACCTGGTGGGCGGGCGCGATCGGCGGGCTCCTCTACTGGACGTACGACTGGGCGCTGCCGCGCGGCGAGGACGACGGCGACCTCGCCCAGCTGCTCGGCCTGGGCGACTCCACCCTCGCCCGGGTCGGCCTCTACACCGCCGCCGGGATCTTCTTCCTGATCACCCTGCCGATCGTGGTCCGGGCCTGCGCGGTGCTCCAGGCCCGCTTCGGCCGGGCGATGTTGACCGGGGTGGCGGAGATGCGGGACCGGATCACCGTGCTGGAGGAGCAGAAGCGGGCCGCCGCGTCCGCCGAGGCCGCCGCGCTGCGCCGGCTGGAGCGGGACATCCACGACGGCCCCCAGCAGCGGCTCGTCCGCCTGGCGATGGACCTCAGCCGGGCCCGGCAGCAGCTCGCCTCCGACCCGGAGGCGGCGGGGCGGACCCTCGACGAGGCCGTGGCCCAGACCCGGGACACGCTGGCCGAGCTGCGCGCCCTCTCCCGCGGGATCGCCCCGCCGATCCTCGTCGACCGGGGCCTGCCCAGCGCGCTGGCCGCGCTCGCCGGGCGCGGGCTGATCCCGATCGAGCTGCGGGTCGAACCCGACCTCGGCACGCCGGCCGGCCGGCTCGACCCGTCGGTGGAGAGCACCGCGTACTTCGTGGTCGCCGAGGCGCTGACGAACGTGGCGAAGCACAGCCGGGCCACCGAGTGCCAGGTGAGCGTGCTCCGGTCCGGGCAGCGGCTCACGGTGAGCGTGGGCGACGACGGCCAGGGCGGCGCGCACGTGGCGAAGGGGCACGGTCTGGCGGGGATCGCCGACCGGGTCCGCGCCGCGGGCGGCGACCTCACCGTGGTCAGCCCGCCCGGCGGCCCCACCGAGGTCCGCGCCGACCTCCCGCTGTGAGCCCGGCGTGGTAGACAACAGCACCATGCGCATCGTTATCGCCGACGACGCCGTCCTTCTCCGCGAAGGGCTGGTGCGGCTGCTCACCGAACACGGGCACGAGGTGGTGGCGGTCGTCGGGGACGGTGACGCACTCGTCGAGGCGGTGGTGACCCACCGGCCGGACGTGTCGATCGTCGACGTCCGGATGCCGCCGTCGCACACCGACGAGGGGCTGCGGGCGGCGGTGCAGGCCCGCCGGCTGGTGCCGCGGAGTCCGGTCCTGGTCCTGTCCCAGTACGTCGAGGTGTCGTACGCCGACGACCTGCTGGCCACCACCGGCGGCGCCGGCGGCGGCGGGATCGGCTACCTGCTCAAGGACCGGGTGGCGGCGATCGACGAGTTCCTGGACGCGCTGAACCGGGTGGCGGGCGGCGGCACGGTGCTCGACCCGGAGGTCGTGGGCCAGCTCTTCGCCCGCCGACGCCGCGACGACCCGCTGCGGGAGCTGACCCCGCGGGAGCGCGAGGTGCTCGGCCTGATGGCCGAGGGGCGCTCCAACACGGCCATCGCCCGCACCATGGTGGTCAGCGACGGCGCGGTGGAGAAGCACGTCCGCAACATCTTCACCAAGCTCGACCTGCCGCCCGACATCGAGCAGCACCGCCGGGTGCTCGCCGTGCTGGCCTACCTGCGCAACTGACCCGCGCGCGGCCCGTCAGGACAGGGTGCGGGCCAGTGCGACCGCTTCGGCGAGGGTGTCGGCCACCGGGTGGCCGGAGGCCCGCAGCCGGGCCGGGTCGGTGAAGCCGCCGGTGTAGAGCACCGCCCGGCCGCCCACCGCGGCGGCCGCGTCCGCGTCGTCGATCGAGTCGCCGATCAGCACCACCGAGCCCCCGTCCACGCCCAGCTCGGCGAGGTGCTTCTGGAGGGACTCGGCCTTGCGGTCACCGCCGACGGTGCCGCGCAGCCCGTCGACGCGCAGGAAGTGCCCGGTCAGCCCGAAGCCCCGCACGGCCGGCACCAGCTCGTCGTGGAACCACATCGACAGCAACGACTGGCTCCCCGGCCACGCCGCCATCGCGGCGCGCGCGTCGGCGGCCAGCTCGGCGGTGGTCAGCCCGCTGCGGTACGCCTCGTGGAAGATCCGGTCCAGCCGGCCGAACGCCTCGTCGTCGACGGCCTGGCCCAGCACCTCCGCGTAGTACTCGGCGACCGGCCGGCGGAACCGCACCCGGTGCTCGTCGGCCGTCACGCTGGGCCCGCCCACGCTGGCGAAGGCCGCGTTGGTGGCGGCGACCACCAGGCTGAGGTCGTTGAGCAGGGTGCCGTTCCAGTCCCAGACCAGATGGGGGCGCGCAGGGGTCATGTCGCCGTAGGTTACCCGGCGACGGTCACAGCTGCGGGGTGGTCAGGTCCTGGAGCAGCCGCTCCTCCTCCACCCGCCAGTAGCCGTGCTCCTTGCCGTCGAGCAGCACCACCGGCAGCCGGTCGCCGTAGTCGCGCTCCAGCTCCAGGTTGCCGGTGACGTCCCACTCGACCCACCGGTCGCCGGTGACCGCGACCACCCGTTCCAGCGCGGCCCGGGCCTCGTCGCAGAGGTGGCAGCCGGGCCGGGTGATCAGGGTGAGCCGGGCGTCACTGGACATCGGGCACCTCCGTGCGCGGGTCGGTCGGGACCGACGGGTCTTCGTCGACCGGCGCCGCCGGGGACGGCACCGGGTGCGGCGTCGTCAGAGACGCCACCGCGGCCGGGGCGGTGACCGCGGCCGCCGACCGGAGCTGGGTCTTACGGACCTTACCGATCACCGAGTGCGGCAGGGCCTCGACGAACTCGATGCCCGTCGGGCACTTGAACCGGGCCAGGTTCCGCGCGCAGTGGGCCAGCAGCTCCTCGGCGGTGACCGGGTCGTCCCCGCCCGCCCGCACCACGTACGCCCGGACAGTCTCGCCGGTCCGCGGGTGCGGCACACCCAGTACCGCCGACTCCGCCACCCCCGGGTGCGCGTCGAGCGCCAGCTCCACCTCGTGCGGGTAGACGTTGAAGCCGTTGACCAGGATCAGCTCGCCGAGCCGGTCCACCAGGAAGAGGTCACCGTCCTCGTCGGCGTAGGCCACGTCCCCGGTGGCCCACCAGCCCTCGGCGTCCGGGCCGCCGCGGCCGTCCGGCCAGTAGCCGGCGAAGAGGTTGGCGCCACGGACGACGATCTGGCCGGGGTCGGTGCCCGGGGCGGTGTCGGACAGGTCCGGTCCGTCGGCCTCGTCGTCCGGTGCGGCCACCCCGTCGCGCCACAGCTCCGTGCCGTCGGCGGCGACGAGGCGCACCTCCACACCGGGCAGCGGCCGGCCGATCGAGCCGGCCTTCGGCACGCCGCCGACCAGGGTGGAGGTGAGCACCGGCGCGGTCTCGGTGAGTCCGTAGCCGACGTGGACGGGGCATCGGGTGGCGGCCGTGAAGCGGGCGGCCACGGCCGGCTCCAGTGGCGCCGCGCCGCAGACCACCAGCCGGACCGACGCCGTCGCCGCGGCGAGCGCGCCGGCCTCCGCGGTCGACCACGCCAGCACCATCGACGGTACGCCGACCACCACGGTGACCCGGTGCCGGGCGATCTCGGCGAGCGCCGCGTCGGGCCCGGGTTCGTCCACCAGGACCCCGGTCGCGCCATGGTGGAGCACCGCGCCGAGCCCGGAGTTGAGCCCGTAGGCGTGGAACAGCGGCAGGGCCAGCAGCACCGTGTCGTCCGGGCCGACGACCGGCGGGTCGATGCGGCTCACCTGCTCCAGGTTGGCCACCAGGGCACCGTGGGTGAGCATGGCCCCCTTGGGCCGCCCCTCGGTGCCGGAGGTGTAGAGCAGCACCGCGAGGTCGTCGGCGCCCGGGGCGGGCAGGTCGAGCGTCGGCCCGTCGTCGTCGGGCCCGGCGACCGGCGGGCCGGTGTGCACGGCGGTGAGCGCGGGCAGCTCCGCGGCGAGCGGCGCCACCAGGTCGCGGATCCGATCGGTGGCGACGAGCACCGCGGCACCGGAGTCGGCCAGCACGTGGCGCAGCTCCGGCGTGGTGAGACCGGGGTTGACCGGCACCGCGACCAGGCCGGCCCGCAGGGTGGCGAGGAAGCTGGTCACGAAGTCGGGCGAGTTGGGCAGGGCGATGGCGACCCGGGCCGGCCGGCCGCTCTCGTCCGGCGCGGGCGCGGCGGCGGCGAGCGTACGGGCCACGAGGGTCACCGTCTCGTCCAGTTCGGACCAGTCGATCGTCCGGTCCCGCCAGCGGAGCGCGGGTCGGTCGCCGTGGGCTACGGCCGCCCGGCGCACCCGGTCGGCGAGGGTCGGGGCGGAGCTGCTCGCTGCGTCCTGCACGGTGGCTGAGTCTGGCACAGCGGTCGCCCCGCGACCATGCCCCGAACGCACCGGGCGGGCCGTGGGCCGCCGTCGGTCCACCGGCGCGGCGGGTGCGTCGACCGGACACCGTGGCCGGCCGTCCGGTGCGACGCGGGCCCGGTCCCGTCAACGGGACACGATGGTGTGACGCGGGTGAGCCGGCGGCGTCCCGTGGACGGGACGGCACGACACGCCCGGAGAGGGCGACGCCGGAACTGTCGGGGAGCCGACCGACACGCCCGGAACGCCGGCGGTCGTATCCGCTCTGAGCAGGGCTTCCACTCCGGACCATCGGAACTGCCCAAAGTCAACCGCACACGACGGACAACCGGTCCGCCATCTGTGCGACACGGCGGGAAATACTTCGGCCCTGTGTAACGGACTTGCCACGCGCGGGTGACGTTGGCCCTATCATCACTCGGGTCGGCTCACCCCATTTGCCGTGAGTCGACACCCCTCAGCCCGAGGAGGCCCCCGTGCCCGTCAGCGCATTGGACCAGCACCTCAAGGGGAACTGCCGCCCGTCGGCACACCCCCGACCCGCTCTGCCCGCCCGTGGCGCACTCGCCGGGCGCGGCCGGGCGGTTCGACCGGCCCGGCCGACGGCCGGCGGGACGGGGGCGGCGCGATGACGACCTTCGGCTACCGGGAACGGCCGGTCGGGTTGACCGGCCCCGCCGCCAGCAGCGCGGTCAACGAACGCTCCGCCGCCGGTCCGGGCGCGCACGACGACAGCAGCGCCCTCGCGACCCGGGGCGACAGCGCCGCCAAGCGGCTCCGCAACCGGCACCACAACGAGCCGCCCGCGCGGCCTGCGGTGCCCGGGGGTAACGCCAAACCGGCCGGCCTGGTCGTGACGCCGCCCCGACCCACCATGCCGGCCCAGAGCCGCCGGGTCGACGACTCCCCCGTAGTGGCCGATCCCCCCGCGGCGGCCGACCCGTCGGCCGGCGAGACAGCCGTGCTGCCCGCCGTGACGTCGTCCGCACCTGCCGGCACCGGCACGGGCTACCCGAGCCGCCCCGACCCGTCCGACCCGGCCACCGAGGTCTGGGCGCTGGTCGAGCGCGCCCAGGCCGGTGAGGCCGAGGCCTTCGGCCTGATCTACGACCGGTACGTCGACACGGTCTTCCGCTTCGTCTACTTCCGGGTCGGCAACCGGCAGCTGGCCGAGGACCTCACCTCCGACACGTTCCTGCGCGCGCTCAAGCGGATCGGCAGCTTCACCTGGCAGGGTCGCGACCTCGGCGCCTGGCTCGTCACCATCGCCCGCAACCTCGTCGCCGACCACTTCAAGTCCGGCCGCTACCGGCTCGAGGTCACCACCGGCGACGTGCTCGACGCCGACCGCGAGGATCGCGGTCCGGAGGGGAGCCCCGAGGCCGCGGTGGTCGAGCACATCACGAACGTGGCCCTGCTCAGCGCGGTCAAGCAGCTCAACCCGGAGCAGCAGGAGTGCATCGTGCTGCGGTTCCTCCAGGGCTTCTCGGTCGCCGAGACGGCCCGGGCGATGGGCAAGAACGAGGGCGCGATCAAGGCGTTGCAGTACCGCGCGGTCCGGGCCCTGGCCCGACTCCTCCCCGACGGCTTCCAACCGTAGTCCCGTCGGCGGGACCGGCCTGCGCTCGTCCCGAAGGCGCAGGTCAGAGCCGGTTTCACATGGTGACACTGATCACTTTATGTGATTTCCGACCCGGCGGCCCCGTAACCCGTGCCCGGCGCGCTCCGTTTCTCCGGGTGCGACCGGTGGTTGCCCCGGTATCCCCCCGGGCCCCCGAGGTCGGTGGGCCGCACCTGCCCCCGACCTCACCTCGCGGTGTCACGCTGCCGCCGGTCGTCGCCCATACGGCGGCCGACCGGCCGTGACCAGCGAGAGGAGGTGCCCGCGGTGGACAACATCCTCTTCTCCCGCCGGCGCGCCGAGCGCTTCGCCCAGCTTCTCGACGAGGCCAACGGCGCCCGGAGGCATCACGTCCGGGCCCACGTCGACCAGGAGCTGGCACCGCTCGTGGCGGTCGGGCAACGGCTCACCGCGGAGCGCCCGTCGGTCGAGGTCGACGCGGAGTTCCGCACCGGCCTGCGCGCCATGCTGCTGGCCACGGCCGAGCGTGAGGGGCTGGGCAACCAGGCCGCCGCGGCCACCGGACCGGCCGGCCAGCGCACCGAGACCAAGGGGCTGCGCAACTCCCTGCTGCCGGCGGTCACCGCCCGCCGCGCCCGGGCCCGGGGCGCGATCCTCGTCGGCGTCGCGGCCGGCGCGATCGCCGTCTCCGGCATCTCGGCCGCCAGCGAGAACGCGGTGCCGGGTGACGCGCTGTACGGGATGAAGCGGTCCACCGAACGCGCCCAGCTCGCCCTGGCCAGCTCGGACATCAGCCGGGGCCAGCTGTTCCTCGACTTCGCCCGCACCCGCCTCGGCGAGGCGGCCGAGCTGCGGGGCGACCACGCCGGCTTCAGCGCCGTCCTCGACGACATGGACGCCGACACCCGCCAGGGCGTACGCCTGCTGGCCACCGCGGCCGTGCAGCGGTCCGACCCGGCGAGCCTGGACGCGGTCAACACGTTCGTCGCCGCCCAGCGGCGGGCCGTGAGCGACCTGCTCGACGGCGCGTCCCGGCTCGACCGCGAACGCACCCGCCAGTCGCTGGCCCTGCTCGACGGCGTCCGGGAACGCTCGGACGCGCTCCGCGCGGCGATCGGGTGCAACCTTCCCGCGCCGGTGGCCAGCGACGTCCTCGGCCCGGCCCCCGCCGCCTGCCCCGCCGAACGCTGAGCGGCGCCGGCCCGGTTACCGCCGGGATGCCCGCCCGCCCTCCCGGTCCGGCTACCCTCGCTGGAGGCGCACGTACCGGTTGAGGGAGGGAGTCCGCGTGGCCCGCAGCCGGAAGGTGACGGTCAGCACCGACGTCCATGGCCACACCGCGGGCTGGGCGGAGGCCGAGGCGACCCCACCGCCCTCCGCGCCGGACCCGACCGCGGCGGCCTTCTTCGACGTGGACAACACGATGATGCAGGGCGCGTCGATCTACTGGTTCGCCCGTGGGCTCGCCGCCCGCAACTACTTCACGACCACCGACCTGGCCCGTTTCGCCTGGCAGCAGCTCCGGTTCCGGATGCTCGCGCGGGAGCACGCCGGCGACATGTCCCAGGCCAAGGAGGCGGCGCTCGCCTTCATCGAGGGCTGGCGGGTGGACGACGTGGAGCGGCTCGCCGAGGAGATCTTCGACGAGCTGATGGCTCCTCGCATCTGGGCGGGCACCCGTCGTCTCGCGCAGCGTCACCTCGACGCCGGGGAGCGGGTGTGGCTGGTCAGTGCCGCCCCTGTGGAGATCGGCCGGGTGATCGCGTCCCGGCTCGGCCTGACCGGGGCGATCGGCACGGTCGCGGAGATCGTCGACGGCGCGTACACCGGCCGGCTGGTCGGGGACCTCATGCACGGGCCGGCGAAGGCGGAGGCGGTGCGGCAGCTCGCCGCCGTGGAAGGGCTCGACCTGGACCGCTGCTCCGCCTACAGCGACTCCAGCAACGACCTGCCGCTGCTCTCGACCGTCGGCCACCCCGTCGCGGTGAACCCGGACGGCGCCCTGCTGCGCCAGGCCCGGGAGCACGGCTGGGACGTGTGCGACTTCCGCACCGGACGACGGGCGGTCAAGATCGCCGTACCGTCCACGGCGGCGGCGGGTCTGCTCGCCGGCGCGGTCAGCGCGGGCCTGGCCCTGCACCGCCGCCGTCGGGCCGGCTGACCGGTCCACGCGGCCGAGCGCCGTTCGCTACGCCCGGGTCACGGGCCGAACGGGTCCGGACGCCGCTCCAGCAGCTTGTGCAGGGTCTGCTGGATGGTCTCCCGCACCTGGTCGGCGAGGTTGAAGACGACGAGCGGATCGTCCGCCGAGTCGGTCAGGTGAGCCGTCGGGATCGGCGGGCAGAACTCGATCAGCCACTTGCTCGGCAGCGGGATCATCCCGAGCGGCCCGAGCCAGGGGAAGGTCGGGGTGACCGGGAAGTACGGCAGCTTCAGCAGCCGGGCCAGCGGCTTGATGTCGGCGAGCATCGGATAGATCTCCTCGCCGCCGACGATCGCGACCGGCACGATGGGCGTGCCGGTGCGCAGCGCGGCGGAGACGAACCCGCCCCGGCCGAAGCGCTGCAACTTGTAGCGGTCGGCGTAGAGCTTGCCGACGCCCTTGAACCCCTCGGGGAAGACGCCGACCAGCTCGCCCGCGCCGAGCAGCCGCTCGGCGTCCGGGTTGCAGGCCACCGTGCCACCCGACTTGCGGGCGAGCTCCGAGACGATGGGCATGCGGAACACCAGGTCGGCGCCGAGCAGGCGGAGGAAGCGGTGTGCGGGGTGCCGGTCGTGCAGGGCGGTGGCGAGGACCAGCGCGTCCAGCGCCACGGTGCCCGAGTGGTTGCCCACCACCAGGCCGGCGCCGTCGGCCGGGACGTGCTCCAGGCCGGTCACCTCGGTGCGGAACCAGTCGCGGTAGAGCACCCGCACCAGCGGGTGGAAGACCTTCTCGGTCAGCTCCGGGTCGAAGCCGAACTCGTCGACCTCGTAGTCGCCGGAGAGCCGCCGGCGCAGGAACGCCAGTGCGCCCGCCACCTTGCGATCCCAGGGGTCTCCCGGCACGTCGGCCACCGCCGGGTCGGCCGGCCCGGCCGGCTCGGTGGGGCGGTGGCCGTTGCGCCGCGCCGGCTCCGCGTCCGGGCCGGGCGTGTCCAGCGGTACGCCGAACCGGCGCCCCGCCTCGGCCCCGCCGCGCTCCTGCTCCGGCCCGCTCACGACCGCTCCCGGACGGCGGCGCGCACCTGGCGGATCCCGTCGAGTACGAGCTGCTCGGCGGCGGCGAGCTGCTCGCGGGTCACCACCGCGCCACCGTGGTGGGCGCGGATGAAGTCGTCGAACGCGGCGGCGGTCGAGCGCGGGGTGAAGCCGTACTCCCGCTCCAGCCGGGTGGTGTCGACCACCCGCCCGTGCACGAAGAGGTCGACCTGGTCGAGCCCGTAGCGGCCGAGACGGAGGGTGCGCGCGAGCGCGGCGGCCCCGGACAGGCCGGGCTCCAGCACGGGCACGGTCACCCGGCCGGCCCGCCGGATCGCCTGGGAGAGGGAGAGGACGCCCGGCCCGGCCACGTTGTAGGTGCCGGGATGGTCCTCGACGACGGACCGGTGCAGCACCTCGAGCGCGTCGTCGAAGTGCAGGAACTGGAGCCGGGGGTCGCGGCCGAAGACGGTGGGCACCACCGGCTGGGAGAAGTAGCGGGTCAGCGTGGTGTCGGCCGTCGAGCCGATGAACGGCGCGAAGCGCAGCACGGTCGCGGTGACATCCGGCCGCCGGCGGCGGAAGCCGCGGACGTACCCCTCGATGTCGAGGATGTCGCGGCCGAAACCGCCGCGCGGCACCTCGCGGGGCTCGGTCTCCTCGGTGAACACCGCCGGGTCCCGGAACGACGCGCCGTACGCCGCCGTCGAGGAGCGGACCACGAGCTTGCGCAGCCGCGGCGCCCGCTGGCAGGCGGCGAGCAGCTGCATCGTGCCGATGACGTTCTGCTCCTTCATCGCCGCCCGGCCGCCGTGCTGCGGATCGGGGGCGGTGACCAGGGCGAGGTGCACCACGGCGTCCACGTCGAGGTCACCGAGGAGGCCGCCGAGAGAGCCGACGTCGACCCGGAGCCGCTCCACGCCGTCGAGCAGGTCGGTGAAGTCGCCACCGGACTCGGGCGGGTCGATGCCGATCACCCGCTCGATCCGGGGGTCGGCGGCGAGCCGGGCGGCCACGTGAGCGCCGAGGTAACGACCGACCCCGGTCACGACGACGACCCCCGGAGCACCAGGGGTGCCACCGGGGGTCATCTTCCGCACCTCCCACGGCAGGCGTGATCGAGCCGGGACGTCCACGGCCTGATCACCTGAGCCTCCGAGGGTCGACAGATGGCAAGTGACGCCGCTGCCGGGCCATGGGCCCGGCCGCGGTCACTTGCCGAGACGGCGACGCTGGACGCGGGTCTTGCGCAGCAGCTTGCGGTGCTTCTTCTTAGCCATGCGCTTGCGGCGCTTCTTGACCACCGAGCCCATACGACAGCCTTTCAATGCAACGTGCGGGGCGGACCGGCTGCCACCACCACGCGGGTGGCGTCGGCGACCGCTTGCGGACAACGGACCGGACCAGCTCGGGCGTCAGGGCGCACCGGGGTGCGGTCACGGTCGGGGTCCAGGGTAGCGGGAGAGCCTCAGCAGGACCAACGCGACCCCGTCGATGCGCCCGCCGGACCCGTCCGAGCGGTCGCCGTGGGCGGGGCTCGCCCGTCCGCTCGGCACGCTCAGCGGGCCCGTCCCGCTCCCGGGCTCGGCGCTCACTCCCCGCGCTCGGCGTCACCGGGCCGGCTTTCCGGCCCCGGCTGGCCGGGTGGCTCAGGCGGTCTCCTGAAAGGCGCCCCGGAGATATTCGTGCACCGCGTGTTCCGGCACCCGGAACGACCGGCCGACCCGCACCGCGGTGAGCTCACCGCTGTGCACCAGGCGGTAGACCGTCATCTTCGACACCCGCATGACCGTCGCCACCTCGGCGACGGTCAGGAACTTGACCTCCGACAGTCGACCGTCGGACTGCGACCCCGCCATGGCTCACCCGACCCCATCCCATGCCCAGCGCACGCCCGCCCCACGGGATGCTCCCGCCCGGACCGGCGACGCGCGTGTTACCAGTACGGTAGCGGGGCCGTTGTGACCGGCGCGATCCCTTCGTACAACTGATCATGATTCGGACGCGGGTTTCACCCGTCCTGACCTGCCGGTTTCCGCCCACCTGCGCCGGGTGTCCCATTGCCGGGACCTCACCCCGGCACCCGCGGCGGCCACGCCCTACGCCGGCGCGGGTGCTCGTGCGCGAGGCGGCGGGACCCACGGTGGCGCCCGGTGGCCCCGGCGGCGCCACCGGAGCCACCGGGCGCGTGCCCCGGGCCGCTTCCGGAACGCGGTCACCGGGGCTCCGCGCTGGGAGCGGGACCAGTGTCTCAGGTGCGCCGGACGCGCCGACGGGCGGTGGATCATGAACGCGGAGACCGGCGTCACCGCGCCTCAGGTGACCAGACCGCGGATGTACGCGACGCACTGGGCGTGCAGGTCTGACCAGGGCTCGCCGAAGACGTCCTCGGCGGCCCGCTCGACCGGCACGCGTTCGTGCAGCACGGCGGCGACGAAGTCGAGCAGGCGCTGCTCCCCGAAGCGGTCGACGAGGTGCCGGACCGCGAGGTAGCCGACGCCGTAGCTGCCCGCGACCCGCTCGGCGGGCGCGTCGTCGGCGGGCGCGAGCTCGTCGAGCCGGCCGTTCCAGCCGCCCTTGATCATCGCGCGCACGTCCGCCATGCCCTGGTACCGGTCGACCGCCTGCCCCTCGGCGCCCGCGTACTCGGCCAGCCCCTCCACCACCCACCAGGTGCTCTTGCCCGGATACCCCTGGTCCGGCAGCGACGCGGCGTGGGTCAACTCGTGCCGGAGCAGTTCCCCGAGCCCGTTGGTCGTCACTCCCTCCGCGTTCAGCACCACCTCGTGGTGCCCGCCACCGACGGTGACCGCGTACCCGCCGGTCCACTTCGGCCGGTCGCCGCCGTACCAGCGCTCCCACTCGGCGCGCCCGGCGTAGTAGATCCGGTACCGGTCCGGCGTCGAGCCACCGAGCGCGTACCGGTCGGCCACCTTCGCCGCGGCCTCGGCCTGGGCCAGCAGGCCGGGCAGCCGCCCCCGCAGGGCCGGCGTGGTGGCCACGACTGTGCGCGCACCGGTCGCCACGACCAGCTCGCTGACCTCCCAGGGCCGGGTGCCGGTCTCGGCGGACTTGGACTCCTCGACGGCGACCAGCCGGGGCTGCTGGCCGTCGTCGCGCCATCGCGTGCCGGCCAGGACGGGGCTCGGCCGGCAGCCGGGCACGACGAAGCAGTACTCGTAGCGGACCAGTAGCCGCCACTCGCCGGGGCGGTCCGGGACGCTGGTGGGCAGGCCGGTCACCTCGGCCCGCCAGACGGTCACCTGGAGGGCCCGCAGCGCGGTGAACCGGCGGCGCAGGTCCGCGTGCGCGGCCGGCTCGGCGCCGGCGAGGAACCCGGCCTGGTCGCCGGCGAGCAGGGCGGCGGACTGCCGGTCCAGCGTGGCGCCGATCCGGTCGGCGAGGTCACGCGCGGCCCGCGCCGCGGGATCGTCGGGGCTCGGCTGTGCCCGCTGCAGCACCGCCCGCCCGCGGCGTTCGTCGACCACGCCGGCCAGCAGCACCGCCGGCAGCCCGCAGCCGAGCAGCAGCAGCACGACCGCTGTGAGGACCGTCCACACGGGCCGGATCCGACGCGGTACGGGCTCGTCCAGACCGTCAGTCACCCGCCGAAGGGTACGACCATCCGACCCTGTTCGGCGAGGGCGCCTCCGCCCGGTCAGGCCGGGCGGCCGGCGCGGCGCAGCAGGGTGACGGTCACCGCCCACACGACCACCAGCGCGATCCCGAGCAGCGGCCGGCCGAGCCACGCGAGCAGCACGCCGCCCGCCACGAACCACGCGGCCTGGAAGGTGTGCTTGGCCGGCGCCGACAACGCCACCCGCGCCTTCGGCGACCCGAAGACACCCCAGAGCACCGCGAGCAGCAGCGGCACGCCGACGGCGGCGAGCAGCCGGAGCGGAAGGCCCGCGTGCAACGCCCAACCCCACCGGGCGCCCACCACCAGCACCGCCAGCTCCAGCAGGAACAGCAGGAGGAGCCCGAGCGCGCGCGTCACGCCGTGCGCCCCTCGGGCCAGGATTTCAGGGCCGCGTCGAGCGTGCCGATCAGCCGGTCGTACGAGCGGTCGACGTCGTGCGGCAGGCCGAAGCCGCCGGCCGCCTCCAGCGAGACGAACCCGTGCAGGGCGCTGCGGAGCACCCGGGCGGCGTCGACCGCGTCGTCGCCGGTGATGCCGTAGCCGTGCAGCACCGCGAGGACCGCGCCGACGGCCCGCTCCCCCGCGTCGACGTGCTCCGGGTCGGTCGGGTCCGGCACGAGCTGGGTCGCCGGGTAGCGGCCCGGGTGCCGGTGCGCGTAGGCCCGGTAGGCGGCGGCGACGGCTCGCAGCGCGTCCGCGCCGGCGCGCCCGGCGGCGGCGGTCGTCAGCTCGGCGGCCAGCTCGGCGGTGGCGAACGCGGACAGCTTGCGGCTCAGCGCGTCCGCGCCGCGCACGTGCTTGTAGAGGCTGGGCAGCGCGACGCCGAGCCGGCCGGCGAGCGCGGCGAGCGTCAGCCGCTGCCAGCCGACCTCGTCGGCCAGCCGGGCCGCCTCGCGTACGACGGCCTGCTGGTTGAGCCCGGCCCTAGGCACCGCACACCGCCAGGAACGCGGTCAACTGCTCGGCGGTGCGCGCCGGCTGGTCGGCGTGCGGATAGTGGCCGGAATCGTCGATCATCCGCGCCTCGGCGGTGGCGAAGAGCCGCCGCGCGGCCCGCGCCTCGGCGCCGGGGTCGCGGAAGTCCGGGTCGCGGGCACCCATCAGCACCAGGACCGGCTGCCGGACCTCCCGCGCGCGGGTCGTCCAGTGCGGCTCGACCGGTGCCACGACGCCGCGTACGGCCGCCATCCGGCCGGGCTCCCGCAGGTTGGCGACCATCGCCCGCCGGTAGGCGTCGTCGTCGGCGGGACGGGTGACCGGGAAGAGCGTCCGGTGGAACCTCCCGAACAGCCGCGGGCTGCGCAGCACCGCCGCCTGGGCGAGGCGCATGGCCGGGTTGGGCTTCGGCACGGCGACGAACGCACCGATCAGCACGATCCCGTTGACCTGCCCGGGGGCGTCGGCGGCCGCGAAGACCACGGCGGCGGCGCTGGACGAGCTGCCGACCAGCACGGCGGGCTCGCCGCCGAGGTCACGGACAACGGCCAGCAGGTCGGCACCCACCTCGGCCGGGGCGTACGTCGGCCAGCCGACGCTGGACGCGCCGTGGCCCCGCACGTCGACCGCGGCCACCCGGTAGCCGGCCGCCACCAGCAGCGGGACCAGGTGCCGGTAGGAGCCGCGGTTCTCCCCCATGCCGTGGCTCAGGACGACCAGCGGCCCCGCCCCGTGCACCTCGTAGGCGACCCGACCGCCGGGACGCTCGACGTAGCTAACGCTCATAACCTTAAAGCTAATGCCATTAGCCTAAGTCGTCAAGCCGCGGCCCGGGACGGCTCCGAGACGAGAAGGGGCCGGCGGGACGGAGGTCGCCGCCGGCCCCGCGGGACCGATGAGGGGTTGGTTACTTCTTCGAGACCAACGCCCGCGCGAAGAACGCGAGGTTGGCGGGGCGCTCGGCGAGGCGGCGCATGAGGTAGCCGTACCACTGGTCGCCGTACGGGACGTACGTGCGCACCGTGTAGCCCTCGCCAACCAGCCGGCTCTGCTCCTCCGGACGGATGCCGTAGAGCATCTGGAACTCGAACCGCTCCGGCCCACGGTCGAACCAGCGGGCCCGGTCCTCACCGATGGCGATCAGCCTCGGGTCATGGGTGGCGAGCATCGGGTAACCGTCGCCGGACATCAGGATGTTCATGCACCGCACGTAGGACTTGTCCACCTCCTGGGTGGACTGGTAGGCCACCGACTCCGGCTCCTTGTAGGCACCCTTGCAGAGCCGCACCCGGGAACCGGCCGTGGCCAGCTCGCGGCAGTCCGACTCGGTGCGCCGCAGGTACGCCTGGAGCACCGCGCCGGTCGACGGATAGTCCTTGCGCAGCTTGGCCAGGATCTCCAGCGTCGAGTCGGTGGTGGTGTGGTCCTCCATGTCCAGGGTGACCGTGGTGCCCACCGCGTCGGCGGCGGCGCAGATCGCGCGCGCGTTGTCGTACGCGAGCTGCTCGTCGAACATCTGGCCGAGCGCGGAGAGCTTCACGCTGACCTCGGCCGGCGGGGTCAGCCCCGCGTCGCCGAGCAGCCGCAGCAGCCGCAGGTACTCGTCCCGCGTGGCGTTGGCCTGATCGGGGGTGACGGTGTCCTCGCCGAGGTTGTCGAGAGTGACCGCGAGACCGTCGTTGACGAGCGCGCGGGTGGCGCGCAACGCGTCGTCGGTCGTGGCGCCGGCCACGAACCGGCGGACGACGTCCCGGGTGAACGGGGCCGTCGCGACGAGCCGCTCGACCTGGGATGACCGGGAGGCGGCGAGGATGACGGAACGGAGCATGAGCCGAGCGTAACGCCCGGCCAGGCGCCCGTGCGGAGAGGCGGCCCGGGGGCCGGGAGGGGCGGCGGACGTGGCGCGGATCGGCTACAACGATGCCGTGGAACGACACCCCCACCGCCGGCTCCGGTCGGCCTCCGTGCAGCTCGGCGCGCTCACCGCGCTGGCCCTCGCCCTCTCCGGCTGCAACATGACCTCCGACGACGATGACGACTGCGCGCTCGGCCCTACGGGTGGCGGCGACACGACCGTGGCGATGGGCATGCGCCTCGCGCAGCCGGTCGCGGCGCGCACCGCGCCCGAGCCGACCCTCGCGGCCGTGCCCGAGCGCGGCGGCTTCGGCACCCATCTCGCCTCCTGCGGCGGCTGAGGTGCGGCGGCAGGCAACCACCCCGCGTCCGGGCTGGGACGCCACCATCCGGGAGCAGGGGCTGGTGTACGTCGACACCGAGCTGCCCGACGGCGGGGTGATGTCGTACTGGGACGAGAGCGCGGCGTACGCCTTCGACCTCGACGAGGTGCTGCGGCTGGAGGAGGCGACCGAGGAGCTGCACCGGATGTCGGTGGCCGCCGCCGAGCACGTCGTGGCGCGCGGCCGGTACGCCGAGTTCGGCATCCCCGCCTGGGCCGCCGAGGCGGTGGCCCGGTCCCTGCGGGAGGCGCCGCCCAGCCTCTACGGCCGCTTCGACCTCTGGTACGACGGCACCTGGCCGCCGAAGCTGCTGGAGTACAACGCCGACACCCCCACCGCCCTGGTCGAGGCCGCGATCGTCCAGTGGTACTGGCTGGAGCACACCCGACCCGAGCTGGACCAGTGGAACAGCCTGCACGAGCGGCTCGTCGCCGCCTGGGCGAAGATCGGCGCGGGCCTGCACGACCGCCGGGTGCACGTGGTCTGGTCCAGCGAGGAGGAGTCGGGCGAGGACCACATGACGGCCGGCTACCTGGCCGAGACCGCCCGCCAGGCCGGGCTGACCGTCGAGCTGCTGCCCATCCAGCAGATCGGCTGGGACGGCCGGCGCTTCGTCGACGCGGCCGACGAGCCCGTCACCACCTGCTTCAAGCTCTACCCCTGGGAGTGGATGCTGGCCGAGCCGTACGGGCGGCTGGCGCTGGAGCCGGGCACCCCCACGACCTGGATCGAGCCGGCCTGGAAGCTGCTGCTCTCCAACAAGGCGCTGCTCGCCGTCCTGTGGGAGCTCTATCCGGGGCACGAGTACCTGTTGCCCGCGTACCTCGACTCGCCGCGCGGCATGCCGGAGTACGTGGCGAAGCCGCTGCTCGGCCGGGAGGGCGGCTCGGTGCGGATCGTCACCCCCGCCGAGGAGATCACCAACCCGGGCATCTACGGCGACGAGGGCTGGTGCTACCAGGAGTTCCGCCCGCTGCCCGAGTTCGCGGGCAACCGGATGGTGCTGGGCAGCTGGGTCGTCGACGGAGAATCGGCCGGCGCCGGCGTACGCGAGAGCGCGAGTCTGATCACCGACGGCTACGCGCGTTTCCTGCCGCACTACATCGACGCGCCGCGTCCCGGCTGAGTCGTCTACCGTTGGGGCGTGAACTTCGACGCGTACGCCCGGACCGGCGTTGACCTCGTCAACGCCCGCCTGGACGACCTCGACGACCTGCGGGCCCTCTTCCCCGACACCAGCGCGTGGATGCGGGAGGAGGTCGCGGAGCGGGACCTGGCGATCTTCCGGCGGGCGCAGAAGCGCCTGCGCGACGTCTTCGAGTACGGCACCTCCGGCCGGGACGCCGACGCGGTGGCCGAACTCAACGCGCTGCTGGAGGCCTACCCGGTGCAGCCGCGCATCTCGGGCCACGACTCCAGCGACTGGCACATGCACGTGACCAGCCGGGGCGCCTCGGTGAGCGCCGAATACCTGGCCGGCGCGGTCTGGGGCCTCTCGGTCTGGCTGTGCGAGTACGGCAGCGCCCGGTTCGGCGTCTGCGCCGACGAGCGTTGCGGCAACGTCTACCTGGACACCTCGTCGAACTGCTGCCGGCGGTTCTGCTCGGAGCGCTGCGCCACCCGCTCCCACGTGGCCGCCCACCGGGCCCGCAAGCGCGCGGCCATCGGCGAGCAGGCCAGCGTGGCCGCCCAGCCGGCGACCGCCGCGTCGCTCACCCCGGTCAGCTGAGGTCGCCGTCGTCGCCGCTCCCGGCGGCGACGACCCGCCTCGGCGGTCAGGCGTCGACCGGGGACGGGGTGCTCAGGTGCTGGCGAGCGAAGTCCAGCGCGGCCCGCAGGTCGGCCTCGCGGACGGCGCGGCTGCGCGCGCCCCGCGTCGACACCTCCACCGCCACCGAGCCGGTGAAGCCCCGACCGGCCAGCGACCGCAGCAGCTCCGCGCACGGCTGGGTGCCCCGGCCCGGGACGAGGTGCTCGTCGCGCCCCTCGCCCGTGCCGTCGCCCAGGTGCACGTGCGCCAGCGCGCCGCCCATCCGGTCGGCCATCTCCATCGAGTCGGTGTGCGACGCGGCGCAGTGCGACAGGTCGAGCGTGTAGGCGGGGTAGCCGGTCTCGGTCGGGTCCCAGCCCGGGACGTACGGGACGAACTGCCGGCCGGCCATCCGCACCGGGTACATGTTCTCCACGGCGAACCGCAGCCCCGGGTAGCGGGCGGCGATGGTGTCGAGCCCCTCGCGGAAGGTCCGGGCATAGTCGCGCTGCCAGCTGAACGGGGGGTGCACGACCACGGTCGGCGCTCCCAGCGCCTCGGCCATCTCCGCCGAGCGGCGCAGCCGCTCCCACGGGTCGGGGCTCCACACCCGCTGGGTGACCAGCAGGCAGGGCGCGTGGACGGAGAGCACCGGAACCCCGTAGTGCTGGGCGAGGCCGCTCAGCGCACCGGTGTCCTGGCTGACGGCGTCCGTCCAGACCATGACCTCGATCCCGTCGTAGCCGAGGGCCGCGGCCACCTGGAAGGCCGCCGCGGTCCGCTCCGGGAAGACCGAGGAGCTGGAGAGGAGCACCGGGACTCGGGACGTCACATCCGCCAGCGTAGCCCCGTCCGGCCGGCGGCACATCGTGACGAGCGACCGCAAAGCGGCGGGAACTGGCCGCGCGGAGCGCCCGCCCGAGCCACGGCCAGCGCGGTGGTTCAGCCCGGACCGAGTTGGTCGAGGCGGCGCAGGATGACACCCTCCCGCAGCGCCCACGGGCAGATGCTCAGCTTGTCGACGTCCAACGTACGCATCACCGCCTCGGCCACCACCGCGCCGGCGAGCAGCTGGTGCGCCCGGCCCACGCTGACCCCCTCCAGCTCGGCGAGCTGTGCCGGCGGGATGTGCCGGATGAAGCCGATCACCTGACGCAGGCCGGTGCGGGTGAGGACCCGCTTGGCCCAGAGCCCGGCGCCCGAGGGCGCCGCCCCGGCCAGCCGAGCCAGGGTGCGGAACGTCTTCGAGGTGCCCACGGGCCGCTCCCAGCCCACGTCGACGATGTCCTTGATCACCGGGTCGAGCAGGGCGTCGACGTGCTCCCGCAGCTCCTCCACCGCCCGGGGCGGGGGCGGCACGTCGTCCTCGGGCGTCACCCGGAGCCGCTCGCGGGTCAGCCGGCCGGCCCCCAGCGGGAGCGAGACGGCGGCGGACGGGTCCTCGTCGATCCCGGCGGCGATCTCCAGCGAGCCGCCGCCGATGTCCAGCACCAGCAGCCGCCCCGCCGACCAGCCGAACCACCGCCGGACGGCGAGGAACGTCATCCGCGCCTCGTCCGCGCCGGAGAGCACCTCCAGCCGTACGCCGGTCTCGTCGCGGACCCGGGCCAGCACCTCGGCCGCGTTCGTGGCGTCCCGGACGGCCGAGGTGGCGAACGCGATCAGGTCGTCGGTGTTCAGCCCGGCGGCGGCCGCCTTGGCCATGCTCACCGCGCGGACCAGGGCGTCCGCGCCGGTCGGGGTCAGCGCACCGTCGGGGCCGATCTGCTCGGCCAGCCGCAGCACCACCTTCTCGGAGTGCGCCGGCCACGGGTGGGCGCCGTGGTGCGCGT
Organism: Micromonospora xinjiangensis; assembly: GCF_056150165.1. Classification (NCBI taxonomy): domain Bacteria; kingdom Bacillati; phylum Actinomycetota; class Actinomycetes; order Micromonosporales; family Micromonosporaceae; genus Micromonospora; species Micromonospora xinjiangensis. Next base: position 342,665 of record NZ_JAXCFO010000002.1, on the reverse strand, counting down.
CCACCACCAGCAGGTGCACGGTGTTGGAACCGACGTCGAGGACCCCCAGTCGCATGCCTCGACCCTAGGGCAACACGTTTCCAGGGCTCACCGGCCGGCACGCTTCTCCGCGCGTACGCTGGGCCGGGTGACGATGGAGCTCCGCGTACTGGTGGACGACCCGGGCGACCCGCGCAGCCGCGAGGTGCCGCTGGACTTCCCCCGGGAATGGATCGAGTTCGCCGACCCGGCCGACGAGAGCCACCTGATCCGGGCCGACCTGACCTGGTTGCTCTCCCGCTGGACCTGCATCTTCGGCCAGGGGTGTCACGGCATCGTCGCCGGCCGGGCCGGCGACGGCTGCTGCTCGCACGGGGCGTTCTTCACCGACTCCGACGACGAGAAGCGGGTCCGCGCCGCCGTCAAGCGACTCACTCCGGAGACCTGGCAGCACTACCGCCGGGGTTTCAAGGCCTGGACCGAGAACGACACGATCGACGGCAAGAACCCGGCCCGCCGCACGGCCACGCGGGACGCGGAGGGCCCCTGCGTCTTCCTCAACGACGTCGACTTCCCGGGCGGGGGCGGCTGCGCCCTGCACGCGCAGGCGCTCCGCGACGGGGTGCACCCGCTGGAGTACAAGCCGGACGTGTGCTGGCAGCTGCCGATCCGCCGGGACCAGGAGTGGGTCAAGCGGCCGGACAACACCAAGGTGCTGGTGTCCACCCTGTCCGAGTTCGACCGGCGCGGCTGGGGCGCGGGCGGGCACGACCTCGACTGGTGGTGCACCTCCTCGACCGACGCGCACGTCGGCACCGACCCGATGTACGTCTCGTACGGCCCGGAGCTGACCGCGCTCATCGGCGCCCCCGCCTACGCGAAGCTGGCCGAACTCTGCGCGGCGCGCTCCCGCCACGGCCTGGTCGCCCCGCACCCCGCCGACCCGTCCTGACCGGGCCGGCCCCGGTCGGGGCACGGCCGGCCGGGGCCGATCAGGGCTCGAACTTGTAGCCGAGACCGCGCACGGTGACGATGTACCGCGGCGCGGACGGCTCCGGCTCGATCTTGGAGCGGAGGCGCTTGACGTGCACGTCCAGGGTCTTGGTGTCGCCGACGTAGTCCGCGCCCCAGACCCGGTCGATGAGCTGGCCCCGGGTGAGCACCCGCCCGGCGTTGCGGAGCAGCAGCTCCAGCAGCTCGAACTCCTTCAGCGGTAGCTGCACCGGAGCGCCGTCGACGGTCACCACGTGCCGCTCGATGTCCATCCGCACCGGTCCGGCCGCCAGCGTCGGGGCGCCCGACTCGACCGCCTCCGGCGTCTGCCGGCGCAGCACGGCCCGGATGCGGGCCACCAGCTCGCGCGGCGAGTACGGCTTGGTCACGTAGTCGTCGGCGCCGATCTCGAGGCCGACCACCTTGTCGATCTCGCTGTCCCGTGCGGTGACCATGATGATCGGGACGTGCGAGCGCTGCCGGAGCTGCCGGCACACCTCAGTTCCCGACATTTCGGGCAGCATCAGGTCCAGCAGCACGATGTCGGCGCCCGTCCGGTCGAACTCCGTCAGGGCCGTGGGGCCCGTGGCGGCGACGGAGACCTCGAAGCCCTCCTTGCGGAGCATGTACGACAGGGCGTCGGAGAACGACTCCTCGTCCTCGACCACCAGAACGCGGCTCAACGGGTTTTCCTTTCCATTGCTGTCAGACCTGCCGAAGCTCGGCCGAACCGGACTCGATCCCAGCCCCTGGCAGTGTCGTCAGGAGGTCTTCCGGAGGACGGGCGGGCAGCCGGAGGGTGAACGTCGACCCACCACCAAGAGTGCTCGACACGTCGACCCGTCCGCCATGGTTGCTCGCGATGTGTTTGACGATGGCCAGCCCCAGTCCCGTGCCGCCGGTCGCGCGCGAGCGCGCCTGGTCGGCCCGGTAGAACCGCTCGAAGATCCGGTCCACGTCGGTGGGCGCGATGCCGATGCCCTGGTCGGCCACCGCGATCTCGACGTGCTCCTCGTCGCCGCCGACGGTGATGCGTACCGTCGTGCCGTCGGCCGAGTAGTTCACGGCGTTCTCGACCAGGTTCGCCACCGCGGTGGCGAGCTGGGTGTCGCTGCCGTACGCCGTCCTACCCCGCTCCCCCTCGACCAGCACCTCGATGTCCCGGGCCGAGGCGGTGGTGCGGGTGCGGTCGACCACCTCGGCGACCACCCAGTCCACCGACACGGGCTCGGGCGCCGGCTGCGGCTCGGCCCCCTGCAGGCGGGTCAGTTCGAGCAGTTCCTGCACCAACCGGCCGAGCCGGGTGGACTCGTGCTGGATGCGCTCGGCGAACCGGCGGGCGGCGACCATGTCCTCGGACAGGTCCGGCGCCGCGTCGGTGGCCGGCTCGGTGGCGTCCAGCAGCGCCTCGGCCAGCAGTTGCAGCGCGCCGATCGGCGTCTTCAGCTCGTGACTGACGTTGGCCACGAAGTCCCGGCGCACCCGGGCCAGCCGGTGCGACTCGGTCACGTCGGCCGCCTCCACGGCGATGTAGCCGCCACCGACCCCCATGGCCCGCAGGTGCACGCCGAGCGGGTTGTCTCCCGCGTTGTCGCGGCCCCGCGGCAGGTCCAGCTCGATCTCGCGCCGGATGCCCGTGCGCCGCACCTGGCCGGCGAGCGTACGGATCAGCGGGTGCGCCGCTATCGAGCCCGGGGTGGTCCCGGTGCGCAACAGGCCCATCGCCCGCGCGGCGGGGTTGACCAGTACGGGTACGTCGTCCGGGTCCAGCACGACGACCCCGGCTCGGAGCGAGTCGATGGTACGGCGGCCGAGCCCGGCGTGCGGATCCTCGGCTATCGCGGGCCTCCCCCTGTTCACCAGGGAGCTGCCGCTCCCCGTCGACCTGTCCCGGCGGACGAGCGCCGCCCGGATCCGGGGCAGGAGGATCCCGGCGACCACTCCGGCCACCAGCGCCACGGCCACGGCGACCGCCACCACCCACTCCACCCGGCGATCGTAGGGTCATTGTTAACCTGGCGAACGCCCAGAACGGGATGAATCAGGCTCGCTTCCCGCAAAATTCACGTAACCGTCCGGTGTCGTTCACCGGGGTTCATGTCGGGTCCGCCCGTGCCCCCTACCGTGGTCGGGACACACCGCTCAGCCCCCTGCGCCGGCCGCGGCCGGCCACGACCCCCCAACAGGACGTGACAATGCGCGACGAGTTCCGGGCCGACCTGCACCTCGTGAGCCAGCTGCTGGTGGACATGGCCGAGGGGATCCGGTCCGCCATGCGGCAGGCTACCCGGGCCCTGCTCACCGCCGACCGGCAGGCGGCCGAGACGGTCATCGAGCGGGACGCCGAGATCGACGACCTCTACCGGCACGTGGAGGAGCGGGTCTGCGACCTGCTGGCCCGGCAGGCGCCGGTCGCCTCCGACCTGCGTGCCATGATCACCGCCCTGCACGTCGCCGCCGACCTGGAGCGCATGGGCGACCTCGCCGACCACGTGGCGAAGACGGCGCTGCGCCGGCACCCCTCGCCGGCCGTCCCGGCGGAGCTGCGCGAGATCTTCACCGAGATGGCGTCGATCGCCGACCGCATGGCGGAGAAGATCGCCTCGGTGCTGGCCAAGCCCGACGCCGACATCGCCGCCGAGCTCGACCGGGACGACGACGCCATGGACGAGCTGCACAAGAGCCTCTTCGGCGTGCTGCTCGGGGAGAACTGGCCGTACGGGGTGGAGACCGCGATCGACGCCACCCTCCTGGGCCGCTTCTACGAGCGCTTCGCCGACCACGCGGTGAACGCCGGCGAACACGTGGTCTACCTGATCACCGGTGAGACCACGCCCACGCCGAACTGAGCCCCGACCGCACGAGAGGCCCCGCACCGACGCGTCCGGCGTCGGCGCGGGGCCTCCCTCGTCTCGGGGCGGAGCGGCTCAGCGCCCCTGGTTGGCGACCGCCGCGGCGGCCTCCTTGGCGGCCTCCGGGTCGAGGTACGTCCCGCCGAGGACCTGCGGACGCAGTTCGGGGCTCAGGTCGTACCGCAGCGGGATCCCGGTCGGGATGTTGAGCTTGGCGATCGCCTCGTCGGAGATCTGGTCGAGGTGCTTCACGAGGGCACGCAGCGAGTTGCCGTGCGCCGCCACCAGCACCGTGCGACCGGCCAGGATGTCCGGCACGATCGAGTCGTACCAGTACGGCAGCATCCGCTCGACGACGTCCTTCAGGCACTCCGTACGCGGCATCAGCTCGGTCGGCAGCAGCGCGTACCGCGGGTCGCCGACCTGCGACCACTCGTCGTCGTCCGCGATGGGCGGTGGTGGGGTGTCGTACGAGCGCCGCCAGAGCATGAACTGCTCCTCGCCGTACTCGTCGAGGGTCTGCTTCTTGTTCTTGCCCTGCAGAGCGCCGTAGTGCCGCTCGTTGAGCCGCCACGACCGGCGCACCGCGATCCAGTGCCGGTCGGCCGCGCTCAGCGCCAGCTCGGCGGTGCGGATCGCCCGGCGCAGCACGCTCGTGTGCACCACGTCCGGCAGCAGGTTGTGTTCGCGGAGCAGTTCACCACCGCGCCGCGCCTCGGCCTCACCCTTGGTGGTCAGGTCGACGTCGACCCAGCCGGTGAAGAGGTTCTTGGCGTTCCAGTCACTCTCGCCGTGCCGCAGCAGGACCAGCGTCCCGACGGTAGGCCCCTCGCTCGCAGTCATGCGGATCATCCTGCCGTACCGCGTGGCCGGACATGCCGGGACCCGTCGTGACGACCACCACGTGGAAAAGCGGGTGACCGGGGCTTCGCCGCGCCACTAGGTTGTAAGGCGCTTGCGATAGATCGGTCATTACCACGGCGGGGGCGCGCGGATGCGGACGGTACGAGGCTGGCTGCGGGACACGGCGGGCGGGTTGCCGACCCGGTTCTGGTACCTGTGGACCGGGACGCTGATCAACCGGCTCGGCTCGTTCGTCCTGGTCTTCCTCGCCATCTACCTCACCCAGGAACGCGGCTTCTCCGCCTCCCAGGCCGGCCTGGTCATCGGCCTCTGGGGGGTCGGCGGCGCGGTCGGCACCACGGTCGGCGGCACGCTGGCCGACCGGTGGGGACGGCGGCCCACCCTGTTCACCGCGCACCTCGGCGCGGCCACGATGATGCTGGCGCTCGGCCTGGCCCGGCCGCTCTGGGCCGTGGCGGTCGGCGCGCTGCTGCTCGGGGCCTTCGCCGAGGCGGCCCGCCCGGCGTTCGGCGCCATGATGATCGACGTGGTGCCGGAGAAGGACCGGCTGCGCGCCTTCTCGCTGAACTACTGGGCGATCAACCTCGGCTTCGCCTGCGCCGCCGTGCTCGCCGGTTTCGCCGCCCAGGCCGGCTACCTGCTGCTCTTCGTGGTCGACGCGATCACCACGCTGGTCACCGCGGTGATCATCTTTACCCGGGTCGGCGAGACCCGGCGCACCGCGCCGGTCAGCAAGGGCGCGGCCGCCCCGACGGGCGCCCTGCGCACGATCCTCGGCGACCGCATCTTCCTCGGCTTCGTGGTGCTCAACCTCTTCGCCGCGCTGCTGTTCCTCCAGCACATCTCGATGCTGCCGATCGCCATGGGCGATTCCGGGCTGAGCCCCGCCACCTACGGCTCGGTGATCGCGCTGAACGGCGTGCTGATCGTCGTGGGCCAGCTCTTCGTGCCGCGACTGATCCGGGGCCGGAGCCGGTCGCACGTGCTCGCGCTGGCCGCCCTCGTGACGGGCGTGGGCTTCGGGCTGACCGCGTTCGCCGACGCCGCGTGGTTCTACGGGCTGACCGTGCTGATCTGGACGCTCGGCGAGATGCTCAACTCCCCCTCCAACGCGACGCTCATCGCCGAGCTCTCCCCCGCCGAGCTGCGTGGCCGCTACCAGGGGGTCTTCTCCCTCTCGTGGCAGCTCGCGGGGGCGGCCGCGCCGATCCTCGGCGGACTCGTCCGGGAGCACGCCGGCAACACGGCGCTCTGGGCGGGCTGCGCCGTGGTCGGCGCCGTGATGGCCGTGGCCCACCTCGTCTCCGGTCCGGCGCGGGAGCGGCGGGCCGCCGCGCTGCGCGGTGCGGGCCGGCAGGTCACGCCGGTCACCACGATCGAGCCGCCGGCCCCGCAGGCCGCCGAGGCCGCCGCGACCGCCCCGGCCGAGCCCGTCCGGGCGAGCTGAGCGGACTCGGCCGACGCCCGCCGCCGGGTGTCCGATACCGTCGTCACGGGAAACGGTTAGGAAACCGAACAGTCTGGAGGGCGAGTGCGCGGCCTGCGGCGCTGGTGGCACGAGACCGCGGGCGGCCTCCCCGCCACCTTCTGGTACCTCTGGGCCGGCATCCTGATCAACCGGGCCGGCGCGTTCGCCATGCTCTTCCTGTCGCTCTACCTCACCGAGGCACGGGGGGCGAGCGCGGCGGTCGCGGGCACGGTGGTCGGGGCGTACGGGGCAGGCGGGGCGGTCGGCGTGCTGCTCGGCGGCGTGCTGGCCGACCGCTGGGGCCGGCGGGCCACGCTGCTCACGGCACACCTGGTCACCGCCGGCCTGATGGTCGCTCTGGCCCTCAGTCGCCATCTCGTGCTCATCGCCGTGCTCGCCGCGCTCGTCGGCGTGGTGCACTCGATGCCCAGCCCGGCGTTCGTGGCGGCGATCGTCGACATGGTGCCGGAGGAGCGGCGCTCGCGCGCGTTCAACCTCCAGTTCTGGGCGTTCAACCTCGGCATGGCTGTCGCGTCGCTGCTCGCCGGCGTGCTGGCCGAGGCGAGCTTCCTGGCGTTGTTCCTGGTCGACGCCGGCGCGACGCTGGCCACCGCGCTGGTCATCGCCTGGAAGGTGCCCGAGACGCTGCGCCGCGTCGCGTCTCCGGGGGCGGACGCCGCGCCACGTGGCACCCGCCGGCCGGGGCTGCTCACCGCGCTCACCGACCGGATCTTCCTGACCTTCGTCGGGCTGACGTTCGTGCTGGCCGTGCTGACCATGCAGACCTCGACGATCATGCCGCTGGCGATGCGTACGGACGGGCTCGGTCCCTCCGCGTACGGCCTCGTGGTGGCGCTCGGCGGCGCGCTGATCGTGCTGGGCCAGCTCTTCGTGCCGCGGCTCATCGACCGGCGCCGCAAGGACGTCGTGCTCGCGGCCTCCACGGGGCTCATGGCGGTCGGGTTCGGGGCGCTGGCCGTCGCCGACCAGCTGGCGGTCTACCTGCTCGCCTCGGTGGTCTGGACGATCGGCTCGATGCTCGCCGCCCCGCCGAACGCGCAGATCAACGCCGACCTGGCGCCGCCCGAGCTGCGCGGCCGCTACCAGTCGGTCTTCTACCTGACCTTCCCGGCCGCCTCGTTCGTCGCCCCCACCCTCGGCGGCGTGAGCCTCCAGTATCTCGGCAACGCCCACTGGCTCATCGTGGGCGGGCTCGGCCTGCTCGCGGCCGCCGGCCACCTGCTCGCCGGCCCACCCCGGGAGCGGCGCGTCGCGGCGCTGCTGAAGAGCCGGGCGACCGGCCCGACACCGACCGTGGAACGGATTCCTGCCGCCTAGCGTTCGGCACCAGCTCCAGCTCGCCTCACGCGTCGCCAAGATCGTGATGGTTCCGGGATCGGGTGGTGTCCGGGCACGCGGAGGCCACCCGATCCAGGACCAAGCACGGCCTTGCGGTAGAACACGCACAATGCCCACCACCGCAGAGGCAGTGGTGGGCATGTGGTGGGGCCGGCGGCGGCGGGCAACACTCACCCCCGTAAGCGTCGCCCGCTCGCGCCGCCGGTCCAAACAGGTGGGCACCGTCCCCCAACGGTTGAACCACCCGTCCCCTCGCGCCTCGCCTGGTGCGCGGATCTGATCGATCCGCCGCTCCCCCGAACGTTTCCAAGCGTGGCGCGGCGCAATAAAGTTAATTCGCCCGGATTACGGTTTCAACCCAGATCTACTGTCTCGCCGGTCACAACGCGTGGGTTGTCGCTGGTCCGGGCCACGCTCTGGCCAACAGCGCTTACCCGGCACGCATTCCCACAAACGCGTCAACCGTCCTCACGATCGGGTGATTCCGTCCGGAAGAAGTTGCTCTGCCGCCCGTCGCGCATCTGCTCCTGATAGATCAGGTTGAGCCGACGCAGGTCGAACGTGTGGAACCACTCGTCCCAGGTGATCTCCCGGATCCGGCTGCTCTCCCGGTAGCCCGGAATGTTGAACGTGAGCACACCGGCGCGGCCTTCCCGCTCCGTGCCCGCGATGGTCGCCGGTTTCGCCCCGCGATCCCGCGCCCAGCGCATGATCACCTCGTGGTCGCTGGTGACCAGGCTGCGGCCCGGGCGCTCCGGCCGATCCGCCACGGACGAGATCACCTGCGAGGAGTTCGCCGACCGGCTCGTACCGCGACCCGTCCGGATGCCGCCGGCCGCCGCGCCACCGCCGGCGCCCGTGCTCGTCGGCGCCGCGGTGGCCGTCCGGGCGGGCGCCGCCGCCGTCTTCCGTGCCGTCGCCGCCTTCTTCGCGACCGTCGTCTTCCGCGCGGGCGCGGCCTTCGCCGTCGCCGTCGTGCGCGCCGGCCCGGTCTTCTTCGCCGCCGTCGTCTTCCGCGCGGGCGCGGCCTTCGCCGTCGCCGTCGTGCGCGCCGGCCCGGTCTTCTTCGCCGCCACCGTCTTCCGAGCCGGCGCCGCCTTCGCCGTCGCCGTCTTCCGCCCCGGCGCGGTCTTCTTCGCCGCCGCCGTCTTGCGCGCCGGCGCCGCCTTCGCCGTGGCCGTCTTCCGAGCCGGCGCCGCCTTCGCCGTGGCCGTCTTGCGCGCGGGCGCGGTCTTCGCCGTCGCCGTCTTGCGCGCGGGCGCGGTCTTCTTCGCGGCCGTCGTCTTCTTGGCGGCGGTCTTCTTCGCCGCGGCCTTCTTCACGGCCGCCTTCTTGGCCGGCGCGCTCTTGTTCGCCGGTACCGCCTTGGCGCGGCCCGGAGCGGCCTTGCCCGCGCGTCCGGCGGCCGCCTTCTTCGTGGCCGACGGCCGGCCGGCGGCGCGGGTGCCGGCGGCCCGACCGGCCGGGCCGGTGGCCTTGCGCGCGGCGCCTCCACCGCGGCGCTCGGCGCGCAACGTCCGCACCAGTTCCTTCACCAGGTCCGGCTTGCGCATCGCGGAGATGCCCCGGACGCCACGCTTGCGGAGCTGGCCGCGGATGTCGTCCATCCGCATCCGGGAGATCTCCGTCTCCGAGATCGGCGGGGTGTTCGGGGTCTGGTTCCCCGCCCGCTCCCTGGTCCTCGTCGCAGTCCCGCCGCGACCTGAGCTGGTCCGCTGAGCCATGAGACGCTCACGCTCCTCGACAGTCCGTCCTCGGCGCGCGGTGTGTCCCAACGTGCCGCACCGCGCGGTGCGGCATACCCCTCAGGAGGACTCCGAACCTCTGGACGGTTCGAAGAGGTGGGCGAACGCGGCGAGATTCGCGGTGGATTCGCCGCGCTTGACCCGCCACTCCCATTCCCGCCGGATCGAGCTGCCGAAGCCGATCTCCAGCATCGTGTCGAACGACTCGTCGGCGTACGTCAGCACGGCACCGAGGAGACGGTCCAGCTCCTCGGCGTCCACCCCCGCCGGGTTGACCCGGCCGGTCAGGTAGACGTCGCCGACCGCGTCGATGGAGAAGGAGACCCCGTACATGCGGGCGTTGCGCTGGAGCAGCCAGGCCCACAGCTCCTCCCGCCGCTCGTCCGGCTGGCGCATCACGAACGCCTCGATCCGCAGCGCGTGCTCGCCCACGATGAGGTTGCAGATGGTCTTGAGCTTGTGGGTGCCGGGCAGGGTCACCGCGTACGAGTGGGGGCCGGTCGTCTCCCAGGCCAGTTCCCGCTCGTCGCAGACGGACTCGATCAGGGCCGCAAGATCGCTCTTCCCGCTCACCGGACCCACTCTACGGCCGCTCCGGCGCCCCCACCGGGCACCGCCCCCGGGGAGCGGGGCCTCACCAGGAGCAGGAGAAGGCGGCGTCACCGGCGAGCTGGGCGGTGAGCCGCTCCCGGTGCAGGTCCATCGCCTCGCCGTAGACACCGAGCAGGTTGGTAACCGTCCGGTTCCAGGAGAACCCCCGCGCGTGCCGCTCGGCGGCCCGCCCCATGGTGCGACGCCGCACCGGGTCGGGCAGGAGCCGGGCGAGCGTACGGGCCCAGTCGACCGGGTCGTGCCCGTCGATGAGCACTCCGCTCACCTGGTCCCGTACCGCGGTGACGAGACCGCCGACGGCGGCGGCCAGCACCGGCGTACCGCAGGCCTGGGCCTCCAGGGCGACCAGCCCGAACGACTCGTTGTGCGACGGCACCGCGACCAGGTCGGCGGCCCGGTACAGGGCGGGCAGGTCGTCCCCGGTCTGCGGTGGCAGGAAACGGATCCGGTCGCTGACGCCGAGCGAGGCGGCCAGTTCGATCAGCGCGGTCGGACGGTCCAGGCCACTACCGCTCGGGCCGCCACAGATCACCACGGTCAGCTGCTCCGCCAGCGCGGGGTCGTGCTCGCGGAGCGCGGCGGCGGCGCGCACCAGCACGTCGGGCGCCTTCAGCGGCTGGATCCGGCCGACGAACGCGACCACGTAGCCCCGGGCGGGCAGGCCGAGCCGCCGACGGGCGGCGGCGGTGGCCAGGTCCGGGTCGCCGGGCGCCGGCCGGAACCGCTCCAGGTCCACCCCGGGCTGGACGACGGCCACCCGGTCCGGGGCGGCCTCGTACCGCTCGATGAGGTCGCGAGCCTCGACCCGGGTGTTGGCCACCAGCCGGTCGGCCTCCGCGACCACCTGCTCCTCACCGATCACCCGCGCCTTGGGCTCCGGCCGGTCCCCCGCCGCGAGCTGCGCGTTCTTGACCTTGGCCAGGGTGTGGGCGGTGTGCACCAGGGGGACCCCCCAGCGCTCCTTGGCCAGCCAGCCGACCTGGCCGGAGAGCCAGTAGTGGGAGTGGATCAGGTCGTAGTGCCCGGGTGGACGGGCCGCCTCGGCGCGGAGCACCCCGGCCGTGAACGCGCACAGCTGCCCGGGCAGCTCCTCCTTCGTGAGCCCCTCGAGCGGGCCGGCGGTGATGTGCCGGACCTGCACACCCGGCGCCATCTCGACCACGGGAGGCAGATCACCGGACGTGGCCCGGGTGAAGATCTCCACCTCGACGTTCGCCTCGGCCAGCCGGCGGGCGACCTCCAGGATGTAGACGTTCATGCCGCCCGCGTCGCCGGTGCCCGGCTGGTGCAGGGGCGAGGTGTGCACCGAGAGGGTGGCGATGCGCCGAGGCCGCGGCCACGGTCGCGCTCCTCGCTGACGACCGACGCCGGTGTGCAGTTCCGCCACGTCCGCTCCCCTGGTCACGGTTGATGCCGTCTCGCACGCCCGGCGCTTCGGTCAACCTGTACGCCGGATCTCATCTTCCCGATCGCGCCATGGAAATGCGCGGCGACGGCGACGGGCGTGACGGACCTCATGGTGAGCGGGGACACGCCCGGGCTGAGTGGCGACGGCGTCGGGAGGGACAATGACCGGATGACCTCTGTCGCCGTCGTCACCGGAGCGTCCAGCGGGATCGGCGCGGCCACCGCCCGCCGGCTCGCCGCCGAGGGGTTCCACGTGCTCGCCGCGGCCCGGCGTACCGATCGGCTGGCCGAGCTGGTCACCGAGATCGAGGCCGCGGGCGGCCGGGCCACCACGGTGGCGTGCGACGTGACGTCGGACGAGTCGGTGGCGGCGCTGGCCGAGGCGGCGGCCGCGGCCCCCGGGCCGGTCACCCTGCTGGTGAACAACGCCGGCGGCGCCCGGGGGCTGGACCCGGTCGAGTCCGGGTCCGTCGGTGACTGGCAGTGGATGTACGACGTCAACGTGCTCGGCACGCTCCGCGTCACCCAGGCCCTGCTGCCGGCTCTGGAGGCGTCCGGGGCCGGGACCGTCGTCATCGTCTCCTCCACCGCCGGGTTCACGGTGTACGAGGGCGGCGGCGGCTACACGGCGGCCAAGCACGCGCAGACCGCGATCGCCGGCACCCTCCGGTTGGAGTTGTGCGGCCGGCCGATCCGGGTGATCGAGATCGATCCGGGCATGGTGAAGACCGACGAGTTCAGCCTCGTACGGTTCGACGGCGACGCGGACCGCGCGGCGGCCGTCTACGCCGGGGTGCCCGAGCCGCTGGTGGCCGAGGACGTGGCGGACTGCATCGCCTGGTGCGCCACCCGCCCGCACCACGTGAACGTGGACCGGCTGGTGGTCCGGCCGCTGGCCCAGGCGGCGCAGCACAAGGTGCACCGGGTCGGGCAGTAGACGCGGGGAGTGAGCCGGGTTTGCGAGGAGCCCCGCGGTCTCGGACGACGACGGTGTCCCGGCGGTCACGGGGATGACGGGCCCGGCGCGGCGCCGGCCGTACGGCGTGATCACCCGGGGCACGACGAACCCCAACCGGCTTCGTCGGGTCGACAACTGGATCGTGGCGACGTGCGGGCACCTGCTCCGCGACGCGGCCGACCCGCTGGTCGTCGACCTCGGCTACGGCGCGACCCCGGTCACGGCGGTGGAGCTGCGCGCCCGGCTGGCCTCCGGGGTGCGGCCCGACGTACGGCTGGTCGGTCTGGAGATCGATCCGGCCCGGGTGGCCGCCGCGGCGCCGGCCGCCGACCCACCGTGGCTCACCTTCGCGCGGGGCGGGTTCGAGCTGGCCGGTCTGCGTCCGGTGCTGGTGCGGGCGCTCAACGTGCTCCGTCAGTACGACGAGAGCGACGTCGCCGACGCGTGGCGCACGATGACCGGTGCCCTCGCCCCCGGCGGGGTGCTCGTCGAGGGCACCTGTGACGAGCTGGGCCGGCTCGGCGGCTGGTTGCTGGTCGACGCCGACGGGCCGCGCTCCCTGACGCTCGCCGCCCGCCTCGCCACGCTGGAGAGCCCGGCCGACCTGGCGGAACGGCTGCCCAAGGCGCTCATCCACCGCAACGTGCCCGGCGAGCGGGTGCACGAGCTGATCCGGGCGCTCGACGACGCCTGGCGGGCGGCGGCCGGGTACGCCCCGTTCGGCCCTCGGCAACGCTGGCTGCACGCCGTCCACGCGCTCAAGGACGCGGGCTGGCCCGTGCTCGACCGGCCCGCCCGCTGGCGCCTCGGCGAGCTGACGGTCCCCTGGTCGAGCGTGGCCCCCGCCTAGTCCCCCGCGATGCGCCGGGTCAGATGGCGCAGTTGATCAGGACGGGCTCGGGGTGGAGGGTCACGCCGAAGCGGGCGTGCACGCCGTCGCGGATCTCGCGTGCGAGGGCGACCAGGTCGGCTGTGCCGGCCCGTCCGCTGCGGTTGGTCAGCGCCAGGGTGTGCTTGCTGGAGATGGCGACCCCGCCCGGGCCCGGGTGACCCTTGCCGAAGCCGGCCTTGTCGATGAGCCAGGCGGCGCTCACCTTGACCGTGTCGCCCGGGCACGGCCAGGAGGGCGGCTCGCCCAGGTCCGCGGCGCGCTCACGGAGCAGGTCGTACGCCGCCCGGTCCAGCACGGGGTTGGTGAAGAAGGAACCGACCGAGCGGGTGTCCGGGTCGGCCGCGTCGAGCACCATGCCCTTGCCGGCCCGTAGCCGCAGCACCGCCGCCCGGGCGTCGGCCAGCGGCACCCGGTCCCCGACCTCGACGCCGAGCGCGCGGGCCAGTTCCGCGTAGCGCACCGGGCCGGAGAGCGGCGAGCGCGCGAGCCGGAAGTCGACGGAGAGCACGACCCACCGCTCGCTGTACTTGAAGATGCTGCTCCGGTAGGCGAACCCGCAGTCGGCGGCGACGAGCCGGTCGGTGGCGCCGGTGACGCGGTCGTACACCTCGACCTCGGTGATCGTCTCGGCGACCTCCTGGCCGTACGCCCCGACGTTCTGGATCGGGGTGGCGCCGGTGGAGCCGGGGACACCGGAGAGGCACTCGAGACCGGACCAGCCGTTGGCCACGGTGGCCGCGACCAGGTCGTCCCAGGGCTCGCCGGCCTCGACGCGTACGGTCACCGTCTCGGCGTCCTCGGCGACCGGGCGCAGCCCTCGCGAGCGGACCAGCACGACCGTGCCGGGGAAGCCGCCGTCCCCGATCACCACGTTGCTTCCACCCGCGAGGATCAGGACGGGCTCGTCCCGGGTGCCCGCGTCGCGTACCGCTCGTACGATTTCCTCGGCGCTGGTGCCCGGCACGATCCGACCGGCCGGCCCACCCATGCGCAGGGTGGTGAAGCCGGCCAGGGCGTTCATGTCCGTCGCGTCGACTCCGGTTGTCGGCTGGGCGTAGACGTCTGACACACCCTTCACCCTAGGCTGAGGGGTAGCCGCGGCACCCACTGGTGGCCCGGTCACCCCCGGGAGGATGGCGATGAGCAGGCTGCATGGCACGAAGGACTTCTGGATCGGTGGGCTCCGGGTGGAGGCCCCGGCGTTCGCCTCGGCGGTGGCCGAGGCACCGCCCGAGACGCCGGTGCTCTCCTGCCCCGGGTGGACCGTCGCCGACCTGACCCTTCACCTTGGCGGCTTCTACCACTGGGTCGCCTCGTTCGCCGGCTCCGGCCAGACGACCGCGCCGGCCGAGCGCCCCGAGCCGGGACAGCCGGCGCCGGGCGAGACGCCGTTGCAGTACTGGCAGCGGGGGCACGACCAGTTGGTCTCCGTCTTCGAGGGGCTCGACCCGGAGGCCCCGGCGTGGAACTGGGCCCCGCAGCCGAAGCGGGCCGGTTTCTGGCCGCGCCGGGCGGCGCACGAGACGGCGGTGCACCGGTGGGACGCCCAGCTCGCCATCGCGGCCGGTGAGCCGATCGAGGCGAAACTCGCGGCGGACGGGGTGAGCGAGGTGCTGGACACCTGGCTCCCGGCGGGGCGACGCCGCGCCCCCGGGCAGTGGCACGGCGTGGTGCAGCTCGCCGCGGTCGACGCGGCGCAGCAGTGGTACCTGCGGCTGCGCGGCGAGGGGGTGGCGCTGCTCGACACCGACACGATCCTCGACCATGACGACCACCACGCCCGGGTCCACGTCAGCGGCACCGCGAGCGACCTGCTGCTCGCCCTGTGGGGGCGGGTCAGCTTCGACACGCTGGACGTCACCGGTGACCGCACGCTCCTGGAGGGGCTGCGGGTGAGCTGACGCCCACCCGGCGCAGAGCCAGTGGCCGTCCCCTCGGGGCGGCCACTTTTTCGTGCCGGTCGACGCGGCGGCCGTGACGATTTCGCGAGAGAGCGCTCTCTTGACATGTGGCGCAGCGCACACCACCCTGTCTGAGAGCGCTCTCTCAGACCCGTACCGACCACCACCCACCCGACCTGAGAGGGGTCCGATACCGATGGGTGCCAATCCGCGCCGCCGCCTGGCGGTGGCCCTCGTGGCCGCCGCCGCGCTTCTCGCCACCGCCGCCTGCGGCGGTGGCGACGACGCCGCCGAGGACGGCCAGATCACGCTGACCGTGGACGTGTTCGGCCAGTTCGGCTACGAGCAGCTCTACCAGGAGTACATGGCCGCCAACCCCGGCGTGAAGATCGTCGAGCGGGGCACCGGGGGCAACCTCGACGAGTACTCGCCGAAGCTGACCCAGTGGCTCGCGGCCGGCAAGGGCGCCGGCGACGTCGTGGCCATCGAGGAGGGCCTCCTGGTCGAGTACAAGGCCAACCCCGGCAACTTCGTCAACCTGCTCGACCACGGCGCCGCCGACCTCAAGAGCAACTTCCTGGAGTGGAAGTGGAACGCCGGGCTCACCGCCGACGGCAAGCACCTCATCGGACTCGGCACCGACGTCGGCGGCATGGCGATGTGCTACCGCACGGACCTCTTCGCCAAGGCCGGACTGCCCACCGAGCGGGACGCGGTGTCGAGGCTCTGGCCCACCTGGCAGGACTACATCCGGGTCGGTGAGCAGTTCACCGCCAAGAAGACCGGGGCCGCCTTCCTCGACGCGGCCACCAACACCTTCAACACCATCCTGTTGCAGACCGCGGGCAACGCGCAGGGCTACAGCTACTACGACACCAGCGACAAACTCGTCGTCGACAGCAACCCGGCGGTCCGGCAGGCCTGGGACACCACGATGGACATCATCGACTCCGGCCTCTCCGGCAGGTACCAGGCCTGGTCCGAGGAGTGGGTCTCCGCCTTCAAGCAGTCGAAGTTCGCCACCATCGCCTGCCCCGCCTGGATGACGGGCGTCATCGAGGGCAACGCCGGGGCGGGCGCCAAGGGCAAGTGGGACATCGCGCAGGTGCCCGGCGACGGCGGCAACTGGGGCGGCTCCTACCTCGCGGTGCCCAAGCAGAGCAAGCACCAGGCCGAGGCGGTCAAGCTGGCGAAGTTCCTGACCAGCGCGCAGGGACAGATCGGCGCCTTCAAGGCCAAGGGACCCCTCCCCTCGTCGCCGCAGGCGCTCGACGATCCGGCCGTCGCCAACGCCACGAACGCGTACTTCTCGGACGCCCCGGTAGGAAAGATCTTCGCCGCCGGCGCGAAGAGCCTGAAGCCGGTCTACATGGGGCCGAAGAACCAGGCCGTCCGGACGGAGGTCGAGAACGCGGTCCGCACCGTGGAGCTGGGCCAGCGCAGCCCCGACCAGGGCTGGAACGACGCGGTGAGCAACGCGAAGAAGGCCGCCGACAAGTAGCCCGAGCCAGCGTGCGGGCGGGTTCCGCAGCCCGCGCCGGTGTCCGACCGGCGCGCGGTCCGACGGATCCCGCCCGCACGGCGGAAAGGAGTTCCCGGGCATGACGGTCCAGCTCGACGCCCGCCCGCCGGTCGCACCCACCCCCGGCACCCGACGCCGGTCACCGGGCGTACGGCTCAGCCGGCTCGACACCCGCTTCTCGCCGTACCTCTACATCGCCCCGTTCTTCGTGCTCTTCGGCGTCTTCGGGGCCTACCCGCTCGGCTACACGTTCTGGGTGTCGCTGCACGACTGGGACCTGCTCGGCAGCGACCACCCGTTCGTCGGGGCGGAGAACTACACCCGCCTCCTCGCCGACGGCGACTTCTGGCACGCGGTCGTCAACACCCTCGGCATCTTCGTCATCTCCACCGTTCCGCAGCTGCTCGCCGCGCTCTGGCTGGCGAACCTGCTCAACCGCGGACTGCGGTTCCGGACGGGCTGGCGGATGGCCGTACTGGTCCCGAACGTCACCTCGACGGCGGCGGTGGCCATCGTGTTCGGCGTGCTCTTCGGCCGCGACTTCGGCATGGTCAACTGGCTGCTCGACCTGGTCGGCCTCGACGGGGTCGACTGGAAGGCGAACCGGATCGCCTCCTGGGTGGCCATCTCCACGATGGTGGACTGGCGGTGGACCGGCTACAACGCGCTGATCTTCCTCGCCGCGATGCAGGCCATCCCCCGCGACCTCTACGAGTCGGCGGCGATCGACGGCGCCAACCGGGCTCGGCAGTTCTGGTCGATCACCGTGCCGCTGCTGAAGCCGACGATCATCTTCTGCGTCATCATCTCGACGATCGGCGGGCTCCAACTCTTCACCGAGCCCCGGCTCTTCCACTCCGGCACCAACCCCATCCGGGGCGGACCGCTGCGCGAGTCGCAGACGGTGACCATGTACATGTTCGAGAACGCCTTCGCGCCGCACTACAACTTCGGGTACGGCTCGGCGGTCGCCTGGCTGCTCTTCGCGCTGATCGCCCTCGTCGCGGCGGTCAACGTGCTGATCATCCGGCGGCTCGGCGGGCAGACCCCGGGCGGCCGGGCGGCGAAGGGAGAGCGGCGATGACCCGGCTCTGGCGGGCCAGCCCGCTCACCTACCTGGCACTGGTGCTCGCCACCGTCATGTCGATCTTCCCGATCTACTGGATGTTCGTGGTGGCCAGCCGGTCCAGCGACGCGATGGGCCAGCTACCACCGCCGATGACACCCGGCGGCAACCTGGGCGCCAACATCGCCCGGCTCTTCGACAACACGGACGCGTACTTCCTGACCGGTCTCATCAACTCCACGATCGTGGCGACCACCGTCACCGTCTCGGTGGTCTTCTTCTCCAGCCTGGCCGGGTTCGCCTTCGCGAAGCTCCGCTTCCGGGGCCGCAACGCGCTGCTGCTGGTCATCATCGCGACGATGATGGTGCCGACGCAGCTCGGCGTCATCCCGCTCTACCTGCTGATGACGAAGCTCAACTGGAACGACCGGCTGCCGGCGGTGATCGTCCCCGCGCTGGTGACCGGGTTCGGGGTGTTCATGATGCGGCAGTACGCCGGCCAGGCGGTCAGCGACGAGCTGATCGAGGCGGCCCGGGTCGACGGGTGCGGCACCGCGCGGATCTGGTGGAACGTCGTGGTTCCGGCGCTGCGCCCGGCCGCCGCCGTGCTCGGCCTGCTCACCTTCATGACCACGTGGAACGACTTCCTCTGGCCGTACGCTGTGCTGAACGACCCGGAGAACCCGACCGTGCAGCTGTCCCTGCGGGCGCTCTCGGACGGGTACTACCAGGACATGTCACAGGTGTTCACCGGCACGGCCCTGGCGACGGTGCCCCTGCTGCTGGTCTTCGTCCTGTTCGGCCGCCAGATCATCGGCGGGATCATGGAAGGTGCGGTCAAGGCGTGACGGAACTCCGATTTCCCGAGAACTTCCTCTGGGGCGCGGCCACCGCGGCGTACCAGATCGAGGGCGCGGCCCGCGAGGACGGGCGCGGCCCGTCCATCTGGGACACCTTCAGCCGCACGCCGGGGAAGGTGCACCAGGGTCACACCGGGGACGTCGCCTGCGACCACTACCACCGGTACGCCGAGGACGTGGCGCTCATGGCGGAGCTGGGGCTGCGGGCGTACCGCTTCTCGATCGCCTGGCCCCGGGTGCAGCCGGACGGCACCGGCCCGGTCAACCCCCGCGGGCTCGACTTCTACGACCGGCTCGTCGACGCGCTGCTGGCCGGGGGGATCGACCCGATCGTCACGCTCTACCACTGGGACCTGCCACAGACCCTCGGCGACCGGGGCGGCTGGACCAACCGGGACACGGCCGAGCACTTCGCCACCTACGCCGCCGCGGCGTACGCCCGCCTCGGCGACCGGGTCGACGTCTGGACCACCCTGAACGAGCCGTGGTGTTCGGCCTACCTCGGCTACGGCAGCGGCGTGCACGCACCGGGCGAGCAGGACGCGGGCGCCGCCTTCACCGCCGTGCACCACCTGCTGCTGGGGCACGGCCTGGCGACCCGAGCGCTACGGGCGGCCGGCGCGCGGACGGTCGGGATCACCCTCAACCCCGCGGACGTACGCCCGGCGGACGAGGCCAGCGCCGCCGACGCGGCGGCTGTGCGCCTGGTCGACGGCCTGCACAACCGGATCTTCCTGGACCCGCTGCTGGCCGGCGGCTACCCGGAGGACGTGCTGGAGCACCTCGGCCGGATCGTCGAGCCCACGTTCCTGCGCGACGGCGACGAGAAGCTCATCGCCGCCCCGATCGACCTGCTCGGCGTCAACTACTACCAGCCGACGTACGTCTCCGGCCGACCGGACGGCGCCGGAGGTGGGGGCGCCTACCCGGGCACCGACGGCGCGGTGGAGTTCCTGCCGCCGGTCGGTCCGCTCACGGACATGGGCTGGATGGTCGAGCCGGCCGGGCTGACCCGGCTGCTGGAGCGGATCGCCACGGACTATCCGGGCGTACCGCTGCTGATCACCGAGAACGGCGCGGCCTACCCCGACAAGCCCGGAGCGGAGTCGCCGGAGGGACCGGTGCAGGTCCTCGACACGGATCGGATCGCGTACCTGGAGGGGCACCTGCGCGCCGCGCACGAGGCGATCTCCCGGGGGGTGGATCTGCGCGGCTATCTCGTATGGTCGTTCCTGGACAACTTCGAGTGGGCGGAGGGCTACCGCAAGCGGTTCGGGATCGTGCACGTCGACTACCTGACCCAGCGCCGCACACCGAAGTCCAGCGCCCGGTGGTACCAGGAGGTGATCTCCCGGAACGGGCTGTGAGTCGAGCGGGGGGGATGGCGGCGATGACGACGGCAGGGCGGCCGACGCTCGAAGCGGTGGCCCGGCGCGCCGGGGTCTCCCGGGCCACCGTCTCGCGGGTGGTGAACGGCTCCACCACGGTCGCCGAACCGATCCGGGAGGCGGTCCACCGGGCGGTGGCCGAGCTGGGGTACGTGCCCAATCTCGCCGCCCGCAGCCTGGTCACCCAGCGGACCGACTCGATCGCGCTGGTGATGCCCGAGGCCGCCACCCGGGTCTTCTCCGACGACCAGTTCTTCCCCGGCATCATCCGGGGGGTCAGCCAGGAGCTGGAGGCGGCCGACAAGCAGCTGGTGCTCATGCTGGCCGGCTCGCCGGCCGGCCACGAGCGGGTCGCCCGCTACACCACCGGCCAGCACGTCGACGGGGTGCTCTTCGCGTCGCTACACGCCGACGACCCGCTGCCCGCCCGGCTCGCGGGGCTCGGCATCCCGGTCGTGTGCAGCGGCCGGCCCCTCGACGACGCCGCGCTGCCGTACGTTGACGTCGACCACGTCGGCGGCGTGAGCCGGGCGGTCCAGCACCTCATCGACAGCGGGCGGCGGCGGATCGCCACGATCGCCGGGCCCCAGGACATGGTGGCGGGCATCGAGCGGCTGGCCGGCTACCGGGAGACGGTCGCGGCCGCCGGGCTGCCCGTGCAGGTCGCGACCGGGGACTTCACGCGGGAGTCCGGCGCCGCCGCCATGCGCCACCTGCTGGCCGAGCACCCCGACCTGGACGCGGTCTTCGCCGCCTCCGACCTGATGGCACAGGCCGCGCTGCGTACGCTGCGGGAGGCCGGCCGCCGGGTGCCCGACGACGTCGCGGTGATCGGCTTCGACGACACGGAGACGGCCGCGTACACCGAGCCGCCGCTCACCACCGTCCGGCAGCCCATTCAGGAGATCGGCCGGCAGATGACGCGGCAGCTGCTGCGGCTCGCGGCCGGGGAGACCATCGAACCCGCGCTGGTGCTCCCCACCGAGCTGATCCTGCGCGAATCGGCGTAGCGCCGCCCCCCGCCGCGTCCGCCGTCCCGGGGCGAGCGCCTGCGATATTCGGTCGAGGCGACGTCGGAACGGCGGTACCGTCCCGCGCGTGACCGCAGCCCTGCGCCTCATCCCCGTGCCCGCGCTCTCCGACGTGGCCGAGTACGCCTACGCCGCCACCGTCGAACCCGAGACCCGGCTGGTCTTCACGGCCGGCGCCTGCCCGCTCGACGACGAGGGGCGGACCGTCGCGCCGGGCGACCACACCGCGCAGGCACGCCAGGTGATGGCCAATCTGAAGGTGGCGCTCGCGGCGGCCGGCGCCGGCCTCGCCGACGTGGTCAAGACGACCGTCTACGTCGCCTCCACGGAGCAGGCGGATCTGGTCGCGGTCTGGGAGGTGGTCCGGGACGCGTTCGGCGACCACGAGCCGCCGAGCACCCTGCTCGGGGTGGCCGTGCTCGGCTACTCGGACCAGCTCGTCGAGGTCGAGGCGGTCGCGGCGGTGCGCGCCGGTGCCTGAGGTACGGATCCGCACCGCCCGGCCCGACGACGCCCCGGCCGTGGTCGCGCTGCGCGCACTCGTCTACCCGTACCTCGTGCGCGGGGTGGAGTCCACCCGGACGATGATCGCCGAGCCACCGCCCGGCGAGGAGTGGACGGCGTTCGTGGCCGAGGCCGGCGACCATCTGGTGGGTTGGGTGTCGGCGTACCGGAACGTGCGGACGTCCGAGCCCGACTTCGGCGAGGTCTCGCTGCTGCACACGCATCCCGGGCACCGTGGCCGAGGCACCGGCACGGCCCTGCTGGAGGCGGCGCTCGGCCACCTCCGCCCGCTCGGCGCGCGCCGCGTCCGCACCTGGGCGCTGGAGGAGTCCCTGCCGTTCGCCCGCCGGCACGGTTTCACGCCCAGCCGCGAGGTGCGCTACTCGGCACTCGACCTGCGTCCGGCCCCGCCGGCACCGGTGACGCCGCCCGGCGTACGGCTGCTGCCGCTGACCGAACTGGATCCGCGGCGCATGTACCGGGCGGAGATCACCGCGGCGGCCGACGAGCCGGGTGACGTGCCCTCCGACGCGGTCAGCTACGAGGTCTGGCGTCACGACGTCTGGGAGAACCTGGGCCTGGACCGGGCCGCCAGCACGGCGGCGGAGGTGGACGGCGAGGTGGTGGCGTTCAGCATCGTCAAGCGCGACGGCGACCGCATGTGGTCGGACATGACGGCCACGCTCCCCGAGCACCGGGGGCGGGGGCTCGCCCGGCTGGTCAAGACGGTCGCGCTGCGCCGGGCGGCCGAGAACGGCGTGCGGATGGCGTACACCTCGAACGACGAGGCGAACGCGCCGATGCTCGCCGTCAACACCCGGCTCGGCTACCGGCCGGTGGCCGCCCAGTGGTCGTGCCTGCGCGACCTGGACTGAGCCGGCGTCAGCCCGCCCGGGTGACCCGCTCGGCGGCCGCGTACGTGTCGGCTCCGAACAGCACCAGCCGCGCCTCGGTGATCCGTGCCGGCCCGGCCGCGCGCAGCACGGTCAGCGCCTGCCGTACGGCGTCCGCCAGCGGCCAGCCGTAGACGCCGGCCGAGATCAGCGGGAAGGCGACCGTCGCGGCGCCCAGCTCGTCGGCCACCCGGAGGCTGTTGGCGTAGCAGTCGCGCAGCAGCGGGGAGCGGTCGTCGCTCGCCGACCAGACCGGCCCGACGGTGTGGATCACCCAGCGGGTCGGTAGCCGGCCGGCGGTCGTCGCGACGGCCTGGCCGGTGGGCAGGCCGTCGGCGTAGCGGGAGGCGCGCAGGGCGCGGCACTCCGCCAGGATCTCCGGTCCGCCCCGGCGGTGGATGGCGCCGTCCACCCCACCGCCGCCGAGCAGGGACGAGTTTGCGGCGTTGACGATCGCGTCCACCCGCTGGGCGGTGATGTCCCCCTCGACCAGGACGATCTCCATGTCAGTGCTCCTCGATGGGCTGGCCGAGCGCGCGGCGGGCCAGCAGGGTGGCGCCGGCCACGGCGGCCGGCATGACGAGCACCGCGCCCAGCGGGATGAGGAAGCAGAGGAACACCGCCACGCCGAAGCCGAGCGCGGTGGGCCGGTCCGCCTTCAGCAGCGCCCGCCGCTCCGGCAGGCGCATCCCGCGCCGGTAGAAGGGCGCGCCGACCAGCTCGACGGCGAGGAACCAGCCACCCACCGCAGCCCCGACGACCGGCACCACGGTCTGGCCGACCAGCGGGATGAAGCCGGCGAGGAAGAGCGGGATGCCGACCAGCGCGGAGAGCGCCACCAGGCGTACGGAGTCGGCGAGGCTGCGGCGCAGCGACGCCCAGAACGGCACGTCCACGGTGCCCGCGGCGCCGCCGAGCCGCTCCTCGACCCGCTCGGAGATCGCCTCGTAGAACGGGTCGCCGATGACCAGGGTGACCGCGGTGAACGTGACCACGCCGAGCAGACCGCCGAGCCCCAGGATCGCGAGCCCGGCGACCACCCGGAGCAGGTTGCGCCAGGCCGTCGACCAGTCGTCGGCGAACGGGGTGACCAGTGACGCCAGGTCGTCGACGAACCACACCAGGACGGCGAACGCCGCGAGGTAGAGCGCGCCGGAGATCAGGGCCGGCACGACGCCGAGC
Source organism: Micromonospora xinjiangensis (assembly GCF_056150165.1). NCBI lineage: Bacteria > Bacillati > Actinomycetota > Actinomycetes > Micromonosporales > Micromonosporaceae > Micromonospora > Micromonospora xinjiangensis. The sequence continues at coordinate 319,189 of NZ_JAXCFO010000002.1, read as the reverse complement.
AGCATCAGCTTCGGGCTGCGGACGTAGAGCCCGATGCCCCGCAGCAGCAGCCCCGCGCCGGAGAGGAAACGGCTGGCGGCCCCGGTCACGGGGCGGGCGATGCCGGTCACGTCCACGAGGCGAAGCCTAACGGCTGCCCGCACATCAACCGGTTGACGGATCGGGGAGGTCAACCGGGGTCCGCCGACGTGATCGCCACGCGGTCGATCCGTCGCCGAGGCGCCGCCGCCACGCTGGACGGGTACCAACTCCACGGCGAAGGGTGGCGTGATGCCGGTCATCGAGGTGACCAACCTGCACAAGCGGTACGGCGATCTGGTGGCCGTCGACGACGTGTCGTTCGCGGTGGAGGCCGGCGAGATCTTCGGGATCCTCGGGCCGAACGGCGCGGGCAAGACCACCACCGTGGAGTGCGTCGCCGGGCTCCGGATCCCGGACGGGGGCGGGGTGTCGGTCCTCGGGCTCGACCCCCGCCGGGACGGAGCCCGGCTGCGCCAGCGGGTCGGCGTGCAACTCCAGGAGAGCCAGCTGCCCGACCGGTTGCGCGTGGCCGAGGCGCTGGAGCTGTACGCCTCGTTCTACCGCGATCCGGCCGATCCGGTGGCCATCATGGAGAAGCTGGGGCTGGGTGACAAGCGGAACACCGCGTACAAGAAGCTCTCCGGCGGCCAGAAGCAGCGGCTCTCCATCGCGCTCGCGCTGGTCGGCAACCCGAGGATCGCCATCCTCGACGAGTTGACCACGGGGCTGGACCCGCAGGCCCGGCGGGACACCTGGGCGCTCATCGAGCAGGTGCGGGACAGCGGGGTGACGATCGTGCTGGTCACCCACTTCATGGAGGAGGCGGAACGGCTCTGCGACCGGGTCGCCGTGATCGACCGGGGACGGGTCGTCGCGCTCGACAGCCCGGCCGGCCTGGTGTCTGCCGTGGCACCCGAGCAGCGGATCCGGTTCCGGCCGTCCGCCCCGGTGGACGACCGGCTCTTCACCGACCTGCCCGAGGTCACCGCCGTGCACCGCAGCGGTGGCCAGGTGGTGGTGACCGGCACCGGTGACGTGCTGCACGCGGTCACCTCGGTGCTCGCCCGCAATCAGATCATCGCCGCCGAGCTGCGGCTGGAGCAGTCCACCCTCGACGACGCCTTCGTCGAGCTGACCGGGCACCGGCCCGCCGAGTGAGGGAGCAGGACATGCGCGCCTTCGGGCAGATCCTCAAGATTGAGACGAGACTCTACCTGCGTGATTTCGCCGCGCCACTCGTCACCGTCGTGCTGCCACTCGCGCTGCTGGCGGTGTTCGGGCTGATCCCGGCCGGACGCCAACCGGAGGCGCAGTTCGGTGACCTGTCGTTCATCCAGTACTTCGCCCCCTCGCTACTGGTGATCACACTCGCCATGACGGGGGTGAACATCCTGCCCACGGTGCTGGCCACCTACCGGGAGCGCGGGGTGCTGCGCCGGCTGGCCACCACCCCGGCCAACCCGGCCGCGCTGCTGGCCGCCCAGCTGGTCATCGCACTCGCCACCATCCTCGTCAGTGCCGTGCTGCTCGTCGCGGTCGGGTGGCTGGCGTTCGACGTGCCACTGCCCCGACACCCGCTGGGCTTCGCGCTGGCCCTCGTCCTCGGCACCGCGGCCCTGCTGGCGCTGGGGCTGCTGGTGGCGGCGGTGGCCCGTACGGCCAAGGCCGCGCAGGCACTGGCCGTGCCGCTGTTCCTGGTGGTCATGTTCTTCGGCGGGGTGTACGTGCCCCGGTTCCTGCTGCCGGAGTTCCTGGTGCGGATCGGCGACTACACGCCGCCCGGCGTGCAGGCGCTGCTCGACGCCTGGACCACCGATGCCCCGCAACCGCTGCACCTGGCGATAATGGCGGCAGTCGCCCTGCTCGCGGGTACGGCGGCGGCGAAGCTGTTCCGCTGGGAATGAGCGGGGGTCCGATGGCCAGCACCGCCGAACAGGTCGACCGGCTGTCGGCCTGGGAGACCCGGGAGGCGCACCTGCACCGGGTGCTCCCGTACGTGGGGCTGGGCGTCGGGGCGCTGCTGACCACGGCGGCGCCGGCTCCGCTGGGTCTCCCCCTGGCCCCGCACCTGCTCGTCGCCGCTGCCGCGGCGTGCTGGATCGCCTGGTTCGTCAACCTCCACCCGGGTTGGGTGACCCGGCGCACGCTGATGGTCGTCTACTACGTCGGGCTGCTCGTGCTCAGCGCCGTGCTGGTGCTGATCAGCCCCTGGTACGGCTTCTTCAGCTGGGCCGGCTTCCTGCACTCGCTGCTGCTGCCCGGCAACTGGCGGTTCGCCGGGGTGGCCGTGTCGGCCGTCCTGGCGGCCACCGCGCAGGGCGGCGGCCTGCCGGTCTCCCGGTCGCACTGGCTGCTCTGGGGCGTGCTGGTGCTGTTCAACCTGGGCGCCGCCGGTGGGATGATCTGGTTCAGCACCATCGCCGAGCGGCAGCACGCCAACCGCAAGCGGCTGGTCGAGGAGCTGGCCGAGGCGAACCGCCGGCTGGCCGAGACGATGCGGGAGAACGAGGGTCTGCACGCCCAACTGCTCACCCAGGCGCGGGAGGCCGGGGTGATCGACGAGCGGCAGCGGATGGCCCGGGAGATCCACGACACCCTCGCGCAGGGCCTCACCGGCATCATCACCCAGTTGGAGGCGGCCGGGCAGGCCCGCGACCGGCGGGCCGACTGGCAGCGGCACGTGGACACCGCGATCGCCCTGGCCCGCGAGAGCCTCACCGAGGCGCGCCGGTCGGTGCGGGCCGTCCGCCCCGAGGCGCTGGAGTCCGCCCGGCTGCCCGACGCGCTCGCCGAGCTGACCGGGCGGTGGTCGACGATCACCGAGGTGCGCGTGGAGGTGCGCGTGACCGGAGACGCCCGACCGCTGCACCCGGAGGTCGAGGTGACCCTGCTCCGGGCCGCCCAGGAGGCGCTGGCCAACGTGGGCCGGCACGCCAAGGCGTCCCGGGTCGGGCTGACCCTGTCGTACATGGGTGACGTGGTCACGCTCGACGTACGCGACGACGGAGTGGGCTTCGACGTCGCCGACCGACCGACGCGCGGCGCGGAGGGCGGCTACGGGCTGACCGCCATGCGGCAGCGCGTCGCCCGGGTCGGTGGCGACCTGGCCGTCGAGAGTGAGCCGGGCGGCGGCACCGCCGTCTCGGCGTCCGTACCCGCGCTTCCCGGAGGTGCCGGTTGACCCCGCCCGTACGGCTGCTCATCGTCGACGACCACCCGGTGGTGCGGGACGGGTTGCGGGGCATGTTCACCGGCGATCCGGGCTTCGAGGTGGTCGGCGAGGCCGGCGACGGCGCGGAGGCGCTCGCCCTGGCGGCCCACCTGCGACCGGACGTGGTGCTGATGGACCTGCGGATGCCCGGCATGGACGGGGTGACCGCCATCGGCCGGCTGGCCCGCGCCGGCAGCAGCGCGAAGGTGCTGGTGCTCACCACGTACGACACGGACGCGGACGTGCTGCCGGCCGTCGAGGCGGGCGCCACCGGTTACCTGCTCAAGGACGCGCCGCGGGAGGAGCTGGTCCGGGCGGTGCGGGCCGCCGCGCGGGGCGAGTCGGTGCTCTCCCCCAGTGTGGCCGGGCGGCTCATGGGACGGTTGCGGGCGCCCGTCGAGGAGCCGCTGAGCCAGCGCGAGCTGGAGGTGCTCACCCTGGTGGCCCGCGGTTCGTCCAACCGGGAGACGGCGGCCCGACTGTTCATCAGCGAGGCGACCGTCAAGACCCACCTGCTGCACGTCTACGCGAAGCTCGGGGTCAACGACCGGGCCGCGGCCGTGGCCGCCGCGTACGACCGGGGTCTGCTCACCCCCGGTGGTCGGTGACCGGGGTCGGGGCAGGATGGACCCGTGCGGGCGTCCCGGTTGATCTCGTTGGTGCTGCTCCTCCAGTCGCGCGAGACCATGACCGCGGCCGAACTGGCCCGAGAGCTGGAGGTCTCCGAGCGGACCGTCTACCGGGACGTGCTGGCACTCTCCGCCGCCGGGGTGCCGGTCTACGCCGACCGGGGCCGCACCGGCGGGTACCGCCTGCTCGGCGGCTACCGCACCCGGCTGACCGGGCTGAGCCGGGACGAGGCGGAGGCACTCTTCCTCGCCGGGCTGCCCGGGCCGGCCGGCGACATGGGGCTCGCCGACGCGGTCGCGTCCGCCGAGCTGAAGGTGCTCGCCGCGCTGCCGCCGAGCCTGCGCGACGCGCCCGCCCGGACCGGGCAGCGGTTCCACCTGGACGTGCCGGGCTGGTTCCGGGACGCCGGGCCGCCGCCGTGGCTCGCCGAGCTCGCCGAGGGGGTCTGGCGCGACCGGATGGTGCGGATCCGCTACCGGCGCGGCGACCGGGAGGTCACCCGGGACGTGGCCCCGTACGGGCTGGTCCTCAAGAGCGGGACCTGGTACCTCGTCGGCCGGGTCGGCGACGGCTACCGGACGTACCGGGTGGACCGGGTCGGCGACGTCCAGGTCGCGGAGGAGACCTTCGACCGGGACGAGAGCTTCGACCTGTCCGGTTACTGGCGGGAGCAGGCCGAGGCGTTCCTGCGGAGCATGCTCCGCGCCGAGGTGACGTTGCGGTTGAGCTCCGCCGGCCTGCGCCGGCTCCGCCACCTCGTCGACGCGCCCTTCGTGTACGACGAGGCCGTCGCGGCCGCCGAAGGCCCCGACGCGCACGGGCGGGTGGTGCTGCGGCTGCCCGTCGAGGAAGTGGACGTGGCGTACGCCCAGTTGCTCACGCTCGGCCCCGAGGTGGAGGTGCTCGACCCACCGGAGCTGCGCGCGCAGATGGCGGACGCCGTCGCCCGGATGAGCCTGCTCTACGCCGGCCCACCCGCCTGAGCGGGCCGGCGAGCACCGCGGCCGGGAGCCGTCCTCAGTCGACCAGGCGGATGCGGACGCGGCGGTTGGCCCGCCCCTTGCTCTCCACCTTCACGACCTGCACCTTGCCGATGTGGGCGGTGGAGGCGACGTGGGTGCCGCCGTCGGCCTGGACGTCCAGCCCCACGATGTCGACGATCCGCACCTCCTGCTCGTCCGGCGGGATGAGGTTGGACTGGGTGCGGATGATGTCCGGCAACGCCAGCGCCTCCGCCCGCGGCAGCACCCGGACCGCGACCGCGCGATCCGCCGCCACCTCGGCGTTGACCAGCTCCTCGATCCGGGTCTTGAAGTCGGTCGGCACCTCGGGGAGGTTGAAGTCCATCCGGGCTTCGCCGGGCTCCATGTTGCCGCCGGTGACCAGCGCGCCGAAGTCGCGGAAGACCACGCCGCAGAGCACGTGCAGACCGGAGTGGGTACGCATCAACCGGGTGCGCCGGTCGTCCTCCACGGCGCCGGTCACGGTGGTGCCGGCCGGGGGCAGCGGGTCGCCCTCGGCCGGGATCAGCCAGAGGTCGTCGCCCTTGCGCGTGCCGACGATCCGGGTCTGTACGCCCTGCCAGAGCAGGACGCCGTGGTCCGGTGGCTGCCCACCGCCGCCCGGGTAGAAGGCCGATCGGTCGAGGACGATGCCCTGCTCGGGGTCGGCGTGCAGCACCGTGCACTCCCACTCCCGCAGCGTCGGGTCGGCGAGGTCCAGCCGGTGCGTCCGGCCGTGATGTGTGACACCCATGTCAGGGCAGGTTACTCGTTCAGGAACGTCGAGATCCGGCTGCGCAGGTCGGCGCGTTCCGTCCAGAGCACGCCCGGCCGGTCGTACACGTGCAGGGTGGCCGCGGGAAGCGCGACCGCGAGCTGCTCGGCCACCTCGACCGGGTGCAGGTCGTCGCCGGCGCACCCGATGACCAGCGCGGGTGCGGTGACCGCGGCCAGGGCGGTGACGTCCGGCAGCGCGACCTGCTCGGGGAGGTCGGCCAGGCCGGGGGCGAGCCCGTCGCGGAGGAGCTGGTCGAGGCGCTGGCGCAGGTACGCCCAGCCGGCCGGCGTGTTGCGTACGGCGGGCGGCAGCTCGTGCCCCACCACCTCCGCGACCGCCGACGCGTCGCCGCTCTCCACGGCCTCCAGCAGCAGGGTGAGCCGCTGCCGGGCGGCCTCGGCGCGCGGCCGGTCGAGCACCGCGGGCAGGAAGAAGACCAGCCGTTCGAAGCGTTCGGGGCTCTCCGCGAGCAGCCGGCACAGGGCGCCGGCGCCGAGGCTGGCGCCGAACGCGCGGGTCGCTCCGCTCAGGTCGGCCATGGCGCGGACGTCCCGCGCGAGGTCGGCGTAGCTCCACGGGCCGGGCGGCGCGTCCGACCGGCCGTGGCCCCGGAACTGGAAGAAGACCCTCCGGCCGGTGACACCGCTGCCGAACGGCCGGGTGGTGGCGATGCCGTTGCCGAGCCCGTGCGCGAAGAGGGTGACCGGGTCACCGGCGCCGGTGATAAGCCGTTCGAGGCGCACACCGTGCGGCGTGGCGACCAGCTCGGTCTCCGGCTCGGGCAGCGCGGGACGGCCGGTGCGCGGGCCACCGGGACCCGGGCCCCAGGTGCGGGGCCCGCCGTCCGGCGGGGGCGGCCAGCGGAAGCTCCTCACCAGAACCCTCTGCCGTCGCTCAGGTCGCGCAGGCCGACCCGTACGTCGAGCAGGTAGATGAGTGCGGCCGCGATGCCGATCAGTCCGAAGAGGCTGATCGGGCCGAACCCGATCAGGGTCAGCACGAGGCAGACGGCGAGGATCGCGATCCAGCCGCCCTTGGGCAGGGTGCCGATGGCGTTGAAGGCGTCGGACCGCTGGGTGATGGCGTGCACCAGGGCGACCCCCTCGATGATCAGCGCGAAGACGAGCAGGATCAGCTCGATCACGTAGCGGACTTCGAAGGCGAAGATCGGCGCGGCGTAGGCCATGACGGCAAGCTTATGTCGGCGACCCCGGATACGTCCGACAAGGACGCCTCCGGGGTCGCCGGTGCGAAGGTCTTACTCGGCGGCCGGGCGGGTCCGCTTGGTGGCCCGGGGCAGCTTCGCCGACGGGGTGTCGCCCGCCTTGACCGCCTTCGTGGCCTTCGTGGCCCGCGGCTTCCGGACGGCGGCCGGCCTGGCCTCGACGGCCTTCGCCACCTCGGTCGGGCTCGGCACCTCGGCCGGGGCGGTCGCCTCGGCCGGGTTCGCGACGGCGGCAGCCGGGGCGGTGTCGGCCTCGGTCGCCTCGATGTCGGCGTTCACGGTCTCGGCGGCCTCCAGGACGCCGGTGCCGACGACCCGCTCGCCCCGGGCGACCAGCGCACCGTACGCGGCCAGCGCCCGCTCCTGGGCGACCTGGGCGCCGGCCACCACGACGGCGGCGTTGCGGGTGGCCGCCGCGCGCAGCTTGTCCAGGTCGGCGACCTCACGCAGCTTGTTGAGGTCGGCGACCTCGCGCAGCCTGTCCAGGTCGGTCACCTCGCGCAGCCGGTTGAGGTCGAGGTCGCCCGCGGCGGCCTTCTCCCGCAGGGCGGTGGCGGTGCGCAGCGTCTCGTTGGCCTTCTCGCGCAGCTCGACGCCGGTCACCACGGCCTTCGTGCCCAGGTCGGTGACGACCTTGCTGCCGAGGTCGCTGACCACGGCGGGCAGCTTGCGCAGCTGCTGGAGGGCCAGCTCGCCGGCGCCGGCGGCGGCGTAGATCGGGGCCGGAATGCGGTTGGTCTTCGGCTGGGTCATGCCTTCTCCTCCTCGGCCGACTCCGCGGCCTTCGGGGCCGCGCTGCCGGCGGCCTTGTTCTCGGGGGTGCTCGGCGGGGCGGGCGCCGCACCGGCCTCGGTGACGGCGACCGACTCGAGGACGGCCTCGGTCGGGGTGCCCTCCGGTGTGGTCGGTCCGGTGGCCGCGGGGTTGACCAGCGCGGCCGACTCGGTGGGAGTGGTGGGCTCCGTGGGCGCGGCGGACGCGCCCGCGGCCGGCGCCTCCTGGTTCGCGTTCGCCGCGGCGGTCGCCTCGGCGAGCCGGGTGTTCTCCCGGCGGAAGGTCTCGTAGATCTGGCTCAGGGACTGCTTCTGGGCCATGGTCAGGTCGGGGTCCACGGCGATGGCGGCGAGCACGCCCTGGCCCTCCTTGTCGTCGAGCAGCCCGGCCCGCAGGTACATGGCCGGAGTGGAGACGCGCAGCGCGCTGGCGATCTGCTGGAGCACCTCGGCGCTGGGCTTGCGCAGGCCCCGCTCGATCTGGCTGAGGTAGGGGTTGCTGACCCCTGCCTGCTCGGCGAGCTGGCGCAGCGAGATCTTCGCGTTGCGCCGCAGGTCACGAATGAACCCGCCGATGTCGGGAAGCTCCTTACCAGTGGCCATGCGTCCGACGGTAGCCCGCTCTGCTAGCTGCTGCAAGCGGAATGCTAGCCAGAGTTAGCGACGTCTCATCCACGCCCTTGCGTACGTGGTCGCCCCCTGCGTACCTTCCACCGATGACCAAGATCGAAGTGAACGGCGCCGTGCTGGCGTACGACGACGTCGGCGAGGGCAGCCCTGTGGTGCTGCTGCACGCCGGCATCGCGGATCGACGCATGTGGCGGGCCCAGATCGGCGCGCTCGCGGCCCGGCACCGGGTGATCGCCCTGGACCTGCGCGGCTACGGCGAGTCCGAGCTGCCGCCGGCGCCGTTCGCCCACCACGACGACGTCGTGGGGCTGCTGGACGCGCTCGGCCTGCCCCGGGCGACGCTGGTCGGCTGCTCGTTCGGCGGCCGGGTCGCGGTGGACACCGCGCTGGCCCACCCCGAGCGCGTGTCGGCGCTGGCCCTCTTCGGCGCGCCCGTCTCGGGTCACGAGTGGTCCGAGGAGACCGAGCAGCTCTGGGAGGAGCTGGCCGGAGAACCGGACCCGGAGGACTTCACCGCCACCGCTGCCGCCGAGGTGCGGTTCTGGGTGGTGGGCCCGGGCCGCCGTCCGGAGGACGTCGACCCCGACCTGATCCGCTTCGCCGAGGCGATGGACCAGCGGGCGCTCGCCGCGGAGCTGGCGCTCAGCGCCGTCGAGGTCGGCGAACTCGACCCGCCGGCGGTCGACCGCCTCCACGAGCTGGCCGTACCCGTGCTCGCGGGGACCGGCACCGAGGACGTCGCCGACCTCCGCCGCCTCGCCGACCGGCTCGCGGCCGAGGCACCCCGGGGCGTACGGATGCCGGACGTGCCGGGCGCCGCCCACCTCGCGCCGCTGGAGCGCCCGGAGCCCGTCAACAAGGCGCTGCTCGACTTCCTGGCCTGAGCCGGGGGACACCCGCCTGTCGACGGGCCGGGACGGGCCGGGGCCACCACTTCCGGGAAGTGGTGGCCTCGGCGCGCATTGGTAATCCGGTGGCTGCGGTTACCAGAGCGGCCGGACCGCGCCGACCGGGACGCCCCCGCCGAAGAGCGGCACCTCGGCGTACTCGGTGAGCACCGGAGCGTCGACGTTCAGGCGGCGCAACGCGGAGACCAGCACCGGCATCCGGGCGCGGGCGGCGCCGTCGTCGATCTTCAGGGCCACCGCGCCGACACCCGGCAGCGCCGCGGCGATCACGCCCTCCGCGCCGACCTTCGCGAGCAGGCCCGGAATCCCGCGCATCAGCCGGGTGTCGTCGGCCTGGGTACCACCGACGATCTCCGGGTGCGCGCGCATCGCGTCGGCCACCGACCGCGGGTGCGAGCCCTCCTGTGCCGAGACCAGCCGCAGGAACGCGCCGGCCAGCCCGGTGAGCGAGATCGCCAGCACCGGGGCGCCGCAGCCGTCGACACCGACGGCCGACACCTCCTCCCCGGCGAACTCCTCGACCGCCGCACGCAGGCGCTGCTGCAACGGGTGCTCCGGTCGCCAGTAGCCGTCCACCGGCCACCCCGCCGCGAGGCAGGTCAGCAGCATGCCGCTGTGCTTGCCGGAGCAGTTCATCTGCACCCGGGTCGGCCCACCTCCGGCGCGCAGCACCGCCTCCCGCGCCGCCTCGCCGACGGGCAGGTCCGGCGGGCAGTGCAGCGCCGACTCGTCCAGTCCGGCCCGGATCAGCAGCGCGCCGACCCGGGCCAGGTGAAAGTCCTCACCGGCGTGACTTGCCGAGACGATCGCCAGGTCGGCCGGGTCGGTCAGCGGCAGGCCGGCACGGAGCATCCCGATCGCCTGCATCGGCTTGTTGGACGAGCGGGGGAATATCGCGGAGGTGACGTCACCGGTGGCGGCGACCGTCGCCCCCGACGCGTCCAGCACCACGACCGAGCCGCGGTGCACACCCTCGACGAACTCCGACCGGACCACCTCGGCGAGCGGCGCGCCGCCCTCGTACGTCTTTCCCACGGTGTGGACGGTACCGACGGACCAGGGGTGACCGTCCGTCGGGTGACCAGGTCCTCCGGGAATCTGTGACAGGAGTGGCGACCGGGACCGGCCTTACAGGCCGAGCAGCGCGCGGGCCTCCGCGGTGGTGAGCGGCGGGCGCTGCGCGAGCTGCGCGAAGCCGACCGCGCGGGCGACCAACTGCATGTTGGACTCCACCGGCCGTCCCTTGGCGTACGTCACCGTGTCCTCCATCCCGACCCGCAGGTGCCCGCCGGTCGACAGGGAGGCCAGCAGGACGGGCAGGGTGGCGCGACCGATGCCGGTGGCGGAGAAGGTCGTCCCCTCCGGCAGGTCGCGCAGCATCTGCCGGGCCGCCACCAGGGTCTCGGTGGTGCCCGGCATGCCGCCCGGTACGCCCATCACGAAGTCGACGTGCACGTGCCCGCCGTGCGGCAGGCCGTACTTGCCGAGCAGGCGCTGGAGCGCCGTCAGATGGCCGAGGTCGAAGATCTCGTACTCCGGCACGATCCCCCGCTCCTGCATGCGGGTGTGCAGCTCGACGATGAACTCCCAGCGGTTGAGGAAGACGTCGTCGCCGAAGTTGACGGTGCCCATGGTGCAGGAGGCCATGTCGGGCGCGGCGTCGAGCACCGCGAGCCGGTCGGCCTCCGGGTCGGTGACGGCACCGCCCGAGGAGAGCTGGACGATCAGGTCGGTGCTCTCCCGCAGGGCGGCCACGGTCGCCCGCAGCCGGCCCGGGTCGAGGGTGGGCTTCGCCTCGTCGTCGCGGATGTGGACGTGGATCACGGCGGCGCCGAGCGCCTCGCACTCCTTCGCGGTGAGCAGCAGCTCGTCGAGGGTCACCGGCAGCGCCGGGACCTCCGCCTTGGCCGACTCCGCGCCGGTGGGGGCAACCGTGATCAACGTCCCTGTCGTCATGCCCGGATCCTAGACGCCGCCCCGGCCGGGGTCGATCGGCGCCGACCGGGCCCTCCGCTACTCGGGGTCGATGGCGGCGGCGACGGTGTCGATCATGAGACGGGCGTCCTCGGGGACGTTCCGCTTGATCACGGCGAGGGCGATCTGACCCAGCTCGTGGTGGTGCACGGCGGTGCCGACGAAGCCGACCGTGCGGCCGTCGAGGGTCACCGGAGCACCGGCGGTCGGCGGCTGGTCGGTGGTCACCCCGTCCAGGTGCAGCAGGACGAGGCGACGCGGCGGGCGGCCGAGGTTGTGCACCCGGGCGACCGTCTCCTGCCCCCGGTAGCAGCCCTTGTCGAGGTGCACGGCGGAGCCGATCAGGTTCACCTCGGCGGGGATGGTCCGGTGGTCGGTGTCCACTCCGACGCGGGGCCGGCGGGCGGCCACCCGGATCGCCTCGTACGCCCAGAGCCCGGCGACCGGCACCCCCGCGCCGTGCAACTCCTCCACCACCTGGCCCATCGCCTCGCGGGGCACCAGCAGGTCCACTCCGAGCGGCACCCGCCGGGCCCAGCCACCGATGGGCAGCGGCTTCACCGCGTACCGCACGGTGGGCCGCGACGGCATCTCGCCGTGCCGGAACTTCGGACCGGGCACCGCGACCTGGTCGGGTGCGGCCAGCCCGGTCACGCCGAGGGTCTCGAGCGCCCCGGTGGCCTCCGGCCCGACCAGGGACAGCAGCGCGTGGTCGGCGGTGGCGTCACGCGGCTCGACCTTGCTGAAGAAACGCATCTTCTCCAGGTACGCCAGCAGCCCGCTGGTCGCTCCCGGCTCGGTGTCCAGCCAGGTGGTGACGCCGTCCTCGGCGACCATGGCGTGCTGCTCGACGTGCCCGTGCGGGGAGAGCACCAGCAGCTCCGTACCCTCGCCCGCGGTCAGGTCGGCGAGGTGCTGCGAGGTGAGGGTGTGCAGCCAGCCGGCGCGATCCTCGCCCGGCACCGCCACCACACCCCGGTGCGACCGGTCCACCAGGCCGACCGCGGTGTCGAGGGTGCGCTGCTCCCGCATGGGGTCGCCGTAGTGGGCGGCGACGCCGCGCACCCCGGCCGCCGCGTGCTCCGGCTCCGGCTGGTCCCGGCTGGCCTCGTCGATGCTCTCGACGGCCACCGCACCCGCGATGTCGATCATTCCTGGTCCCCGTTCTCGCAGCTGCCGCAGACGCCGAAGAATGACACGTGCCCGATGTCGACCCGGAACCCCCGCTGGGCGGCCAGCTGGTCGGCGAGCGGCCGGATCAGATCGGGGTCGACCTCGTCGATCGCGCCGCAGTCCCGGCAGACGAGGTGCACGTGCTGGTGCTCGCCCGCGGCGTGGTAGGTCGGCGAGCCGTGCGAGAGGTGGGTGTGGGTCACCAGGCCGAGCCGCTCCAGCAACTCCAGCGTGCGGTAGATGGTGGTGATGTTCACACCGGCGGCCACCTCACGGACCGCGGTGTGCACCTGCTCGGGCGTGGCGTGGCCGAGGTCCAGCACCGCCTGCAGGATCAGCTGCCGCTGCGCCGTCAGCCGCAGCCCACGGGAGCGGAGCATTTCCGCCAGGGAGGATTCGGACACCGTCCGATCATAGTTCGCCGTCACGCCCGTCCCGGCTCACGTCGCTCGCCGGGGCGGCCCGGGACGCGGTGATCATGGGATCGACGGGTGCCGCCCTCCCGGGCGGACCCGTCGACCCCGTTCGCGACGAAGGGCGAGGAGATCAGCCGCCGACGCGGATGAGCCGGGCGGAGAGGTGCGGGTTGAGCCCCTGACCGACGGCGGCCATCTCCTGGGCGTAGAGCAGCGCGCCCTCGACGATGCCGAAGAGCCGGTGGCCGGCCGTCACCTCCTTGGCCGTGGACGTCCGCACCACGGCGTCGGTGACCAGCTCGACCTGGGTGCCGGTGCGCCGCCCGAGGTAGAGCTCCATCACCCCCGTCGGGGTCGTCATGAGGGCCTCCAGCTCGTCCGTGGCCCGCTCACCGTCGAACACCGGCCGCCACCAGCCGACCTCGCGGCCCGCCGGGCGCACCGGCCGGCTCTCCTCGTCGAGGATCCAGGCCCGGGACTCGTAGAACAGGAACGGCCGCCCGTCGTGGCTGATCCGGATCTCCTGGGCGAAGTCGAAGTCCTCGATCGTGGGGTAACCGCCCCGCCCCCGGCCGCGCCACTGCCCGATGTACGGCAGGAAGCCGTCCAGGGCCGGGTGCAGCTTCGGGCCGACGCGCAGGTCGTGACTCTCCTCGTACGGGTAGGGGTCGACCGGCGGCGCGTTCAGCCACGGCGGCGGCTCCAGCGGGTTGTCGTCCGACGGGTTCGCGCTCACCGGATCTCCTTCGCTCGCGACTGCGGGGCTCGCAAACCCGGCACACTCCTCGCGCTCACCAGTTACCTCTCGACATGCGTACGGCCAGGTAGATCAGGCCACCGGCGAGCGCGCCCAGGCCGGCGACAAGCAGGCTGACGAACCCGATCTCGGTAACCATCGCGGCCATCCTATGCTGGGCTCCATGCCGCGCACTCTCGTCGTCAAGGCCACCGCCGGGGCGGACGCCCCCGAGCGGTGCGCCCAGGCGTTCACGGTCGCCGCGACGGCCGCCGCCGCCGGGGTGCAGGTCTCGCTCTGGCTGACCGGCGAGTCCACCTGGTTCGCCCTGCCCGGGCGGGCCGAGGAGTTCGAGCTGCCGCACTCCGCCCCGCTGGCCGAGCTGCTGCACGTGTTGTTGACCACCGGGACGGTCACCGCGTGCACCCAGTGCGCGGCCCGGCGGGACATCGGCCCGGACGACGTGCTGCCGGGCGTACGGATCGCCGGCGCCGCCGTCTTCGTCGAGGAGACGATGGCCGAGGGCGCGCAGGCGCTCGTCTACTGACAGCGGCCGGGCCGCCGACCGCGAAGCGCCCGAACTGCGTGGACTGCCGATACCGACCCCATATGTCGGGTGGCTGCCTACGATTCTGATGTGAGCGAGGCGATCGAGCGGTTCTTCGAATCGCTGCCGGCGCGTGCCCCCGAGATCCTGCGCGGACTGGTCAGCGGAACCCTCCAGATCGACCTCACCCGGGCAAGCGTGACGGAGCACTGGCTCGTCCGGATGCGCCCCGGAGCGGTGGAGGTGAGCCGCGACCGCGGGCCGGCCGACGCGATCTGGTACAGCAGCGAGGACCTCTTCGAGCGGATGGTGAAGGGGGAGGCGCAGGGCGTCGCCGCGGTGCTGCGCAACGAGAGCACGTTCAGCGGCAACGTCGTGCTCTTCCTCGCGTTCCGGCGGTTCTTTCCCGACCCGCCCGGGACCCGCGACCCGCGCCGGGTGGCCCGGGAGAACACCGGACGGCTGGCGTGAAGGACCTGGTCAGCATCCTGGACGGCAACACGTTCCTGGTGACCGACCGACGCGGTGACGTCGAGCCCTCCTTCGACTTCCCCACCGGCCTCTTCAGCTTCGACACGCGCTACCTCTCCACCTGGCTGCTCACCCTGAACGGGGAGCGGCTGCACGCGCTCTCCATCGACGAGTCGGAGTCCTACCGCACCCGCTTCTTCCTCGCCCCCGGCGAGCCGACGCACTACCTCGACGCCAAGGTGTCGGTGATCCGCAGCCGGACGATCGGCGGCAGCTTCGACGAGGCGCTGACCGTGCTGAACCACTCGGGCGAGGCGGTCGAGTTCACGCTGCGGCTCGACATCGGCGCGGACTTCGCCGATCTCTTCGAGATCAAGGGCGCTCGGCAGAAGAAGGGCCGGACGACCGCCACGGTCAGCGGCAACGAGCTGCGCCTGACCTACCGGCGGGAGGCCTTCCACCGCGAGGTGGTGATCGTGACCAGCGAGCCGGCCGAGATCGACGTGGCCGGCATGACCTTCCGCCTGCGGATCGGCCGGCACGGCCAGTGGACGACCCGGCTGCGCGTGGCGACCGTCGTGTACGGCGCGCGCGGCGAGGACATCCGGGCCACCCTGCCGTACGGCGGCAGCCGGGACGCGGCCACCATCGCGGCCGAGCAGAACGAGCTGATCGAACGGGCGCCGAAGCTCGGCTGCGACTGCGAGCCGTTGGCCACCGCGTACCGGTGCAGCCTCAACGACCTCGGCGCGCTGCGCTACGAGTCGATCGCCCTCGGCGTCCGGCTGCTCGCCGCCGGGCTGCCGTGGTTCATGACCCTCTTCGGCCGGGACAGCATCTTCACCTCGCTCCAGGTGCTGCCGTTCCTGCCCGAGCTGATCCCGCCGACCCTCCAGATCCTCGGGGGTCTGCAGGGGCACCGGGTGGACGACTTCCGGGACGAGGAGCCGGGGAAGATCCTGCACGAGCTGCGGTACGGCGAGACGGCCGGCTTCGAGGAGCAACCGCACTCGCCGTACTACGGCTCGGCCGACTCCACCCCCCTCTTCGTCATCCTGCTCGACGAGTACGAGCGGTGGACCGGCGACAGCCAGCCGGTGCTGCTGCTCGAATCGCAGGCGCGGGCGGCGCTGGACTGGATCGACACCTACGGCGACCTGCTCGGCACCGGCTACATCTGGTACCAGACCCGCAACCCGGAGACCGGGCTCCAGAACCAGTGCTGGAAGGACTCGTGGGACGCCATCTCCTACGCCGACGGGCGCCTCCCCGGGTTTCCCCGCGCCACCTGCGAGCTCCAGGGTTACGCCTACGACGCGAAGATCCGGGGCGCCCGGCTGGCCCGCACGTTCTGGAACGACCCGGCGTACGCCGACCGCCTCGAACGCGAGGCCGCGGAGCTGAAGCAGCGGTTCAACCGCGACTTCTGGATCCCCGAGCGGGAGTACTACGCGCTCGCCCTCGACGCGGACGGCCGGCAGGTGGACGCCCTCGCCTCCAACATGGGCCACCTGCTCTGGAGCGGCATCGTGGACGAAGGGCGGGCCGGCCGCATCGTCCAGCACCTGCTCGGGCCGCAGATGTTCTCCGGCTGGGGCGTCCGGACGCTCGCGAAGGACCAGGGCCGGTACAACCCGATCGGTTACCACGTGGGCACGGTCTGGCCGTTCGACAACTCGATCATCGCGTGGGGCCTCTGGCGGTACGGCTACCGCGAGGAGGCCGGCCGGATCTGCGACGCCATGCTCGCCGCCTCCCGCTTCTTCGACGGCCGGCTGCCCGAGGCGTTCGCCGGCTACGACCGCCGCCTCACCGAGTACCCCGTGCGCTACCCGACGGCGTGCAGCCCGCAGGCCTGGTCGACGGGCACCCCGCTCCTGCTGCTGCGGGTCATGCTCGGTCTGCAACCGCAGGGCGAGCATCTGATCATCGATCCGGCCGTGCCGCCGGGCATGGGCCGCGTCGAACTGTTGGACATCCCCGGCCGCTGGGGCCAGGTGGACGCGCTCGGCCGCAGCCGCACCAACGCCGGTCGCTGACCAGGGCCTAGCCGTCAGGGGCAGCCGGTGGTGGCGGCGACGTGGGGCAGGTCCCCCGCGGTGTCGGCCAGGACGGTGACCGGGCCGGTGCGGTAGGCGTACGCCTCGCGGGTCGCCAGGACCGGGCCGCCGGTGGCCAGCGGCGCGAGGGCTGCCGCCGGGCCGGGATCGCCGGCGGCACGTGCGGTACGGGCGACGCCACCGCCGGGGCAGGGCGCGGTGACCAGTTCGGGGGCCGGCGCGGCCGGAAGGCCGAGCGCGCGCAGCGCGTCCCCGAGCGCGGTCACCTCGGCGCCGGCCGTCGCGGTGGCCGGCTCGTAGCCGTCGCCCACCGGCCGGCAACCCGTGTCGACGGTCAACCGGAAGCGCCGCTCCCCCGCCGGGCGCCCCCGCACCGCGACGAACTCGCCCGCGTCGGCGCGCAACCGGAGCCCGTCGGGAGTCATCCGCACCCCGGCCCGCCAGTCCGCCGGCAGCCGGTCGGCGATGCCCTCCAA
This sequence comes from Micromonospora xinjiangensis, assembly GCF_056150165.1. Lineage (NCBI taxonomy): Bacteria > Bacillati > Actinomycetota > Actinomycetes > Micromonosporales > Micromonosporaceae > Micromonospora > Micromonospora xinjiangensis. Next base: position 302,159 of record NZ_JAXCFO010000002.1, on the reverse strand, counting down.
CAGCTCCCGCTCGGCACCGGAGGCGGCGGCCACCTCGACGGCCCGGGTGAGGGTCGCCCCCTCCACGAACGGGGTGACCCGGCACCCTCGCTCGACCTCCGGCGGGGTCAGCTCCAGCACCGCGGGACCGGCGGCCGCGACGAGCTCTCCCGCGGCCCGGTCCACCAGCCGGCCGGCCTCGGCGAGGGTGCGCTGTTCGCGAACGGTGGGCGGGTCGGCGCGGACCGAGATCCACACCAGCACGACGAGCAGCAGCCCCCACCCGACGGCCGCCGCCAGGAGCCAGCGCCGCCGGGTCCGCGCCGGCGCGTCGGGACCGGTCGGCGGGACGTACCCCGTCTGGACAGCACCGCTCACCCGGCCATGGTGTCACGCGGCGTCCGGCCACCCGGTGGCGGTCGTCCGCGCCCACGCCGGCGGGACGGCGAACCCCGGCGGGACGTCCTCCCCGACGCGCCGCGGCCGGCCACCCGAGCGGGTGGCCGGCCGCGGACGATCAGAGCGTGGGTCAGGAGGCGACCGTGACGGAGACCTCGTTGATGCCCCGGCCGGCGGTCACGGCGGTGTCGCCGTTGCCGTGCCGGGAGAGCGCGCGCAGCGTCCAGCTGCCCGGTGCGGCGAAGAACCGGAACTGCCCGGCCGCCGACGTCACGACCTCGGCGGTGAACTCACCACTCGAGTCGAGCAGACGGACGTACGCGCCCGGCACGGCCTCGCCCTCGGCGGAGCGGACGGTGCCGGTGATGACGGTCTCCTTGTCGAGGTCCAGGCTGGCCGGCAGCGGCGCGGCCTGGTCGGGCGCGGCGCAGCCCGCGGCGGTGGGTGCGGTCACGGCTCACGCCTCCCCGGGCTCGTCGCCCAGCGCCACCGGGACGCCGACCAGCGAGCCGTACTCGGTCCAGGAACCGTCGTAGTTCTTCACGTTGCGGTGCCCGAGCAGCTCCTGGAGCACGAACCAGGTGTGCGAGGAGCGCTCGCCGATCCGGCAGTACGCGATGGTCTCCTTGCTGTCGTCCAGCCCCGCGTCGGCGTAGATCTTGCGCAGCTCGTCGTCGGACTTGAAGGTGCCGTCCTCGTTGGCCGCCTTCGACCACGGCACGCTGATCGCCGTCGGGATGTGGCCGCCCCGCTGCGCCTGCTCCTGCGGCAGGTGCGCGGGGGCGAGCAGGCGGCCCGCGTACTCGTCGGGCGAGCGCACGTCGACCAGGTTCTTCGTGCCGATGGCGTCGACCACTTCGTCGCGGAAGGCGCGGATCGAGGTGTCCGGCTCCTGCGCCACGTAGCGGGTGGCCGGGCGGGTCACCGCGTCCTTGACCAGCGGACGGGCGTCCAGCTCCCACTTCTTGCGGCCGCCGTCGAGCAGCTTGACGTCCCGGTGGCCGTAGAGCTTGAAGTACCAGTAGGCGTACGCGGCGAACCAGTTGTTGTTGCCACCGTAGAGGATCACGGTGTCGTCGTTGCCGATGCCGCGCTCGGAGAGGAGCGCCTCGAACTGGCTCTTGTTCACGAAGTCCCGGCGCACCGGGTCCTGCAGATCGGTCTTCCAGTCCAGCTTGATCGCCCCGGCGATGTGGCCGGTGTCGTACGCCGACGTGTCCTCGTCGACCTCGACGAAGACGACGCCCGGGGTGTCGAGGTTCTTCTCGGCCCAGTCGGCCGAAACGAGTGCGGTGTCGCGACTCATCAGATCACTCCCTGTTGAGGATGGACGGTGAGCCAGCGCGCGGAGATTGATTTGTGGGTGTCGCACCACGCGCGGGACCCATGGGTGAGAACGGATCACGGGTTCGTGCGACGGCGCCGCTGCCGGGCGGATGGGTGGGAGCACTCGAGGGTACGCAGACCCTGCGTGCGGATGGCCGCGTCAGGCGGCCGAGGACAGCCCCGCCGTCAGATGACGGGGCGACACAGGCAGGTGGCCACGCGGCACAGGTCGACCGCGCGCCGTTTGGTGAGGAGCGTCCCCATGAGCAGGCAGCCTACCAGCCACGGGCCGCCACGCCACCGGTGCGACCAGCATCCGGGACCGCCCACCGGGCGCGCGGCCGCGAGCGGGTGGCCTCAGCCGGCGGAGTTGATCGGCACGTTGGCGGCGTCCGCGGTGACCGTCAGCCCTTCCGGCATGGGCCGGACCTCGCGGACGGTGAGCTGGAACGGCAGCTCGGGCAGCGGCACATCGACCGAGATGCCCTGGGCGAAGTTGTTCAGCAGCGTGCGGGCCAGTGGCGCGTCGGGCAGCCCCTCGGCGTCCAGGTCGTTGAAGCGGAGGCTGACCTGCCCCTGCTCGCCCACCCTCACCTCGGCGGTGCCGGTGACGGTGAGCTGCTGGCCGAGGACGTCCAGCGGAGCGGTGACGGCGAGCTTGCCGCCCTGCTCGCTGAGCTTCAGGCCGGGACGGTCCAGCAGGGCGGCCAGGCTGTCGTAGCTGATGGTCGCGGTGCCGTTCACGGTCCGCGCGACCACCTCGCCCTGACCGGTGCGGATGGTGTCGAGGGAGGCGCTGACGTCGCGGGCGTCGACGTCGAGCGTCGGCAGGCTGATCGCGTCCCCCTGCACCGAGCCGCGCACCTCGCGCAGCACGATGGAGATGCGTTCGTAACGGCCGTCGAGCACCTGGGTCAGGAACGGGAAGCCGCCGACCTCGACCTCGGGGGGCGCGGACTGGGCGTTCTGCTTGGCCACCTCCTGGCGGACCTGGTCCGCGATGGCCCGCTCGGCCACGCCCACGGCCACCCGGTCGGCGATCGCGAGGATCCCGGCCAGCAGCAGGAGCAGCACGACGAGCACGACGAGCGCCTTGCGCCCGCGCCGCCGGGGGCGTTCCACGTACGCCGGTTGGGCCTGGGCCACGCCGCCTCCTGTCCCCTGTGCCGCCTCGCGGCTCGTCCTGTCCCGTCGCCGCGCCGGCTCGTCGTCACCGCCGGCGCCGCGCCGCGGCGCCGGGTTGGTACCCGACCTCCGCCGCGCTCAACCGTACGTTCAGAGGAACAGCATGCACATGGCGTACGCGGCGGGCGCGGCCAGCGCGAAGCCGCCGAGCGGGCCCTGCATGTGCCGGGCGACCCACATCGTCGGCGGCTCCCCCGCCATCAGCCGGCCCGCCTCGGCGTACCCCACGGCGAGGTCGGCGAGCACCGCGGCGACCGCGGCGACCAGACCGATGATGGCGGCCCGGGTCGGGGTGAACGGCGCGACGAGGTAGCTGCCGAGCAGCGCGCTGACCAGCGTGCCGACCATCGCGCCGACGACCACGCCGGCCGCGCCACGGGGCACCTGCGGGGCCAGCCGGGGCCAGGCCGCCACGGCGTCGGTCACCCGGGCGACGGTGAGGGCGACGGCGCTCGCGGTCAGGCAGACGGTGATCGCCTGCGTGCCGGCCGGGATCCGACTCAGCACGATCAACGTGCCGAAGGCGACGACGCCCACCACGATGAGCAGCGTGGTGCCGAGGGAGTCGGTCACCCGTACCCGGTCGACCCGGCGCACCAGCTGACCCAGCACCGCGGCGACGAAGCCGCCCGCCGCGACGTAACCCAGCGGCGCGAGGCCGGCGATGTCCGTCTGCACGGCGGCCGCGTCGGCCGCCACCGCCACGCCGAGGCTGACCAGTGCGACCAGCAGCACCGCGGGCGGCCGCATGGCCATCGTCCAGGCCAGCACGAAGAGCAGCTGGACGCCGAGAATGACGATCGCGAACGGCAGTCGGTGCCCCGGCCCGGAGGTCTGCGCCCCGAGCACCAGCCCGACTCCCAGCAGCGCGGAGAACCCGGCGACGGCGAACGAGAGCGACCGGCGCACCTCCACCGGCGGCACCGGCTCCTCGTCCGGCTCGACCGTCGCGGCGTCGTCCGCCGGTCGCCGCGCCGGCTCACCGCCGCGCCGGATCCGCCGCGGACCGCCGCGCTCGCGACGTTCGCCGTCGTCGTCGCCCGGCGCGCTGCGTGGCCCCGGCGGCGGACCGTAGGGCGGCCCGGGTCGCTGCCCGTCGGACCAGGGATCACGACCGGTCTCGGGCGAGGTGGAGGGAAACACGCCCCGATCGTGCCAGACCGGCCGCGATGGTGGAGGGCCCGCCCGCCTCGGGGCGGTCACGGTTTCGGCAACGTTAAAACCTGCGCCGCGATCGGGGGCAAAGCGAACAAACAGGAAACGGCCTGGGAGCGCGGCCGGATCCATCGGTTACGCTCGTGCCGTTACCCCGCCCGTCAGCGACGCCGGGACCCACGCCAAGTTCTCAGCGCATCTCCCGCTACCGGGGGTCGCTGGTCGCGCGGCCACCAGGCCGCCGGGACGGAGGTGATCGTGGAGATCCTGCTGCTGGTGAGCGCCCGCGCGGGTGAGCCTTCCGCCGTGCTGCCGGCGCTCGACCTGCTGCCGCACTCGGTCCGCACCGCGCCCCGCGACGTACGCACCCTGGTGGCGGGCCCCAGCCCGGACGCGGTCCTGGTCGACGCCCGCTCCGAGCTGACCGAGGCCCGCGCGACCTGCCGGATGCTGCACGCCACCGGGCTCGGCGTACCACTGGTCGCGGTGGTGACCGAGGCCGGGCTCATCGCACTGAACGCCGACTGGGGCGTCGACGACGTCATCCTCGCCTCGGCCGGCCCCGCCGAGGTCGAGGCCCGGCTGCGACTGGCGGTCGGCCGGCTCAGCAGCGCGGTGGCCGGCGCCGGCGGCTCGATCCGGGCCGGTGAGCTGACCATCGATCCCGACACGTACGCCGCGAAGCTCAAGGGCCGACCGCTCGACCTCACCTACAAGGAGTTCGAGCTGCTGAAGTTCCTGGCCCAGCACCCCGGCCGGGTGTTCACCCGCGACCAGCTCCTGCGCGAGGTCTGGGGGTACGACTACTTCGGCGGCACCCGGACGGTGGACGTGCACGTCCGGCGACTGCGGGCGAAGCTCGGCTCGGAGTACGAGTCGATGATCGGCACCGTGCGTCAGGTGGGCTACAAGTTCGTCGTACCGCCGTCGCGTCCGCTGCCCGAGGCGGAGCACGCGCCGCTGCCCGTCTGATCGCACGATCGCCGGAGCTTTTCCAATACGCCCCTTTTGTGCAACTCGTCGGATCTATTCTGACTGCCGGGTTTGCCAGGGAAAGGGGCGACGGTGCGTGTCATGACCACGGGGGATGCTGCCCGGCTGTCCGGCCGGGTACGCGCGCTGCTGCGACCCGGCTCCACGGGGCGCGCGGCCGCGATCGTCGTCCTCGTGCTTGTCGCGCTGCTCGGCTCGGCGTACGCGCTGGGCCGGAGCCTGATCCCCGACCGGCCGGAACGGAACGCGACCGGGTTCGCCGGCGACCTGAGCGACACCCACTACGCCGACCAGCCCTCGGTCGACCCCGAAGCGACGGAGGGCCCCGACGAGGGCAACCGTCCGCCCGAGACCGGGCAGGACGGCTCGTCGCGGGACGCCGGCGACGACAACCTCTTCGGCGCGCACGTCACCACCGGCAACGACCACGTGGCGCTCACCTTCGACGACGGGCCGGACCCGCGCTACACACCGCAGGTCCTCTCCGTGCTCCGGGAGTTCGGCGTCCGCGCCACCTTCTGCGTCGTGGGGGAGATGGCCCAGAGCCACCCCGACCTGGTGCAGGCGATCGTGGCCGACGGCCACACCCTCTGCAACCACTCGTGGAACCACGACGTCACGCTCGGCAAACGCTCGCCGGACCAGATCCGCGCCGACCTCGTCCGGACCAACCAGGCGATCCACGACGCCGTGCCGGACGCCCCGATCGTCTGGTACCGCCAGCCCGGCGGCGCGTGGACCTACTCCGTCGTCTCGGCCGCACACGCCCTGGGCATGACGCCGCTGCACTGGACGGTGGACCCGTCGGACTGGCAGGCGCCGGGGGCCCAGCGGATCGCCTCGACGATCGTCTCCCAGATCGAACCGGGCTCGGTGGTGCTCCTGCACGACGCGGGCGGCAACCGGCAGGGCACCGTCGAGGCCCTCTGGCAGATCCTTCCCGAGCTGACCACCCGGTTCCAGTTGGAGGCCCTGCCGGTCGAGCCGACGTGACCCCCGCCCGCACCGGACGACGTCGGCGCGGGCCAGCGCGGGGAGGCCGGCGACGACCCCGGACCGGCGGGCTACGGTGAACGGATGAGCAGCGTCGAGCCCACCAGCGACCGGGTGACCCGTGCCGACCGACTCTCCCCCGTGGAGATCGACGACGTGCTGGCCCTCGCCCGTTCGGCGGGCGACGCCGACGGCGCCGACCCCTTCGACGAGCACACCCTGCTGCGGCTGCGCGAGCCGGACGCACCGGCCGTGCACCTGACCGCCCGGGCCGCCGGCGGGACGCTGACCGGGTACGCCCACCTCGACACCACCGATCCGGCCGGCGGCGTCGGAGTGGAACTGGTGGTGCACCCGGCGCACCGCAGGCAGGGCGTCGGGCGCGCGCTCGCCCGGGGCGTCCTGGAGGCCGCGCCCGGCCCGCTGCGCGCCTGGGCACACGGCGACCACCCGTCCGCCGCCGCGCTCGCGGTCGACCTCAGCTTCGCCCGCGCCCGGGTGCTGTGGCAGCTGCGCCGGTCGCTGACCGCCCCGCTGGCCGAGCCGCGACTGCCCGCCGGCGTGGCGCTGCGCGCCTTCCGGCCCGACGCGGACGACGCCGCCTGGCTGACGGTCAACGCCCGCGCCTTCGCCGATCACCCCGAGCAGGGCCGGTGGACCCCGGACGACCTGCGCGTACGACTGGCCGAGCCGTGGTTCGACCCGGCCGGATTCCTGCTCGCGGTCGAGGAGTCGACCGGACGGCTGCTCGGCTTCCACTGGACCAAGGTGCACGAGCGGCCCGGCTCCGCGCGGATCGGCGAGGTGTACGTGCTGGGGGTCGACCCGTCCGCGCACCGCGGCGGGCTGGGCCGGGCGCTCACCAACGCCGGGCTCGCGTACCTGCGTGACCAGCGCGGCCTGGACCGCGTGATGCTCTACGTCGACGAGTCGAACTCCGCCGCGGTCGCCCTCTACGAGCGGCTCGGTTTCCTGCGGTGGTCGGCGCACGTCAACTACCAGTTGGGCTGAGTCGCCCGCCTTCGCTCGGCGCGTGAGCGCCGTTACGCCCGGTGGTCACGGTGGGGTCACCGGGGTGACTCGGCGCGGTAACAGCGGACCGGAAATATAACCATAGTTCCGACACGCGTCCGCGAGTTCACTTAACGGACAACTCACCCTCAGCGGCAGGTCACTTCGTCTGCCGAACGAGTTCACCCTCCGTTCACTTGCGACCGGCAAGCCGGCTACCTGGCCCTCCTAGCTTGTGGAATCAGCCGGTCACCGCCGGTCCTCCCCGGGCCCCGGATCGGGGCGCCAAGTCAGACGTGAAGGGAAACCCCTCAGGTGAAGCTCCAGCGGCTCGGCGCGATTGCCTCGCTCGCACTTACCGCGACGTTCGCTCTCAGCGCATGCGGCTCGGACAACAACGAGCCGGCGACCGACGCCAGCGCCTCCGGCTCGGCTGCCGCGGTCGACTGCGCTACCGGAACGGTGAACGCCCAGGGCTCGTCCGCCCAGAAGAACGCCATGGCCGAGTGGATCAAGGCGTACCAGCAGAAGTGCTCCGGCTCGACCATCAACTACGAGCCGAGCGGCTCCGGTGCGGGCATCCAGGCCTTCATCGCCGGCACCGCCGACTTCGCCGGCTCCGACTCGGCCCTCAAGCCGGAGGAGCAGCCGCAGGCCGACGCCAAGTGCGTCGGCGGCAAGGCCATCCACCTGCCGATGGTGATCGGCCCGGTGGCCGTCGCCTACAACGTCAGCGGCGTGGACAACCTCCAGCTCAAGCCGGCCACCCTGGCGAAGATCTTCGCCGGCACGGTGACCAAGTGGGACGACCCGGCCATCAAGGCCGACAACCCGAGCGCGACCCTGCCGTCGACCACCATCCAGACGGTGCACCGCTCGGACGAGTCCGGCACCACCGACAACTTCACCAACTACCTGAGCAAGACCGCCGAGACCGACTGGACCTTCGGCAAGGCGAAGGCCTGGAAGGCCCCGGGCGGCACCGGCTCCAAGGGTTCGGACGGCGTGGCCAGCTCGGTCAAGCAGGCCGACGGCTCCATCGGCTACATGGAGTGGTCGTTCGCCGAGAACGCCGGCCTCAAGATGGCCAAGATCGGTAACGGCAACGGCGAGTTCGCCGAGCTGACCGCCGAGAACGCCGGCAAGACCATCGCCGGCGCCAAGATCGAGGGCCAGGGCGACGACCTCAAGCTGTCGATCGACTACAACACCAAGGAGGCCGGGGCGTACCCGATCGTCCTGGCGACCTACGAGATCGTCTGCAGCAAGGGTCTCGCCGCCGACAAGCTGCCGCTGGTCAAGGGCCTGCTCAGCTACGCCGCCAGCACCGAGGGCCAGGCCTCTCTGACCGAGCTGGGCTACGCCCCGCTGCCGGAGAGCGTCCGGACCAAGGTCGAGGCCGCGGTCAAGAACATCTCCTGACCTGACACACCACCTCCGCAACCGAATCGAGCGAGCAGATGGGTGAAACCCCCCACCGCTCGGCCGACGCCGGCACCGGCGGGACCCGCGTGACCGAGAGTCACGAGCGGCCCGCCGGTGCCTCGGCGCGTCTGGCCGAGGCACCAGTCAGCACCCGCACCCCGGGCGGCACCGGGCTGGGCGGCGGCGGCGCCCTGCCCCGAGCCCGCACGTTCGGCGCCGAGCGGGCGTTCCGCGGCCTCTCCATGGCCGCCGGCGCCGCCGTGCTCGTCATCATCGCGGCGATCGCGATCTTCCTGGTCGCCAAGGCGGTGCCGGCGCTGCGTGCCGACACGGAGAACTTCTGGACCTACGAGGGCTGGTCGCCCAACGAGACCGAGCCGAAGTTCGGCATCGGCACGCTCGCCTTCGGCACCGTGCTCAGCTCCGCGCTGGCCCTGCTGATCGCGGTGCCGGTGGCGCTGGGCATCGCCCTCTACCTCTCGCACTACGCGCCGCGCCGGATCGGCGTCACACTCGGCTTCCTCATCGACCTGCTCGCCGCGGTGCCGAGCGTGGTCTTCGGACTCTGGGGTCGGGACGTCTTCATCAACCCGGTCCGCGACTTCTCGGTCTGGCTGAACAAGTACTTCGGCTGGCTCCCGATCTTCGGCGGCGACGGGCCCTTCGGTAAGTCGATCATGCTCGGCGCCCTCGTCCTCGCGATCATGGTGCTGCCGATCATCACCTCGCTCTCCCGCGAGGTGTTCCTGCAGACCCCCACCGCCAACGAGGAGGCGGCCCTCGCCCTGGGCGCCACCCGCTGGGAGATGATCCGCACGGCCGTGCTGCCGTACGGCCGGCCCGGCATCATCGCCGCGGTGATGCTCGGCCTGGGCCGCGCGCTCGGCGAGACCATCGCCCTCGCGATGACCCTCGGCATCACGTTCGGCATCTCGTTCAACCTGATCCAGAACGGCGGCAACACCATCGCCGCGAACATCGCCAACGCGTTCGGCGAGGCCAACGAGACCGGACGGGGCGCGCTGATCGCCTCCGGCCTGGTGCTCTTCGCGATCACGCTGATCGTCAACATCACCGCGCGGGCGATCATCTACCGCCGCCGGGAGTTCACGGAGTCGGCCGCATGACCACCACCGTCACCACCCACCGCCCCCGCCCGCCCGCCCAGCCGGGCACGCTGCGGGCGAAGCGACTCCCGCGGTACGCCGCGCCGGCCATCGCGCTGGCCGCCCTGCTGGTCGCCGCCGCGATCGTGTACGGCACCGGCATCGGCGGCGCGGTGCTCGTCGTGGTCGTCGGGGCGCTGCTCTACCTGGCCGGCCTCTTCGCCGCTGCCAACGCGGTCGAGGGCCGGCGTTCGGCGCGCAACCGCACCTGGAGCGCGCTGATCCACTCCGCGTTCGTACTCGCCGTGCTGCCGCTCGCGTCGGTGGTCTGGACGCTGGTCAGCAACGGCGTCGACCGGCTCGACGGCGACTTCTTCCTCACCTCGATGAACAACATCGGGGCCCGGGACGCGAACGGCGGCGCGTACCACGCGATCGTCGGCACGCTGGAGCAGGTCGGCATCGCCACCCTGATCACCGTCCCGCTCGGCATCCTCTGCGCGATCTACATCGTGGAGTACGGGCGGGGCCGGTTCGCCTTCGCGATCCGCTTCTTCGTGGACGTCATGACGGGCATCCCGTCGATCGTCGCGGGCCTGTTCGTGCTGGCCTTCTGGGTGCTGATCGTGTCGCCGTGGTTCAACGACGGCCGGCCGAGCTTCTCCGGTTTCGCCGCCGCGCTCGCCCTGAGCGTGCTGATGCTCCCCACCGTGGTGCGCTCCACCGAGGAGATGCTCCGCCTCGTCCCCGCGCCACTGCGCGAGGGGGCGTACGCCCTGGGCGTGCCGAAGTGGAAGACCATCCTGCGGATCGTGCTGCCGACGGCGCTGCCGGGCATCGTCACCGGCGTCATGCTCGCCATCGCCCGCGCGGCCGGCGAGACGGCGCCGGTGCTGCTCGTGGCCGGCGGCGGCGCGGCGATCAACTTCAACGCGTTCGAGAACAACCAGTCGTCCCTGGCCCTCTTCGTCTACCAGCAGGCCGGCGACGCCTCGCGGTACGCCCCCGCCCGGGCGTGGACCGCGGCACTCACCCTGGTGGCCCTCGTCCTGATCCTGACGATCGCGGCGAAGCTGCTGGCCCGTCGTAACCGCCTCGGCCGATGAACCCCGGAGGTACCACCACCATGGCCAAGCGCATCGAAGCCTCGAACGTCACCGCCTACTACGGCGCCTTCAAGGCGATCGAGAACATCAACCTCACCGTCGAGCCGAAGACCGTCACCGCCCTCATCGGCCCGTCCGGCTGCGGCAAGTCCACCTTCCTCCGTTCGATCAACCGGATGCACGAGGTGCTCCCGGGCGCGCGGGTCGAGGGCAGCCTCACCATCGACGACCAGGACATCTACGACCGCGACGTGGACGTCACGGCCGTCCGGCGCATGATCGGCATGGTCTTCCAGCGCCCCAACCCGTTCCCGACCATGAGCATCTACGAGAACGTGGTGGCCGGGCTGCGCCTCAACGGCGTACGGAAGAAGTCGATCCTGGACGAGGCCGCGGAGAAGGCGCTGCGCTCGGCGAACCTCTGGGACGAGGTCAAGGACCGGCTCGGCAAGCCGGGCGCCGGCCTCTCCGGCGGCCAGCAGCAGCGGCTCTGCATCGCCCGGACGATCGCGGTCGAGCCGCAGGTGGTGCTGATGGACGAGCCCTGCTCGGCGCTCGACCCGATCTCCACGCTGGCCATCGAGGACCTGATGTTCCAGCTGAAGGACAAGTTCACCATCATCATCGTCACGCACAACATGCAGCAGGCCGCCCGGGTCTCGGACCGGACGGCGTTCTTCTCGATCGAGAAGACCGGCGACCCCGGCCGCCTCATCGAGTACGACAACACCCAGAAGATCTTCAGCAACCCGAGCCAGAAGAAGACCGAGGACTACATCACCGGCCGCTTCGGCTGAGCCGCTGGTTCCCGGTCCGCGAGGGGCGTCGGTCGCAACGACCGGCGCCCCTCGGCGTACCACCCCGATCTTGCAGTTGTGGTGCCACAACCTCACCCGGTTCACCCGGCTCGTCCACCGCCACAACTGCAACGCGGCTCGGGGGTCAGGTGAGGAGGAAGCGGGGGGTGCCGGTGGGTGGGAGGTCCAGGCGGGGGGTCACCGGGGTGGCCGCGTCGCGGGTGGCGGCGGCGCGCACCACGCCGGCCAGATCCTGCGCGGCCGCCACCTGCCCCAGCGTCACCAGGGTCGGGGGGAGCATCGTCAGCTCGCCCGCCTCCGCCCGGGACCGGGCCTCCGCCGGACGCGCCCAGAGGGTGCGGTCGGCCTCCCCGGAGACGTTCCGGGGTCGCTGCCCCTCGGGCAGCAGGGCCACGAAGAAGTACGTGTCGAAGCGGCGCGGCTCGAACTCCGGGGTGATCCACCGGCTCCACGGCAGCAGCAGGTCGGAGCGGAGGGTGAGCCCCCGCTCGCCGAGCAGCTGAGCGAAGCCGATCTCCCGCCGCTCCAACGCGACCCGCGCCGCCTCCCAGTCGTCCCCGCTCACGTCGCCGACCACGCTCGCCGCGTCCGCGCCGGCGAGCAACACCCCGGCCTCCTCGAACACCTCCCGGGCGGCGGCACAGACGACCGCCTGGGCGTCGTCCGGGGCGAGACCGAGCCGCTGGCCCCAGTCGGCCGGGGTGGGGCCGGCCCACTCGACGTGGGCCTGGGAGTCCGACCGGTCCACGCCGCCACCCGGGAACGCGTACATCCCGCCGAACGTCATCGCGGCGACCCGGCGGATCAGGTAGACCTCGAAGTCGCTCCCGGCCGGGCGGAGCAGCAGCACGGTAGCCGCCACCCGGGGCACCGCGGGCACCCCGCCCTCGGCGCGGAACCGCCGGGCGTGCTCCACGAGGGCCGGCGGCGCGGGGAAGCCGTCGCGGTCGATCGTCATGCCGTGAGCCTAGTCCCGGCCACCGGAACCGATGATCGACCGGCCGCTGACCTGGACTAGCGTTGCCGGCATGACTCGTTGGGGCATCCTGGCCACCGGCCACATCGCCGGGCGTTTCGCCGAAGACCTCCGGCTGGTGCCGGACGCCGAGCTGGTCGCTGTCGGTTCCCGTACCGCCGAGAGCGCGAAGCTCTTCGCCGAGCGGCACGGCGTGCCGCGCGCGTACGGCTCCTGGGCGGAGCTGGCCGCGGACCCGGACGTCGACGTGGTGTACGTGGCCACGCCGCACGCCGCGCACCACGAGGCCGCCATGACGTGCCTCTCCGCCGGGAAGGCGGTGCTGCTGGAGAAGCCCTTCACGCTCGACCTGGCGACCAGCACGGAGCTGATCGAGGCCGCCCGTTCCGCCGGGGTCTTCCTCATGGAGGCCATGTGGATGCGGACCAACCCGCTGATCCGCCGCATGGTGGAGCTGATCGCGGACGGCGCGATCGGCACGGTGACCAGCGTCCAGGCGGACTTCGGGGTGGCCGGGCCGTTCCCGCCGGAGCACCGGATGCGCGCCCGGGTGCTGGGCGGCGGCGCGCTGCTCGACCTCGGCGTCTACCCGTTGAGCCTGGCCCACCTGCTGCTCGGCGTGCCGCAGCACATCCGGTCCTGGGCGAAGATCAGCCCGGAGGGCGTCGACGAGAACACCGGCATCGTCCTCGGGTACGACTCGGGCGCGGTCGCGACGCTGAGCTGCGGCATCGTGGGCGCCACGCCGGTGGTCGCCTCGGTCACCGGCACGAAGGGGCGCATCGACCTGCCCTCGCTGTTCTTCCGGCCCGAGTCGCTGACGCTGCACCGGGCGGGCACCGAGCCGGAGGTCGTTCCCGCCGACCTGACCGGCGGGGGCTACCAGTACGAGGCGATCGAGGTGCAGCGCTGCCTGGCGGAGGGGCTCCTCGAGAGCCCGCTGGTGCCGCACTCCACCACCCTCGAGGTGATGACCCTGCTCGACACGATCCGCGACCAGATCGGCGTCGACTACGCGTGAGCGAAGGGGCCCCGCCACCGCGGTCCGCGGTGGCGGGGCCCCTGTCGTACGCCGTCCGGGCTCAGCCGAAGAGCGGGCGCACCACCAGGTACGTGACGCAGGCGATGAGCGCCGCGGCCGGGAAGGTGATGATCCACGCGATCACGATGTTGCCGGCCACGTTCCAGCGGACCGCGGAGAGCCGCTTCGTGGCGCCCACGCCCATGATCGCCGAGGTGATCGTGTGGGTGGTGGAGATGGGCGCCTTCAGCACGAGGGCGTTGAAGTAGAGCACCGCGCTGGCCACCGTCTCGGCGGCGAAGCCCTCCGGCGGGCCCAGGTCGATGATCTTGCGCCCGAGGGTGCGGATGATCCGCCAGCCACCGGCGTAGGTGCCGAGCGCCAGCATCGTCGCCGAGGTCCAGAAGACCCAGCCCGGGATGTGGGTCTTGCTCTCCTGGAAGCCGCCCGTGTAGAGGGCGAGGACCACGATGCCCATGGTCTTGGCGGCGTCCTGCATGCCGTGGCCGACGGACATGGCCGCCGCCGACGCGGTCTGCGCCCAGCGGAAGCCCCGGTTCAGCTTGCCCGGCTGGCCCTTCCGGAACAGCCACAGGATCGCGAGCATCACCAGGTAGCCCAGGGTGAGGCCGACGATCGGCGAGAGCACCATCGGGAGGATGACCTTCTCGACGATGTTCATCCACTGCACCACGCCGCCGGCGGCGAGCAGCGTGGCCCCCACCAGGCCGCCGAAGAGGGCGTGCGAGGACGACGAGGGCAGGCCGAAGTACCAGGTGATCAGGTTCCAGGCGATGGCGCCGAGCACCCCGGCGAAGACCACCCCCAGGCTCGCCACCCCGGTGGGCAGCGTGACCAGGCCGTCGCCGACGGTCTTCGCGACGCCGGCGCCGAAGTGGGCGCCGACGAAGTTGCCGACCGCGGCCAGCAGGAGGGCGACCCGGGGTGTCAGCGCGCGTGTGGAGACGCTTGTCGCGATCGCGTTGGCGGCGTCGTGGAAGCCGTTGGTGTAGTCGAACGCCAACGCCACCGCGATCACCGCCAACACGGCGATGAGTTCGGGTGTCACAGGATCAGGACTCCTTGACCGCGATCGTCTCGACGGTGTTGGCCACGTGCTCGAAGGCGTCGCAGGCGGCCTCCAGCTCGTCGGCGACCTCCTTCATCTTCAGCACGGTCAACGCGTCGTACTCGCCGGAGAAGAGGCGGACCAGCAGCATCCGGTAGGCCTGGTCACCGTCGTTCTCCAGCCGGTTGCACTCGATCCAGTAGTCCTCGAGATCCTTCATCGACTTCAGCCGCGGCATCGCCTCGGCGGTCAGCTTCGCCTGCTGGTCGAGCACGTTGACCAGCTCGTGCATCTCCCGGGGCAGCGACGGCAGCTTGGTCAGGCCGTAGAGGTAGAGGAGGTTCCCCACCGCCTCCAGGTGGTCCATCACGTCGTCGAGCAGCGACCCGAGCCGGTAGATGTCCTCCCGGTCGAACGGCGTGATGAAGGTGGAGTTGATCTTCTTGTACAGCTCGTGGGTGATCTGGTCGCTGTCGTGCTCCACCTCGGTCAGCCGCTCGCTGACCGACTGCACCTCGACCCCGGGCAGGGCCAGCTCGTTGAGCAGCTCGGTGCCCCGGACCAGGTTCTGCGCGGCCCTGGTGAAGAGCTCGTAGAAGGCACCCTCGGTGGGGCGGAAGGAAAACTTCACAGCACGGACCTCGTCGTGTCGGTGGAAGGGTGGCGGACGCCCCCGGGGGCGCCTGCCCTGGGAATGCTAGGGAACGGCGGCGGCGGGAAATTCCCGGCCCACCCCTGGCCAGGCCGCATTCATCGCTCGTTCACCTGTCGTTCACCTCGGCCGTCCCTCCCGCCTCCGCTCCACCACTCCGGAGCCGCTCCCGCTCCCGTGCGAGGTCGAAACCGGCTCGCGGATACCCCAGGTCGAGAGTGTCGAACGTCTCACGCAGCAGATGGGCCACCGCCCAGTCCCGGTACCACTTCCGGTCCGCCGGCACCACGAACCAGGGCGCGGCGTCCGAGTCGCACCGGCTCAGCGCCTCGGCGTACGCGGCCTGGTAGTCGCGCCACTGCGCCCGCGCGTCCACGTCCGCCGGGTTGTACTTCCAGTGCTTGCGCGGGTCGTCCAGCCGTTCGAGGAGCCGCTCCCCCTGCTCGGCGTACGAGATGTGCAGCATCACCTTCACCAGCGTCACGCCGGCCCCGGCCAGCTCCCGCTCGAAGGCGTTGATCTCGTCGTACCGGGCCCGCCAGGTGACCTCCGGCACCAGTGCCGCCACCCGGGCCACCAGCACGTCCTCGTAGTGCGACCGGTTGAAGATCCCCACGTAGCCGGGCGGCGGCAGCTCCCGCCGGATCCGCCAGAGGAAGTCGTGCCGCAGCTCCTCGAGAGTCGGCGGGCCGAAGGAGCGGATGTGCAGGCCGAGCGGATTCATCGCCCCGGCGACCCGCTTGATCGTGCCGTCCTTGCCACCGGCGTCCATCGCCTGGAGCACGAGCAGCACCCGCGGGCCCGGCCCGCTCCCGGTCCGGGTGCCCGGGGCACCGGCGTCAGCCGGCCCGGACCCGGCCGCCTTCGCGGTGGCGTACAACATCTCCTGCTGCCGGCCCAACTCGGCGCCGACGAGCCGCAGCTGCGCGCGGGCCCAGGCCTTGCGGTGCACACCGGTCGTCGCCGCGCCCGGCAGGCCGGGCGTGGACCGCGGATCGACCGCGCCGAGGTCGACGGGGGCCGTCACCCGCAGCAGCGCCCGCACCGACCCGCCGACCGGCGGAACGATCTCCATCTCCCGAGGTGCGTCCACCCCCGGATCATCGCCCAGCGGCGCCGGATCCGCCCGTCGAGCCGGTTCCCCGCCGTCGACCTGTCACATCCCGGGCCGCCGAGACGTCCAGTGGGCGGGAGGACGTGCGTCCGACGGAAGGAGACCACGGTGCGGGACCTGGCGACGGAGTTCGAGGCCGAACGCGGGCGGCTGCTGACCGTGGCCCAGCGGATGCTGGGCAGCCGCGGCGAGGCCGAGGACGCCGTCCAGGAGACCTGGTTGCGGTACGCGAACGCGCTCGCCGACCCGGCGGCCCGGGCCGAGATCCGCGAGCTGCGCGCCTGGCTGACCACCACCTGCGCCCGGATCTGCCTGGACGTGCTCCGGTCCTCGCGGGTGCGCCGGGAGGCGTACGTCGGTGAGTGGCTGCCGGAACCGGTGGTGGCGCCGGTGGAAACCCGCGGCGACGGCTTCGCCCCCGACCCGGCCGAACGCGCCGTCCGCACCGACCAGCTCGGCACCGCGCTGCTGGTGGTCCTGGAACGGCTCGCCCCGGAGCAGCGGGTCGCGTTCGTCCTGCACGACGTCTTCGCCGTGCCGTTCGCCCGGGTCGCCGAGGTGCTCGGCACCACCGAGGTCGCCGCCCGGCAGCTCGCCTCCCGGGCCCGCCGGGCGGTCACCGCCCCCGGCGTACCGCAGCACACCGCCGACCCGGCCGCCCAGCGCCGCGTGCTGGAGGCGTTCGTCGCCGCCGCCGAGTCCGGCGAGCTGGACCGCCTCCTCGCGGTGCTCGCCCCGGACGTGGTCTTCGTCGGCGACAGCGGCGGGCACTTTCCGAGCGCCCGCCGGCCGGTGGTCGGTGCGGACGCCGTGGGCCGCTTCGCCCTGGGCCTCTTCGGCCGGTTCGGCCGCTACCGGAGCCGGGTGCGGGGCCGGCCGGTGCTGGTCGACGGCGTGCTCGGGATCCAGATCGAGGCGGTGCACACCGACGGGCGCCCGCTGCGGGCGGTGACCGCCTTCGCGGTGCACGAGGGTCGGATCACCGGCATCTTCAACCAGATGAACCCGGAGAAGCTCGTCGGCCTGCCGTCGATCGGCCCGGACGCGCACTGGCCGCCCCACTGGTGAACCGCCGGGCGGCGGTGGTGCCGGGTCAGACGACCAGGGCGAGCCACTTGCGGTACGAGGTGGCGAAGGGCTCGGTGCCGTCGCCGAGCGCCGCGAAGAGCCAGCGGGCCGCGGCCTCCGCCTCGCGCACGACCTCGTCGGGGTAGCCGAAGCGCACCCGGTGCTCGGCGAACTCGTCCTCGTCGCGCAGCTCCACGGCGCCGGTGGCGCGTCGCCGGACCACGTCGAGGTCGAGGTCGTAGAGGTGGACCGTGTCGTCGGACTCCCACCGGGCCGGGCTGGCGATGTCGCAGTAGACCTCGCTGGTGCGCGGCGGCGGGTTGAACATCCCCGTCCACCAGGCGTGGTGCGGCACGAGCAGCACGAACGGGATCTGCTCCACCGACGGACGCCCGTGGTAGATCGACTTCGTGCCGGCGGGCACCCCGAGCCAGACGCCGAGGTCGTCCTCGGTGAGGCGACGGGCCGGATAGTCGCGGTGCGCGCTGCCGTCGTACTTCCGGTAGATCACGCGGACCACGTCGCTGGGCATGAGTCGCACCCTAACCGATACCGCCCACTCGTCGTAGCGTCGACGTAACGGGGCGGAACTCGCCTGCCCGCCACGCGGCGGAGGGGCGCGGCCGGTGTCGGCGGCGGCGGGTACGGTCGCACGGTGACCCCGCCGCGCACCGCCACCGGTCCCAGCGCCCCACCTCCGCGTACGGGGAAGCGCCGGGGCGCCCGGCCGAGCGGCGCGGACCTGCTCGCCGCCGCCGTCGGCGCCGTTCCGGGTGGCGCCGCCCGCCCCGGGCAGCAGCAGATGGCGGCGGCCATCGAGGAGAGCGTGGCCGCCCGTGAGCACCTGCTGGTCCAGGCCGGCACGGGCACCGGCAAGTCCCTCGCGTACCTCGCCCCGGCGCTCACCGTCGACGGGCCGGTCGTGGTCTCCACCGCGACCCTGGCTCTCCAGTCCCAGCTCGTCGACCACGATCTCCCCCGGCTCGCCGACGCCGTCGAGCCGCTGCTCGGCCGCCGGCCCACCTTCGCGGTGCTCAAGGGCCGGCACCACTACCTGTGCCTGGCCCGGCTCGACAACTCGACCGAGGACGAGCCGGAGGACACCCTCTTCGACACGCCCTCGGCGAGCCCCGCCGCGGGCAGGTGGCTCGGCGAGGCCGGCCGGCTGGGCAAGCAGGTCCAACGGCTGCGGGACTGGGCCGCGGAGACCGAGACCGGCGACCGGGACGAGCTGGATCCGGGCGTCGACGACCAGGCCTGGCGGCTGGTCTCCATGCCGGCGCGCGAGTGTGTCGGCGCGACCCGCTGCCCGTTCGGCGCGGAGTGCTTCGCCGAGGCGTCCCGGGCGCGGGCCCGCGAGGCCGACATCGTGGTGACCAACCACAGCCTGCTCGCCGTCGACATGCTGGCCGGGCGCCAGATCGTGCCGCCGCACAAGCTGCTCATCGTCGACGAGGCGCACGAGCTCGCCGACCGGGTGTCGTCCGCCGCCCAGGCCGAGCTGGTCCCCGAGCTGATCGACCGGTCCACCCGCAGAGCCCGCCCGCTGCTGCGGCCCGAGACCGCCGAGGCGCTCACCGCCGCCGGTGACGCCCTCGCCGTGGGGCTGGCCGAGGCACCGGCCGGTCGGATCACCGCCGGGCTGCCGGCGCCGCTGCGCGAGGCGTGCACCCTGCTCGACGCGGCCACCCGCGCCGCCCTCGACGCGATCGGCGAGGTCAAGTCCGACGACCCCGACCCGGTGCGCAAGCAGCAGGCCAGGGCCGCCCTGGACGAGCTCTCCACCACCGCACAGCGGCTGCTGGAGGAGGACGAGCACGACGTCGCGTGGGTGGAGAAGCCGGACAACGGCAGCCGCCGCGCCCTGGTCGTGGCCCCCCTGTCCGTGGCCGGCACCCTCGCCACCCACCTCTACGAGGAGCGCACCGTGGTGGCCACCTCGGCCACCCTGACCCTCGGCGGGCGGTTCGACACCGTGGCGCGCGCCCTGGGGCTGGAGGCCCCCCCACCGTCTCCGCCGTCCCCGGCGGCCGCCGCGCTCGCCGCCTCCACGGCCCGGAACGGCCGCCCCTCCACCGCCGGTAACGGCGACTCCGGGCGGGGCGACGCCGGCTCGACCGCTGGTGGCGCGCGCGGCGCGGCCGACGGACGGGCCGGCGCCCGTCCGGGCGGCTCGGCGGGTGCCCGTGGGGACGACCCGGGAGGGGAGCGTGCGGCGAGCGGTGCGGTCACCAGTGGCCCGGGCTGGCGCTCGCTGGACGTCGGCTCACCGTTCGACTACGCCCGGCAGGGCATCCTCTACGTCGCGGCGCACCTGCCCCGGCCCAGCGTCTCCGGGCTGCCCGACGCGGCCGGCGAGGAGCTGTTGGCGCTCGTCGGCGCGCTCGGTGGGCGTACCCTCGGCCTCTTCTCCTCCCGGCGGGCCGCCCAGCAGGCGGCGGAGCTGGTCCGCGCCCGCACCGACCTGCCGGTGCTGCTGCAGGGCGAGGAGGCGCTACCCCTGCTCGTACGCCGGTTCCGCGAGGAACGCTCCAGCTGCCTGTTCGGCGTCATGTCCCTCTGGCAGGGCGTGGACGTGCCCGGTGACTCCTGCCAACTCGTGGTGATCGACCGGCTCCCGTTCCCCCGCCCGGACGAGCCGCTCGCGGCGGCCCGCGCGGCGGCGGTGGACGCGAGCGGCGGCTCCGGCTTCGCCGCGGTCAGCGTGCCGATCGCCGCGATCCGCCTCGCGCAGGGCGTCGGACGGCTGATCCGGGCGACCGGTGACAAGGGTGTCGTCGCGGTCCTCGACTCCCGGCTGGAGACCGCCCGCGGCTACGGCCCGTTCCTGCGCCGCTCACTGCCGCCGTTCTGGTACACCACCCGCCGGGACGTCGTCCACGGCGCGCTACAACGCCTCGCCGCCTCCTGATCGACCACAGCTGCCCGCCGAAGGTGAGCGCAGCGGCGCGCTCGGGTTTCCCTTCCGAGAACCGCGCAATGTTCGGGATGTAGTTGCCTCCCAACCCGGCCGAGGCAACAACATCCAGGATGTTGCGCGGATCTTGGGGCGCGGGACCTCGGCACGAAGGCAGCTCCGGCGCACGGACCTGACGTGCGGGGTTCAGCGCGGGGTCCTCGGCGGGCACGGATGTTGGCGGGCGTGGGCATCGGCATGAGCGATCCGCGCGCACGGGGCGCGGGCGGGAGTTGCGGGCGGAGCTGCTCAGGGGGCCTGGGAGGCGACCACCACGGCGTCCGGCGGGGTGTCCGGCACCGTGCGCGCGGCGAGCCGGCGGACCGCCGTGTTCAGCACCGCGATCAGCGGCACGGCGACCAGTGCGCCGGTGATCCCGGCGAGCACCACACCGGCGGCGATACCGATGATCACCGCGAGCGGGTGGATGGCCACCGCGCGGCCCATGATCAGCGGCTGGAGCACGTGGCCTTCGACCTGCTGCACACCGATCACCGCACCAAGGATGATCAGCGCGGTGATCGGCCCGCTGTCGACGAGGGCGACCAGCACGGCGACGCCGCCGGAGAGCGCCGCCCCGACGATCGGGATGAACGCACCCAGGAAGACCAGCGCGGCGAGCGGGAAGGCGAACGGGACGTCGAAGATCACCAGGAAGATGCCGATGCCGACCGCGTCGATGAACGCGACCAGCACGGTGGCCCGGACGTACGCGACCAGGGTCCCCCAGGCGGCCCGGCCGGCGTCGTCCACCCGCCAGCGGGCGGCCACCGGCAACAGCCGGACCAGGAAGCGCCAGATCTTGTTGCCGTCCCGAAGGAAGAAGAACGTGGCGAAGAGCACCAGCAGCGTGCCGGTGAGCACCTCGGCGAGCGTGCCCGAGATCGTGGTGGCCGCGTCGGTGAACCGGCCGGTGTTGGAGCTGAGCCAGTGCTGCGCCTCTTCGATGTAGCGGTCCAACTGGCTGTCGGAGACGTGCAGCGGGCCGGTCTTGAGCCAGTCCTGGATCTGCCGGACGCCCTGCGAGGACTTCTCACTCAGCTCCGGAACGCCCTGGATGAACTCGTTGACGACCAGGGTCAGCGTGCCGACCACCGCCGCCAGACCGCCGACCAGCACCACTCCGGTCGCCAGCGACCGGGGGAAGCGGGCGCGCAGCAGCCAGCCCACGGCGGGTGCCAGAAGGGCCGACAGCAGCAGCGCGATGGCGAGCGGGATGATCACGATGCGGATGGTGCTGACGATCCTCAGCAGGGCCCAGGCCACCAGGCCGATCACGATGAGGCGCCACGACCAGGCGGCGGCGATGCGCATCGCGTGCGGCACCTCGGCGTCGTCCCGGCTGGTGGTGCTCGCCTGCGGTGCCGCCGAGGGCTCCCCGCCGACCACGGTCGCCGTCGCGGGCGCCACCGGGCCCGGTGACGTCGGCGAGGCCACCCCCGCCTCCTCAGGCGCGTC
The DNA here is from genome assembly GCF_056150165.1 of Micromonospora xinjiangensis. Lineage (NCBI taxonomy): Bacteria > Bacillati > Actinomycetota > Actinomycetes > Micromonosporales > Micromonosporaceae > Micromonospora > Micromonospora xinjiangensis. Next base: position 280,349 of record NZ_JAXCFO010000002.1, on the reverse strand, counting down.
GTCGGCCGCGTGGCGCGGGGATCGTACGGATGCCCGTCTCGACTCGTACGCGCGGCGGAGTCCCTCGCGTACCCGCTCGAAGCGGCTCAAGCGCACCTCCTGGCAAGACGACCCGTCCGCCCACGGCGACAGGTCGGACAGCTTACGCCGACCCAGGCCACCATAGGCCAGTTCCGCCACATTGCCCGGAACACGTTCCTGGCAACCACCGGTCGGGAGGGAAGGGCGGCACGGTAGCGTCTGCGGCGTGACCGCCGACAACCATCTCGACTCCGGCCTGCCGATCCGACTGCTGCACGACCGCGTGCTGGTCCGGATGGAGGGGAGCGAGGGCGAGCGCCGCTCCAGCGCCGGCATCGTGATCCCGGCGACCGCGGCGGTGGGCAAGCGCCTGGCCTGGGCCACCGCCGTCGGGGTGGGTCCGAACGTTCGCTCCATCGTCTCCGGTGACCGGGTCCTCTTCGACCCCGACGACCGCTCCGAGGTCGAACTGCACGGGAAGGGTTACGTCCTGCTGCGTGAGCGGGACGTGCACGCCGTCGCCGCCGAGCGTGTCGAGAACGACGCGACGGGGCTCTACCTCTAGCTCTCCCACGCCGGGCCGCGCGGCCCTTCCTCGCCCGACGCGGCGGACGCCGTTTGCACCGCTCCTCGCCGGGAAGCCAGCCGCACCACCGGCCCTGGGGAGGGACGATGCCCGAATGGATCAGGAAGCTGCTGTTCTGGGGCTTCATCGCGTTCCTGATCTACTTCATGGCGTTCCGGCCGGACGGTGCGGCGAACATCTTCAAGGCGATCGGTGCGGGCCTGGTGGCGATGTTCCAGGGGCTCGGTGACTTCCTCACCAGCCTGATGACCTGACCGGCCCGGCGCGCCAGGATCGCGACCGCGGGTCCGCCGCAGCGGCACGGGCCGGTGGTCGCCGCGCCGCCCTCCGGAGCCGCACCGCGTACGGTCGGCACGCCACCAGCGTGTCGCCGCGCGTGCCACGCCGAGCCGGGACCCGGCGCGACCGGTGCCGGAGAACCGCGCCGTGCCGGCCGCGGGACGACGCCCGACCCGGGTGACTCGCGGTCCCGAGCGCGGGCGTTCGCACACCCACCGGGCGGCGCCGGTTCGCACCCCGGCGCCGCCCGGTCAGCCACGCGCGGCCCACCCGGCTGCGGCGCGCCTGCCGCACCGGCCGACCGGGGCCGGTCAGCCGCGCGTGGGCCAGCCCGGTTGCGGGGCGTACCAACCGGGTGGGGTGTGGATTGGCGGTGGCCCGGCGAGCACCACCGGGATCGGCACCACCGGCTCGTCCGGTGCGTCGACGGGGCGCTCGGAACCGTCCGGGAAGCGCAGGTGGTAACGGTTGCCGTCCCACACGCCCGCCGGGGCCTGCGGGTCCCGGCCCACGAAGAACGACCGGTACGCGCTGATGGCCTGGAGCAGCTCCTGCTCCTCCCGGGCCGTCCGCTCCCGGTCCGCCGCCTTGCGGTCCAGGCCGCGCAGCGCGCCGTCGCGCAGCAGCGCCAGCCGGGTCGCGGAGAACTGGTAGCCGCGCATCGCCTTGACGCCGGCGTCCCCGGCGACGCGACGGGCCCAGGCACGGGCGGCGTGCCGACGCCCGAGGCTGCTCAACGCGGCCACCTCCGGTGGGCTCAGCCAGCCGGCCCGGACGTAGTCCGGCAGCCGCCGCTCGGTGAGCCGCCCCTCCCAGGCGCGGAGCCAGACGGCGAGCCCGACCATGCCGAAGAAGATCGGCACCATGAGCCCGAGGAAGCCGTACAGCATGATGAGCGGCTGGCCGGTGGCCTGGCTGAGCGTCGGCAGCAGGTTCCAGGTGCCGTGCAGCATCATGGCCAGCAGCAGGCCCGCCACGGGGGCGAGCACACGCACCCGGCGGTCGGCGGTGCGGGCCGCGATGCCCAGCCCGACACCGGTCATCGAGGTGAAGAGCGGGTGGGCGAACCCGAACAGCAGGATCCGCACGATGAAGATCGCGATCACCTGCTGCGCCCCGGTCGCCGGCCCGAAGCGCTCGGCGCCGGAGGCGAAGCCGTAGCCGCCGAGGTAGAGGATGTTCTCCACCATGGCGAACCCGACCGCGGAGAGCCCGCAGTAGACGAGGCCGTCGGTGATGCCCGACCACTCCCGCCGTCGGAAGACCAGCAGCAGGATCGGCCCGAGCGCCTTGGTGAGCTCCTCGATGAACGGCGCGACCAGCACGCCGGTGAGCGCCGCCGGCAGCCCCGCGTCGGCGAACAGGCCGGCGGCGAAGTCGTTCACGGTGAGCGAGGCGGCGGTGGAGACGAAGGCGCCCCAGGTGAAGCAGAAGAGCAGGTACTTCAGCGGCTCGGGCTCGTACCGGTCGAGCCAGAGGAAGCAGGCGACCAGCACCGGCACCGGCAGAGTGGCGGCCACCACGCCGATCAGGAGGGCCTGGAGGCCGATGTTCTCGCCGATCGTGAAGACCATGAAGACGGCGCAGGCGGCGATGAAGAGCACGACCCCGGCGAACGCCAGCACTCGCCGCCAGCGCCGCCGGCGCGACGGCATCCGGGGTGCCGCGCCCGGGGCGGGCGGAGCGGACGGCACGGTCGGCGGCGCGGTGCCGGGCGGGGTGTCGGCCATGCGGTCAGCGTAGCCACCGGCGGGCGGCTGGTTGCCGCGCATCGGCAGCCGCTATGCTGCCGCAAGGTCACGAGTGCCAGCGCGAAGCCCCGGCTTGCTGGCCGGCAACCCTCGTCGAGTTCGCGGTGGGGTGCCCCGGGTGATGACCGGGCCCGGCCCGATCCGCGTGCCGGGCAAGCGCGGACCCCGTCCCGACGTCGCCCCGGGGTCCCTGGCCCGGGAGGTTCCGGCATGCCCGTCACCCTCGTCACCCCGCCCGCCACCCTGCCGTCCGCTCCGGCCGCCGCCGGGCCGCTCGACGTGCTCGGCGTACCGGGTGAGATCAACCTCGACTACGCGGCCACCGCGCCGTGCGCGCGGGCCGCGGCCGACGCGGTGGCCGCGCTGCTGCCGTGGTACGCGAGCGTGCACCGCGGCGCCGGGGCGCTGTCCCGCCGCTGCACGCTGGCCTACGAGCGGGCCCGGCAGACGGTGGGCGACTTCTTCGGCGCTCGCCCCGACGACCACGTGATCTTCACCCGTAACACCACGGACGCGCTGAACCTGCTGGCCCGGGCGCTGCCCGCCGGCACCACCGTGGTCACCTACGCGGGCGAGCACCACGCGAACCTGCTGCCCTGGCCGCGCGGCTCGGTCCGGCTGCCGGTGCCCGCCGAGCCGGGCGAGGCGGTCCGCGCCCTGGACGCCGCCCTCGCCGAGCTGAGGCGGGCGGCGAACCCCGGGTTGCCGGTGCTGGTGGCCGTCACCGGGGCGAGCAACGTGACCGGGGAGCGCTGGCCGGTGGCCGAGCTGGCCCGGGTGGCGCACCGGCACCGCGCCCGGATCGCGCTGGACGCCGCGCAGCTGGCCCCGCACGCCCCGGTCGACCTGCTCGCACTCGACGTCGACTACCTCGCCGTGTCCGGTCACAAGCTCTACGCCCCGTTCGGGGCCGGTGTGCTGATCGGGCGCGCCGACTGGCTGGACGCCGCGCCGCCGTACCTGGCCGGGGGCGGGGCCACCGCGCGGGTCGGCGCGGGCACGCACGACGTCACCTGGGCGGTGGGGCCGGCACGGCACGAGGGCGGCACGCCGAACCTGCTCGGCGCGGTGGCGCTCGCCGCGGTCTGCGCCGCGCTGCAGGAGGCGGACCGGGCCGCGCTGCACGAGCGGGAGCAGCGGCTGCTGACCCGGCTGCGCGACGGCATCGCGGCCCTGCCGCACGTCGCGGAGCTGCGGACGTTCGGCCCGGACGCCCCTCGGGTGGGCATCGTCTCGTTCGCCGTGGCGGGACGGGACTCCGCCGAGGTGGCCGCCGAGCTGGCCCGGGAGCACTCCATCGGGGTCCGGGACGGGCTGTTCTGCGCGCACCCACTGGCGCAACGGCTCCTGGCCGAGGCCGCCGCGCGCACCGGTCGCCGGGACCTGCCGCCGACCGCGCTGCGGGCGAGTATCGGGCTGGGCAGCACCGACGAGCACGTCGACCGGCTGCTCGCGGCCCTCGCGGCGCTCGCCTGAGAAGAGGCGGCGCTGGCCTTCCGCCACCGGCGGGGCGTCCTCGTCAGCCGACCGGGGGCGCGGTGGGCGGCTTCGGCCTGCTGTCCTCCGGTTCGGGGCCGGCGCCCCGGGGTGCCTCCTGCTCCCCGAACGACTTGCGGATCAGCCGGTTCGCCTCCTCCTGGTCGATGCCGGAGGCCACCAGCAGGTCGCTCGCGGTGGTGCGGACCTGGGCGACGACCACGCTGCCGGAGAAGCCGACCCCCTCCGTGTACGCCCGTCCCGCCTCGCTGACGGCGCGCAGTGCCCGCTCCCGGGCCTGCTCCGGCTCGTCGCCCACGGAGAACTCGTGACGGAGCAGGCGGACCGCCTCGGCGAGGTGGTGGACGGCGTCCGGCATCGGATCGGGGACGGGTTCCTCGTCCTCGATGAGGGTGACCGCGCGGCGGATGAGGGTGCCGCTGTTGCGCATCGCCCGGTCGATCGGGTCGGCCGCCTCCGCGTAGTGCGTCAGCTCGTTGCGTCGGTGCCAGCGGGCGGGTGAGAGAGTGGCGGTCTCCTTCGCCCCCTCGATCGCCTCCACGAAGGTGGCCAGCTCCTCCTTGTTGTTCCGTAGTCGGTCCAGGGCCCGCTGCACGCTGGCGCGGTCCCGGTTGCGCAGCCCCTCCGCGGTGACGTCGAGCTGCGTGGCGAGCAGGTCGAGGGCCGGCCGGGCGGCACGGTTGAGCACCCGCAGGGGGTTGAGCGGCAGCAGGATCGCGGTCACCAGCAGCGCGATGCCCCCGCCGAGGAAGGCGTCGACGAACCGGGGCACCTCCAGGTTCTGCTCGGACGGGCTCAGCGTCACGATCAGCACGGCGGTGGCCGCGGCCTGGATCACGATGGCCACACTCGCGCCCGCGAAGATCGTCAGCAGGATGGCCACCGTGACCACCAGGCCGAGCTGCCAGGCCCCGGTGCCGAGCACGTAGATCAGGCCGTCGCCGATCGCCACCCCGATGGCGACGCCGACGATCAGCTCCACCGTCCGGCGGAACCGCTGGCCGACCGAGGCGGCCAGGGTGCCCACCGCCGAGATCGGCGCGAAGACCGGCTGCGGATTGTTGAGCAGCCGGTGCGACACCAGGTACGCCAACGCCGCCGCGACCCCGGCCTGGAGGGCCAGACCGGCGGCCATCCGCACCCGGTGCAACCGGTCGTGCAGGGTGGCCTTGCTGATATCGCGCACCTGGTCCATCGCGTCGGCGATGCGGGCGCTGTCGACGTCGGCGAGCTCCTTGCGCAGCTCACGAGGGTGCAAGCGCAGCCACCGCCTACGCCCCCGAGCCGCCGTCATGCCCGCGACTACCCCGGACACGTCGGGTGAATCCTCCCTCCCGCTCCTTCCCCCTGATGCGGCAGACTCGTCGGGTGGCCGATCTACTGGACCGGTGGCGGGCGGCGGCCCGGGGCGCCGGCGCGACGGACCTCGCGGAGCTGGGCGCGGCCGGGGAGGACCTCCTGCGCCGGTGGCGGGAACCGCACCGGCACTACCACACGGTCGACCATCTCCGAGCCGTGCTGGACGTGGTCGACCGGCACGCCGACCTGGCCGTCCGCCCGGACCTGGTCCGGCTCGCCGCGTGGTGCCACGACGCGGTCTACGACCCCCGGGCTGCGGGCGACGCCAACGAGCGGGACAGCGCCGAGCTGGCCGGTCGGCTGCTCACCGGCCTCGGACTGCCGCCGGACGCGGTGGCCGAGGTCCGCCGGCTCGTGCTGCTCACCGCCGGGCACGCGGTGGCCGCCGGCGACACCGACGGCGGCCTGCTCTGCGACGCCGACCTCGCCGTGCTGGCGGCCACCCCGGAGGCGTACGACCGGTACGCGGCCGCGATCCGCCGGGAGTACGCCCACGTGCCGGACCGGGACTTCCGCGCCGGCCGGACGCGGGTGCTCGGCGGGCTGCTCGCCCTGCCCGCGCTGTTCCGGTCACCGCCGCTGGCCGACGCCTGGGAGCGGCCGGCGCGGGCGAACCTGCACCGGGAGCTGACCGCCCTGACCGACGCCCGGTGACGCGAAGGCGGGACGCCGGGCGGAGTCGCCGCGACCCGACCGACGCCCGGTGACGCGAAGGCGGGGCGCCGGCCGCGCGTTGGCCGGCGTTCAGGTGACGGGGTGGAGCCGGCCAGGGGTCACGCCACGCCGGTCCCGCACCAGGTGCTTCGGCCGGCGCAGCCCGGCCTCGCGGAGCAGCCGGACCAGCTCGCGGCTGGGCACGACGCGGGCCCCGAGCCAGACCGCCATCGCGAACCGCTCGGCCGGCAGGTCGTAGTGGTCGCGGTCGAAGCCGCGCCGGGGAGCGCCGAGCGCCTCGGCGAACGCGTGCAGCTCGGCGTAGGAGACGTCACTGATGAGGTGGGACCAGAGGCGGCCCCGGGACGGCCAGCCGGGTCGGTCCAGGTAGAGCATGCTGACCAACCTAGTCCGACGCTGTGGATCATGTTGATGATCGGGCCCTGGGCACCTAGCCTCTCCAGCATGGCCGGATCCCCCCTCATCGACGACCTGCGCGCCGCGCTCGGCGAGAGCGCCGTGCTCACCGATCCGGACCTGCTCCGGATGCACGAACGCGACGAAGCCGACCTCTGCGTGGCGGGCAGCCCCCTGGTCGTCACCCGTCCGCGCAGCACCGACGAGGTCGTCGCCGTGGTCCGCGCCGCGGCACGGCACGGGGTACCGGTGGTGCCGCAGGGGGCACGCACCGGGCTCGCCGGCGCCGCGAACGCGGTGGACAGCGCCGTGGTGCTCAGCACGGTCGCGATGAACGAGATCCGCGAGATCGACCCGGTGAGCCGGATCGCGGTGGTGCAGCCGGGCGTCGTGAACGCCACCCTCGCGGCGGCCGTCGCGAAGCAGGGGCTCTGGTACCCGCCGGACCCCGGCTCCTGGGAGTCCTCCACCATCGGCGGCAACGTCGCCACCAACGCCGGCGGCATGTGCTGCGTGAAGTACGGCGTGACCACCGAGTACGTGCTCGGCCTGGAGGTGGTGCTCGCCTCTGGCGAGGTGCTGCGCACCGGGCGGCGTACCGCGAAGGGCGTTGCCGGCTACGACCTCACCCGGCTCTTCGTCGGCTCGGAGGGCACCCTCGGCGTGATCACCGAGGTGACCGTCGCCCTGCGGCCCGCCCCGGCGGAGTCCCTCACCCTGGTGGCGGTCTTCCCCTCCACGGCGGCGGCCGGCACGGCGGTGGCCGAGATCGCCGCACGGGGGCTCAGCCCGAGCCTGCTGGAGCTGCTCGACCAGACCCACCTGCGGGCCATCGAGGCGTACCAGCCGATGGGCCTGCGCACCGACGCGCAGGCGCTGTTGCTGGCCGCCGCCGACACCGGCAGCCGGGCCGCGGACGACCTGGCCGCCCTGGCCGAGGTCTGCGAGGCCGCCGGGGCCGACGAGGTCTACGCCGCCACCGACGCCGTCGAGGCGGCAGCGCTGCTCCAGGCCCGCCGGCTGGCCCACCCGGCCATGGAGAAGTTCGCGGCGGACGCGTACCCGGGCGGCAACGGTGGCCTGGTCATCGACGACGTGGCCGTGCCCCGCGGCGCGCTCGCGGCGCTGCTCGACGGGGTGTCCCGGATCGCGGCGGAGTGCGAGGTGCCGATCGGCGTGGTGGGTCACGCCGGGGACGGCAACATGCACCCCAACATCGTGGTCGACCGGGCCGATCCGGCGAGCCTCGAGCGGGGCCGCCGCGCGTTCGACGAGATCATGCGGCTCGGCCTGGGACTCGGCGGCACCTGCACCGGGGAGCACGGGGTGGGGCTGCTCAAGCGGGACTGGCTGGCCCAGGAGATCGGCCCGGTGGGCGTACGCGTGCACCAGGCGGTCAAGGCTGCGCTGGACCCGACCGGCCTGCTGAACCCGGGCAAGGTGCTCTGAGCGGCGGTCAGCCGATCAGCTCGGCCGGGGTGGCCTGGGTGAGCAGCAGCAGGATCTCCCCCGCGATCCTGGGGCGCTCCGTGCCCGGGCAGTCCTCCGAGGTGATCGGGCCGACGGAGGTGAGCAGGCTCGAGGTCAACGCGTCGATGCAGGTGGACCGGTAGCGGCGCGCCTCGTCCGTCTCCGCGGCCAACCCGGGGTCGGTGAGGAGCTGCTGCAACCGACTCACCTGTTCGGGGGCGAGCGCGCCGCTGGAGTTGACCCCGTCGCCCGCGCAGTCGAGGCACTTCCAGGTGCCGTCCCGCTCCACCCGCAGTGTGCGCAGCGGTCCCGTCGCCCCGAGCTTCTGCAGGAGGGTGACCTGGCCCTCGCCGATGGTGGTCGGCGCGTCCGGCGTCGGCGACCCGCCGGCCGTGGCGGCCCGTGGGACGGGTGTCTCGTCGCTCGACGCGTGGACGAGGGAGCAGCCGGTCAGCGCTGCGGCCAGCGCCGCGCCGAGGAGGGGGAGGAGCAGACGCGAGGGGGTACGGGGTAGCACTCGCCGGAAGCTACCGCACCGCGGGATGCCGCTGGTAGCCCTACACCTCAGTAGCTTAGGGCGGCCCGGAGGCCGGGCTCCCGGACCGCGTCCACTTCGGCCCGTGACCGCCGGGGCGGGGCCGGCAGTTCGCTCAGCTGGAGGGCAACTGGGCGGGGTCGCCGTCGCCGCCGCGATCGGCGGCGTAGCCCCGCACATCAGGGGCGCCGAGACGCGCCGCGTCGGCCGCGACGTCGTCGCGCATCAGCTGGGACTGCCGCTCCGCCTCGACCCGCGCCCGGTAGTGCTCCACCTCGCGGGCCCGCCGCGCCGCGTCCCAGCCGAGCACCGCGCCCATCAGCTCCGCGGCGTGCTCCGCCGAATCCACGCCCCGGTGGCTGGTCTCGATCGAGATTCGGGTACGCCGGGTGAGCACGTCCTCCAGGTGCAGCGCCCCCTCGGCGCGGGCCGCGTAGGTGACCTCGGCGGCCAGGTACTCCGGCGCCCCGGCCAGCGGCGAACCGAGCAGCGGATCGGCGTCGACCAGCGCGAGGATGTCCAGCGTGAGCGTGCCGTACCGCTCCAGCAGGTGCTCGACCACGCCGACCGGCACGCCGTGCCGCCGGGCCACGTCGGCCCGGTCGCGCCACATCGCCGGGTAGCCGTCCGCGCCGAGCAGCGGCAGGTCGGCGGTGCGCGACTGGCGCACCCCGCCGAGCCGCCGCGCGGCCCGGTCCACCACGTCGGAGGCCATCACGCGGTAGGTCGTGTACTTGCCGCCGGCCACCAGCAGCAGGCCGAGCATCGGCTCGACGACCGCGTGCTCGCGCGAGAGCTTCGAGGTGGAGTCCGCCTCGCCCGCCAGCAGGGGGCGCAGCCCGGCGTACACGCCCTCGATGTCCGCGGTCGTGAGCGGCCGGTCCAGCACCTTGTTGACCTGCTCCAGCAGATATTCGATGTCGCTCGCGGAGGCGGCCGGGTGCGATCGGTCGAGCTGCCAGTCGGTGTCGGTGGTGCCGATGATCCAGTGGCCGCCCCACGGGATGACGAACAGCACGCTGGTGGCGGTGCGCAGGATCAGGCCGGCCTCACCGGTGATCGCCGAACGGGGCACCACCAGGTGCACGCCCTTCGACGCCCGGACCCGCATCCCGGGGCGCAGTCCGACGTCGTTGAGCATCCGTGACATGTCGTCGCTCCACACGCCGGTGGCGGCGATGACCATGCGGGCCTGCACGTCGAACTCGGCGTCCGGCGAACCGGCCGGGGCCTCCATGTCGCGGACGCGGGCGCCGGTGACCTCGCGCGCCTGCCGGATCAGCCCGACGGCCTGGGCGCTGCTCACCACGGTGGCTCCGAGGCTGGCCGCGGTGCGGGCCAGCGTCACCACCAGGCGGGCGTCGTCGACCTGCCCGTCGTAGTAGCGGATCGCGCCGGCCAGGGCGTCGGCCCGCAGGCTCGGGAAGATCCGTCGGGCGCCCTCGCGGGTCAGGTGCCGGTGCAGGGGCATCCCCCGCCCGCTGCCGAAGATGCCCGCGAAGACGTCGTAGGCGGCCACGCCGGTGCCGTAGTACGAGCGGCGGAAGAGTCGGCCGGGCAGGTCGCGCAGGCCCCCGCCGTCCGGCAGCGGCACGAGGAACGGGACCGGCCGGACGAGATGCGGCGCGAGGCGCGTCGCGAGGAGCCCGCGCTCGGTGAGCGCCTCGTGGACCAGGTGGAACTCCAGCTGCTCCAGGTAGCGCAGCCCGCCGTGGATCAGCTTGCTGGAGCGGCTCGAGGTGCCGGCGGCGAAGTCGCGCGCCTCGACGAGGGCCACCTTCAGCCCCCGCGACGCCGCGTCCAGGGCGGCTCCCGCCCCGGTCACCCCGCCCCCGATCACCAGAACGTCGAACCGCTCCGAGCGGAGTTTGCGCAGGTCGCTGGCGCGGCGATCGGGCGACAGCCGGCCGGCGACGGATCGGGACACGTTGGGGTCGCGCACCAGTCCACCGTAACCGTCGTGACCATCCGGCGGCACACCGGCAAGTTCCCGCACGTCCGGCGGACGCGTGGGACTCCCCACAGCCCGCGCGAGGCGTTCGAACGACCGGCAGTGACGACGCGTGAGCGTCCGCCGGAGCGGAGGGAGGCCCCTCCCCCCTCCTTTGCTCTGCACCGCGATACGCACCAGTGACCAGTCGGCGCGCGCGGCCTGCTGCTCGCCCGGGTCCCGCGCACCGCCGTGGCCGGCCGGCGGTGACCGGCGCGCGGCGGGTCGTCGTACTGTTTCTCAATGCAGGCCGCACCCCCGCCGTGGGCCGACCCCCGCGCGTCGAACGCTCCCCCGCCCGGGCCCTGGCCCGTGATCGCGGCCGTGCTGGCCGGCTGCTGGATCGTCGCGGTGACCGTGCCGACGCAGGTCGGCGGCTGGCTCGTCGACCAGGTGCTGCTCGGATTCGGGCGGGACCGGGTGGTCTGGCTCTGGCCGGCCGCGACCCTGCTCACCGTGGTGCTGGCCGGCACGCCGGCCCTGCTGCTCGCCCTGGTCCCCCGCTCGGCCGCGATCCGGACGGTCGGCCGCGTCTGGCTGGCCGCGGCGCTGACGCTCGGCGCGCTCGGGCTGCCGCGGGCCGTCCCGCCGGTGCACCACGAGGCGTACCTCGCGGCACTCGCCCCGGCGGCGGCCGCGGCCGCGCTGGTCCTGCGCCGGATCGCCCGGAGGCACGCCACCGACGGGCGGGCCCGGGGGCGGTTCGGCCCGGACACCCTTCTCGCGATCGCCGCCGGGCTGGCGCTGCTGCTGCCCTGGGCCTGGCTGGGCGCGCTCGGCGGGCTCCTGGAGACGGTGCTCGCCGCGCTGGCCGCCGCCGCGCTCGGCGCGGTGGCCGGGGCGCTGCTCGACGCCCGCTTCTGGTCGCCCTTCACCGTCGGTGACCCACCCCGACCGGTCCGGTTGGTGCTCGTCGGCGGTCTGGTGGCCGGTGTGGCGCTGCTGCTGCTCGCCGCCGGCACCGGCCAGTCGGGAGCCCAGCTGCCGGCCCTGTTCACCCTTCCCCCGACCGGGTTCGCGCTCGCCGCCCTGCACGCCTGCGCCCGGCGCCGGCAGGCCGCGGAGGCGGCGCCCTCGGCCGCTCCCACGCGGTGGCTGGTCGGGCTCGCCGCGTTCGGCCCGCTGGCCTTCGCCGACCCGGAGGAGATCACCCTGCTGCTGGCGGGCACCCGGGACGTGCCGTTCTGGGTGGCGGTCGCCGCGGCCGCCGGGCTCGCCGTCGCGCTGCTGTTCGCCGCCGCGTACGCGGTGCTGCTCGCCCGCCCGCGCGGCCCCGCACCGAGCCGGCGGACGGCGACCGTCACCGCCGCGGTGCTGCTGGTCGCGCTCGTCGGGGTCGACCTCGGCCCGGGACAGCCCGGGCTGCACGGCGAACGGCTGTTCGTGGTGCTGCGTGAGCAGGCCGATCTCACGAACCTCCCGGCCGCCCCGCCGGGGCGCGCCGGGCGGGACGCCCGGACCCGTGAGGTGTACGGCCGGCTGGTCGCCACGGCCGACCGCACCCAGGCGGCCCTGCGGCGGGACCTGAACCGGCTGGGCCTGCACCCCACCCCGTACTACCTGGTGAACGCGATCGAGGTGGACGGCGGTCCGGCCGTGCGCCAGTGGCTCGCCGGCCGACCGGAGGTCGACCGGGTGCTGGTGAGCCAGCGACTGCGACCGCTTCCGGCACCCGCCGGGATCACCCGGGGCACCGATCCGGCCCCGACCGGTCCGGAATGGAACATCCGGCGCATCGGTGCCGATCGGGTCTGGTCGCGGCTCGGGGTGACCGGCACCGGCGTGGTGATCGGCAGCTCCGACTCGGGGGTGGACGGGCGGCACCCGGCGCTCGCCGACGGGTTCCGGGGCGGGGACGACTCCTGGTACGACCCCTGGGACGGCACCCGCTCCCCGACCGACACGGGTGGCCACGGCACGCACACCCTCGGCAGCGCGGTCGGGCGCGGAGGGATCGGGGTGGCGCCCGGCGCCCAGTGGGTGGGGTGCGTGAACCTGGACCGCAACCTGGGCAGCCCCGCGCACTACCTGGACTGCCTGCAGTTCATGCTGGCCCCGTTCCCGGCCGGCGGCGACCCGTTCACCGACGGGCGGCCCGAGCGGGCACCGGACATCCTCACGAACTCCTGGGGCTGCCCCGGGATCGAGGGCTGCGACCCGGGTGTGCTGCGGCCGGCCACCACCGCGCTCGACGCGGCCGGCATCTTCGTGGTGGCCGCGGCCGGCAACACCGGCCCGTGGTGCGCGTCGATCGACGATCCGCCCGCCCAGTACCCGGACGTGCTGACGGTGGGCGCGGTCGACCGGCAGGACCGGGTCGCGCAGTTCTCCTCGCGCGGGCCGGTCTCCTCGCGCGGGCCGGTCCCGGGCGCCGTCAAGCCCGACGTGGTGGCACCCGGGGTGGGCGTACGCTCCGCGATGCCCGGCGGCGGCTACGCGACCCTGGACGGCACGTCGATGGCGACCCCGCAGGTCGCCGGCGTGGTCGCGCTCATGTGGTCGGCGAACCCGGGGCTCGTCGGCGACGTGGTCCGCACCCGGCAACTGCTGCGGGAGACCGCCACCCCGGCCGAGCCGACGTTCCGCTCCCGCGACGCGGCGGACTCCTGCGGCGGCGACGCCAACATCACCGGGGCGGGTCTGGTCGACGCGTACGCGGCCGTGCGCGCCGCCCGCTGACCCGCGCTCTTGCGCCGACCCGTACCCGATGATCTAGGGTCGGCCACCATGGACGCAGAGATCACCGTCGTCGACCTGACCCCCGCGCTGGCGCCGGACGTCGTACGGCTCTGCGAACGGTCGCTGGACCTGCCGGAGGACGCGGCCGAGTCGGACGCTCTCGTGGCCACGCTCTGGACCCGGGCGACCGCGGACCGCCCGGTGGTCGCCCTCGGCGCGTACCGAGGGGCGAACCTGGTCGGTGCCCTGATCGGCTCGATGTCGACGGCGGACGAACGGCTCGGGCACGTCGACCTGGTCGCCGTGGCGCCGGAGCACCGCCGCCGGGGGGCCGGCCGGGCGCTCCTGAGCGCGGTGCAGCGGCGGCTCGCCGGCCTGGGCGCCGCCGAGGTGCTGCTCGCCGGCAACCCGCCGCACTACGGCTGGCCCGGCATCGACGTGCGGTACACCCCCGCGGTCTGCGCCGCGCTCGCGCTGGGCTTCCAGCAGGACCGCACCGCGTGGAACATGACGGCGGACCTGTCGTACGACGACTCGCCGGCCCTGCGCTCGACGGAGGCCGGCGAACACCGGCTGGCGGAGCAGGGCGTGACGGTGCGCCGGGCGGAGCCGGGCGACCTGTCGGCGCTGGCCGCGTTCGCCCGCGGCACCTTCGGCGGCAGTTGGGACGCCGAGCTGGCCGGCTCCCTCGGCCGCCCCGACGCGGGCTGCCACCTCGCCGAGCGCGGCGGCGAGGTGCTGGGCTTCGCCGCGTACGGCTCTTCCCGACCGAGCTGGTTCGGGCCGATGGGCACCGCCCCGGCGGCCGAGGGCTCGGGGATCGGTGGTGTGCTGCTGCGTCGCTGCCTGCGGGACCAGCGGGCGGCGGGGCACGACTCGGCGCAGATCGGCTGGGTCGGGCCCGTCCCGTTCTACTCCCGCAGCGCGGGAGCGCGGATCGAACGGGTCTTCTTCCTCTACCGGCGTACGGTAAGCCCGCAGTAAACGGGCGAATAGTACATAGACCCTGATAACGCCATTCGCCCCCATCGGGCATCGACGCCCCCTACCGTTTCGGTAGAGGAGGCAGCCATGACCACGGACGACGAAGAGACCAGCGAGGTCCCGCCCGTCCCCTGGACGCCGGTCGGCGATCTCCCCGGTCAGCTCCCGATCGACCGGCTGGACTTCGGTGACGCCGAGCAGCTCGCGGAGATGACGGCCGGCGAGCCGCCCGTTGAGGAACCGCTGGAGATGGTGGACGCGCCGATCCAGCTGCACGCCCCGTACGACCGGGTGCACAAGCGACGCAACCAGCGCCCGCTGCCGACCTGACGACGGAAACGGGGCGGACCGCGTCAGCGGCCCGCCCCGTTTCCGATCGGAACGTCAGGACTCAGAAGTCCATGTCCCCGCCACCCGGGCCAGCCGGGGCGGCCGGGGTCTTCTCCGGCTTGTCCGCCACGACGGCCTCGGTGGTGAGGAACAGCGCGGCGATCGACGACGCGTTCTGCAGCGCCGAACGCGTCACCTTGGCCGGGTCGATGATGCCCGCGGCCAGCAGGTCCACGTACTCGCCGGTCGCGGCGTTGAGGCCGTGGCCCGGCTCGAGGTTGCGGACGTGCTCGACTACCACGCCACCCTCGAGGCCGGCGTTGACGGCGATCTGCCGCAGCGGGGCGTCCAGCGCGATCTTGACGATCTGCGCGCCGGTCGCCTCGTCGCCGGTCAGGTCCAGCTTGTCGAAGGCGGTCTTGCCGGCCTGCACCAGCGCGACGCCACCACCCGGGACGACGCCCTCCTCGACGGCGGCCTTGGCGTTGCGGACGGCGTCCTCGATGCGGTGCTTGCGCTCCTTCAGCTCGACCTCGGTGGCCGCGCCGACCTTGATCACCGCAACACCGCCGGCCAGCTTGGCCAGGCGCTCCTGCAGCTTCTCCCGGTCGTAGTCGGAGTCGCTCTTGTCGATCTCGGCACGGATCTGGTTGACCCGGCCCTGGATCTGCTCGGCGTCGCCGGCACCGTCGACGATGGTGGTCTCGTCCTTGGTCACCACGACCTTGCGGGCGCGGCCCAGCATGTCGAGGCCGACGGCGTCGAGCTTGAGGCCGACCTCCTCGCTGATGACCTGGCCACCGGTGAGGATGGCGATGTCGGTCAGCATGGCCTTGCGGCGGTCACCGAAGCCCGGCGCCTTGACGGCGACCGACTTGAAGGTGCCGCGGACCTTGTTGACCACGAGGGTGGCCAGGGCCTCGCCCTCCAGGTCCTCGGCGATGATCAGCAGCGGCTTGCCCGACTGCATGACCTTCTCGAGGATCGGGAGCAGGTCCTTGACCGACGAGATCTTGCTGTTGGCGATCAGGATGTAGGGGTCGTCGAAGACGGCCTCCATACGCTCCGGGTCGGTCATGAAGTACGCGGAGATGAAGCCCTTGTCGAAGCGCATGCCCTCGGTGAGCTCAAGCTCCAGGCCGAAGGTGTTGCTCTCCTCGACGGTGATGACGCCTTCCTTGCCGACCTTGTCCATCGCCTCGGCGATGATCTCGCCGACGCTGGTGTCAGCGGCCGAGATGGAGGCGGTGGAGGCGATCTGCTCCTTGGTCTCCACGTCCTTGGCGAGCTTCAGCAGCTCCTCCGAGACGCTGGCCACGGCGGCCTCGATGCCCCGCTTCAGGGCCATCGGGTTGGCACCGGCGGCCACGTTGCGCAGGCCCTCACGGACCAGGGCCTGAGCCAGGACGGTCGCCGTCGTCGTGCCGTCACCGGCAACGTCGTCGGTCTTCTTCGCGACCTCCTTGACCAGCTCGGCGCCGATCTTCTCGTACGGGTCCTCGAGCTCGATCTCCTTGGCGATGCTCACACCATCGTTGGTGATGGTGGGGGCACCCCACTTCTTCTCGAGCACGACGTTGCGGCCCTTGGGGCCGAGCGTCACCTTCACGGCGTCGGCGAGTTGGTTCATGCCCCGCTCGAGGCCGCGGCGCGCCTCTTCGTCGAACGCGATCATCTTGGCCATACGGCGTTGTCCTCCTGGACACTCACGGGCCACCCGAGTGTGTGTCCCGGATGGGCCGCCTGGTGTACGCACCTTGGGACGTCGCCCTCATGGCGACGACGACGTCTCCTCGGCCGGGCCGGATAGCCCGCGACGACCGGCCACGTGCCCCACCGGCGGCTTGTCCCGCCGGTGCGGCCGCGGCCCCACCGCCCCGACCATTGGCACTCACGGGGTGCGAGTGCCAATGACTTGTTTAGCACTCTCACCTGCCGAGTGCAAGCACGATGGGCCTCTCAGCGGAGTTCGGCGACGAGCCCGGCGCTGTTCACCGGCCCTTCGTGCGCGCGCTGCTCGGCGTACGTCACCAGCAGCCCCACGAGTGGCACGAACTGGACGGGGAGTGACAGCAGCCCGGTGACCGTGAGCACCGCCACCACACCGGCCGCCGTACCCGGAGCGCCCAGCGGATCGGTGCCCAGCGGGGCCGTGGCGGCGCCCTCCAGGAGCCCGACGACCAGGCTGCCGAGGACGAGCACGCCGACCACGAGCGCCACCCGTCCGAGCACCATGCCGAGCCGCTTGTGGAACATCCCGAACGCCCGCCCGATCGGGTTCTGCCGCTCGAACAGGTAGACCGGCCCGGCCAGGCTCAGCGCCAACGCGAGGTAGATGCCGGGGAGGACGCAGAAGCAGACGCCCAGGCCGACGATCAGGCCGACGAGGAGGGTCCAGCCCCAGAGCCCGAGGGCCCGGCGAAGCCCGTATCGCAGGGATGCGCCCAGGGTGACCGGTTCACCGACGGCCTGGCGGGCGATCACCCACGTGCCGGCCGCCCAACCCAGGCACTGCACCAGCCCGATCAGCACGCTACCGACGAGGGTCACCGAGAAGAGCGTGACGAAGTCGCTGACGAAGGTCTCCGGCAGGGCGGCGGGATCCTGGGCGGCGGAGGCCTCCCACCGGGCGGTCGGGTCCACCCCGAGACTGATCACGGACAGCACCACGGCCGGCAGCACCTGGGTGATCAGGAGAAGGGGCAGCAGGATCCGCCAGCCGCGCCGGACCACACCGACGCACCGCTCGTACCACCCGGCGAGGCCGGCGCCGGGCGGGGTGACCAGCGGGTCGTTCGGGTCGATGCCGGGCGGGTACCAGGCGGCCGCGTACCCCGGATGCCACGGCTGCCCCGGATAGGGACCACCGGGCGGATAGGCGCCACCGGGCGGGTACCCCGGGGCCTGGGACGGGGGCGGCCCCCAGCTGGCGGGAGGCGGGGTGCCGGACGGCCCCCAGCTGGCCTGCGCGGCCGGGTCCCACCCGGGTTGCCCGCCGGGCGCGGCCCAGCCGGACGAGGCGGCCGGATCCCCGGCAGGGGGCTGCGAGCCGGCGTTGCCCGACCCGGACGGGTGGGGTTGGCCGGGTTGGCCCGGCGGCGGGGCGGCCGGGGGTGGCACGTCGGACATGAACCCTCCTAGCGACGCTGGAACGGCTCATGATCCTCCCGGTTGAGCCGTCCGCGCGCAGCCCCGGCCGGCGCGCCGCTCCCGCGGGGGGTGATCAAGAGGCGTGCGTCGTTCGGGGTCGTTCCTCTGACGCGAATCTCTTGATCACCGACGGCGACCACCGAGACTCACCCCCGGCCCGGGCGGCGCCCGGAACCTGCGAGGGCGGGACCGCTCAGGCGATGACGCGCACCCGCTCCGCCTGGGGGCCCTTCTGGCCCTGGGCGATCTCGAACTCGACCCGCTGGCCGTCGTCCAGCGCCTTGTAGCCGTCCATCTCGATCGCGGAGAAGTGGACGAAGACGTCCTGACCGCCGTCGACGGCGATGAAGCCGTAGCCCTTCTCGGCGTTGAACCACTTCACGGTGCCCTGTGCCACGGTGCACTTCCTCACTCTGCGCGGCATTACCTACCCCGAGCGCCCGGGCAGGGCCGGGCGCTCGGAAACCACCTTTTCCGCGATCTGCGACGCCCGCCGAAAGGGTGACCGAAATCGCACGCTACACGAGGCGTGACGGCGGCGCACGATCACAAAAAGGGGCAAATCAGGCCGATGAACGGTGGAGGTCATCGCCCACCGTCGCTGTGGTAGGCATGCGGGCATGACGAGCGTGCGGGTCGGGCCCGGCGGCCGGTGGCCGGAGATCCACCGGGTCCGTCCGGAGGACGCGGCACGGATGCGGGCGCTGCGGCTGGAGATGCTCGCCGACGCGCCGCTGGCCTTCCTGGAGACCATCGCGGACGCGGCGGCGCGCCCCCACGCCGAGTACGCCGCGCGAATCGCACAGACCTCCGCCGGCTCGCAGACCGCCCAGTTCGTGGCCGACCCGGGCGGGCGGCTGGTGGGCCACGCCGGCGGCATCGTGGTGCCCACCGAACCGGGACTGACCGTGATCTACGCCGTCTACGTGACCCCGGTCTGGCGGGGCAGTGGCCTGCTCGCCGAGCTGGTCGACGCCGTCGCCGAGTGGTCCCGGGCGTGCGGGCGGCCGGAGCTGATGATGGAGGTCGTGGTCGGCAACGACCGGGCCTACCGGGCGTACCGGCGACTGGGCTTCGTCGACACCGGGGTCCGGGTGCCGCACCCGACCGTCCCCACGCTGACCGAGCTCCAGATGCGTCGGGCCGCCTGAGCGCCGGTTCCGGCGCGGTCGGTCGCCGACGGGCCGACGGCGGGCCCGCGGCAGAGGAGGGCCCCCGGCCACCGCGACGGTGCCCGGGGAGCCCTCGACCGCGCCGTCAGACGTGCCGGCGGGACTGCACGATGCGGAACCGGTTGGCGACGTACGCGCCGTCGGTGAGCGCCGCGTTGGCGGCCGCGTTGGCGCCGCTGCCGTGGAAGTCGGAGAAGGCCGCCGACTGGTTAACGAACACCCCGCCGGTCAGGTTGCACGACAGGTGCACCCCGACCTCGATGGCCGCGGCCTCGGCCGCGTCGAGCACCGCCTCGTCGGTCGAGTACACGCTGGCGGTCAACGCGCCCTTCTCCCCCACCGTCTCGCGCATGATCTCCAGGCTGTGCGCGGTGGAGTCGGTAGGGATGACGAACGAGATCGGCCCGAACCACTCCCGCCCGTAGGTCGCGGTGTCGTCCGCCGCGACCTTGACGACGGTCGGCGTACGGACCACAGCGGCGGGGAAGGACGGGTGCGCGACCGTGCGCGACTCCAGCACCGGCTCACCGACCTTGGTGACCTCGTCGAGCCGCTCCAGTACACCGTCGTTGACGATCGCCCCGGTGAACTCGACGCCGCGTGCCGGGTCGGCGGTGAGCTTGCCGATGGCGGCGGCGATCCCGCCGGCCACCTCGTCGAAGCTCTTGTGCCCCTGGTCGGTCTCGATGCCGTCGCGCGGGATCAGGATGTTCTGCGAGGTGGTGCACATCTGGCCGCTGTAGAGGGTGAGCGTGAAGCCCAGGTTGCGGCAGAGGCCGGCGAAGTCGTCGGTCGAGTCGACGACCACGGTGTTCAGGCCGGCCTTCTCGGTGTAGACAACCGCCTGCCGGGCGTTCGCCTCCAGCCAGTCGCCGTACTCCGTCGAGCCGGTGAAGTCGACGATCTTGACGGCGGGGTGCAGGGCCAGCGTGGAGGCGAGCTTCTCGCCGGGGGCCTCGGCGGCGAGCAGCACCAGGTTCGGGTCGAAGCCGGCCTCGGCCAGCACCTCCCGGGCGTACCTGACGGTGATGGCCAGGGGCAGCACCGCGCGCGGGTGCGGCTTGACGATCACCGGGTTGCCGGTGACCAGCGAGGCGAAGAGACCGGGGTAGGAGTTCCAGGTCGGGAACGTGTTGCAGCCGATCACGAGGGCCACGCCGCGCGGCACCACGTGGAAGGTCTTGGACATCCGCAGCGGGTCGCCCTTGCCGGCGGCCTTCTCCCAGCCGGCCGTGCCGGGGTGGCGGGTCATCTCGGCGTACGCGTAGGCGACCGACTCCAACGCGCGGTCGAGCGCGTGGGCGCCACCGGCCTGGAAGGCCATCACGAACGCCTGGCCGCTGGTGAACTGCACCGCGTTGGCCAGCTCGAAGATGTGCTTGTGCAGCCGGTCGAGGATCTCCAGAGCGACCCCGACCCGGGCCTGCGGGCCGGCGTCGCGCCAGGCGGGCAGCGCCGCGCCGGCGGCGGCGACCAGCTCGTCGGCCCCGGCGTGCGGGTAGCGCACACCCAGCTCGACGCCGAACGGGCTCGTCTCGGTGGCGACCCGGTCGGCGGCGCCCGGCTGGTCCAGCGGGAAGTCACCGTTCAGGTACGCCTCGAAGGCGGCCTTGCCGTCCGGGGCGGCCGTCTCGCCGTACACCCGCGGGCTGGGTGACTCCGGGTAGGCGGACCAGTACCCGCGCTCCGAGATGGCGGTCAGCGCACGGGTGAGGGTGTCGACGTGCCGGTCGTAGAGGGGGTGCGGGGTCTCCGTCATGCCCGCAATCATGCAACAGCAGGTACCAAAATCAGTAGGGCCGTGTCACAACTCAGATCGTGAGCTGCCAGTCCGTCCAGCCGTCCACCGGTCGGAAGCCGAGCCGCTCGTTGATCGCGATCATGTGCCCGTTCGAGGCGGCGTTGAAGGTGTCGATCGCGCGGACCGCCGGTTCGTGGGCGAGCAGGTGCCGCAGATTCTCGATCTTGATGAGCAGGCCCAGCCGGTGGCCACGGTGCTCCGGGTCGACGATGGTGATCTGCTGGAACGCGTGCCAGTCGGCCGAGGGGCCCACGTCGAGCAGCGTCCACGCGACCAACCGTCCGGACGCCTCGTGCCGGACCGCCGCGTGGTACTGCCGCCGGCCCCGCGCGGCCAGCGCCCGCTCGGTGCCCCGGATGCGGTCGGCGTCGACCTTCTCCGCCTCCCACTCCAGGTCGCCCATTGGCGCGTCGGTCACCAGCCGGCCGTCCAGGTAGGCGATGTCCGCGACGTACTCCTCGGGGACGAACCCGTGCCAGCGGACCGTGCGGTAGCCGTCCGCGTGAGCGCGGGCGCCCGCGAGCAGCGCGTCCAACGCCCCCTGGTCGACCCGCGTGGGGTCGAGCCGGCGACGGACCTCGGCGAGCGCGGGCTGCGCCCCCGCCGCGGCGGCGAACGCGCCGCCGCTCACCGGCCGCGCCGCACCTCCCGGCAGCGCCGACACCGCCATCCCCACGACCCGCTTGCGGTTTTGCTCGCGCAGCAGCCGCAGGCAGTGCTCGTGCAGCGCCCGGCCGACGCCCCGGCGCCGGTGCGCGGGGTGGACGACGAGGTCGACGGTGGCGTTGTCGGTGTTGTCGAGCTGCGGCAGGTCGAGCGCCACATAGCCGGCGGGCACGCCGTCGCGCCGGGCCAGCGCCCAGAGCGTGACCGTGCCGGGCATCGGGTGGTGCAGCATCGCCTCGAAGCGACGGCGGCAGAACGGCGGGTAGTCGGGCACGTCGGCCTCGATGGCCGCGGCCCCGATGCGGTAGGCCGCCTCGATCGCGGCCGGGTCAGCGGCGTCGAACGGCGCGATCGTGACGGTCATGCCGCCGAGAGTGCCCGCCGAAAGGCGGACGGGCCAGCGAATTTCTTCGCTGGCCCGTCCGGACGTTGGTCGGGAGGGTCGATCGCACAACGCCTCCGGCGCTGGGTCGCAAGAACAAAGTCTTCGGCGATACGCCCTCCCGCACGGAGCATCTTCCGCCGTCCCATTCCTGCCGTCAAGTCCTTAGGGGCGGGTTTCTCGCACCCAGAGCGAAACGCCGGTTACCCGGCGGATCGGCCTGATCCCCCGTCCGGGCGATCCGCGCCTCCCCTCGGGGCCCTCGGGCTCGACGGGCCGGGGCGGGGTCAGCCGAGGAGGCCGGCGTCCCGGGCGGCACGCAGCGACGGGCGGATGCGGTGGGTGGGGCCGACCTGTCCCGCGACGGCGTCGATGGTCTTCAGCCCCTCGCCCGTGTTGAAGACGACCGTCTCGGCGGTCGGGTCGAGCTTTCCGGACTCGACCAGCTTCCGCAGCACCGCCACGGTCACGCCGCCGGCGGTCTCCGCGAAGACGCCGGTGGTCCTGGCCAGCAGGCGGATGCCGGCGCGGATCTCGTCGTCGTCGACGTACTCCATCCAGCCGCCGGTGCGCCGGACAGCCTCCAGCGCGTAGAGGCCCGCCGCCGGGTCGCCGATGTTCAGTGACTTCGCGATGCCGGTCGGCTTCACCGGGACGATCTCGTCGGTGCCGTCGTGCAGCGCGGTGGCGATCGGGTTGCAGCCGGCCGACTGCGCGCCGAAGACCTTCCAGCCGCCGGCCGGCGCCTCGACCAGACCGATCTCGACCAGCTCGCTGAACGCCTTGTCAATCTTGGTGAGCAGCTCACCCGACGCCATCGGGATCACCACCTGGGCGGGGATCCGCCAGCCGAGCTGCTCGGCGACCTCGTAGCCGAGCGTCTTCGAGCCCTCGGCGTAGTACGGGCGGACGTTCACGTTGACGAACGCCGTATCCTCGAACTCGTCGGTCTCCACCAGTTCGCCGCAGAGCCGGTTCACGTCGTCGTACGAGCCGTCGATGGCGACCAGGTCACCGCCGTAGACAGCCGTGGTAACCACCTTGCCCTGCTCGAGGTCGCTGGGGATGAAGACCACCGACGGCACCCCCGCCCGGGCGGCGTGCGCGGCGACGGAGTTGGCGAGGTTGCCGGTCGAGGCGCAGGCGTACCGGGTGAAACCGAGTGCCCGGGCGGCGGTGAGCGCCACCGAGACGACCCGGTCCTTGAACGAGTGGGTCGGGTTGGCGCTGTCGTCCTTCACCCAGAGCGGGGCGGTGATGCCCAGCTCGGCGGCGAGGTGCGGGGCGGCGACGAGCGGGGTGAGACCCGGGTCCAGGGTGACGCGGGTGGCCGGGTCCTGGCCGGCGGGGAGGAGAGCGGCGTACCGCCAGAGGTTGCGCGGCCCGGCCTCGATCTGCTCGCGGGTCACCCGGGCCAGCGCGGCGGTGTCGTAGTCGACCTCCAGCGGCCCGAAGCACTCGTAGCAGGCGTGCTGGGCGGCGAGCGGGTAGCGGGCCTGACAGGCGCGACAGACGAGGGCGCGGGCGGGGCTGGCCGTGGTGTCGATGCCGGACGGGGCGATCGTCGACGTCATGTCGAGGAGTCCTCTCATCTTTCCCCGCATCGCACGGCGCGGCGGGGACGGAATTGGCACCTGCCCCGCCGTCGCTCGACGGTGAGCGCGCGGAGTGGTTGCCGGGGCGTCATCGGGCCGTATCCCTCAGCCCCTCTGGATGAGGTCTTCAGTTGTGCCGTCGAGTCTAAGCGCCCGGCGGGGACCGTCTCTCCCGGGTTCCCACGGTGTGAGCCGTCAGCGGGACACCACCGCCACCGGGTCCACGACCGCGATCGGGTCGGCGACGGCGAGCGGCTGCGGCTCCGACCCGCGCACGAACGCCCGCCCGCGGCTCACCAGGTTCGCGGCCACGAGGGCGGCGATGGTCAGCGCGGCGCCGGCCAGCTCGTACGCGCCCGGCCGGTAGCCGCGGGCGATCTGCACCGCGAACGTGGTCACCGGGACGAGGTTCATGAACAGCGCGGCGTTCGCCGAGCCGAGCCGCTTCACGCCGGTGTTCCACGCCAGCACCGCGATCACCGCGCCGACGACCACGGCGTACGCCAGCTGCGGCGCGACGGCCACGAGGTCGGCGGCGGCCGGCAGGTGCTGCACCCCGGCGAGGTCGGTGCCGATGCTGACGGCCAGCATGACCACCGTTCCGGCGAGCGCGGTCAGGGTGCTGAAGCGCAGGGGCGACCATCCGGTGAACCGGGATGCCCCGTGCGTGTAGATCGCCCAGCCGAGCACCGCGCCGACCATCATGAGCCCGCCGACGCCGAACTTGCCGAGCCCCGCGAGGCTGCCACGGGTGATCACCAGGCCGACGCCGAGGAGCGCCACCAGGGAGAGGGACAGCAGGGCCGGCCGCGGGCGTACGCCGTCGCGCGCCCACCGGACCAGCTGGGTGACCAGCGGGGTGGTGGCCACGAACAGGGCTGTCTGCTGCGGCGTGGCGTGTGCGAGGGCCAGGTTGGTGAGCAGGTTGAATCCGGCGAAGCCGACCACACCGAGCACCGCGACCTCGACGCCCCGGCCGGCCAGGCGCAGGCCGGCGGCCCCCTCGCGGAGCAGCAGCAGGGCGACCAGGATCACGACGGCCAGCAGGTACCGGGCGGTGGTCAGGTTGAGCGGGTCGACCCGGGTCAGCGCGCTGGCCAGGACCGGGAACATGACTCCCCAGCTCAGCACCGCGAGCAGCGGGAAAGCGGCGGCACGGGAACGCATGCGACGATCTCCAATGTTCGGTAACCATCGAACAACAGTCCCGACCCTAGGAGGATGTTCGACGATTGTCGAACAAGGGTTACACTGGTCACATGGAGCTGCACGAACCCGAGCTGCGCGAGGTGCCCGTCACCACGGTGCTGGGCGCCCTGGCCGACGACGTGCGGATGCAGATCGTGCGGGCGCTGGCCGAGGGCGGCGAGCAGGCCTGCGGCACCCTCGAGATCGGCGTCTCCAAGGCCACGCGCAGCCACCACCTGAAGGTGCTGCGCGAGGCGGGCCTGACCCGCACCCGCGTCGCGGGCACCAGCCGCTACGTCCGGCTGCGCCGGGACGAGCTGGACCGCCTCTACCCCGGCCTGCTCGACGCCGTGCTCACCCGCGGCGCCGCCCCGGCCGAGCGCGCCTGAACCTCTCGATCCCGCGCAGCGGAGCTCACAGGGCCGTCAGGTGACGGACCCCCGCCGGCAGGCCCAGCGCGAAGCGAGCCCGGCGCCCACGCTCCCGGCCCGTTCCCGCACCCGGACCTCCGGCGCGTGTCGGACCTGCCATGGCCCGGGGAGGTGCCCGGAGCGGGCGGAAGGTGCAGGGGTGTTCGCACGCTGTCGAGCTGCCCCAGATCTGGGGCAAGGACCGGCACCGAGCCCGCAGGGCCAGGAGCCCGCAGGCTGTCGAGCCGCCCCAGATCTGGGGCAAGGACCGGCACCGAGCCCGCAGGGCCAGGAGCCCGCAGGCTGTCGAGCTGCCCCAGGTCTGGGACGAGCACCGGCACGGCGCCCGCCGGGGCAGGAGCCGGGCCGGAGGTCCCGGGAGGCTCGAGCCGAGTGCTGACCTCGGCCCCGCGCGGCGCTGCGCCCCCGAAATGCACGCAACATCATGGAAACAGTGGCTTCGCGACCCCCCGAGGCGACAACATCCCTGAAGTTGCGTGGATCTTGGTTAGGTCTCACGCGAGTTCTGCACTGGAGCGGGTACCGCGGACGGGAGCAGGACGGCCGGGGGAGCGGGGACGGCGGACGGGAGCGGGGACGGTTCCGGTGCGGTGGGAGGATGCGGCGGTGACACCGCGACCCGTACGCCTCCGACTTCTCCTCGCCGGCCTGCCGCTCGTCGCGGCCCTCCCCCTCGCCGCCTGCACGCCCGACGCGGCGGCGCCCGCACCGGCCCCCGCGCCGTCGGGCACACCCACGGCCACCCCGGCCGGCCCCGCGACCTGCCCGGACTCGGGAGTGCTCATCCGGTCGACCGGGTCCGACGCCGCCATGGGGTTGCGGGCGCTCGGTGTCGAGCTGATCAACTGCGGCACCGTCACCTACGAGCTGAACGGCTACCCGGTGCTCGCCGTGCAGGACGAGCAGCACCAGCCGATCCCGCTCACCGTCGTGCACGGAGCGAAGGACATCACCTCGGGCTTCGACGCGCCGCCCCGGCCGGTCACGCTCCAGCCCGGCGAGCGCGCGACTGCCACCGTCCTGTGGCGCAACACGTTCACCGACGCGACCGGGTCACCGGCCAACGGCGCCTACCTGGACGTCGCACCGGCCGCCGGCCGGCCCGCCCAGGCCGTCGACCCGGATGGGCCGATCGACCTCGGCAACACCGGCCGGATCGGCGTCAGCGCCTGGAAGAAGGCGGAAACGGTCACCCCGGCCCAGCCGCCGGCGCCGTCCCAGCCGAGCGGAGCGCCGTCGATCGCGGTCACCCCGGACAGCCGGCTCTGACGGAGAGCCAACCGCGCCACCCCGGCCGAGCGAACGCCCGTCCGCCGCCACCCCGGACAGCCCGCTCTCAAGGGGAGCCGACCGCGGAGACACCCGGACGGCCGCCTACGAGGTCACGTCCTTGCGGGTGAAGCGCCAGTACGCCAGCGCCCAGAACAGCGTCGCGTAGCCGATCGCGGAGATGGTGCCGCGGACCACGTCGTCGGTCTGCACCGGCGTGGAGAGCAGGCCCAGCCACGCGGTGCTGAAATGGGTGGGCAGGAAGGCGCGCAGCGCCCCGAGCGCCGTGATCTGGTCCAGGATGCTGGAGAGGATCCAGAGCAGCACCGCGCCGCCGACCGCGCCGAGCGCCGCGTCCGTGCTCACCGAGAGCAGGAACGCCAGGCCGGCCACCACCAGCAGGACGACCGCGAGGTAGCCGAGCACGGCCAGCAGGCGGAGCAGCCCCTCACCCGGCGAGAGTTCCGCGGCGACCGTGCTGCGCAGGGGCGCCCAGCCGTACCGGAGCGTGCCGGCGAGCAGGGCGGTGCCGGCGAGCAGCAGCAGCGCCGCCGCCGAGTAGGCGGACGCGACGAGCAGCTTCACCGTGAGCAGGCGGGCCCGGGGCACCGGCACGGCCAGCAGGTAGCGCAGGCTGCCCCAGCTCGCCTCGCTGGCGACCGTGTCGCCGAAGAAGAGCGCCACCACGACGACCAGCAGGAACGACGCCGAGACGAAGATCGTGAAGAGGGCGAAGTTCAGCCCTCCGGTCGTGGCGAACGAGATCAGGCTCGCGAACTCGCCGCGCCCGTTGTCGTCGTCCCCCGAGTCGAACTGGAACGCGATCAGGATGATCAACGGCAGCAGCACCATGAAGCCGAGCGCCAGCTGCGTACGCCGGCGCGCCGCCTGCCGGCGGAACTCGGCGGCCAAGGGCAGCGTGGCCGAGGGCCGGTAGCCCGGGGCGGCGCCCACCGTGGACGTGCTCATCAGCGGTCCCCACTTCCCCGCGAGTTCTCGCCCACCAGGGCGAGGAACGCGTCCTCCAGGCGGCGTCGGGGCACCACCCGGTCCACTCCGATGCCGGCCCGGACCAGCTCGGCCACGACCTCGCTGCGCGCCGTGCCGTTGGTGTCCACCACGAGCTGGCCGTCGGACTCCGGCAGCACCCGGACCCCGTGCAGGCCGTCCAGCACCGCCCGCGCCGCGGCCGGGTCGCTCACCTCGAACAGCACGCTCGGCGACTCGCCGACGATCTCCTCCACCGGCCCGGACGCCACGATCCGTCCCTTGTTGACCACCACGGCGTGCGTGCAGGTCTGCTCCACCTCGGCGAGCAGGTGGCTGGAGACCAGCACCGCCCGCCCGTCGGTGGCGTAGCGCTGGAGTACCCGGCGCATCTCGGCGATCTGCGGCGGGTCGAGCCCGTCGGTCGGCTCGTCGAGCACCAACAGCTCCGGCAGACCGAGCATGGCCTGCGCGATGGCCAGGCGCTGCTTCATACCGTGGCTGTACGTCTTGATCTTCCGATGCACGGAGGCACCCAGCCCGGCGATCTCCAGCGCCTCGTCGAAGTGGGCGTCGGCCTCCGGCCGGCCGGTCGCCCGCCAGTACGCCCGCAGGTTCTCCAGGCCGGAGAGGTGCGGCAGGAAGCCCGGCCCCTCGACGAGCGCGCCGATGCGGGAGAGCACCGGCGAGCCGGGCACCAGCCGGTGCCCGAACACGTAGATCTCCCCGGCGGTGGGCTGCGTGAGCCCCATCAGCACCCGCAACGTCGTGGTCTTGCCGGCGCCGTTCGGCCCGAGCAGCCCGACCACCTGACCGGGGTGCACCTCGAAGTCCACGTTCGAGACCGCCACGAAGCCGTCCGCGTACTCCTTGCGGAGCTGGCGCACGGCGAGCGGGACGTCCGCGTACCCCGGATGCACCGAGCTGTCGTGCCGGCGGTGCCGGCGGCGGACCACGGCGACGACCACCACGAGCCCGACCGCGATGCCGGCCAGCAGCCCGACCAGGACCCACCGCCAGACGGTCGCCGCCGTCGGGATCGGTTCGCCCGGCACCTCGGGCAGGGTGAGCGGCGCATCGCCCGCGGCGACCGTGTAGACGGTCGGTTCGGCGGGCGTGGCGTACGCCTGGTCCGAGGTGGCCACCACCACGCGGAGCCGGTGGCCGGCCTCGAACCGGCGCACGATCGCCGGGAGGGTGACGGTGACCGGGCGCGCGTCGGCGATCCGCTGCGGCAGCCCGGTGAGCCGCACCGGGGCGATGAGGCCGTTCGGCAGGGTGGCGGAGCCGTTCGGGTCCACGTCGTAGAGCTTCACGAAGAGCACCGCCTCGCCCGTGGGCGACGCGGCGCGCACCGACACCGTCGGCGCGCCGACGGTGTCCACGGCCTCGGCCAGCGGGGCCGACTCGAAGCGGGCGTGCTGGCCCGGCACATCCCCGGCGACGCCGTCGAGCAGGGCGGAGAGCCCACCGGCGAACGGCACCGACGAGATCGCGGCCGGGTTGCCGTTCGGCGGGTTGGCGATCCGCTGCTCCGGCCCGCTGACCGGGACCGCGGTGCGGCGCTCGCCGCCCGTGCCCGGATAGTCGGCGGTGCGGTAACCGGTGGCGACCAGCCCCCGGTCCAGCGCGTCGAACCCGGCGATCCGGGACCAGGTGAAGTCGTCGCTCGGCGCCTCGCCCTCGCCCTTCACGTAGTGGTCGAGCCACTGCGCCGTCAGGAATCGCACCCGGTCCGAGTCGGTCTGTGGCCCCTCGCCGCCGTCGTGCCCACCGGTGAACCAGGCGACCCGTACCGGCGTCCCGTTGGCCGCGATGCCCCGGGCGTTCGCGTCCGCCTCGCTGAGCGGGAAGAGGCTGTCGGCCTCGCCCTGCACGAGCAGGGTCGGCGCGGTGATCCGGTCCAGCACGCCCGCCGGGCTGGACCGGCGCAGCAGGTCGACGGCCGCCTGGTCGGCCCGACCGGTGGTCGCGATCCGCAGGTACGCGGCGCAGACGTCGGCGGCGAACCGGCCGCAGGAGGGGTCGGCCGCCGCACCCGGCGCACCGCCCGGGCCGGTGCCCGGACCCGCCCCCGGACCGGGGCTGGGCGGCCCGGCCGACGCCGGTGCTCCCTGCGGCTGCGCGGCAGTGGTGCCGGAGAGCCCGGCGGGCCCCGATCCGACGCTTCCGCCGCCGCCGAAGAAGAGGCCGGCCCACCCCTTCTTGAACACGCCCGCCGTGACCGGCCCACCCGTGCTCTCCGGCAGGAAGCTCCGCGCCAGGTCGTTCCAGGTGATCATCGGGACGATGGCGTCCACCCGCCGGTCCTGGCCGGCGAGGAGCAGGGCCAGCCCCCCGCCGTACGAGCCGCCGACGACACCGACCCTCGGGTCACCGGCCGCGTCGGTGCGAACCTCCGGGCGGTCGGCCAGCCAGTCCAGCAGCCGCTGCGCGTCCCGCACCTCGTAGTCGGGGTGGTCCAGGTGGATCTCGCCGCCGCTGCGACCGAAGCCGCGGGCCGTCCACGTCAGCACGGCGTACCCGCGCCCGGCGAACTCCTCGGCGTCGGCGCGTACCGACTCCTTGGTGCCGCCGAATCCGTGCGCGAGCAGCACGGCGGGCACCTTGTGCCCGGCCGACGCCGTCTCCGGCAGGTAGAGGGTGGTGTCCAGATCCACGGGCTGCTGCCCGTCCGGCCCGGAGCGGACGGTCAGCACGGCGACCTCGGCGCGCACCCCGGGGTCGCGCGGCCGGACCGCCCAGACGACCACGGTGGCCAGCAGCACGACGACCACCGCCGCGACGACCGCCCGTCGGCCGGTGGGGAGGGCACGCCGGATCCGACGGATCGACAACGGCGATGTCATGCGGCACACGGTACGGGCCGGTTCCTGAGCATTGGCTGAGATCCGCCGTACACCGTCGCCGCTCCCGGTCACGGCCGCGGCGGTCGCCGGCACCGCTCGCCACGGCGGGCTAGGGTCGGGCGGTGGCGCAACCCGACCTGACGCTGATCGCGAGCCTGCGACCGGCGGCGCTGGACGCCCGGCGCGGCGTCGTACGACTGCACCCGGAGGTGCTGGCCGCGCTGGGCCTCCAGCCGGGTGACCCGGTCCGCCTCGTGGGGAGGCGGGCGACGGCGGGGATCGTCGCGGCGGCCGAGCCGGGCGCGAGCACCGCCCTGCTCCACGCCGACGACCTGACCCTCGGCAACCTGGGAGTCCGCGACGGCGGCCGGGTGACGGTGAGCCCTCTCCCGCTGGCCGCCGCGACCCGCGTCACCCTGGCCGGGCCGGCGGAGATCGTGGCCGCCGTGAGCCCGGAGATGCTCCGGTTGGCACTGCTCGGCAAGGTGGTGACGGCGGGCGACGACGTGTCGCTGCTGCCCCAGGACGTGCTGCCCGACGCCTCGGTCCGCAGCCTGGTCGTGGCGGCTCGGCGCAGCCTGGCCAACACCGTCGGCTACGCCTGGACGAGCACCCTGCTCACCGTGGTCACGGTGGAACCGGCCGACGGCGCGCTGGTCACCATGGACACCCTCGTCGGCTGGGAGCACGGCCCGGCCACCCACGGCTCCACCGGTCGGGCCGAGGGAACCGAAACGGCCGGGGGCCCCGGATGGACCGGCGCGCCGGGCGACGGCCGCACGGTCGCCCCGGGGATCGGCACCGGGCGGGGCGGATTCGCGGGCGGCGCGCGGCCGACCGGCGGGCGGTCCACCAACGGCGCGGGCGGCACCGGCGGGCAGGCCGGGGAGCTCCGGGCGGCGGTGCCCGAGGACGCCCCCGCCGTCGACGAACTGCCCGGGCTGCGGGCCCAGGCCGAGGAGCTGACCGAACTGCTCGACCTCGGCTTCCACCACCGGGAGGTGCTGGGCCGCCTGGGCACCACCGTCTCGCTGGGCGTGCTGGTCAGCGGACCCGCCGGCTCGGGCAAGTCCGCCCTGGTCCGCGCGGTCGCCGCCCGGGTCGGCGCGCCGGTCTGCGCGCTCTGGGCGCCGGAGGTGGCGGCGCTGACCAACCAGGCCGCCGCGGAGCGGCTCCGCGCCGCCGGAGCCGCCGTCCGCGCGGACGGGCCGGGCGTGCTGCTGGTCACCGACGTCGAGGCGCTCGCGCCGGCCGACGAGCCCGGGCCGGTGGGCACCGTGTTCCGCCAGGTGCTCGCCGAGACGCTCCGGGCCGGGGCGGCGGTGGTCTGCACCACCGGCCGGCCGGAGGCGGTCGACCCGGCGCTGCGCGCCCCGGACCTGCTCTCCCTGCGGATCGGCGTCCCGCTGCCGGACGCGGTGCTGCGCCGGGACCAGCTCACCGTGTTCACCCGGCAGGTGCCCCTCGCCGAGGACGTCCGGCTCGACGAGATCGCCGGCCGGACACCGGGATTCGTGGCGGCCGACCTGGCCGCGCTGGTCCGTGAGGCCGGCGTGCGGGCGGCGTTGCGGCAGAAGTCCGTACAGACCCCGACGGTGGCGATGGCGGACTTCGTCGGGGCGCTGGAGGTGGTCCGGCCGACCACGATGGCCGCGTCGACCCTCGAACTGGCCACGGTGACCCTCGACGACGTGGGCGACCTGGTCGAGGTGAAGCAGACCCTCACCGAGTCGGTGCTGTGGCCGCTGACCTACCCGGACACCTTCGCCCGGCTCGGGGTGCAGCCACCCCGCGGTGTGCTGCTCTACGGCCCGCCCGGCTGCGGCAAGACCTACCTGGTGACCGCGCTGGCCGGCTCGGGCCGGGCCAACGTCCTGTCGGTGAAGGGCGCCGAGTTGCTGTCCAAGTGGGTCGGTGAGAGCGAGCGGGCCGTCCGTGAGCTGTTCCGCCGAGCCCGTGAGGCCGCGCCCACGCTGGTCTTCCTCGACGAGGTGGACGCGCTGGCCCCGGTCCGTGGCCAGGCCAGCGACGGCGGTACGACGGACCGCGTGGTCGCGGCCCTCCTCACCGAGCTCGACGGGGTGGAGGCGCTGCGCAACGTGGTGGTGGTCGGTGCCACCAACCGGCCCGACCTGGTGGACCCCGCGCTGCTGCGGCCGGGCCGGATGGAGCGGCTGGTCTACGTTCCGCCGCCCGACGGGCCGGCCCGCGCGGAGATCCTGCGGGCCGCCGCCCGTAACGTGCCGCTGGCCCCGGACGTGGACCTCGGCGGGCTCGCCGAGGAGTTGGACGGGTTCTCGGCGGCGGACTGCGCGGCGCTGGTCCGGGAGGCGGCGCTGGCCGCGATGCGGGAGTCGCTGGAGGCATCGGTCGTCACCGCGACGCACGTCGCCGCAGCCCGACGACGGGTCCGCCCGTCACTGGACCCCGCCCAGGTCGCCTGGCTCGCCGCGTACGCGGCCGAGCGCGGCTGAGCCGCCGACGTCCGCTCGACCGGAGCCGGTCAGTCGGTGGGCAGGAGCGGGCCGAGCGGCCCCAGGTCGAGGTTGAGGTCCTCCGGGGCCAGGCCGAAGTACTCCCGCAGCCCCGCCATCTGCTCCTCCAGCGCCATCAGCGTCACGCCGATCCGCTCGACCTGCTCGTCGCTGAGGTCGCCCAGCTCCACCCGGCGCAGCGCCTGCCGCTCCATGAGCTGCCGCAGCAGCTCGATCACGGTGAGCACCAGGCTGGCCAGTCCCCGCTCGACGGAGTCGCGGTCCACGGCGAGCCGCCGCTCCAGCGGCGTCACCCGCGGTGACTGCCACTGCGGCGCGTCCAGGGCGGCGGCCAGCTCCGCGGCCTCGTCCCGCTCGCTCATCCGCCCCCTCCGTCGAAGGACGGCAAGGCTCCCGGCTCCGCCAGGGCTCCCGGCTCGGGCAGGGCTCCCGGGTCGGGCAGGGCTCCCGGGTCGGGCGGGGCGAGCGCGCCGACCGAGGCGATGAGGGCGCGCAGCGAGATCCGCACCAGGTCCACGTCGGCGATGGCGATGGTGATGTCCCCGGTGACGACCACACCGGTCGCCAGCACCCGGTCGAGCAGGTCGACGAGGGCGACGGGCCGGTAGGCGAGCGGATCGTCGGCGCTGTTCGGGGCGAGCGAGGTGGTCACCATCGCCACCGCCGGCAGGTCCGCCCCGGGTGACCGGCCCTCAGCACGCCGGCTCCCGGGCCGGTTCCGCCGTCCGCTCCGCCACGAAGGAGTACGCCGGCCACGGCCCGGTCAGCTCCAACCGCAGCTCCGGATGCCGGGCGCCGAGCGTCTCCACCAGCCGCACGAAAGCGGCCAGCGCCTCGACGTCCACGAGGTAGGCGCCGTTGAGGGCCATGGCGGTGGGCGCGCCGGAGAGCCGCCGGTCCTGCGGGGCGTGCCGGCGCGAGGCCACCGCCTGCCCGGCGAGCGCCTCGTGCACCGCGGCGGCGGCGAGAGCGGCAGCCCGCTGCCCGTCCTCCCGGGCGTGCAGCTCGGCCCGGCGCCGCCGCAGGTACGCCGCACCGGCCCCGCCGGTGCCCGGGCCGGCCGTCTCCTCGGCGCGGGGCACGGCGCCCGGCACGACGTACCCCTTCACGCCCCACTCGGCGCGGCCGGTCAGCCGGTCGAGCAGGGCCACCAGGTCGCCGCGCCGCTCCGCCAGTGAGGCGGCCACCCGGTCGTCGTCGTGGTGCACGGTGGCCAGTCGCGCGGGTACCACGGCACCGGCCCGGGCGAGCGCCTCGACCACCCGGTGATGTGCGCGGGCCGCCCGTTCCAGCCACGCCAGGTCCTCCAGGTTGCGGCGCAACGCCTCCTCGCCGTACTCGGCCAGCGGCACGCTGCTCACCACGGCGACCAGGCCGGCCGCACGGACCGGCCGGACCGGTTCCCCGGTCATCCCGGCCAGCGTGGTGAACAGCCCCGCGTCCGTCTCCCGGACCACGCCGTGCAGCCACCGGCCGTCTCCCCCGACGCCGGTGGACGCGTCAACCGTCGAACTCATCCCACTCCTCCTGCCCGACGTCCCGCCGCCGTGCCCGGGCCGCGACCCGCGGCCGGCGTTCGGCCTCCACCTCCTCCGGGTCGCGGGGGCCCGCCTCGACCGGGGGTCTCGCCCGGGAACTCAGCCAGGGGTCGTGCTCCCACCAGTCGATGCCGATCTGCCGCGCCGTGTCGACGGAGGCGATGACCAGCCGGAGCTTCAGCGTCAGCAGCTCGATGTCGAGCAGGCTCACCCGGATGTCACCGGCGATCACGATGCCCCGGTCAAGCACCCGCTCCAGGATGTCGCCGAGGTTGGCCGGCTCGTGCCCGGCGGGCAGGACCTGGCCGGAGTTCTGGACCACCGACGGTTGACTGGTCATCTCAGCCCACCTCGCCCTTCCCCCGCTGGTAACGCCGCACCCGCCGGTAGCCCAGCAGGGCGCCGTCGATGTCGAGTTCCACCTCGTACAGGCCGAGCAGGTCGGTCGAGGCGGGAATCCGCCGGTCCTCGACGACCTCCACGCCGACCAGCCAGCCGTCCCGCACCGCCTTCAACGACGTGGTCCCGACCGGCTCCCGACCGGTCAGCTCGATGATCTGCCGCAGCCCCTCCCGGGCCGCCTCGGCGGCGGACAGCGGCTCGACGTACTCCTCGTCGCCCTCCCACTCGTCCTCGGGCTCGGGCTCACGCCGCCGGGCCCGGCCGCCGTCGCCGCGGATCCGTTGCTCCATCACGTACACCTCCCTCGCGGCGTCGTCGTTCCGTCTCCACCCGCGAGGCCCGCTCGGCGGCCGGGCGGCGGTCAGCGCCGCGCGGCTCGTCGCCCGGCGGGCGCGCCCCGCTGCGACGCACGACGGGTGCGCCGCGCCGGCCGGGGCCGTTCCGCCGGGCCGTCGCGGGCTCGGCCCGTGACGCCTCGGGCTGCCGCCGGTCCGTCGCGCGCGGGGCCTGGCCGCCGGCGGGAGGCGCGGTGCTCCCGCCGGTCAGCCGTGCCAGGACCTGCTGCTGGCGGCGGTCGCGTTCCTGCGGGGACAGCTCGCCCGCGGCGGCCGCCGCGTCCAGCTCCTCCAGCTCCCGCCGGATGTTGGCCGGGTTGCGCTGCTGCGACTCCGCCTCCCGGGCGATCACCTTGACCACCGCCGTCAGCCCGCGCACCGGGGCGTACGGCAGGGTCAGCAGCGTCCAGAGGATGTCCACGACTCAGCCCACCAGCTGGTGCGCGCTGACGAAGTCGTACGGCGCCAGCGGCCCGAGCAGGCGCATCCGGAGGAGGCCGCGCCGCTGCTCGGCGAACTCCTCGACAGCGTCCACGAACTCGTCCTCCCGGTCGACGTCGACCAGGAACGCGAGGTTCACCGCGTCCAACTCGTGGCTCGGTCGTCGCGCCGCGCTCGACACGACCAGCCGGCCGAGGTCGTCGAGCAGGGCGCGGTTCTCGGCCTCGCGCCGCAGCTCCACGGCCTGGCTGATGATCTCGCCGAGGCGGATCCGCTGCTGCCGGGTCGCCTCCTCCGGCTGCCCACGCACCTGGTCGGCGAGGTCGGCGGCCGCCGGGTTGTCGTCCAGCACGGCGCGGACCAGCTCCGACTCCTCGTAGCGGCCGTGCACGACGTACTGCACCTGCCCCTCCAGCTCGTCCAGGGCCTCGGCGAACCGGTCGCCGTGCGCGTCGAGCAGGTCGGTGACCGCGTCCGGCCCGGTGACCACGGTGCCGAAACGGACCGGCAGCACCGGCGCCACCGCCGCCGTCCCGTCCAGCAGCGTCTGGTAGGCCGTGAGGTCCGCCGGCCGGCCCAGCGCCGTCTCCAACGGCACCTCGCTGACCAGGGCGGCCACCGGACCGTGCCGCACCACGGTCACCTCGCCCGGCGGGTCACCGACGCCCGCGGCGTCGGCGGTCGGCTCCACGTCGGACGGCACGATCCCGTAGATGAACAAGCCCGTCTCCTCCGCCATCAGCGCTCCTCGTCGCGATCGCGCCGCCGGGGCCGGGGCCGTTCACGGTCGCGCTCCCGGTCCGGGCCGAGCTCACCGACGGCGTCGCGGACCGCACCGCCGATCGCGCCGACGGTCTTGCCCAGACTCGACGCCGCCTTTCCGGTACGCACCGCGCCGGTGGCCCCCTCGACCAGGTCGGGCAGCCCCTTCTGGTTGCGCGGGGTGATGTCGAGCCGGTCCACGGCCTGCGCGAACCGCAGGTAGGTCTCGACGCTCGCCACCACGACCCGAGCGTTGATCTCCAGCAGCTGGATGCCGACGACCGCCACCGACACCTGGGCGTCGATCACCACGCCCTTGTCGAGGACGGTCTCCACGACGTCGGCGAGGCCGGAGGACGATCCGCTCCGCTCCAGCGCGCCGCCCGACTGGCCGTCCATGGTTGCCACAGTCATTCGTCAGACACCTCCCGACGACGGCGGACCACGGGACGGCGCGGGGCCTGCGGTGTGCGGCGGGGGCGCGGCTCCTCGTCGGGCTCCGGCTCCTCCCGGGGGCGCGCCCGGCGGGCACGCTCCGGGGCGCGCCGACGCACCGGGCGGGGCGCCTCGGGCTCCTCCGGCTCCTCGTCCTCGTAGTCGTACTCGTCCTCGTACTCGTCGTACTCCTCGTCGGCCGGGCGTCGCCGCGCCGGCCGACGGCGCGCGCGGGCGGCCGGACGGGCCCGGCGCGGCTCCTCCTCGCCCTCGGCGACCAGCTCGTCGGCGGGCCGCTCCTCGGGCTGCTGCTCCTCCGGCTGCCCCGCCCGCTCCTCGCGCACGGCGGTCTCGTGGTCCCTGACCACCTGGGAGTCCCGGATCTCACCGCGCCAGCCCTGCACCGACTCCGGGTCGAGGACGGTGTGGGTCATGACGTGGCGGACGAAGTGCTTCAGCTCCAGCCGCACCCGCCGGCCCTGGGCCCGCCACAGGTTGCCGGTGTGCTCGAAGAGGCCCTGCGGGTGGTACTCGAGGACGACCAGGATCCGGGTCAGGTCGGGCGTGATCTCGTGGAAGCTGACCGTGCCGTCGACCGAGCCCTTCTCGCCCTTCGACCGCCAGTGGATGAGCCTGTCGGGGATCTGCCGGACGATCGTCGACTCCCACGTCCGGTGCGACCAGAAGACCTGCGCCTTCCAGGTCAGCTTCTCGTCGGACTCGGTGTCGACGCTCTCGACCTTCTTCATGAAGCTCGGGAAGTCGCCGAACTGGGTCCACTGGTCGTACGCGACGCGCACCGGCACGCCGACCTCGATCGTCTCGACGATGTTCGTCACCTTGAGCTTCCGGCCACCGCCGCCCGCACGCTCACGGCCCAGGCCGAGCGCCGACATCACCTTCTCCTTACCGCCGGCCATCCCGGCGTGCAGCATCGCCTTCATGGGGGAGTCGCCGGCGGCCATCCGCTGCGCGCCGGTGGCCGCCGCGATCAGTCCCGGGCCGCCGCCCTGCTTGGCGTACTCGCCGAGCCGGCTCGTCGCGGCGGTGAGCTTCTCGGTCACCACCGAGGCGGCCCGCTCGCCGAGCGCGTCCGCCAAGTTCCGCACCTCGTCGAGGAGCTGGCCCCGTAGCCGTTCCGTCAGGTCGTGCGGGCTCGTGTGGGGCGCCACGGTCACCGCCCCCGCCCGCCGGCGGGCTCGGCCGCGTACGACTCGGGTGACGGTTCCTCCGCGCCACCCGCCCCACCGTCACCGTCGCCGCCGGACAGCTGCTCGGTCGCCGCCGCGGTCCGCCGGCGCAGCGCGTCGGCGGAGCTACGGAGCTTCCCGCCCAGCGCGTCGATGCTGTTGCCGGCGGCCACGGTGGCGGCCGCCTTGCCGGCCACGGCGAGCGGTCCGCCCAGCCGGCCGAGGTTGGCGAGGTGGGGAGAGGCCTGCATCAGGTCCGCACCCTTCTGCAACAACCCGCCCGGCTCACGGCTCGCCCTTCCGGCGGCGACGGCCGCGGCCAGGGCCAGGACCGTACGCAGCTTGCGGCGGCGCCCCAACAGATAGCCGAGGCCCACCGCGAGCCCGATTCGTGCTCCGCTGTTCATCACATCTCCTTCGCTCCCCCGCGGTCCGGACGCCCTGCTGCGGTCGGGGCCGAAGAAGGGCCCGCTGAACGACTCGGGCGGGACCTCTCACCAGGCGTCCCGTTGTGGCGGACCCGGCGGGCAGTACCCGACGGCCGAACCGCGAAACCGCATCCGCAAATTCGTCACCGCTACCCGCTCAGCAATTCGGAAAAGCGGTGCGCGGCAGCCCCGAAACGGACAAGGAAGCACAGATGAGCAGGGCGGGAGCGATAGGTAAAAAGAGTGGGGAGGCCGAATCAATCGGCGTCAGAGAGCTGGGGGTGTGGAATCCAGGCAGATTTCGGCGTGCACCTTGTCGCCACTCTCGCGCAATTTCGCGCCACATTTTTCGAGCACCTGGAGCGCCCCTGTGTTGTCCCGGGTGGTCTCGGCGACAACGGCGTGCATCCCGGCCGCCGCCGCCTCGTTCAGCAACTCCCGCAGGGCGGCGCCGCCGACGCCCTGACCGCGCGCCGAGCGCCCCAGCCACATGCCGGTCTCCACGGTGCCCGGCTCGTCGCGGCGGGTCATCCGGACCATGCCGACCACCTCGCCGCCCGCCAGGATCGCGTACATCTGGGTGCGGGTCGGGCCGGCGAGACCGCCGAAGCTGGCGCGGTGGAACTCCCGGAACGCCTCGCGGCGCGCGTGCGACCAGCCGGCCGGCGCCTCCACCGGGGGCATCACCTCGCCCGGCTCCGCCTCCGCGGCCGCTACGGAGAGCAACGGCTCGAGGTTCCGCTCGTCCACCGGCTCCAACCGGACCGCACCCGTCACGTGGCGGAGTCTGCCGGCACTACCGGGAGAAGTCCACCCCTTCCGGCCGCTACTGGCGGTCCGTCGACAGGTACCGGCCGGTCGGACGGCGCCACCGCCTGCCTCACGCTCCGCTGTCGGGTGGGCCGAACTCGCAGAGCACCACCGAGGCGTCGTCCGTACGCTTGTGCCGTCGCCGCCGGTCGGCCAGGCCCTCCTCCGCGGCCCGCACCCGAGCGATCAGCGCGTCGGGCCCGTCGGTCGTCACCAGGTCGAGCAGCCCCGACCAGTCGAACAGGTCGAACTGCTCCACGGCGCTGGACGCGCCGTCGCTGAGCAGTACGGCCCGCCGCAACGCTCCCGGCCCGTTCAGGGGCACCGTCCCGGTCACCGAGTGGTACGCCGCGTCCGGGTCGGCGGCCGCCACCCAGTAGCCGTGCGTGCGGTTCATGCGCTCCCGCTGCAACCCGACGGCCTGGCGGAAGCGGGTGGCGCGGTCCGTTGCCGCGCCCGCCGGCACCATGGCGACGGTGCGCCGCAGTTCGGCCATGGCGGTGTCGAGGCGGTCGTCGGTGACGACGCTGACCCGGCCGCCGGCGTCGAGCACGAGCGGGCTGTCGCAGAGCACGAGGTAGTCGACCTCGTCCCCGCCCTCGCGCAGCAGGCACACCGTGCTGGACGGCGTGCCGGGATGGTCCAGGTCGCACTGGCCCCCGTGGTCGGCCCGGACCGCGAGGATGGCGGCGGCGAGGTTGCTCATGAGGCTCGCGGTCGGGCGCACCGCCTCGGCCAGGCCGATACGGGCGGCGAGGTGGCGGACGTACCACTCCGGCCCGTGCACGCAGCCCGTGTCGAAGCCCTCGGGCACGGTCGCGCCGTCGAGCACGCCCACGAGCGGGCCGAAACGGAACACGAGGTCCTCGTTCACGTCCCGCCCGGGGGCGGGTGCGGAGGCGGAGCGGACCCGCATCAGCGGAGCCCGCCCCACCGCCCGCATCGGCTCAACGCCGGAACTCACCGGCGGCCTCCTGAGCCTGACCCCGCATGTGCTGGGCGGCGGACCGGCTCTCGTCGGCCACGGTGGAGGCGCCGTGGACGGCCGTGGACCCGACCGACCTGGCGGCCTGCTGCGCCGGCTGCCGCATGTTGCCGGCCAGCTCGTGGCCGGCCTGGCTGACCATCTCGCGCACCTGGCCGGAGTGCTGGCTCACCTGCTGGCTCACCATGCCCTTGGCCTGGCCCGCCAGCTGCCGCTCGGAGCGGCTCGGCGGGATGAGTGCGGAGGCCAGCAGCCCGGCGCCGAACGCGATCAGACCGGCGGCCATGGGATTGCCCTGCATCTGCTCCCGGGACTGGTACCCGACCGAGCGGGCCTCGTCCCGTACGGAGTCGGCGGCCTGTGACATCCGCTGACCGGCCTGGCTGCCCTTGTGCTGCACCGAGCCGGCGGCCTGCGACATCCGCTGACCGGCCTGGCTGCCCATCTGCTGCACCGAGCCGGCGGCGGAGGACATCTGCTGCCTGACGCCGTGTCCGTCCATCTGGGTGCCCATCACCTTCTCCTTGACCCGGGTGAACGCGCCGCGGGCCTCCCCGACGCGGTCACTGGCGATCCGTCGCGGGCTGACCTTGTCGGCCAGCGCGTCGACGTTGTTGCTCAGGTCTCTCCGGGTGTACTCGATCTGCTGCCGAATCCGGTCCGGATCGGTAGACATGATCTGCTCCCTCCGGGCTCGGTCACCGGCCGCGCAGCGCGTCCGGCACCTGCCGTGCGGTCTGTTGCGTCCGGGGCAGCAACGCACCGATCTGCCGTATCTTCGTCCGACCCATGGCGAGCAGGACGGCGGTGACGATCGCCCAGACGCCCGCCACGATGAGCGCGGCCCAGCCCTGGTCCATCACATTGGACAGACCCCACCACGCCGCGTACGAGACGAAGAGTACGGTCAGGAAGCCGGCCAGCGCCGCCCCGGCGAGCAC
The DNA here is from genome assembly GCF_056150165.1 of Micromonospora xinjiangensis. Lineage (NCBI taxonomy): Bacteria > Bacillati > Actinomycetota > Actinomycetes > Micromonosporales > Micromonosporaceae > Micromonospora > Micromonospora xinjiangensis. The sequence continues at coordinate 239,545 of NZ_JAXCFO010000002.1, read as the reverse complement.
ACCAGCTGCCTTGCCGGCCTGGCTCGCCTCCTCGCGGAGTTCCGCCTTGGCGAGCTCCATCTCCTGGCGTACCAGGGTGGACATGTCGCGGGTCACCTCACCCAGCAGCTCGCCGACCGACTGGGTGCGATCCCTCACCGGGGCGCTCACGGTGCCACCCCGCCGGGAATGCCGGGATCCCGCCGCTGGGTGTCCGGCGACGCGTCCCGCATCCGCTCCATGCCGGCGTACGGTCCGCCGGTGGCGTACGGCGCGTCGACCGTCCGCTCGTACGGCTGACCCATCTGCCCGGTCTGGCCCATCTGACCGTCCGGACCGTGCCCGTTACCGGACATCATGTTCCGGGCGAGCCGACCGAACACGAGTCCGGCCACGGCCGCGCCGGTGAGGAACGCGCCCGGATGACGCCGGGCGTAGCCGCGCACCTCGTGGAGCACGTCCGCGGGCTCGCGCTCGTCGAGCCATCCGGCGGCCCGCTGCGCGACGTCCGCCACGCGACGGACGGCCTGACCGGCCATACCGGAGTCACCGGAGTCGGCCATCGAGGTGAGGTCGCGGCCGATGCCGCGCAACCCCTCGGCGGCCCGGTGCTTCTGCGAATGCGCCTGGTCACGCAGCTGCGACGAGGCTTCGCCGGTCAGGTGCCGCGCCTGGTGCCGCGCCTCCGCGGCCACCTCGCGACCCTGCTCGGCCATCGCGTGGCCGACCTGGCCGCCGGCCTGCGCCGTCTGGTGACCCATCCGGGACGCCTGCTGACGCGCCTGCTCCGTGGTGCTGTCCGGCGGTCTGCTCTTGTTGATCGCCGTCATCACACACTCCCTTCGTCCGCCCCGAGCCACGGTGGGACCCGGGACGACACCCGCCTACCCGTCGTGTCCCAGGGGCATTCGTTCGCCGGCGGTCGGTGACGGCGGCGAGCGGAAACCGGCCTGACCAGGTCAGTCACCTCGTCGGGCCGGGCGATCGATGGTCGCGACCGGACGAGCGGGACGGCCCGGACGGGCCCGACCAGGGGTGCGGGACGTGGCGGACCCGCCAGGGACGGCGACACCGGGCGGACGGAGCCGCAAACGGCCACGAGGCGCATCCCGGCACCGTCCCGGGGCGGGTCAGCGGGCCGGGGACGCGCAGCGGTGGCACCGATGTCGCGCCGGTCGGTGGCCCCGGGCGGTCAGCGGCGCCGGTTTCGGGCACGGGAGGAGCGCAGGCGGCGCAGGCGGCCGACGAGCACCGGCTCGGCGGCGAGCGCGGCCGGGTTGTCCAGCAGCCCGTTGAGCAGCTGGTAGTAGCGGGTGGCGGAGAGACCGAACGCGTCCCGGATGGCCTGTTCCTTGGCCCCGGCGTGCCGCCACCACTGCTGCTCGAACGCGAGGATCGCCCGCTCCCGTTCGGTGAGGCCGGCGTCGCCCGGGCCCGTCGCCCCGGGCTGCGCCGACCCCGTTGCGTCGTCGGGTGTGGTCGCCGCGACCGCGTCGTCGTCCGGCACGACCTCGACGGCGGGCGCGGAGCGGGGCGGTGGGACGGGCGCGGAGCCGGGTCGGCCGGGCTGCGCGGGTGCGCGCTTCGCGGGCTCGGCGGAGGAGTCGGTGGGCGGCTCGGCGGCGGCCGGGGCGGCGTCGGCAGGCTGCATGGCGCTCCTCGGGCGGGCGGGCCGGCACGGCGACCGCCGACCGGGGGGATCCTCAGCCTAACCAGGGCCGACGCGGGTCGCATCCGACGTCACGGCGGGTCGAGGCCCGCCCGATCCGCTTCCCGCGCAGGGCCGGCGCGGGGTCGACCGAGGCCGCCCGCGCCCGTCCGGACAGGCGGTAGGGCCGCGCGCCGGTGTCCCGGCGGGCGGCCCCGCTCGTCATCGCGTCGCCGGCCTCAGGAGATGTCGCGCCGGCGCATCGCCCAGAGCGCCGCGCCGAGGACCACCGCGACGCCGGCCGCCAGCAGCACGGAGGACTGCTGCCAGGTCACGTCGAACGTGTCCGGCTCGCACCCGCCGAAGGGGGTGGCGTTGCACGACTGCCAGTCCTGCAGGGTCACCTTCTTCTGCAACCAGGCGAGCGCGTACGTCGGCAGCAGCCAGGCCTCCACGAACCGCACGCCGGCCATGCTCAACAGGATGCCGAGCCCGAACTGGCCGACCATCATCACGGCCACGACCCCGCCGAGAGCCATCGCGGTGTGCCGCCCCAGCGAGGCCAGGGCGAAGCCGATCGCGGTGACGGCCAGCACCAGCACCACGGCGCGTACCCCGGTCAGGGCGAACGACTGCCACACCCCCGAGGTCACCTTCTCGGTGCTGCCCCGGAACTTCGCCACCAGCCAGAACCCCGCGAACCACAGCACCGCGGCGGGCAGGGTCACCGCGAGCAGCCCGGTGAGCAGGGCCGCGAGCTTCGTGAGCAGCACGGTCAACCGCTTCGGCCGCCACAGCAGGAGGTTCATCATCCCGCCGGAGCTCCACTCCGCCCCGACGAAGGACGCGCCGACCACGAACCCGACCAGGGCCAGGATCGCCGCGAACGGGACCAGGGTCTCACCGAACTGCTCGCGGAAGTCGAACGTCGACGGGAGGAACCACTGCGCCTCGATGGCCTCGCGCGGCGGCGCGCTGATCATCGAGCAGTCGTCCGGGTAGCGGCCGTCGTTCGGCTTGCCGGCCGCCTTCGTGGCCTCGCAGGCGGTCCGCTCCTGCTCGCTCCAGCGCACCTGCTCCTGGTACTGCTGGTCGGCCTGGCGCTCGGCGCGGGCCATCGCGTCGGCGTCGATCTTCTCGTTCGAGAGGAACGTCCCGACCAGCACCGCGACCAGCACCAGCAGACCGAGCAGCGACATGTAGCGGGTGAAGCGCCGCTTGGCCAGCCGGCGCAGCTCCGTACGGTAGAGGCTCACGCCCCCCACCCCCCTCCGGTGGCGCCGGTCTGCCCCGGGCCACCGACCTTCATGGACTGGTCGACCTGCCGGTGCTGGCCGGGCACCGGCGCGGTGGCGGTCAGTTCGAGGAAGACGCTCTCCAGGTCGACGGTGACCGGCGCCAGCTCGCTGACGTAGAGACCCTGCTCGGCGAGGAGCCGGGTCACCGTCGCCGGCTTGTCGACCCCGGCGAGCATCAGGTGGTCCGGGTGCCCGGTGACCCGGACACCCGCGCGGGTGAGCGCGTCGGCGGCCGCCGGCAGGTCGCTGACGGCCTCCAGGCGTACGCGCACCGCCCCGGAGGAGTGCTGGGCGAGCACCTCGTCGACCGGGCCGAAAGCGACCCGGCGGCCCAGCGAGATGATCGTCACCGAGTCGCAGATGAGCTGGATCTCGCCGAGGATGTGGCTGGAGAGCACCACCGTCATCCCGGACTCGGAGAGGTTGCGCATCAGGGTGCGCATCTCCCGGATGCCGCCCGGGTCGAGGCCGTTGGCCGGCTCGTCCAGGATCAGCAGCTTCGGGTTCTTGAGCAGGGCCGAGGCGACCGCGAGCCGCTGCTTCATGCCGAGCGAGTACGTCTTGACCCGCTCGCCGGCCCGGTCGCGCAGCCCGACGAGTTCGAGCACCTCGTCGACCCGCTCGGCGCGCACGTCACCGGCGGAGGCCAGTAGGGACAGCGTGTCGCGGGCGGTGAAGTGCGGGAAGAACTGCGGGCTCTCGACGATGGCGCCGACCTGGCCGGCGACCACGGGCAACGCCTCCGGCACCTCGTGGCCGAGGATGCTCATCCGGCCGCCGTTGGGCCGGATGAGGCCCAGCAGCGTACGCAGCGTGGTGGTCTTGCCCGAGCCGTTGGGCCCGAGGAAGCCGTGCACCTGCCCCGCCTCGACCCGCATGTCGAAGCCGTCCAACGCGTTGCGGGTGCCGCGTCGGCGACTCTTGTATGTCTTGCGGAGACCCTCGATCTCCAGGACAGCTGGCAAGCTGCACCTCCCCCGATGATGGGCGTGACAGCGGACACCATACGCGGTATGCACGGGCGTGCGATACGCGGTATGCACCGACGCGCCGACGGGTTGTCCGGGCGCCCCCGCCGGGCGGCGGGGACCGCAGGTGCGGCTCAGGCGCAGACGACGTGAACGCCCGCGGTGCGGAACGCCGCGACCACCTCGGGGTTGGCGCCGGAGTCGGTCACCAGGGTCTCCACCCGGTCCACCGAACAGATCCTCGCGAAGGCGTGACCACCCAGCTTGGACGAGTCCGCGATGATCACGACCCGCTTCGCCCGGGCCACCATGAGGCTGTTCATCGCGGCCTCACCCTCGTGGTGTGCGGCCGCGCCGAGCTGCGGGTCGATGGCGTCCACCCCGAGCAGGGCGACGTCGAGGGTGACCTCCCGCAGCAGCGCCCCGCCCAACGGGCCCACCAGCTCGAACGACTTCGGCCGCACCACGCCCCCGGCGACCACGACCTTCATCCGCGAGCGGACCAGCAGCTCGTTGGCGATGTTCAGCGCGTTGGTCACCACGGTCAGCTGCGCACCCTCGGCGCTGGTGTTCAGATCCGGCCGGACGGCGAGCGCCCGCGCCACCTCGGTGCTGGTGGTACCGCCGTTGAGGCCGACCACCGTGCCCGGCGACACCAGGGCCGCGGCGGCCGTGCCGATGCGCTGCTTCTCGGCGGAGTGCTTCGCGGTCTTGTAGCGCAGCGGCAGGTCGTACGAGACACCGTTGGCCACCGCCCCACCCCGCGTGCGGGTGATCATCTGCTGCTGGGCGAGCTGGTCGAAGTCACGCCGGATGGTCGCCTGGGAGACGTCCAGCCGCTCGGCCGCCTCCTCGACGCTGACCCGTCCGTTGTCGGTCAGCATCTCGAGCAGGGCGTTCCATCTGGCGTACCGGTCCACCTCGGGGGCCCTCCCAGTGACTGCACGATCGGTGATTGATTGCGTGCACAGTAGTGCGCGAAACTACGAGGGCGCAAAACATTGGCCTGCTCGATCCGCCCTCCGGTTGCCACAACGACCCGGTTTCGCGCAGAATGACGCGCGAAAGACGGCCATATCGAGCCGTATTGCGCACGGTCGCCTCTGCGAGGAGTTCTCAAATGGCGTACGTCGACGCGGAGATCGCGAGCCAGCCCGACTGCTGGCGGAGGGCGGCGAAGCTCGCCGCCGACGTACGTGGGGACCTGCCGCGGCCGGGCGAGCGGGTCGCCGTCGTCGGTTGTGGTACGTCCTGGTTCATGGCCATGGCGTACGCGGCGCTGCGGGAACAGGCCGGTCAGGGCGAGACCGACGCCTTCCAGGCCTCCGAGTTCCCGACCGGCCGCCGCTACGACCGGCTGGTGGCCGTCACCCGCTCGGGCACCACCACCGAGGTCGTCGACCTGATCGCCGCCCTGCGCGGTCGGGTGCCGACGACAGTCATCGTCGGTGACCCCGGCACCCCCGCCGTCGAGCTGGCCGACGCCGCGGTCGCCATGCCGTTCGCCGACGAGCGCTCGGTGGTGCAGACGCGCTTCGCGACCACCGCCCTGGCCCTGCTCCGCGCGCACCTGGGCGAGAACCTCGACGCGCTGTCGGCCGACGCCGAGGTCGCCGTCCGGGCCCCGCTGCCGATCGACCCGGCGCGGATCGAGCAGGTCACCTTCCTCGGTCGCGGGTGGACGGTCGGCCTGGCCCACGAGGCCGCGCTGAAGTGCCGGGAGGCGGCGACGTTCTGGGCCGAGGCGTACCCGGCCATGGACTACCGGCACGGCCCCATCTCCATCGCCGCCCCGGGCCGGCTCGTCTGGGCGTTCGGCGCGCTCCCCGACGGGCTGCCCGAGGACGTCGCCGCGACGGGCGCGGCCTTCGTGCACAGCCGTACCCACGGCTGCCGTACGGTGCTCGGCAGCTGGGCGGCGGGCCGGAACCCGGTGGACCCGATGGCCGACCTGATCCTGGCCCAGCGGTTCGCGGTCGCCCTCGCCACCAGCCGTGGCCTCGACCCGGACGCCCCCCGGCACCTGACCCGCTCCGTGGTGCTCGCGTGAGCGACCAGGTAGTCGTCGCGCTCGACGTCGGCGGTACCGGCATGAAGTGCGCCCTGGTCGGCGCGGACGGCAGCACCGTGCACACCGAACGGCACCCGACGGACGCGGCGCGCGGCCCGGCGGCCGTGGTCGACACCATCCTGGACGTCGCCGAAGGGCTGGCGGGCAAGGCGCGCGCCGAAGGCCGTACCCCGGTCGCGATCGGCATCGCCGTGCCCGGCGTCGTCGACGAGGCGCGCGGTGTGGCGGTCTGGTCGGCGAACGTCGGCTTCCGGGACGTCCCGCTGCGGGATCTCGCGGTGGCGCGGCTCGGCCTACCCACGGCGCTCGGCCACGACGTGCGCGTCGGTGGGCTCGCCGAGGCCCGGCTCGGCGCGGGCCGGGGCGCCGGGCACGTCCTGTTCGTCGCGATCGGCACCGGCATCGCCGCCGCGCACGTGGTCGACGGCTCGGCGAGCGTCGGCGCGCACGGGGCGGCCGGCGAGATCGGGCACATCCTGGTGCGGCCGGGCGGCCCGGTCTGCGGCTGCGGCCGGCCCGGCTGCCTGGAGGCGGTCGCCTCGGCCTCCGCCGTCGGCCGCCGGTACGCGGAGCTGGCCGGCACGCCCGCCACGGCGGCGGAGGTGGCCGAGCGGGCCGCCGCCGGCGAACCGGTGGCGGTGCGGGTCTGGCAGGAGACCATCGAGGCGCTGGCCGACGGGCTCGCCAGCGGGCAGGCGCTCTTCGACGTCGCCACGATCGTGCTCGGCGGTGGCCTGGCGCAGGCCGGCGCGCGGCTGCTCGACCCGCTGCGCGCCGCGCTGCACGAGCGGATGACCTTCCACCGGGAGCCGCGCCTGGTCGCGGCGGCCCTGGGCGACGAGGCGGGCTGCCTCGGCGCCGCCCTCCTCGCCCTCGACGCCCTGGGCGTCCCGGAAACCATGGAGAAGCGATGACTCAGCGGGTCAGCGGCAAGGTGGTGACCCCGACCGGCGTCATCCGGCAGGGCTGCGTCGAGTGGGACGGCGAGCGCATCACCGCCGTGGCCGAGTACCCGTCGGTCCGCGACGGGCACTGGATCCTGCCGGGCTTCGTGGACATGCACACCCACGGCGGCGGGGGCCACACCTTCACCACGGGCGACGCCGAGCAGGCGCGCCAGGCCGCCGACTTCCACCTGCGGCACGGCACCACGACGCTGCTGGCCAGCCTGGTCAGCTCCCCGATCGAGCTGATGCGCTCGGCCACCACGGCGTTCCGCCCGCTGGTGCGGGAGGGGGTGCTCGGCGGCATCCACTTCGAGGGCCCGTACCTCTCGGCCGCCCGCTGCGGGGCGCAGAACCCGGAGTACCTTCGCGACCCGTCCACGGACGAGCTGGCCGAGCTGATTGAGCTGGGCGGGGGCACGATCCGGATGGTGACCCTCGCGCCGGAGCGGGACGGCGCCCTGGAGGCCGTGAAGCTGCTCACCGCGCACCGGGTGGTCGCCGCGGTCGGGCACACCGACGCCACCTACGACGAGACCCGCGCGGCCATCGCGGCCGGCGCGAGCGTCGGCACCCACCTGTTCAACGGGATGCGGCCGGTGCACCACCGCGAACCGGGCCCGGTGACGGCCCTGCTGGACGCCCCGAACGTGGTCTGCGAGCTGGTCGCCGACGGCGTGCACCTGCACGACGGCATGCTCACCTTCGCCGGCTCGGTGGCCGGCCCCGAGCGGTCCGCCCTGATCACCGACGCGATGGCCGCCGCCGGCATGCCCGACGGAGACTACGAGCTGGGCGGCCAGGGGGTCACCGTCAGCGGCGGGGTGGCCCGGCTCGCCCGCGACGGCGCCATCGCCGGCAGCACGCTGACCATGGACGCCGCGCTGCGGCACGCGGTGGGCGCGGGCATCCCCATGGCGGACGCCACCCGGATGGCCGCCACCACGCCCGCCCGCGCCATCGGCCTCGGCGACCAGGTCGGCGCCCTCCAGGTGGGCCTGCGCGCCGACCTCGTGGTGCTCGACGACGATCTCACCGTCGTCCGGGTTCTCCGAGCCGGCACCTGGCAGGACTGAACCCGCCCGGCGGGCGGGCGGGGGTCAGGCCGTGGTGGGGATCTCCACGCCGAGGACGGCCTGCTCGTCGGGGCGGTGCACCAGCACGTCCGACAGGTACGACTGCACGGCGGGCGCCATTCCGACGTCCCGGCCGGCGCGCTCGGAGAGCAGCCACTTGTGCTCGATGATCTGGGTGAACACTTCCTGCGGCTCCAGCTTGCGGCGCAGGTGCGCCGGCACCGCCCGGACCACCGGCTCGAACACCTCGGTCAGCCAACGGTGCGCGGCCTGCTGCTCGTCGGTCAGGTCGCTCTCGGCCCGGTAGGCGTCCAGGTCGTTGAGGAGCTTGCGGGCCTGGTTCTCCTCGGCGTCGAGGCCGGTCAGCCGCAGCAGCCGCCGCGAGTGGTACCCGGCGTCGACCACCTTCGGGCGGACCAGGTAGCGCCCGTCCTCGATGGTGGACACGGCGATCTCGGCCACGTCGAAGCCGAGCTCGTTGAGGCGGCGGATACGGGTGTCGATGTCGTGCCGGGCGTCCCGCTCGATCTGCTGCTCGTAGGTGATCTCGTGCCACAGGCGCTCGTAGCGCTGCACGACCTCCTCGCTGACGACCTCCGGGTCGATCGACTCGTGCAGCAGCCCGGCGGCCTGGAGGTCCAGCGCCTCACCGAAGATGTTCACCCTTGCGATCTCCAGATCCTCACCGCGCTGGCCGTTGGAGAGCGACCGGTGCAGCGCCCCGGTCTCCGCGTCGACCAGGTACGCCGCGAAGGCCCCGGCGTCGCGCCGGAACAGCGTGTTCGACAGGGAGCAGTCGCCCCAGAAGAAGCCGGTGAGGTGCATCCGGACGAGCAGCGCGGCGAGCGCGTCGAGCAACCGGCCCATGGTCTCCGGCCGCAACGTGTGCGAGAAGAGCGCGCGGTAGGGCAGCGAGAACTGGAGGTGCCGGGTGATCAGCACCGGGTCCAGCGGCCGGCCGTCGTCGGTCTGCCGGTCGGCGACGATCGCCACCGCCTCCACCGCCGGGAAGTCGATCCGCTCCAGCGCCCGGAGCAGGTCGTACTCGCGCTCGGCGACCCGTTCCCCGGTCTCCTTGACCGCGTACACGTAGTCGCCGAGCCGGACAAAACGGACGATATGCCGGGAGATGCCCTGGGGCAGCGCCACCAGGTGTTGGGCAGGCCACTCCTCCAGCGGGGTCGACCAGGGCAGGTCGAGCAGCGCCGGGTCCACGAGAGCAGACGTGATCCGCACGGGGACAAGCATGACGGGTACGGCCGCGCAACGCTTCCCATCGTGGCTGGGCCCACAGCGCCGCCCGGTAGCGTGTGCGGATGCGCAACACCCCGGTGGTAGGCGGGACGGTGCGGCTGCGGCCCGTGCGGCCGGCCGGCTGGTGGTACGACGTGCTGCTGCTCGCCGCACTGGTCGGGATCACCCTGGCGCTCACCGCCCATCAACTGTTCGACATCGACCGCGCGGTGGCGGACTGGGCGCAGGCGCACCGGCCGACGGCCGCGTACTGGGTGGCGCGGGTGCTGAACCTGCTCGGCCAGGGCACACCGCTGACCCTGATCGCCGCGGGGCTCGGGGTGCTGCTCGCCGTCCGGGCGCGTTCGCTCCGGCCCCTCCTGCCGCCGGTCGTCGCCTTCGTCCTCACCTACCTGACCATCGGGCCGCTCAAGGTGTGGACCGCCCGGCCGGCGCCCAGCGCCAGCATCAAGGAGCCCTTCCTGCCGCCCGAGCAGACCCTGCCCCTCTTCCAGCAGGACCTGCCGGTGCGCTTCGCCCAGTCCTACCCGTCCGGGCACGTGGCCAACGCGATCGTCTGGTACGGCGTACTGGCGCTGCTGCTCGCCCCGCTGCTGCGGTCGTACGGACGGCGGACACCCCCGCGGCTCGTCCTCGCCGTGCGGGTGCTGCCACCGGCGATCGTGCTCTGCACCACCACGTACCTGGGCTGGCACTGGCTCACCGACTCGGTGGCCGGGCTGCTGCTCGGGTTGCTGCTGGACCGGCTGCTGCACCGGGTGCCGTGGGACGACGTACCGCTGCCGGCCCGGCTGCCCGCATCCGGCCGCACCCGGTTGTTCACCCGAGACTCGTAGCCTGACCCGCCGTGGACCAACTGGAACGTCGGCTCGGTGTACCCGATGCGGTGCTCATCGGGCTGGGATCGATGCTCGGCGCGGGCGTCTTCGTGGTGTTCGCGCCGGCCGCCGCGGCGGCCGGCGGGGCCGGGCTGCTGCCCGCCCTGGTGCTCGCCGGCTTCATCGCCTACTGCAACGCCACCAGCTCGGCCCGGCTGGCCGCCCGCTACCCCGAGTCCGGCGGCACGTACGTCTACGGCCGCGAACGGCTCGGCCCGTTCGCCGGCTTCGTTGCCGGCTGGGGTTTCGTGGTCGGCAAGACGGCGAGCTGTGCGGCGATGGCGCTGACCATCGGGGCGTACCTCTGGCCGGGGCAGGCCCGACCGGTCGCGGTCGTCGCGGTGCTCGCGGTGACCGCCGTGAACCTGCGCGGCATCGGCAAGACGGCGGCCGCGACGAAGGTGCTGGTCGCGCTGGTGCTCGCGGTGCTCGCGCTGGTCGCGGCCAGCGGGGTGGTGGGCGGGCCGGTCGAGCTGGGCCGGCTCGCCGACGCGGGCGGCTCCGGCCGGGGCGTGCTCACCGCCGCCGGGCTGCTCTTCTTCGCCTTCGCCGGGTACGCGCGGATCGCCACCCTCGGCGAGGAGGTCCGCGATCCGGTGCGGACCATCCCCCGGGCCGTGCCGCTGGCGCTGGGCGTGGTGCTGGCGATCTACCTGGTCCTCGCCGTGGTCGCCCTCGGCGTGCTCGGCGCCGACCGGCTCGCCGACTCCGCCGCGCCGCTGGCCGACGTGGTGACCGCCGCCGGGCTTCCCGGGCTGGCCTGGGTCGTCCGGGCGGGCGCCACGGTCGCGGTGACCGGCGTGCTGCTCTCGCTGCTCGCCGGGGTGGGACGCACCCTGCTCGCGATGGGCCGCCGACGGGACATGCCGGGCGCGCTCGCCGCCGTGCACCCCCGGTACCGGGTGCCGCACCGTGCCGAGCTGGCGGTCGCCGCCGTGGTGATCGTGGTGGTGCTGCTCGGGGACGTCCGCCAGGCGATCGGGTTCTCCAGCTGCACCGTGCTCGTCTACTACGCGGTCACCAACGCGGCCGCGTGGACGCTCGGCCGGGACCCGGACCGGAAGCTGCCGGTGCGCGCGCTCGCCGTGCTGGGGCTGGTCGGCTGCCTGCTGCTCGCGGTCAACCTGCCGCTGAGCAGCGTCCTCGCCGGTTTCGGCGTGCTCGCCGTCGGCGCCGCCTGGTACGCCCTGCGCCCCTCCCGCTGATCGTCGGCTCGCCGCACCGCCTCGCCCGAGGCGCGGCTCACGCGGGAGGGACCGGCTCGACCCCCTGGTCGTCGCCGGCCGGCGGCTCCGGCACGACGGGCCCCGGCGGGGCGGCGGCGGCCAGCGCCCCCGACGGCCGGTGGGTGCCGGACGGCGACGGCGTGCTGTGGGGCGGCTCGCCCGTCCGCGAGGCGGGTACGCCGTCGCGGGCCGGCGGGACGGGCGGGGCGCACTGCCGGGTGAGCCAGTCCAGGCCGGCGCGGCGGGCCACCACTGTCAACCGGTCGCCCGCGAAGATCACCTGCCGGGGGTCGAGGTCCCGCCACCAGATCGTCCGCCCGCCGCCGGCCGGCGTACGCGCGATCACGCGCACCTGCCCGTCCCGGGAGACGGCGCCCAGCGGTCGGCCGTCGAGCTCCGAGCCGGCGGCCACCGGCACCTCGGCCACGGGCAGCGCGTGCCGCTCGACGGGAATCGTGGCGATCACCGCTCGTTCGGTCAGCGCACCGGTGAAGGCCGGCGCGGCCAGGTAGGAGACCGATCGGGACACACCGAGGTTGAACGTCTCCTCCACCCGCTCCGCGAAGTCGTTCTCGAACAGCCGCAGCACCACCCGCAGGTCCGCGCGGACGTCCCGGGCCGCGAGCGCCGCCTCCAGGTTGGCCACGTCGTCGGTGGACACGACCACCAACGCCTGGCAGTCGGCCACCGAGGCGGCCTCCAGCGTCTCCGGCTGCGCGGCGTCGCCGACGATCAGCGGCACCTCCAGTTGCCGGGCCAGGGCCGCACCGCGCGGCTCCGGGTCCTTGTCGATGGCCACGACCTCGATGTCGTACTCGCGCAGCTGCGCCATCACCCGGGTACCGACGTTGCCGAGGCCGACCACGACCACGTGGCCGGAGCGGTGCGGCTGGAGCCGGCCGGTGTGCAGGGCCAGCCGGGCGTTGACGATCCCGTCCACGACGACGGCCGTGATGAGCGGGATCAGGGCCAGACCGGCGAGGTTCAGCACCACCTGCATGACCTGGGCGTCGGGAGACTTGGTGGTGTCCGGGTCGGCGCCGCTGAGCGTGGTGACCAACGTCAGGTAGAGCGCCTCGGCGGGCGAGACGTCCTCGGCCTGGGCGATGAGCGCGCCGAGCACCGCGATCACCGCCAGCACGAACATCGTCGCGATGCCGATCTTGCGGGTGGCGAAGCCGCGTACGGCCCGCATGAACACCGCCACCGGGCGGCGCCGGCGTCTGGCCCGGACCAGCCTACGGGCCGCCACCTCGGTGCCGGGCGGCTGCCCGGTCGCCTCGGCGAGCACCAGATCGGCGGCGGACTGGTCGGCCGGCAGCAGCACCACCCGCTGCGGGTCCCGGAGATCGGCCAGGGCGCAGACCACGTCCTGCTCCCGTACGTCGGCCCGGCGGGCCACCCGGAGCGTGCGGTCCCGGTGCTGGAAGTGCGTCGGGTCCACCTCGCCGAGCGCGGCCGCGACGAACGCCGGCGCGGCCATCTCGGCGTCGGAGAGCACCTCGACGCGGGCCTTGAGCAGGGTCCGGACGCCGTCGGCGAGGGTGCCGTTGAACATCCGCAGCACCTGACGGACCCGGTCGTCGACCGCCTGCGCGCAGAGCGCGGCGTGCAGGTTGCCGACGTCGTCCTGGTGCAGCAGCGCCACCCCGGCCGCGCCGGCGAGGCCGGCGGTCTCGAAGGTGGCGACGTCCAGCCGGTCGGAGCGGACCACGCGGACGCCCCGCAGCGTCGCCACGTCCGGTCCGTTGACCCGGTGCCGCTCCGGCACCACCACGGTGACCCGCGCGCCGCCACCGGGCAGCTCGCTGTCGAGCAGCGCCTTGGCCACGTAGTAGGCCAGCGCGTCGCGTCCGCAGATGACGTAGTGCGGGCGGGGATCACCGGCGGAGCGCAGCCGCCAGTTCCATTCGACCGCCCGCCGCGCCCGGTCCCGCCACGGCTCCCCCATGCCCGGATCGTAGTCAGCACGACCGCTCTGGGCGAGGCCGTCCGGTTCGCGCCCGGCCAGGATTGACGCCCCGGCCGGCGGGTAGAGCAGCGCCGTGCAGACGTTCCTCCCGTACCCGGACTTCCTGGCGAGTGCCCGGACGCTGGACCAGCGGCGTCTGGGCAAGCAGCGGGTGGAGACGATCCAGGTGTTGCGCGGGCTGACCTGGCCGACGTACGGCTGGCGCAACCACCCCGCGGTGAGGATGTGGGCCGGGTACGAGGAGGCACTGACCCGGTACGGGCTGGACATGTGCGCGGTCTGGAGCGAGCCGGGACGCGCCGACACCTGCGCCGCCACCATGACCCGTGACCTCGCCGAGGCCTGCGGCATCGGGACGGTCCGCAGCCAGGAGGAGCTGGCCGCCGCCGGTGAGCTGCCGCCCTGGCTGGGCCGGGAGGACCTGCACCTGAGCCACCGGTCCTCGCTGGTGCGCAAGGACCCGGAGCACTACCGCCCGATCTTCGGGGACGTGCCGCCCGACCTCGAGTACGTCTGGCCGCCCTCGGACCGTGAACGCCGCTGCCGGATCGAGGTGCCGGCCCAGCCCTCCGCCGACGGGTAACATCGACGAGGGCCGTTCCCGACCGGCCCGGACGGGGAGATCGCGGATGGCGCTGTCGCGTCTGGTCGGGCGGCTCCTCGGCGTGCGACCGCACCTCGTCGACCCCGGCGGCGGTGGCGCCGACCGGGTGCCCCACCCGGTCGAGGCGGTGGTGGTGGGCGGCGGGATCGCCGGCATGTCCGCGGCCGTGGTGCTCGCCGAGCGCGGGGTGCGGGTGACGGTGCTGGAGGCGGCGCCGACCCTCGGCGGCCGGCTCGGCGCGTGGCCGGAGCGGCTCGCCGACGGCGTCCAGCAGGTGGAGCACGGGTTCCACGCGTTCTTCCGGCAGTACTACAACTGGCGGGCGATCCTGCGCCGCGTCGACCCGGAGCTGGGTTTCCTCCGGCGGGTGCCGGGCTATCCGATCCTCTCCGCGCGGTGGCCCACGGAGGAGTTCGGCAACCTGCCCGCCGCGCCGCCGCTGAACCTGCTCGCGCTGCTGACGCGCAGCCCCAGCCTGCGCCTCGCCGACCTGCGTCGGATGGACCGGGACGCCGCGCTGCCGCTGCTCACCTACCACCCGGAGCGCACGTACGCCGCCCTGGACGCGACGACCGCGGACGAGCTGCTCGACTCGCTGCGGCTGCCCGACCGGGCCCGCGCGATGCTCTTCGAGGTCTTCTCGCACTCGTTCTTCAACCACGAGGCGGAGATGTCGGCGGCCGAGATGGTCGCCCAGTTCCACTTCTACCTGCTCGGCAACGGCGAGGGGCTGGCCTTCGACGCCCCGGACGAGGACTACGGGACGGCGATCTGGGCGCCCCTGACGCGGCACGTCGAGCGGCACGGCGGGCGGGTCGTCACGGGGGTGCCGGTCACCGCGCTGCACCGCGTCGGCGCGCGCTGGCGGGTCGTCACCGGCGACGGCACGGCCCACGACGCCCGGCACGTGGTGCTGGCGGTCGACCCGCCGGCCCTCGCCACGCTGGTCGACGCCGCACCGGGGCTGGCCGGCCACGCGCCGCGGCTCGTCGCCGGCATGCCCGCGTTCGGCAGGCCCGGTCCGCCGTACGCCGTGGCGCGGTACTGGTTCGACGGTGACGTGCACCCCGACCGGGCCGTGTTCAGCGGGGTGTCCCGACAGTCCACGCTCGACTCGGTGACGCTCTACCACCGGCTGGAGCGGGAACCCCGCCGCTGGGCCGCGCGCACGGGCGGCAGCGTCGTCGAGCTGCACGCGTACGCCTGCGAGCCGGGCGTGCCCGGCGCGGAGCTGGCCGAGCGGATGCGCGCCGAGCTGGCGGCCCTCTGGCCGGAGGTGGCCGAGCTGCGGGTCCGTGCGCTGCGCGCCCGGGTCGAGGCGCGGGCGCCGGCCTTCCCGCCGGGCGGCCACGCCTGGCGGCCCGGCGTACGCACCGACGCCGACGGGCTCTACCTGGCCGGCGACGGGATCGCCACGGGGTTCCCCAGCGCGCTGATGGAGCGGGCCGCGGCGACCGGGATCCTCGCCGCCAACCACATCCTCCGCGCCGAGGGCGGAGCGACCGAGCCCGTCCGTTCGGTCCGGCCAGGCGGCCTGCTCGCGGCACGACGGTAGGCCGGCCCTCGATCGAAATCCGTTGGCGGCGCCCACCGGCGCGGGCCTACCGTGATCGCGCAAGGTCAACCACCGATCCGGGAGCCGTCCATGTCGATGTCGCACGTCACCACCGTGCCGTCGTGGCTGCCCGGCGGCGGTCGCCGAGCCGAACACACCGGGGACGACCGGCCCGACTGACGCACCCCGCACCGCGTCGAGCCGCCCGTCCCCACCACCGGACCGGGCGGCTCTTTCACTGCCGGGTCCACCACGCCCGTCGCCACTGTGGAGGGAGATCCCGGTGAACGCCGTCCTCGTCGTCAACGCCGACCTCGGCCCGCTGCACCGGGTCACCGTCCAGCACGCCATCCGGATGCTCTGCCGCCGCGTCGCCGAGATCCACGAGGCGGAGCCCGACGGGCTGATCGGGGTCTTCCCGGTCCCCCGGGTGGTCCGGCTCGTGCGGTACCTGGTGACCCGCTGGCGGTTCAACGCCGGCCCGACGTGGTCACGGGCGGGGGTGTTACGCCGCGACGGCCGCTGCTGCGGGTACTGCGGCGGGCCGGCCAGCACCATCGACCACATCCTGCCCCGCTCGCGCGGCGGCCGGAACACCTGGCGGAACACCACCGCCGCCTGCTACGCGTGCAACCAGCGCAAGGGTGACCGGACCCCGGAGGAGGCGGGCATGCCGCTGCGCCGGGAGCCGGTGGCCCCGAGCTGGGCCTCGCTCGCCGGGCGGTGACGGGACCGGCCGGCGGGAACGGGGGGCCGCGTCGGGGTACGCCTCCGGCGCGGCACCCGCCGGCCCCTCGCCCGCGTGCGGGCCGGCGCGCACCGCTTCCCGGTGCCCGGTCCGTCAACCGGGAGTCGGTGGCCGCCAGGCGAAGCCGGGCGCCCGGCGCTCCCGGACGGCGGTGATGCCCTCCCGCGCCTCGCCGCTCTCCAGCGCGGTGTGGTGCCAGTGGGCGACCCGGTCCGGGTCGGCACGCTCGTCGATGATCTCCTTGGCGGCCGCGACGCTGGTCGGCGAACGCTGGGCGATCAGGTCGGTGATCTCGTGCACCCGGGCGGTGAGCCGGTCGCCGGGAAGCACCTCGTCGACCAGGCCGATCCGCAGCGCGCGTTCGGCGTCGATCAGCTCGGCGGTGAAGAGCAGGTGTTTCGCGGCGGACGGGCCGACGAGCCGGGCCAGCCGCCGGGTGGTGGGCGCCGGGTAGACCAGGCCGAGCCGGGCCGGTGGCACGCCGAACCGGGCGTCGGCGGAGGCGATCCGCAGGTCGCAGGCGGCGGCGAGCTGGCAGCCTCCGCCGACGCAGGCACCGCGTACCGCCGCGATGGTCGGCTTGGCGACGCGCGCCAGCCGCTCCTCGGCGACCACCGCGATGCTCGCGTCACCGGCCGCCACCAGTTCGTCCAGGTCGCCCAGGTCGGCACCGGCGCAGAAGGTCCCGTCCGCGCCGGTGAGCACCAGCGCGCGGACCGTGGGGTCGGCCTCCACCTGGTCGAGCAGCGGCGGAAGCTGTCGCCACATCGCCGGGGTCATGGCGTTGCGACGGGCCGGATTGCGGATCACCACCGTCGCCACCGGCCCGGCCACCTCGACGACGAGTTCCGCGTCCGCCACCGTCACCCTCCCTCGCCCGGTCCGCTGACCCTAACGGCGCGGGTCGGGCGACCGGCCGGCGAGGTGGCCGCTCGACGCGCCGGAGGGCAGCCTCAGGCCGCCCGTCCCGCGTCCGTGCTCCCCTCAGCCCTGCGGAAACATCTGGCCGATGCGGATCTTGTTGCCGAACGGGTCGCGGATGCCGAAGTCGATCCCGTACGACTTCTCGCTCGGCTCGTCGGTGATCTCGACGCCCCTGGCGACGAGCGTCTCGTACGTCTTCTGCGCGTCGTCGGTGGTGATGGAGAGCCAGCCGCCCATGGCCCCCTTCGTCAGCAGTTCCCGGACCTGCTCGGCGGTCGCCGGGTCCAGTGCCGGCGGGCCGGGCTTCTCCAGGAGGATCTCCCGGTTCGGGTCGCCGGGGACGTTGACCGTGAGCCAGCGCATGAAGCCGAGGTCGACGTCGGTGTGCACCTCGAGGCCGAGCTTGCCGACGTAGAAGTCGAGTGCCTCGTCCTGGTCGAGGACGTAGATCTGGGAGCGGGTCAGTGCGTTCATCGTCATGTCCATGACGCTACGGCGGGGCCCTGACCTGGTGCTTATCCAAAGCTGCTCGGTCTGGTCCAGGCCTTGGTGAAGCAGGTCGGCACGTCGACGGGCACCTTCCGTCTGCGGTACTCGCTCGGCGACTCCCCGACGATCTGGCGGAACGTCCGGCTGAAGGTGCCGAGACTGCCGAACCCGACCGCGAGGCAGATGTCGGTGACGTCCTGGTCGGTCCGCACCAGCAGGTACATGGCCCGCTCGACCCGCCGGCGTTGCAGGTAGCGGTGCGGTGTCTCGCCGAAGGTGGCACGGAACGTGCGGATGAAGTGCGCCTGCGAGACGTGCGCGACGCGGGCCAGCGCCGGGATGTCGAGCGGCTCGGCGTACGCCCGGTCCATCGCGTCCCGGGCGCGCAGCATCGCCCGGTTGGACTCCTCGACCGCCCTGCTCATCGGCCCCCTCCACCCGCCGTCACGGCCAGGCTAGCCGCCCGCACCGAGGCGGGCCTGCATCGAGGAGGCGATGCGGCACCCCCGTGACCGACCCCGCCGTACGCGACCTCCGGTCAGGCGTGCGGGGCGCCGGCCATCCGCAGGAGTTCGGTGGTGGCCGGGCCCGGTGGCGTGGACGCCGCCACGGCCACCGAGACCTGCCAGGTCGGGGCGTCGTCCAGCGCCGCCACGTGCAACCCCTTGGCGTGTGGCTTGCGGGTCACCGGGGCCGGCACCAGCGCGACACCCAACCCCTGGTGCACGAAGTCGAGCAGCGTGTGCACGTCGTTGACCTCCACCGAGATCCGCCGCTCGGCGCGGGCGCGGGCGAACGTCTGGTCGTTGACCCGCCGGGCGCCCCAGTCGGCGCTGAAGTCCACGAAGTCCTCGTCGACGAGCGCCGGCAACTCCACGCTGTCGTGATCGGCCAGCGGGTGCGCGGGGTGGCAGAGCAGGACCATCTTCTCGGTGGCCAACGGCACCAGGTGTACGCCGTCCGGCGCCGGGCCGGGCAGCGCCACGAAGCCCACGTTGAGCCGCCCGAGGCGGATCTGCTCGGCGATGTGCCCGGAGCCGGCGTAGCGCAGCCGGATCTCCACGCCGGGATGGGCCCGGCGGAAGGACGCGAGCAGCGGAGGCAGGTCGATCACGCCGAGGCACTGCTCGGTGCCGACGGTGAGGCTGCCACGCAGCAGCCCCCGGACGGCGGCGACGGCGTTGCGGGCCGCGGCGGCGCTGGCCAGGGTGCGGTGCGCCTCGGCGAGCAGCGCCCGGCCGGCGTCCGTCAGCTCGACCCGGCGGGTGCTGCGGACGAAGAGTTCGGCATCCAGATCCCGCTCCAGCGCCCGGATCGAGGCGGATAATCCGGACTGCGCCACCCGCATCCGCTCCGCCGCCCGGGTGAAGTGGCGCTCCTCGGCGACCGCCACGAAGTACTCCAGGTGCCGCAACTCCATGACTGAGCAGTCTAGGTGCTGAATCTGAGCGCTTTCTGCTGTTGGACGGCGGGGCCGTCGCGTTGAAGGCTTGACCGGGCGCCGCGAGCGCGGCACCCGTGACGAGGAGGTTTGCGCCATGCAGAGCCGCCGCATCGGCGATGTTCAGGTCAGCGCGATCGGTCTCGGTGGCATGCCGATGTCGATCGAGGGCCGCCCCGACGAGGAGCGGTCCGTCCGGACGATCCACGCCGCGCTGGACGCCGGCATCACCCTGATCGACACGGCCGACGCGTACCACCTGCACGCCGACGAGGTCGGCCACAACGAGTCGCTGATCGCCAGGGCGCTGGCCAGCTACGGCGGTGACACGACCGACGTGCTGGTCGCCACGAAGGGCGGACACCTGCGACCCGGCGACGGCAGCTGGACGATCAACGGCTCGCCGGAGTACCTGAAGCGGGCGTGCGAGGCGTCGCTGAAGCGCCTCGGCGTGGAGGCCATCGGCCTCTACCAGCACCACCGCCCGGACCCGAGGCTCCCGTACGCCGAGTCGATCGGCGCGGTCCGCGACCTGCTCGACGAGGGCAAGATCCGGATGGCCGGCATCTCGAACGCCAACCCCGACCAGATCCGCGAGGCCCGGGAGATCCTCGGGGGCCGGCTGGTCTCGGTGCAGAACCAGTTCTCGCCCGCCTTCCGCTCCTCCGAGCCGGAGCTGGAGCTCTGCGACGAGCTGGGCATCGCGTTCCTGCCCTGGTCGCCGCTCGGCGGCATCGGCCGCGCCGACCAGCTGGGCGGCCACGCCGCCGCCTTCGCCGAGATCGCCGAGCGCCACGGGGTGAGCCCGCAGCGGGTCTGCCTCGCCTGGCAGCTCGCCAAGTCCCCGGTGGTCATCCCGATCCCCGGCGCGAGCCGGCCGGAGACGATCCGCGACTCCGCGCAGGCTCCCGAGCTCACCCTCACCGCCGAGGAGCTGGCCGCCCTCGACTGACCCGACTGCCGACCACCGCGAGCCGGCGGTGGCGGCCCGATCCCGACCAGCGCGAGCGGGCGGTGGCGGCCCACCGCCGCCACTGCCCGCCCACCACCACAGGAGTCCCGTGAACGACTACCTCGCCGAGCCCGAGCGGTACGGCGCCATGGAGTACCGCCGGTCCGGCCGCAGTGGCCTGAAGCTGCCCGCCGTGTCGCTGGGCCTGTGGCACAACTTCGGCGACAACCGGCCGCTGGAGACCCAGCGCGCCATCCTGCGCCGCGCCTTCGACCTGGGCATCACCCACTTCGACCTCGCCAACAACTACGGCCCGCCCTACGGGTCGGCGGAGGAGAACTTCGGCCGCGTCCTGGCCACCGACTTTCGGCCGTACCGGGACGAGCTGGTCATCTCCACGAAGGCCGGCTACGACATGTGGCCCGGCCCGTACGGCGAGTGGGGCTCCCGCAAGTACCTGACCGCGTCGCTGGACCAGTCGCTGAAGCGGATGGGGCTCGACTACGTCGACATCTTCTACTCGCACCGCTTCGACCCGGACACCCCGCTCGAGGAGACGATGGGTGCCCTGGACGCGGCGGTGCGCGCCGGCAAGGCCCTCTATGTCGGCATCTCCTCGTACTCCCCGGCCCGCACCGCGGAGGCCGCCGCGATCCTCCGCGACCTCGGTACGCCGCTGCTCATCCACCAGCCGTCGTACTCGATGTTGAACCGCTGGATCGAGGACGAGCTGCTCGACGTCCTGGAGCGCGAGGGGGTCGGCTGCATCGGCTTCTCCCCGCTGGCGCAGGGCATGCTCACCGACCGCTACCTCGACGGGGTGCCGGCGGACTCGCGGGCCAGCGCGCAGACGTCCCTCTTCCCCGAGTGGCTCACCGAGGAGAACCTGGGCAAGATCCGGGCGCTGAACACCATCGCGGCGCGACGCGGCCAGAGCCTCGCCCAGCTGGCGATCGCCTGGACGCTGCGCGACCCGCGGATGACCTCGACCGTGCTCGGCGCGAGCAGCGTCGCCCAGTTGGAGGCGAACGTGGCGGCGCTGGAGAACGCCACGTTCACCGCCGAGGAGCTGGCCGAGATCGACCGGTACGCCACCGAGTCGGGCATCAACCTCTGGGCCCGGTCCAGTTCGGCCTGATCGGGCGAGGAAGCAACGGCCCCGGCGGCGGGGGTTCCGCCGTCGGGGCCGCTTCACATCGGACCTCGATCGGCGCCCGGCCCGTCGGTCGCCGCCGTCGCGACGGGCACACCGACCGTGGGCCGGGAACCAGGGCGGGGCAGGGTGGGTGACGCGACCGGTGCGGGCGCGGTACCGCGAGCGGGAATTGGCTTCCGCTCGCCCGCTGCGACGCCCGACGGGATGCGCCTGATGGTTCTGGAGCCCCCGGCCGGGATCGAACCGGCGACATCTCGCTTACAAGGCGAGTGCTCTGGCCAGCTGAGCTACAGGGGCGCTGGTGTCGTCGCCAGCATAGCGAGTGACGTCCGGATTTCCCGCTCGGCAGGCCTCCCGAGCACGGGAAACGTCAACAACCCGACCCCGGCACGGTCGGCGGAGGCAGTCAGGGGCGGCGATTGATGTCCGCCCGTGCCCGCTTGACCGGAATGCGTACCGGCCCCGGTGCCGTAGCTCGCTCCGACCTTGGCAGCGCCGGCAAAGCCGTTTACGGTGCAGTGACACGGACGTCATATCCGGCCGCCCCGGCGACCGGGTCGGCCGCCCGTTGGCCGGCGCGGCACGCGTCGGTCGCTCCTTCACTCGGATCGTCCGGCACGTTCCTGCCGGTGAAAGGAAGCGCAACACCATGGCCACGGTCACCTACGCTCAGGCATCCCGGATCTACCCGGGCACCGAGCGTCCCGCCGTCAACAAGCTCGACCTCGAGATCGGCGACGGCGAGTTCCTCGTCCTGGTCGGCCCCTCCGGTTGCGGCAAGTCCACCAGCCTCCGGATGCTCGCCGGCCTCGAGGACGTCGACGAGGGCTCGATCTACATCGACCAGCGTGACGTCACCCACCTTCCCCCGAAGTCCCGCGACATCGCGATGGTCTTCCAGAACTACGCCCTCTACCCGCACATGACGGTGTACGAGAACATGGCGTTCGCGCTGAAGCTCCGCAAGACCCCGAAGTCGGAGATCGACCGGCGGGTCAAGGAGGCGGCGGGCCTGCTCCAGCTGGAGGAGTACCTCAGCCGCAAGCCGAAGGCGCTCTCCGGTGGTCAGCGCCAGCGGGTCGCCATGGGCCGCGCGATCGTCCGCGAGCCGCAGGTCTTCCTGATGGACGAGCCGCTGTCGAACCTCGACGCGAAGCTTCGGGTGCAGACCCGTACCCAGATCGCGTCGCTGCAGGCCAAGCTCGGCGTCACCACCGTCTACGTCACCCACGACCAGGTCGAGGCCATGACCATGGGTCACCGGGTCGCGGTGCTGCTCGACGGTGAGCTCCAGCAGGTGGACACCCCGCGGGCGCTCTACGACACCCCGGCCAACGTCTTCGTCGCCGGCTTCATGGGCTCCCCGGCCATGAACATCAAGACGGTGTCGCTGACCGAGAAGGGCGCCGAGTTCGCCGAGATGCACGTGCCGCTGACCCGCGAGCAGGCCGAGGCCGCCAAGGCCGAGGGCGGGGACGGCAAGGTGACCGTCGGCTTCCGCCCGGAGGACTGCGACCTGGTCAGCCCGACCGAGGGCGGCCTGCCGATCGTGGTCGAGCTGGTCGAGGACCTGGGCTCCGACGCCAACGTCTACGGCCACGCCGCGCTGGGTGGCGCGTCCGAGCGCTTCGTCGTCCGGACCGACCGCCGCAACATGCCGAACATGGGTGACACCGTGTTCGTCAAGCCGCGCGCGGACCGCACCCACGTCTTCCACGCCACCACCGGCAAGCGGATCTGACGTACGACGCGAGAAGGGGCGGCCCGCCATCCGGCGGACCGCCCCTTCTGCGTGTACGGGGACGGGACTCAGTCGGCGACCGCGCGTCGCCGGGCCACCTCGGCGAGGGTGACGGCGGCGGCGACGCTCGCGTTCAGCGACTCCACGTCGGAGACCATCGGGATGCGTACGGTCAGGTCGCAGGTCTCCCCCACGAGCCGGGACAGGCCGCGTCCCTCCGAGCCCACCACCACGACCAGCGGCCCGACCGCGGCCTCCAGGTCGTACAGGTCGGTCTGGCCGTCGGCGTCGAGGCCCACCACCACGAAGCCGGCGCTCTGACACGCCTTGAGCGACCTGGTCAGGTTGGTGACCTGCGCGACCGGGACACGCGCCGCCGCGCCGGCGCTGGTCCGCCAGGCGGTCGCGGTGATCCCGGCGGCCCGCCGCTCGGGTACGAAGACGCCCTGCGCGCCGAAGGCGGCGGCGGAGCGGAGCACCGCGCCGAGGTTGCGCGGGTCGGTGACCCCGTCCAACGCGACCAGCAGCGGGGCGGGCTGCTCCACCGCGGCGGCGATCATGTCCTCGAAGGGCTGGTACGCGAACGGCGGCACCTGGAGGCCCACGCCCTGGTGCAGCACCCCGCCGGTCATCCGGTCCAGCTCGGCCCGGCTGACCTCCAGGATCGCGATGCCCCGGTCGGCCGCGGTCCGGACGATCTCGTTGACCCGGTCGTCGATGTCGATGCCCTGGGCCGTGTAGAGCGCGGTCGCCGGCACGCCGGCCCGTAGCGACTCGACCACCGGGTTACGGCCGACCAGCAGCTCGGGCGCCTCGCGGGGCGGGGTGAACTTGCGCCCCGGTGCGACCCGCGGGCCACCCCGTCCGGCCGGCTTGCCGCCGCCCGCCGCCGGCTTGGCCGCGCCCTTGCCCTTGCCCCAGGTGGTGTCCTTCGTGCCCGGCTGACCGATCTTGGGCGCGCGACCCTCCTCGGCGGCGGCCCGGCGCTCCTTCTCCTGCTTCCAGGCGGTGCGCTTCGGTAGCTTCTCGGTGCCCGAGTACGCCTTGTGCCAGGGTCGCTCGTCGGCCGGCAGGGTGCGCCCCCGGCCGGCGAGGGAGTCCCGGTTCTTGCCGCCGGAGCCCTTGGGGGCGCCCGCCTTCGGCGTCACCCGCCGACCACGACGCTGAGAGTTGCCGGCCATCAGTCCTGCTCTCCAATAGTCCAACGGGGGCCCTGGGGGGTGTCCTCGACCACCACGCCGGCCCGGTTGAGCTGGTCGCGTACGGCGTCCGCGGCGGCCCAGTCCTTGCGGGCGCGGGCCTGGGCGCGCTGCTCCAGGGCCAGGGCGATGAGGGAATCCACCACGCCGCGCAGGTCGTCCACCCGGCCGCCGCCGGTCCACGCCACGTCGAGGGGGTCGACGCCGAGGATATCCAGCATCGCGCGGGTCGCGGCCAGCGTCGTGCGGACGGTCACATCGTCGCCGGCCGTCAGGGCGGTGTTGCCCTCGCGGACCACCTCGTGCAGGACGGCCAGCGCGGCGGAGGTGTTGAGGTCGTCCTCCATCGCGTCGACGAACCCGGCCGGCAGCTCACCGAGCCGGCCCGCGCCGACCCGCTCGACGGCCCGCTGCACGAATCCCTCGATCCGCCGGTAGGCGGTGGCGGCCTCGCGGAGCGCGTCCTCCGAGTAGTCGATGCGGGAGCGGTAGTGGGCGGCCGCGTAGTAGTAGCGCAACTCCACCGGGCGGACCCCGAGCGAACCGACGTACGCCAGGTCGAGCGTGTTGCCGAGCGACTTGCCCATCTTCGCGCCGCCGATGCTGAGCAGGCCGTGGTGCACCCAGTAACGGGCGAACGGCAGTCCGGCGGCGCGGGACTGCGCCAACTCGTTCTCGTGGTGCGGGAAGGTCAGGTCGAGCCCGCCACCGTGGATGTCGAACTCGGCGCCCAGGTAGCGCCAGCACATCGCCGAGCACTCGATGTGCCAGCCCGGACGGCCCAGCCCCCACGGGGACGGCCAGTACGCGTCCGCCGGCTCGTCGGGCTTGGCGCCCTTCCAGAGAGCGAAGTCGCGCGGGTCGCGCTTGCCCCGGTCGGGGGCGTCGCCGGCGGACTGCATGTCGTCCGGCGACTGGTTGGACAGCGAGCCGTACGCCGGCCAGGACAGGACGTCGAAGTAGACGTCACCGGAGCCGTCGGTGGCCGGGTAGGCGTACCCCTCGGCGATCAGCTTGCCGATCAGCTCGTGCATCTCGGGGATGTGACCGGTGGCCCGTGGCTCGTAGGTCGGGGGCAGCACGTTGAGCTGGCGGTACGCGTCGGCGAGGATCCGCTCGTTGGCGTACGCGATCGACCAGAACGGGCGGCCCTGCTCCCGGGCCTTGACCAGGATCTTGTCGTCGATGTCCGTCAGGTTGCGGATGAAGGTGACCTGGTAGCCCTCGGCCATCAGCCAGCGGCGCAGGATGTCGTAGTTGACACCGGAGCGAAGGTGGCCGATGTGCGGCGGGGCCTGGAGGGTGAGACCACACAGGTAGACCCCCACCTTGCCGGCTTCCCGCGGGACGAAGTCCCGGACCGATCTGGTGGCGGTGTCATACAGGCGTAGCGTCACCGTACAAGGGTAGCCGTCCGCGCTTTTCCGGGTCGCTGGGTGGCACGTCGTACGCTCCCTGTCATGGACACGGCGGCACTGCCCGGCGGCGGCCCGGCGACCCGGGCCGCGGACGCCACAGGTCCGCCCTCTCCGGCCGGCTCGGACCGGACCGGTGTGCCCCCCGACCCCGCACGACGGCCCGGCACCGACCGGGCCGAGGCCGGCGCGGGCGCGCGCGCCGGCGAGTCGGCGCAGACCCTCGACCGCGGGCTGCGCCTGCTGCACCTGGTGGCCGAGGCGCCCGGCGGGCTCACCGTCACCGAGGCCGCCAACCGGCTCGGCATCGGCCGGGCCGCCGTCTACCGGTTGGCCGGCCCGCTGACCGGGCACGGGATGCTCCGCCGGGACGACGACGGCCGGCTGCGCCTCGGCGTCGGGCTGCTGCACCTGGCCCGCCGGGCGCAGCCGCTGCTGGCCGAGGGCGCGCTGCCCGCGCTGCGCCGGCTCGCCGAGCAGGCGGGTGCCACCGCGCACCTGACCGTCGTCGAGGGCGGCGAGGGCGTGGCCCTCGCGGTGGTCGAGCCGAGCTGGACGTCGTTCCACGTGGCGTACCGGACGGGGGCGCGGCACCCGCTGGACCGCGGGGCCGCCGGACGGGCCATCCTGGCCGGCCGGGGCGGCTCCGCCGAGCCGGTGAGCAGCAGCGGAGAGTTGCAGGCCGGGGCGTACGGGGTGGCGGCCCCGGTGCTCGGTGTGCCCGGCCTGGAGGCGAGCGTGGGTGTGGTCGCCCTGGCTCCGCTCGACGTGGCGGCCGTCGGCGCCCAGGTCCGCGCCGCCGCCGCGGCGATCGCCACCGCCCTCCGCTGACCGGCACGCAACGGCGGACCACCCGCACCGAGCGGGCCGGTGGGCGCGCGGCCAGAGCCGGGGCCGGGCAGGCGACCGGGCCCGGCCGGGAAGCGGCCGGGCCCGGGACGGGTGCCTTACGGGCGGGCGTTCGGCTTGAGCGGGGTCTTCACGGCCGCGTACGCGTCCACGATCCCGTAGCCGTAGAAGCCGTTGAAGTTGAGCCCGCCGGCGCAGTACGCGTCGAAGGTCTCGTCGCGGCCCTCGTTGCGGTACTGCTGGAGCCGCGGCTCGGGGCACGCGTGCTCGGCGGCGGTCCGGTAGAGGTGCTGTTCGACGAGGTCGGGCGACATGCCGAATCCGCCGCGGCGCTCGGCCTTGCCGTACCGGCTGACGATCAGCGCGGCCACGCCGGCGGCGTGCGGCGACGCCATCGAGGTGCCCTGGAGGTACGTGTAATACCCGCACTCACCGTTGCGCTCGCACTGCTTGAAGACCGCCTCCTCGAAGCCGGGGACGATGTTCCCGTCGGCGTCGACCGAGCCCTCCTCCTGGAGCACCTTCTTCGGGTACGTGGAGAGGATCATGTTGGCGTCGGTGCGGAAGGTGTCGGTGCCGAAGCCGTCGCGGTACCAGCCGCCCGGCGCGGCGATCGAGATCTGCTCGGTGCCGTAGTTCGAGTAGTCGGCCTTCTTGCCGGACGGGCCGACCGAGGACACGGCGATCACGTTCGGCCCCTCGGTGGGCAGGTTCCAGCAGCTCTCGTTGTCGATCGGCCGTGGGTACGCGGGCGCGCCGTAGTCGGGGCTGGTGGTGTCCACGCGCGGGCTGCCCAGGTCGTCGTTCTCGTTGCCGAGGGCGGCGATCAGGGTGACGCCCCGGTTGTGGGCGAAGGTCAGCGCGCGCTTCATCGCCTTGATGATGGCCCGCTGCTCGGCCTGGTCCTCCGGGGAGTCGGCCGGGTTGGCGGTGCAGTTGTACAGCCACGGGTCGACGTAGAACGACATGTTCACCACGTCGAGACCGGCCTTGCCGGCGTAGAGCAGGGCGTTGACGACCGGGTCGAGGAAGAAGTATCCGGAGTCCTGGCCGCCCTTCAGCTCGACGAGGGACACGTTCGGGGCGACGCCGGAGAGGCCGAAGCCGTTGGCCGCCGCGCCGATGGTGCCCGCGACGTGGGTGCCGTGCCCGCCGTCGTCGGTGCCGACCGGGTCGAGGCAGCTGGCCACCTCGCACGGCCCGTCGACGTCCACGAGGTCCGGCGCGAAGTTGCGCGACAGCGACCAGTCGAAGTTCGGGGCGATGTCGGGGTTGCTGGCGTCCACACCGGTGTCGAGCACGCCGACGGTGACCCGGCGGTCACCCGGCTCGACCTTGCGGGCCTGGTCGGCGCGGATCATGTCGAGGCCCCAGAGCCGGTCGTCCAGCGGGTCGAGCTTGGTGCCACGCGGTTTGCCGGAGGGCTTCTTCGCCGCCGCGGCCAGCAGGTTCTCCTGCTCGACCCGGTCGAGCTTCGGCTTGCGGCCGATGGCCTGCTGCTCGGCGGCGCCGATCAGGGCGGCCGAGGCGGTCGCCTTCGCGGCGAAGTCGGCCCGGTCGCTGGTCACCTGGAACATTCCGACCTCGTCGGTCCGGGAGACCACCGTGCCACCGGCCGCCCGGATGGCGGCGACGGCCGCGTCGGCGGCGACGCCGTCCTCGGCGACCACGGTGAAGGTCCGGGAGCTGGTCGGGGCGGCGCCGGCGGGCACCTCCAGCCCGGTCACCGTGAGTGCCAGGGCCGCCGCGGTGGCGACGGCACCGGCGGTGAAGCGTTTGCTCACCACATCGAATCCTTCCGTTGCAGAAACGTGCCAGCCATCACATCGCACGCACAAGAATTCCGCCAGCCAGGATTCCCACATGAAAAAAGTGGCGACCATCACCGCGATGGATCGAGATATCTTCCGGGTTACGGCCGTGATCGCCGCGCAATGTCCCGGTCACCCGCAGAGGCTCGCCACGACGGCGGGCAGGTGGGACACAGTGGACACCTCGGCGTCCGGCGCGACGCCGGGCGGGCGAGGCAGACCGAGGCGGTTGAGCCAGACGGCGCGCAGCCCAGCTCGTTGCGCGGCCACGACGTCGTGGGCGAGGGAGTCACCCACGTGCACCACCTGGGACGCCCGGACGCCGGCCGACTCGACCACCGCCGCGTAGAACGCGGGCGCCGGCTTCTTCGGTAGGCCGTTCTCGTGCGCGTACAGCTCGAAGGCGAACTCGCCCGCGAGCCCGCAGCGTTCGGCCCGGCTGTTGCCGTTGGTGGCGAAGCCCAGGGTCCAGCGCTCACGCAGCGCGGCCAGGGCGGGGCGCACGTCCGGGAAGGGCCGGGTCAGCGCGAATCGCCGCGTGAAGAAGAGCGCCGCGAGGTCGTCCAGGTGCGCGTCGAGCCCGGCGCGGGCCAGCGACCGGGCCAGCGCGGCACGCCGGATCTCCGTGACGGGGGCGGCGCTCAACGCACCGAAGGCCGCACGCCAGTCCGACTCCAGGTCCGCCAGCGAGACCGCGTCCGCCGCCGGGCTCAGCCGCCGCATCTCCTCGAGTACGGCCACCAGCCCGCCGGTCACCGCCGGGCGCAGGTCGATCAGGGTCTCGTCGGCGTCGAACACGACGGTGGTCAGCACGGCGGCCGGCACCTACCGCTCGCCGGCCAGGGCCGGCTCCGGGACGGCGTCAACGGGCGAACGGGCGCCGCGCAGCTCGTCGAGGCGGACGAGCGCCACGCCCGCCACGATCAGCACGCCGCCGAACAGTTGCACCACCCTCGGCAGCTCACCGAGGACGAGCCAGGCGATCAGGACGGCGAACATCACCTCGGTCAGCCCCACGAACGACGACAGCCGGGGGCCGAGGACGCGCGCGCCGGCGATCCCGGCCAGGTAGGCGACCACCGCCGCGACCAGGGAGAGACCGGCGATCGGCACGAGCCAGCTGGTGTGCTGCCCGGCGAAGGTGACCTCGCCGTAGACGGCGTGCAGGGGCAGCGCCCCGACGAGGCCGAGCCCGGCGAGCGCGGCGGCCCCGATTCCCATGCCGCCGCTGGCCAGGACCACCGAGGGCAGCTCGGCGTCGACCCGGCCGGCGAGCACGAAGTAGCCGGCCAGCCCGACGGCCGCGCCGAGCCCCCAGAGCACGCCGAGGGGGTCGAGCCGGGCGGCGCCGGTGAGGTCGAGCACGAAGACCAGCCCCGCGAGCGCCGTCACGGCCCCCGCCACGGTCAGCCGGCGCGGGCGCTGCCCATGCACCAACCACGTCCAGCCCACCACCAGGATGATCCCGAGATATTCCAGCAGGAGAGCCACGCCGACCGGGAGGTAACGCACCGCGTTGAAGAAGCAGACCTGGGCGAGGGCTACCCCGAGCAGGCCGAACACGCCCACCACGCCGAGGTTGCGTCGCAGCACGTGCCACCGACCGCGCAGCGCGAGCACCGCCGGCGCCGCGAGCACCAGCGCGGCGATCCCGACCCGTGCGATCACGGCGGACGGCGCCGACCAGCCCGACTCGATCAAAGACCGCGCGAAGGTGCCCGAGGTGGCGAACGTGACCGCGGAGAGCAGGGCGAGGCCGAGGCCGATCCCGGCGCTGGACGATCTCTGCATCGGTCGCTCCTTGGCAGATCACGGCAGTAATGGGCAAACTATGGCTATGCCAATGACGCTAGGCGGCCACCTCGACAGGAGTCAAGTTGCTTTTTGCTCATGACACCGAATGCTCGCTGATCGCCGCCGCCGCGCTCGTCAACACGGGCGGCAGCGACGGCGAGGGGCTGCCCGACATCGCCGCCCTCGACGAGTTCTACGTCGCGCACGCCTACACCGGGCGGCACGAGCACACCGAGGCGGAGCTGGCCTCCGTCCGCGAGCTGCGCCCCCGGTTGCGGCGCCTCTGGGACGCAGACGTCCACGAGATCGTCGCCATCGTCAACGGGCTGCTGCGGGAACACGACGCGCTCCCGCAGCTCATCACGCACGACGACGAGCCGTACCACTTCCACGCCGTGCCCCGGGACGCACCGCTCGCCACCCGGATGGCCGTGGAGGCCGCCATGGCGGTCGCCGACCTGGTCCGCAGCGGCGAGCTGGGCCGGCTGCGCACCTGCGCCCACCCCGACTGCGACAACGTGCTGGTGGACCTCTCCCGCAACCGGTCCCGGCGGTTCTGCGAGGCCGGCTGCGGCAACCGGGCCGCCGTCACCGCGTACCGGGCGCGCAAGGCCGCCGCCCAGGGCTGATCAGGGGCCGGCGCTGCCGACAGGCCGACATCCCCTCCCCGACGCTCTCGGCGGTGATCAAGAGATGCGCGTCAACTTCGATCCACGATGACGCGAACCTCTTGCTCAACAGGGCGGGAGGGGTCAGGGGTGGGTCATTCGGAGTAGGTCCAGGGCCTCCTCCAGCTGCGTCTCGGTGAGCTTGCCAGAGTCCACGTGCCCGCGGGAGATGACCACCTCGCGGATGGGGATCTGCTTGGCGAGCGCCTCCTTGGCGATCGAGGCGGCCTCGTCGTACCCGAGGTAGCGGTTGAGCGGGGTGACGATCGACGGCGAGCCCTCGGCGTACGCCAGGCAGACCTCGGCGTCCGCGACCAGCCCGACCACCAGGCGGTCGGCGAAGAGCCGGCTCGACGCGGCCAGCAGCTTGATGGACTCCAGCAGGTTGCGGCCCATCACGGGCAGCATGACGTTCAGCTCGAAATCGCCCTGGGTGCCGGCGAAGGCCACGGCCGCGTCGTTGCCGATCACCTGCGCGCAGACCTGCCGCATCGCCTCCGCGACGACCGGGTTCACCTTGCCCGGCATGATCGACGAGCCGGGCTGGAGGTCGGGGATGCGCAGCTCGCGCAGGCCGGCCCGCGGCCCGGAGCCCATCCAGCGGATGTCGTTGGCGATCTTGTAGAGCCCCACGGCGATGGTGCGGAGCTGGCCCGACGCCTCGACCAGCGCGTCCCGGGCGCCCTGCGCCTCGAAGTGGTTGCGCGCCTCGGTCAGCGGCAGCCCGGTCGACTCGCGCAGCTTCGCGATCACGGCGGCCGCGAAGCCGAGCGGGGTGTTGATGCCGGTGCCCACGGCGGTCCCGCCCAGCGGCAGCTCGGCCAGCCGGGGCAGCACGGCCTCCAGCCGCTCGATGCCGTAGCGGACCTGGGCGGCGTACCCGCCGAACTCCTGCCCCAGCGTCACCGGGGTGGCGTCCATCAGGTGCGTACGCCCCGCCTTCACCACCGTCTCGAACTCGGCCGACTTCGCCTCCAGCGCCTCGGCCAGCTGCGTCAGCGAGGGGATCAGGTCCTCCACCACGAACTGGGTGGCGGCCAGGTGGATGGAGGACGGGAAGACGTCGTTGCTCGACTGGGACGCGTTCACATGGTCGTTCGGGTGCACGTCACGGCCCAGCTCGCGGCTGGCCAGCGTGGCGATCACCTCGTTGGCGTTCATGTTGGACGACGTGCCGGAGCCGGTCTGGAACACGTCGATGGGGAACTGGTCGTCGTAGCCGCCGTCGGCCACGTGCGCCGCCGCCGCGGTGATCGCCGACGCCACGTCCGCGTCGATCACCCCCAGCTCGCCGTTGACCTGCGCGGCCGCCCCCTTGATCTGCGCCAGTGCCTTGATCTGCGCCGGTTCGATCCCCCGACCGGAGATCGGGAAGTTCTGCACCGCGCGTTGCGTCTGCGCCCGCCACAGCGCCTCGGCGGGCACCTCCACCTCGCCCATCGAGTCGCGTTCGATCCGATAACCCGTCGCCTCTGGAGTCGTCACGCGTACCATCCTGCCGCGCCGTGCGGCGACGTGCAGATGATCGCGCCGAGCGATTCAGCACACCTCGGCGAGGAGGCGCTCCACCTCGTGCCGCTCGGGCGTCTCCAGCTCGCGGAAGAGCGCCAGGGCCCGGATCCAGTGGGTGCGGGCGGCGGCCGGATCGGAACCGCGCAGACACCGGGCGATACCGTCCAGCGCCCGGGCCTGCTCGTACCGGGCGTCCAGCCGTGCGGCGTCGGCGAGCACCCGCCGGTGCAGGTCCAGTGCGCTGGTCACGTCGCCCTGCTCCAGCAGCGCCCGCGCCAGGAGGTTCCGCGAGGCGCACTGCCCGTTACGGTCGCCCGCCTCGGTCATCAGCACCAGCGCCTCCCGGTGGCGGTCCATCGCCGCCTCCGGGTGGCCGCCGACCCGTTCCAGGATGCCGATCTCGTTGAGCAGTTCGGCCACGCCGTACCGGTTCTCGAACCGGCGCTTGATCGCCAGCGCGACCCGGAGCCGACGCAGTGCGGGCTCGCCGTGCCCCAGCCGCGCCCGGGCCATCGCGACGTGCCCCATCGCGTTGGCAGTGTCGTACAGGGTGCCCACCGTCCGCGCCAGCACCAGGTGCGTGCGGGACACCGCCAGCGCCTCCGCCGGTCGCCCGCCGGCCAGGAGGGTCGCCGCCTGGTTGGTGAACAACGCCACGACACCGGCGTCGTGGCCCTCACGACGCAGGATGTGCAGCGCCTCGGCCAGGTGCCGCAGCGCCGCCGAAATGTCGCCGCGAATGCCGTGCACGGCCGCGATGTTCTTGTGGGTGCCGGCCTGCCCCACCCGGTCGCCCAGCCGCTTCCGCAGGCTGAGGGCGATCTCCATCGAGTCCAGCGCGTCGCCGTACCGGCCCAGCCGGTAGTAGCCGGAGGCGAGGTAGTTGTGCATGGTGGCGACGGCCGCGTCGTCGCCGAGACGTTCCGCGGCCCGGAGCCCGATCGTGTGCGTCTCGATCAACTCGTCGTGGTGGCCGTACGCGAACCAGTAGCTCCACCCGGCGTGGGCGAGCTGCCAGCAGTACGCGTCCCGCCCCGTCCGCTCGGCGAGCCGGATCATCGCGATGAGGTTCGCCCGGTTCTCGTCCAGCCAGTCGAGGCTGGGGGGCGCCGCCGCCTCCAGATCGGGCCGCAGCGCCGGGATGCGGGTCAGGAGCGCCGGGCTGGCCGAGTGGTTGACCTGGCGGGACGCCGCCGCGACCAGGTGCAGGTACACGTTGAGCAGGCGCTCCACCGCCGCGGTCCGCTCGTCGGCGAGCGCCGGGGCCGCCATCAGCTGCCGGGCGTAGTCGCGCACCAGGTCGTGGAAGCGGAGCCGGCCCGGATCGACCTCCTCCGCGAGATGCGCGTCGACCAGCTCGTCGAGCAGGTCCTCCGCCTCGGTGAGTGACACGTCGGCCAGCGCGGCCGCCGCGCGGGCGTCGAACCGCGCACCCGGATGCAGGCCGAGCAGCCGGAACAGCCGCTGAGCGGCCGGCGTCACCTGCGCGTACGACAGGGTGAAGGCCTGGACGACGGAGCGGTCGCCGGCCACCAGCTCGGTGAGGACGTCCCGCCCGTCGGCGAGTCGTGCCGCGAGGTCGGCGATGCGCCAACGCGGGCGGTGCGCGAGCCTCGCGCCGGCGAGCCGGATGGCCAGGGGCAGGTACCCGCACCGGCGGACCACGTCGGCGGCGGCCTCCGGTTCGGCGGCGACCCGCTCGGCGCCCGCGACCCTGCCGAGCAGCTCGATCGCCTCGTCCGGGTCCAGGACAGGCAGTGACGACGGCCGGCCCTCGTCGAGACCGACGAGGTGACGCCGGCTGGTGATCAGCGTGAGGTTGCTCCGCCCGTTGGGCAGCAGCGGCGCCACCTGCGCGGCGCTCGCCGCGTTGTCGAGCACCACCACGGCCCGCCGGTCGGCCAGCTCGCTGCGCCAGAGGGCGGCCCGCTCGTCCACGTCGGCGGGTATGCGCTCGCCGGGCACCCCGAGCTGCCGCAGCAGCGCGGCGAGGGCGGCCGCCGACGACACGGGCTGCCGCTCGCTGTGCCCGTGCAGGTCGATGAAGAGCTGGGCGTCGGGATAGCGGTCCCCCAACGCGGCGGCCAGGTGGATGGCCAGGGCGGTCTTGCCGCTGCCCGCCATCCCGTCGATCAGGTGCACGCGGCCGTCGCCCTGGGCGATCTCCTTGGTGAGCCGCGCGAGGGTCTCCTGCCGCCCGGTGAAGTCGCTGATGGCCCGGGGGAGGCAGCGCACCGGCGCGGGCCGGTCGCGCTGCGGACCGGCCAACGCCAGGTCACCGGCGAGCACCCGCTGGTGGAGTTCCTGGAGCGCGGCGCCCGGCTCGATGCCCAGCTCCTCGGCGTAGAGCCGCCTCCCCTCGCGGTAGACGGCGAGGGCGTCCGCCTGCCGGCCGACCGCGGAGAGGGCGAGCATCAACTGACCGCGCAGTCGCTCGCGCAACGGGAAGCGGGCCACGGTCTCCACCAGCACGTCGAGGATCTCCGTCGCCCGGCCGAGCCGCAGCTCGACGTCCACGCACTCCTCCAGCGCCGCGAGCCCCTGCTCGTCGATGGCCTGGGCGCGTCGCCGGACGCTCCGGCTCGTGATCCCACTGAGCGTCGGCCCGCGCCAGAGCGCGAGCGCCGTCCGGAACCGGTGGCCCGCTTCGGTGAGCTGGCCCGCGGCGAGCGCCGCCCGGGCACTCTCGACACCCCGCGTGAAAATCTCCGCGTCCACGTCACCGGGCTCGGTGCGGATGCCGTAACCGACCGGGTCATTGAAGATGACCTCGGGCGGGACGGCGAGCTGGTTGAGGCGCCGCCGGAGGCGGGAGACGCAGGTCTGCACCTGGGCGCGGGCGGTGGCGGGCGGCTTCTCCTCCCAGATCGCGTCGACGAGCTCCTCCACCGACACGATCCGGTTGGTCCGCAGCAGCAGCATAGCGAGCACGACCCGGTCGCGTCCCGCGGTGACGGTGGCCTCGCCATCGCCGACCCGCAGGGGACCCAGGATCCCGAACCGCATTCACGCTCCCGTCCACACCCGTAACGGTCGCAGCGTAGCCCGGTCCTGACGGCACGTCGCGGGCCGGTGATAGCGATGTGAGAGCGGATCGGCAGTGGTCGGGCCGAACCTTGATGCGGGGTGCCGTCACGGCATCCGACGGGGGCGGTGCGCCCGTCCGGCCCCCGGCGGGGGCGGGCGCACCGACGTCGGCCCGGCACTCAGTCTCCGCACCGACGGTGCCGGGAATCCGCCGAGAAACCGGCGCGTGCCCCGATCGCCGTCAGCGGCGGCCGATGGTCAGCACCGGCTTGGTGACCTCGGAGAAGAAGTCGTTGCCCTTGTCGTCCACCACGGTGAAGGCGGGGAAGTCCTCCACCTCGATCTTCCAGACCGCCTCCATGCCCAGCTCCGGGT
This sequence comes from Micromonospora xinjiangensis, assembly GCF_056150165.1. NCBI lineage: Bacteria > Bacillati > Actinomycetota > Actinomycetes > Micromonosporales > Micromonosporaceae > Micromonospora > Micromonospora xinjiangensis. The sequence continues at coordinate 203,971 of NZ_JAXCFO010000002.1, read as the reverse complement.
ATTCGAGCACCTCGACGTGCTTGATGCAGTCCTGGGCCAGCCGGGCGGCCGGGCCGCCGATCGAGCCGAGGTAGAAGCCGCCGTACTGCTGGCAGGCGCGGGTCACCTGAGCGGACCGGTTCCCCTTGGCCAGCATCACGAACGAGCCGCCGGCGGCCTGGAACTTCTCCACGTACGCGTCCATCCGGCCGGCCGTGGTCGGGCCGAACGAGCCGGAGGCGTAGCCCTCGGGGGTCTTGGCCGGGCCGGCGTAGTAGACGGCGTGGTCGCGCAGGTACTGCGGCATGGGCTCACCGGCGTCGAGCCGCTCGGCGATCTTCGCGTGCGCGATGTCCCGGGCCACCACGAGCGGGCCGGAGAGCGACAGCCGGGTCTTCACCGGGTACTTGGCGAGCTCGGCGCGGATCTCGTCCATCGGGCGGTTCAGGTCGACGCGGACGACCTCGGCGCTGTCCAGCTGCGCCTCGGTGACGTCCGGCAGGTAGCGGGCCGGGTCGGTCTCGAGTCGTTCCAGCCACACGCCCGACGGGGTGATCTTCGCGATCGCCTGCCGGTCGGCCGAGCAGGAGACGGCGATCGCCACCGGGCAGGAGGCGCCGTGGCGCGGCAGCCGGACGACCCGTACGTCGTGGCAGAAGTAGCGGCCGCCGAACTGCGCGCCGATGCCGAAGTTGCGGGTCAGCTCCAGCACCTCGGCCTCCAGCTCCAGATCCCGGAAGCCGTGGCCGGTCATCGAACCGGCGGTGGGGAGCCCGTCGAGGTACTTGGCGCTCGCGTACTTGGCGGTCTTCAGCGCGTACTCCGCGGAAGTGCCGCCGATGACGATGGCCAGGTGGTAGGGCGGGCACGCCGACGTGCCGATGAGCCGCAGCTTCTCCTCCAGGAACTGCATCATCCGCGTCGGGTTCAGCAGCGCCTTCGTCTCCTGGTAGAGAAACGACTTGTTCGCCGAGCCCCCGCCCTTGGCCATGAACAGGAACTTGTAGGCGTCGGGGTGACCGTCCGGGTCCTCGGCGTAGATCTCCACCTGCGCGGGCAGGTTGCTGCCGGTGTTGCGCTCCTCCCACATGGTCAGTGGCGCCAGCTGGGAGTAGCGCAGGTTCAGCCGGGTGTACGCCTGCCAGACGCCGCGCGAGATGGCCTCGGCGTCGGCGCCGTCGGTCAGCACGTGCCGGCCGCGCTTGCCCATCACGATCGCGGTGCCCGTGTCCTGGCACATCGGCAGGACACCGCCGGCCGCGATGTTGGCGTTACGCAGCAGGTCGAGCGCGACGAACCGGTCGTTCGGCGAGGCGGCCGGATCGTCGATGATCGACCGCAGCTGGGCCAGGTGGGCGGGGCGCAGGAAGTGTGCGATGTCGTGCATCGCCTCGGCGGTCAGCGCGGTGAGCGCGGCCGGCTCCACGGTGAGGAACCGGCGACCACCCGGGCCGTGCACGACGTCGACGCCCTCGTCGGTGATCAGGCGGTATTCCGTCTGGTCGGGGCCGGTCGGCAGCAGGGGGGCGTACGAGAAGGCGGCGGCACTGCTCATGAGCGAGAAGCCTAGGGCAGACCGGTCGATCATTCCCACCCGCCGGGTGCCCGCTGGGACGCCGCTCTCATCGGGGCGGCGGCGCGCGGATTCAGCCGTCCTTGCCGGCGCCCGGGTCGGGGCACGACTCGCGTTTCGGCCCGCAGGTGCCGTCCACACCGGGAGCCGGGGCGGTGCCGCCCGGGCCCGGGGAGCCGTTGCCGCCCGGTGCGGTGGGGTCGCCCACCGCCGTGCCGCCGAAGCGGACGTACGCGATCTCCCGCCCCTCACCGATCACCATCCCGGCCGGGCCGACGGCGAGCGCGTTCGCCGACGTACGCAGCACGGCCAGTTCCCGGCCGGTGCGCGGGTCGAGGGCGGTCAGCCGGGACGGCTTCTCGTCGGCGATCACCGCGGCGTACGGGGTGAGCGTCGCGCCCGCCTTGCCACCGGCCGGGCGGGTCCAGACCGTGCGCCCGGCGCCCAGCCCGCGCGCCAGGATCGACCGCTGGTCGGCCGCGCGGACCAGCGCGTACCGGTCGTCCACGGCGAGCAGCTTCTCGCGGTCCTCGCCGACCCAGAGCAGCCGGCCGTCGTACCCGTCGAGCACCGCCTCCCGGGCGTCCGGCGCCACACCGATCAGCACGTTCCGTGCGCCCTGCGGGTCCTCCCGCTGCACGCAGCCGGCCTTGTCCGCGGTACGCAGGTTGATGCCGGTCCGCCGCCAGGCCTCCTGCCCGGTCGCCGGGTCGACGCCGGAGATGGCGAAGTAGCAGTTGTCGTCCTGGGAGCGGGCACTGATCCGCAGCAGTCGTCCGCCGACCACCGAGAGGCGCTCCTCGCGGCCCGGCTCGACGTTCTGCAGGACAGAGCCGGTCGCGGTGTCCACCACGTGCACCCGGCCGTCGACGGGGAAGCCCAGCAACGGCGGGACCGCCTCGGGGCCGGCCACCGACTCGTCGAGCCGGGGTGCGCTCAGCCGCCTCGTGCCCCGCAGCCCGGGATTGTCGGCGAAGAGCCCGCTGCCCACGCCGGGCAGGAAGGCCGTCCACAGTGGTTTGGTGCCGCGCGGGTCCCAGGCGCTCAGGGTGCAGTCGGTCGGCTGGTCGCAGCGCGCGTCGAGCAGCAGGTTGCGGTACGTCCAGACGGCCACCGCGTCGTCGTCTCGCCGCCGGGTCGCCCCCGTGGTCGGGTCGAGCACCTCGTACCCCTTGACCAGGAGCTTGCCCACGGCGACGACGGCGTCCCGCTCGCCACCGGCGACCGCCGCCCAGTCGGCCTTGCGTTCCCAGAGCTGCGCGCCGGTCGCCAGCGCCCGCGCCTCGACCCGGGTGCGCTGCTCGACCACCACGGTGTCGCCGGCGATGGTCACGGTCTTCGGGGTGCCGCCGATCCGCTGCTGCCAGACCACGTCGGGCTCGGCGATCGGCTCGCTCCGGTCGACCCAGTCCCACACCGTCGGGAACGGGTTCCACACCCCGGTCGCGGCGAGGGCGACGACCGCGATGAGGGCGAGCAGCAACACGCCGCGTACGCCGCCGACCCTCCCCTTCGCCACACCGGACACGGTAGTCACGATCACGGAACTCCCGTACGCCCGTACCGCCGTGTCGCCGCGCTTTCTGGCCGCAAAGGTGTTAGCGGCCGCCGGGGGAGGTGGCGGGGTGGCTACCGGCGCACCGCGGAACGGACCAGCGGCAGGGTCCGGAAGGGGATCTGCTCGGCCAGGGCGATGATCGTCGACGCCCGGGTGATGCCCTCCGACGAGACGATCTGGTCGATCACCCGCTGGAGGTCGGTGTTCGAGCGGGCGACGATGCGGCAGAGCAGGTCGCTGGAGCCGGTGATCGTGTGCGCCTCCAGCACCTCGGGGATGGCGGCGAGGTGGGCGGTGACCGGGTCGTGCCCGTGTCGCTGGCTGATCTCCAGGGTCACGAAGCTGGTCACCCCGAAGCCGATGGCCGCCGGTGAGATCTCCGGCCCGAACCCGGTGACGACTCCCCGGTCGATCAGCTTGTCGAGCCGCGCCTGAACGGTCCCCCGGGCCACGCCGAGTCGACGAGAGCACTCCAGCACCCCGATCCGGGGCTCCTCCGCGAGGAGTTCGATCAACCTCGCGTCGAGCTCGTCCAGCTGTACATCCTGCACACCGTTCATGGGGTAAGACCGTACCGAATGTGCAACCTGACCAGCGTCAATGCTGACAGTTGCCCAGTGAGGCCCCGGACCGGGATCCTCGCCGCAAGACCACACGGCGGCCCACCAGGCCGGCGGTACGCAAGGGAGGCCACCATGACCCAGGCGATCGACCGACCCAACTCGACGGACGAGGTTGACGTCGACCGGCTCGTCGGTGCCGTCGACCACGACATCACCCGCGACCCCTTCCCGGTCAAGGGGCTCGACCACGTGCACTTCCTGGTCGGCAACGCGAAGCAGGCGGCCCACTACTACTCCACCGCGTTCGGCATGACCTGCGTCGCGTACCGCGGCCCGGAGCAGGGCTACCGGGACCACGCCCAGTACGTGCTGACCAGCGGCTCGGCCCGGTTCGTGCTGACCGGCGCCGTCCGGCCGGACGCCGAGGGCGCCGAGCACGTCGCCAAGCACAGCGACGGCATCAGCGACATCGCGCTGGAGGTGCCGGACGTCGACGCCGCGTACGCCCACGCCACCGCCCAGGGCGCGACCGGCCTCGTCGAGCCGCACGACGTCACCGACGAACACGGCACCGTCCGGATGGCGAGCATCGCCGCGTACGGCGACACGCGGCACAGCCTCATCGACCGCTCCCGCTACAGCGGCCCGTTCCTGCCCGGCTTCGTCGCCCGCGGACCGATCGTGGACCGGCAGCCGATGATCGACGCCGGCATCCAGCCGAAGCGCTTCTTCCAGGCGGTCGACCACGTGGTCGGCAACGTCGAGCTCGGCAAGATGGACGAGTGGGTGGAGTTCTACAAGCGCGTCATGGGCTTCACCAACATGGCGGAGTTCGTCGGCGACGACATCGCCACCGACTACTCGGCGCTCATGAGCAAGGTCGTCGCCAACGGCACCCGCAAGGTGAAGTTCCCGCTCAACGAGCCGGCGATCGCCCGCAAGAAGTCCCAGATCGACGAGTACCTGGAGTTCTACCAGGGCCCGGGCGCGCAGCACATCGCCGTGGCGACGAACGACATCCTGGCCAGCGTCGACGCGATGCGGGCGGCCGGCGTGGACTTCCTGGACACCCCCGACTCGTACTACGACGACCCGGAGCTGCGCGCCCGCATCGGTGAGGTGCGGGTGCCGATCGAGGAGCTCAAGGCCCGCAAGATCCTCGTCGACCGTGACGAGGACGGCTACCTGCTCCAGATCTTCACCAAGCCGGTGCAGGACCGCCCGACCGTCTTCTTCGAGCTCATCGAGCGGCACGGCTCGCTCGGCTTCGGCAAGGGCAACTTCAAGGCCCTGTTCGAGGCGATCGAGCGCGAGCAGGAGAAGCGCGGCAACCTGTAACACTTGTCGGCGTGACCGAGGCTCCTCCGAACGCGTGGCCGCCGCCCGCCGGGCCCCCACCCGCGGGCGGCGGCCACGCGTCCCCGCTCGCGTCGTGGTCGCACCGGTCCGGCCCGCCGGACGGCTCCCGGCCGGTCCGGGGCACACCCGGGCGGTCGGGCCTCCACCGCCGGTCGGTCGGTACGGGCGTCGTTAAGGTGGCTGCGTGAGCGTGCAACCCGGCTGGTACGTCGATCCCGCCGATCCCGAGACCCGGCGGTACTGGGACGGCGAGGGCTGGATCGGCGCGCCCATTCCCGTCGACGCCACCCCACCCGAGGGTCCGCCCCCCGTCGAGCCGCCGCCGGCCGCACCGGAGCCGGTCCCGGCCGGTCCGACGCCGGGCTCCGCGCCGCCCGCCGCCGGTCCCGCTCCGGGCTGGCCCGTTCCTCCGGGTCAGGGCCAACCGGGCCCACCGCCGGGGTACGGCGCACCGGGCGTCCCGCCCGGATACGCCCCGCCCGGGTACGGCCCGCCGCCCGGGTACGGCCCGCCGCCCGGCTGGACCGGTCAGGGGTGGCCGCCCCGGATGCCCGAGCCCCGGCCGCACGGCCTGCCGTTGGCCGGTTACGGCCGCCGCCTGGCGGCCCGGCTCATCGACTTCGCCATCGTCCTGGTGCTCAACGTGCTGGTGAACGGCTGGTTCGTCTGGCGGTTCCTCCAGGAATGGGGCCCCTACCTGCGGGAGGTCCTGCGGCGGGCGGCCGAGGGCAACGCGTCCCGCGAGGGGCTGCCGCAGGTCGGTGAGCAGGCCGGTGGCCTCCAGATGGCGATCGTGCTGATCACGCTCGGGCTCTGGCTCGCGTACGAGGTGCCCGCCACCGCGTCGTCCGGCCAGACCGTCGGCAAGCGGCTGATGGGGATCAAGATCGTGCCTCTCGCCGCCGACGAGCCGCTCGGCTTCGGCCGGTCGCTGGTCCGGTGGAACACCTACGGTGGCGTGCCCACGCTGCTGTGGTGCTGCTTCGGTCTGGGCCTGCTGTTCCAGCTCCTCGACGCGCTCTCCCCCCTCTTCGACCACCCGTTACGGCAGGCGCTGCACGACAAGCGGGCCCGGACCGTCGTCGTCCAGCTCCCCCACCGGACCCCCACCGCCCCAGCGGGCGACCGCCCCAACCCCCCGGGAGACACCCCATGACCGACACCGGACGACCCCAGCCGGCGGTGCGGCTGACCCGCGCCGACCTCGACGCGCTGCCGAACTACGTGCCGGGGCGCAGCCCCGCTGACCTGGCCCGCGAGCTCGGGCTGCCCGAGGCGATCAAGCTGGCCAGCAACGAGGTCCCGTACGGCCCGCTGCCGGGCGTGGTGGAGGCGGTCGCCGAGGCCGCCGCCGGGGTGCACCGCTACCCGGACATGGGCGTGGTCGCGCTGCGCGACGCGCTGGCCGAGCGGTACGGAGTGGCCGCCGACCGGATCGCCACCGGCTGCGGGTCCGTGGCGCTGGCCGAGCACCTGGTGCGCGCCACCAGCCTCCCGGGCGACGAGGTGGTCTACTCGTGGCGGTCGTTCGAGGCGTACCCGATCATCGCGGCGACCAGCGGCGCGACCAGCGTGCGGGTGCCCAACGACGCGGGCCACGGGCACGACCTCGCGGCCATGGCGGCGGCCGTGACGGAGCGGACCCGCCTCGTCCTGGTCTGCAACCCGAACAACCCGACCGGCACCGCCATCGGCAAGGAGGAGCTGGACCGCTTCCTGGACGCCATGCCGGACGACGTGCTCGTGGTGATCGACGAGGCGTACCGGGAGTTCGTCACCGACCCGCAGGTGCCGGACGGTCTGACCTACCTGGACCGGCCGAACGTGGCGGTGCTGCGCACCCTCTCCAAGGCCTGGGGGCTGGCGGGGTTGCGGATCGGTTTCCTGGTCGCCCAGCCCGAGGTGGCGGCGGCGGTCCGCAAGGTGGTCACGCCCTTCTCGACGAGCATGGTGGCGCAGGCCGCGGCGCTCGCCGCTCTCGCGCAGGCGGACGAGGTGGAGCGCCGGTGCGCGCTGGTCGTCGCCGAGCGTGACCGGGTCACCGAGGCGCTGCGCAAGTTCGTCCCCGACGTCCCCACCAGCCAGGCGAACTTCGTCTGGCTGCCGCTGGGCGACCGGGCGGTGGAGTTCGGCAAGGCGTGCGAGTCGCGGGGCGTGATCGTCCGGCCGTTCCCCGGCGACGGGGTGCGGGTCACCATCGGCACCCCGGCCGAGAACGACGCCTTCCTGGCCGCCGCCGAGGCGGCCCTGCGCTGACGCCGGCCCGGTCCGGTCCGCCTTCCCCGTTCGAGCGGACCGGACCGGAGATCAGGCGACCGGCGCGGGTCGCGGGGCCCGACTGCGCCGCCGGTAGGCGTAGGCGCCGAACAGCGCCAGCACCAGCAGCGAGGTGACCAGTCCACCGGTGATCACCCCGCCGGAGCGATCCTCGCTGCTGGCCGCCACCGCCGACGCCGGCCCGAAGGTGACCGTGCCCGTGGCGGTGCGCTTGGTCCAGCCACTGGCCAGGGCGAGCTTCGCCGACCATGGCCCGTCGGGCAGTCGCCGGTCGAGCAGCACCCGGACGGTGGTGCTGCCGCCCAGCGGGAGCGTGTGCGCCTCCGCGCGCACCGGTCCGGCGGAGAGGCCGCCCGGTCCGTCACCGAGCCAGAGCTCGCCGGCCAGGTCGAGCGCGCGCTTGCCGGTGTTGCGCACCTCCGCGCTCACGTACGGCGTGCCGTCCTTCTCCCGCCCGCCGGTCAGCGGTCCGACCTCGAAACCCGACGGCGGCTCCCCGCCCGGCCCGACGGAGAGATAGACGCGGATGCCGGCCCGGCCGATGTTCTGCACGTTCTTCCCGTCCGTGCCCGGCACCTCGGCCCAGACGACCGCGTACCGCTCGCCCGCCTCGGCCTCGCGGGGCACCCGGATGGTCACGAGCGCCTCGGTCTCCTCGCCCGGCGCCAGCGCCTCCTCGCCGGGCTCCACGGTGATCCAGCTGCTCAGCTCGTTCTCGGTGCGGTCCGGGGCGAACGCGAAGCCGTCGGCGGTGACGTCGGCGGCGGCCGCGTAGAGCGAGAGCGTCCGGTGGATCTCGGAGTCGTTTTCGACCATGACCCGTCGCTTGATGGTGGTGCCGGGCTTCAGGTGGTCGACGATGTACCTGTGCGCGCGGGTGTCGTCGCGCCGCTCCACCGGTGCGTCGAGCAGCCGGATCCCGACGGACACGTCGGGCCGGTCCGGGCTCGCCGTCGGCGAGGGCTGCGGCTCGTCGTCGCCTCGCTCCTCCGCCGGCACGTCGGCCTCGGGCATCACCGGCTCGGCGAGCGCGGGCGACCGGGGCGCCGGCGCGGGTGGTGCCGCCGACGCGGGCGCCCCGGTCGTGGCCAGTACGGTCACGACCAGGGCGAGAGCGCGGACGCGGTCATGCCACCGAATGGGTGATCACCCCCGAGTAGGTGCCGCCGACCGCCGTCTCCGGGACGTTGATCCGGATGTCCGGGGCCCAGCTGGCGGAGTTGTTTCCGCTGCCCGAGGTCTTGGAGAAGGCGGTACGCGGGAGGCTGAGCGTGACCCGGTCGGTCTCCGTGGGCTGACCGGGCACGAACGTGCCGGTTCCGGTGGTGGCCGTCGCGGCCCCGGACCAGTACTCCACGAGGTTCGGCGTGATCGTCTCCGGCGCCGTGGCGGCACCGGTCGTGAACGAACCGGACGACACGGTGGCCACCCAGGTGGCGCTCAGGGCGGCCCGCTGGTCGGTGACGGTCACGGTGCCCAGCTCCCCGGTGATGGAGGCACCGGCGAAGACGGAGCCGAGGTTCACCCCCGCGGGGACGCTGATGTTCAGGTCGGCGGTGGCGACGGTGAAGGTGACGATGGTGTCGCCGGTCGGGGCGGCGGCGGCCGGAGTCCCCAGCGCCACCACGGCGGCCGCGGCGGCGGTCAGGGCAAGAAGTGGCTTCTTCATGGCCGAGACGCTAATGGCCCATATTGCCTTCAACAGACATGATTCGGGCAAATCACCCGTCAGGCGACGGAGTGGGTGATCGTGCCCCGGTAGGTGCCGGCCACCACGCCGCTCGGGATCGCCACCCGCAGACTCGGCACCCACGCCACCGCGTTGTTGCCGTTGCCGTCCGTCTTCCGGAACGCCTGGCGGGTCACGGCCAGCGTGACGGCCTGCGCCGCGGTGGGCTGGCCCGGCACGAGCGTTCCGCCACCCGTGCTGCGCACGGCGGGCCCGGACCAGTAGGAGATCCGCTCCGGGGCGATGGTCCGCTGAGCGCCGCCGGCACCGGTGACGAACACGGTGGCCGACACCGTGGCGATCCAGGTGTTCGGGTTCACCGGGCCCCGGAAGTCCGTCACCTCGACCCGCCCGAGCTGGCCGGTCAGGGTGCCGCCCACGGTGCCGGCGCCGAGGCTCACCGAGGCCGGGACGGTGATGTCGACCCCGGGCGTACGCACCAGATGGAACGTCCGGAGGGCCGGCGCGGCGTCGGCCGGTGCGGGGCTTATCAGGATGATGATCACGCCCAACAGGGCTGCCAGGAGTCGCACGCTGTGACTATAAATAACTTATGTCCGATTTGTCGAGCACCGCGAGTGTGTTCCGGCTCAGGTCGCGGCGAGCACCAGCGGCTCGGAGGTGGCGTAGTACCGCTGGTCGTCCGCGTCCGGATCGACCGGCTCCCGGAGGCGCTCGACGGCCACGTAGCGGCCGGACGCGTACACCGCACCCGGCGCGTAGCCGACCCCGTCCTGGCCCACCGTCAGCGGGAACCGGGACCGTTCGGCGCCCGTCGCCGGATCGAGCGTGACCAGGTCGTTGGCGTCGGTCAGCACGTGCACCCGACCCGGCTGGACGGCGAGCACCCGGCCGTCGCCCAGGTCGGGCCGGCGCCACAGCTCGGCGCCGGTCCGCGCCGACCGGGCCACCAGCACCCGGTCAGCAACGCCGACCGCCAGATCGTCCAGGAGCTGGGTGTCGAGCCGGTCGAGCGCGGGTGCGGACACCGGCGCCCCGGTCCCGGTCGCGTCCCCGAGCAGCCATCCCCGACCCGCCGCGTCCCCGGAAGCCGCCGTACGCAGGGCCGGGCAGCCGGAACGCCCGACGCGGCAGCCGACCGGAGTCACCACGAGGTCGTCGCCCGCGCCCGGCGGACGCCAACGGCCGGACACCGCGCCCGTCGCCGCGTCCCGGAACTCGACCGTGGCGGACCCGCCACAGCCGTCCACGCTCACGAACTGCCCGGCCTGGGTGGTGCCGACGTCGCCGCGGCAGCCCGCCCCCAGCGTGGTCCGCCAGAGTTCCCGTCCGCCCGCCAGGTCGACGCCCCGTGCCTCGGCGTCCCCGGTGACGACCAGGACCTCCCGGCCCTCGGCGGTCCGGCCGAGGTAGAGGCCGGGCGGGTCCCACACGATCGGCGCCCCGGTGCGCCGGGGGTCCGGCTCCCGCTCCGGGACCGGCCCCTCCACGCGCCAGGTCACCCGGCCGTCGCGGGCGTCGAGCGCCACCAGCCGCCCGTCCGACCAGCGGCTGACCACCGTGGTCCCGCTCGCCACCACGCCGACCAACTCGGCGGGCCAACGGCGGTACGACCAGAAGGGAGTGCTTCGGTGCCGCCCGTCGACCGGACGGTCCGCGTAGACCTGGCGGTGGCCGGCGTAGACGCGGAGGCGACCGTCCACGATCAACGGGGCGACGGGGAGGCGCCCGATGACGCCGACCGGGGGCTCGGCGGCCTCCGGGTAAGCGGCCCGGGCGACCGTGCTGACCTCGGCGGGGGCGAGCACCCGGTAGACCGTTGCCGCGACCGCGGCGACCGCGAGCAGCACCGCGACCGCCAGCACGGCCCGTCGCCGGCCGTTCGGGAACCCCATGCGCACCTCCGCCCGGCACCCTACCCAGCGCGGCTTGGCACATCCTGGACAGGTGGCGGGGCGGGTCACCCCGGCCCACACCGCTGGAGAAGTGGCGGGCTCAGGCGGCCCGGGCGGCCTCGTGCCGCTCCGCGGCGGCGGTGAGCTCGGCGAGGTCGCGCCGGAGCGCGTGCTCGACCGCCCGGGCGGCGAGCGTGCCGAGGAGCAGCGCGACCACGCGGCCCCAGGGTGCGGCCGGCAGGGCCTCCTGGGTGACCCTGACCAGGGTGCGGTGTTGCTGGCGGCGCGGCGCACCGCGCAGCGTCCAGGTGATGCGGTAATCGACACCGACGCCCGGTGAGCTGAGCACGAGGCGGCGAGGGGCCGCGGCCTCCAGCACGCAGAACTCCTCGACCAGGAGACTGCCGTCCGGCTGGGAACGGGGCTCACGCCAGAGCGTGCCGGGCCCGAAGGGGCCGGGTGTGAGCAGCTCGACCGGACCGGCGAGGTGGCGTCCGGCGCGGCCGGACAGGTCGGTCAGGTGCCGCCAGACGTCGGCGGCTGGTGCCTCGATCCGCCCGGTCACCGTCACCGTCGACATGCCACCTCCCGTGGCCTCGACGGTACGCCGCGTGAACGTGAAGTGGGGGTCTCCGGGCGGAATTTCCACCGGAGACCCCGATCGGTACGCGTGTGGCCGGGCTGACCGTGGCCCGCTCGACGGGCTCGTCCGGGGAACGCCCGCGATCGGGCGGACGGCCTCGCTCCCCGGGCCGGGCGGGGTCAGCGGTCGAACCGACCCGCCCGGATCGCGTCGACGAAGGCCGTCCATCCCGGCGGGCTGACCGCGAGTGTGGGGCCGGCCTGGTCCTTGGAGTCGCGGATCGCGACGACCCCGAGGACGTCGACCAGGTTGTCGGCCACCTCGACGCAGAGCCCCTGGTCGTTGGAGCGGCTGCTGGTTCGCCAGACGGCGCCCGTCAGATCGTGCATCGTGACTACCTCCCTGTGCGTTGGGACGCCCCGTCCCGACCGGCCGGGACCGGTCGCGGGCCCGTCCGGCGCGACGGGGCGTCGGAATCCGGAGCGATCAACGCGGGAGGTCGGGTAGCCGGTCGCACAGCCGGTGCGACCGGCTGATCACGATCGGAACGCGGGCACGAGCGCCCCTCGCGGCGCATCCACGCTGCTCAGCGGGCGGGGAGGATGGTGCCGGTGACCTCGCCGAGGGCGATGGTGGTGCCGTCCGGGCCGGGGGCGGTCGCGGTGATCGTGACCGTGTCCCCGTCCTCCAGGAAGGTGCGCAGGCCGGCCTCGCCGAGCTTCACCGGCTCGGCCCCGCCCCAGGTCAGCTCCAGGAACGAGCCGACCTGCGCGCGCTCCGGGCCGGAGACCGTGCCGGAGGCGTACAGGTCGCCGGTGCGCAGCGACGCGCCGTTGACGGTCAGGTGTGCCAGCTGCTGGGCCGGCGTCCAGTACATGGTGGCGAACGGCGGCTCGCTGACCCGCTCGCCGTTCCACTCCACGGACAGGCGCAGGTCGAGGCCGAGGTGCGGGACGTCGCGCAGGTAGCCGGCGACCGGGGGCTCCTGCTCCGGAGCGGGCCGGAACGCGTCGCCGAGGGCGTCCAGCGGGGTCACCCAGGCCGAGACCGAGGTGGCGAAGGACTTCCCGAGGAACGGGCCGAGCGGCTGGTACTCCCACGCCTGGATGTCCCGTGCAGACCAGTCGTTGACCAGCACCACGCCGAAGACGTGGTCGGCGAAGTGGTCGACGGGGACCCGGGCGCCCAGCGGGCTCGGTACGCCGACCACGAAGCCGACCTCGGCCTCGATGTCCAGTCGCGCCGAGGGGCCGTACGTCGGCCCCTCCGGCCCGGGCCGCTGCCCGCAGGGGCGGACCACCGGGGTGCCGGAGACGACCACCGTGCCGGCGCGGCCGTGGTAGCCGATCGGCAGGTGCTTCCAGTTCGGCAGCAGCGGCGGCTGGCCCGGCCGGAAAATCTGCCCGACGTTGGCCGCGTGGTGCTCGGAGGAGTAGAAGTCGACGTAGTCGGCCACCCCGAACGGCAGCAGCAGCCGGACCTCGGCCAGCGGCACGAGGAGCGGCTCCACCCCGGCCCGGTGCGCCGGGTCGGTGAGCAGCTCGGTCACCCGCTGCCGCACCGCCGTCCACTGGGGACGGCCGAGCGCCATGAAGTCGTTGAGGGTGGGGCGGCCGAGCGCCCCGGCGGCCAGCACCAGGCCGGCCGCCTCGGCGCCGGCCAGGTCGAGCACGAACTCCCCGATGCGTACGCCGATCCGCGGCTCGTGCCCCTCGCGCGAGAACACCCCGTACGGCAGGTTGTCCACCCCGTACGCCGAGCCGTCCGCGCCCGTCACCCAGGTCATGCCTCGTCGCCCCCGTTCAGCAGCCCGAGCCGGGCCAGGTCGGTCAGTGGTTCCACGATGCTGCACGAGCCGAAGCCGACCCACAGCGGGCGGTCCCCCGACAGCCGGCCCTCGACCCGTTGCAGGAGCGGGCGCGGGTCGGTGGCGGTCAGCAGCTCGGCGACCGGCTGCACGTCCCCGCCCTCCGCGGCGGCGAACGCGGCGGCGAGCACGTTGACGAAGCCGTGGTGGGTGAACCCGGTCTCCGGGTCGAGGTGGCGCACGGCGTGGTGCAGCCCGGCGGTCAGCTTGAACGGCAGGCCCCGGTCCCGGCAGGCGCAGATCACCGCGGCCAGCTCCGCCGGGGTGGGGAACAGTTCGGCGGCCAGCCCGCCGGTGCGGAACTTCGCGGCGATCGGCTGCCCGTCGGCACGGGCCGCGGCGATCGCGTCCAGCGCACCCATCAGGCCGAACGTCAGCGGGATCTCGGCGTAGACCTCGACACCGGTCCAGGACTCGGCGAGCGCCAGCAGCGCGGCGAGGCCGGGTAGGGGGTCCTCGCCGCGCCGGGCCACGGCCACCTCGACCTGCCGGACGGCGATGTGCCCCTCGGCCAGCCGGGACAGGGCTGCCGGCAGACCGGCGACGCCGGTGTCACCGATGAGCCCGACCACGAACCCCCGGTCGACGAGGGAGTTCAGCTTTCCGTCGACGACGGTCGAGGCGGGCACCAGCAGCGGGCCGACCAGGTCCGCGTACCAGGCGGTGCGGTGCCGCCGGTGCGCGGCGACGGCGTCCGGGAGCGCGGCGTTGCCGGGCGGGAAGACGGCGGCGTCGTCGACCAGGCCGTCGAGGAGCGCGGGCACCTGCGTTGACACGGAACAAGAATCTACGGGACGCTACGAGGAGCGGACAACAGCGTCCGATTATCGGACGCGACCGGCCGGTGAACGGAACCCATCGGGAGGCGAGATGCCGTACTACCGCAGCGTCGGCGAGGTGCCGCGCAAGCGCCACACCCAGTTCCGTCAGCCCGACGGCAGCCTCTACGCCGAGGAGCTGATGGGCCAGGAGGGCTTCTCCTCCGACTCGTCCCTGCTCTACCACCGGCACGCCCCGACGGCGATCGTGGCGGCCGAGGAGTTCACCCCGCCCGCGTTCACCCGGGTGCCGAACCTGCCGCTCAAGCCGCGGCACCTGCGCACGCACAAGCTCGACGGCGCCGGGGCCGACCCGGTGCTCGGCCGGCAGTACCTGCTCGCCAACGACGACGTACGGATCGCGTACGTGCTGGCCGACCAGCCCTCCCCGCTGTTCCGCGACGCCACCGGCGACCACTGCCTCTACGTGGAGGCCGGCAGCCTGCGCGTCGAGTCGACGTTCGGTGTGCTGGACGCGGTCGCCGGCGACTACGTCATCATCCCCACCTCGACGGTGCACCGGCTCGTGCCCACCGGCGACGAGCCGGTCCGGTTGCTCACCATCGAGGCGGCCGGCCACATCGGCCCGCCGAAGCGCTACCTCTCGGTGCGCGGCCAGTTCCTGGAGCACTCGCCGTACTGCGAGCGCGACGTGCGCGGCCCCGACGCACCGCTGCTGGTCGACGGCGAGAACGTGGAGGTCCTGGTCCGCCACCGACGCGGATGGACGCGGCACGTCTACGCCCACCACCCGTTCGACGTGGTCGGCTGGGACGGGCACATGTACCCCTGGGCCTTCTCCATCCACGACTTCGAGCCGATCACCGGCCGCATCCACCAGCCGCCGCCCGTCCACCAGACGTTCCAGGGCCCGAACTTCGTGATCTGCTCGTTCGTGCCGCGCAAGGTGGACTACCACCCGGACGCCATCCCGGTGCCGTACAACCACCACAACGTCGACTCCGACGAGATGCTCTTCTACACGGGCGGCAACTACGAGGCCCGGCGCGGCTCCGGCATCGAGCAGGGCTCGATCTCGCTGCACCCGTCCGGCTTCACGCACGGCCCGCAGCCCGGCGCCGCCGAACGCTCGATCGGCGTCGACTACTTCGACGAGCTCGCCGTCATGGTCGACACCTTCCGGCCACTCGACCTCTGCGACGCGGGCCAGGCGTGCGAGGACGACGGGTACGCCTGGACCTGGGCTCGCCGGGGCTGATCGCCCGGGGCGTAGCGGGTCAGGTGGTGGTGGTGCGGGTGACCGCGACGACCTCGGCGACCGCGGCCACGGCGATCGCGAGCACCAGCGGCCACGGGGTGCCGACCAGCGCGTAGAGGAGGATCAGCACCGGCGAGGCGGCCGCCGCGTACACCGCCAGCGCCAGCGACCGGTCGGAGCGCAGCAGGCCGGGCAGGATGGTGCGCGTCAACCCGGGCAGCTTCGCGGCGAAACGCCACACCACCGCGGCCCCACCCAGCGCGGCGAACATCGCGGCGACGCGGGACAGGCCATCGCTGCCGGACGAGAGGCAGGCGAGCAGCACCGCCGTGACCATCGACCAGCCCGCCGCGTAGAGCACCAGCTGCCGCAGGCCGACCGAGATCGTACGACGGGAGTCCACCCGCCCCGGGCTCATCGTCGCCGCCTCGGCCAGGTGCTCCAGCGCCTCGCTCCAGCGCCGCTGCTCCAGCCGCAGCACGCCGATGTCGTGCCGCGCCCCGGCGAGCTGCGGGTCGAGGCGCAGCGCCTCCCGGTAGGCCCGCTCCGCGAGGTCGAACAACCGCATGTTGGCCGCCACCAGGCCGAGCACCAGGTGCGACTGCGGTGCCTCCGGAGCCAGCTCGACCGCGCGCCAGGCCGCGTTGAGCGCCGTCTGGCCGTTGCGGGCGCTCGCCAGGATCGCGGCAGCGCTGCGCTGCGCGTCCGCGTCGTTCGGCCCGAGGGCCAGGATCTCGTCGGCGGCCCGCGCCGACTCGGCCCAGCGTTCCAGGTCGCCGAGCGCCATCCCGCGTGCCGCGAGCGGCGGCACGGTGCCCGGTGCGGCGGCCACCGCCGCGTCGGCGAGGGTGAGCGCCTCCTCCGGGCGGCCGGCGGCCAGGTGGAGGCGCGCGAGCAGGGTCAACGCGACGGGATTGGCGGGCTCCAGCGCGACGCTCTGCGCCGCCTCCGCGACAGCCTCGTCGTAGCGCCCGAGCTCGGCCAGGAGCAGAGCCCGCTGGAGGTAGCCGTCGGCGGCGGACCGGTCGGAGGCGGCGTCGCTGGACACGCGGCGAGCCTAGCCGGTTCCACACGCGACGGCCGATCGACCACACGTCGCGAGGCTGCACCACCGACGCAGGCCGCTCTCGTCGAGGAAGAGCCAGCCGCACCGCTCGTCGCGGCAGACCCGGATGGTCAGCCGACGCGGGTCGACCAGCAGCTCGGCCGCGCTCCACGCCACGGCGTGCAACGGCAGCCGCAGGCCGGCCGCGAGGTCCGGCCACCACCGTCCCCGCCCGTCCGGCTCCCGGCGCAGCACGTGCACCTTCGCGGCATCCTGCGCGAACCGGGCGACCGCGTCGAACGCCTGCCGGTCGTCCGGGTCAGTCAGGCAGGCGTAGAGCCGGGTACGCAGTTCGCGGACGGTGTCGAGGGTGGCCTCGGCCTCCCTGGGGTCGCCCAGGGCGAGGTCGACCAATCGGCGCACCGCCGCGTCGTCGGTCAGCCCGACGTACCCGGTCCACACCGCCAGGGTGCGGTAACCGCGCAGCCACTCGGAGCCGGGCAGCGGCGGCTGGTGACCCCAGCCGGCGAAGGTGTTGCAGAAATCCAGCGCAGGATGGCCGCCCACGTTCCATGGGAGCTCCTCGCCGTGGAGGCGCACCTCGTACACCGGCCGGCCGGGCCGGTCCAGTCCATGATCATTCCGGAGGATCCCCCGGTGCACCTCGCGCAGCTTCGGCCCCGGCTCGATGCCGAGCTCGGCGACGAGCAGCTGCCGGGTCGTCCGGTACAGCAGCAGCGCGTCCGCCTGCCGGCCGGCCCGGTACAGGGCCGTCATCAGGATGGCGACGAGCTGTTCCCGGGTCGGGTACCGGTCCACCAGCGGGGTGAGTTCGCTGATCACAAGGGCGTACCGCCCCAGCGCCAGCTGGGCCTGCGCCCGCAGTTCGAGACCGATGAGCCGCAGTTCCTCGATCGGCCCGTGCAGCCGTTCCCGCAGCTGGTCGTCGGCCGTGTCGGCGAGCAGCGGCCCGCGCCACAGGGAGAGCGCACGGTCGAGCAGCCGGACCCGCTCCGCGGGATCCGTGGTCGTGCCCGCCTCCCCCGTGAGGCGGCTGAACTCCCGCACGTCGACATCGTGGTCGTCGGGCTCCACCAGGTATCCGTCACCCCGGGTGGTGATCCGGACCCCATACGGGGCCAGTGTGGAGCGCAGCCGGCCGATGTAGGTGTGCACGACGCTCCGGGCGGAGCCGGGCGGGCGTCCATTCCACAGCAGGTCGATGAGCCGGTCGGTGCTGACCAGGCGACCCGCGTCGAGCAGGAGGACGGCGAGGATGCACCGCTCCTGTCGGCGACTGTCGATCTCGACGGGCCGGCCGTCGTGCCACGCTTCGAAGGTCCCGAGCAGTCGGAAGTCCATGCCGACAGTCTGACCACGGGAGAGTTCGCCGGCTCGGGTCGGCCGCACGGTCACGGCGACGTGGTGACCGGACGGTGAGGTGCGGCACCGGAAGGAGCCGACCGGCCCGGCCCGGGGCGCGCTGCTGCTGGCGCACGGTCAGGACGTGGTGAGCGACGACGGCGATCCTGATCCGGCCGGAAACGGCGCGGATCTCGGATCGTCGAGGAGATGGAGTGCTCATGCGTTGGCGACTGAAGGTCGGAAGTGCCCTGGCGGGCGTGCTCGTGGCGACCATGCCCACCCCCGCGGCCGCCACGGACGGTGCGGGCGGACACGGCGGGTGGGTGCCGGCGCCGCAGCCCCCGTTCGAGGTGGCCGCCGGCACGCGCTGCGACTTCGCCGCGCGGGTCGAACCGATCGTCGACGAGGTACGCAAGCTGGTGCTGGCGGAGTATCCGGACGGTTCGCCCCGTCGGGAGCTGTACACCGGGGCGCTGATCAACCGGGTGACGAACCTCGAGACCGGGGCGACCAGCACGGCGGACGCCAGCGGCACCTCGCTGGTCGAGTACGCCACCGACGGCTCGATGACCTGGTACGTCACCGGTCCGGTGCTGCTCGGCTTCCGCGAGGACGCCGGGTCGCTGCCCCGGGGGCTGTGGATCGTCGACGGTCAGTTCGTCGTCCGGTTCAGTCCGACGTTCGACAAGACCATCACCATGTTGCACGGTACGACGCACAACGTCTGCACCGACGTGGACTAGCCGGCGGCCGGAGCGTCGTAGACCAGGGCGACCGCGATGCCGGCGAGCCCCTCCCCACGCCCGGTGAAGCCGAGCCCGTCCGTGGTGGCGGCGGAGACGGTCACCGGCGCGCCGACGGCCGCGGAGAGCACCCGCTCGGCCTCCCTCCGGCGCGGCCCGATCTTGGGCCGGTTGCCGACGACCTGCACGGAGACGTTGCCGATGGCGAAGCCCTCGGCGCGCACCCGCCGGGCGCTCTCGGTGAGCAGGGCCACCCCGGACGCGCCGGCCCACTCCGGCTGGTCGACGCCGAAGTTCGCCCCGAGGTCACCGAGGCCGGCCGCGGAGAGCAGGGCGTTGCAGGCCGCGTGCGCGGCCACGTCGGCGTCGGAGTGCCCGGCGAGGCCGTCCTGGTCGGGCCAGTGCAGGCCGGCCACCCAGCACGGTCGGCCGGCGGAGAACGCGTGCACGTCGGTGCCGATGGCGACCCGGGGAACGATCATGACCAGAGGGTAGCGTCAGCCCGCGTGCGCCAGCAGGTGCTCGGCCAGCGCCAGGTCGAACGGCCGGGTGATCTTGAGAGCGTACTCGGAGCCGGGCACGCAGGAGACCGGGACGCCCTGCTTCTCCACGAGGCCGGCGTCGTCGGTGAGCGCGTCGCCGGCCGCGGCGTGCGCGGCGGTGAGCACCGACCGGCGGAACCCCTGCGGGGTCTGCACGGCGCGCAGTGCGGAGCGGTCGACCGTGCCGAGCACGACCTCCTCGGCACCGACCTCCTTGATCGTGTCGACGACGGGGAGCACCGGGATGACGGCCGGGCGGCCCGAACGGACCGCCTCGGCCACGGCCTCCACCAACTCCGGCGGGGTCAGCGCGCGGGCGGCGTCGTGCACCAGGACGATCTCGGGCCCCGGGGGCACCGCCGCGAGCGCGGCGGCCACCGAGGCCTGCCGCTCCGCGCCGCCGGGCACCACGGTCACGTGGGCCACCGGAGCGAGCAGCTCGCGAACCCCGTCGAGCTCCGCGGCGGGCGCCGCCACCACGATGGTGTGCACGGAAGGGGCGGCGGCGAGCCGGCGCACCGCGTGCACCAGCAGGGGTTCCCCCGCGAGCAGGCGCAGCGCCTTGGGTCGACCGGGGCCGAGTCGGACGCCCGCACCCGCCGCAGGCACGAGGACCGCGACGTCACCGCGCGGATTGAGCTGCGCGGTCACGTCGCGGTCCTCGGTGGTTTCTTCGCTATGAACTGGGTACGTGGACGATGTGCGGACTAGGCCTCGGCCAGCACCTTGTCGAGCAGCGTCTCCGCCTCGTCCTTGGTGCTCTTCTCGGCCAGCGCGACCTCGCCGACGAGAATGTCACGAGCCTTGGCGAGCATGCGCTTCTCGCCAGCGGAGAGACCCCGCTCCCGCTCACGGCGCCACAGGTCGCGCACGACCTCGGCCACCTTCAGCGGGTTGCCGGAGGCCAGCTTCTCCAGGTTGGCCTTGTAACGCCGCGACCAGTTGGTCGGCTCCTCGGTGTGCGGAGCCCGGAGAACGTCGAAGACCTTGCCCAGGCCCTCTTCGCCTACCACCTCGCGCACACCCACGATCTCGGCGTTCTCGGCTGGTACCCGGACCGTCAGGTCACCCTGCGCGACCCTCAGGACGAGGTACTGCTTAGGCTCGCCCTTGATGACCCGAGTCTCGATTGCCTCGATGAGTGCGGCCCCGTGGTGGGGGTAAACAACGGTCTCGCCGACACTGAAAACCATAGGTTCGAAACCCCTTTCGCTGTGTCTAGGGTAACACGCTCAGGCACCGATGTCTCACCGCTGTCCTGACCGTTGGCGCAGCTCAGGGGCCCTGTGAGAGGTATTTCTTCGACTTGACAGGCAGTCAAACCGATGGTTTGAACACGCTCCGTTACCGCCGGATGACAACCCGGGACGGGTGAACGGAACGCCGAGATCACGGGCTACGCGCAACTCCCATGGTATCCCGCCGGCAGCTACCGCGCCCAGGTGTAGCGCGAGCCGCCCGCCTTGCGGGAGGCTGGAGGTGAGCCGTCGTCGGCTCTGCGGGATGCGTATCAGGGGGTCCGATGAGCATGCCGGACGCGGACGGGAACGGGCGCTCCGAAGGGCTGCCCGGCCTGCCACCGGAGTGGGGTCGGGTGGTCGTTCCCGACGATCCGTCGGCGCTCGCCCAGGAAGCCGCCCAGGTCCGCCGTGAGCTGCGCGAATCCGCCCGGATCATGGCCCGGCGGCGACTCTCCGCGCTCCGGCTGCCGCTGCTGGTGCTGCTCGTGGCGGTCCTCACCACCATCGCCGGCCTGGCCGTCGTCACCTGGCCCCGGTCGGCCCGCACCGACGAGCACTCCACCCCGGCCCCGGAGGCGCCGCCCGCCGTGCCGACCGGCCGACCCCTGCCCGCCCTCGACCTGGTCGACGCCGGCCAGTCCCCCGTGCCGCTGCGCGGCCTGCGCCCCGCGATGATCATCCTCGTTGACGCCTGCCCCTGCCCCGAGCTGGTGGCAGAGGCCGCCACGGCCGCACCACCGCCGGTGAACGTGGTGACCGTCTCCGGCGGCAAGGTCGCCCCGACCGCCGGCCCGCCGGGCACGACCGGCGTCCGGGCCCTCGCCGACCCCGCCGGCGGCCTGCGCTCCTTCCTGCACCTGCCGGCCCACCCGGACGCCGCCGCGGCGGTGCTCGTCGACCGGGCCGGCGTGGTGGTCCGGGTGCTGCCCGACCTCGGCCCGGTCGAGACGTACCGCGCCGACCTCGCACAGCTCGCCGCCTGATTGCGACGCCCAGCAGGGGACCCGTGGTCAGTGCAGCGGCACGAGCTGCGCCCCGGTCCGGACCCAGCCGTCGCCGGTCACGGAGAGCAGCATCCGCAGAGGGCCGCCCGTGCCGAGCACCGTCAGGGTGCGCAGGCGGCCGTCGCAGACCGGCGGGGCCCGGTTGATCACACGACCGCCCGTCACGACCTCGGCCCGCAGCTCGCCCGGGCCAGAGCAGCCGTACTGGAGCAGGTAGGCGGCGCGCTCGGTCTCCTCGTCGCCGTACTCCCGGCCCAGGCTCCGGCGCGGGGTGAGCGTGGCGTACTCCCGCCAGAGGGCGTCCCGGTCCCACGGGAGGACGAACGACCCCGCGCCCGTCGTCCGGGGGCCACCGCCGTACCCGGCCGAGCCGCGCGGATGGGTCGCCCCGGTCTCCGGGTCGACACGGACGACGTCCGCCCGCCGCTCTTCGCCGAGGGCGGCGCCGGTGGCCGGGTCGACGCGGACGGCGACGCCGGTGGCCGGGTCGACGAGCAACTCCACCGGCCTGCCGGGACCCGACGGCACGAACGGCGGGCCGGCGGGCGGGGGTGCGGCCAGGCCGCCCGGCAGCGGCCCGGTCAGCCGGGGAGGCAGGGCCTCCGCCCGGGCGGCCTGCGGCGCGTTGGCCTGCCACCACCAGCCGCCGAGGGCCAGGGCGAGCACGGCCATGCCGGCGAGCATCCCGCCGCGCAGCCGGTCTGCCGCCTCGACGTCCACCGTTCGAGGGTAAGCCCCCGCGCTCAGGCCTGTCGATCGAGCAGTACGGCGTACAGGGTGAGGCCGGGACCGAACGCCAGCATCATGATCCGGTCCGGCGGGGTGGCGGCACGGCGGAGCCGGTCCAGGATCAGCAGGACCGTCGGCGAGGAGCAGTTGCCGTGCTCGTTGAGGGTGGCCCGGGAGGGCGCCAGCGCCTGCGGCGGCAGCCCCAGTTCGCGCTCCACCACGTTGAGGATGCGGGGGCCGCCCGGATGCACCGCCCAGCCGTCCAGCTCGTCGACCGTGCTGCCGTGGCGGGCCAGCAGGTCGTCGACCAGGCCACGGACGTGCGTGGAGAGCACCTGGGGCACCTTCGGCGAGAGCCCCATCCGGAAGCCCGCGTCGGTCACGTCCCAGGTCATGTGATCGGCGGTGGACGTGTCCGTCACCGAGGTGACCTCACGCAGCGCGTACCCCGGCCCGCCGGGCACCACCACGGCCGCGACCGCCGCGTCCGAGAAGAGCGCGTGCGACACGATCTGCTGGGTGTCCACCCGGGCCGTGGAGGGTTGGATGTGCAGGCTGGTCAGCTCGGCGCAGAGCAGCAACGCCGGCCGGCCCCGCGCGGTCACGAAATCGCTCGCCGCGCCGAGCCCCGGCAGCGCCGCGTAGCAGCCCATGTGACCGACGAACATCCGCTGCGTCCCGGGGGCCATGCCGAGGTCACGGGCGAGCAGGATGTCGAGCCCCGGGGTGGCGTACCCCGTGCACGAGCAGACGATGAACATGCCGATGTCACCGGCGTCCAGGCCGGCGGCGGTCAGCGCCCGGCCGACCGCCTCCTTGCCCAGCGGCAGGGCCTCGACCAGGTAGCGCCGCATCCGGCGCTCGGTCGGCCAGTCGGAGACGTCCTCCAACAGGGGGTTGACCGCCGCCTGCCGCGTCGTCACCCCGGAGTTGGCGAAGATCCGCTCCGCCAGCGACCGGGTGGCCCCGGTGAAGTGCCGGGAGAAGAAGCCCTCCCACAACTCGTCCTGCCGGGCCGACGGCGGCTGCGCCGTTCCGAGGCCCGCGATCACTGGTACCGACACGATCCCCACCTCTTCTCCGCCGCCGCCCTCCCCCGGACCGTCCCCCTCCGGGACGGTCCCGGACGGCCCCACGCTCACCAACGAGGCGACGAGCCGTCGCGGTCCGGGTCACCCCCCAACGCGGCGATGCCCAGCCAGTCCGCGCAGACGTCCGAGGTGGCCGGGTGCAGCGAGCCGCAGCGGGCGTCCCGGTAGAGCCGCTCCAGCGGGTGGCCGCGCCGGGTGGCCGAGGTGCCGGCGGCCTCCAGCATCGACGCGGCCACGTCGGCGGCGGTCGTGCCGGCGAGCAGCTTGGCCCGCCACACCCAGCGGTTGGTCTCCGCGTCGCCCGGGGCCTCGTCCACCCGACGCGCCGCCTCGGCGACCACCAGCTCCGCCGCCGCCACCGCCGCGTCGGCGCGACCGAGGCGGGCGCGGACCGCCGGCAGCCCGGAGAGGTTGCGGGCGTTCAGGTGCTCGGCGGCGGCCTCGATCGCCGCCCGCGCCACACCGACGTAGACCGCCGCGTAACTGGCCACCAGCCAGTGCGGCATGAGCTGGGCGACCACCAGCGCCAGCCCCTCCACCCCGCCGAGCAGGCGGTCGGACGGCACGGTCATCTCCAGGTGCAGGTCGTGCGAGGCGGTGGCGCGCATGCCGAGCGAGTCCCAGGTGGGCTCGACGGAGAGCCCGTCCGGGCCCGCCGGGACGAGGAACTGGGACACCACCGACGGGTCGGCGGCGCTGCGCGCGGCGACCAGGTAACCGTCCGCGTGCCCCGCCCCCGAGCAGAACGTCTTGCTGCCCTTGAGATGCCAGCCACCGTCGACCGGCTCGTAGACGGTGCTCAGCTGGGAGAGCCGGGCGCCCGCGCCGCGCTCGCTCATCGCCACCGCGTACCAGGAGCCCTGGGCGGCCGCGGTCAGCAGCCGGTCCCGGGCCGCGAGCGCCTCGTCCGGCACGCCGAGCGCCTCGGCCAGCTCCTCGGTGACCGCGCCGAGGGCGCCGGTGACCGAGGCGTGCATGTTGAACACCAGTGCTGTCGCGCCGTTGCCCCGGGCCAGCTCCGTGGCCACCGCGGCGTACTCCGCGAACGTCGCGCCGAGCCCACCCAGCTCGCGGGGGACCATGAGGCCGAAGAGGCCGGCCTCGCGCAGGTCCTCGAAGTCCTCGGCCGGAAAGGATCCGTCCCGATCGTGCTCGGCCGCACGGGCGGCGAATCGCGGCGCCAACCTCCGGGCCGTCTCCAACGCGTGCACCGTCATCCTCGCCCCCTCCTCGGCGTCCTTACCCCACGCCGGGCCCGAACTATCCTTTCCGGACCCCCCAGCCCTGGTACAGCACCGCGGTCGAGCGCGTCGGCACGATCCGCGGCGCACGCGTGCCCGGCGCGTCGCCCGCGCCGCGCACCTGCCGCAGCAGCCAGCCCAGCAGGCCGGGCACCGCCGGCCGTACGCCGCGCACCCGCAGCGTGACGCCGTGCCGGGCGCACTCGGCGACCAGCGCCCGCGAGTCCACGAACAGGCGTGGATCGTGGATGCCCCGGGGCACGGTCGGCAGTCGTTCTCCGATGTGGACCGCGACGAGCCGGCTCAGCGCGGTGTCGTTCAGCGTGTCCAGCACGAGCAGGCCACCCGGCCGGAGCAGGCGGCACGCCTCGGCCACCGCCCGCCGCCAGTCCGGCACGTGCTCGAGGATCTCGCCGGCGGCCACCACGTCCGCGCAGCCGTCGGCGAGCGGCACGGCGGTGACGTCCCCGCGGACGGCCGTGACCCCGTGCGCCGCGGCCTGCGCCAGCGCCGATCGGGTCAGGTCGACGCCGATGTGGGCGTAGCCCTTGCCGACGAGGTGCGGCGCGAGCAGCCCGGCTCCACAGCCGAGGTCGACGAGCACCGCGCCGGGGCGGGCGGCCGGCGGAACCAGTGCGGCGCGCGCCTCGGCCAGCCAGTGCAGCATCGCGAAGACGCCGTCCGGCCGCCACCACTCGCCGGCGAGGTCGTCGTACTGGCGGGGATCGTTGCGTGGCAGCACCCGAGGGGAGTGGGGCGCCGAAGCCACGTCACGCATGGCAACGAGCGTGACACGACTACCGGGTAACAACCAGACTTCCCTTATGTCGACTTCGGTGTTAGGGCTGCTCAGAGCGAGCCATCCGGAACCGGCCGCGGCGGTGACCACGGTGGCCGGCCTGCTGGCCGTCGGCGTGGGACACCGGCCCGGCGGCGTGGTCGCCGTCGTACTCACCATCCTGGCCAGTCAGCTCGCCGTGGGCTGGGCCAACGACGCGATCGACGCGGACCGGGACGCCACGGTGGGGCGTACCGACAAGCCCATCCCGGGTGGCGCGGCCCGGCGGCGCACGGTGGCCCTGGCCGCCGCGGCGGCGGCGCTCGCCACTCCGGTGTTGGCGCTCACCACCACTCCCGCCGCCGCGTTCTGGGTGACCCTCGGCCTGGTCTCGGCCCTGTTCTACGACTGGCCGCTCAAGTCCAGCCCGGCGTCGGTGCTGCCCTACGCGGTCTCCTTCGGCACGTTGCCCGCCTTCGTGGTGCTGGCGCTGCCCGGGGCGCCGGCACCGCCGGCCTGGCTGATCGCGGCCGCGGCCTGCCTCGGCGCCGGCGCGCACTTCGCCAACGTCCTGCCGGACCTGGCCGACGACGCCCGCACCGGCGTGCGCGGGCTGCCGCACCGGCTCGGCGCCGCCGGCAGCCGGGTGGCCGCCGCCGTCCTGCTGCTCGCCGCGACCGGCGCCCTGGTCCTCGGCCCGCCCGGGCCGCCGTCCGGGGTCGGGCTCGCCGCGGTGGTCGCCGCCGTGGTGGTGCCGCCGCTCAGCTGGTACGGCGGGCGCGGCGCCGCACGCGCCGGGCGGCGCCCGGTGGCCGCCTTCCGGGCGGTGATGCTGGTGGCGCTGATCGACGTGGTGCTGCTGGTCACGAGCGGTCGGGTGGTCTGACGGTCCCCCCGGCAGGTGGCATCCCCGGGTCGGAGTGCGGCCCTCGATCAGCCCCAATTACCCTGGAGCCCGGTCTGCGCGGGCATGGCCACCGTGCCCGGCGTGAGTACCGGGTGTGATCGTGACGAGGAGGACCGACGTGACGCGCTCGATCAGGGGTTCCCGGCGGGCAGCCCTGCTGCTGTCCGGGGTGGCCGCGGCCACGAGCCTGCTGCTGTCCGGGTGCGGCGCCGGCCAGATCTCGGAGACCGCCAACAAGGTGCCGTCGGTCCAGGGCGTCAACATCGAGAACGAGAACGGCCAGCTCGCGGTGCGTGGCCTGCTGATCGAGTTCCCGGGCGTCGAGGGTTACCGGGCCGGCGAGAACGCCCTGCTCAACGCGGTGATCTACAACGACTCCAAGGAGCCGGTCACGGTCACCGTCACCAGCGAGAACGCCCGCGAGGTGCGGATCACCGGCGGTGGCGGCTCGGCCAGCCCGAGCCCGTCGGAGTCCCCCTCCGAGTCGCCGTCGGCGACCCCGTCCGGCTCGACCTCGCCCAGCGGCTCGGCCTCCGCCACGCCGTCGGGCTCCGCGAGCGCCACGCCGTCCGGCTCGGCCAGCCCGACGCCGTCGGCCACTCCGGCCGGCGAGCCCGCGCGGATCGAGATCGCCCCGCTCAGCTACGTCCAGCTGAACAAGGAGTCCGGCCGCCTGCTCGAGCTGGTGGGCCTCAACGAGGCACTGCTCTCCGGCCAGAACGTGATCGTCCGGTTCGACTTCGGCAACGGCACGGTCGTCACCGGTCCGGCCCCCGTCGCGGTGCCGTTCACCCCGCCGGCCCCGCCGTCGCCGATCGTGGAGCGCGAGGGCGGCTACGGCGAAGAGGGCGGCGCCGGGCACGCCGGCTGACCCCGAACGACCTTCCGGAACACCCCGGCGTGGTGAGGACCACGCCGGGGTGTTTCGTCATCAACGGGCGGGGCGACGGCATTCGGTCGTACGGCCGGGCTAGCGTCCTGGTGTGACGACCTCCCGATCCACCTCCGCCCGGGGCGGCGCGGCGACCGGCACGCGCGGTCGTGCCACCGGCCGGGACCCTCGCCCCGCCTACGAGTGCGACGCCTGCGGCCACCAGCCGCCGAAGTGGGTGGGGCGCTGCCCCGAGTGCGGCGAGTGGGGTTCCGTGGTCGAGAGCACGGTCACCGGGCCGACGGTCTCCGGCCGCGTGGTCAGCTCGCGGATGCCGGCGGAGCCGGCCCGCCCGATCGCCACGATCAGCGCGGCGCCCGCCCGGGCGCGTCCCACCGGGGTCAGCGAACTCGACCGGGTGCTCGGCGGCGGTCTGGTGCCCGGCGCGGTCGTGCTGCTGGCCGGCGAGCCGGGGGTGGGCAAGTCCACCCTGCTGCTCGACGTGGCCCAGCAGTGGGCCGCGGGGGCCGGCAGCCCCTCGCTGGTGGTCAGCGGCGAGGAGTCGGTCAGCCAGGTGCGGCTGCGGGCCGAGCGGATGGGCACCCTCCACGACCAGCTCTACCTGGCCGCCGAGAGCGACCTGAGCGCGGTGCTCGGCCACCTCGAC
The DNA here is from genome assembly GCF_056150165.1 of Micromonospora xinjiangensis. Lineage (NCBI taxonomy): Bacteria > Bacillati > Actinomycetota > Actinomycetes > Micromonosporales > Micromonosporaceae > Micromonospora > Micromonospora xinjiangensis. The sequence goes on along the minus strand of NZ_JAXCFO010000002.1, from coordinate 176,366 downwards.
GCGGTCAAGCCCGGGCTGCTGGTCCTCGACTCGGTGCAGACGATCTCGATGCCGGGCACCGAGGGGGTGCCGGGCGGCGTCACCCAGGTGCGCGCGGTCACCGCCGCCCTGGTCTCCGTCGCCAAGGAGCGCGGCATCGCCACCGTGCTGGTCGGGCACGTCACCAAGGACGGCCAGGTGGCCGGCCCCCGGGTGCTGGAGCACCTGGTCGACGTGGTGCTCCACTTCGAGGGCGACAAGCACTCCTCGCTGCGGATGGTGCGCGGCGTCAAGAACCGGTTCGGCGCGGCCGACGAGGTCGGCTGCTTCGAGATGCACGAGGGGGGCATCAGCAGCCTCGCCGACCCCTCCGGTCTCTTCCTGACCCGCTACTCGGAGCCGGTGCCGGGCACCTGCGTCACGGTGGCGATGGAGGGGCGGCGGGCGCTCGTCACCGAGGTGCAGGCGCTGATCGGCGCGACGGTGGCCGGCTCGCCCCGCCGCACAATCTCCGGGCTCGACTCGGCCCGCCTCGCGATGGTGTTGGCCGTGCTGCAACGGCGCGCCGAACGGCTCACCCTGCACGATCGGGAGGTGTTCGCGGCCACCGTGGGCGGCATCCGCGTGGTCGAGCCGGCGGCCGACCTGGCGGTCGCTCTCGCGGTCGCCTCCGGCGGGCTCAACCTGGCCATCGCACCGCACCTGGTGGCGATCGGCGAGGTCGGCCTGACCGGCGAGGTGCGGCGGGTCGGGGCGGTGCCGCGCCGGCTCGCGGAGGCCGCGCGGCTCGGTTTCCGGGTCGCGCTCGTGCCGCCCGGTTGCGGGCCCGAATCGACAGGTGTGGTCGCGGAGCAGATGCGGGTGATGGAGGTCACCGATGTCCGGTCGGCTCTCCAGTGTGCGGCGCGCGCGTCGGCGGAGTGACCGACGGTGGTGGCGTGCGCGGGCGATACCGGACACGGAGCCACGGGCCGGGCACGGCATCGTGACACATCACAGTAACCACGAGAGCACCCACCGCACGGCAGTCCGTAGACTGTGCCCGTGCCGATCGACCGCGATACCACCAAGCCTGCCGGCGCGACGCCCCACGCCCGCACCGGCGCCGTGGGCTCGCCGGCCCGTCCGATCAGCGTGAACGTGACCGGCGGTGCCGCGGGCGACCCGTTGCGCGCCAACCTGGCACTGATGGCGCCCGGCACCGCCCTGCGCGACGGGCTCGAACGCATCCTGCGGGGCCGTACGGGCGCCCTGATCGTTCTCGGCTACGACAAGGTCGTCGAAGGGCTCTGCACCGGCGGGTTCCCGCTCGACGTCGAGTTCTCCGCCACCCGCATCCGCGAGCTGTGCAAGATGGACGGGGCGGTGGTGCTCTCCAGCGACGGCACCCGCATCGTCCGAGCGGCGGTGCACCTGATGCCCGACCCGTCCATCCCGACGGAGGAGTCCGGCACCCGGCACCGCACGGCGGAGCGGGTGGCGCGGCAGACCGGCTACCCGGTCATCTCCGTCAGCCAGTCCATGCGGATCATCAGCCTCTACGTCAACGGCCAGCGGCACGTGCTGGACGACTCGGCGGCCATCCTCTCCCGGGCCAACCAGGCGCTGGCCACCCTCGAGCGCTACAAGCTCCGGCTCGACGAGGTCTCCGGCACCCTCTCCGCGCTGGAGATCGAGGACCTGGTCACCGTACGGGACGCGGTGGCCGTGGTGCAGCGGCTGGAGATGGTCCGCCGGATCGCCGACGAGATCGCCGGCTACGTGGTCGAGCTGGGCACCGACGGCCGGCTGCTGGCACTCCAGCTCGACGAGCTGATGGCGGGCGTCGACGCCGACCGCACCCTGGTCATCCGGGACTACCTCCCCGCCGGTCGCAAGTCGCGCACCCTCGACGAGGCGCTGGTCGAGCTGGACCTGCTCGGCGCCACCGAGCTCATCGACCTGGTCTCGGTCGCCAAGGCGATCGGCTACCCGGCCGCCTCCGACGCGCTGGACGCCGCTGTCAGCCCACGGGGCTTCCGGCTGCTGGCCAAGGTGCCGCGGCTGCCGGCCGCGGTCGTGGACCGGCTGGTGCTGCACTTCGGCAGCCTCCAGCGGCTGCTCGGCGCGACTGTGGAGGATCTGCAGGCGGTCGAGGGTGTCGGCGACGCCCGGGCGCGCGGCGTGCGGGAAGGCCTCTCCCGGCTCGCCGAGGCGTCGATCCTCGAACGGTACGTCTGAGCGGTCGCCCCACCCTCCCCGGGCGGCCAGGCCAGGTCGGCCGTCGCATCCGCCTCGCCGTCGGCGGGGAACGGCCGGTCGGGTCAGCCGGTGATGGTCAGCTTCGTCGGCTCGCTGAGCTTCGTGTGGACCCGGGCGAACACCTGGTAGGTGCCGGGCGGCACGGCCGGACCGCTCGCCACCCCGTTGGCGCACCGGCTGGCGTCCTGACCGTTCCAGGTCACCTGGAACTGCTGCTCGTCGTTAGGGCGGAACGACTGCATGTTCGAGCCCTTGGCGGTGCCGCAGGTGTCGGAGGACCAGATCTTCTCCGCGCCGGACTTGATGAACAGCTCCTGGAGGTCGGCGCCGACGTCGCGGCTGCACGTCCGGTCGGACTTGTTCTTGATCTTCAGCTGGAGATCGACCGGGCTGCCGCTGCGCACCGTGGCGGGCAGGGCCACCGCGATGACGCTGATCTCGGCGTCGGTGCAGCTTCCGTCACCGGCCACGCCGCCGACGGGTGCCACCGGTGGGGCCTGGCTCTGCGAGGCGGGAGCTTCGTCGGGCTCCTCCTCCCCACCGCCCGGCGCCTCCGACGCCTCGGGCGGCGGCGAGCCGGTCTGTGGGGTGAGCAACGACTGTGTCGGGCTCGGGCTCACCGACGACGTCGGGCTGGAATTCGCCCGAGGTTTTTCGTCGCCGTTACCCGACCCGGTGCACGAGTAGAGCAGGACAACCAGGAAGAGAAGCCCCGCTCCGAGTACGACGGCGCGACGCCGCCAGTAAACGGCGGGTGGCAGGGGGCCGACCGTCAGACGCATGATGCCCCCACCGTAGCGGCGCACGGGCCCGGTCGCGCGGCGCGACGCGCCGGAAGCTTCACCGGCGGCCGCACCGCACCGTCCACTGTCGACCGGTCGGGTGCGGTCAGAGATACACCTTGCGCTGATAGATGGCGTGGGCCCCGGCCACCCGGTCGAGGAAGAGCAGGCCGGCACAGTGGTCGATCTCGTGCTGGAGAGCGCGCGCCTCGAAGCCGTCGGTGACCAGCCGGACCTTCGCGCCGGTGCCCGGCAGCTCACCCTCGACCACGAGCCGGCTGGCCCGCTTCACGTCCCCCGTCAGGTCCGGCACCGACATGCAGCCCTCACGCCCCGCCTTCCACCGCGTCGCCTCCACCACGCGGGCGTTGCACAGCGCGAAGGTGCCGTGCACCGTGACCGCCTTCGGGTGCCCCGTCACGTCCACCGCGAAGACCTGGGCGCCGACACCCACCTGCGGCGCCGCCAGGCCGACGCAGCCGGGCGAGACGCGCATGGTGGCGATCAGGTCCGCGGCGAGCCGTACGGTCTCCGCCGAGGTCGGGTCGACGGCGCCGCCGGCCCGGCTGAGGACCGCGTGCGGCGCCGCGACCACCGGCCGCACCTCGCCCGGCACCCCCAACGCCTCCGGTGACCAGCCGCCGAGACCCGCGTACTCCTCGGCCTCCCGGACCGCGTCCGGTTCGCCCTGCGCGCCGCTCACAGCAGATCCGAATCCGCCGGCCGCAGGGTGACCTCGACGCCCAGCTCGGCGGCGGCCCGGTCCAGTCGACCGGCCAGCTCGCCGGCGCTCCCCGGTGGCAGGTCGACCTCCGCGACCACCACGTAGAGCGTGCCGGCCAGCCGCGTGCTGAGATCCGTCACGTTACCCCCGGCGTCCGCGATGACCCGGGTCATCGCGGCGACGATGCCCAGCCGGTCGGCACCGTGCACGGCCATCACGTAAGGCTCACCACCCGACGTCGCGCCGCCGTCCGGCGTCACCGCTCGCACGGTCGCCAGCAGTTGCCCGCCCGCGGCGACGGGCGCCAACGCCGCCTCGACCTCGGCGGCGGACGGGCCCACACAGATCAGGGTCATCGCGAAGTGCCCCCGTAAGCGGGTCATCGTGCTGTCGGTGAGGTTCGCACCCAACCGGGCGAGCGCCTCGGCCACGTCGGCGACGATGCCCGGCCGGTCCCGGCCGATGACGGTGATGGCGAGCTCGTTCATCCGGGCATTCTGCCCGATCCGTCGGCGGCTCCCGAGCCGCCCCGCCCGGACCGCCCACGCTGCGGGAACACCACCCGTGACATCATCGGCGGCACGATGACTGAGCCGACGTTCGCCACCCTGGTCAGCCGCTGGTACTCCGAGAACGCCCGCGACCTGCCGTGGCGCAAACCGGACGCGGGCGCGTGGGCCATCCTGGTCAGCGAGGTGATGCTCCAGCAGACGCCGGTCGTGCGGGTGCTGCCCGCGTACGAGGCGTGGCTGGCCCGCTGGCCCGTCCCCGCCGCGCTGGCCGCCGACAGCCCGGCCGAGGCGATCCGGATGTGGGGCCGGCTCGGCTATCCGCGAAGGGCGTTGCGGCTGCGGGAGTGCGCCGTGGCGATCGTCGAGCGGCACGGCGGGGAGGTGCCGGACCGGTTGGACCAGCTGTTGGCGCTGCCGGGGGTGGGGACGTACACGGCCCGGGCGGTCGCCGCGTTCGCGTACGGGCAGCGGCATCCGGTCGTCGACACCAACGTGCGCCGCGTGGTGTGCCGAGCCGTCGTCGGCGAGCCCGACGCCGGGCCGGCCACCCGCCCGACGGACCTCGTCGCCACCGAGGCGCTGCTACCCGACGAACCGGCCGCCGCGGCGCTGGCCAGCGCCGCCTTCATGGAACTGGGAGCGGTCATCTGCACCGCCCGCTCCCCGCGCTGCGACCGCTGCCCCGTGGCGGCGATCTGCGCCTGGCGGGCGTCCGGGCAGGAAGCACCGACCGGCCCCACCCGGCGACCGCAGCGGTACGCGGGCACCGACCGCCAGGTACGCGGCCTGCTCCTCGGCGTCCTGCGCGAGGCGACCGGCCCGGTGCCCCGGCAGCGGCTCGACCAGGTGTGGACCGACGAAGCCCAGCGCGCACGAGCGCTCGCCGGCCTCGTCCAGGACGGCCTCGTGGAGCCCGTCGGCGCCGACTCGTACCGCCTCGTCGGTGACGGCCCGTCGCTGCCCGCTCCCGCCCTCCCGCACTGACGACACCCCCCCGGCCCCAACCCCCGGCCCCACACCGGGCGGAGCCGCTGAGGGCCCAACTTCCCGGAAGTCGTGGCCTCCCGCACCACCTGAGGGCCCAACTCCCAGGACGTTGTCCCTCCCAGCCCTCGACACACGGCCTTCCGGCCGGATGGGGAGGGGAACCTCCCCGGCCGCGCGCACTACTTCGGGGAACGGCCGCGCGCACTACTTCTGGGAAGTTGTCGTCTCCTGCGTCGCTGAGGGGACTACTTCCAGGAAATGGTGGCCTCCGCCCGCGTTGTGCCGGCCGCGGCCGGCCGGCGGGACGACCGCCCGCGCGCCGGAGTGGCGAGGAAGCCCCGGGCGCGCACCTGACGGCGCGGAGCGCCCGGACGCGCCCTGGTGCCGCGGACGCCTCGCTAAGGGGCGGCGCGGGGGGCCGAGCGTGCAGGGCGGCACGGGCAACCCGAACACGCAGGGCGGCGTGGTGCCGGAGGGGCGGTCCGTTGAACGCCGCCCTCGCCCATGGGCACACCCCGGCGAGGGATGCCCGGGACGGCAAAAGGCGGGGCCCCGGTGGCTCGCGCCACCGGGGCCCCGCCCTTCGTGCCTCTGTCCGTTACGCCGCGTCGTCCGCGCCCGCGGCGGCGGTGCCGCCGAGGTCGGCCGGGACGGCGTCCGGCACGGTGACCGGCTTGTCCGCGCCCCGGAAGACGAGCTTGGACTTGTCGATGTTGTTCGGATCGCCCTCGCAGTCCACCACCACGATCTGACCCGGGGTCAGCTCGTTGAAGAGGATCCGCTCGGACAGGTTGTCCTCGATGTCGCGCTGGATCGTGCGACGCAGCGGACGCGCACCGAGCACCGGGTCGAAGCCCTTGGTCGCCAGGTACTTCTTGGCGTTGTCGGTCAGCTCCAGGCCCATGTCCTTGTTCTTCAGCTGGGTCTCGATGCGGGCGACCATGATGTCGACGATCGACAGGATCTCCTGCTGACGCAGCTGGTGGAAGACGATCGTGTCGTCGATCCGGTTGAGGAACTCAGGACGGAAGTGCTGCTTGAGCTCGTCGTTGACCTTCTGCTTCATCCGGTCGTAGTTGGACTCGGAGTCCTCCGACGCCTGGAAGCCGAGCGACACCGCCTTGGCCACGTCGCGCGTGCCCAGGTTGGTGGTCAGGATGATGACCGTGTTCTTGAAGTCCACGATCCGACCCTGACCGTCGGTGAGCCGACCGTCCTCCAGGATCTGGAGCAGCGTGTTGAACACGTCCGGGTGGGCCTTCTCGATCTCGTCGAAGAGGACCACCGAGAACGGCCGACGCCGCACCTTCTCGGTCAGCTGCCCGCCCTCGTCGTAGCCGACGTAGCCGGGAGGGGCACCCACCAGCCGGGAGACCGTGTAGCGGTCGTGGAACTCGGACATGTCCAGCTGGATGAGGGCGTCCTCGCTGCCGAACAGGAACTCGGCGAGCGCCTTGGACAGCTCGGTCTTACCGACGCCGGACGGACCGGCGAAGATGAACGAGCCCGACGGGCGCTTCGGGTCCTTCAGGCCGGCGCGGGTACGCCGGATCGCCTTGGACACCGCCTTGACCGCGTCCTCCTGGCCGATGACGCGCTTGTGCAGCTCGTCCTCCATGCGCAGCAGGCGCGAGGTCTCCTCCTCGGTCAGCTTGTAGACCGGGATGCCGGTCCAGTTGCCGAGCACCTCGGCGATCTGCTCGTCGTCGACCTCGCTGACGACGTCCAGGTCACCGGCCTTCCACTCCTTCTCCCGCTGCGCCTTCTGGCCGAGGAGCTGCTTCTCCTTGTCGCGCAGCTGGGCGGCCCGCTCGAAGTCCTGCGCGTCGATCGCGGACTCCTTGTCGCGGCGGACCTGGGCGATCCGCTCGTCGAAGTCGCGCAGGTCTGGCGGCGCGGTCATCCGGCGGATCCGCATCCGGGCGCCGGCCTCGTCGATCAGGTCGATCGCCTTGTCCGGCAGGAAGCGGTCGGAGATGTAGCGGTCGGCCAGGGTGGCGGCGGCCACCAGGGCGGCGTCGGTGATGCTCACCCGGTGGTGTGCCTCGTAGCGGTCGCGCAGGCCCTTGAGGATCTCGATGGTGTGGGCCAGCGACGGCTCACCCACCTGGATCGGCTGGAAGCGGCGCTCGAGAGCGGCGTCCTTCTCCAGGTGCTTGCGGTACTCGTCGAGGGTGGTGGCGCCGATGGTCTGCAGCTCACCACGGGCCAGCATCGGCTTGAGGATGCTCGCCGCGTCGATCGCGCCCTCGGCGGCACCCGCACCCACCAGGGTGTGGATCTCGTCGATGAAGAGGATGATGTCGCCGCGCGTGCGGATCTCCTTGAGCACCTTCTTGAGGCGCTCCTCGAAGTCACCGCGGTAGCGGGAACCGGCGACCAGGGCGCCGAGGTCGAGCGTGTAGAGCTGCTTGTCCTTCAGCGTCTCGGGCACCTCGCCCTTGATGATCTTCTGGGACAGCCCCTCCACCACGGCGGTCTTGCCGACGCCGGGCTCACCGATCAGGACCGGGTTGTTCTTGGTGCGGCGGGAGAGCACCTGCATGACCCGCTCGATTTCCTTCTCGCGCCCGATGACCGGGTCGAGCTTGCCCTCGCGGGCGGCCTGGGTCAGGTTACGGCCGAACTGGTCCAGCACGAGGCTGGTGGACGGCGCGGCCTCACCCGACGCGGCACCCGCCGCGGCCGGCTCCTTGCCCTGGTAGCCGGAGAGCAGCTGGATCACCTGCTGGCGGACCCGGTTGAGGTCCGCACCGAGCTTGACCAGCACCTGGGCGGCGACACCCTCACCCTCGCGGATCAGACCGAGCAGGATGTGCTCCGTGCCGATGTAGTTGTGGCCGAGCTGCAGCGCCTCACGCAGCGACAGCTCCAGCACCTTCTTGGCCCGCGGCGTGAACGGGATGTGCCCGCTCGGCGCCTGCTGGCCCTGGCCGATGATCTCCTCGACCTGCTGCCGGACGCCCTCCAGCGAGATGCCGAGGCTCTCCAGAGCCTTGGCGGCGACGCCCTCGCCCTCGTGGATCAGGCCCAGCAGGATGTGCTCCGTACCGATGTAGTTGTGGTTGAGCATCCGGGCCTCTTCCTGGGCCAGGACGACAACCCGTCGCGCTCGGTCGGTGAACCGCTCGAACATGCCCTCGTGCTCCTCACGTGCCGTGCGCCTTGATGGTCAAGATCTTGGCGGGGCCGGTGCCTGGACGTCCGGGACGGGCGTCCGTGCCTCATTACTCTATCGCCGCGGACCGACTCAGCTCAGGTCGTGTGTCTCCGGCAGGAGCCGCGTACGCGTCGTTTTGCACAACCGTGCGCGCTCAGGAGGTGTTCCGGTAGCTCCAGCGCTACGCGCAGAGCGAAATTCTCCCCGCCGGCCGGAAGGCGCTCCGCCGGCCGGATCCGCGTCGGCGCGGCCCCTTGACGGGCCGCCCGGAGTCATCCACAGGCTGTGGACGGAATCTCCACCGGTTGTGGACAACGCCGCCCGCCGGGTGTTTCTTCCCGCGCCCGGCGCCGGATCACGGACGTCCGGGCCGTTCGAGGGGCCCGCGCCCTCCGGGCGCGTCCGGCCGCCCGGGCGCTCCCGGCTACTTCCGGGACCGCCCGTACCCCGAAAAAGCGGCGACGCCGGCCCGGAGGAAGCTCCGGTCCGGCGTCGGGTCGCCACTGATCGCCTCGGTCAGCGCCGGGCGTGGTACTCGTCCACGATCTCCTGGGGAATACGGCCCCGGTCGGAGATGTCCTTGCCGGCCTTCTTGGCCCACTCGCGGATCGCCCGGTTCTGCTCCCGGTCGGCCGTCGCGCCGCCCCGGCCCCGCGCCGCCCGGCCACCGACCACCACGCCGCCCCGACCAACCTTGGTGCCCGCCGCCACGTACGGCGCGAATACGTCACGCAATTTCTCGGCGTTGGCACTCGACAGGTCGATCTCGTACTGAACGCCGTCCAGCGCGAACTTGACCGTCTCGTCCGCGTCCCCGCCGTCCAGGTCATCGACCAGCTTGTGAATGATCTGCTTGGCCACGTCCCACATTCCTTTCGAGCAGGGTGCTCTGCTCCTGCTAACTCAGAGCACAATAACCCGTACGGCGCACATCGCGTCAATAGGATGCGGTATGACGACCCGGCGGCGGTGGTCGACTACTCCGGGCGCACCAACGGGAACAGGATGGTTTCCCGAATTCCGAGCCCGGTCAGCGCCATCAAGAGCCGGTCGATTCCCATTCCCATACCGCCGGCCGGCGGCATTCCATACTCCATCGCACGAAGAAAGTCCTCGTCGAGGCGCATCGCCTCGTCGTCGCCGCGGGCCGCGAGCTGCGCCTGGGCCACCAGACGCTCCCGCTGCACGACCGGGTCGACCAGCTCCGAGTACGCGGTGCCCAGCTCGAAGCCGAGCACGTAGAGGTCCCACTTCTCGGCCAGCCCCGGCTCGGCGCGGTGGGCGCGGGTGAGCGGGCTGGTCTCCACCGGGTAGTCGCGGACGAACGTCGGCTCCTGCAGGCCCGGGACGACCAGCTCCTCGAACAGCTCCTCGGCCAGCTTGCCCGGGCCCCACTTCGGGTCGACGGCCAATCCCACCTTGTCGGCGTACTCGACGAGACGGGCATGCTCGGTGCGGACGGTCACTTCCTCGCCGAGTGCCTCGGAAAGCACCCCGAACAGGGTCACCGACCGCCACTCGCCACCCAGGTCGAACTCCCGACCATCGGCGTGGGTGACCACGGTCGAGCCGCCGACGGCGATCGCCGCCTGCTGCACGAGATTTCGGGTCAGCTCCGCCATGGTGTTGTAGTCGCCGTACGCCTGGTAGGTCTCCAGCATCGCGAACTCGGGTGAGTGCGAAGAGTCGACGCCCTCATTCCGGAAGTTGCGGTTGATCTCGAAGACCCGGTCGACACCGCCGACCACGGCGCGCTTCAGAAACAGTTCCGGCGCGATTCGCAGATACAGATCGGTGTTCAACGCATTGCTGTGGGTCACGAATGGGCGGGCCGCCGCGCCGCCGTGCAGCAGTTGGAGCATCGGCGTCTCGACCTCGATGAAGCCCCGCTCGTGCAGGGAATCGCGCAGGCTGCGTACGGCGGCCGCCCGGGTACGGACCATCTGCCGTGCCTGCGGGCGGACGATCAGGTCGACGTAGCGCTGCCGGACGCGGGCCTCCTCGGAGAGGGGCTTGTGTGCCACCGGCAGCGGACGCAGCGACTTGGCGGTGACGGCCCACTCCTCGACCAGCACGGAGAGCTCACCCCGCCGGCTGGTGATCACCTCACCGGTCACACCGACGTGGTCGCCGAGGTCGATCAGGCGCTTCCAGTCCTCCAGCCGCTCCGGCCCGACCCGGTCCAGGGAGAGCATCGCCTGCAGTTCGGTGCCGTCCCCGTCCCGCAGGGTGGCGAAGCAGAGCTTCCCCGTGTTCCGTACGAAGATCACCCGGCCGGTGACCGACACCCGGTCGCCGGTGGCCGTGTCGGTCGGCAGGTCGCCGTAGCGGGCGCGCACCTCGGCGAGGGTGGCCGTCCGGGGGTACCCGACCGGATAGGGCTCCACGCCCTCGGCGAGCATCCGGTCCCGCTTCTCCCGGCGGACCTTCATCTGCTCCGGAAGGTCGTCGGCGGGGTCCACTGGCAGGGCGTTCTGCTCGGTCACGGCATGCTTCCTCGTCACGAGATACGGGGGGTCACGCCCGAGCGTACTCAAGCGCCCAGGGGGGCGTTACCGGATAACCTCCGCACCATGGTTGATCACACCCAGGCCCTCTCGTTCGGCGCCGCCGCAGCCGAGTACGACCGGTTCCGCCCGACCTATCCCGAAGAGGCGCTGCGCTGGGCGCTCGCGGGCCAGGACGCGCCGGCCCGGGTCGTCGACCTGGGCGCCGGCACCGGCATCCTCACCCGGGGCGTGCTGGCGCTCGGGCACGAGGTGGTGCCCGTGGAGCCGGATCCGGGCATGCGGGCGCAGCTCGCCGCGGCCACGCCCGGCGTCGGGGCCCGCGAGGGCAGCGCCGAGGCGATGCCGCTGCCGGACGGCGCGGCGGACGCGGTGCTCGTCGGGCAGGCGTACCACTGGTTCGACCGGGACCGCGCGCACGCCGAGGTCGCCCGGGTGCTCCGCCCCGGTGGGACGTTCGCACCCATCTGGAACACCCGGGACGAACGGGTCGGGTGGGTGGCCGAGCTGGGCCGGATCGCGCACATGGGCGACAACGCCGGGAACGTGGTGGAGAGGTACGTGGACTTCGGCGCGGCGTTCGAGGCCGTCGAGGTCGGCGAGTTCACCCAGCACACCACGCTCACCCCGGAAGAGGTGGTCGGGCTGGTGCGGACCCGCTCGTACTGGCTCACCGCGTCGCCGGAGGACCAGCGGCGCGTCGAGCTGGCCCTGCGCCACCTGCTCGCCACCCACCCCGACCTGGCCGGCCGGGAGACCGTGTCACTGCCGTACCGGACGATCGTGCTCCGCGCCCGACGGCGCTGAGCCCGACGGCGGCGGCCGGGCTCAGACGTTGCGCTCGTACACCATCCGCAGGCCGATCAGGGTGATCATCGGCTCGTGGTGGGTGATCGTCCGGCACTCGTTGATCACCAGTGAGGCGAGGCCGCCGGTGGCGATCACCGCCTTCACCTCGCCCAGCTCCTCGATCATCCGCTCGACGATCCGGTCCACCTGCCCGGCGAAGCCGAAGTAGAGGCCGGACTGGAGGCACTCGACGGTGTTCTTGCCGATCACCGAGCGCGGCCGGGTGGCCTCGACCTTGCGCAGCTGGGCCGCGCGGGCCGCGAGCGCGTCGAAGGAGATCTCGATACCGGGCGCGAAGGCGCCGCCGAGGAACTCACCCCGGCCGCTGATGACGTCGAAGTTGGTGGTGGTGCCGAAGTCGACCACGATCGACGGACCGCCGTAGAGGGTGAACGCGGCCAGGGTGTTCACCACCCGGTCGGCGCCCACCTCCTTCGGGTTGTCGATCGCCAGCTGGACGCCGGTACGCACCCCCGGCTCGACGATCACGCTGGGCAGGTCGGCGTAGTAGCGGGCGAGCATGGTGCGCAGCGAGCGCAGCGCCGCCGGCACGGTGGAACAGGCGGCCACTCCGGTGATCTCGACGGCGTCGCCGGCGAGCAGGCCGCGGAACTTCAGCCCCAACTCGTCCGCGGTCGACCGCGCGTCGGTCTTGATCCGCCAGGAATGCACCAGCTTGTCGCCGTCGAAGGTCGCCAGCACGGTGTTGGTGTTTCCGATGTCGATGCAGAGCAGCACGCACGCAGCCTAGACAACGACGGTCGGGGCCGGTGCCGACCGGCCGAGCGCCCGTATCCTGGTCGCATAGCGGCATGAGAATTGGTCGATACGCGGCCTCGCGGCGGCGGTCGTGGCGACCGCCGCGCCGGCACCGGACGGGGAGCGCACATGTCGGGGATGTGGTGGGCGCGCGGGCGCAACACCCTGCGCCGACGCCGCCGGCACGTGCTCGTGCTCGCCGTCCTCGCCGGCGGCGCGATCTGGATGACGGTGCAGTCGTGGCAGGAGTCGCGGCGCACGCCCGACAGCTTCTCCGGCGAGCTCTACCTCAACATCGGCGCCGCCCTGATCATGACCCTGCTGACGTACGTCGTGCTCAACCCGCTCTTCCGCGAACTCCAGACGGCGAGCATCATCGAGCACCCGCGGCTCGACCGGGACGCGTTGATCGAGCGGGTGGCCCGCTCGCGGGAGCTGGTGGCGATCCTGGAGACCTGGACCAGCATGCTGGAGGGCCCGTACGCCCGACGCTTCGTCGCCGCCCTGCGCTCCGCGCTGACCAACGGCGCGACGGTCAAGGTGCTGCTGCTCGACCCCGACTCCCCCGCCGTCCGGCTGCGCGGCGAGGAGCTGCGCCGGCGGGACGCCTCGGTGGCGATCCTCAACAACCTGTGGCACCTGGCCCGGCTGCACGAGCAGCTGCCCGAGTCCGCCCGCACCCGGCTAAAGGTCCGGGTCTACGCCGCCGCGCCCTCCGTGCAGATGTACCGGTGGGACAGCAAGGCCTTCATCTCGTTCTTCCCGGTGCGGGGCAGCACCTTCGACACCCAACAGATCGAGGCGTTCGTCTCCACTCCGCTGGGCGAGTTCGTCGACGACCGCTTCGACGAGCTGTGGGAGACGGCGCCGCTGCGGGACCTGGAGGCGTGTCTCAGCCTCCGGCTCTGCCTGCGCCAGGGTGGCCGGGACCTGGAGACCTGCCAGGCGCTCTACGTCCGCTCCGACGGCGACTGGTACATCGCCGGCGCCGACCTGGTGCGCAACGTGGCCCGGCACGGGCTCGGCGGTCTCACCGTGGTGCTGGACCGGCCCGAGACCGCCGGCGAGGTCTTCGCGATCGGCGAGGCGGACGAGCTGGCCCCGGAGGTCTACAACCGGGTGCTCGAACTGTTCCGGGCGAAGTACGGCATCGACGGCCGGCAGGACACCGAGAACCGGGTGATCTTCAACCTGCGGAGCACCTCGCTCACCACGGTGTGACCACCGGGCCCGCACCGTCAGGCGGTACGCAGGTCCAGCGCGATGTCGAGGATCGGCGAGGAGTGGGTCAGCGCCCCCACCGAGAGGTAGTTGACCCCGGTCGCCCCGTACTCGGCCGCCACCGGCAGGGTCAGCCCGCCCGTGGCCTCCAGCTCGGCTCGGTCACCCACCGCCGCGACCACCTCGCGGAGCTGCGCGGGGGTCATGTTGTCCAGCAGCAGGAAGTCCGCCCCCGCCTCGACCGCCTCCACCGCCTCGGCCAGGGTGTCCACCTCGACCTGCACCGGCACGTCCGGGAACGCCTCCCGGACCCGGCGGTAGGCGGCCGTGATCCCGCCCGCCGCGAACTTGTGGTTGTCCTTGATCATGGCGACGTCGTAGAGCCCGAGCCGCTTGTTGGTGCCGCCGCCCGCCCGGACCGCGTACTTCTCCAGGGCCCGCAGGCCCGGGGTCGTCTTCCGGGTGTCCAGCACCGTCGCCTTGGTGCCGGTCAGGGCGTCGGCCCAGGCCCGGGTGTGGGTCGCCACACCGGACATCCGGCTGAGCAGGTTGAGGGCCGTCCGCTCGGCGGTGAGCAGCAGCCGGGTCGGCCCGGTCACCGTCGCCAGCACGTCGCCGCGCGCCACCCGGTCACCGTCGTGGGCCACGAGGGACACCTCGACCGTACGGCCGGCGCCGGTCACCTCCCCGACCGTCTCGAAGACGGCGGCGGCCACCGCGAGGCCGGCGACGACCCCGTCGGCGCGGGCCACCAGGTCGGCCGTGTCGGTCTGCTCGGCCGGGATCGTCGCCACGCTGGTCACGTCGAGGAACTCCGGCCCCAGGTCCTCGGTCAGGGCGTTGGTGATCACCCGGCGTACGTCGTCCGGGTCCAGACCACCCGCCCGCAGCACCTGCTCCGTCGACTCCCTCATCGCGTCCCCTCCCACCGCTGCGTCAACCGGCCCTGCGCGCCGACCGCCTCCACCAGGTGACCCAGCCACCCGTCGTCGGCCGTCGGGAAGTCCTCCCGCCAGTGACACCCACGGGTCTCCTGGCGGGCGTACGCGGCGGCCACCAGCGTCGCCGCCACCGTGATCAGGTTCGTCGCCTCCCAGTCGGCCGTCCGCGGCCGGCCGCGCCCGCCGCCCAGGTCGGTGAGCACGCCGGCCGTCGCGGCGAGCGTCTCCGCCGAGCGGAGCACCCCCGCGCCTCGGGTCATGGCCCGTTGCAGCGCGGGCGTGCCCTCCGCCGGCACGACCCAACCGGCGCCGCCGACCCAGGCGCCGGTCTCCGCCGGCCGCGCCTGCTCGGGCAGGCCGGCGGCGATGTCCTCGGCGATCCGGCGGGAGAACACCAGCCCCTCCAGCAGCGAGTTGCTGGCCAGCCGGTTCGCGCCGTGCACCCCGGTGCAGGCCACCTCGCCGCAGGCGTACAGACCCGGAATGGACGTATGGCCGCGCAGGTCGGTGCGGACGCCGCCGGACGCGTAGTGGGCGGCCGGCGCGACCGGAATCAGGTCGGTGGCCGGGTCGACCCCGATGGCCAGGCAGGACGCCACGATCGTCGGGAAGCGGCGGGCCAGGAAGTCGCCGCCCAGGTGCCGGGCGTCGAGGTACACGTGGTCCGCGCCGGTGGCGAGCAGCACCCGGTGGATGCCCTTCGCCACCACGTCCCGCGGGGCGAGTTCGGCGAGTTCGTGCTGCCCGACCATGAACCGCTTGCCGTCACCGTCCACCAGGTGCGCGCCCTCGCCGCGCAGCGCCTCGGAGACCAGCGGCTGCTGGGCGCGGGCCGGTGCCCCCGGCTGCTCCGGCACGATCAGCGCGGTGGGGTGGAACTGGACGAACTCCACGTCGGTCACGGCCGCCCCGGCCCGCATCGCCAGCGCCACCCCGTCGCCCGTGGAGACGGCCGGGTTGGTGGTCGCCGCGAAGACCTGCCCCATGCCGCCGGTGGCCAGCACCACGGCCCGGGCCAGGATCGCGCCGACCCCGTCCTCGCTCCCCTCGCCGAGGACGTGCAGCGTGATGCCGCAGGCCCGGCCGAGCCCACCCGGGCCGTCCCCGGGGGCCCGCAGCAGGTCCAGCACGAGGGCGTGCTCGACCAGGCGGATCCACGGATCACGGCGTACGGCGTCGTGCAGCGCCCGCTGCACCTCGGCGCCGGTGGCGTCGCCGCCCGCGTGCACGATCCGGTTCGCCCGGTGCCCGCCCTCCCGGGTCAGCATCAGCGAGCCGTCCGGGTTCCGGTCGAACTCGGCGCCGATCCGCATCAGCTCGCGCAGCCGGGTCGGCCCCTCCTCGACCAGGACGCGGACCGCCGCCGGGTCGCAGAGCCCCACCCCGGCGATCTCGGTGTCCGAGGCGTGCGACGCCGGGGTGTCCGCCGGATCGAGCACGGCGGCGATACCGCCCTGCGCCCAACGGGTCGAGCCGTCGTCGATGTTCACCTTGGTGACGACGGTGACGTGCAGGCCCGCCTCACGCAGGTGCAGGGCCGCGGTGAGTCCGGCCACGCCCGAGCCGACCACGAGCACGTCGGTGGTCTCCACCCAGCCGGGCGCGGGAGCGGCCAGCAGGCTCGGCAGGGCCGGCAGGTCGACGGTCGGAAGCTCCATGAGCACAGTCAACCGCGAACGGTGCTCGTAGGGGGCGGCGGGGGCGGGACGAGTGGTTTCGGCTACCTCGTCCGGCCCTGCTCGCGCCGCCGGGACCGGACGCGCGGGGTGGCGGCGAGGGCGTCGGCCCGAGGAACGGGCGGACGTACGAGGAGCCGCGGCGTCACGTGCGCTCCCGGCGTGGAGACCCCGCTGCCCCGGTCACCTGGTGCGGACGGGCAGCCCGGCGGGGCCGGCCCCCTTGAGCGAGCCGGTCACCGTCCGGTGGCTGAGCCAGAGGTAGCAGCGCACCCCCCGGTCACCGGCGCGCCAGCGCCCCGCACCCGGCGGACGGGCCACCACCCCGCTGCGGAAGCGCAGGTCGTCGTCGTCCGGCACACCGACGTAGCGGCCGAGCACCGAGCGGCAACCGGCGTAGAGGGGCAGCCAGTCGGTCTGCTGGGTCGGGTACGCGCCCTCCGGTGCCCGCCACACCCCGACGAACTCGGCGTCGTGCCGGGTCGCGCAGTCCACCGGCACGAGCGCCTCCACCCCACCGCTCCGGCCGCCGCGGGTCTGCTGGCAGCCCAGCCGCAGGGCGGACGGGCCCTTCAGCGCGTCGCGGAGACTGCCCGTACGGGCGACAACGGTGGCGGACGCCTCGACGGTGGTCACCTCGGAGAGGTCGCAGCGGTACCAGCGGGAGCCGGCCGTCCAGCCCACGGGCGAGGGCAGCGCCACGGAGAGCCGCAGCCGGCCGGCCCGCCAGTCGTCGCCCACGTAGCCGGTGGCCTTGGCGTCGCACTCGGCGAACGCGCCGCGCAGCTCGGCGGCGCCGCCGGCCGGCGGGGCGGGCGACGCCACGGGGAACGCGCCGACGTGCACGGTCTCCACCCGGTGCGGCGCGGCGCAGTCGATCGGCTGATAGGCCTCGAGGGTCACCACGTCGGCGAAGTCGGCCTCCTGGCACACCCCGGCGGCCGGGGTGAACGACGCGGCGGCCGGCAGCGCCGGCCAGTCGTCGGTGAGGTCACCGTCGCCGTCACCGGCTCCGCAGCCGGCGAGCAGGGCCGCCGTGGTGGCGAGCGCGAGCAGGACGGTCATCGAACGGCGCATCGCGGCCTCCCCCAGCCACCGCCCGCCTCCCGGCAGGTGTGACAAGGGTAACCAGGAATGACGAGCCGGTGACAGACCGCACCACACGCCCGTCCCCCGGCGATCGTGCGCCCGAGGCCGAGAGCGCACGATCGCGGGGAGGGGTCAGACTCGCGCGGCCAGGGGGTTGGGGACCGGGTCGCCGGCGGTGCCGGGCGCCGCCGTGGCCGGGTCCGCGGTCAGGTCGACGATCGCGTTGTCGGCGTCCACGTGCACGATCCGGGGGTGGTAGGTGCGCGCCTCGGCGTCGTCCATCTGCCCGTACGAGATGAGGATGACCAGGTCACCGGGGTGGACGAGGTGGGCCGCGGCGCCGTTGATGCCGATCACGCCACTGCCCCGCTCGCCCGGGATCACGTACGTCTCCAGCCGGGCCCCGTTGGTGATGTCGACGATCGCCACCTGCTCGCCGGGGAGCAGGTCGGCGGCGTCGAGCAGATCCTCGTCCACCGTGACCGAGCCGACGTAGTGCAGGTCGGCCTGGGTCACCGTGGCACGGTGGATCTTCGACTTGAGCATGGTCCGGAGCATCGGGTGCCTTTCGGGGTGAAGCTGCGGGGGTCTCAGGAGCGGGGCGCGAGGTGGATCGCCATGTTGTCGATCAGGCGGGTGTTGCCGACCCAGGCGGCGACGAGGAGCCGGGCGGGCCCGCTGACCGGCCCCGGTTCGAGGTCCGGATCGGTCAGCACCAGGTAGTCGAGCTGCGCGCCGGGCGCACCGGCGCCGAACGCCTGGTGCGCGGCGGTCAGCACGGCGCCGGCGTCCCGGCCCTGCGCGGCGGCGTCGGCGCCGGCGCGCAGCGCGGCCGAGAGGCTCAGCGCCGCGGCGCGCTCGGACTCGGAGAGGTACCGGTTGCGGCTGGAGAGCGCCAGCCCGTCCGGCTCCCGCACGGTCGGCACGCCGACCACCTCCACCGGCACGTCCAGGTCCCGGGCCATCCGGCGGACCAGGGTCAGCTGCTGGTAGTCCTTCTCGCCGAAGAAGGCCAGGTCGGCGCGGGTGAGCTGGAACAGCTTCAGCACGACGGTGAGCACCCCGTGGAAGAAGCCGGGGCGGCTCTGCCCCTCCAGCTCCTCGCCGAGCTGCCCGGGGTTGACGCGGACCCGCGGCTCGCCACCCGGGTACATCTCCTCCCGGCTGGGCGCGAACACCACGTCCGCGCCGGCCCGCCGGCAGACCTCCAGGTCGGCGTCGAGCGTGCGCGGATAGCGGTCGAAGTCCTCGTTCGGGCCGAACTGCAACGGGTTCACGAAGATCGTCACCAGCACGTGGTCGGCCCGCTCCCGCGCCGCCCGCAGCAGCGTCTCGTGGCCGTCGTGCAGGGCGCCCATGGTCATCACCACGCCGACCGTCCCGGTCAGCGAGGCCCGCGCCTTGGCCAGCTCCGCACGGGTCGTCACCAGCTCCATACCGTGGTCACCTCCCGGATCCTCGTCAGCGTGCCCGCGCCCGCGCCCATTCCCGCAGCGGTCACGCGGCCACCTCCCGCTGGTTGTCGGCGAGCACACCGAGCAGCGACGCGGCGTCCGCCGGGGCGAGCCGGCCGGCGGCGATGGCGCGGTCCGCGGTGCGCCGGGCCATCGCGAGGTAGGGGGCGACCGACTCGGGGGCCGTCGCGGCGAGCCGGGCGAGGTGGCGCGCGACGGTGCCCGCGTCGCCCCGCGAGACCGGGCCGGTGAGCGCGTCGTCGCCGAGCCGCAGCGCGTTCTCCAGCGCGGCCCGCAGCAGCGGGGCGAGCACCTTCTCCGGCTGGGCCACCCCGGCGTCACGCAGCCGGTCGGCCGCCTCGTTGACCAGAGTCACCAGGTGGTTGGCGCCGTGCGCCAGCGCCGCGTGGTAGAGCGGACGGTCCGCCTCCCCGATCCACTCCGGCACGCCGCCGAGGTCGGCGACCAGTCGGGCGGCCAGCGGCCGCAGGTCGGTGGGGGCGGTCACTCCGTACGAGATGCCGGGAAGCCGACCGAGGTCGTCGGGCGTGCCCGTGAAGGTCATCGCGGGGTGCAGGGCGAGCGGGCGAGCGCCGACCGCGGCGGCCGGGTCGAGCACGGCCAGCCCGTGCGCCCCGGAGGTGTGCGCCACCACCTGCCCGGGGCGGAGCGCACCGGAGTCGGCCAGGGTGGCGACCACTCCGCGGAGCGCGTCGTCCGGCACCGCGATCAGCAGCAGGTCGCCAGCGGCCCGGGCCACCGCCGTGGCCGAGTCGGACGGGACGTCGGGGAGCAGCAGGGCCAGCCGGGCCCGGCTCGCGCCGGACGCGCCGGTGGCGGCGACCACCCGGTGCCCGGCGGCGGTGAGCGCGGCGCCCAGGACGGCGCCGACGCGACCGGCGCCGACGACGCCGACGGTCAGGGTGCGGGGAACGGCCCTCGACGGGGCGGAGCCCACGGTGACGGCGGCCCGCCGGGGGGCGGCCGGGCGTGGGCGCGACGGTGCGCTCATGTCGACGATCCAGTCCTCGAGAAGGGGTACCGGTCGATGGCAAGTATGCGCCCGGGTAATGGGATGGAAACCCGGATGTGAAAACCTTCACCACCCGGGACGGCCGCCGCGCGAGGCCCGCCGGCATCGACGGGAGTCCTCGTCACCGCTGGGCGTCGTGGTGCGGGGAGGCCGGCGGCGACAGCTGCTTCTTCCCGGCGCCCTCGCGCGCCGTCAGGGGGCCGGACGGCGGCGTCGCCGACCACGCCAGCGCCCCGGACCGTAGGGTCGGCACGGTGACGCGCCGTGAACGAGGACTGCTGCCGATCCGCTGGCGGGACGCGATGGACCGGGCGCTCTACGGCCCGGGCGGGTTCTTCGTGGCCGGGCCGGGCCCGGCCGGGCACTTCCGCACCAGCGTCCACGCCTCCCCCTCGTTCGCCGGGGCGCTGCTGCGGCTGCTCGCCCAGGTGGACGTCGCCCTCGGTCACCCGGAGCGGCTGGACGTGGTCGACGTCGGCGCCGGACGCGGGGAACTCCTGCGCACGCTCGCGTCACTCCTCGCCGCCCAGCCGACGACCGCCGGCCTGCCGCCCGCGTCCGGATCGAGGGCCGCGGACCGGACTACCGCCGGGGTGCCCGCGCTGGCCTCGCGGGTCCGGCTCACGGCCGTCGAACTGGCGCCCCGACCCGACGACCTGCCGGAGGGCGTCGAGTGGGTCGGCGAGATCCCGACCGGGATCGTCGGCCTGCTCCTCGCCACGGAATGGCTGGACAACGTGCCGCTGGACGTCGCGGCGCGGACAGCCGACGGGTGGCGGTACCTGCTGGTCGACCCGGCGACCGGCACGGAATCGGTGGGTGATCCGGTCGCCCGGGAGGACGCCGACTGGCTCGCCACCTGGTGGCCCGTACCCGACGGACATCTGGACGGGGGCCCGGTGAGCCCCCGGACGGTCGGCGTGCGGGCCGAGATCGGGCGCAGCCGTGACGAGGCGTGGGCCGGCGCGGTGGGCCACCTCGACCGGGGGCTCGCCCTGGCCGTGGACTACGGACACCTGAGGGCCGAACGGCCGGCGGACGGGACGCTGACCGGGTACCGGAGCGGACGGCAGGTGCCGCCGGTGCCGGACGGGTCGTGCGACGTCACCGCGCACGTCGCCATGGACTCGGTCGCCTCCGCCGGTGAGCGGGTCGCCCGGTGCGCGTACACCCTGGGGTCGCAGCGGGAGGCGCTGCGCGCGCTCGGGGCCGACGGCGGCCGGCCACCGCTGGCCCTGGCCGCCACCGACCCGGCCGGGTACGTGCGGGCGCTCGCCGCGGCGTCCACGGCGGCCGAACTGACCGACCCGACCGGCCTGGGCGGGCACTGGTGGCTGCGGCAACCGGTCGGCGTCACGCTCGATGCGACCGTGGCACGATGACGGGCATGACCACCGACGCCCGGGACCTGCGCGAGATGACCGTCGGCACCGGGGCCGGCCTGGTGGCGGGCACCGGCGGGGAGCAGCTCGGCACCGACATGGTGCTCAACATCGGGCCGCAGCACCCGTCCACCCACGGTGTGCTGCGGCTGAAGCTCGTGCTCGACGGTGAGCGGGTGATGTCGGCCGAGCCGATCGTCGGCTACATGCACCGCGGCGCGGAGAAGCTCTTCGAGGTACGCGACTACCGGCAGATCATCGTGCTCGCCAACCGGCACGACTGGTTGTCGGCGTTCTCGAACGAGCTGGGCGTGGTGCTCGCCGTCGAGCGGCTGATGGGCCTGGAGGTGCCGGAGCGGGCCACCTGGCTGCGGATGGCCCTCGCCGAGCTGAACCGGGTGCTCAACCACCTGATGTTCCTGGGCTCGTACCCGCTGGAGATCGGCGCGATCACCCCGATGTTCTACGCGTTCCGCGAGCGGGAGACCCTCCAGGCCGTCATGGAGGAGGTCTCCGGCGGCCGGATCCACTACATGTTCAACCGGGTGGGCGGTCTGAAAGAGGAGGTGCCGTCCGGCTGGACCGGCCGGGCCCGGGCGGCCATCGGCGAGGTCCGCCGGCGGATGCCCGACCTGGACAACCTGATCCGGCGCAACGAGATCTTCCTGGCCCGCACGGTGGGCGTCGGGGTGCTGTCCGCGGCGGACGCCGCCGCGTTCGGGGCGTCCGGGCCGGTGGGCCGCGCCTCCGGGCTCGACCTGGACCTGCGCCGCGACGAGCCCTACCTGGCGTACGACGAGCTCGACGTGCCGGTGGTCACCCGCACCACCGGGGACTGCCACGCGCGGTTCGAGGTGCTGCTCGACCAGGTGTACGTGTCACTCGACCTCGCCGAGCAGTGCCTGGAGCGGGTCGACCGGCTCACCGGGCCGGTGAACACCCGGCTGCCGAAGGTCGTGAAAGCGCCCGAGGGGCACACGTACGCGTGGACCGAGAACCCGCTGGGCATCAACGGCTACTACCTCGTGTCCCGCGGCGAGAAGACGCCGTGGCGGCTCAAGCTGCGCACCGCGTCGTACGCCAACGTGCAGGCGCTGGCCACGCTGCTGCCGGGCTGCCTCGTGCCGGACCTGATCGCGATCCTCGGTTCGATGTTCTTCGTCGTCGGCGACATCGACAAGTAGCCCGCCGGCGGGGTTCAGCGCCAGCGCCCGCCGCGGGGAGCGTCGTCCGGCGTCCCGTAGCCGTACCGGTCGTCGTCGGCCCGCGCGCGCCGGCCCACCCGCTCCGGCTCCGCGTCGGGCGCCGACTGGTAGCCCCGCTGCCGCGGCGGACGCCACTCGTCGGGCACCGGCACCCCGCCGACGGGCAGGGCCGGACGGTCCTCCGGTTCGGCGTCCCAACCGCCACGCCGCCGCTCGTCGCCGCGACCGTACTCCCGGCCCGGCTCGTCCCGACGCACCGACGCCCAGCGGTCGGCGACCCGGTACTCGGCGCCGGTGGCGTCGGCGTGCACCTCGGCCCGGCGCTCGCCCATCCGCACCTCCCGGCCCCGGTCATCGTCCCGGACCGCCGCCCAGCGGTCGCCCGCGCGCATCTGGGCCCAGTACTGCCCGGTGTCGTCCAGCTGCGCCGGCCGGTCCCGTCCCACCGGCGCCGCCGGGTCTTCCCACCCCGGGTCGTCCGCCTCGCCCTGCGGGTCCGGCCACCCCCGCGGGTCCTCCGGCGCGGACCAGGCCCGCTCGTCCCGCCGGCCGGCACGGCCCCGGTCGTCCCGCGGCTCGCCCCGGCCCGGCTCGTCGCGGGGGCCGCCCGCCCCCGCCCAGGGCCGCTCGTCGCCCGGCCGGGAACGCTCGTCCGGGCCGCCGTAACCGGACCAGGACCGCTCCTCCGGGGCGCCGCCGGCCTCCGCCCACCGGTCGTCGGCGCCACCCCAGGGCCGCTCGTCGGCCGGCGCCGACCACCCGCCCGCGTATCCACCGCCGTAACGCCCACCCACCGGTTCGGCCGGGCCGCCGTCCACGATCGTGTGCCGGGTGGTGACGTGCACCGTCTCGGTGTGCCGGACCACCCCCAGCGGTCGAGGCCCCGCCTCGGCCCGGCTCTCGTGCTCCGCGGGGCGGGGCGCGGCGCCGTAGACCCCGGGTTGGGCCCCGCCCGCACGTTCGGCACCGGAGCCCGCCCGTTCGCCGTACGCGCCGGCCGGCGGGCGTTCGGCGCCGTACTGCCCGGCGGCGGGGCGGTCCCCGCCGTAGCGGCCCGCCGCCGACCGGCGACCGGGCTCCTCGTCGTCCTCCCACTCGGACCGGCCCCACCGGGATCCACCGTCGTCGCGCACCCGGGCCCGTCCGGACGGCGCGTCCTCGGGCGGCTCGGCGACCGGCACCCGGGCGCGGCCCGACCCGGCCGGCTCCTCCGCGGCGCCCGCGACCCCCGACAGGGCGGCGCCGGTGGCGTCGAGACGCCGGTGCACGGCGGCCACCGCCTCCTGCGCCCGCTGCGCCTGGTCGAGCGCCTGGTTGCCGCGCTGCGCGGCGGCCACGATCTCGCCCCGTAGTTCCCGGCGGAGCTGCTCCATCTCGTCCAGCAGCTCCTCGGCGCGGGCCTGGCCGCCGTCACCGTCGGCGCGCAGCGCGATCGACAAGCCGATCATCACCACGGCCAGGATCGCGAGCACCGCGGCGAAGCGCAGCGGACCGTTGCCGTCCGCGACCAGCAGGATCAACGCCGCCACCGGTGCCAGCCCGACGCCGGACCAGAACAGGGCGGTCAGCAGGGTCCGACTGCGGTGGGCTTCGGGGGCGGGCATGGCTGTGCAGCCTACCGAGAGTTGCTCCGCGTGGGAACGGGCCCAGCACCGCCGCGGGCACTGCCCGCGCGCCGTGGCCCAGCACCGCCATGAGGGCCGACCCCGAACGGGGCCGACCCTCGTGAACCGGCGTCGAACGCGTCGTTGACCAGGCATGACGCCCGGTCGAACGGCCGGGTCAGCCGGCCAGCGCCCCGTCGGAGGACAGGACCAGGCCGACGCTGGCGCTGCCGGTCTTCAGCGCGTTCTTGGTCTGCGGCCCGCCCGCGTCGAGCGAGCTGAACGACCCGGCGTTGAAGTGGTAGACCTGCACGAGCCCGGCCTGGCACTTCGGGCGCTGCGGGCACTCCGGCGGGCCGGCCAGCACGGTCGCCTGACCGGAGCACTTGGCGGCCAGCTCCGAGAGCGTACGGACGCCGTACTTGTCCGCGAACGCCTTGGTCACCGCGAAGGCGTTCTGGTCCTGCGCGGCGGACGGGGTGCCGAAGGTGATGCCCACCTTGTCGCCGTTGGCGCGCAGAGCGGTGACCGTCTTGTCGAGGTCCGGCGACGAGACCGGTGCGGCGCCCTGGCCGTTGGCCTTCGTGTTGAGGAACTCCGCCATGGTGGCCGCGTACTCCGGCACCACCTGGATCTCGCCCTTCTCCAGGGCCGGCTCGTAGAGCTCCCGGCTGCCGATCTGCTGCACCCGGACCTGGTAGCCGGCCGCGGTGAGCGCGATCCGGTAGAGCTCGCCGAGGGTCTCGCTCTCGCTGAAGTTGCCGGCGCCGACCACGATCTGGCCGCCCGGCCCCTTGGCGATCCCGGCCGTCAGGTTGTTGGCCGACGCGAACTCCTCGGCCGCCACCTTCGGAGTCTTGCGGTCGACGTCGACCGCCTTGTTGAGCTGGATGAGCTTCGGCGTGTCCAGCGCGGCGGAGACCTTGTCGAGCGCGGCGATCAGCTGCGGGCTCGCCGCGTCCGCGTTGACCGCCGGGATGATGTTGTCGCTGTTCTGGAGCTTCTTGTCGTCGTCCAGGACCACCAACTGGTCGCCGGCGACGGGGGCGCATCCGGCGCCGCTCGCCGTCGTCTGGGGGGCGTCGGTGCCCGATGAGCCGGCGTCACCGCAGCCGGTGAGCAGCCCGGCGGCGGTGAGGGCCGCCGCGGCGCCGACGAACAGCCGTGTACGTGCGCGCATGTTGCCCGCCTTCCGTGTCCCGGCGCGACCCGTCCGGGCCGGCCGCGTGTCCGACGGGCGATCCTGTCGCCCGCGATTTCCCACCCAACATCCTCCAGGCGGGTACGACAACCGTGGGCGAGCTTCGTCACTGGATCGTCACGACCCTCACGCCGGGGCGGGTCAGCCGCCGGTCACCGCGTCCGCGGCCCGGCGGCTCGCGCTCCGGCGGGTGGCCCGCAGCGGACGCGGTGTGACCACCCTCTCGACCACCGCGAGCACCACCTCCACCAGGACGGCGAGCCCCGCCACCAGCAGGCCGCCGGCGAGGATCTGACCACCACCGGCGGCGATGTCCAGCCCGAAGCCGGCGCGGATGATCTGGCCCAGCCCGCCGCCGTTGACGAACGAGGCGAGCGCCGCGGTCGCCACCACCTGCACGGCCGCCGTCCGGAAACCGGCGGCCAGGTACGGCACGGCGAGCGGCAGCTCCACCCGCCGCAGCACCTGCCAGCCCGAGAGCCCCATGCCGCGCGCGGCGTCGCGGGCCTCCGGATCGGCCTGCCGCACCCCCGTGTACGCGTTCGCGAGCAGCGGCGGCACCGCGAAGACGGCCAGCGCGACGATCACCGAGGGTCGACCGAAGCCGAGGAAGGTCAGCGGCAGGATGGTCAGCAGGGCGAGCGTCGGGATGGCGAGGGTGACGTTGGCCACCAGCACCACCAGCCCCCCACCCCGGCCGGTGTGGCCGAGCCAGAGGCCGATGGGCCAGGCCACCAGGCAGCCGAGCGCCACCGCGGCGGCGGAGAGCACCAGGTGCTCGCCGAGCCGGTCCAGCACGCCGCCGGGGTTGGTCCAGTTCAGCGGGTCGTTGAGCCAGACGATCGCCTGCTCGATGACGCTCACGACGCCCTCCGGGTGAGCCACGGGGTGAGCAGCCGCCCGACCCCGGCGAGGATCAGGTCCAGCACCAGCGCGAGCAGCACGCAGAGCACGGTCCCCGTCATGATCTGCGCCTTGTAGAAGTTGTTCTGGAACCCCGCGAAGATCAACTGGCCCAGCCCGCCCCGGCCCACCACGACACCCACGGTGACGAGCGCCACCGTCGACACGGTGGCCAGCCGCAGCCCGGTGAGGATGCCGGGCAGGGCGAGCGGCAGGTCGATCCGGAACAGGCGCCCCCACCGGCCGTAGCCCATGCCCTCGGCCGCCTCCCGCACCTCGGGGGGCACCTGGCTGAGCCCGGCGATGGCGTTGCGCACGATCACGAGCAGGGCGTAGAGCACCACGACGCTGAGCACGGTGACCACGCCGATGCCCAGGTAGGGTGCCACGAACGCGAAGAGGGCCAGGGACGGGATGGTGTAGAACACCCCGGTGACGGCGACGATCGGGCCGGCGAGGGGCCGGTACCAGTACGCCACCACCGCGAGCGGCACGGCGATGAGGGCCGCGATCAGCACCGCGCGACCGGTCAGGGAGGCGTGCTCACGCAGCGCGGTGAGGATCGTGTCAGAGTTGTCCCGCAGGTACTGCCAGGAGAACCACGGATTACCCGGGTCGGCCCGGTAGCTCAGGCGGAAGGACATACGTGGACGTTACCCCGGAGACCTCCGGCGCCGGCGGGCGCGCGACCGCCGGTGAGCAGCGCGCGGCGTCGATCACGCTGGAGGGCGTCCGTAAGCGCTACCCCGACGGGACGGAGGCCGTACGCGGGCTCAGCCTCGAGGTGAAGGCCGGCGAGCTGGCGGTGCTCATCGGGCCGTCGGGCTGCGGCAAGTCGACGGTGCTCCGAATGATCAACCGGATGATCGAGCCCACCGACGGCCGGATCCTGCTCGGCGACGAGGACGTCACCCGCGCCGACCCGGTGCGGCTGCGGCGGCGGATCGGGTACGTCATCCAGAACGTCGGCCTCTTTCCGCACCAGACGGTGCTGGCCAACGTGGCGACCGTGCCCCGGCTGCTCGGCTGGCCCCGGAACCGCGTACGGGACCGGGTGAACGAGCTGCTGGAGCTGGTGGGCCTCGACCCGGGCACGTTCGGCGGCCGCTATCCGCACGAGCTCTCCGGCGGGCAACGCCAGCGGGTGGGGGTGGCACGGGCGCTCGCCGCCGACCCGGTGGTACTGCTCATGGACGAGCCGTTCTCCGCCGTCGACCCGATCGTCCGCACCCGGTTGCAGGAGGAGTTCCTCCGGTTGCAGGCCGAGGTCCGCAAGACGATCGTGCTCGTCACCCACGACCTCGACGAGGCGGTCCGGCTCGGCGACCGGATCGCCGTGCTCTCCCAGGGCGGTCACCTGGAGCAGTACGACACCCCGGCCGCGCTCCTCGGCACGCCCGCCACCCCGTTCGTCCGCGAGTTCGTGGGCGCCGACCGCGGCATCCGCCGGCTGGTGGTCACCCCGCTGCGGCGGGCGGAGCTGGAGCCGGTGCCCGCCGACGGCGCCCCGGAGGCCCCGACCGTGCCACTGGACGGCTCGGCGTACGACGCGCTCGCGGCGCTGCTCACCTCCGCCACCGAGCGGGTGGTGGTGACCGACGGGGGGCGGCCGGTCGGCACGCTGGACCGCCGGCTCCTGCTCGACCTGGCGAGCCGGGCGCAGTGACCTGGTCCGGCGGGACCGGACGGTGTGCGCGGCTCCGCCGGACGGTCAGGCCCGACCGCCCAGGCTGGCCGTACCGATGATCCAACCGGTGAGGAACCCGTAGCTGGCCCCCTCGCCGGCCGCCTGCAACGCGCCGATCATCGAGGGCTCCGGCCCGAGGAAGACCGCGAGCAGCCCCGCGATACCGCCGGCCAGCACGTACGCCGCCCAGCCGGAGAAGAACTGGCTGAGCCCGCCGGGCACCCGGGCCACCTGCGCGGCGGGCAGCAGGTAGAGCAGGCCCGCCGCGAGGACCACCAGCAGGATGGCCCGCAGGTCGGCGGCGAGGACCCCGCCCTGGTCGCCGGCGTCGACGCGCCAGGCCGGCCAGGCGAGCAGCCGCAGGTACCAGCCGCCGGCCGAGGTCGGGTCGGTGTTCCCGGCCCAACCGACGTACGCCGGGCTGCCGCAGACGGCGACGAGCACGAGCGCGGCCAGCGCACCGGTGCCGGCGGCCGTGCCGTACCGGCTGAGTGCGCCGCTCCGGTTGGTGAGCGCCATGATCCTGTCCGTTCCCGGCCCGCGGGTCGCGGGCGGATCGTGCGGTGTGCCGGTCGCGTCAGTGCTTCATCAGGTAATCGATGAAGGCGGCCCGCAGCAGCGGCGTGGACTCCTCGTCCTGGTATCCGTGACCGGTCAGCTCGCGCAGGAGCGCGGCGGCCTCGTCGATCGTCGGTCCCACGGTGTTCGGCGCGCCGTCGAGCACGGTGGCCTCGTCGGCGTTCGGCAGGTGGCGGAGCACCGACCAGAAGAAGCCCACGTCGAGCCGCTCCCGGGCGAGCGTGAAGGCCCGCTCCCGCAGCTCCTCCGTGGGGAGGGCGTCCAGCTCCTCGAACGACGGGCGGCCGCCGCGGTCGGCAGGTGTCTCGGTCATGCCGCCGAGCCTAACCGGCGAGATCACCACCGGCCCGTCGGACATGGCACCGGCTCAGCGCTCGTCGTCCCACCGGCGGGGTTCGGTCTCCCACCGGGACGAGCGCCACGGGTCCACCGGGGAGTCCGCGGCCGGGGTGGGCAGCACCGGCGGCCAGGTCTCGGTGGGTCGTGGCGCGGGCACCGCCCAGCCGGAGCCGAGGGTGGCGTCACCCACGGGCTCCGGCTCCACGGTGGCCGGTCCGGGGCGGCCGAACCGCTCGACCAGCCGGGTCACCACCAGCCCCACGCCGAGGGCCGTCCCGCCGAGCGCCCACCGGCTCACGGACCAGTCGCGCGCCTCGGCGTACGCGAGGAGCGCCGAGACCAGCCCCACCGCGAACACCGTGCCGAAGATCCCACCGCGGCGCCCGTACGCGCTGGTCCCGGCGAGCAGCGCGACGCCGACGGCGAGCACCGTCCAGTCCAGCCCGGCGGTCGGTGCCACCGGCGCGACGTCCCTCGCCGCGATCAGGACGCCGGCCAGCGCGGCGAGCACGGTCGAGCCGATCAGGGCGCCCGCCGAGACCACCGCGGCGACCGCTCCACGGCGACGCGCCGGGTCGGCCACCGGCCGGAACCGGCCGACCAGCCGGCGGACCGCCCGGATGGCGCCGAAGAGGCCACCGAGGACGGCGAGCGCGGCGAAGCCGCCGGCGAGGTAGTACGCGTGCCGGCGCGGGTCGTACTCGCCCTGCACCAGCACCGGGGCCGAACGTTGTTCGATGTACACGACGACACCCGCCGCGCCCGCGAGACTCGCGGCCCAGGCCGGCACGTGCAGCACCACCACGGCCAGGGCCAGGAGCAGCCCGGCGCCCGCCGCGACCGCGACGGCGGGCCCCACGGCCGCCACGACGCCCCGGTCGCTCTGCTCGGCGAAGTGCAGGGCGGCGGCGACCGCCACCGGCCCGATCGCGAGGTTGACCGCGGCGGTGCGCAGGCTCAGCCCGGCGGCGAGGGTGAGCAGACCGAGCGCGGCCACGTCGACCAGCAGGGCGCGCAGCCCGTCGCCGCGCAGCACGTCCGGCGCGTCCCGCCAGAGCAGCCAGGCCGCGGCGGCCAGGCCGAGCAGCAGCACGATCTCCCACGCGACGTGCACGCCGATGCGGTCACGACCCGGCTCACCGTGGTACGGGTCGTCGAAGACGTTCTCCAGGACGGCGGCGGGCACCCCGGACGAGGGCTCGACGGGCACGTTCCGGCCTGTTTCGTCGTACCCCATGAAGCCGCCTCCCCCGGCCGTCGTCCAGGTCCGACGCGCGGGCGGACCGGTGGCGGCCGATGCTCTCCGGTCGGAGGCACCGTACCCGCGCGGCGAGCCCCGCGTAACCCCCCCGGCCTGCGCGGCTCGGCGGCGACGTCAGCGCTGACCCGGTCGGCTCTCCCGGTCGTCGGGCTCGCGCTCGTCCTCCGGACGCTCCGGTACCCGGCACGAACGCTCCAGCCACAGCGCGGCGGCCACCAGGGCGAGCGAGGCGAGCAGACCGGCGGCCGCGGGCGCCCGGTCCTCCATGGCCGCGCGGGTCGACTCGACGAAGAGCCAGCCGGTCAGCCCGGCGTAGAAGCCGGCGAAGAGCGCGCCGGCCAGCGACGACGCCTTGGCGAGCACCACGAACCGGGCGACCATCAGCGCGTTGACCGGGGCCCGGCCCGGCCGGCGCTCGATGCGGCCCCGCGTGTTGATCGCGGCGTATCCCTCGAGCACGGCGAGGGTGGCCAGCGTGACCACCGGCAGCCAGGGCAGCCGCGGGATGCCGTTGTAGTAGAAGGTGCTGATCAGCAACCAGGCCGCCGCGGCCGCGGCCAAACCGGCCACCACCAGGGTGGAGATCCGGGTCGGGCCCATCCGCGAGCGGTCCGGCCCCGTCCCGCCCGGCGGCGGGGACTGCGCCTGCGTCATGCCGGCCGGCTCCGCTGGGTCATGCCGTCGACTCTATCTCCAGATCCGGGCGGGGGCGCAGTTCCCGGGCGTCGGCGACCACCGGACCGGAGTCGAGCAGGCCGGCCAGCGGGCCGTGACCGGGTAGCCGACCGTCCGGCTGGACGTCGGCCCACGGCCGCAGCACGAACGCCCGCAGGTGGGCGCGGGGATGCGGCAGGGTCAGCTCGGGATCGTCGCTGAGCACCGGCTGGTCGTCGTCGGCCCAGACCGCGATGACGTCCACGTCGAGCGTGCGGGGCCCGAAGCGCCGCCGTGGGTCGCGCGTCCGTCCGGCCGCGCGCTCCGCCGCCCGCGCCCGCTCCAGCCAGTCGTACGGGGTGGCCGCCGGGTCCTCGGCGAGCAGCACCGCGTTGAGGTACCGGGGCTGGTCCGGATCCCCCCACGGTGGAGTCTCGTAGACACCGGAGACCCGCAGCACGGCGTCGCCCAGCGCGGCGACCGCGGCGCGCAGGTGGGCCAGGCGGTCGCCGAGGTTGCTGCCGAGGGAGAGGACGGCGCGGCTCATCCGGCGCGCCTCCGGGTCATGGTGACCGCGACGTCGGTGAAGGTGTGCGGCACGGGCGCCTCCGGCTTGTGCACCGTGACCGTCGCGGCGGCGACGCGCGCATCGGCCAGGCAGATGTCGAGCAACCGGGCGGCGAGCGTCTCGATGAGGTTGACCGGCTCGCCGGCCACCACCGACACCAGCCGCTCGGCCAGCTCGCCGTAGTGGACGGTGTCGGCCACGTCGTCGGAGCGGGCCGCCGGGCCGAGGTCGAGTTCCAGCACCACGTCGACGACGAAGTCCTGTCCCTGGACACGTTCGAAGTCGTACACCCCGTGCCGGCCGCGCGCCCGCAGGCCGGTCAGCGTGATGCGGTCGTTCACCGGCCACCCTCCCGGGCTCCTCCGGCGGGTCGGGTGGACGCCGGGCCGCCCGCGGGTGCGGTCGCGGCGAGGCGCGGACTGCCGGTGGCTCGCCAGACGGCGAGCGCGTCCACGGTGGCCCGTACGTCGTGCACCCGTACGCCCCAGGCGCCGGACGCCACGGCGAGGACGCTGGTGGCCACCGTGGCCGCCTCCCGCTCACCGGTCGGGCGCGGCGTCCCGTCCGCGGCCGCCAGCAGCCGGCCCAGATAGGACTTGCGGCTGGCGCCGAAGAGCAGCGGCAAGCCGAGGTCGAGCAGCTCGGGCAGGCGGGCGCTGAGCTGCCAGTTGTGCTCGGCGGTCTTGGCGAAGCCGAGACCCGGGTCGACGACGATCCGGTCGGCGGCCACCCCGGCGTGCAGCGCCTCGTCGACCCGCTGGGCCAGCTCGGTGCGGACGTCGCGCACCACGTCGCCGTAGACGGCCAGCTCGCGCATGCCCCGGGAGTGCCCGCGCCAGTGCATCAGCACCCAGGGGCAGCCCGCGTCGCGGACCACCCGGGCCATGTCCGGGTCGGCGAGGCCGCCGGAGACGTCGTTGACCACCACCGCACCGGCCGCCAGGGCCGCCTCGGCGACCCGCGCCCGGCTGGTGTCGATGCTGACCGCCACCCCGGCCGCGGCCAGCTCCCGGACGACGGGGACGACGCGGGCCGTCTCGGTCCCGGCGTCGACCCGGTCGGCGCCCGGTCGGGTGGACTCGCCACCCACGTCGACCAGGTGCGCCCCGTCGTCGCGCAGTCGGACGCCGTGTCCGACGGCGGCGTCGAGGTCGGCGTACCGTCCGCCGTCGGAGAAGGAGTCGGGCGTGACGTTGAGGACGCCCATCACCACCGGGGCCGAGGCCCGCACCAGATCGGTCACGACTAGACGGTACCGGTCGTGGCGACGGCCCTCCGCGTCCCGGGGGCGGCCGCGGAAACCGGCCCTGACATGCACATTGGAACAGGTGTACGATCGGTCGTCCGGGTCGTATCGGGCAGCCTCTTCGCGGCTTGTCGCTTTCCGGGGCGGCCCGTACGCTGTGGAATTGCCCAGCATCGAGATGGCGAGGCGTGGAGGGAGGGCCGAAGCGGGAGCAAATCGCCCAAAACTCGCCACCCTCCGTGGTGAGTAACGAACACAGGGTCAACTTCGCTGCGCCCGATCCGCACATTTCCCGCCAGGCTTGTCCACTGCACCGCCGCGGCGCCGCCGGCCGCGTTTTGGGGAGGTTTCAGTGATCGCCATCGAGCTCATGGAGCAGGCGTCGTCCGGCGTCGCCCACGCGCTCTCGACCCTGGCGTCGACTCCACTCGCCGAGCCGGCGCCGAAGGGCATCGACACCAACGCCGTCGTGACCTTCTTCGCCAGCAAGGTCGCGCCGATCCTGCTGGCCGTCCTCGGCGTCATCTTCATCGGCCGGGCCAGCCGGGGCGAGATCTCCAAGGTGCTGACCAGCTCCGCCATCGCGATCGTCGGGCTGGCCTTCATCGCCGGCGCCGCCACACTCTTCTTCGTCGGCGACTACCTGATCGACCTGATCTTCGAATAGGCGCGGGCACTCATGCGGCTGCGCACCGACGACGACATCTACCGGGCACGCCTGGTCTACCTCGGGCCGCCCGGCTACACCCTTCCCGTCCACCTGCCATACGCCCAGTACGGGCTCTTCATGCTGCTCGTCCCCCTCTACATGTTCATCCACTGGCTGTTCACGCTGAAGGTCGAGCTCTTCCCCGCCTGGGAGATCGCGCTCGCCATCGTGAGCACGTCGTTCGTCTTCCGGTACGTCGATCCGGACCGGCCGGCGCGAGTGGTGATCCGCACCGCGCT
The DNA here is from genome assembly GCF_056150165.1 of Micromonospora xinjiangensis. Lineage (NCBI taxonomy): Bacteria > Bacillati > Actinomycetota > Actinomycetes > Micromonosporales > Micromonosporaceae > Micromonospora > Micromonospora xinjiangensis. The sequence goes on along the minus strand of NZ_JAXCFO010000002.1, from coordinate 142,875 downwards.
GACCGACTGGCGACGCACCCGGGAGCCCGCCGCCGAGCAGCGCGACCCACGCCTGGTCGGCAGCGGGATCAGGATCCGGGAGGAACTGGCATGACCGGGCGTACGCCGACGGGGCGGTCACACGACGCGGGTGAGGCGGTCGCATGAGTCGCTCTTCCACGCCGGGTTCCCCGGCCGGCCGTCCGGCCGTGCCGGGTGGTCACCGTGCGCGTTCGTTCGACTACTCGGAGGCCGAGGAGCGGGACGAGGCCGCCCTCGACCCCGCTCTCGCCACCTCCCCCGGGCACGGCGGCGTGGGGGTCTTCCAGGCGCCCCGACCCGTGTCGCGACGGACCCCGACGGGGGAGCCGGCGCCGCGCCCGGCCCAGCCCGCGGCGGGGGGCGCGGAGAGCCACGACATCGACTCCCCCTTCCTCGACCTGTTCGGCGCTCCGCGTCCGGGCGCGGGCCGGCCGCTGACCCCGCCCGCGCGCCACGGCGTCGACCGGAGCCCGGCCGCGATACCGCAGCAGCCGGCCGCGGTCGAGGCGGCACCCACGGCCCCCGCCCTCCCACCCCCGCCCCGGCTGCGCGGCGCCGGCCGGCAGCGGATCCCCGCGGTCCCGCCGACGCACGGCCCGGGGGAGGCGCCGACCGGCGACCAGGCCGAGCCGCCGACGCGCTCACGCGTGCCGGCACAGGCCGGTGACCGGCTGCCGGCCCGGCGGCCGGTCGCCGACCCCGAGCCGCTGGCGGAGCGGGTGGCCCCGGCGGAGCGGGTGGCGCCGACGCCGCCCGAGCCCGCCCCGCCGCATCCCGAGCCGACGCATCCCGAGCCGACGCCGGAGGCCCGGCGGTCCCCGCAGACCCGGCCGGAGCGCGCCGGCCGGTCCACCCGGTCGTCGAGCGGGCGCGAGGTCGCACCGCCACGGCAGCGCTCGCCCGAGCGACGGGAGAAGCCGGTCAAGCCGGTCCGGGTCAAGCCACCGAAGATCAAGTTTGGTGACCGGGACCCGTCCGTCGAGCTGGCGATCACCGAGATCGCCGGTCACCTCACCTTCACTCCGAACACCGTCACGGCCTGGTACTGGCTTCCGGAGGTGCGGTGGGCGTTCCGGCCGGACGCCGAGCGTGAGGCACTGCTCTCGGCGATCGCCGAGCAGTACGCGGGCCTCGCCGGCTTCCGGCTGCACCTGCGCCGCACCACCCGGCCGTTCCCGGCGGACGAGTGGGCCCGGACCATCGACGCCCACACCGCCGCACCGCTGCCCGACGTGCCCGGCACGGCGAGCTGGGCGGACCACCTCGTGGCGGCGCAGCGGCACCTGCTCTCCGTCAACCACGCCGAGGGGCAGACGTACCTGGGGGTCACCTTCGCCCGACGGTCCCTCGGCGACACGCTCAGCGAGCGGCTGCTGCGGGCCTTCGGCCGCGGGGTCGCCGAGGGTGAGCGCCGCCGGATGGGCCGGACGGTCGAGCAGTTCGACGAGGTGCTGGGCGCGTTCGGCATGCGCGGGCGGCGGGTGACCGCCCAGGAACTGGAGTGGCTCCTCTACCGGTCGGTGGCGCTCTGCATGTCGCCGCCCGGGGCGCTCTCTCCGGTCACCGACGGCCAGTGGGAGCGCGGCGACCTGCTCGCGCTCACCGAGCAGATCGAGCGCTACCGCACCCCGTACGGCTCGACAGTCAAGCTGGTCAACCGGATGACCGGCGAGGAGCGGCACGTCGCCGTGCTGGCCGTGGGCCGGATGGAGCCCCTGGAGATCCCCGAGCGCCACGAGCCCTGGCTGCACTTCCACGAGCGGCTGCCCTGGCCGATGGAGCTCTCCACCCGCGTCGACATCCTCGGGTCCGGCGACTCCTTCCGGAACCTCGAGCACCGCCTCCGCATGATCCGCTCCCAGCAGCTCGACTATGCGGAGCACGGCATCGACGCCCCGCCGGAGCTGGAGCGGCTGGCCAAGCGCGCGCTCGTGATCGGCGACGAGATGACCACCGGCCTGCCGGTCGACTCGGCCCGCGCGCACGGCTGGCACCGCATCGCGGTCGGGGGGCGCACCCGAGAGGAGTGCCTCGAGCGGGCGCGGCGGCTGATCCAGCTCTACTCCCGGGAGCTGCGCATCTCGCTGCAGCACCCGAAGAACCAGGACTGGCTGGCGCGGGAGTTCATCCCCGGCGAGCCCATCGCCAACACCGGCTACGTGCGCCGGATGCCGGTGTCCCTGCTCGCCGCCGCGCTCCCGCAGGCCGCGTCCACCGTCGGCGACCGGCGCGGCGACCTGATCGGCCGCACCGCCGGCACCTGCCGCCGCCCTGTCTTCCTGGACCTGCACTACCCCATGGAGGTCCGCGAGCGCTCCGGCCTCGCCGTCTTCGTGGCCGAGCCGGGCGGTGGCAAGTCGACGCTGCTCGGCGCGCTGGGCTACCTCGCCGCCCGGCGCGGCGTCCAGGTGACGCTGCTCGATCCGTCCGGCCCGCTGGCCCGGCTCTGCGCCATGCCGGAGCTGGCCCCCTACTCCCGCGTGCTCAACCTGACCGGTTCCGAGCACGGCACCCTCGCCCCGTACGCGTTGATCCCGACCCCGCTGCGCAGCGAGTTCGGTGTCGGCGCCGCGGGCGACCGGGAGTTCGAGATCGCGGTCTCCAACGCACGGGCCGAGCGGCGCATGCTCGTCCAGGACATCTGCATGATGCTGGTGCCGCCGCAGGTGGCCCGGGAGGCGTCCACCGCCACCATGTTCCGGCACGCCGTACGCCAGGTGCCCGCCGAGGAGACGTCCACGCTGGACGACGTGGTCACCACGCTGGGGCAGCTCGACGACGACGCCGGCAAGGAGCTGGCGAACCTCCTGCTGGACACCGCGGAGATGCCGCTGGCGATGCTCTTCTTCGGCCGGCCTCCCGAGGGGATGCTCGGCCCCGACGCCGCGCTCACCGTCATCACGATGGCCGGCCTGCGCCTGCCCGACCTGAAGATCGAGCGCGAGTACTGGTCGGCCGAGGAGGCGCTCGCCCTGCCGATGCTGCACACCGCGCACCGACTCGCCGTCCGGCGCTGCTACGGCGGGTCGATGTCGTCCCGGAAGCTCGTCGGCCTGGACGAGGCGCACTTCATGGAGGGCTGGCGCTCGGGCCGGTCCTTCCTCGTACGGCTCGCCCGCGACTCCCGCAAGTGGAACCTCGCGGCGCTGGTCGCCTCGCAGAACCCGCGCGACATCCTCGGCCTCGACGTGCAGAACCTCGTCTCGACCGTCTTCGTCGGCCGGATCGCCGAGGACAACGAGATCGCCTCCGAGGCGCTCCGGCTGCTGCGCGTGCCGGTCAACGACGGCTACGAGGCCACCCTGGCCTCGCTCTCCACCGCCGACGCGACATCGTCGACACGGCTCGGCTTCCGCGAGTTCGTCATGCGCGACGTCGACGGGCGGGTGCAGAAGGTCCGGGTGGACGTGTCGTACGTCGACGGTCTGCTGGACCACCTCGACACCACGCCCGCGGCGGTCGCCGCAGCGGCCGGGGTGCTGCCGAGCGTCCCCCTGCCGGATCTGGAGGCGTGACATGGCGAGGGCCCGGGCACGGATCACGGCGTTCCTGCTCGCGCTCGGCGTACTCGCCGGAGCCACGATCTCCTGGCCGCTGCTCGGGACACCCGCCGCGTACGCGGCACCGACGTCCGCGACGGCGGCCGCCGAGCTCTGCACGACCGCCGAGTGGCAGGCCGACTTCCGCTCCTGCGTGAAGAGGCTCCAACAGGTGGCCGAGTCGGAGGCCAACTGCTGGAAGCCACCGACGCCGACCGCGCCCGATTCGGGACTGGCCGGATGGTTCGCCTCTCGACCCGAATCCTCGAAGCAACCCGGCCCGAAGGGTTACTACAGCGACTACGGCTACGCCGGCTACGGATACACGACGTACCGGGTCGATGGTGGTTGCGCGTCGTCGGTCCTGCACCCGGATTACAAGTTCAGCAACACCGTCGCCAACGGCGAGTTCATGGTCGCGACCGCGATCGTCGGCGCGTCGAACGCGCTGCGCGAGAGGGCGTGGGACCCGCGCTCGATGTGGAGCTGGGCCGACCCGCTGGTGGAGCAGGCCACCAAGGCGATCTACCAGAAGGTGTTCAGCGTCTTCGGGATCGTCACGCTCTGCGTGGTGGGGCTCTACCTGCTCTGGCGATCGCGCCAGTCGGACATGAGCAACGCGATGACCACCGCCGGCTGGGCGCTGTTGGTGATGGTTGCCGTGACCGCGCTCGCCGCGTGGCCCGTCAAGTCGGCCAATGTCGCGGACAGCACGTTGATCACGACTCTCGGCGTGGTCCATGACGCCGTGGGCCCAGCGTCCAGGGACACGCCGCCCGAGAAGTGTGCGTTGCCGAACCCGGACGCGTGCGTCGACAAACGTCCCCCTGCCGTCCGAGCCAGCGACACGGCAACCGAGGCGATGCTATACCGGAACTGGCTACGCGGCGCGCTGGGCTCGGCCGACAGCGAGACGGCCAAGAAGTACGGCCGTGCGCTCTACGACGCCAAGTCTTTCTCCTGGGAGGAGGCCGAAAAGCTCAGGGCAAACCCCCAGACCCGCGACGCCACCATCCGGGCCAAGCAGCAGCAGTGGATGACCGTCGCGGCGCAGATCGAGCGCGAGGACCCGGAGGCCTACGAGTACCTCCAGGGCGTCCGGGACATGGACCGGGTGGGCGCGGGCTTCATCGCGGTCCTGGCGGCGCTGCTCTTCGCGATGTTCGACCTGACCGCCTCGCTCCTGGTGCTGCTCGGCTTCCTGATCTTCCGGTGGGCGGTGGTCGCCGCGCCGATCCTCGGGACGGTCGGGCTGATGCGACCGGCAAGCGCGGGGCTGCGCCGGTTGGCGAACGCCGTGGTGGCCGCGATCTTCAACATCGCCATCTTCGGCACCGGGGCCGCCGTGTACCTCTTCGCGGTGGACCTGATCATGAGCACGCCGACCCTGCCGGGCTGGCTCCAGGTGGTGCTGGTCTGGCTCTGCGGTGTGGTCGGCTGGCTGCTGCTCCGCCCCTACCGCCGGATCACGCAGCTCGGCGGCAAGGACAGCAGTGAGGCGGTCAGCTCGGCCGGATCGTGGCATCGCCGCTTCTTCCGCGACATGCGCACCGCCGCGCGCCTCGACGTGGCCGAGCCCGGTGGCACGACCGAGCCCACCATGGGGCGTCGGAAGGCCGTCATGGCGGAGCCGACGAGGCTGCGCCCGGAGGCCCGGCACGAGGACCCGGTCCACGCCTCGGGCGGGGGTGGCGACCGGGAGCGGCCCGACGGTCGCGAACGGGCCGAGGGCGCACCGATTGTCGAGGAGCGGCCGCCCGCGAGACCAGCCGCGCCCCGGCCCCGCCGCCAGCCGGCCACCTGGACCGAGTCGGACGTGCCGGAGGAGAGCCCGTCCTTCGTCGTCTACCGCCCCGGCTCGACGGAGACCGCGACGCCGGACCGGCCCCGGATCCGCTCCGAGGCGCGGTGATCGCGGTGCGGCGGGCGCTGGAGTTCCTGTTCACCCGGGTGCTGCGGTCCCGGCTCGGGATCGCGATCGCCCTCGCGGTGGTGGTGTTCGGCATCATCGGGGCCGCCCGGCTCGTCGCTGGGCCTATCGATCCGACACTGGGGCTCAGCAACAGGCCGAGTGAGCCCGTCACCACGGTCGACCCATCCGCGGGCCACGACGGCCTGGTCTCCCCGCCGGCGGCCGTCTCACCGAGCATCCGCCCCGGCGCCCGCACTCCCGAGCAGACCGCCGAGCGGTTCGTCGCCGCATGGCTGGGCGAGCCCGGGACGAGCAAGGAGCAGTGGCACGCGGGCATGCGTCCGTTCTCCACCCCGGCGTTGGCCGAGAAGCTGGCGGACAGCGTGCCGAGCGAGGTGCCGGCGCGGCAGGTGACCGACGAGCTCACCCTCCGGCCACGGACCGAGACGTTCGTCGAGGTGCTGGTGCCGATGGACACCGGGCGCCTCCGGCTGGAGCTCGTGGCGCCCGACGGCGACTGGCTCGTCGACGCGGTGGACTGGGAGCAGGGATGAGCGACGAGAACCCGCCCCGTCGACGCCGGCTCCCGGTCCGCGCGCTGGCCGGCGCGCTCAGCGTGGTGTTCGCCCTGCTCTGCTGCACGGGCGGCACCGCCGCCTTCTTCCTCACCGAACTCGGCGGGGACTCCGCCGAACAGATGACCCCGATGAGCGTCCAGTGCACCGGTGACTTCGAGGTCGACGTGAGCGGTGAGATGCCACGCATCACCGACTACGGTGACAACCAGCTCCGCAACGCAGCCAAGATCATCCGAGTCGGTCAGGAGATGAAGGTGCCGCCGCGGGGGTGGGTCATCGCGGTGGCGACCGCGATGCAGGAGTCCCGCCTGCGGAATCTGGCGAACCGGACCGTCCGGCAGTCACAGGACCTGCCCAACGAGGGTGTGGGAGCCGACCACGACTCGGTCGGCCTGTTCCAGCAACGGGCGTCCTGGGGCACGGTGCGCCAGCGGATGACCCCCGAGTACGCGGCCCGGAAGTTCTACGAGAAGTTGCTGAAGGTCCCGGGCTGGGAGGAGTTGCCGCTCACCGTCGCCGCGCAGGAGGTGCAGGTCAGCGCCTTTCCCGACGCGTACGCCAAGCACGAGGCGGTGGCCTCCCAGATCGTCGACGCGCTCGCCGGCGGGGCGGCCCGCACCGCGCTCGTCTCGGGCCGCCAGATCTGCGACGCGGCCTCCGGCAAGGAGATCGCGGCCTCGGGTTGGACCGCCCCGATCGCCGGCGCGGTCGGGTCCGGCTTCCGGACCACCGAGCGGCCGGGCCACGACGGCGTCGACATCGGCGCGAAGAAGGGAACTCCGATCCACGCCGCGGCGGCCGGCCGGGTACTCGTGGCGCGGTGCGATCCCGACGCCGGGGGCCGGCGCACCTGCAACGAGGACGGCTGGCCCGGTAAGGGCGGCTGCGGCTGGTTCGTGGACATCCTGCACTCCGGCGGGATCATCACCCGCTACTGCCACATGGTGACCAAACCGAGGGTCTACCCGGGGCAGCGCGTGGCGGCCGGCGAGGTCATCGGCGACGTCGGCAGCAGCGGCAACTCCTCCGGCCCGCACCTGCACTTCGAGGTGCACGAGGACAACGACCGCAGCAGCCGGAGCGCCATCGACCCGGTGCCGTTCATGCGGTCGCGCGGCGCACCGCTGAAGTCGGCGGAGTGAGACGCACACCCCATGAACGAACCGCTGCCAGATCCGTTCGCGGGGCGCCCGGACTGGGCCCCGCGACCACCACGACCCGTCGAGATGGTGCCCGCCACCGGTCGGGTCGACCTGCGAGGGCGACGGGTGCAGGTCGGACTGCCGGGGCTCGGCTGGCGTGGTGATCTCCGGGCGGACGAGCGGGTGGTCCAGGGCAGCCGGACCTACGTGCCGGTCATCCCGGAACACGAGTGGTACCGGGCCGAGACCGAGCAGGTCGAGGTCTTCGCTCCGCTGATCCCCGTGGAGCGGGTCTGGGTCGAGACGGTCGGGGCGCGAGCCGCCGGGGCGGCGCGCCGGGATTCCGGGCTCCGGCTCGTCTCCCTCGACGGCCCGACGCACCGGCCGCCCACGCCGGTCATCGACGCGGACTCCGTGGTGGGCCGCCGGGTGGTCCACGTCGTGGACGAAGCCGAGCACCGCGACCTGCGCGCGGTGACCGAGAGCTACTCGGGCGCGGACGGGGACATCTGCGTGCGGGTCACCCCCGAGGTCGAGTGGTACCGATGGGCCTGGCGAGGGCAAACACCCAACACATTGGAGGTGCCGGTCCACCTCCTGTGGGTCGAGTGAGTCAGCTCGCCATGCTTGCGGCGCACACCCGCCAGTCGTCGCTCAGCTCTGTGCTGAACTGCCAGGGTTGGCGGTCACTCTGAGCAGTTCCCTCGACGATCGCAGAGATGATCAAGGTGACCTGGACTTGAGCGTGATTGTCCTGCCGCTGCACGTCGAGGCGTCCCCAGCTCACAGTTATGGGAACCCCAAACCGTTCCTGCCGGGCAACGAGGTCGTCGCGCAAGGCTTTGAGCTGCTCTAGCTCATGCCCGTCACGGCAGGTGAACTGGTCGGCGCGCAAGTCGTTCCGGTCGACGAGGAACGCCCGGAGGTAGTTGTCCACCACCACGTCCGGGGCGCTCCGGTCAGGGGTGGTGGCGCGGTCGTACAGCACGTAGCCGGCGACGGCGCCGCCGAGGCAGAGCAACGCGAGTACCCCAGCGACCACCGTGAGGACGGTGCGCAGCCGGTGGCGCGGACGCTCCGGCGCCGGCGCGGCCGGGGCGGGTGGCAGCTGCTCGGAGGGGGACCGCTGCGCCGGTACGCGGGAGACCTGGGAACCGGCGGGGGGCTGCACTGATTCCACCTCCTGAGGCTATCGGTCGAAGCCCGCGTACCCAATGCCTCAATTTCGGCGGATCGTGACGGCTCGCTCTCGGCCGGTGAGAGATGACCGACGACACCCGCGCTCGGCCGCCCCACCTCCCGGGGAGAGTGCCCGACCTGGGATACCGTCTCTGCTCGGGGAGGTTGCCAGCCTCGGACAGAGGGGGTGGACGCGGTGGCCGGACCGAAGACACGCACGAACCGCGCCGCCGCCCTGCACCGTCGGGCCGCCACCACCACCGCCGCCGCGGCCGGCATCCTCGACGAGATCCGCCCGGCCCCCGCCGACCAGCGCCGGCAGTACGAGCTCGCCGACCGGCTCCGCACCGTTGCCGCGCTGGTGGCGCCCGGATGGTCGGGTGCTCCACTGGAGACTCTCACCGCGGACGCGCCGCCGGGTGAGGCTCCACCGGCCTTCGTCCGGGTCGGCACCGCCGCACCGCTGGACGACGCCCGGTTCCCCGCGCTGGTGCCGCTGGTCGGCACCGGTCACCTCAGTATCGACACCGACGCCCGCGACGCCCGGGTGGCGGGCCTGCTCCGGGCCGTGCTGCTCCGTGCGCTCGGTGCGGCGCCGGCCGGATCGCTGCTGGTACGGGCGGTTGACGCCGCGGGCACGACGCTGGCCCCGTTCGCCCCGCTGGCCGACGCGGGCCTGCTTCCGCCGCCGGCCGTGGACGTGTCCGGCCTGCGGGCGGTGCTGACGGAGGCGGAGCAGTGGGTGACGCCGGGTGCCAGCGGCCGGCGTCGGCACGACCGCACGCTCCTGGTGGTGGTCGCCGCCCTTCCCGAGCTCACCGGTCCGACCGACCTGGCCCGCATCGAGGCGCTGGCCGAGCAGGGTCCGTCGGCCGGTCTGCACCTGGTGGTCGCGGGGTGGGCGGGTCCCGGCCCGTACGCGAACCGGGGGCCGTTGCCGCGGGCGACCACGATCGCCCTGCGCAACGCGTACGCGCTGCTCGGCGACCCGCCCGGCACCTCGTTCACCAGCCCGGGTCCGGACGCGCCGGGTGGGCTGAACTCGCCCGTCTTCGTGGAGGCGGACCCACCGGCGGTGCTGGTGGAGACGGTCTGCCGCCGTCTCGCGGCGCAGATCGAGGCCGGCTCCCGGCTGGCGCTGGCGGACCTGCTGCCCTCGACCGGCGACGGCCTCTGGTCCGCGCACTCGGTCGACGGGCTCACGACCACGGTGGGTGACGCCGGCGGGCGGCCCGTGCCCCTCGGGTTCACCGAGCTGACCCCGCACTGGCTGGTCAGCGGTCGCTCCGACGGCGGCCGCGGGGCCTTCCTCACGAACGCGCTGCTGGGCCTGTGCGCCCGGTACGGCCCGGAGGAGCTGGCGCTGTACCTGGTGGACCTGGGTGACGGCGAGTCCTTCGTGGAGTTCCTCCAGACCGAACGGGACCGGTCGTGGATCCCGCAGGTCCGGGCGGCCGCGATGACCGCCGACCGGGAGTACGTGCGGGATCTGTTCGAGCAGTTGGCGACGGAGGTTCGCCGCCGCGAGGAGACCGGCCGGCGGGCCGGTGGGCAGCGCTTCGCCGAGCTGCGGCAGCACACCGTCCTGCCCCGCATCGTCTGCGTGGTCGACAACCTGCCGCTGCTCCTCGCCGAGCGTGACCGGCTCGCGGCCGACGTGGCGGCCCGCCTCGACGCGCTGGCCCGGGCCGGCCGGACGTACGGCGTACACCTGGTGCTGGCGGGCGCCGGTGACCTCGGCCTGGCCGGCCGGTCGGACGCCGGCCACCGGGATTCGGTACTCGGCCAGTTCCCGGTCCGGGTGGCGCTGCCCGGCGGCGGCGCCGTGCTCGAACCGACGAACGACTCCGCCGCCGGACTGCCGGTCGGCAGCGCCGTGGTGAACACGGCCGGCGGGCTGGGCGGCCCTCGGGGCGCGGTACGCGGGCATGAGCGGCTGATCCGCTACCCGGACCCGCGGGACGAGCCGGAGACGGTGGAGCGGTTGCGGCACGAGCTGTGGGGGGCACGACCGGAGGGGGCCGCGCCGCCGGTGGTGTTCGCCGGGTACGCCCGGCCGCTGCTGGCCAACGACCCCCGTTACCGCGCGGCGATCGCCGGTCGGGCGCACGCCCCGGCGGCGCTGCTCGGACGGGCGGTGGACGTGGCCCGGTCGACGGTGGCCGTGTCGCTCGGCCCGGCGGCGGGACGAAACCTCGCCGTCCTGGGCCCGGGGCCGCAGGCGCCCCGGCTGCTCGTGACGGCCGCGCGGAGCACCTCCGCCCACCATCCCCCGGGCACCGCCCGGTTCCTCGTCGCCGCGCCCGACGCGGACTTCCAGCCGTTGGCCGAGGCGTTGGCGGCCGAACTGGCCACCCGGCACCCGGCCACCATCGTCGAGACCGCGGACCTGTTGCGGGTCGACACCGGCGCGCACCGGGCGGCCGGGTGCGACGAGGGTGGGCCGACGCCCGCGACCGGGCCGACCTACCTGGTCGCGTTCGGCCTGGACCGGGCGGGCACACAGGAGCTTCCGGTCGAGCCGATGCGGACCCTGCTGCGGGAAGGGCCGCCGGCCGGCCGGCACCTGCTCGGCTGGTGGCGGGTGGTGCCGCCGTTCGCCGCCCTGCTGGAGCCGGAGGACGCCGTGGATAAGCTCGCCGCCGTCGCCGCGGTGGACGTGCCGGGCGCGCAGCTCGCCGCGGTCTTCCACCGTCCGGTCGAGTGGCGGCCGCGACCGGGCCGGGCGGTGCTCTGGGACGGGCCGGACGAACAGGGCCTGGTCCTGATCCCGTTCGCCGAGGAGGAGCCGCCGCGATGAGCCGGAGCGTGGATCCCCGGAGCGACGACCGGGTGGCCGGAAGGAGCCGCGACGAACGCCGGACGGCGTCGGTCGCGCCGGAACAGCGGCCCGGGCCGGCCGGCCCGGGTCGGCAGCGCGGCGGGCAGCACGAGACCCGGCCGCCGGCGGCGGAGACGGCCGAGTCGGTGATGGCCGCCTGGCACGACTACCTGGCGGCCGCGCGCCAGCTCGACGGCGTGCGCCGGGCCGCGGCGGCCGCCGCCGGTGAACAGGCACGCTCGGTGCGGGCGGCACGGGAGGAGCTGGCCGAGATCCGCACCCGGCTCGCCGCGCAGCAGGCCCGGCTGCGGGAACGGGGTGTACCGCCGATCTCGCTGGTGCCGTCGCCGCCGGAGCTGACCGAGGAGGCCCGCTCGCTGGCCGGTGGGCCGGCCAGCGTCCTGGCCGGGCTCCGGACCGCCCGGGAGCGGGTGGACGCCGCCGACGCGGCGCTGGTCGCCCGCCATCCGCTCCGCCCGGCCAGCTGGTCCGCCCGCCCCCGCAACCTGCTGGTGTACGGGCCGCTCGCGCTGCTCGTTCCCCTGATCCAGATCGTGGTGTACGTGGCGACCGGCGCCGGACCGGCGACCGTCGCCGCGCTGATCTGCGGCCTGCCGATGCCGGCGGTGGCGTTCGTGGCCGGCTGGTTCGGCGTCGGGCGCCTCTTCCGGCCGCCGGCGGGTCGACCGGACCGGACATCGCGGTTCGGCGCGCTGGTCTCCCTGGTGCCCGCGGTGCTGGTGACCGCCGGCCTGCTGCTCGCCATGCTCGCCGGCTGACGACACCCGGCCGGGTCAGCGGGGCAGAATGAGGGCCATCGCCTCGGCCCGCGACTTCGCGTCGTTCTGCAGGGTGCCGCGGACCGCCGAGGTGATGGTCTGGGCGCCCGACTTCTGGATGCCGCGCATGGCCATGCACATGTGCTCGCACTCCAGCACGACGATCACGCCACGCGGCGCGAGCTTGCTCATGAGCAGGTCGGCGATCTGCGAGGTGAGCCGCTCCTGCACCTGCGGCCGGCGGGCGTAGACCTCGACCAGCCGGGCCAGCTTGGACAGGCCGGTGATCCGGCCGTCCGGCCCGGGGATGTAGCCGATGTGCGCGCTGCCCCGGAAGGGCAGCAGGTGGTGCTCGCAGAGGCTCATCACGTCGATGTCCCGGACGAGCACCAGCTCATGGTGGTTCGCCTCGAAGGTGGTGCTGAGCACCTGGGCCGGGTCGACCCGCAGGCCGGCGAAGAGCTCGGCGTACGCCCGGGCCACCCGGGCCGGGGTCTGCTGGAGACCGTCGCGGTCCGGGTCCTCCCCGACCGCGATGAGGATCTCGCGGACGGCCTTCTCGATCCGGGCCAGGTCGACGGTGTCCTCGACGGGGCCGCCGGTGAGCTTGCCGTTGATCAGTCGGGCGGCGATGTAGTCCAGCCCGTCGTCGCCGTCGGGCTCGGTCGCGGAGCCGGAGGCGGCCAGCCCCCTGTCGGGGCTGGCCGCCGGGTCGTTCGTGCTCAGTGCGTACCGTCCGAGTTGTTCGACGAGCCGCCACCGACCCCCGCCTGGGCGCCGTCGGCCTGGGCCTGCGCCTTCAGCGCCTCCTTCTCCGCCGGGGTGAGCACCGGCGGCTCGGTGGAGGGCTGGCGCTTGCCGAAGCCGTTGTACGGCGCCATCGGCGGGCGCTTGACCACCCGGGCGCAGATCCGGGCCATGTCGGCCGTGGAGAGAGTCTCCTTCTCCATCAGCTCGAGCACGATGTTGTCCAGGACGTCCCGGTACTCCACCAGGATCTCCCAGGCCTCGTCGTGGGCCAGCTCGATGAGCGCCCGCATCTCGCCGTCGATCTCGGCGGCGACCGCGTCGGAGTAGTCCCGTTCGTGGCCCATGTTGCGGCCGAGGAACGGCTCGTCCCCGCTGGTGCCGTACTTGATCGCGCCGAGCTTGGAGCTCATGCCGTACTGGGTGATCATCGCCCGGGCCAGCTGGGTGGCCTTCTCGATGTCGTTGCCGGCACCGGTGGTCGGCTCGTGGAAGACGAGCTCCTCCGCGGCCCGACCGCCCAGCGCGTACGCCAGGGTGTCGACCATCTCCGCGCGGGTCTGGGTGTACTTGTCCTCGGTGGGCAGCACCAGGGTGTGGCCCAGCGAGCGACCGCGGGACAGGATCGTCACCTTGTGCACCGGCGCCGCGTGCGGCAGCGCCCAGGCGACCAGCGCGTGCCCGCCCTCGTGGTACGCGGTGATCTTCTTCTCCTGGTCGCTCATCACGCGGGTCCGGCGCTGCGGACCGGCGATCACCCGGTCGATCGACTCCTCCAGGGAGTCGTTGGAGATCGCCCGCTGGTCCTTGCGCGCGGTCAGCAGCGCGGCCTCGTTGATCACGTTGGCCAGGTCGGCGCCGCTGAAGCCCGGGGTCCGCCGTGCCACCGAGTCGAGGTCGACGTCGGGGGTGAACGGCTTGCCCTTGGCGTGCACCCGCAGGATGGCCTTGCGGCCCTCCATGTCCGGCGCGTCCACCGGGATCTGCCGGTCGAAGCGGCCCGGACGCAGCAGCGCCGGGTCGAGGATGTCCGGCCGGTTGGTGGCGGCGATCAGGATGACCCCGCCCTTGGTGTCGAAGCCGTCCATCTCGACCAGCAGCTGGTTGAGGGTCTGCTCCCGCTCGTCGTGGCCGCCGCCCATGCCGGCGCCACGGTGCCGGCCGACGGCGTCGATCTCGTCGACGAAGACGATCGCCGGGGCGTTCGCCTTGGCCTGCTCGAAGAGGTCGCGGACGCGGCTGGCGCCGACACCCACGAACATCTCGACGAAGTCCGAGCCGGAGATGGAGTAGAAGGGCACCCCGGCCTCGCCGGCGACCGCGCGGGCCAGCAGCGTCTTACCGGTACCGGGCGGGCCGAAGAGCAGCACGCCCTTCGGGATCTTGGCGCCCAGGGCCTGGTACTTGGCCGGGTTCTGGAGGAAGTCCTTGATCTCGTGGAGCTCCTCCACCGCCTCGTCGGCGCCCGCGACGTCCGCGAAGGTGGTCTTCGGCGTGTCCTTGGTGATCATCTTGGCCTTGGACTTGCCGAAGTTGAGCACCCGCGAGCCGCCGCCCTGCATCTGCGACATGAAGAACAGCAGCAGAAGCACGAGCAGCACGATGGGGAGCAGGTTGACCAGCAGGCTCACCCAGATGCTGTCGGAGGACACCTTCGTGTCGGCGGGGCCGGTGATCCGGTTGGCCGCCTTGGCGTCGAGGACCTCGTTCCAGACCTGGCCGCCCACCTCGTAGGGGAACTGGGCCTCGATCCGGTCGGTGGTCGTGTCACCGAACTTGGCCTTCTCGGCGAGTTCCAGCTGGAGCGTCTGCTCCTTGTCCTGGAAGATCGCTTTATCGATCTTGGCAGTGTGAAGTTGATCGAGCGCGACGGAAGTGTCCACCCGGTGGTAGCTGGGACCCGAGGTGAACAACTGACTGAGCACAACGGCGCCGAGGATGACCAGGATGATCCAGACCACCGGTCGGCGGAAGAAACGCGTACGTTCCATGCTGTTGTCGAGCGCCGAGACGCCCGCATCCTCCTGATCGACGTCCTGACCGTCTGAATGGTGTCGCCGCCTGTGGCGGCGGCCGGAGCCGCCGTGCGGGCCGGCCTCGACCCCCGAGGTGCGACAAACTGCCGCGCCGCGGTCATTCGACGGTACACCGTGTGCGCGCGGAGTGAGCTTGCGAGCCCCGCACTCGACGCACGTCGGACATCGACGGCACGTTTCGCGCACCGGGCCCGCCAGCCCGTGCCGTCACGTACGGCGGGACCGGGCGGAGACCGACGTGGCGAGAAGTCCGAACCCGGCCACCCGCGAACACCCGGTCACGCGATCGAGGGGCCGGGCGCGGAGGTACCTCCGCGCCACCGACGTCCACGGTAGTCCGAACAACTGAGAGTCCGCTGAACGTCGGCTTGACGAACGCCGATGCGAGCACGGCTCAGGAACGGGCGTAGACCTCCGGCTTGAGCACCCCGACGTAGGGCAGTTCCCGGTAGCGCTCCCCGAAGTCCAGCCCGTAACCGACGACGAACTCGGTCGGGATGTCGAAGCCCACGTACCGGACCGGGACCGGCACCTTGACCGCGTCCGGCTTGCGGAACAGGGCGACCACCTCGACGCTCGCGGCCGAGCGGGACTCCAGGTAGCGCAGCAGCCAGGAGAGGGTGAGGCCGGAGTCGACGATGTCCTCGACCACCACCACGTGTCGGCCGGCGATGTCCCGGTCCAGGTCCTTGAGGATGCGGACCACCCCGGAGGAGGTGGTGCCCTGGCCGTACGACGAGACGGCCATGAACTCCAGCTCGGCCGGGGGGCCGTGCCGGCCGAGCGCCCGGGCGAAGTCGGCCATGAACATCACCGCGCCCTTGAGCACGCACACCAGCAGGAGCCCGTCCTCGACGTGGGCGTAGTCCGCGGCGACCTGCTTGGCGAGTTCCGCCGTCTTCTCGCGGATCTGCGCTTCCGAGATGATCACGTGGTCGATGTCGGCGTCGTACCAGGAGCCGTCTGCCATGGCTCCTAGCCTGCCGTACGCCGGCGGGCCGCCGTCGGCGGGGCCGCCCCTTTTGGCGCGGTCCCGCCCGGGATTTTTCCGGCCGAACCCCACGAAGAGGCATCAGCAGGTACGGCCGCGCCACCGCCGGCCGGCGTCGGTCGGCTTCCAGTCGGCGGAGTCGCGGCTGTCGGTGGTCAACCCGGTCGCCGAGGCGACGGCGAGAAGGACGAGGAACAGGAGGAGAAGCAGGAACTCCATGGCGGCGCTCACTTTCACACGATTGCTGTCGGTTTCGCCGCCGGTGCGCACCGGACTGAACCCAGTCTGCGACGCCGCACCCGGGACAGACAGTGGCAGAAATGCCACTGCCCATCGATTTCCTGCCACCTGCCGGGTTACCCTCGTCACATGCTGCGCTCGGTGGCCGTACTCGCCCTGGATCACGTCGCGACGTTCGAACTCGGGGTGCTCGCCGAGGTGTTCGGCACCGACCGGACGGCGGACGGCTTCCCCGGCTACCGCTTCCACGTGTGCAGCCCGGACGGCGGCCCGGTGCGCACCTCCTCCGGCTTCCAGCTGGTCCCGCACGCCGACCTCACGCCGCTGGAGGACGCCGACCTGGTCGCGGTGCCCGCCCACAGTGAACGCGCCACACCGCCCGAGGCGGTGCTCGACGCCCTGCGCCGGGCCGACGCCCGCGGGGCGTACGTGCTGAGCGTCTGCTCCGGCGCCTTCCTGCTCGGCGCGGCGGGCCTGCTCGACGGGCGCGACTGCACCACCCACTGGCGGTACGTGGACGAACTCCAGCGACTGCACCGGTCCGCGCGCGTCCAGTGCAACTCGCTCTACGTCGCCGACGGGCGGCTGCTCACCAGCGCCGGGACGGCCGCCGGCATCGACGCCTGCCTGCACCTGGTCCGGCAGGAGCACGGCTCGGCCACCGCCACCCGGTTGGCCCGGCGGATGGTGGTGCCACCGCACCGCGACGGCGGGCAGTCGCAGTACGTCGAGGCGCCGATCCCGAAGGCGCCCGAGGCCCCGACCCTGGAGCCGGTGCTGGAGTGGCTGATGGGGCACCTCGACCGCCCGGTCACGGTGGACGACCTGGCCGCCCGCGCCGGGATGGCGCCGCGTACCTTCGCCCGCCGGTTCCGGGCGGAGACCGGCACCACCCCGCACGACTGGATGACCAACCAGCGGGTGCTGCTGGCCCGGCGACTGCTGGAGGAGACCCGGCTCAGCGTCGAGGCGGTCGCCGACCGGGCCGGCTTCGGGGACGCGGCGGCGCTGCGCCACCACTTCACCCGGCGGGTGGGGGCCACCCCGCACAGCTACCGCACCACCTTCCGCGACCGCGCCCACGCCGGCTGAGCAGCGGCTCCCACGACCGGCGCAGGCCGTGTGGCGCGGCCGCGCCGGGCAGGCCGTGGGCCCACCGTCGCGTCAAGCCCTCAGTGGGGCTGGAGGCGGTCCGCACGGCGCAGCACCCGGAGGCCGCCGGGCAGGTGTGCCGCGCCCTGGCCGCGCCAGGCGGTGACCAGCGCGTCCAGCGCGGCCACGTGCCGGTGGGAGAGCGCGCTCGGCGCGGCGCCCAGCTCGCGCGCCCAGGCGTGCAGGACCCGCGTGCGTACGGCGGGCGCGAGGGCGGCCAGCCTCCCGACGTCGAGCCCGCCGGCCGGGTGCCGGGCCGCCTCCAGCGCGGCCTCGGCGAGGTCGTCGAGGGCGGCGGTGTCCTCGGCGACGAGTCGGGCGGTGCGGGCCAGCCCGTCGAGCACGCCCGGCCCGAGTGCGCGGACCAGTGCGGGCAGCGCGTCGGCGCGCACGCGGGCCCGCGCGTACGCGGGGTCGCTGTTGTGCGGGTCCGCCCAGGGCTTGAGATCGAGCGCGGCGCACGCCGCCCGGGTCTGCTCCCGGCTGATCCCGAGCAGGGGGCGCAGCAGCGGCACCCGGCCCAGGTCCCGCCGGGCGGGCATCCCGGCCAGGCCACGCGGGCCGGCGCCCCGGGCGAGCGCGAGCAGCACGGTCTCGGCCTGGTCGTCGCGGGTGTGCCCGGTGAGCAGCGCGGCGGCCCGATGCCGCTCGGCGGCGCGCACCAGCGCCTCGTAGCGGGCCTCCCGCGCCGCCGCCTCCGGGCCGCCCGCACGCCCCGCCACGTCCACGCGGACCGCCTCCACCGGCGCCAGTCCCAGCTCCTCGGCCCAGCCCGCCACCTCGGCGGCCCGTTGGGCGGAGCCGGCCTGGAGCCCGTGGTCGACGGTGACCAGCCCGGCGGGTCGGCCCAGCCGGGGCGCGACGAAGGCGGTGGCGGCGGCGAGGGCGAGCGAGTCGGCCCCGCCGGAGCAGGCCACCAGCACCGGCCCGTCACCCGACAGCGGGGTCAGCGCACGGCGGACGGCCACGCGGATCGCGGCCACCGGCGGGGCGAGGACGGCCACCGTGGTGGGGTCAGCCGGCCGAGGGGATCGGGCCGGCCGGCCCGTGGACCCGGGCCACCCAGGCGTCCGGGTCGCCGAGCTCGTCGAGCCGGGGCAGCGTCAGCGGCGAGCCGAAGACCTTGTTGAAGCCCTCCATGCCGACGCGGTCGACCACGCCGTGCACGAACTTGCGGCCCTCGGCGTACTGGCGCATCTTGACGTCCACGCCGAGCAGCCGGCGGATCGCCTTCTCCAGCGGGTTGCCCGCCTCGCGGCGCCGGTTGAACGCCGCCCGGATCCGCTCGACGCTGGGGATGACCTGCGGGCCAACCCCATCCATCACGAACTCGGCGTGCCCCTCCAGCAGGGTCATGAGCGCGGTGAGCCGGTCCAGCACGGCCCGCTGCGCGGGTGTCTGGACGAGGTCGAGCACGCTGGTGCGGCTCTCCGGGTCGCGGATCGCGTCGGCGAGGGTCGCCACGCCGCGCCGCAGCCGGTCGAGCAGGTGCTCGCTGCCGCCGGACGAGGCGTCCACGAACGCCTGCACCTCGCCGAGGAAGTACGCCCGCATCCACGGCACGGCGGTGAACTGGGTGCGGTGGGTCACCTCGTGCAGGCACACCCAGAGCCGGAAGTCACGCGGGTCGGCGTTCAGCTTCCGCTCGACCTCGACGATGTTCGGCGCCACGAGCAGCAGCTGCCCGGGATCACCGGAGAAGACCTCGTACTGCCCCAGCACCCGGCCGGAGAGGTAGGCGAGGACGGTGCCCGCCTGCACGCCGGTCAGTCGCGAGCCGATCGCCTCGGTGAGGGCGCCGGGCTGCTTGTCGCCCGCGAGCCGGCCGACCAGCGGGGCGATCACCTCACGCAGGCCGGCGATGTTCGCGGCGGCCCAGTCCCGCCGGTCGACCACCCGCACCGGCGGGTGGCTCACCTGGGCTCGCAGACCGGTGTAGTCGGCCACGTGCCCGGCTGCCTCGTCGGTCAGCCGTCGCAGGTCGCCGACCACGTCGGTGGCCTCGGCGTACGACACCCGGGGGCCCGACTTGCCCAGCGCCCCCGCGGTGGCGGCGGCCAGATCCCAGTCCACGAACTGCGCCATGCACCCACCGTACCCGCGCCGGAACACCCCGACCCGGGCTCGCACCGGCCGCCGACGCCCGCACCCGGCGGCGTACGCCCCGGTGGGCGGGTTCCGGCTCAGCGGCAGCCGCAGCCGGCGAGCGTGGCGGTGATCCGGTCCAGCGCCACCCGCGCGGGGTCGGTACCGCCCTCCGGCACCCGGTCGGTGAGCACGGCGAACGTGAGCAGCCGCCCGTCCTTCGTGGTGACCAGACCCGCGATCGCGTTCACACCGGTGAGCGTCCCGGTCTTGGCCCGGACCACTCCGGCGCCGGTCTTCGTGCCCGACGCCTCGTACCGGTCGCCCAGGGTTCCGGACCAGCCGCCGACCGGCAGGCCGCCGAAGATCGCGGCCAACTCGGGACGGCTGCCGTTGCCGGCCAGCGTGATCAGGTCGGTGAGCAGGGACGGGCTGATCCGGTTGGTGCGCGACAGCCCGCTGCCGTCGGCGAGGGACAACTCGTCAGCGGCGAGGCCCAGCTCGCCGGCCACCTCGTCCATCGCCTCGGCGGCGCCCACGAACGAGGCGGGCTTGTCCCGGGCCAGCGCGACCTGGCGGGCCAGGGCCTCCGCGACGATGTTGTCGCTGTCGGTGATCATGATGTCGACCAGCCGGACCAGCGGCATGGACTCGACCTTGCCCAGCTCGCTGCCGGGGGCGCCGGCCGCGGCGCCGTCACCGGCGGGCGCCTTGCCGCGGCTCACCGCGCTGCTCGGCACGCCGAGCAAGCGGGCGAACGCGCGGCCGGCCGTGAGGTCGGGCTCCGCCACCCGCTCGGCGGCGTGGTTGCCGTCGTCGTGGTCCTTCTTCGCCTTCGGGACGTCGCTGCGGGCACCGTCGGTCATCAGCGCGGTGATCTTCGACCCGTACCCGCCGACCGGGATGTCCTCGTCCCAGCCCGGCTCCAGCACCGGCCCGGAGTAGAGCGAGCCGTCGATGATCACCTTGGTCGGCTTCGTGCCGCCGAGCGCGGCCTTGACCTGGTCGGCGAGGTCGTCCAGGCGGGCGGCGCCCGGGTAGAAGCCGTTCTTGTCGACGGCCAGCGTCGGGTCGCCGCCGGCGACGATGACCACCTCGCCCGGGTTCGCCCCGGCGACCGCCCGGGTGGGGATCCGGTACCCGGGCCCCCGCGCGGCCAGCACGGTGACGCCGGTGACCAGCTTCGTCACCGAGGCGGGCACCGTGCCGTCGTCCGCGCCCTTCGCGAAGAGGGACCGGCCGGTGACCGCGTCCGCCACCGAGACGTTGACCCGCTCGCCGAGCGCGGCCGCCCCGACCAGCGGTTCGAGGGCGGCGCGCACCCCGTCCGGCGTGGGCTCGGGGGCGTTCGCGTCGGGTCCGGCGAGCACGGCCGACGGTGCGGGCTCGGGCGCCGGCGCGCTGCTCCCCCGCTCGTCGGCGGCGGCGCCGAGCCAGCCGTCGACCGGCCCGGGGCGTACGACCACCAGACCCACGCCGGCCACCACGAGCAGCAGCACCACGGCGAGCACGACGGGAAGTCGGCGGCGACGCCGCGGCGGGGCCGCCGGAGCCGCGGGCGGGGCGCTCACCGGACCGCCCGCGGTCCCCGGCGGCACCGGACCGGCGGAACCGGCGACGGGCGGCGCGCCGGCGTGGGCGTAGCCCCGGGCGGCCGGCTGGTGGTCGCGGCGTGGGCCCGCGGGCGCGGGGCTGGTCGGGATTCCGGAGGTCGGCGCGGGCCCGCTCGGGAAGGTGGGCGGGATCATCGGCCGGTCGGGGCCCATCGCCGGGAATCGGTCCCGCTGGGTGGTACGGGGGTCGGCCGGCGGCTGCCAGGCCGGCGGAGCGGCGTCGGAGACCGGGCCTTCCCCACCTGGGTGCCAGCGCGGGTCGTACGTGGCTGCGGAGGGGTGGGGCGGGTGCGCGCCGGGGACCGGTACGCGACCGGTGGCACCGCCCGCACCAGATTGCCCGGTACCACGTCCAGACCCTGACTCCGGGCGGTAGTGTGAATCTTCCCTCCCCACGACCCCCTCCTCCCCTGCGGAAATTGGCTTGGGTGACACTACTTCGGTCCGAACACTATGCGGCGTCCGAGGCCGGCGGGTGACTTTCGCCTGTCCGGGTGGCGCCGGTGGTTCCGTTGGCCAGCGTGGGCAAACGAGGGAGCGTGCACATGGATTTCGACGTCACGGTTGAGATCCCCAAGGGTCACCGCAACAAGTACGAGGTGGACCACAAGACCGGCCGCATCCGGCTGGACCGCACCCTCTTCACCTCCACCCAGTACCCGGCCGACTACGGCTTCATCGAGGGCACCCTGGGTGAGGACGGCGACCCGCTGGACGCGCTCGTGCTGGTGCCCGAGCCGACCTTCCCGGGCTGCCTCATCCGGTGCCGCACCATCGGGATGTTCCGGATGACGGACGAGAAGGGCGGGGACGACAAGGTCCTCTGCGTGCCCTACGAGGACCCGCGCCAGGAGCACCTGCGCGACATCCACCACCTCGGCGAGTTCGACCGGCTGGAGATCCAGCACTTCTTCGAGGTCTACAAGGACCTCGAGCCGGGCAAGTCGGTCGAGGGCGCCACCTGGGTCGGCCGCACGGAAGCCGAGGCCGAGATCCACGCCTCGTTCCGGCGGGCCCGCGAGGCCGAGGAGCGCGGCGAAGGCCTGCACTGACCGCACCGAGACCCGGACCGGGCCCGGGGACCGCTCACGCGAGCAGTCCCCGGGCCCGTTCGTACAGGTCCAGCACCGCGCAGGCGACCGGCACCACCGCCACCACCAGCGCCGTGTCGGCCAGGTCCGCCACCCGACCGAGGTACGGGGAGACGGGCCGGCGGGCGTACGTGGTGCCGGCGGTCACGGCGAGCAGGGCCAGCGCGGCTCCGGCGACCGCCAGCCCGAGCCGGCCCTCGCTGCCCACCCGCTGGGCGAGCACGGCGCCGAGCACCCCGTGCGCGGCCAGGCCGGCGATCACCGGTGGCACCCGGTGCCGCACCGCCACGAAGACCCGGGAGCGCAGCAGCAGCACGGACGCGGTGACCGCGACCAGCAGCGCACCGGCGGTCCCACCGGCGACGGCGAGCACCGTCGCGGCGGCGACGGCCAGCACGGCGTGCCCGAGCAGCATGCCGGTGAGGATCTCCTCGGTGCGGGCCACCGCCGCGTACACCCGACCCCGGTCGGGCAGGTCGCGGGCGGCTGTCCCCTCCTCGGCCGGCGCCGGGAGGGTGATCGGCGGCAGGGGCAGCTTGCCGAGCCGGATCGCCAGCAGCGGCACCACCCCGAGGGCGAAGACCAGGACGCAGAGCAGCACCGCCGTGGCGCCCGCCGGGCCGAGCGCCAGCCCGCCGAGCGCGGTCGGCACGCCCACCAGCCCGACCGCCGTGCCGGCGACGAAGACCCGTAGCCGGGTGGCGACGCCCAGCAGCCCGAGCACCGAGGCCAGCAGCAGGGCGACCGCCCCCGCCAGCACCTCGGGCGCGCCCACCCAGCGCAGCGGCCCGAGCGGGCCGACCGGGTCCCCCGAACCGACCGCCAGCGCTCCGGCGGCGGCCGCGTACGGCAGCGCGTAGCCGCCGAGGGTCGCGGCGGTCGGGCCGTCGCCGTGCGCCCGGGAGGCGACGGCGCCGGCGAGGACGAGCAGCAGCGCCACGACCGCCGCGGCGAGCCAGCCGGCCCGTTGCTGCGGCCCGCCGGCCAGCAGGGCGACCAGACCCACGGCGAGCGGAACGGCGGCGCCCGCGAGGGCGGCCGTCCGGGTGGCGGTGGCCGACCACCCGCCGCCCCGACGCCGGGCGCCGTCGGCGATCGCCTCCACCACGTCGTCGTAGTCGAGCTCCGGCCAGTGGGCGCGGGCCGGCACCAGGTGGAGCACCTCGCCGTCGCGTACCCCCTGGGGCAGCAGCGCCTGCGCGGTCGACAGCACCGCGCCGTCGGTGCGCCGCAGCACCCAGCCGCCGTGCCGCTCGCCGTCGTCGGCCAGGCCCTCGCCGGCGTGGCGCAGCATGTCGGGCAACAGCTCGGCCAGGGGGACCTGCTCCGGCAGGGCGACGTCCAGCCGCCGCTGCGGGGCGCTGATGGTGACGCGTGCCAGGCCGGTGGACATCGGCGTCTCTCCATATCGATGCGGGTGGGTGGCTGCGCGGACGACAGGACTTTACCTACGATGAGCCAGCCTCGGGTTACCGAGAGTTCTGGGGAGGGTCCGTGTCCACCGTCGTCGTCAAGCGCCCGCCCCGGCGGCCGGCGCCGGAGATCCCGACCGGTGAGCTGCCCGTCGAGGCGCCGCCGGAGATCCCCGCGGTGACCGGCGGTCGCTGGCAGCAGCTGCTCATGCTGCTGCCCATGCTCGGCGGCACGGTGGCGATGGCGATGATGTTCGGCCGGGGCGGCGGCGCCTACGCGTACGTGGTGGGCGGCATGTTCGGCCTCTCGTCGCTCGCGATGCTGGTCACCACGTGGGGCAGCGCGGCGGGCACCCCACGCAAGTCGGAGATGATGGCCGCGCGCCGGGAGTACCTGCGGCACCTGACCGCACTGCGCCGCCGCGTCCGGCAGACCGCCGCGCGGCAGCGGGCGGGCCTGCACTACCGGCACCCCGATCCGGGGCGGCTCTGGTCCACCGTGGCGAGCCACCGTGTCTGGGAGCGCCGGCCGACCGACCCCGACTTCGCGGTGGTGCGCGTCGCCGTCGGGCCGCAGACCCTGGCCACCCCGCTCGTCCCGCCGGTCACCCCGCCGCTGGAGGAGTTGGAGCCCATGACGGCCGGCGCGCTGCGCCGGTTCCTGGACGCCTGCTCCGTGGTGCCCGACCTCCCCGTGGCGCTCTCGCTGCGCAGCTTCGCCCGCGTCTTCGTACACGACGGAGGCGGTGCCGCCGCGGACGAGCCCGCCACGGTCCCGGCCGACGACGGCGGCCCCGCGCGGGGGGCGTCGGCGCGGGCCATGGTCCGCGCCGTCCTCACCCAGCTGGCGGTCTTCCACGCTCCCGAGGAACTGCTGGTGGCGGTCTGCGCCGGGCCGGAGCGGCGGGCCGCGTGGGAGTGGGTGAAGTGGCTGCCGCACGCCCGTCACCCGACCCGCACCGACGCGCTCGGCCCGGTGCGGCTGGTGACCAGCTCCGCCGTGGAGCTGGAACGGCTCCTCGACGAGCTGCTCGCCAGCCGGTCCCGGTTCAGTCCGGCCGGCCCGGCCACCGACGGGCCGCACGTCGTGGTGGTGCTCGACGGCGGCGACCTCACCGGAGCCGCCGAGCTGACCGGCGACGGCGGCATCGACGCCGTCACCGTGCTCGACCTGGACACCCCACCGCCGCGCCTGCTCGACCGGTACGCCCTCCTGCTCGACCTGCGGGACGGGCGGCTGCACTCGTACTCGGCCGACGGGCACGCCGAGGTCGGCACCCCGGACCGCCTCGACCCGCAAGACGCCGAGGCGGTCGCCCGGCGGCTGGCCCCGCTGCGCCTCGCCGGCACGGCCCACGGCACGGACGCCCCGGCGTACGCCGAGCCGGGCCTGCCGGACCTGCTCGGCCTCGGCGACCCACGGAGCTTCGGCGTCGAGCAGGGTTGGGCACCACGCGCGGCCCGGGAACGGCTGCGGGTGCCGATCGGGGTGGGCGCCGACGGCGGCGCCGTGGAGCTGGACCTCAAGGAGTCCGCCCAGGACGGGATGGGCCCGCACGGCCTGCTCATCGGCGCGACCGGTTCCGGCAAGTCCGAACTGCTCCGCACCCTCGTGCTGGGGCTCGCCGCCACGCACAGCTCGGAGCAGCTCAACCTCGTCCTGATCGACTTCAAGGGTGGGGCGACGTTCGCGTCGTTCGACCGGCTGCCGCACACCGCCGCCGTGATCACCAACCTGGCGGACGCGCTGCCCCTGGTCGACCGGATGGTCGACGCGATCAACGGTGAGCTGGTACGCCGGCAGGAGCTGCTGCGCCGGGCCGGCAACTTCGCCAGCGTGCGGGACTACGAACAGGCCCGCGCCGCCGGCAGCCCGCTCGCCCCGCTGCCGTCGCTGCTACTGATCTGCGACGAGTTCTCCGAGCTGCTCTCCGCCAAGCCCGACTTCATCGACCTCTTCGTGCAGATCGGCCGGCTGGGCCGGTCGCTCGGCGTGCACCTGCTGCTCGCCTCGCAGCGGCTGGAGGAGGGGCGGCTGCGCGGACTGGACACGCACCTGTCGTACCGCATCGGGTTGCGCACGTTCTCGGCGCTGGAGTCCCGGACCGTGCTCGGGGTGCCGGACGCACACGAACTGCCCCGCACTCCCGGCCACGGTTACCTGCGCTTCGGCACGGAGCCGCTGGTCCGGTTCAAGGCCGCGTACGTCTCCGGCCCACTGCCCCGCGGCGGCCCGGCGGCCGGCGACGGCACGACCGGCCCGCCCCGCCTGCTCACCTTCACCACGCACTTCGTGCCGGCGCCCGAGCCGGCAGCGCCCACCATGGCCACGACCGGCGAGGACGGCCGGGAGAGCCTGCTGGACCTGCTCGTGGAGCGGCTGGCCGGGCAGGGCCCGCCGGCCCACCAGGTCTGGTTGCCCCCGCTCGACCAGCCGCCCGCGCTGGACGACCTGTGCGGGCCCGTGGCGGTGCATCCCGCACGCGGCCTCACGACCGGCAACCCGGAGCTGCACGGCGCGCTCGGCGTGCCGGTGGCGATCGTGGACAAACCCTTTGAGCAGCGCCGCGACCTGCTCTGGCTCCCGCTGGACGGCGCGGCCGGGCACGTGGCGGTGGTCGGCGCACCGCAGAGCGGCAAGTCGACGGTGCTGCGCACGCTGATCTGCGCCCTGGCCCTCACCCACACCCCGATCGAGGTGCAGATCTACTGCCTCGACTTCGGCGGCGGCGGGCTGGCCGCGCTGCGCGGGCTGCCGCACGTCGGCGGGGTGACCGGTCGGGCCGACCCGACCGCGGTACGGCGCACGGTCGGCGAGGTCGCCACGCTGCTCGCCGAGCGCGAGCGCCGCTTCGCCGAACTGGGCGTCGAGTCGATGGCGGCGTACCGGCGGCGGCGGGCGGCGCAGGCCGCGACCGGCCGACCGGACGTCGACCCGTTCGGTGACGTGTTCCTCGTGGTGGACGGCTGGACCACCCTGCGCGGCGAGTACGACGACCTGGAGCCCCTGGTCACCGACCTGGCGACCCGGGGGCTCTCGTACGGGGTGCACGTGGTCACCACCGCGCTGCGCTGGCTGGACTTCCGACCGGCGATCCGGGACCTCTTCGGCTCCCGACTGGAGCTGCGCCTGGGCGACCCGAACGACTCCCTCGTGGCCCGTCGCGCCGCGGCGAACGTGCCGGAGAAGACACCCGGCCGGGGCGTCACGGCGGAGAGTCTGCACTTCCTCACCGCCCTGCCCCGGCTCGCCGGGGCGGACACCGCCGACCTCGTGAAGCAGGTCGCCGACGCGTGGACGGGCGCGCCCGCGCCCCGCGTACGGCTGCTGCCGCCGGTGCTCCCGTACGCCGACCTGGACCTCACGGCGACGACCGGGCTGCGGCTGCCCGTCGGGATCGCCGAGGCCGACCTGCGGCCGGTGGTGCTCGACTTCGCCGCCGAGCCGCATCTCGTCGTCTTCGGCGATGCCGAGTGCGGCAAGTCCTCGTTCCTGCGGGCGCTCGCCACCACCGTCACCACGCGCTTCACCCCGGAACAGGCCCGCGTGATCCTGGTCGACTACCGGCGCAGCCTGCTCGGCGCCATCGAAACGGCGCACCTGATCGGCTACGGCACCGCGGCCGCGCACGCGACCGACCTGGTCGAGTCGGCCGCCGGCTACCTCGCCCGCCGGATCGCCGGCCCCGACGTCACCCCACAGCAGCTGCGCGAGCGCTCCTGGTGGTCCGGGCCGGAGCTGTTCGTGCTCGTCGACGACTACGACCTGGTGGCGAGCGGGCCGGCCAACCCGCTGCGCGCGCTGGAGGAGTACCTGCCCCAGGCACGCGACGTCGGTCTGCACCTGGTGCTCGCCCGGCGCTCCGGTGGCGCCGGTCGTGCCCAGTACGAGCCGATCGTGCAGCGGCTGCGGGAGCTCTCCACGGCCGGTCTCGTGATGGCCGGCAGCCCGGACGAGGGGGCACTGGTCGGCCCGGTCCGCCCCGGGCCGCTGCCGCCCGGCCGTGGTCGTCTCGTCACGCGGCGGGAGGGCGTACGCCTCGTCCAGCTGGCCCACCTGCCCGCGCCGTGACCGGTGTCGACGGATCGCCCCAGGATCGGGGCGGAAACCGGTAATCTCCGATCGTCGTGTTTCCGATGGGATGAATGGCTGAGGATGTGACTGGGGTTCGGCACGGCTGCCCGGCAGCGGTCCGGCGGATCGCCGGCCGGGTGCTGTTCGGCGTCGCGGCGGCCGCGGTGGCGACCGCCGGTCCCGCCGTGCCGGCCGTCGCCGCCCATCCGGTCGCCCACGCGCCGCTGGCGTACGCGCCGACCGACGCCGCCGACCGCCCGGACCAGGTTCGCGACGAGCAGTGGCAGCTCGACGAGCTGAACGCCTCGGCCGCCTGGCGCAGCTCGACCGGGCGCGGGGTCACCGTCGCCGTCATCGACTCCGGAGTGGACGCCAGCCATCCCGACCTGGTCGGGCAGGTGCTGCCCGGTGTGGACCTGGTCGACCCGGGCGGGGACGCGCACGCCGACCCCGTAGGCCACGGCACCACGGTGGCCGGGCTCATCGCCGGTCGCGACGACGACAAGCGTGGCGTGGTCGGCCTCGCACCGGACGCGCGGATCCTGCCGGTCCGCGTCCTCGACGACGAGAACCGCTACGACGACGCGCTCATCGTGGCCCGCGGGGTGCGCTGGGCGGTCGACCACGGCGCCCGGGTGATCAACCTGTCGCTGGGTGGCAGCGGCGACAGCCCGGCCCTGGCCGCCGCCCTGGACTACGCCTTCGCCCGGGACGTGGTGGTCATCGCCTGCACCGGCAACGTCGCGAGTTCGACCACCACGACGGTCTGGTACCCGGCGCGCGAGCCGGGCGTGGTCGCGGTCGCCGGCCTGGAACGCAGCAGCGAGAACCTCTGGTCCGGGTCGATCACCGGCCGGGCGACCGTGCTGTCCGCACCGGCCACCGGGCTCGTCGGGGCCCGCCCCGGGGGGTACTGGCGGGTGCAGGGCACCAGCTTCGCCTCGCCGCTGGTGGCCGCCACCGCCGCCCTCGTCCGGTCGCGCTACCCGCAGATGTCCGCCGGCGAGGTGGTCAACCGGCTGGTGTCCACGGCCCGCGACATCGGCCCGACCGGCCGGGACGACCGGTTCGGTTTCGGGCTGGTGGATCCGGTGGCCGCGCTCGACGCCGATGTGCCCGCGGTGACCGGCAACCCCCTCGACGACAACACCTCGCCCGGCGTCGTCGGCTTCGGGCCGGCACCGGGTCTGGACCAGGGCGACCAGGTGACCGGCGTGGGCGATCCGCTCGGGTTCAGCGCGCCCCAGCAGCAGACCCGGTGGACCGCCCGGGCGGCCGGCGCCCAGGACGACTCGGCGCCGGAACGCCTCTGGACCGGTGCCGTGCTCTTCGTGGCGCTGCTCACCGGGGCGGCGTTGATGCTCCGCCGGTTGCGCCGGCCACGCCGCTGACACGGCTGATCCTCAGCCGGGCGGGGTAGAACGGACGCCATGAGTACGACCGGTCCGCGCACCCTCGCCCCCGCCGGTGCGCCCTGGCACCGCCGCCGACTCGATCCCGAGGGAGCGCGCGGCCTGCGCCTGACCCTGGCGGTGGCGGCGGGGTTCCTCGTGCTGGTGCCGTTCACGTCGCTCGCCCTGCTGGTGCTCGGGACGTGGCCGCCGCTGCACCGGCTGGACACCGCGGTGACCGACGCGTTGCACGAGCACGCGCTGGCTAGCCCGGGCTGGGTCCGGCTCATGAGCGTCTGGACCGACGTATTCGCGCCCATGCCGCTGCGGGTGGCCGCGCTGTTTCTCGTGATCTGGCTGGTCCGCCAAAACGCCCGGCGGCTCGCCCTGTGGGTCGCGGTGACCATGCTGGTGGGTGGGCTGCTCGGTCCGCTGCTCAAGCTGCTCGTCAGCCGCGACCGGCCGGAGCTGCTCGACCCGGTGGCCCGGGCCACCGGGTACGCGTTCCCGTCCGGTCACGCGCTCAACGCCACCCTCGCCGCCGGCGTGCTGCTCGTGGTCTTCCTGCCGTACGCCCGACGCCCGGCGCGACGCGCGATGCTCTGGGCGGCGGCCCTGCTGCTCGCGGTGCTGACCGGGGTGAGCCGGGTGGCCCTGGGCGTGCACTGGACGAGTGACGTGGCCGGGGGTTGGCTCCTCGGTACGGCGGTCGTGGCCGCCACCGCCGCCGCCTTCACCATCTGGCGCCACGCCGACCCCCGGGCCCCGTCGACCATGAACCCCCGGGCACCGCAGGGCGGCTGATCAGCGGCGCATCGCCCGGGAGAGGGTCAGGTGCACTCGCCGGTGCCGACGGCGCGGGTGCGCTCGGCGCCCGCCAGGGCCACCGGGCGGGCCTCCGCCGCGGTCACGGCGAACCCGGTGTTCGGGTCGTCGGCCGCCGCCGCGAAGATCACCCCGAGCACGAGCCCGTTGGCGGAGACCAGCGGACCGCCGGAGTTGCCGCTGCGCACCAGCGCCCGGATGGTGTAGATCTCCCGGGTCACGTCCCCCGAGGAGTAGATGTCCGGCCCCGTGATCCGGTCCACGTCACGGATCCGGGCCGACTGGGCGTCGTACGGGCCGTCGAGGGGGAAACCGAGCACGATCGCGTCCGCGCCGCTGCCCGCGTTGCCGGCGGCGAACCGCATGGACGGCCCGGGCAGGCCCGGCACGTGGAGCACCGCGAGGTCCCGGTCCGGGTCGTAGACGACCACGTCGCCGTCGTACCGGTCACCGCCCAGCTCCACCGCCACCGAGCGGGTGCCGGCGACCACGTGGGCGTTGGTCATCACCCGGTCGTCGGCGTACACGAAGCCGGAACCCTCGATCCTGCGCGAGCAGCTCGGCGCGGAGCCGAGCACCTTGACCACCGACCGCTGCCCGTTGACCACCACCTGGGAGCCCGCGAGCGCCGGGTCGGGCGGGGACACCTGCCGGGCCCGGGTCGGCGCGAGGTCACCGAAGACGTCCGGGAAGCCGTTCGTGTCGACGGTGTCGCGCAGCGCGGTGGAGAGCCGCTGCGCCTGGTCGGGCAGGACCCGGTCCACCACGGTCAGCAGGGCGCTGTTGCGCACCGACGCGGCCAGCCAGGGCAGCGAGGACGAGCCGAGCGGCACCGCGACGAGCCAGGCGACCAGCAGCACCGCGAAGAGCGACACGAAGGCCCCGCCCACGTCGTCGATCTTGCGGAATGTCTGACCGGTGATCGCGGCCCGCAGGTTCGAACCGAGCCAGCCGGCCAGCGCCTGACCGGCCACCGCGAGACCGAAGACCGCCAACAGGGAGATCAGCACCCGGGTACCGCTGTCGACGAACTGACGCGCCAGCATCGGGCCGACCTGGAGGCCGATCAACGCGCCGAGGAAGAACCCGGTGAACGACAGGATGCCGATGACGAAGCCCTGGCGGTATCCGCTGATCGCGAACACGAGCATGAGCAGCAGCAGGACGAGATCCACGGCGGACACGGGTCAAGCGTACGGGCCGTGGGCTCATCGGATGACCACCGCTTGCGGAAGGTGACCATGCGGTCAACGCACGGGGGTCTCGTCCACCTCGTCGGTGCCGGCGGAGGGGGCCGGGGTCGCCCCGGTCGGCGGCAGGTCGACCAGCCGCCCCGGTGACCAGGGACGCGCCCAGCCGCCCATGTCCAGCAGGGTGCTGAGCACGCCGGCGGTGAAGCCCCACACCAGCATCCCGCGTACCGAGAACGCCGGCCCGATCCAGCCGCTCGGATGGCGTACGCGCACCCGGTTCGCCGGGTCCACCAGCTCGGCGATCGGCAGCCGGGCCACGTGCGCCACCTCGGCGGGCTCGCAGGGGTGCACCGGGTGCGGCGCGTGCCACCAGGCGAGCACGGGGGTGACCACGAAGTCGCTGACCGGGATCCAGAGCTTCGGCAGCTCGGCCAGCACGGTGACGCTGGCGGGGTCGAGGGCGACCTCCTCGTTCGCCTCGCGCAGCGCCGTGGCCCGGGCGTCCGCGTCCTCCGGGTCGGCCGCGCCGCCGGGGAAGGCCGGCTGACCGGCGTGGGTGCGCAGGGTGGCCGCCCGTTGCAGGATCAGCACGTCCGGGCCGGTGCCGGGCTGCTCGCCGAGGAGCACCAGCACGGCGCTCTCCCGGCCACCGCTCTCCGGCGTCGCCAGTCGGGTGAAGTCCTCGGCCCGCGCCGTACCGAGCCGGGCCAGCAGCGGCGCCATCCAGTCGGGCGGGGTGCGGGTCACGCCGGCACCGCCACCCCGAGGTGCGCGCGGACGAGCGCGGCGAGGCGGGCGTCGTCCAGCGCGCCGGAGGAGTCCGTGTGCCGGATCCGGCCCTGCGCGTCGACCAGGAGCGTCAACGGGAAGGCGTTGCGGTTCAGGGCCCGTTGCAGCGCCTCACCCTGGTCGACCAGCATCGGGAAGCGGACGCCGAAGTCCTCGCCGATCGACTGCGCCGCGCTGCGGCTGTCCCGGCTGTTCACCCCGATCACCTGCAGCTGGCCCGCCGCCCGCTCGCTGAGGCGCTGGAAGGCGGGCAACTCCTTGCGGCAGGGCGGGCACCAGGAGGCCCAAATGTTGATCACTGCGGGTCCGCGAACGTCGCGGAGGGCGACCGGCGCGCCGCCGGTGAAGCAGGAGAGGGTCAGCTCGGGCAGCGGATCGACGGAACCGCCGGGGGCGGGCGCGGCGGTGCTCGGGACGGTGCCGTCCGGGACGGCGGCCGCCGACGGCGGGGTGGCGAGCGTCGCGCAGTCGGCGAACGGCGACGGGCGTTCGGCCCGCGGCCGGCTCGGCGCGGGCTCCTCGGCGCCCGTGGTCGTGCAGCCCGCCGCGGCGGCGAGGAGCAGCAGCGGCAGGAGCAGTGCGACGATGCGGCGGTTCACGGCACCTCCGCGGCGACCGCCTGGGCCGGCACCAGCTCCGGATCGACTCCGGCGGCGGCGGCCAGATCCCGGGCGCGGGGCCCCTTGAGCAGCTTGGCCGCCATCGCCGGGTCGGTCGGCCCGGTGCCGTACGAGGGGCAGAGCTTCGCGAGCGTGCAGGCGCCGCAGGCGGGCTTGCGGGCGTGGCAGACGCGACGGCCGTGGAAGATCACCCGGTGGGAGAGCATGGTCCAGTCGCGCTTCTCGTAGAGCGCACCGACCGCGTGCTCGATCTTGACCGGGTCGGTCTCCGAGGTGAGCCGCCAGCGGTGCACGAGCCGCTGGAAGTGGGTGTCGACAGTGATGCCGGGCACGTCGAAGGCGTTGCCGAGAATGACGTTGGCCGTCTTGCGCCCGATCCCGGGAAGGGTCACCAGATCGGCCATCCGGCCGGGGACCCGCCCGTCGTACCGCTCGACGAGGGCCTGCCCGAGCTTCATCAGCGAGTCCGTCTTGTTCCGGAAGAAGCCGGTCGGCCGGAGCAGCTCCTCCAGCTCGGCCCGGTCGGCGCCCGCGTAGTCGGCCGGCGTCCGGTAGCGCGCGAAGAGCTTCGGGGTGACCTCGTTGACCCGCTTGTCGGTGGTCTGCGCCGAGAGGATCGTGGCGACGGCCAGCTCCAGGGCGTTGGAGTGGTCCAGCTCACAGTGCGCGTCGGGGTGGGTCTCGGCCAGCACCCGGCCGATCCGCCGGGCGCGGCGCTTGCGCCCGAGGTCGGTCTCGCTGGCGCCGGGGGAGCTACTGGTCACGCCGGCCAGCCTACGTCGCCGGACCGACTCTCCCGGCGGCCACGCCCCGCCCGGTCCGCGCCGCCGGCCACCGCCCGGCCACCCGTCGATCCCGATCCGTCGGGCGCGGGGTCAGGCGGCGGGCGGGCTGATCTTCCCGTCGGCGTCGAAGCGCGCCCCGGTCTTCGGGAAGTCGCTGCCGCTGAGCTGCTTGACCAGCCCCAGGCCCCGATCGTCCGGGTCCATCGTCGGCTTGCCTGCGCCGTTCATGTACGTCGAGGTGAACGAGCCTCCGGCCCAGCTGCCGTCGGGGCGCAGCGACACCTTGAGCACCCCGCCCCAGCCGAGCCGCCCCGCGTTGCTCAACGAGTTGCCGCCGCCGGCGAAGTTCCCCAGGCTGTAGGCGATCAGCCGGCCCTTGTAGAACTCCATCCCCCGCAGCACGTGCGGGCCGTGGCCCACGATCAGGTCGGCCCCGGCGTCGATCATCGCCTTGGAGAACTTGACCGGATCGCCCCGGTTCTCGCCCAGGAACATCTCGGTGCCCGGCCGCACCCGGGTCTTGTCCGCACCCTCGGCGCCCATGTGCACCTGCACCACGACCAGGTCGGCCATGCCGGCCGCCTTCGCGACCACCCTCTTCGCCGCCGCGATGTCCACGAGGCTGTTGGACCAGACGTACGACGAGAAGCCCGCCACGGCGACCTTGACGCCCTCCACCTCCACCACGGTGATCTGGTCGGGGGCGCCGGTGTGTGCCAGGTCGTACTTCTCCAGGGCCTTCTGGGTGTTCTCGTACCCCTTCGGCCCGTAGTCGTAGCCGTGGTTGTTGGCCTGGTTGAGCAGGTCGAAGCCGGCGTCGCGCAGGTGTGCCGCGTACTCGGGCGGGGCGCGGAACTGGAAGCAGCGGGTGGAGTTCGCCCCGCACTTGCCGGTGCCGGTGTCGACCGTCAGCGGCTCCTCGAGGTTGCCCATCACGAGGTCGGCCTCGAGGGCCCGGCTCACCGAGTCGAAGAAGCCCTTGCCCCCGTTCGCGGGCAGCCGGCTCGGGGCGTTGCCCATGATGATGTCGCCGGTCGCGGAGAGCGAGATGCTCTCGCCGCCGGCCGCCGGGGAGCCACTGGCCGACGGGGCGTCCGTCACGGGTGCCCCGGTGGCGCCGCCGCCCGCGCCGGCCTGCCAGACGGGGGCCGGGCCGGAATCCGCGCAGCCGGCGACGAGGACGGCGAGCAGCGCGCCGAGCACGAGGGTGATCCGGCGGCGGGGCGAGGTGGGCGTGGCAGAGTACATCGTCCGCGACGGTACCGGGTCGGTTTGCCCGGCAGCAGGGCCGATCGGACGGAAGTTCAGCCGTTCAGCCGGTGTGACCAGGGCACGACGGTGCCGGCGCCGCCCGCGAGCACGGCCGCGTGCACGGCCCGGGCCAGCGGCGCCCCCCAGGCCGAGCGGGGGCCTCCGTAGGCGAACTCGGGCCCGTCGACCGGGCAGGCCACGGTCACCGCGTCCGTGGGGGTGCCGGTGGCCGCCAGGCCCAGGTCCGTGATCGCCTGCGTCTTCGCCTCGGTGGCGGTGGCCACCGCGTTGACCAGCGCGGCGTCCCCGAGTCGTGCCGGCACGTACACCACGATGTTGACCGTGCCGACCGGCTCGCCGAGCGCGGCGGGCGCGGGTTCGGCGGCCCGGACCGGCATGCCGAGCCCGACGGTCGCCCAGACGCGCACGCCCTCCTCGGTGCGGCTGACCACCTCGGCGACGTCGACCCCGGTCAGCAGCCCCACCCCGGGCCCGTCGAGCCCGAGGCCGTCGGCGAGCGCGGCCAGGTGGTCGGCGGGGTCGTCCCGGTCGTACGACATGGGCACTGTGGCGTTCAGGATCCAGTGGCGTACGCCGAGCCCGCCGCCCAGCGGCGCGGAGCTGACCGCCCGCAGCGGGGCCGGGGAGCGCCAGAGCAGCATCGGGACGTCGAGCCCGTCCTCCCGACGGGTGGTCAGCAGCGGCTCACTCAGCACGTCGGTGACCCTACGGCCCGGTCACCCCGCATGGCACCAGGGGCCGGTGGCGGGCGATCTTACTGGTCGGGTGGCACGGGCGGGTTACGCCCAACGATCAAGTTTCCAGGGGTGCACCTCTGATTACCGCTCACGTGCGCCTAGACTTGTCGGCGCGCGAGGGACCAGCGGACGGCGGACCCGGCCGAGGGACGGCAACGCGCAACCGGAGGTGCGCGATGGACGAGGTACTGGCCCGCAGCGGGATCTTCCAGGGTGTCGACCCGGAGGCTGCCGAGGCGCTCGCCAAGGAGATGGAGACGATCGAGGTCCGCAAGGGCGAGGTCGTCTTCAACGAGGGCGAGCCCGGCGACAGTCTTTACATCCTGCTGTCCGGCAAGATCAAGGTCGGGCGCCGGGCGGCGGACGGCCGGCAGAACCTGATCGCGGTGATGGGCCCGTCGGACATGGTCGGCGAGCTGTCGCTCTTCGACCCCGGTCCCCGGACGGCGACGGCCACCGCGGTGACCGACACCCGCCTCGTCCGGCTGCGCAAGCAGGCGCTGCGGCCGTGGCTGAACAACCGGCCGGAGATCGCCGAGCAGCTGCTGCGGGTGCTGGCCCGCCGCCTGCGTCGGACCAACGACTCCCTGGCCGACCTGATCTTCACGGACGTGCCGGGGCGCGTGGCGAAGAACCTGCTCCAGATGGCCGGCCGCTTCGGCACCCGCGACGGTGGCGTGCTGCGGGTGACCCACGACCTGACCCAGGAGGAGATCGCCCAGCTCGTCGGCGCCTCCCGGGAGACGGTCAACAAGGCGCTGGCGGACTTCGCCTCGCGCGGGTGGCTGCGTCTGGACGGCAAGAGCATCATCATCCTCGACCCGGAGCGTCTGGCCCGCCGCGCCCGCGTCTGACCCGCGCCGGTCGCCGGTCGGTCGACCACGGCCCGTACCGATCCCGGTCCGGGCCGTTCGGCGTGTCCTGACCGGCGCGGTCCGGCGGATCGGGGCGTGTCTGCCCGGCGCCGCCTGTCTGCCCGGCGCAGAATTCCTGGCTTCCGGCGCACCGGGAGCGGCACGCTCGACCCATGCTGAGTCGCGTCGCCGTCCTGTCCGACATCCACGGGGTACTGCCCGCACTGGAGGCCGTGCTGGCCGAGCCGGACGTGGCCGCCGCCGACCTCATCGTGCTCACCGGCGACATCGCCGCCGGCCCGCAGCCGGTCGAGGTGCTCGATCTGCTCGCCGACCTCGGCGAGCGGGCGTGCTGGGTGCGGGGCAACGCCGACCGGGAGCTGGTCGAGGCACGGGCCGGTCGCCCCGGCCCGATCGAGGTGTCGAACTGGGCCGCCGCCCAGCTCCGCGACGACCAGGCGGACCGGCTGGCGGCGCTGCCCCTCACGGTGACGCTGGAGATCGACGGCCTCGGCCCGGTGCTCTTCTGCCACGCCACCCCTCGGGACGACGAGGAGGTCGTCCTGGTCGACACGAGGATGCAACGCTGGGCGGAGGTCTTCGCGGACGTCCCGGCGGAGGTCCGCACGGTGGTCTGCGGGCACACCCACATGCCGTTCACCCGGCTGGTCGACCGGCGCCTGGTGGTGAACGCCGGCAGCGTCGGCATGCCGTACGGCGGTCCCGGCGCGTACTGGGCGCTGCTCGGGCCGGGGGTGCAGCTGAGGCGCACCGATTTCGACGTGGACGCCGCCTGCGCCCGGGTGGCCGCGGAGTCGGCCTACCCGGAGGCCGCCGAGTTCGCCGACGAGTACCTCCGCTCGCGGCACAGCGACGCGGACGCGCTGGCCGTCTTCGCCCCACGCGACGGACGCTGAGCGGCTCCGGTCTCGTCGCCGTCGGCGGCGGAGGCGGCCAGACGTTCAGGATGAGCGGGGACGGGGGTCTGGTCGCAGTGCTGTCGAGCTGCCCCAGAAACGGGGCAGGACGACACGAGCGCCCCTGACTGCCCCGCAACAGGTCCACCACCGTCGCCGAGGAGCGGAGAGGTCGGGCAGGCGGCACGAAGGGATCAGGGCGGACGGCGCAAGGTGCCCGGGCAGGTGGCACGAAGCCATCAGGCAGGCGGCCCAAGGGGATCAGGCAGGCGGCGCAAGAGGATCAGGCAGGCGGCGCAAGAGGATCAGGCAGGCGGCACGAGAGGTCGAGCAGGCGGGATGACCTGAGGTGGACCAGAAATGGGGCAGCTCGACAGGTTGCCGTGGCGCATCCCCGCTCGGAAGCCCGGCCGGGTGAGTTGTCACTCGCCCGGCGGTTCCCGGTTGAGACCAGCCGGTAGCGGTCTGCGGCCGCGGCGGCCGACGCGCCCGACGCGTCCTGACACGCCCGACGCGCCCCGCGCGCCCCGCGGTTCCGCGGGCTCCGCGGGTCCCGCGGGCTCCGCGGGTCCCGCGGGTCCCGGTCGAGCGGCCGGTCCCGGTGACCTGCGGGTCCAGGGCGACCTCCAGGGCAGGAAAAAAGTCAGGCTTGACTGTTTGTTTTGTGGGCGGCACGCTGTCCCCGTGTCCGCCGCATCGACCCGCGTCCCTCAACAGGAACGCAGTCGCGCCACCCAGGCCCGCCTCTTGGAGGCGACCGTCGACTGCCTGGTCGAGCACGGGTGGGCCGGGACCACGACCACGCTCGTGGCGGCGCGGGCCGGGGTGTCGCGCGGCGCGCAGCTGCACCACTACCCGACGAAGGCCGCGCTCGTCACCGCTGCCGTCGACCACCTTGCCGAGCGTCGCGCCGCCGAGTTGCGCACCGAGGCGGAGGGGCTGCCGGCCGGGCCGCAGCGGCTCGACCGGGTGGTCGACCTGCTCGCCGCGGCGTTCACCGGCCCGCTCTTCAGCGCCGCACTCGAGCTCTGGGTCGCCGCCCGCACCGACCCGGAGTTGCGCAAGGCCCTGGTGCCGCTGGAGGCCCGGGTCGGCCGGGAGATGCACCGCCTCACCGTGGCGCTGCTCGGCGTCGACGAGCGGCGTCCCGGCGTCCGGGAGGCGGTCCAGGCCACCCTGGACCTGCTCCGCGGCCTCGGCGTCGCCAACCTGCTCACCGACGACTCGGCCCGCCGCACCGCCCTGCTGAACACCTGGAAGCGCCAGCTCACCACGCTCCTCACTCCCTGACCGGCCCTCGCGGGCACGACCAGACCGGAGGCACCATGGTCGACCTGACGGACCTGCTCGCCGACCTGGCCGAGGAGTCCGAGGCGCTGGAAGCCCTGGTACGCCCGCTGGCTCCCGCCGACTGGGCCCGGGGCACCCCGGCACCGGGCTGGACCATCGCCCACCAGATCGCCCACCTCGCCTGGACCGACCACGTGGCGCTGCTCGCCGCGAGCGACGCCGGCGCCTTCTTCGCCTCGGTCAGCTCCGCGCCCGACCCGGCCCGGCTGGTCGACCACGGCGCCGAGGATTTCCTCGCCCCGCCGGCCGTGCTGCTCGACCGGTGGCGCACCGGCCGGGTGTCGCTCTCCGCCGCCCTCGCCGCGTTCCCGGCCGGCGAGAAGCTGCCCTGGTACGGCACCCGGATGTCGGCCGCCTCGATGGCCACCGCGCGGATCATGGAGACCTGGGCCCACGGGGAGGACGTGGCCGACGCGCTCAACGTACGCCGGCCGGACACGGCCCGGCTCCGGCACGTGGCCCACCTCGGTGTGCGTACCCTCGGCCACAGCTTCGCCGCCCACGGCCGGCCCGTCCCGACGGCGCCCGTGCGGGTCGACCTGACCGCGCCGGACGGCGACACCTGGAGCTGGGGTCCGGCGGACGCCGCCGACCGGGTCAGCGGGCCCGCCCGCGACTTCTGCCTGCTGGTCACCCAGCGCCGGCACCGCGCCGACCTCACCCTGACCGTCACCGGACCGGTGGCCGACGAGTGGTTGGACGTCGCACAGGCGTTCGCCGGACCACCCGGCGCCGGCCGCTCGCCACGGACGGGCACGAGCGAGGTGCCGGCGTGATCCGCATCGGCAACGCCTCCGGCTTCTACGGCGACCGCTTCACCGCCTGGCGGGAGATGCTCGACGGCGGTGAGCTGGACGTGCTGACCGGGGACTACCTGGCCGAGCTGACCATGCTCATCCTCGGCCGGGACCGGATGCGCGACCCGGCGACCGGCTACGCGAAGACCTTCCTGCGGCAGCTCGAAGGTTGCCTCGGCACCGCGCTCGACCGGGGGGTCACGCTGGTGGCCAACGCCGGCGGGCTCAACCCGGCCGGGCTGGCCACCGCGATCGACGCGCTCGCCGACCGGCTCGGACTTCCGGTCCGGGTGGGGTACGTCGAGGGCGACGCGCTGCACCGGCCGGACGCGCTCACCGCGAACGCGTACCTGGGCGCGTTCGGGATCGCCGCCTGCCTCGACGGCGGGGCGGACGTGGTCGTCACCGGCCGGGTCACCGACGCCTCGCTGGTGGTGGGGCCGGCGATCGCGCGGTACGGCTGGACGCGCGACGACCTCGACGCGCTCGCCGGCGCCACCGTGGCCGGGCACCTCATCGAGTGCGGCGCGCAGGTCACCGGCGGCAACTACAGCTTCTTCACCGAACTGCCCGACGGCGGCCGCCGCCCCGGCTTCCCGATCGCCGAGGTGCACCCGGACGGATCGAGCGTCATCACCAAGCATTTGGGGACCGGCGGCGCGGTGACCGTCGAGACCGTCACGGCGCAACTGCTGTACGAGGTGGGTGGGCCGGCGTACCTCGGGCCGGACGTGGTGACCCGGCTGGACACGGTGGCCCTGCACCCCGACGGGCCGGACCGGGTACGGGTCAGCGGCGCGCGGGGAACCCCGCCGCCCGGCACCCTGAAGGTCGGCGTGAACAACCTGGGTGGCTTCCGCAACTCGATGACGTTCGTCCTCTGTGGGCTGGACATCCCGGCGAAGGCGGCCCTCGTCCGCGCCCAGTTGGCGGACGCGGTGGGCCCGGCCGGGCTGGAGTTCACGCTGGCCCGCACCGACCACCCCGACTCGGGCGACACCGAGACGGCGAGCGCGCTGCTGCACGTACACCTGCGCGACGGCGACAAGGGACGGGCCGGACGGGCCTTCTCGTCGGCCGCCGTGGAGCTGGCCCTCGCCTCCTATCCCGGCTGCACGCTGACCACACCGCCCGGCGACGCGACGCCGTACGGGGAGTTCAGGGCGGACGCCGTGCCGCAGGACGCGGTGGCGCACGTCGCCGTGCTGCCGTCGGGCGAACGGGTGCCGATCGCCCCGCCGTCGCGGACCGTGCCGGTGGTGCCGGACCAGCCGGTCGACCTGTCACCGCCCGGTCCGGGCAGCAGCGGGCCGACCCGCCGCGGGCCGCTCGGCGAGCTGGTCGGCGCCCGCTCCGGCGACAAGGGCGGCGACGCCAACCTGGGCGTCTGGGCCCGCAGCGACGCCGGCTACGACTGGCTGCGCGGCTGGCTGACCGTGGCACGCCTCGCCGAGCTGCTGCCGGAGACGGCGCCGCTGACCGTACGGCGGTACGAACTGCCGAACCTGCGCGCCGTCAACTTCGTCGTCGAGGGGCTGCTCGGCCCCGGGGTGGCCGGGTCGACCCGGTTCGACCCGCAGGCCAAGGCGCTCGGTGAGCTGCTCCGCGCCCGGATCGTCGACCTGCCCGCGGAGGTGGCGCGGTGACCATCGTGGAGACACCGGAGCGGCGCCAGCTGCGGGAGCTGACGCGGGCGTTCGTCACGCGGGAGGTGCTGCCGCACCTGGACGACTGGGAGCGGGCCGGCGAGGTCCCGCGGGAGCTGCACGCCACCGCCGCGAAGCTCGGCCTGCTCGGCATCGGATTCCCCGAGTCCGTCGGCGGCAGCGGTGGGGACCTGCTCGACTCGGTCATCGTGACCGAGGAGATCATCCGGGCCGGTGGCTCGTCGGGGCTGGTGGCCGCGCTCTTCACCCACGGCATAGCGCTGCCGCACATGGTCTCGGCCGCCGGGGCGCGCAGCGGCGGGACCCTGGGCGGTCGCCTCCCCGCCGACCCGGGCGCCGCCACCGACCCGCTGGTCGAGCGCTACGTCCGCCCGACCCTCGCCGGGACGATGATCGGCGCGTTGGCGATCAGCGAGCCGGACGGCGGCTCCGACGTCGCCGCCATCCGCACGTGGGCCCGCCGCGAGGGGGACCACTACGTGGTCAACGGATCGAAGACGTACATCACCAGCGGGATCCGGGCGGACTTCGTGACCACCGCGGTCTGCACCGACTTCCCCGGCTCCGGCTCGCTGAGCCTGCTGGTGATCGACAAGGGGACGCCCGGCTTCACCGTCGGCCGCCGCCTGGAGAAGCTCGGTTGGCACTGCTCGGACACCGCCGAGCTGTCCTTCGTGGACGTGCGGGTGCCGGTGGCGAACCGGATCGGCGAGGAGAACACCGCCTTCCTTGCGATCATGCAGCACTTCGCCGCCGAACGGCTCTCGCTCGCCACGCAGGCGTACGCCATCGCGCAGCGCTGCGTCGACCTGGCGGTGCACTGGTGCCGGGACCGATCGACCTTCGGCCGCCCGCTGGTCAGCCGGCAACTCGTCCGGCACCGGCTGGCCGAGATGCACACGCGCGCCGAGGCCGCCCGCGCGTACGTGCACGAGGTGGCGGCGCGGGTGGCCGCCGGAGAGCCGGTGGTCACCGAGGTCGCGATGGCCAAGAACGTGGCGGTCGCGGCGTGCGCCGAGGTGGTGGACCGGGCACTCCAGCTGCACGGCGGCTTCGGGTACCTGCGCGACGCCGAGGTGGAGCGGCACTACCGGGACGCCCGGATCCTCGGCATCGGTGGCGGCACCACCGAGATCATGAACGAGATCATCGCGAAGGGCATGGGGCTGTGACCGTACTGAGCAGCGCGATCGACCCGTCCTCGCCGGCCTTCGAGGAGAACCGCGCGGCCCTGCTGGAGCGGCTGGCCGAGCTGGACACGGCGCTGGACCAGGCGCGGGCCGGAGGCGGCGAGAAGTACGTGGCCCGCCACCACGCCCGGGGCAAGCTGCTCCCCCGCGAGCGGATCGAGCTGCTCCTCGACCCGGACAGCCCGTTCCTGGAGCTGTCGCCGGTCGCGGCCTACGGCACGGACTTCCCGGTCGGGGCGAGCGTGGTGACCGGCATCGGCGTGGTGGAGGGCGTGGAGTGCCTGGTCGTCGCGAACGACCCGACGGTGCGCGGCGGAGCCGTGAACCCGTGGTCGTTGCGGAAGACGCAGCGGGCCGGCGAGATCGCGCTGGCCAACCGGCTGCCGATGGTCAACCTGGTCGAGTCGGCCGGTGCCGACCTGCCCACCCAGGCGGAGATCTTCATCCCGGGCGGGCGGGTGTTCCGCGACCTGACCCGGCTCTCCGCGGCGCGGATCCCCACGGTCAGCGTGGTGTTCGGCAACGCCACCGCCGGCGGGGCGTACGTGCCGGGGATGTCCGACCAGGTGATCATGATCCGCGACCGGTCCCAGGTCTACCTGGCCGGGCCGCCGCTGGTGAAGATGGCGACCGGTGAGGTCACCGACGACGAGTCCCTCGGCGGGGCGACGATGCACGCCACGCGGTCCGGCCTCGCCGACTTCCTCGCCGAGGACGAGCGGGACGGCATCCGGCTGGCCCGCCGCTGCGTACGCCGGTTGAACTGGCGCAAGCAGGGCCCGCCGCCGCGGAACCCGGCCCCACGGCCGCCCAGGTACGACCAGGAGGAGCTGCTCGGCATCGCCAGCGCGGACCTGAAGGTGCCGTTCGACCCGCGCGAGGTGCTGGCCCGGGTGCTGGACGGCAGCGAGTTCGACGAGTTCAAGCCGGGCTACGGCGGTGCGCTGGTCACCGGCTGGGGTGAGCTGCACGGATATCCGGTCGGGGTGCTGGCCAACGCCCGGGGCGTGCTGTTCAGCGAGGAGGCGCAGAAGGCGGCGCAGTTCATCCAGCTCGCCAACGTCACGGACACACCGTTGGTCTTCCTACAGAACACCACCGGCTACATGGTCGGCACGGAGTACGAGCAGCGCGGCATCATCAAGCACGGCGCCCTCATGATCAACGCGGTGTCGAACTCGACGGTGCCGCACGTGACGGTGAACCTCGGTGCCTCCTACGGTGCGGGCAACTACGGCATGTGCGGGCGGGCGTACGAGCCGAGGTTCCTCTTCACCTGGCCGAACGCGAAGTCGGCGGTGATGGGCCCGGCCCAGCTGGCCGGGGTGCTCTCGATCGTGGCCCGGCAGGCCGCCGCCGCCCGGGGCCGCGAGTACGACGAGGAGTCCGACGCCGCGATGCGGGCGATGGTCGAGCAGCAGATCGAGTCCCAGTCCGGGGCGCTCTTCCTCTCGGGCCGCCTCTACGACGACGGGGTCATCGACCCCCGCGACACCCGTACCGTCCTCGGCCTCTGCCTGTCGGCCATCCACAACGCACCGGTGAAGGGCGCCGACGGCTTCGGCGTCTTCCGGATGTAGGTAGCGGAGCGCACTCATGATCACTCGACTGCTGGTCGCCAACCGGGGCGAGATCGCCCGCCGCGTCATCGCCACCTGCCGCCGGCTGGGCGTCGAGACGGTGGCCGTGCACTCCGACGCGGACGCCGACGCGCCGCACGTCGACGAGGCCGACCACGCGGTACGGCTGCCCGGCAACAGTCCCGCCGAGACGTACCTGCGCATCGACCGCATCCTGGACGCGGCCCGCCGCACGGGTGCGGACGCCGTGCACCCGGGCTACGGCTTCCTCGCCGAGAACGCCGAGTTCGCGGCGCGGGTGGTCGACGCGGGGCTCACCTGGATCGGGCCGTCGGCCAAGGCGATCGCCGCGATGGGCGACAAGGTGGCCGCGAAGGCCCTGCTCGCCGACGCGGGCGTGCCGATGCTGCCCACCTGGACCGACGGCGACCCGATCACCGATTTCCCGGTGCTGGTCAAGGCGGCCGTGGGGGGCGGTGGCCGGGGCATGCGCGTCGTCCGCGACGCGGCGGGGCTCGCCGAGGCGGTCGCGTCCGCACGGCGCGAGGCGGCCGCGGCGTTCGGTGACGGCACGGTCTTCGTCGAGCGGTACGTCGAGCGCGGCCGGCACGTCGAGGTGCAGATCCTCGGCGACCGCCACGGCACGGTGGCCGCGCTCGGGGTGCGGGATTGCTCGATCCAGCGGCGGCACCAGAAGATCGTCGAGGAGGCGCCGGCGGTGGTCCCGCCGGAGGTGCGGGAGCGGCTGCACGAGGCCGCGGTCGCGGCCGGCCGGGCCGTCGACTACGTGGGCGCCGGCACCGTCGAGTTCCTGCTCGCGCCCGACGGGGAGATCTACTTCCTGGAGATGAACACCCGGCTCCAGGTGGAGCACCCGGTCACCGAGCTGTGCACGGGGCTGGACCTGGTCCGGCTGCAGCTGCTCGTCGCCGAGGGCGAGCCGCTGCCGGAGGAGGCGGTGACGCCGAGGACGCGGGGCCACGCGATCGAGGTGCGGCTCTGCGCCGAGGACCCGACCGAGGGCTTCCGCCCCGCGACCGGGGTCCTGCACCGCTTCGCCGTCCCCGGTGTGGACCGCGAGTTCGACGGCCTCGCCCGGGCCGGGCTGCGGCTCGACTCCGGCGTGGTGGACGGCTCGACGGTCAGCGTCCACTACGACTCGATGCTCGCCAAGCTGATCGCCTGGGCGCCGACCCGTGCGGAGGCGGCCCGCGCGCTGGCCGGAGCGCTGTCCCGGGCCGCGCTGCACGGGGTGCCGACGACCCGGGACCTGCTGGTCCGGGTGCTGCGCAGTCCCGAGTTCGGCGCCGTCGAGATCGACACCGGCTTCCTCGACCGCCATCCCGAGGTCTTCGTCCCGCTGGTGCCGGCCGGGCGGACGCCGTCGTACGCCCTGGCGGCGGCACTGGCCTCGGCCGCCGCGCGGCGGGCGGACGCCCCGGTGCTCGGCGGGCTGCCGTCGGGGTGGCGGAACGTGCCCGCGTTCCCGCAGGTCACCCGGTTCTCCGGCGCCGACGGGGAGGTCGAGGTGCGCTACCGCCTGG
Source organism: Micromonospora xinjiangensis (assembly GCF_056150165.1). Classification (NCBI taxonomy): domain Bacteria; kingdom Bacillati; phylum Actinomycetota; class Actinomycetes; order Micromonosporales; family Micromonosporaceae; genus Micromonospora; species Micromonospora xinjiangensis. The sequence continues at coordinate 97,951 of NZ_JAXCFO010000002.1, read as the reverse complement.
ACCGGGCGGGCGGGCTCGCGCACTGGTCGGTACGACCGGCCGGCGAGGCCGCGTCAGCCGGCGACGCGACGGCGGCCGGCGACGTGACCCTCGTGTCGGTGGCCGCCGAGCGGGTGGTGCTGGACGTCGCGGGCGTCCGGGAGACCTACCGGGTCCACCGGGTGGGCTCGGCGGTGCACGTGGACGGGCCCGACGGCGCCGTCTCCTTCACGGAGCTGCCGCGCTTCCCGGAACCGGCCGCCGACCTGGCCGCCGGTTCGCTGGTCGCGCCGCTGCCCGGCACGGTGAGCCGCCTGCACGTCGGGACCGGTCAGCGGGTCGCCGCGGGGGACGTGCTGCTCACCCTGGAGGCGATGAAGCTGGAACATCCGGTGCTCGCCCCGATCGACGGCGTGGTCGCCGAGCTGCCGGTGCCGGCCGGCGCCCAGGTGGACACCGGCGCCGTCCTGGCCGTGGTCAACCCCCTGGAGGACGCGTCATGAACTTCGACCTCACCGACGAGCAGCAGCAGCTCCGGGATGCCGTACGGGCGTTGGGCCGGCGGTACGGGCACCAGTACTTCGTGACGAAGGCGAAGGCCGGCGAGCACACCACCGAGCTGTGGGCGGAGGCGGGTCGGCTCGGCTACCTCGGGGTCAACATCCCCACCGAGTACGGCGGCGGGGGCGGCGGCATCACCGAGCTGGCGATCGTCTGCGAGGAGCTGGCCGCGGCGGGCTGCCCGCTCCTGCTGCTCGTGGTCTCCCCCGCCATCGCGGCCACCGTGATCAACCGGCACGGCACCGAGGCGCAGCGCAAGCGGTTCCTGCCCGGCTTCGCCGACGGCTCCCTGCAGGTGGTCTTCGCCATCACCGAGCCCGAGGCGGGCTCCAACTTCCACCGGCTCGGCACGGTGGCCCGCCGCGACGGCGACGACTGGCTGCTCTCCGGCCGCAAGTGCTTCATCTCGGGCGTCGACGAGGCCCGGTACGTGCTCGTGGTCGCCCGGACGGAGGACGCCACGACCGGCAAGCTGAAGCCGGCGCTCTTCGTCGTACCGACCGACGCCCCCGGGTTGACGTGGTCCAAGCTGGACATGGAGATCGTCTCCCCGGAGAACCAGTTCCTGCTCTACCTCGACGACGTCCGGCTGCCCGCCGACGCGCTCGTGGGCGAGTCGGTGGACGCCGGCCTGCCGGCCCTGTTCGCGGGGCTGAACCCGGAGCGGATCACGGTGGCCGCGATGGGCGCGGGCAGCGGCCGGTACGCGATCGAGCGGGCGTCGGAGTACACCGCGACCCGGAAGGTGTGGGGCGGCCGGAGCATCGGCGCGCACCAGGGTGTGTCGCACCCGCTGGCCCACGCCTCGGTGCAGGTCGAGCTGGCCCGACTGATGATCTACAAGGCGGCCACCCTCTACGACGCGGGGCGCGACCTGGAGGCCGGGATGGCCGCCAACATGGCGAAGTACGCCGCCGGTGAGGCCGCCGCGCTGGCCGTGGACACGGCGGTGCAGGTGCACGGCGGGGCCGGGATGACCACGGAGTACGGGGTGGCGACCCTGCTCGGCGCCGTCCGGGCCGGGCGGATCGCCCCGGTCAGCCGGGAGATGATTCTGAACTTCGTGGCCCAGCACGTCCTCGGTCAGGAGAAGTCGTACTGAGCGGTCAGCCGACCGCCCGGCAGGCGGCGTCGATGCGGTGCACGGGGCGTACGCGCCGGCCCAGGCCTTCCATCAGGGAGTCCTCCACGTGGAAGTCGTGGATCCGCAGCCGGTGCCGGGGCAGCTCCTCCTCGCTCGGGCAGAGCACCTGCGCGCGTACCTGGTCGACCGGCACGTAGCGCACGCCGCCCCGCTCCTGGAGGATCACCATGTTCGCGTCGTCGGTGGTCACCACGTGCCCCCGTACGTCAACGGTCGGCCCGTCCTGCGGCCCCACGGTGGTGACGGTCAGCGGGAGCACCGGAGTGCTGATCACCGGCACGGAGGCCCAGATCAGCATGACCAGCACGGCCACCTCCGTCACCGAGGCGAGGGGGCGGATCACCGCGCCCGGCAGCGGCCCGGAGATGCCCAACGCGAGCAGCGGCGGCACGGCGAACAGCGCCAGTGCCAGCAGCTCGCGCTGTCGTGCGGCGTCGAGCAGGGTCGGCAGCAACAGCCAGGCGTACGCGGCGAGCAGCACCCCGATCAGCAGCAGCCGCGCACCGACCCGCTCGTGCAGCTGCTCGGGGGTGAGCTGGAAGGCGGCCACGAACGCCGGGACGAGCAGCGGCAGGTAGAGCAGCGGCCAGGTGACCAGGGCGAGCAGGAAGCTCGCCAGCACCAACCAGGTGGGCGTGATCTCCGCCCAGCGGGCGAAGAGCGGACGGCGTCGGGTGCCCGGCGGCAGCCGGTCCACGCTGGCCCCCAGCACCGCACCCAACGCGAAGACGGCGACCAGCGCGGTGGAGAGCAGTCGGGCCGCGGTGGTGAGGAAGCCGGCGAGCAGGTTGACCGGGCCGACGTTCGCCACCAGCAGCAACGTGGTCTGGAGCTCCCCGCCGGCCTCGACGCCGAGCCGCAGCACCGAGAAGACGGCCGGCACACCGACCACCGCGGTCCAGAACGACTGGCTGGCCCGCGCCTGGCGCTCCGCCTTGTCCGGCCGGTCGACGCGCGGCCAGGTGCGGTCGTACCAGGCCGCCGGCTCGCTGACGGGCACCGAGTCGGATTGCTCGGTAGCTGACGCGGCCTGCTGCGGTCCACCGCCCGCCTCGGCGCCGAGGCTCGTCGGCGGGACGCCGCCCGACGGGGGCCCGGATCCGTCCGCGCCGGGGGCACCGCCGGGAGTGGTGGCCGCCGCCGCGCTGGTCACCGGGGTGCCTTGTCGTCGAAGTCGACAAGCTTCGGCACCTCCAGCGGCTGCGGTTGCCGTTTCTCCGCCCGCAGCCACGGGCCGAGCGTCCGGTTGTAGGCGGTCTGCCACGGGCTGGCCCGCCCCGCCCGCTCCAGCTGGTAGCTCTTGTCGAGGAAGAACGCGACCAGGTCGCGCAGGGCCGGATCGCCGATCGGCACGCCCACGCCGATCAGTTCACTCGTGCCGAACGGCATGTCGACGATCTCGAACTCGGTGGGGTACTGGGACCGGAAGCCGGCGAGCATCGTCTCGTCGGAGCTGACGGCGTCGTAGCGGCCGGCGCGGATACCCGCCACGCAGTCGCCGACGTCCTTCACCACGAACGTCCGGACCTGGTGCTTCTCCAGCTCCGCCTCGGTGGTCGAGCCTCCGCTGGTGCAGACCTTGTAGGCCGGATCGCGCAGGTCCTCGATGGTGCGGACCTTGTCCTTGAGCCGGATCGGCACCATCACCTCCTGGGTGGTGACGAAGTAGGGCCCGGCGAAGCTCACCAACTTCTTGCGCTCCTCGGTGATGGAGAAGCTGGAGACGACCAGGTCGACCGTGCCGCCCTGGAGCGCGGGAATGCGGTCCTCCGTCGAGACCGGGACGAACTCGAGCCGCTGCTCCCCCTCGTAGCCGAGGGAGGCGGCGATGTAGCGGGCGATCTCCACGTCGAAGCCGCTGTGCACCCCGTCGCGCAGCTCGCCCATCAGGGGCTCGTTGGTCGCCACGCCGATCCGCAGCTTCGACTGCCCGTAGATGTGCGACTCGCGGAGCTTCTCCTGCACCGACGGGAGCTCCGGCTCCTGCCGACTGTCACAGCCGGCGGCCGCGGCGAGGGTGAGGGTCATCGCCACGGCGAGGGTGGTGGCTACCGCACGAACCCGGGACCGGGTGGACGGTTCGTTCATCGGCGACCTCGCTGACACGTACAGCCTGCGGGACACCGAGCGTAGCGACAGGCGTCCATTTCCGGTGGCCGCCGAGCCGGGGTACGGCAGGCGCCCGATCGCCCGCCGTACCCCGGGGTCCTCAGCGGACGGTCAGCGCGCCCACCGCGGGCAGCGGCGCCACCACCGGGGGCAGCCGCTTGGGCTCGCCGCGGCGCGGTGCGCCCTGGTCCGCGAGGGTGCGCTTCGCGGCCTCCGCCCGGTCGGCCGCCCGCGCGCCCGCCGCCTCGGGGGCGAAGGGCTGGACGTCGCCCGTGCAGACCGTGCCCTTCGCCGGCAGCGTGCCGCGCAGCAGGTAGGCGTCGATCGCGCCGGTCGCACAGGCCGACGTGCCGTAGGCGGTGTGCCCCCAGTTGTCGCTGCTGAGCAGCCGGCTGTTCGGCAGCAGCCCGGCCGCGCTCACCGCGCCCCGGTAGTTGGTAGCCGGGTCCCAGTAGTTGCCCACCACGAGCACCGGCGCGGCCGTGCGCCGGTCGAAGGGACCGGTGTACGCGTCCTCGTCCCGCACGGTCCAGGTGCTCCGTGCGCACGGCGAGGTCGCCCACGCCCAGGCCCGGCCGAAGTACGGGTCACGCTCGTCCGCGCGGGCGGCCCGAGCCGGCCAGGAGGCGGCGTCCTTCGGGTGGTTGCCGTCGGTGCAGTCCACCCCCAGGAAGGTCTCCAGGCTGTTGTCGTACGGGAAGTCGAACCGGCGGGCCTGTTGACGCGCCTCACCGGCGAGCCGGACGACCGCCGCTCGCGCCCGTTCCCGCGCCGGGACGGCCGCCGCCGGGTCGGTGAGCACCAGCAGCTCGGCGGTCAGGCCGACGACCTGCTGATAGCCGTACGGGTCGTAGAGCCCGCCGAGGGTGGCGGAGACGAAGTCCGCGTAGGTGACCCGCAACGAGCCCAGGTCCGGATCCTCGATCACCAGCGGCGCGGCCCGCAGCCGCTTCGCCACCAGCTCGAACGTCCCGGCCGCCGCACCGGCGATCGGGCAGGCCGCCGGCCCCGCGTCGTCGCACCGCCCGAGCATCTCCCGCAGGGCCCGGTACGCCCCCTGTGCGCTGCGCAGCCGGTCCTCCTGGAGCAGGTCGCGGGCCTTGCCCTTGCCCACCCACGCGTGCGGGTCGAGCACGCCGTCGATCACCAGCGCGCGGAACCGGTCGGGGAACATGTTGGCGTAGTACTGCCCGAGCGCGCTGCCGTAGCTGAAGCCCAGGTAGGTGAGCTTCCGGTCGCCGACGGCCCGGCGCAGCACGTCCATGTCGCGGGCGACCTCGGCGGTCGACATCGCGCCGCTGAGCGGGCGCCCCGTCGTCGAGCAGCCCCGACCGACGGCCTTCGACGAGGCCACGTACGCCTTCTCCTCGGCCTTCGTCCAGGGGAAGGCGACGTTCAGCCCCGCGTAGGCACGGGTCTGGTCCTTCACCGAGGCGAAGCAGCGCACCTGCTCGCTGCTCGACACGCCGCGCGGGTCCACACCGACGACGTCGAACCGGTCGAGCACCTCGTCGCTGAGGAAGTAGGGGGCGGCGAGCGCCATGCTGGTGCCGGAGCCGCCGGGCCCGCCCGGATTGACGAAGAGGCTGCCGATCCGGCGCTGCTGGTCGCGGGCCTTCACCCGCAGCAGGGCCACCTCGGTGGTGGCGCCGCGGGGCTTGTCGTAGTCGAGCGGTAGGCGGACAGTGGCGCACTCGGCGTAGTCGTAGCAGGCGTACCAGTCGAGCTCCGGCGTGGGGACGCGGTCGACCCGGCGCGCCTCGGCGGGGCTGGTGCGGTCGGTGACGACGGGTCGCCCCCAGCCGGTCGTGGTCGGTGCGGCGGCGGCGGGTTGGACCGCCGCCCCGGCCAGGAGGGTGCCGATGATTCCTGCTGCGGCCAGGGACCGGGTTCGTCGTGGCATGTGGACGCCTTCCGGTGGACGACAGGGACACTGCCGAGACGGCGCTCGGCCCCAGTCACTCTAGGGATCGTAGGCGATGGATGCGGCCCACGAAACGCCCACAAAGGCGGCATTCGACGTCCGCATGTAATGTTTTCGCCGATGCTGACGCTGCACCCGGACGGGCCGGCGGTTGACAGCGGCCACACCACCGACATGCTGGACGGGTGAACCGGTTGACCAGGTCCGACGCGCGAACGGTGGCGGTCGTCGCGGCGGTCGCCGCGCTCTCCCTGCTGGTGACGCTCGTCGTCTGGCGCCGGCAGGACTTCCTCGGCGTGGTGCTGGCCCTGCTCTGCGTCCTGCTCGCCATCGTCGCCGGGGTGTCGGTGACCGCCGCGCGACAGCCGGACGGGCGGGCGGAGGCGGAGATGTCGCCCACGCCCGTGCCGCCGCTGCCCCAGCCGCTCGGCATCGACGCGGACACCCTGGAGGCACTGGACAGCCGGGACACGCTGCGCGCGGTCCGCGAGCGGCGCCGCGGGCTCGGCGGATCCTGAGCGTCGGCGCCAGCGAGTCCGAGCGTCGGCGCGAGAGGGCCTGAGCGTCGAGGCCGGCAGGTCTGAACGTCGGCGTCAGTGGCCGACGAGCGTCGGGCTCCGCAGCGCGTCGACTCCGCGACCGGCCAGGCACCGGAACGTCCGGTCGACGCTGCCCTCCACCGGGGGCAGCACCTCCAGGCGCCAGCCGTCGGCCGGGTCGATCCGGCTGGTCAGCCGGAACGTGGTCGGGCTGCACACCCGCCGCACCGTCGCGTCGGCGCTCACCGCGGGGTAGTCGGCGCCGACGAGGGCGACCGGCAGCACGCCCTCCGCGTACGTCTCCCAGGTGTGTGGGCCCTCGCAGGACACCCGGGTCGCCTCGGCCCGCGTCCCGCGCACCCGCACCGGCCCGAAGCACTCCAGCTCGGGGGCGCAGCGGGCGCCGTCGGGCAGCGCCGCCTCCGCGGCCGGGTCGGCGCACCCGGGCAGTTTGCCCCGGGCGGCCCCGGCGACCTGGCTCACCGACGACGACGGGCCGGGCGTCGGGGGCCCCTGGGCCACCCAGGCTCCGGCGGCCGCCGAACCGGCCAGGGCGAGCACCCCGGCGCCTCCGAGGAACCAGCGGCGGCGCCAGCGCCGGCCCCCGCCGGGGGCGGGTGCGGGGAGCGTGGGATGGGCCTCCTCGGCCGGCGGCCGGGGCAGCGGCTGCGCCGAGCGGCCGGCGGCGTACGGGCCGGAGGTGGTGGGACCACCACTGGCCGGGATGCCCATCCCCAGCACCGGCGCTCCGCTGATCGGCGCGGCGGCCGGTTCGATGGGCAGCGCGGCGAGCATCCCGAGCAGTTCGGCGGCGGAGGGTCGCTCACCGGGGTCGTTCGCCATCCCGGCCCGCAGCACGTCGATCAGCTCGTCCGGGATCCCGGGCAGCCCGGGGATCGGCTGGTTGAACATCTCCAGCACGGTGACCAGACTCGGGTTGCGCTCGGACTGCCAGCGCGGCGGGCGGCCGTGCATCACCGCGTAGAGGGTCGCGCAGAGCGCGTAGACGTCCACCGCCGGGGACGGCGGGCTGTGGTTGAACATCTCCGGCGGCGCGTAGGCCGGGGTCAGCACCTCGAGCGTGACGGTCGGGTCGCGGACCTCGGCCAGCACGGCGAGCCCGAAGTCGGCCAGGACCGCCGGGTTGAAGTGCGAGAAGAGGATGTTCGCCGGCTTCACGTCGCGGTGCAGCACGCCGGCCGCGTGTGAGTGGGCGAGCGCGTCGGCGATCTTGATGCCGAGATCGCGCGCCTCGGCCGCGCCCAGCGGGGAGGTGCGCATCCGCTCCGCGTACGACCCGTCGCAGAGCTCCATGATCAGGTAGGGGTGCTGGTCGACGGTGACCCCGACGTCGAAGAGGTCGACCACGTGGGGGTGGGACGACATCCGGCCGGCCGCCCGCGCCTCGCGCAGGAACCGGGCCTGGTCACGTTCGCTGTCGAGGGTGCGGTTCTCCACCTTGACGGCGACCTCACGGCCCACCGAGATCTGGGTGGCCCGGTAGACGGTGGCGTATCCGCCCCGGGCAAACACCCGCAAATCAGTCAGACCGGGCACGATGGGTACCGGCAGGCTGCCGGACGGGGTGTCGGTCACAGCTCGAAAATACCCAACCCGACGGACAGCTCAGCGGGCCGCATCGACCGCGGGCACATCGCCGGCCGGGTCGGGCCGGCCGCCGCCACTCGGATCCGCCGCGCCGCCGACGCCCCCGGCCACCTCGGCGCCGGCCGCCCGGCGGGCGTCCCACCAGAGCCCGGCGGCGGTCGCCAGGGCGCCGACGCCCTCCCAGGCGGCCACCCCGAAGAACCGCCCCGGGGCGATGTCCGCCAGCACGGCGATGCTGAACACGGTGAACGTGACAAGCCGGAACAGCACGGTGAACCGGTAGAAGGCACGCCATTCGGTCGCCGTGGCGAGCAGGTAGTAGACGCCCATGTTGAACGAGGCCATCGAGGACGCCATCAGGAAGGTGCCGGTGTGGTCACCGGGCGCCCGGGTCTGCGGCAGCTCGAAGCCGAGCGACCGCAGCATCGCCTCCGGCCAGAGCAGCCCGACCGCGCCCATGACCAACGCCAGCACGCCGAACACCGCGATCGTCCAGCCGGCAACCGAACGCGGCAGCCTCATGACGGCCCTCCCCAAGCCGGTACGGCCGCCACAGTGGACCGCCGCGTGGACCTGACACGCTAGCCGCTGACCCGCTTCGGGCACATCACCGAAACCGGCGGAACACCCCGCCCGCACCGTCCTCCCCGAGCGAGGCGGCAAGGCGCCGACGCCCGGGAGGAAGGGCACCGACACGACGGCGGGACGCCGGTGACACCCACGCGTCGGCAGGGCACCGCGCCGACAGTGTGCCGGGCGCTCAGGCGCCGGCGAGGCGGGCCCGCAGCGCCTCGGCGCCGTGTCGCTCGCTGCGCTGCTCGGTGGCGTACGCCAGGCGGACCGCCTCCTCGGCGGCGGCGAGCGCGTCGGCGTGGCGGCCGCAGGCGGCCAGCGCCTCGGCGAGCACGCTGGCCCCGATCACCTGGCTGCGGACGTCCTCGGCCGGTGCCGCGACGGCCCGCCGGGCCCAGTCCAGCGCCTGCTCCCGCTGCCCGTGGGCGAGCAGCGCCGAGGCGTACCGGGCCATCGTCTGCCGGCGGGAGAAGAGCAGCGAGGGCGTGTGACCGGCGGCGGTGGCCACCGGAGCGAGCAACCCCACGGCGGTCGCCGAATCGCCGGCGGCCAGTCGTGCGGTGGCCAGCAGCACCCGGGGCGCGACCTGCGCGGGCGCCTGCGGGTTGTGCGGCTCCACGGTGGTCAGCACGGCCCGCGCGTCGCGCTCGGCCGCGGCGATGTCCCCCATGTCCAGTGCCACGAAGCCGCGCAGCGTGCCGGCCATCCCGGTCAGCAGGGGGTGGGCCGTGCGGTCCGCGTACGACAGCGCGTCGGTGAGCAGGTCCGCGGCGTGCTCCGGCTCGCCCAGCCCGCGTGCCACCACACCCCGCACCACCAGCGCGAACCCGCAGCCCCACTCGTCGGAGGCGGCGGCGAACTCCCGGTACGCGCGCCGGGCACCCCGGTCCGCCTCGGCCAGCTCGCCCAGCTCGGCGGTCGCGAACGCCTCGACGGCGCGCAGCGTGCCGACCGCCCACGCCTCGCCGACCCGCTCCCCGAAGGGCAGGAACACCCGTGCCAGCCGGCACGCCTCGCGCAGCCGGCCGGCCAACAGCCGGGCGAACGCCGTGGTGCCGCGCAGCCAGGCCCGCCCGTACGGGTCCTTCAGCTCGGCGAAGAGCCGGGCGGCGCGGCCCAGCACCGCGTCGGTGCCCGCGAAGTCGCCCCGCGTGGTGGTCACCCAGGCCAGGTTCTGCAACGACCAGGCCTGCCCGCGCCGGTCCTTCGCGGCGAGGCTCACCTGGTACGCGGCCGCCAGCCGGCTACTCGCCTGGCTCAGCCGGCCGGACACGAAGTCGGCCATGCCGAGCCGGCGCATCGCCGAGGCCCGCAGCGTGGGCAGGTCGCCCGCGGTGGCCACCTGGAGGGCCTCCTGCCAGGCGGCGACCGCCCGGGCCTGGTCGCCGAGGGTCTGGTGGGCCTGCCCGGCCAGCAGCAGGGCGCTGCCCCGGGTGGCCTCGTCCCCCGCGTTGGCGGCGATCTTCTCCGCCGAGGCGAGCGCGTCGGCGACCCGCCCGATCTGGAGCAGGGCGCGGGCGTGCACCACCTGGTCGGCGGCCGGTACACCGTCCCGGGCCAGGTCGGCGGCGCGCTCGGCGTGCTCGACGGCCAGGGCCGGCTCGCCGGCGGCGAGCGCGCGACGGGCGGCCCGGCCGAGCGCCGCGACCGCGAGCGGGACCACCGCTCGGGCGGGCGCGTCCGGACGCAGGTTCACGGCGTCGGCGAGCGCGGCGGCCCGTTCGGCGTGGCTCGCGACGAACTCGTCCCGGTCGACGTCGGTGAAGGTGCCGCCCGGCGCGGCGACGGGGTCGTCCCCGGCCGCCCCGGGCGCCGCCCAGCGGGCCAGCGCGGCGTGCCGCTCGGCCAGTTCGGCCTTGCTCACCCCGGAGTACGCGGCTTCGCGCATCAGCGGGGTGGCGAACGCGTATCCGGTGCGGGTCCGGTGCAGCATGCGCCGTTGCAGGAGTTCGTCGACGGCCCGTTCGAACTCGACGGTGACCACTGCGGCAGGTCGCCCGTCCCGCCCGGCCCGCTGTTCGCGCAGCGCCTCCAGGGCGCCCGTCGGCACGGTGTCCCCGACGACCGCGGCGTCCCGCAGCACCGACCGGGCGTCCGGCGGGAGCGCGTCGATGCGGGCCGCCAGCACGGCCGCGAGGTCACGGGAGAGCAGCCGGCTGCCCAACGATCCGGGCACCAGCCGCCAGGTGGCGCCGGAGGACCCGCTCCGGTCCCCCACCTGGGTGAGCGCGCCCCGCTCCATCAGCAGGGTGACCAACTCGGCCAGGTAGAACGGGTTGCCCTGCGCGGTGGCGAGCAGGCGGTCGGCGTCGGCCTGCGGCAGCCTGCCGCCGCCGAGGTAGCTGGTCAGCAGCCGGGCGGCGTCGGCGCCGCGCAGCGGCGGCAGCACGTGCACCTCGGCGTCGGCCACCCGGGTCATCGCACCGGCGGTACGCACCAGCTCGGGACGACCGAGCAGCAGCACCAGCACCGGGCCGGTGAGCCGGGACAGCGTCGTGCCCAGCGCGCGGGTGGTCTCGGCGGTGGCGTCGTGCAGGTCGTCCACGATCACCACGAGCGGCGCCTCGCCGGCGAGCGCGCTGAGCAGGTCGGCGACCGCGTTCGGCACCGCCTCCGCGTCGGCGGGGGGCTGGGCGGCGCTCCACTCGCTCTGGTCGGTGGCGCCCGGTGGCAGCTCCGCGTAGCCGAGCAGGGCGAGGAGCTGGTCGCTGGCGATCGGCGCCGGCTCGCCACCGCGGGCCACCCGCTGGCCGAGCCGGCGCAGCCGCTCCTCGACCGCCGGCCGGGTCAGCGCCGTGGCCGGATCGTTGGGCAGGCCCACCGCGGCCCGGACCAGGTCGGCGAGGGGGGCGAGTCGGCGCCGCTCCCCGAAGGCGGCACAGCGCACCGAGAGCACGCGCGCCCCGGTGTGCGCGGCGTACCGGCCCGCGCCGACGTCGTACCCGGCCGCCAGCCGTTCCACCTCGGCGGCGAACCGGGACTTGCCGATCCCCGCCTCGGCGGTCATCAGCAGCACCCGCGGCTCGCTCCGGTCGATCACCTCGGCCAGCCGGCCGGCGACCCGGCCGATCTCCGTCTCCCGGCCCACGAACGGCGCCTCGTCGCCGAGACCGGAGCGGGTGCCGGGCGCGTCCAGGAGCCCGAGCAGCTCGTACGCCTCGACCGGCTCGCGCTTGCCCTTGAGCCGCAGCGGTCGCAGCGCCCGCCAGGAGGCGACGTGCCGGGTGGCCGCGGCGGTGCGGGCGCCGGCGTAGACCGCGCCGACGGCGGCGGCGTCGGCCAGCCGCGCGGCGGTGTTCACGGTGTCACCGATGACCGTGTACTCGATCGCGGCCTGGATGCCGGCGATCACGTCGCCGGTGTTCAGACCGACCCGCAGGCCGAGCGGCGCGCCACCGCCGCGCTCGTCGTCGAGCACCCGGCGCACCGCGCGCTGCATGGAGAGCGCCGCGCGGACCGCCCGCTCGGCGTCGTCCTCGTGCGCCACCGGCGCGCCGAACACCGCCATGATCCCGTCGCCGGTCAGCTTGTCCACGTGCCCGCCGAAGGTCTTGACCGCGCCCGCGAGCGCGGCGAGCACCCGGTCGGTGACGGCGCCGACCCGTTCCGGGTCGAGGTCCTCGGACCAGGAGGTGAAGTCGGAGAGGTCGCCGAAGAGCACGGTCACCACGCGCCGCTCGGCGGCCGGCAGTGTCGCGGCGGCGGGCAACGCCGCGCCGCAGTTGTGGCAGAACCGCGCGCCGGGTACGGCGACGGTTCCACACACGGGGCAGGTCACGGCTGCTCCAACTCCGGGTCCCCCGTCCCGGATTCCCGGATCTCGACCCCGAGGTACTCCAGCTGGGCGCGTACCGACCACTCGGCGGCCCACCAGAGCGACCGGTCCACGTCGGCGTACACCGTCGCGACCACCTCGGCGGGTGTGCCGGCGCCGGCGGCGACCGCCGCCCGGACCTGGTCGAGCCGGGCCCGCCGGTGGGCCAGGTAGAAGTCGGCCGCCGCGCCGCAGTCGGCGAGCGCCGGGCCGTGCCCGGGCAGCGCCGGCAGGTCGCGGTAGGTGGAGAGCAGTTCGAGGCTGGCCAGGTAGTCCCCGAGGTGCCCGTCCGGGTGCGCGACCACGGTGGTGCCCCGCCCGAGGATGGTGTCGCCGGTGAGCACCACCCGCTCGTCCCCGTGCGCGGCCACGAAGCAGACGGAGTCGGCGGTGTGCCCCGGCGTGGGGACGACCCGCAGGGTCAGCCCGGGGACCTCCGGCGCGGAACCGGCGGTCAGCGGCGCGCCATCGACGGTGTGCGCCGCGTCCGCGGCGAGCACGGGCACCCCGCCGAGCAGCTCGGCCAACCGCCGGGCGCCCTCGGTGTGGTCCGGGTGGCCGTGCGTGATGAGCACATGCCCGACCGGCCCGTGTGCCGTGATCGCGGCGAGGTGCGCCTCGTCGGCCGGCCCCGGGTCGACCACGACGCCCCGCTCGGCACCGGGGGCGCGCAACAGCCAGGTGTTGGTGCCGTCGAGGGTCATCGGCCCCGGGTTCGGGGCGCGCAGCAGCGTCACCCAGCTCGGCAGCTGGTCGGCGAGCGCCGCCGCCGGCGCGGTCACGTGCCCGGTCATGGCTGCGATCGTACGGCCCCGCCCGCCCCACCCCGCGATCTTGCGGGGACCCTCCCGGGTTTGTGCCCGTTCACGACTTTTCGTCGCCGAGCGAGCGGGACCCGGGGGGCGAGCGGGGCCGGTCGGGTCAGCTGACCTCGACGATGACCTCGACCTCGACGGGGGCGTCCAGCGGCAGCTCGGCTACCCCGACGGCGCTGCGCGCGTGCCGGCCGGCCTCGCCGAAGACGGCGCCGAACAGGTCGGAGGCCCCGTTGATCACGGCCGGCTGGCCCGTGAAGCCGGGGGCGGACGCGACGAAGCCGGTCAGCTTGACGACCTTCACCACGTTCTCCAGGCCGACCAGCGAGTCGATCGCGGCCAGCGCGTTGAGCGCGCAGCGCTGGGCGAGATCCTTGGCCTGATCGGCGGAGACGCCGGCACCCACCTTCCCGGTGGCGAGCAGTTTCCCCTCCGCCATCGGCAGCTGGCCGGAGACGTAGACGTGCTTTCCGGACTGCACCGCCGGCACGTAGCTGGCCACCGGCGGCACCACCTCGGGCAGCGCGTGGCCGAGCTCGGCGAGCTTCGCGTGCGGACCGTTGCTCATGCCTTCGGCCGCTTCAGGTAGGCGACGAGCTGGTCCGGATTCGGACCGGGCACCACGGCGACGAGTTCCCACCCGTCCTCGCCCCAGTTGTCGAGGATCTGCTTGGTCGCGTGGACCAGCAGCGGGACCGTGGCGTACTCCCACTTCTGCATCGGTGCAGGGCTCCCTCAAGACGCGGATCGTTCGAGGGACAGCCTACGGGCCGGCGGAAGGCCGGGGTGCGGGACGCTGCTCGGGCGCGGCGGGCAGCTCCCCGCAGGGTCCGCTGTGCTCGTACCGCTGGGGGCAGCGGGACCGGTCGGGAAGCAGGAGGTCGCAGAAGACCCGGTGCCGGTTGTTCTGGTCGTCGGCGTTGGAGACGGTGGTCTCGCCCGCGTCCAGCTCCGGCAGGAAGCCCAGGGAGACCGCGATCCGGCTGGCGAGGGCGGTGGCCGCGGCCAGGTCCGGCACCCGGATCGGCAGGTGGATGACGAATCCGGGCTCCTCGTCCTCCCGGCGCTGCTCGGTGCGGCGGCCCAGCGTCCGCACCGACTCGACCGCGTCGGGGGTCCGCCGGTACGGCCGCTCGTTGAGCGGCAGGCCGCCGACCGGCCCCTCGGCCGCACCGGCGGAGTCGGCGCGGCGCGACCGATCGTTCGCCGGGAACTGGGCTCGAGGGGTGTTGTCCGCGTCGCGCATGCACTGCCTCCGGGCGTCGTACCTGGTCAAGTCGCTGCTGTGCCGGTCCGGACGCGCGCCCGACCGGGTTCCCCCGCGCCGGCACGACCGTAGGTCGGCCACCGGAGTCCCGCCAACAGGACGCGCGCGCCCTCCGCACTCCTAGTCACATATGCGACAGATGCCGCGTACGCCTCGGCGCCTGGTCGCGCTCCCAGTCCCGCCCCCGCCAGCGGCGACACCAGGGACGGGATCGACCGCTACCCTTCCCGTCGGACGGCACGCGCTGCGGCCGCCCGCTCGACTTCACGCTCGACGCCGGGTGGCGGCGAGCGCCGCACCCCCGGGGGAAGAGATGACCCAGCCACCCAACGGTGACCCGACCGGCTCTCCGGACGTGCCGCCGGCCCAGCCCGGCACCGGGGTGCCACCCGCGCCGGCCGCCCCCGGGCACCCGGCGGCCCCCGGGGGAGCCGGCCACTTCGCCCCCGGCACGCCGGCTCCGCCGCCGCCGACCGGGCAGGTGCCGCCCGGGCCGGCGCCGCTGCCCGGGCAGCCGGCCGCTCCCGCGGGTCCGCCGCCGTACCCCCCGGCACCCACCGGGCCGGCGCCCTCGGCCCCGGGCCACCCGCCGTACCCCCCGGCGTCCACCGGTCCGGCCACCTCGGCCCCGGGCCACCCGCCGTACCCGCCCGCCGGTCCGGCGGGTCCGGCGGCAGCGCAGCCCAGGAAGAAGCGCGGCGCGCTGATCGCCGCGCTCGCGCTCGTGGTGGTCCTGGTGCTCTGCGTCGGTGGCGGCGTCACCGCGTTCCTGACCCTGCGCAACGTGGAGACCGGCGAGGGGGCGAAGGAGCCGGCGGTGGCGGTCGACCAGTTCCTCACCGCCGTCTACAAGGAGCGGGACGCCACGAAGGCGGCGACCCTCGTCTGCGCCTCGGCCCGCGACGAGGAGAAGATCGCCGCAAAGGTGGCGGAGGTGGAGAAGTACGCCTCCGCCTACCAGAACCCTCGGTTCCGGTGGACCACCCCGAAGGTGGACAACCAGACCGGCGACCGGGCCACCGTCTCGACCAAGGTGACCATGACCACCGCCGACGAGAAGGTCGCCGACCAGGAGCTGCGCTTCACCGTGGTGCAGAAGACGGGTTGGTGGGTCTGCGAGGTCGCCTGACGGGCTCGGCTGGATAGGCTCGACGGGTGCGAGCAGCTGAACGGCCGGCCGACCCGGCCAGTACCGGGTGGCCGGCCCGCCTGCACGTGGTGACCGGCAAGGGCGGCACCGGCAAGACGAGCGTGGCGGCCGCGCTGGCCCTCGCGCTGGCCAGCGGCGGCCGGCGCACCCTGCTGGTGGAGGTCGAGGGGCGGCAGGGCATCGCCCAGCTCTTCGGCGCCGACCCGTTCCCGTACGAGGAGCGGCACCTCACCGACGCGCCCGGCGGCGGCGAGGTGCGGGCCCTCGCGGTGGACGCCGAGGCGGCGCTGCTCGAGTACCTGGACATGTTCTACCGGCTCGGGGCGGCGGGCCGGGCGCTGCGCAAGTTCGGCGCGATCGACTTCGCCACCACCATCGCCCCGGGGCTGCGCGACGTGCTGCTCACCGGGAAGGTGAAGGAGGCCACCACCCGCACGGTCGACCAGCGGCGGGTGTACGACGCGGTGGTGCTGGACGCGCCACCGACAGGACGGATCGGCCGTTTCCTGAACGTGACGGCGGAGACCGCCCGCCTCGCCAAGGTCGGCCCGATCAAGACGCAGAGCGAGGGCGTCTCCGCGCTGCTTCGTTCACCGATGACCGCGGTGCACGTGGTCACGCTGCTCGAGGAGATGCCGGTCCAGGAGACGGTGGACGCGATCGGCGAGCTGACCTCCTTCGGCTTCCCGGTGGGCCGGATCATCGTCAACGGCACCCGGCCCGCGCTGCCCGCCGGGCGTACGGTCACCCCCGCCGAACTGCGGCGCGGGCTGCTCGCCGCGGGGTTGCCGGCCGACCGGGACACGGTCGGCGGTCTCCAGGGCGAGGCGAACGACCAGGTCGTCCGCCGCGAGCTGGAGGATTCCCTCCGCACCGACCTGATCGAGCTGGGGCTGCCGTTGACCGAGTTGCCGCTGCTGCCCGACGGGGTGGACCGGGCCGGCCTGGAGACCCTGGCCGCGGCCCTGCTGCGGGCCGATTGACTCACACCTGCGGTCGGCACGGGCGCGCGGACCCTGCCGGCCCGATACGCTCGATTGGTGCCTTCCGAAGACGTGGCGCCCCAGCTGGACGTCGACCAGATCCTCGCTGATCCCGGCGTCCGGATCGTGGTGTGCTGCGGCGCCGGCGGGGTGGGCAAGACGACCACGGCCGCCGCGCTGGCACTGCGCGCCGCCGAGCGGCACGGCCGGCGCACGGTGGTGCTGACCATCGACCCGGCCCGCCGGTTGGCCCAGTCGCTCGGCCTCACCGAGCTGGACAACACCCCGCGCCAGGTGAAGGGGATCGACGTCGAGGGCAGCGGCGGTGAGCTGCACGCCATGATGCTCGACATGAAGCGGACCTTCGACGACGTGGTGCTCCAGCACACCGATCCGACGAAGGCGGCGGAGATCTTCGCCAACCCCTTCTACCAGGCGATGAGCTCGACCTTCGCCGGCACGCAGGAGTACATGGCGATGGAGAAGCTGGGCCAGCTGCACGCCCGGGGCGAGTGGGACCTGATCGTGGTCGACACGCCGCCGTCCCGCTCGGCGCTGGACTTCCTCGACGCGCCGGCCCGGCTCTCCCGGTTCCTCGACGGGCGGATGCTGCGCATGCTGCTCGCCCCGGCGCGCAGCGGCGGTCGCAGCATGTTCAGCCTGGTCACCGCGTCGTTCGGGATGTTCTCGAAGGTCGTGCAGAAGGTGCTCGGCGCCCAGCTGCTGACCGACCTCTCCGGCTTCGTCGCCGCGCTCGACTCGATGTTCGGCGGCTTCCGCCAGCGGGCCGAGCAGACGTACCGCATCCTCCAGGCTCGGGAGACGGCGTTCCTGCTGGTCGCGGCGCCGGAGTCGGACGCGGTCCGGGAGGCCGCCTACTTCGCGGGCCGGCTGCGCGAGGAGCGGATGCCGCTGGCCGGCCTGGTCCTCAACCGGGTGCACCGGCCGGCGGTCCCGGATCTGGACGCGGCGACGAGCCGGGCCGCCGCGGACCGGCTGGCCGAGCTGGGTGGGCACGAGGCCACCGTCGACGTGCTGCGCGCGCACGCCGCGTTGGCCCGTCAGGCGGCGCGCGAGCAGCAGGTGGCCGCGCGGTTCACCGAGGCGTTCCCCGAGGTACCGACGGTGTCGGTGACGGCGCAGCCCGCCGACGTCCACGACGTCGACGGGCTGCGGACGATCGGCGCGGCGATCAGCCGGTCGTGACCAGGGTCTTGTCCTTGCCGGCCTTCTCCTTGGCACTCTTCTTCATGGCCGCCTCGAACATCTTGCGCCAGCTCGTCACCTGCGGATGACGGCGCAGCAGCGCCCGCCGCTCGCGTTCGGTCATGCCACCCCACACACCGAACTCGATCCGGTTGTCGAGCGCGTCAGCCAGGCACTCGTACCGAACTGGGCAGCTCCGGCAGATCCGCTTCGCCACGTTCTGTTCGGCGCCCTGTACGAACAGCGCGTCCGGGTCCCCGTTCTGACACGCCGCCAGCGACGGCCAGTCAGCAATCATGCCCATGCGTACACGTCCCCCCTTGCAGTACCTACCGACCTCGTTACGCGTCAGCCGGCAATCCCCCCGATCGCCCGCCCGGCCTTCCCCAAGGCGGCACGGACGACATGTGGCGCTGTCGCCGTCCACCATCATGCTCTGTAGTCACCCGATTACGCAACGTTGTCGGCCAAATCCATCATTCCGGACACTCCCGGCTCACCGGGCAGTTGACCGCCGCTTACCCCGCCCCAGTACGTGAAAACGCTGCGGAGCCCCTTCCACAGGGAGGAAACTCTTCGCCAGGTCCCACGCAACCACGCACCAGGGGTCGTGCGTTTAGCACAACGAGGTCGGCGCGCGCAGGAAATGGGTAAAGAACGCCCCAGCGCCCCTCGTTCCCTACTCGCGTACCCTGTCGAGGTGACCTGGATGCGGAAACGTGACCACAATGTGCTGACCAACGCCGCATCGCTGCTCATATGTGGCCTCTTGGCCGGCGTGGTGGTCGCAGCGGCGGCCTTCCCCGCGGTGGCGATGTCCGGACTGGCCGCCAAGGCCGGAGCCGAGACCTTCGGCGCACTGCCCAGTGAGCTGACGGTGTCCCGCGCACCGCAGATCACCTATCTGATGGCCAGCGACGGCAAGACCCCGCTCGCCACCATGTACGACGAGAACCGTAAGGACGTCAAGCTCGCCGACGTCTCGCCGCACATGCAGAAGGCCATCATCGCGGCGGAGGACCACGACTTCTACAAGCACAACGGCGTCGACCTCAACGGTGTGGCCCGGGCGTTCGTCAACAACCAGTCCGGCGCGAACTCCCAGCAGGGCGCGTCCACACTGACCATGCAGTACGTGCGGCTGGCCATCGCGTACTCGGCCACCCACCCGGCCGACGTGGTCGCCGCGACCGAGGACACCAGCGCCCGCAAGCTGCGCGAGATGCGCTACGCCCTCCAGATCGACAAGGAGCTCTCCAAGGACGAGATCCTGGAGCGCTACCTCAACATCGCCTCCTTCGGCAACGGGGCGTACGGCGTCTACGCCGCCAGCCAGGTCTACTTCAACAAGAAGCCGAAGGACCTCACCGTCGCGGAGGCGGCGCTGCTCGCCGGCATGGTGAAGGCGCCCACCACGAACGACCCGACCACCAAGAGCGGCTTCCCGCTCGCCCTGGAACGGCGCAACTACGTCATCCAGAACATGGTCGAGATCGGCGCGATCACGCAGCAGGAGGCGGACGCGGCCAAGGCCACCAAGCTGGAGGTCAAGGGCAAGCGCGCGCCGAACGGCTGCGTCTCCGCGAAGAAGGAGTGGGGCTTCTTCTGCGACTACTTCTACCGCTGGTGGCTGCAGCAGGAGACGTTCGGCTCCACCACGTACGACCGGGAGCGGCAGCTCAAGAGCGGCGGCTACACCATCATCACGACCCTCGAGCCGCAGGTGCAGAACGGCGCCGACAAGGCCGTCCGCAAGGCGAAGAAGGTCACCGACAAGGAAGCCGCGATGGTGGCCGTGGTCGAGCCGGGCACCGGCCGGGTGCGGGCCCTCTCGGTCAACCGGAACTTCAAGCTCGACGACAAGGACCACCCGACCAACAAGCCGCACAGCGAGCCGAAGCAGCGCCAGAAGGGCAAGCGCGGCAACTACCCGAACACGGTGATCCCGCTGCTCACCGGCGGTGACGGCATCGTGGGCTACCAGGCCGGCTCGACCTTCAAGATCTTCACGATCGTGGCGGCCCTGGAGAAGGGCATCCCCCTCAGCTACACGATGAACGCGCCGCAGCAGTTCAAGTCGGAGTACATCGTCGAGTACGGCAGCCCCGCCGCCTGCCCGGGCACCAACAAGTACTGCCCGACCAACTCCGGCAAGAAGGCCGGCGGCGTGCAGAACATGTGGAGCGCCTTCAGCGCCTCGATCAACACCTACTTCGTGCCGCTGCAGCAGCAGGTCGGCGCGGAGAAGGTCGTCGACGCGGCCAAGCGCCTCGGCATCCAGTTCCGGGTCAGCAAGGAAGCCGAGTGGGCCAACAACAAGGACTACGCCCACGACTGGGGCTCCTTCACCCTCGGTGTCTCGGCGACCACGCCGCTGGACCTGGCCAACGCGTACGCCACCCTGGCCGCCGACGGCAAGTACTGCGAGCCGATCCCGGTGCAGGAGATCCGTGACCCGGAAGGCAAGAAGCTCGACATCGCCAACCCCCGCTGCGAGAAGCGGGTCAGCACCGAGGTCGCCCGGGCCGCCGTGGACGCGGCGCGCTGCCCGGTCGGCGACAACTCCCCCACCAGCAAGTGCGGCAGCAGCCGCACGGCTCCGCGGGTGAAGCAGGAGGTCAACGCGCCCGTCGCCGGCAAGTCCGGCACCACCGACTCGGAGAAGACGGCCTCGCTGGTCGCGATGACCAAGCAGTACGCGGTCGCCGGCATCATGGCCGACCCGGACTGGCCGCAGACCAACGTCAAGATGAAGCACAACGAGGCCGGCGGTATCAACCAGCCGGTGTGGGACACCCTGCGCGACGCCATGAAGGGCAAGCCCCGGATCAACTTCGAGCCGCCCGGCAAGAAGATCTCCGACGGTGACCAGCGCAGCATCCCGGACGTCAAGTGCCAGTCGGTCGACACCGCGCGGTCCCGCATCAAGGGCGCCGGCTTCGACGTGGTCGTCTCCGACGACAAGGTCGCCTCCAGCTGCCCGGCGGGCACGGTCGCCGGCACCAGCCCCAGCGGCCGGACCATCAAGGGCGGCGTGGTGACCATCCAGGTCAGCAGCGGTGGCGGTGGCCAGCCGGACGGCGGCCCCACCCCGGGCACGACCGGCAACCAACCCGACCGCCCCGGCAACCGCCCCGGCAACCGTCCCGGCGGCTAGCCCCCGGGAGGCCCGGCCGCACCGCCGGCCGGGCCCCGGACCGCCAGCGTGAACGCGACGGGCGGGCACCCCGAGGAGGGGTGCCCGCCCGTTTCGTGTGCCGGCGGAAAAGAGGTCGCGCGCAGGGTTCGCGCAGCGGTGCGGACCCGAGCCGTGGCTCGCCGTCGCGGCGGGGTCAGAGGCCGAGCTGCCGGCGTACCTCCGCGGCCACCCGGCCCCCCTCGGCCCGGCCGGCCACCGCGGCCTGGGCCGCCTTCATGGCCGGGCCCATCTGCGCCCTGCCGGTGAAGCCACCCGCGGCGAGCGCCTCCGAGACCAGCTCCGCGAGCTCGGCGTCGGAGAGCTGGCTGGGCAGGTAGCGCTCCAGCACCTCCCCCTCCGCGGTCTCCTTGGCGGCCTGCTCGGCGCGGCCGGCGTCGGCGAACGCGGTCGCCGCCTCACGGCGCTTCTTCGCCTCCTTGGTCAGCACCGCGAGCACCTCGTCGTCGGTGAGCTCGCGCTTGGCCTTGCCGGCGACCTCCGCGTTGCCCACGGCGGCCAGGGCCATCCGCAGGGTGGACGTGGTCAGCTCGTCACGCGCCTTCAGGGCGTTGCGCATGTCGGTGGTCAGGCGGTCCTTCAGCGTGCTCATGGACGGTCAAACTACCCTGATCCGCATGCGAAAGCGCACAGTATTCCGGCTCGCGGCCACCACCGCGACGGTAGGCGCGGCCACTCTGGCGTACGCGTCGCTCATCGAGCGCAACCTGTTCACCCTTCGCCGGTACGACGTGCCGGTGCTGCCGACCGACGCGGAGCCGCTGCGCGTGCTGCACCTGTCGGACCTGCACATGATGCCCGACCAGGCACGCAAGCAACGCTGGGTGGCGTCGCTGGCGGCACTCGACCCCGACCTGGTCGTGGTGACCGGGGACAACATGGCGCACCCGGACGCTGTCCCGGGCGTGCTGCGCGCCCTCCAGCCGCTGCTCGACCTGCCGGGCGCCTTCGTCTTCGGCTCCAACGACTACACCGGCCCGGTCTGGAAGAACCCGTTCACCTACTTCCTGCCCGACCGGGAGTACGTCGAGGGCGTCGAGCTGCCGTACGAGGAGCTGCGCGACGTCTTCACCGGCGCCGGGTGGGTCGACCTGAACAACAGCCGCACCACGCTCAAGGCCGGCGGGCGGGTGATCGACCTGGTCGGCGTGGACGACCCGCACGTGGAGCGGGACGACTACACCTCCGTCGCCGGCCCGGTCGCCGCGTCGGCCGACCTGTCGATCGCGCTGGCCCACTCCCCCGAGCCGCGCGTGCTCGACCAGATGGCCGCGGACGGCTTCAGCCTGCTGCTCGCCGGGCACACCCACGGTGGTCAGGTCTGCGTGCCGGGATTCGGGGCGCTCGTCACCAACTGCGGACTGCCCCGGTCGATGGCGCGCGGGCTGCACCGGTGGCCCGGCTCCGACTCCTGGCTGCACGTCTCCGCCGGCCTCGGCACCCACCCCACGGCGCCGGTACGGTTCGCCTGCCCGCCGGAGGCGAGCGTCCTCACCCTCATCTCCCGCTGACCACCGCGTCCGCCGCCGTCCGCCGGCCGGCGGGCGTCGGCCGGCGGGCGTCGGGCGTCGGGCGTCGGGCGTCGGGCGTCGGCGCAACTTCCCGGATGTAGGGGCCTCCGCAGCGCTTCGAGGCGACAACTTCCGAAAAGTGGTGCCCTCCCCGCCGGGGCCCCGCCCAGAGAGGGTGGCCGGCGACGGTTCTCGGCGGTCCCGCGCCCCCGGGGGTACCGAGTTTGACCGCCGGGGCGGGTGGGCTACTATTTGTCGGCACGCCTCGGGGTGTGGCGCAGTTTGGTAGCGCGCTTCGTTCGGGACGAAGAGGTCGTCGGTTCAAATCCGGCCACCCCGACCAGAGGTAACAGCAGGTCAAGGCCCCTCCGCAGAGGGGCCTTGATTCGTTTCCGGGCCCCAGCGGGACGCGAGCGCCCCGCCGTCCGCGTCGCGGGTGCGTCGCCCGGTCCCTGCCCGCCCCGCAGAAGCGGGGGTGCGCCGCACCGGTCGGGCGTACGGGACCGCCGGGTCGGGACTAGCATCCGGCGGCATGCTGCGCAATTGGGGTCCGTCGGTGCTGCTGCTGGTGTGCGGGGTGCTCGTCGCCGTGAGGGAGCGGCCGTCCTGGGCCGGCGTCGTCTGGTTCGTGGCGCTCACGGTGTTGGCGCTCCTGCTCTCGCCGCTGGTCTTCCCCCGATCCGTTCCGGCGGCACGGGCCCAGGAGGGTAGCGCCGCCGACGGGCGCCCGATCGTCTACTGGCGGCCCGGCTGCCCCTACTGCCTGCGGCTGCGCCTCCGGCTCGGCCCCGCCGCCCGCCGCGCGTACTGGGTCAACATCTGGGCCGACCCGGCCGGAGCGGCGGCGGTCCGCGCCGTCACCGGCGGCGACGAGACCGTACCGACGGTGGTGGCGAACGACGAGCAGGTCGTGAACCCGAGCCCGGACTGGCTCCTGCGCCGCCTGCGACGCTAGCCGCCCGCGGGACGACCGTCCCCCGGAGGCCGCACCGGCCGCGCTGGCCTAGCCCGCCGGGTTCCCGGCGAGGCGGCGCCGCAGCGCCCGCGTCCGGCGTCGCTCCACCGCGGACTGCACCAGCAGCACGATCACCAGTAGCGCCAGGGCGGCGAGGGCGGGCAGCAGCCGCGCCGGCACGACGAGCAGCAGGAGCACGCCGGCTCCGAGCAGCGGCGCCACCGTCTCCCGACGCACCGCGAGGCGCAGGCACAGCGCCCGGCCGACGAGGAACAGCGCCGCCCCGGCGTAGAGCGCGACGACGGCGGCGCCGCCCAACTCCCGTTCGTGAGCGCCGACCTCGTGGTGCATGAGCGTGCCGAGCACCTGCTCGATGCCCAGCGCGACGTACATGATCCCGGCGATCACCGGGAAGTGGGCGAGGGTGTAGACGTCGCTCGCGATGGTCCCGCGACGGGCGGCCGGAGCCGCCGCCAGGACCTGCTCGATCACGGGCGCGAGTGCCGCGAAGTAGAGCCGCCACAGGAGGACCGCGGCCACGAAGCCGAGCAGGGCCGCCAACAGCACCCACCAGCTGGTCAGCGCGGCTCCGGCGCCGAGGCCGATCGAGATCAGGGACTCGCCGATCGCGATGATCACCACGAGGCGGTGCCGCTCGGTGAAGTGGCTGACGCTGCGCAGCTGCCACGGACTGTAGGCGGCGGCCACCCGGCCACCGCCCGCGTCGACCAGGAAGGCCACCGCCCAGAGCACCGTCTGGACGGTGCCGCCGGCCAGCGCGCCGACGACGAACGGGACCCAGCCCAGCAGCAGCGTGACGGCGTTGAGCCGGAGCGTCCGGGTGAGCTGCCGGCTGCGCGACACGTAGAGGTGGAGCGCGATGTGCAGTGCGCGCACCGCCAGGTAGCAGACGGCGAGGACCAGCGGGGCCGGCACCGGGCTGTGCGCGCTCCACGCACCCGGGATCGCCAGCGCCGCCACGAAGATCGCCGCCATGGCGGCCAGGGTGCCGATGCGGATCAGCCCGACGTCGGCGCGTACCTCGTTGCCCAGCCAGGCGTACGACGACCAGGAGAACCACAGGAGCAGGAACAGCAGCAGCCCCCGGGCCATCGTGACGGCCGACGGCGAGTGCGACATGAACTCGACGATCCGGGTGAGCGCGAAGACGAAGACGAGGTCGAAGAAGATCTCGAACGTCGTCGTCCGATGCGTCTCCGTGGTCCTCTCGTACCGGCTGCGGGAGATGCGCACCCCGTCATCCTCGTGGCCGCCTCCGCGCGCCGGGGCCGGTTCGGCGAACCACTCCGACGGCCCGGTGCGCCCGCGCTCAGTCCTGCCGCTCGGCGCGCTCGATCTCGGCGAACGCGGCGGCCAGGTAGCCGTCGAGCGGCCGCCCGGTGGTCGCGAGCAGGTCGGTGACGAGCAGCGGGGCGTGCCGCGCGACCGCCGCCGGGTCCGGTGGCGACTCGTCGCCGTCCGGGTCGTACACGCCGAGCGCGCCGGCGAGCAGCACCAGCAGCACGTGCGGGTCGGCGTCCGGACGCCACTGCGCGGCGTCGCGAACGCAACGCTCCAGCACCTGACGCACGTCGTCGCTGTCCAGGCCGTCCGGGTGGCTCTGCTCCAGCAGCAGGCGGACCACCGCGCCGAGGACCAGGCCGGACCGGTCGGCCGCCGCGAGCCGGACCACCGATTCGTCGTACGCCTGCGCGTCCCGTCGCCCGGCGGCGCCCACCGCCTCGACGGCGCTCGTCGCGATCTCCCGGGCGGGTGCGGGCAGTCGATGCCAGGTGGTGGTCACCGGGCCAGCATGGCAGAACGGGCCAACACACCCGGCCGGGGTGGCGTGCGTCACGGTCAGCCGTCCGGCCCCGCGTGGCGGCCGCTAATCAGGTCGCCGAGCGTCACACCCGCCGAAGAGAATGCCGGCATGTTACGTCGCGCCCTCCCCCGCCGGCCGGAAGCCCGCCGGATCCTCGTCGGCACCCTGCTCTCGGCGATCGGGCGCGGTCTCACCCTGCCGTTCCTCTTCATCTACCTGACCGACGTGCGGGGGCTCACCGACACCCGCGCCGGCCTGGTGATCGGTTGGTACGGGGCGGTCACCCTCGCGCTGTCCCCGCTGGGCGGCACCCTGATCGACCGGTTCGGTGCCCGCCGGGTGGTGCTCCCCTGCCTGGTGATCGAGGCGGTGGGCACCGGTTCGCTCGGCCTGGTCCACTCGACCGGCTCGGCGTTCCTGGTGATGACGCTCGTCGCCATCGGCAGCTCGGCCATCTGGTCCGGGCAGAACACGATCCTCGCCTCGCTCACCGAGGACGGCGAGCGTCAGCGCGTCTTCGGGCTCAACTTCGCGCTGCTCAACCTCGGCATCGGCATCGGCGGCCTGACCTCGGGCGCGATCATCGACGTCGACCGGCCGGTGACCTTCCAGATGATCTACGTGCTGGACGCGGTGAGCTACCTGATGCCGGCCCTGATCCTGCTGTCCCTGCCCGGCGTCGGCCGCCGGGTCGTCACGGGCACGACCGGCGAGCGGCCGTCCGGCGGCGGCTACTTCACGGTGCTGCGCGACCGCCCGTTCCGGCGGCTGGTGATCTTCGGCCTGGTCCTCACCACCTGCGGCTACGCGCAGATCGAGGTGGGCTTCGCCGCGTTCGCGGTCCGCGTCGCCGAGGTGAGCCCCCGGGTGGTGGCCTGGGCGCTCACCGCCAACACCGTGATGATCGTGCTCGCCCAGTTGGTGGTGATCCGGCGACTGGAGGGTCGCAGCCGCACCGCCGCGCTCGCCGCCGTGGGCGCGGTCTTCGCCGCCGCCTGGCTGGTCCTCGGCGCCGCCGGCCTGGTCGGCCCGTCCAACGCGATCGTCGCCGCGCTCGGTGTGGTGGCGTGCTCCGCGATCTTCGGCTTCGGCGAGACGATGCTCTCCCCGATGATGCCGGCCCTGACCAACGCGCTCGCCACCGACGAGCTGCGGGGCCGCTACAACGCGATGAGCTCCATGATCTTCGGGGTCAGTGGGGTGATCGGCCCGGTGACCGCCGGTCCGCTGATGGCGGCGGCCGACGGGAAGATCTGGGTGGCGACCGTCGTCGGCGGCTGCCTCGTCGCCTCGCTGGTGGCGCTCTCGCTGCGCCGCCTGCTCACCCCGCTCCAGGACGGACGCGTACGGGCCACCGCGGTCACCCCCGAGCCCGCCCCCGCTCCCGCGCCCGCCTGACCGCGCGCGTCGGCATCGCGGAGATCGCGCGCGTTCGGGGAAGTAGTGGCCTCGTCGCGCTCCCGATGCCACTACTTCCCCGGTCGAGCGCGATCTTCCCGTCTCCGACCGACCCCCGACCCGGCCGGACAGGGATCGGGCCCCGGAGCGGTTGCTCCGGGGCCCGATCGTCTCGCAGCTACGGGCGAGCCAGCGTCAGCGGCTGCCGTCAGGCGGCCTCGGCCGTGGTGCGGATCCGGTCGAGCGCCGGGGCGGAGACCGGCGACTCGGCGGTCAGGTACGCCACGAAGGCGTCCAGGTCGATCTGCCCGGTGACCAGGTTGGTGCCCGCGGTGAGGGTGCTGAAGCCGTCACCGCCGCCGGCGAGGAAGTTGTTCACCGTCACCCGGTAGGTGGCGGCCGGGTCGACCGCCGCGCCGCCCAGGGTCAGGCTGCCCCGGACCACCCGGGTGCCGGCGCACGGGTCGGCGGCCGTGCCCGTGGTGCCGTTCGGGTCGACGACGTACCGCACGGTCGACGACGGGTAGAGGACACGGTTGACGATGAACTGCTGCTCCAGCACGCAGTAGAGCTGCGCGCCGGTGAGGTCGAGCGTCACCAGGTTGTTGGCGAACGGCTGGACCGTGAACGCCTCCTCGTAGGTGACCGGGCCGGCATCCAGGTCGGCCCGGACACCGCCCGGGTTCATGAACGCGGCGACGGCGTTCTGCTCGTCGTCGGTGGCGGCGAGCTGCGCGTCCGCGATCAGGTTGCCGAGGGCCGACTCGCCCGTGGTAGTACCGAAGAGGGTCTCCTGGCCGCGGGTGATCGCCTCGGCGGTCTCGCCGACCTGCCGGTCGGCCACCGGGCCGAGCACGGTGTTGTAGCGGTCGATCAGGGCCGTCTGCGCCGGATCCTTGGCGACGTCACGGGTGACCACGACGTTCTCGGCCTGCGCGCTGAGCACGTCTCCGCTGCGCCGGTCGATCTTCAGGTCGATGTCGGTCACGAGGCGGCCGAACGAGCTGGCGCTGGTGACCAGCTTGCCGTTGATCTCGCAGTTGTACGCCTGGTGGGTGTGCCCGCTGACCACGACGTCGATCGACGGGTCCATCCGGTCGGCGATGTCCACGATCGGGCCGGTCATGCCGACACAGTCGTTGATGCCGCCGCTCGCGGCCTGGGTGCCACCCTCGTGCAGCAGGACGACGATCGTCTCGACGCCCTTGCGGCGCAGCTCGCGGGCGTACCGGTTGGCGGTCTCCGCCTCGTCGGCGAAGCTCAGGCCGGCGACGCCCTGCTGGCTGACGATCTGCGGGGTGCCCTCCAGGGTCATCCCGATGAAGCCGACCTTGACGCCCTGGACCTTGTGGATGGCGTACGGGGGCAGCAGCGGCCGGCCGGTCGCGGTCTTGAACGCGTTGGCCGACAGGTACTGGAAGCCTGCGCCCTGGTAGGGGGTGCCGTCGGCGCAGCCGTCGACCGGGTGGCAGCCGCCGTTCTGAATCCGCAGCAGCTCGGCGGCGCCCTCGTCGAACTCGTGGTTGCCGACGCTGGCGTAGTCGAGCCCGGCCATCGACAACGCCTCGATCGTCGGCTCGTCGTGGAACGCGGCGGAGAGCAGCGGGGAGGCGCCGATGAGGTCACCGGCGGCGACCGTGATGGTGTTCTTCCTCTTGGCCGCCGCGCGCAGCTCCGCGAGGTGTGTGGCCAGGTACTCGACGCCGCCCGCGGCCTGCCCCGCGATGATGCCGCTGGAGCCGCTCGGCGGTTCGAGGTTGCCGTGGAAGTCGTTGAGCGCGAGCAGGGTGACGTCGACGGGCTTCGGGCCCGCCTCCGCCTGGTCGGGGGTGCTGGTGACCGCGCCGAACGCGGCCACCGCGAGCGCGGTCAGGCCGACGGCGGCCCGACGCATCCCGGGGATGGGCATGGGACTCCTCATGAGACTCGGCGGATGCGGCGCCCGGAGCGTGTGTCCGCCGGGCGCCGACCGGCACCGTCGGATGGATCGGTGCCCGGTTGGCAGCGGTCGGGGTGGCTGCCCCGTCGGGGACAGCCTCTCATCAACGGGTCGGTCGGTCGACCGGGGCAGCACATCACACCTGCGAATACGTTGATGAACCGGCAGCCGACGACCGGACCGGCCGGACGTGGCGGTCCGGTTACGAACGGGCGTGGCCGGGCCGCCGGAGCCCGGCCGTACCAGCGAGGCCCGGCCCCTCCGGCGCGTCTCAGTACCCGCAGGTCTGCCCCGCGGCGTGGCTGACCTGCACGGTGTGCGTGACGCAACCGCCGTCCTGGACGAGGTGCAGCAGGAACGCCGTCGGCTCGGTGACCCAGCCCGTCTGCTCGTCGGCGCTCATGGTGAGGGACGCCTGTCGCCACGTGCTGGGGGCGGTGGTGAGGACGGTCCCGGCGAACGCCGCGGTGACGGGCCGGTGCAGGTGGCCGGCCCCGACCCGGACCACGTGCCGGTGCCGGCCGATCACCTCGGCGAGCCCGTCGGCGTCCGCGAGCCCGATCGGGTCGGCGGCCGGAAGCCCCACGGCCAGCGGCGGGTGGTGCAGGAAGACCAGTGCGGGCGCGTCGGGCCGCCCGGTCAGGACGCCGTCCAGCCAGCTCAGCTGCTCCTCGCCGAGCCGCCCGCCACTGCTGCCGGGCACGAGGGAGTCGAGGATGACGACGGTCGCCGCCGCGTGGTCGACGTGGTAGTACGCCGAGAAGCCTCCACCCAGCCACGGCGTACCGCCGAAGGTGTCGAGGAGGGACTCGCGGTCGTCGTGGTTGCCGGTGGCGAGGTGCACCGGCAGCGGGAAGCGGCCGATCACCTCGCGCAGCGCGAGGTACTCGTCGGGGCGACCGTGATCCACCAGGTCTCCGCTGATCACCACGCAGTCGGGGCGGGGCCGCAACGCGAGCACCCGGCCGAGCGCCTGGTGCAGCCCCACGGCGGGTTCGGCGGCCAGCAGGCCGGTGGTCAGATGCGGATCGCTGAGCTGGGCGATGAGCATGCACGCCTCCTCGCAGGCGGGGACTTCACGCTATCGTCGCCGCCGCCCGCCCGTGGCCCCACCGAAATCCACCGCCGCATCCACAGGCCGTGGATAGCACATGTGTACGAAACCGCTGCGCGATCTTGATCGCGACGGCGCCGCTCACTCCATGAGTACGCTTGATCGCAGGTTCGGCACCGGCCGGCCCCACCCCTACCTGGAACGACGAGCGAGTGGATCACCAGCGGATCATCCGTGACGTCACGGCCGCCCTCCCCGCGGCCTCGACCGCCCTCGAAGCCTGCCAGCGGACCGTCGTCGCGCTCGCCGCGCACACGCCGGCCACCATCTCCGTGCTGCTCCAGGTCCACGACCGGCTGCGCTGCGTCGCGGCCACCGGCGCGTGGCAGGTCTTCGCGACCGTGCCACCGAAGACCGGCATCGTCGGCCGGGTGTACGCCTCCGGCGAGGCCGCTCTCGTGCCGGACGTCGGCGCCGACCCCGACTACCTGCCGGTGCGACCGGACGTGACCGCCGAGGTCTGCGTACCCGTGATGGACCCGGCCGGGCGGACGATCGGCGTACTCGACCTGCAGTGGAGCGCGCCGGTCGATCTCGCCCCCTGGCGGGCCACCGCCGAGCGACTGGCGACCCGCCTCGGCGCCCGGATCGTGGCGCTCGGCGGTCCGCCGGCCGAGAGCCGCAGCGAGAAGCTGCTCCGGCACGCCGCCGCGCTCTCCACGGCACCGGGCGAGAGCGATCTCCTCGCCACGGCGATCTGCGCGGCCCGTGACGTCTCCGCCCTCTCCGCGGCGGTGCTGGTGCTCACCGGTCGGGACGGGCCCCGGCTCGGCACACCGCCCCGCTCCCCCGGTGAGCTGGAGCGCCGGATCCGGGCCGAGCTGACCGAGGCGGGGCCGGCGGCACTCGGTCGCATCGTGGCTCGGGTCCACCGGTACGGCGCCGGCTACACCCTGGGTGAGGTCGGCCAGCCGCCGACGGAGGAGTACGCGCCCCTGGCCCGTGCGGGCGTACGCACCCTGGTGGCGGTGCCGTTCGGCCCGCCCGACGGCGGCGGCGTGCTGCTCGTCGCCGACGAACGGCTGCTCCGCCCCGATCCGACCACCGTCAGCCTCATGGAGCTGCTCGCCGGGCAGGCGTGGAACGGCCTGGACCGGCTGCGTACGCTGCACCGGCTGCGCGAGCAGGCCAGCTCCGATCCGCTCACCGGGCTGCGGCACACCGGCCCGTTCGGCAAGCGGATCGCAGCCGCCACGCCGGGTCGTACGGCGCTGCTGGCGATCGACGTGGACGGCTTCAAGACCGTCAACGACACGTACGGCCACCAGGCCGGCGACCGGCTGCTGATCGGTCTCGCCCGGGCACTGGAGGGGGCGCTGCGGCAGGGCGACGAGCTGTACCGGATCGGCGGCGACGAGTTCGTGGCGGTGATCGAGGTGAACCGCCCGGAGGAGGCCGTCAAGATCGCTGAACGACTGACCGAGGCGGCGCGGCACACCGGCCGCACCATCAGCGTGGGCGTCGCGGTCGCCGGCCCCGGCGAGTCCTCCGAAGTGACCCTCCGCCGCGCCGACCAGGCCCTGTACGCGGTGAAGCGCCAGGGCCGCGACGGAGTCCGCCTGGCCCCCGCCCCCTAGCCCCGCCCGTCCCCCACACCCCGCCCTTCCACGCCCACCCTCTCCACCCGTGCCCTTCCACGCCCACCCTCCCAGCGCCCGCCCCCGCCCCTTCCTGCCCGCCCGCGTCCCCGGCCCCTCTCCGGCGATCATGCAGTTGTGGCACCTCACAAAAGGGACGGTCCGCAAGCAAACAGGAACCACAACTGCATGATCGACAGCAGTGGGCGAGGGTGCGCGGGTGAGTGTGCGCGGGGGCGCGGGGGCGCGCGGGCGCGGGGGCGCGGCACGCGGGGGTGCGGAGCGAGGGGGTGCGGGGTTAGGGGGTTAGCTCGGTGGCTAGGAGTTCGGCTATCTGGGCGGTGTTCAGGGCGGCGCCCTTGCGGAGGTTGTCGCCCGTGATGAACAGGTCCAGGGCGCGGGGGTCGTCGAGGGCACGGCGGATCCGGCCGACCCAGGACGGGTCGGTGCCGACCGCGTCGATGGGCATCGGGAACTCACCGGCGGCGGGGTCGTCGACCAGGATCACCCCGGGCGCGTTGCGCAGCACCTCGCGGGCACCCTCGGCGTCCACCTCCGTGGCGAACACCGCGTGCACCGCCACCGAGTGGCCGGTCACGACGGGCACCCGTACGCAGGTGGCGGAGACCTTCAGGTCGGGCAGGCCGAGGATCTTCCGCGACTCGTTGCGGACCTTCATCTCCTCGGACGACCACCCGCCGTCGGCCGCCGAGCCCGCCCAGGGCACCACGTTCAGGGCCAGCGGGGCGGGGAACGGGCCGAGTTCGTCGCCCACCGCCTGGCGTACGTCGCCCGGCCGGGAGCCGAGCACCCGATCCCCGGCGATCTTGCCGAGCTGGGCGTGCAGGGCGTCGACACCGGCCTGACCAGCGCCGGAGACGGCCTGGTAGGAGGCGAGCACCAGCTCGCGGAGGCCGTACTCGCGGTGCAGCGGGGCAACCGCGACGATCATCGCGAGGGTGGTGCAGTTGGCGTTGGCGATGATGCCCTTCGGCCGGTTGCGCACCTGCTCGGGGTTGATCTCGGGCACCACCAGCGGCACGTCGCGGTCCATCCGGAAGGCGCCGGAGTTGTCCACGACGACGGCGCCGCGGCTGACGGCGACGGGTGCCCACCGGGCGGAGACCTCGTCGGGTACGTCGAACATCGCGACGTCGACCCCGTCGAACGCGTCCGGGGTGACCGCCTGGACGGTCAGCTCCTCGCCCCGGCAGCGGATCCGGCGCCCCACGGAGCGCTCGGAGGCGAGCAGCCGGATCTCGCCCCAGACGTTGCGCCGCCCGGTGAGCAGCTCGCACATGACGGTGCCGACGGCACCGGTCGCGCCGACCACGGCGAGGGTGGGCATGCCGCCCATCGGCGTTACCGCCCGGTGCCCGCGTAGACGACGGCCTCGGTGTCGCCGCCGAGCTCGAAGGCGTCGTGGATCGCGCGGACCGCGGCGTCGAGGTCGGTGTCCCGGCAGACCACGGAGACCCGGATCTCCGAGGTCGAGATCATCTCGATGTTGACGCCGGCGGCGCCGAGAGCGGCGAAGAAGCCGGCCGCCACGCCGGGGTGCGACCGCATCCCGGCGCCGATGAGCGAGACCTTGCCCACGTGGTCGTCGTAGAGCAGGCCCTTGAACTTGACCGACTCCTGGATCTTGCTGAGGGCGGCCATCGCGGTCGGGCCGTCGGTCTTGGGCAGGGTGAAGGAGATGTCTGTACGCCCGGTGCCCTCGGTGGAGACGTTCTGCACGATCATGTCGATGTTGATCTCGGCGCCGGCCACGGTGTCGAAGATCCGCGCGGCCGCGCCCGGCTCGTCGGGCACGCCGACGATCGTGATCTTGGCTTCGCTGCGGTCGTGAGCGACCCCGGTGATCAGTGCTTGCTCCACGGGAAGGTCCTCCATCGATCCGGTGACCATCGTGCCGGTGTTGGTCGAGTATGACGAACGGACGTGGATCGGCAACCCCGCCCGCCGCGCGTACTCCACGCTGCGCAGGTGGAGCACCTTGGCGCCGCAGGCGGCCAGCTCCAGCATCTCCTCGTAGGTGATCTGCCTGATGTGCCGGGCGTTCGGCACGATCCGAGGGTCGGCGCTGAACACGCCGTCCACGTCGGTGTAGATCTCGCAGACGTCGGCGTGCAGCGCCGCGGCCAGCGCGACGGCCGTCGTGTCCGAGCCACCCCGCCCGAGCGTGGTGACGTCCTTCGTGTCCTGCGAGACGCCCTGGAACCCCGCGACGATCACGACCGCGCCCTCGTCGAGGGCGCCCTTGAGGCGCCCGGGGGTGACGTCGATGATCCGCGCCCTGCCGTGCACCGAGGTGGTGATCACCCCGGCCTGGGAACCGGTGAAGGAGCGGGCCTCGTAGCCCAGGTTGTGGATGGCCATGGCGAGCAGCGCCATGGAGATCCGCTCCCCGGCGGTGAGCAGCATGTCGAGCTCGCGGCCCGGCGGCAGCGGACTGACCTGGTTGGCGAGGTCGAGCAGTTCGTCGGTGGTGTCCCCCATCGCGGAGACCACCACCACGACGTCGTCACCGGCCTTGCGGGCGGCGACAATCCGCTCGGCGACCCGCTTGATCCGCTCGGCGTTGGCGACGGAGGACCCGCCGTACTTCTGCACCACGAGTGCCACGACGGCGCACTCCCCTCCCGTGTGACCCTGAGCGTGCCGACGCCGCCGGCACGGGGCCGGCGGCGCGTGTCAGACCTCCTCAGGGTATCGGGCCGGCCCGTCCGCCGGGTCAGGTGATCCCACCATCCGGCCCCGCCGGACCCGCCCGCACGCCACCCGGCGCCGGCACCAGGGTCGATGCCGGGCCCGCACGGCACGCCAGACCAGCCCCACCTCAGGCCCGCACGGCACGCCAGACCGGCCCCACCCGGGGCGCGCACGACACGCCAGACCGGCCCCACTCCGGGCGCGCACGAACCGCGGGACCGATCCGACCCGGGCCGGCGCGACACGCCGGACGGGGCCGGCCGGGGCGGCCACCGCCGAGGGCCGGTGCGCCGGAGAATGACCCCGTGTCCGCCCTCTTCCGACCGAGCCGACGCACGACCGGCCCGACCACTGCCCTCCGCCGCCGGCTGACCGGCCCGCTCGCGCTCGCCACCCTGGCCCTGCCCCTGCTGGTCGCCGCCTGCACCGCGGATCCGCCGCCGTCGCCCCCGCCGGTCGACGCCGAACCGGTCCCGGTGGACGCCGCCCGGGACGAGCTGGCCGCCCTGGCCGCCGCGGCGCAGGACCGGCACCTGACCGCCCGCTACACGTTCAGCCGCGACGGCGAGGCGGACCGCAGCATCGTCGTCACCAGCGCCGACGACGGCACGTGGCGGGTCGACGTGCCGGGTGGCGCGCTCGGCGGGACGGCCGACGTCTCGCTGACGGCCACCGCGGAGGGCCTCTTCCAGTGCGCGTTGCCGTCGGCCGCCCGGCCCGATCCGCCGAGCTGCGTACGTCTCGGCGACCCCGACGACACCCTTCCGCGCCGGCTGGATCCCCGGGTGCAGCATCCCTTCACCGACTGGCTGGACGTGCTCACCGACCGGCGTGCGCCGCTGTCGGTGTCCCCGGCGCAGACGCCGTCCGGCGTCGCCGGCACCTGCTACTCGGTCGACACCACCTCGGCCTCGCTGAACGCCCCGCTCGACGTGGGCATCTACTGCTACGAGAAGGACGGCACCCCGACCGCGATCCGGACGGCGCACGGCACGCTCACGCTCGCCGGTCCGCCCGGCCCGGCTCCGGCCACCGTCCAGTTGGCCGGGCCCGTGGTCGACGGTGAGCCGCTCGGCACGGCCTCCCCACCGCCGCCTGAGCCGTCGGGCAGCGCCACCGCCGGAACGCAGTGATCTTCAGACCGTTACGGGTGCCCTTGCCCACATTTCGCCAGCCCGATCGGGCGGGCGAATCGGCCATACGGGACGCTTCGTCCCATGGCCGACCTCACCCCGCTGCTCGCCTTCCGCTGGAGCCCCCGCGCGTTCGACCCGGACACGGTGTTGCGCCCGGACGAGGCCGCCTCGCTGCTGGAGGCGGCCCGCTGGGCGCCCTCGGTGGACAACCGCCAGCCCTGGCGATTCGCGCTCGGCCACCGGGACGACGAGACCTGGAAGCGGATTCTGGTCAACCTCCCGGAGGCGGACCAGCGGTGGGCCCGGCGCGCCGCCGCGCTGCTGCTCGCCGCGCACGTGACGACGGCACCCCCCGACGGCGACAGGTCACCCGACGCCCGCACGTCACCCGACGCCGGCATGCCCGGCGACGGCGGCACCCCGCCGGGCCGGCCCGGCAGCCAGCCGTCGGCGGGACCGGCACCTGACCACCCGCCGGTCGCGCCGCAGGCGGCGTACGACCTGGGCCAGGCGGTCGCCCACCTCACCGTGCAGGCGACGGCGCTCGGGCTGCACGTACGCCAGGTGCACGACCTGGACCGCCCCGGCCTGGCCGCGGACCTCGACCTGCCCGGGCACGTCCGGCCCGCCGTGGTGCTGGCCGTCGGCCAGCTCGGCGATCCCCGCAGCCTCCCGCCGGATCTGCTGCCCGCCGAAACGGCCCTGCGCCGTCGGCGCCCGCTCAGTGACCTCCTGCTGCTCTGAGCTGCGAAAACGCTGCCCGACCTGCGACTCTCGTCTCAAACTCCGGACGACCTTCCCAGATTCGTCGGGCAGGACGTAGGGTGACTCTGTCATGTGGCAGGCCCTTCTCCTTGGTCGCCGCGACGAGGCCTGACGGCCGGCACCTCGTCGCGGAGTTGAAGCGCGCCGCCCAGCAGATCCGACTTCCGCCCGTTCACCCGGGCTCGGCACCGCCGCCGAATCGCGCCACCGGCACCGTCGCCGGTCTCCCGGCGCCCGCGGCACCCGCCGACTTCCTCCGATTGCTGACGCCACGTGACCACGGGAGCACTCCGCCATGGCTCAACCCGCCGCAGACGTCGAGACCGATCCGATCGCCCGGCAGCGCCCCAGCCGGATGCCGTACCGCCGTTACCAGCCCTACCAGCAGCAGTTCCGCATCGATCTGCCGGACCGCACCTGGCCCACCCGGCACGTCGGGACCGCGCCCCGCTGGTGCGCCGTCGACCTGCGGGACGGCAACCAGGCGCTCATCGACCCGATGTCGCCCGAGCGCAAGCGCCGGATGTTCCAGCTGCTCGTGCAGATGGGCTACAAGGAGATCGAGGTCGGCTTCCCGTCGGCGAGCCAGACCGACTACGACTTCGTCCGGCAGCTCATCGAGCAGGACCTGATCCCGGACGATGTGACGATCCAGGTCCTCACCCAGTGCCGTGAGCACCTGATCGACCGGACGTTCGAGTCGCTGCGCGGCGCGAAGCGCGCGATCGTGCACTTCTACAACTCCACCTCGACGCTCCAGCGCCGGGTGGTCTTCGGCCTGGACCGGGACGGCATCACGGACATCGCGACCACCGGTGCCCGGCTCTGCCAGAAGTACGCGGAAATCCACACCCCGGACACGGACATCCACTACGAGTACTCGCCGGAGTCGTACACGGGCACGGAGCTGGAGTACGCGCTGGAGGTGTGCAGCAAGGTCATCGAGGTCATCGACCCGACGCCCGACCGGAAGCTGATCATCAACCTGCCGGCCACCGTCGAGATGGCGATGCCGAACGTGTACGCGGACTCGATCGAGTGGATGCACCGGCACCTGCCGCGCCGGGACAGCCTGGTGCTGAGCCTGCACCCCCACAA
The DNA here is from genome assembly GCF_056150165.1 of Micromonospora xinjiangensis. NCBI lineage: Bacteria > Bacillati > Actinomycetota > Actinomycetes > Micromonosporales > Micromonosporaceae > Micromonospora > Micromonospora xinjiangensis. Next base: position 61,050 of record NZ_JAXCFO010000002.1, on the reverse strand, counting down.
CGACCGGGGCACCGGCGTGGCCGCCGCCGAGCTGGGCCTGCTGGCCGGCGCGGACCGGATCGAGGGCTGCCTCTTCGGCAACGGCGAGCGCACCGGCAACGTCGACCTGGTCACCCTGGGCCTGAACCTCTTCTCCCAGGGCATCGACCCGATGATCGACTTCACGAACATCGACGAGGTCAAGCGGACCGTCGAGTACTGCAACCAGTTGCCGGTGCACGAGCGGCACCCGTACGCGGGCGACCTCGTCTACACCGCCTTCTCCGGCTCGCACCAGGACGCCATCAAGAAGGGCTTCGACGCGCTCACGGCGGACGCCGCGACGGCCGGGGTGCCGGTCGACGAGCACGCGTGGGCGGTGCCCTACCTGCCGATCGACCCGAAGGACCTGGGCCGCACCTACGAGGCGGTCATCCGGGTCAACTCGCAGTCCGGCAAGGGCGGCGTCGCGTACATCATGAAGAGCGAGCACCAGCTCGACCTTCCGCGCCGGCTCCAGATCGAGTTCTCCGGGGTGGTCCAGCACGTCACCGACCACGACGGCGGCGAGGTCGAGCCGGCCGCCATGTGGGAGATCTTCGCCCGCAACTACCTGGTCGACCACCAGCCCGACCCGGCCGTCACGTTGGCCGGCTACACGATCGGCACGGCCGACGGCAAGGTCGAGATCGAGGCCCGGGTGGGCGTCGACGGCGAGCACCGGTCGCTCAGCGCGGTCGGCAACGGCCCGATCGACGCGTACGTCAACGCGCTCCAGTCGGTGGGCGTGGGCGTACGGGTGCTCGACTACCACGAGCACGCGCTCTCCTCCGGTGGGGACGCGCAGGCCGCCGCGTACGTGGAGTGCGAGGTGGACGGCAGCACCGTGTGGGGCGTGGGAGTGGACGCGAACATCGTCACCGCCTCGGTGAAGGCGGTCACGAGCGCCGTGAACCGCGCGCGCGGCTGACGTCGCCGGAAGGGCCTCGCGCCGAGCGCGGGGCCCTTCCGGTCACTCCCGGCTCGGCGGGCGGCGGATCAGCAGGGCGGCCATCGCGGCGCCCGCCAGCAGCAGGCCGGCGCACCACGCCAGCGCCCCGCGGAAGGCGTGGGTCAGCTCGCCGTGCTGCGCGTACCCGGCGCCGGAGAGGCCCACGAGCAGCGGTAGCGCGGCGACCGCGAGCAGGCCGCCGGCCCGGGCTGCGGCGTTGTTGAAACCGCTGGCCACCCCGGCGAACCGGTCCGCCACGGCGGCCAGCACGCACGCGGTCAGCGGCGCCACGACCAGGGTGAGGCCGGCACCGAAGAGCAGCACCCCCGGCAGCACGTCCCGCCAGTACGACGCTCCCGGGCTGACCTGCCGCAGCAGCAGCAGCCCGACGGCGGCCACCACCGGTCCCACGCTCAGCGGCAGCCGCGGCCCGATCCGGGCGGACAGGGCACCGGCCCGCGCCGAACCGACCAGCAGCAGCACGGTCATCGGCAGCAGCGCGATCCCGGTGAGGAACGCCGACCAGCCGAGCACGTTCTGGAGATAGACGGCGAAGAAGAAGGTGAAGCCGCCGAGCGCGGCGTAGACCACCACGGTGAAGAGGTTCAGCAACGAGAAGAGCCGACTGCCGAACAGCACGGTCGGCAGCATGGCGGCCTCGCCCCGGCGCCGCTCCAACACCACGAACGCGACCCCCGCCACCAGCCCGAGGAGCACGCCGCCCCACACCGGAGGCGACCCGACACCGCGACCGGGCGCGTCGATCAGCGCGTAGGTGACCCCGCCGAGGGCGAGCGCGCCCAGCAGCGCCCCCGCCACGTCGAACCGGCGGTGCCGGTGCCCCGCGATCCGGGTGCGCGACGCGTCCTCGTCCCGGCTCTCCGGCACCCAGCGGAGCGCGGCGAGCAGCACCAGGACGGCGAACGGCACGTTCAGGAAGAAGATCCACCGCCAGGAGAGCATGTCGATGAGCCAGCCGCCGACGAACGGGCCGAGCGCGGTGGACACCCCGGAGAGCCCCGACCAGGCGCCGATCGCCCGGCCCCGGTCGTCCGGGTGGAAGCTGGACTGGAGCACCGACAGCGAGCCCGGGGTGAGCAGCGCGCCGCCGGCGCCCTGAAGGAACCGCGCCCCGATCAGCCAGCCGGTGCTCTGGGCCAGCCCGCAGAGGACCGACGCGGCGGTGAACCACACCACCCCGAGCAGGAAGACGCGACGGCGGCCGAACCGGTCGCCGAGCGCCCCGCCGAGCAGCACGAAGGCGGCGAGCATCAGCAGGTAGCCGTTCACGGTCCACTGGAGATCGGCGACCGAGGCGTGCAGGTCCGTACCGAGGTGGGGCAGCGCGACGTTGACCACCGTGGTGTCCAGGAAGACCATGCCGGAGGCGAGGACCGCGGCGAGCAGGGTGCCGCGACCCGCGGCGCTGCCCATCCGGAGCGCGGGGGCGGGCTGAGTCACGGCTACCCATCTTTCCCGCACCATGTGGGAGACGCCACGAAACGCCGAAACCGTGCTTGGGTACTGTGCGGGATCGCCAGGAGCCCGCAAGCTGGAGAGGTGTCGGCTGTGCGTACCAGATCAGGACCGCGTGCGGCGTCGGCGGCGGTGCTCGCCGCGGCGCTGACGCTCGGCGCGGCCGGCTGCGTGGCGGTGGACGAGCCGGAGCCCGCGCCGAGCAGCACCGGCGGCAACGCGTCGGAGATGCTCGGTCAGCTCACCGTGGCCAAGGCCGCCTCGATGAAGGGTTACAGCCGTTCGCGCTTCCCGCACTGGCGGGACACGGGCACCAACTGCGACGTACGCGACACGGTGCTGCGCCGGGACGGGAAGAACATCAAGCTCTCCGGCTGCAACGTCGTCGGCGGCCGGTGGGAGAGCGTCTACGACGGGCGTATCTTCACGGATCCTTCCGACGTGGACATCGACCACGTGGTGCCGCTGGCGAACGCGTGGCGCTCCGGCGCCGACGAGTGGGACGACTCGAAGCGCGAGGAGTTCGCCAACGACACCACCCGCCCCCAGCTCATCGCGGTTTCCGCCTCCTCCAACCGGGCAAAGGGTGACCAGGACCCGTCCCAGTGGAAACCGGCGAACCAGTCGTACTGGTGCCAGTACGCCGAAAACTGGGTGACGGTCAAGCACCACTGGCGGTTGACGGTGACCAGCGCCGAGAAGGCCGCCCTGACCGACATGCTGGAGGGCTGCACATGGGGGAGCGAGCCGTGAGCGAGCCGGGGCCGGCCACGGCCGGGATGAGCGCGGACGGCGACGCCGAGACGCCGGGCACGGTGCCGGGCGCCGGGATGAGTGCCGACGGCCCGCCGGCCGCCACCACCGCCGTGCCCGGTGCCGGCATGCGGGCGGACGCGGAGAGCGGCGCCGCCGGGGCCGGCGGCGCCACCGACGTGGCGGGCGCGCCGCAGAGCCGGACCACCGACATCGTGCCCGGCCCGGGCGGTGTCATGACCGACGAGGTCGGCGTGGTCACCGGCGACCTGACCCTGCGCACGGAGTGGGTGGACGGCCAGGTCACCGTGCGGGTGCAGTACAAGGACGCCGACGAGTGGTATGTCGTCACCGGCGGGCGGGCCGCCCTGGCCGACCCGGCCGGCCTGGACGCGGTGCACGGCATCGCCGTGGGCCTGCTGAACCGCCCGGAGGGCTGAGCGGAGAGACCCCGGGTGGCCCGACCCGGGCCGGCCGCGCGGCCGGCCCGGTGCCGTCGGGCCGTCAGGGCGTCGGGATCAGCTCGCCCGGGTCGCCGGGGAGGTCGCCGTCGACCGGCCGGACCAGCTCCGGCTCGACCTCGTGCGGCCGGATCCGCCCGGCGGCGATGTCCTCCGCGTAGTGACAGGCCACCCGGTGGCCGCCGGTCACCTCGCGCAGCGCCGGCCGTTCGTCGCCGCAGCGGGTCGGCTGCGCCCACGGGCAACGGGTGTGGAACCGGCAGCCGGCCGGCGGGTTCGACGGCGAGGGCAGGTCGCCGGCGAGCAGGATTCGCTCACGCCGGTCCTCCACCTGGGGGTCCGGCACCGGCACCGCCGACATCAGCGCCCGGGTGTACGGGTGCAGCGGCTCGCGGTACAGCTCCTCGCTGGACGCCTCCTCGACCAGTCCGCCCAGGTACATCACGCCGACGGTGTCCGAGATGTGCCGGACCACCGCCAGGTCGTGCGCGATGATCAGGTAGGTGAGGCCGCGCTCGGTCTGGAGGTCCTTCAGCAGGTTGAGCACCTGCGCCTGGATCGACACGTCCAGCGCGGAGACCGGCTCGTCGGCGACGATCAGGTCCGGGTTGAGCACCAGCGCCCGGGCGATGCCGATCCGCTGGCGCTGGCCGCCGGAGAACTCGTGCGGGTACTTGGTGAGCGCCGAGGCGGGCAGGCCGACCGCCTCCAGCGTCTCGCGCAGCCGCCGGTTGGTCTCCGCCTTGTCCTTGGCCAGCCCGTGCGCCTTGAGCCCTTCGACCAGCAGCGACTCCACCGACTGGCGGGGGTCCAGGCTGGACAGCGGGTCCTGGAAGATCATCTGCATCCGCCGGCGGGCCTGGCGCATCGTCTCGCCCTTGAGTGCCCGGACGTCCGTGCCGTCGAAGATGATCTCGCCGTCGGTCGGCTCGACCAGCCGCAGCAGGCCGCGACCCAGCGTCGACTTGCCGCAGCCGGACTCACCGACCAGCCCGTACGTCTCACCGGCGTTGATGGACAGCGAGACGCCGTCCACCGCGTAGACGTACCCCACGGTGCGGTCGACGAGCAGGCCGCTCTTGATCGGGAAGTGGACCTTGACGTCGCGCAGTTCGACCAGTGGTCCGGTCCGTTCGGTCACGGGACCGCCACCTCCTCGGAAACGGGGTTGTTGCAGCGCAGGTCGCCGCCGGTGGCGGTGGGCTCGAGCGGGGGCGGCCCCTCCAGGCACGCGTCGACAACGTTGTCGCAGCGGGGAGCGAAGGCGCAGCCCTCCGCCCACGGGATGTTGTCGGCCACCGACCCGCGGATGGCGTGCAGCCGCTCGCCGCGGACCGAGTCGAGCCGGGGCACGGAGTTCAGCAGCCCGTGTGTGTACGGGTGGCGGGGCTGCGCGAACAGCTCGTGCCGCCGGGCCCGCTCCACCACCTTGCCGCCGTAGAGCACGTTGACCGTGTCGCAGAGGCCGGCCACCACGCCCAGGTCGTGAGTGATCATGATGAGCGCGGTCCCGGTGTCGTCCACCAGCTGCTTGAGCAGCGTCAGGATCTGCGCCTGGATGGTCACGTCCAGCGCCGTGGTGGGCTCGTCGGCGATCAGCAGGCGGGGCTTGCAGGCCAGGGCGATCGCGATCAGCGCCCGCTGCCGCATGCCGCCGGAGATCTGGTGCGGGTACTCCTTGAGCCGCCGGTCCGGGTCGGGGATGCCCACCGCGTCCAGCAGGTCTCGCGCCTCCCGCAGCGCCTGCCGGCGGTCCCGGCCCTGGTGCCGCTCCAGCACCTCGGCGACCTGGACGCCGATCGGGATGACCGGGTTCAGCGAGGACAGCGGGTCCTGGAAGATCATGCCGATGTCCCGGCCGCGCCGGTCCCGCATGTCGTCCGGCCGCAGCTTCAGCAGGTCGGTGCCCTCGAAGAGCACCTCACCGCTGACCTTGTTGCCGCGCCTGGGGAGCAGTCCCATGATCGCGAGGCTGGTCACGCTCTTGCCGCAGCCCGACTCGCCGACCAGGCCGACGGTCTGCCCCGGCTCGACCGTGAAGCTGACCTTGTCGACCGCCGTGAACGGCCGCTCGCCGCGTCGCTGGAACACGACGCTCAGATCCCGTACGTCGAGCAGGCTCATCGGGTCACTTCCTCACCGTGCTGGGTTGTCCGTCCCACCGTCGTCACCGCCGGTTCTTCGGGTCGAGGGCCTCACGCATCGCCTCACCGAGCAGGGTGAAGCCGAGCGCGACGACGATGATCGCCAGCGCCGGGTAGTAGGCCAGCTCGGGACGCACCTCGAAGTAGCGCACGCCGGCGTCGCCCAGCATCGCGCCCCACTCGGCCCGGTCCCGGTCGGGGTCGCCGAGGCCGAGGAAGGAGAGGGACGCGGCCTCGATGATCGCGACGGAGAGCGTCAGGGTGGCCTGCACGATCACCGCCGTCATGGCGTTCGGGAGCATGTGGCGCAGGACGATGCTGCGCTGCTTGACGCCGAGCGCCCGGGCGGCGAGCACGTGGTCGCTCTCCCGCTGGGCGAGCATGGAGCCGCGCAGCAGCCGGGCGAAGACCGGCACGTTGACGATGGCCACCGCCATGATGACCGTCCACTGGCTCGACTTGCTGGCCAGGGCGACCAGGGTGATCGCCAGCAGCAGGGCCGGCAGGGCCAGCATCACGTCGGTGACCCGCATGAGGATGTTGTCCACCCAGCCGCCGAGGGCCCCGGCGATCGAGCCGAGCAGCACGCCGATGGCGAGCCCGATGAGGGTGGCGAAGACGCCGACGAAGAGCGTCTGCCGGCTGCCGTAGATCAGGCGGGACAGCAGGTCGCGGCCCAGCTCGTCGGAGCCGAGCGGGAACCCGTCGGTGGGCCCCGGGATGTTGTCGGCCGCGAGCCGGCTGGTCAGCTCGTCGAAGCGCTGCACCGGGTCGTGCGGTGCGATCAGCGGTGCGAAGATCGCCACGAGTACGAAGAGCGCGATGATGGCACCGCCGACGATGGCGGCCGGGTTGCGCCGCAGCCGGCGGAACGCGTCCCGGAGGAGGCTGACGCCGCCCTTGCCGGCGCTGGCCTGGGCCAGCTCCTCCAGGCGGGCCTTCTTGCGGTCCCCGAGCCGGTTGACGGTCCCGTGGTCCGCACGCTCGTCGTCGCGCCGGGGGGCCGGGGGGCCGGCCTGCGTGGTCGGTTCGGTCATCGCACACGCACCCTCGGGTCGATGAACGCGTAGGAGAGGTCGACCAGCAGGTTGACCACCACGAAGACCAACGCGGCCAGCAGGATCAGCGCCTGGAGCACGGGGTAGTCACGGCTGCCGGTGATCGAGTCCGTGATCAGGGTGCCGAGGCCGCCCCAGTTGTAGACCTTCTCGGTGAGGACGGCGCCGGAGAGCAACGCGCCGGTCTGCAGACCGATGGTGGTGACCACCGGCAGGAGCGCGTTGCGCAGGATGTGCCGCTTCCGGACGGTGCGCTGCCGCAGGCCCTTGGCCTCGGCGGTGCGTACGTAGTCCTCGTTGAGCACGTCGAGCACGCTGGCCCGGGTCATCCGGACGATGACCGCCAGCGGGATCGTGGCGAGCGTGAACGCCGGCAGGATCAGGTGCCAGAGCGCGTCCGCGGCGGCGTCGAACTCCCGGGTGAGCAGGCCGTCGAGGACGAAGAAGCCGGTCACGTTGGTGTTGTCCAGGCCGATGCCGACCCGACCGGACGGCGGGAACCAGTGGATGTTCTGGGTGAAGACGTCCTTGAGCAGGTAGCCCAGGAAGAAGATCGGGATCGAGATGCCGAGCAGCGTGCCGACCACGGTCACGTGGTCGAGAGCCCGCCCGCGCCAGCGCGCGGCGAGGTAGCCGAGCGGGACGCCGAGGCCGACCGCGATGATCATCGCGGCGAGGGCCAGCTCCACAGTGGCCGGAAAGGCCCGGCCGATCACCTCGATGACGGGGTCGCCGGTGCGGATCGAGTTGCCGAAGTCGCCGGTCAGGATCCGCTGCATGAACTTGCCGTACTGCACGTAGATCGGCTGGTCGTAGCCGAGCGCCTTGGTCAGCAGGGCGCGGGTTTCAGGGGTCGCCCGCTCACCGAGCAGCGCGTCGACCGGGCCGCCGGGCAGGTTCCGCAACCAGATGAAGATCAGCGCCGACAGCGCTATCAGCGTCACCACCAGCTGTAGCAGGCGGCGGACTATGACTCGCAACATCTCTCACACACCAGACTCTCGATGGTCGCGGAATCGGCCCGGGCGGGGAGAATCCCCAACCCGGGCCGATTCCGCCTACGGCGTCAGCCGATCGGCGTCACTGCTTGACGCTGACGGTGTTGAACCGCTCGTCGGTCAGCGGGCTGGCCTGCAGCCCCTCGACGTCCTTCGTGACGACGATGGCCGGCGGGGCGTGCCACACCGGCACCGCCGGCAGCCACTTGCTGGCGATGTCACGGTTGACCTGCTCCCACGCCGCCTTCTTGCCCGCCTCGTCGACGGTGGCGTCGGCCTTGGTGATGGCGTCGAACATCTCGGTCATCGCCTGGTCGCCGAACTCGGCCTTGCCCCGGCCGAAGAACGTCCCGACGAAGTTGCCCGGGTCGTTGTAGTCGCCGGTCCAGCCGAGGATGTGCAGGTCGTGCTTGCCGAACGTCTGCACGTCGTCCTTGAAGCCACCGTTCCACGGACGCGGCACGCCGTTGACCTTGATGCCCACGGCCTGGAGGTCGTTGGCCAGGATCGTGAAGATCTCCTGCGGGTTCGGCATGTACGGCCGGGTGACGTCCGGCGGGTAGTAGAAGTTCAGCGTCAGGTTCTCGGCGCCGGCGTCCTTGAGCAGCTGCTTGGCCTTGTCCGGGTTGTACTCGTACTTCTGCACGTCCGGGGCGTAGCCGAGCACGGTGTCCGGCAGGAACTCGTCGGCGACCTTCGCGCCGCCCGGGCCCTTGGTCTGCACGAGCTGCTGGCGGTTCAGCGCGTAGGCGATCGCCTGGCGCACCCGCAGGTCCTTCAGCTTCGGGTTCTTCTGGTTGATGCCCAGGTAGAGGATGTTGAAGGCCGGGCGGTCGAGGACCTGGAAGCCCTCGTCGGCGAGGGCCTTGCGGTCGGCCGGGGCCGGGAAGTCGATGCCGTGGACGGTGCCCGCCCGCAGCTCCTGCTTGCGGGTGTTCTCGTCCTTGATGATCTTGATGATCAGCTTGTCGACCTTGGCCTTGTCGCCCCAGTAGTCGGGGTTCCGGTTCAGGGTGATCTCACCCTTGGCCTTGTCCCAGCCGCCGAAGATGAACGGACCGGTGCCCACCGGGTGCTCGTTGGCGAACGCGCTGTACGCGAACGAGTCGCCGTTCTGCGTGACCGTGTCGGCGTCGTACTTCTTGAGCGCCTCGGGGCTCGCGATCGAGAGCGAGGTGAGCGCGAAGGCGCCGGGGAAGGCGCCCTTGTACTTCTTCAGCGAGAGGACCGCGGTGTTGTCGTCCTTCGCCTCGCACTTGTCGTAGATCGACTCGCCGGCGCCCTCGGCCTCGTTCTTCGCGAACCCGCCGAAGGTGTCCATGTAGTAGATCATGTTCGCCTGGGCCGCGGCACCCTTCATGTTGTACCAGCGGTCGAAGTTGTAGCAGACCGCGGCCGCGTTCATCGGCGTGCCGTCGTGGAACTTCACGCCCTGGCGGAGCTTGAACGTCCACACCTTGCCGGAGGGGTCGTGCTCCCAGCTCTCGGCGAGGCCGCCGGTCAGGTCGGCGGTGCCGGGCTTGTGGGTGACCAGGGTGTCGAACATCTGCCGGATCGGCCGGAACGACTCACCGTCGTCGTTGAAGATCGGGTCGAAGTTCTTCGGGTCACCGGCACCCGCGAAGATGAAGGTGCCGCCGGTCTTGGCCTCGCCGCTGTCGCCGTCACGCTCGCTCTCCGCACACCCGGCGGCGCCTACCGCCAAGGCGGTGACGGCCGCGATCGCGACGGCCGTTCTGAGCCTTCTCGCCTGCATCTCTCACCTCTGTCATGCGACTGACCACGCGGAGTCGTGGCTCGGTCCGTGAGCGGGAGGCTATGTCAGGTCACAGAGAAGAGGAACTGCTGTTAGGCAATCGCTATCAAGCCGACACCTTCTGACACCGGATGGCTCGCCGCGCACCGAAGGCGACACATAGAGGAATCCGCCGATGGGCGGGTTGGTAACCGGTGGCGGGCTTTCCGCCCCCCACACTGACCGACGGGTCAGACGGCCCTGCGCCCCTCGAAGGCGCGACCCAGGGTGATCTCGTCGGCGTACTCCAGGTCGCCGCCGACCGGCAGACCGCTGGCGAGCCGGGTCACCGCGATCCCCATCGGCTTGACCATCAGCGCCAGGTACGTCGCCGTCGCCTCGCCCTCGGTGTTCGGGTCGGTGGCGAGGATCAGCTCCCGCACCGCACCGCCGCCGAGCCGGCTCATCAGCTCGCGGATGCGCAGATTGTCGGGCCCGATGCCCTCCAGCGGATTGATCGCCCCGCCGAGCACGTGATAGCGGCCGCGGAACTCGCCCGTCCGCTCGATCGCCACCACGTCCTTCGGCTCCTCGACCACGCAGATCACCTCGTCGGTGCGGCGCGGGTCGCGGCAGATCCGGCACTGCTCGGACTCGGCGACGTTGTAGCAGCTGGTGCAGAACCGCACCAGCTCCTTGACCTTGCGCAGCGCGCCGGCCAACCGGTTGACGTCGGCCGGGTCCGCGGACAGGACGTGGAAGGCGATCCGCTGGGCGCTCTTCGGGCCGACGCCCGGCAGCCGGCCCAGCTCGTCGATCAGGTCCTGGATTGCGCCTTCGTACATCTGGGTCTCAGAAACCGGGCAGGCCGAGGCCGCCCATGCCGCCCGCGAGCGGGCCCATCTTCTGCTCGGTCAGCTCCCGCGCGGCCTCCGCGGCGTTGTGCACGGCCGCGACGACCAGGTCCTCCAGGGTCTCCACGTCCTCCGGGTCGACCGCCTTCGGGTCGATCTTGATGGACTTGAGCTCCCCGGCGCCGGAGACGGTCGCGGTGACCAGGCCACCGCCGGCGGTGCCGGTCAGCTCCGCCTCGGCCAACTCGGCCTGCGCCTTGGCGAGCTGCTGCTGCATCTTCTGCGCCTGCTTCAGCATCTGCTGCATGTTCGGCTGTCCACCTGGGCGCACGATGGCTCCTTCTCGCACTCGTCCGATCGGCCGCCGCAAAGCCTATCCGCTCCGACCGACCTCACCCCGCCCGGCACTTCCGCCACCCCGAAACCCACCCCACACCCCGCCCCGCGCCGCAACCCCGCGCCGATCACGCAGCTGTGGCGGTGCACAAGGGCGCATAACCGGACGTACTCTGGCACCACAACTGCATGATCGACGGCGACGGGGCGGGGTTAGCGGGCGTCCACTTCGTCGATCTTCTCGGCGCCCAGGGCCTCGCGGAGCAGCCGTACCGCCTGCTCCTCGCTCGACTCGCGCGCGGTCTTCTCGTCGATCACGTCGTCCAGGGGCTCGTCGCCCGGGTCGAACCCCTCGTAGACCGGGGTCGCCGCCGGTCGCCCGCCGCCGGGCCGGACCGGCCCGTCGTACTCCGGGTCGTAGGGCGGTTCACCCGCCCAGTCGCTGTCCGCGGTCGGGCGGGCCGGCTGGGCGGTACGCGGACCGCGTCCCGCCGCGGCCGCCCGAGCCGCCGCGATCGCGCTGCTCACCGCCGTGCCATTGCCACTCGCGCCGGCCGGCTGCCGAGGCGTCGCCGAACCGCCCGCCGAAGCACCCGGACGCCCGGCGGGGCCGCCTGCCGGGGCACCCGGGCGTGCGGCCCGGCCCGCCAGAGTGGACGCCCCGCCGGAGGCCGTCGGCGCGGCACCGGATGTCGGGCCGGCGTCGGACGTCGGGAGGGCGGCACCGGACCCTGTCGCCGCGACACCGGACGTCGGGACGGCACCCGGGCCGGCGGACGTGGAGACGGGGCCGGCGTACGGAGCGCCGGAACCCGCCGAGTCACCGCCCGGGCGGGCCGGCTCGGGCCAGTCGTCGCCCCCGCCGCCGCCGTTCCCGCCGGAGCCCGCGCCGCCGCCGTTCCCGCCGGTGGCGGCGCCGCCGGGGCGGGCCGGCTCTGGCCAGTCCTCCTCGTCGTTGGCGGGCGGGGCGCCCGCACCGCTGCCCTCGGCTCCACCCGCCCGGCCGGCCGGGCCGCGCGCACCCGTCGACGCCGAGGCGGCGGGCGCCGCCGCGGGCCGGTTGGGGCCGGCGGACCGGGGCGGCCCGGAGAGCGAGACGCCGCCCCGCTCGCCCGCCACCTCGCAGCGGATCTGCCAGCGGCCGCCCAGTTCCTCGTAGAGCGCGTCGGTGAGCACCGCGGCGTGGTCGGACATCATCCGGGCCAGCACACCGGACTTCACGGTGAGCACCAGCGTGTCGCCGTCGAGTTCCCGCACCACGGCGTCGCGCATCAGCGCGGCGATCCGCTTGTTGGTCCGGTTGACCTTGCCGACCACGTCCGGCCAGACGCGGCGTACCGCGACCGCGTCCAGGGCACCGGGCGCCTCGGCGCCGGGCCGGGGCGGCTCGGGCGTCGCAGGGTCGGGCATCACGGCCGAGGGCGGCACGGCCCGCCGGGCGGGCGCCGCCTCACCGGAGAGAGCGGGCTCGGTGGGGCCGGACGTCGTCGGGGACTGCGGAGGAGTCGCGCCGTCGGAGGAGGCGGAACCGGACGACGCCGGAGACTGCGGAGGAGTCACGCCGCCGGCGGGAGCGGGTGCCGCCGCGGGCGCCGGGGCCGGGGTGGCGGCAGCCGCCGTGGCGGTCCCGGCCGGTGCCGCGGCGCCAGCCGCGGGCGGGGCGGTGGGCGTCGGGCGTACGGCCGGAGCCGGGGCGACCGGCGCGGAGCCGGCGGCGGCCGACGGCGCGTCGGCGCCGGCCAGGGTGAGCCGGCGCTCCATGCGCTCCAGGCGCTGGAGCAGGCCGCCGGTGCTGTCGTCGGCGCCGGGGAGCAGCATCCGGGCGCAGATCAGCTCCAGCAGCAGGCGCGGCGCCGTGGTGCCGCGCATCTCCACCAGCCCGTCGTGCACGATGTCGGCGCAGCGGGAGAGGGTGCCCGGGCCGAGGCGCTGTGCCTGCGCGGTCATCCGCTCGATCTGGTCGGCCGGGCCGTCGATGAGCCCCTTCGCGGCGGCGTCCGGCACCTGCTGGAGCACGATCAGGTCGCGCAGCCGTTCCAGCAGGTCGGAGGCGAACCGGCGCGGGTCGTGCCCGGCCTCGGCCACCCGGTCGACGGTGGCGTACGCGGCCGCGCCGTCCCCGGCGGCGAGCGCGTCGCACATCTCGTCGATCAGCGCGGAGTCGGTGACGCCGAGCAGCGCGGCGGCGCGGGCGTAGGTGACGCCCTCCGGGCCGGCGCCCGCGATGAGCTGGTCGAGCACGGAGAGCGTGTCCCGGGCGCTGCCGCCGCCCGCCCGCACCACCAGCGGGAAGACCGCCGGCTCCACGGCGACGCCCTCGGCCTCGCAGAGCTGCTCCAGGTACGGCCGGAGCACCTTCGGCGGGATCAGCCGGAACGGGTAGTGGTGCGTCCGCGACTTGATCGTGCCGAGGACCTTCTCCGGCTCGGTCGTGGCGAAGATGAACTTGACGTAGTCCGGCGGCTCCTCGACCAGCTTCAGCAGGGCGTTGAAGCCGGCCGACGAGACCATGTGCGCCTCGTCGATGACGTAGATCTTGAAGCGGCTGCGGGCCGGCGCGAAGACCGCCTTCTCCCGCAGCTCGCGGGCGTCGTCGACACCGCCGTGGCTGGCCGCGTCGATCTCGATGACGTCGATCGAGCCGGCGCCGTCGGTGGCGAGCGAGCGGCAGGACTCGCACTGCCCGCACGGCTCCGGGGTGGGGCCCTGCTCACAGTTGAGCGACCGGGCCAGGATCCGGGCGCTGGAGGTCTTGCCGCAGCCGCGGGGGCCGGAGAAGAGGTAGGCATGGTTGAGCCGCCCGCTGCGCAGCGCCTGCGACAGCGGCTCGGTGACGTGTTCCTGCCCGATGACCTCGGCGAACGTACGGGGCCGGTACTTGCGGTAGAGCGCCAGTGCCACTCGTCCCGCCTCCTCTCGACCGAGCCATTCTGCGCCGGTCCGCCCCGGGTGACCACCCACCCCGCCGCCGGGGGGCGCGCGAGGCGCTCGGTCGACCCCCGCTGCGGCCCGCGGGCGGCGCGGGGCGCTCGGTCGACCCCGTCCGCCCGGCGAGCGGCGACGCGGGGCGCTCGATCGACTCCACGCCGGGGTCCGGCGGGGTCGCGGCGCCCGGTACACCGCCACGGCGGCGATCTGGTGCCCGGGTCCAGACAGAAGGGCCCCCCGTGCACCCGTCAGAGCCCGCTTATCCTTGCTGCCTTCCGGCCCTGGGGAGGTTCACGAGATGCACGCCGCACGGGGGGCGTGTCAAGCGTACCCGACCCCCTGTCGATCTTCCGGGGGTGGTGGGGTGGGCGATCCGGCGGGGACCTGTATCCTGTTCCGCGGAGGATTCGCCTAGAGGCCTAGGGCGCACGCTTGGAAAGCGTGTTGGGGTAACCCCCCTCACGAGTTCGAATCTCGTATCCTCCGCTCTCCGCGAGCAGTGAACGACTCAGGGTCGGTCCGATCGGGCCGGCCCTGAGTCGTTTCGCACCGGCTCCGCCGTCACTCGCGTCCCGCCCACCTCTTCCGACCCGGACGACCGGGTGCCGGGCGGCGGTCAGCCGCGCGGCCGGGCCCAGGCGACGAAGCGGTCGGTCAGGTCCGCCGGAGGCACGCCCGGATCGAGGGCGGCGAGCTGCTCGGCGGCCTCGGCCTGGAGCATCGCCAGGTAGACGGTCAGCGCGACGCGGTCGTGCCGGTACTCGCCGAGCAGGCGCAGCTTCGCCGCCGAGCAGGGCCAGGCGATGCCGCAGGCGGCGCAGCGCCAGGTGGGGCGGGTCGGCAGGTGCTCCCGGCACCGGCGGGCGCCGGGGGGCCGACCGGGCGACGCCGGTTCCGTCCCCCGCCCGGTCACAGCGGCCGCAGCTCGACGGGCCGGGCCTGGTCGACCCGGACGAGGGCGTGGCACCGCCGGACGCGCAGGGTGCCGTCCGCGTACACCTCGTGGCCGCGCACCTCGGTCCACTCGACGCCCCGGTACGTGCCGACGCCGCCCACCTCGGTGATGAGCAGGGTCAGCGGTGCCTCACCGGTGCGGTACGTCTCCGCGGGCACCCGGATAGCCATGCCGACGGTCAGGCGGTCCAGTGGCCGCCCGTCCGCACCACCCGGGGGCGGTTCGCCACCGGTACGCGCCGTCGACGGCGACGCCGCCGCCCCGAGATCTTCCTGTCGCACGTCGTGCCTCCCTTCTGGATGGTCGATGACGCCACCTTCCCGTGGGTGGTCAGACAGATACAGGGCGTAGCGATATGGTGCCCGGATATTCGATACGTCCGATGGGGAGAGGCCGTGAACGATGCGCTCCGGGTGGCGCTGAGCGACACCGGGCACACGATCGAATCGCTCGCCGAATCCGTCGGCGTGGACCCGAAGACGGTCGGCCGCTGGCTGACCGAGGGACGCATCCCGCATCCCCGGCATCGGCTGGCGGCGGCCGAGGCACTGGGCCGGGACGTCGCGGACATATGGCCGGACACGTCGAGACGTCGTGACCCAATCTGGTTCCGGCCGTGGCAGGAGATCGAGCGCGAGGCGGTGTCACTGCGGTCCTACCAATCCGTTGTGCTGCCGGGGCTGTTGCAGACCGAGGCGTACGCCCGGGCGGTGCTCAGCGGCGCGGGGCTGATCCCGCGCGGTGACGTGGAGCGGCTGCTCACCGCGCGGCTCAACCGGCAGGGCATCCTCCGGCGGGACGACCCGCCGCAGTTCACCGCCGTGGTGGACGAGGGTGTGCTGCGCCGCCCGGTCGGCGGGCGGGCCACCATGCGCGAGCAGCTATACGCCCTCGTGGCCGCCTGCGCCGAGCCGCACGTCCGGGTGCACGTGGTGCCGTCCTCGGTCGGCGCCTATGCCGGTCTGAACGGGCCGTTCGTGCTGGCCACCAGCCCCGATCACCGGTTGGCCGGCTACCTCGACAACCAACTCCAGGGTCAAGTGGTTAGCGACCGCCAGGACATCGCGGCAATACTGACGGCGTGGGAGAACGTGCGCGGCGAGGCGCTCTCCCACTGGCAGTCCCTCGACCTCATCAGGGAAGTGGCGGAGACATGGAGCTGAACGGCGCGCGGTGGCGCAAGAGCAGCCGGAGCAGCGGCAACGGCGGCGACTGCGTCGAGGTCGCCGACAATCTGCCCGGCGTCGTCGGCGTGCGGGACTCGAAGGACCCCGACGGGCCGGCGCTGGTCTTCCCCGCGGCGGCCTGGCGCGCGTTCGTCGCGGGCCTCCCCGCGCGTCACTGACCGGCGAAGCAGCGCGCCCGGCCGTCGTACACATGTTCTATCCACAGGCTGTGGATCCCGAGGTGGACGGGTGAGTTACCAGCTCAGCGCGCTCGTGGCGGACGCCGATCTGCTCCGCGAGCACACCGCCGACCTGGATCACGCCGTCCTCGGCGAGCTGCGGCAGGACTTCGCGCTGTTGCCGGTCACCCCGCAGCTCGTCGAGGAGTTGACCGGCGCGCTGCCGGACTTCTCGACCGAGGAGCGCGACCCGGTCCACCCCTTCCGCCTGGTGCTCTCCCCGGCCCTGTCGGCGACGTTCGCCGACTGGTCGCGGCGGATGCCGATGGCGTACCTGGAGGCGGAGTTCAGCGGCGGCCTCGGGTACCAGTCGGCGGCGGTCTGGTTCGGCGGCCGGCTCACCTGGGGCCCGCACGTCGACAGCGTCTTCGACCGGCCCCGGCAGCAGTGGCCGATCAACGCGGCCCTCGTCGAGCTGGGTGTCGAGCCGGGTGCGTGGATCGACCCGTTCGCCGAGCTGGGGTTGCACCTGGAGCGGGACACGACCGGCTGGCTCGCGCACGGGCGGCGGCGGCTGAGCCCCGACTACTGGGACGACCTGGCCGAGGAGTGGGAAGAGCAATCCGGCGGTTGGCAGCAACCTGGATCCGCCTGAGCCGTTAGGAGGCCGGGGGGAATCCATGAAATTGCGACAATTTGCCTTTATCGCGGGCTTGCTGACGGCTGCCGTCGTCTCCGGCAGCGCCCCGACCGACTTCGCGGACGTTCCACAGGCGACGGTGCCCGTCGGCGCCGTCGAGGTGGTCGACCTGAACGGCCTGCGCAACATCGAGTTCGGCGAGACAGAGGACGAACTGACCCGGCGCGGCATACTCCGGACGGATCTGGCGGGCTGCGGCCCGACGCTGGCCGGGCACGAGATGGCCACACCGGTCTTCATCGACGACCGGCTGGTGCTGCTCTGGGCGGGCGAACCGATGCGTACGCCCGAGGGCATCGCCGCCGGCACCCCGGTGACCGAGGTCTGGTCCCGCTACCCGTCCGTGAGCGAGTTGGACGCGCCGGCCGGGACGTACCGCCTCGACGGGCTGCTCGCCCGCCACGGCGACCGGGGCTACCTGTTCCTCCACGATGGACAGCAGGTGCGGAAGGTCATCGCCGGCTACGCCGACTGGGCGCGGCAGCTCTTCGAGGAGGGGATCGGCCCCTGCTGACGCCGCCGCAGCGACCGGGCTGCTGCCGGGCACCTCGCGACCCCGAACGAGCACGACACCGCGACGAGGGCGGCCGGCAGCGCCCGGCCAGGCGGCGGCGAGCGCCCCGGTCAGCGGAGCGTCGTCGAGGCGCCCCCAGAGATCCACAGCTCCAGGACGCCGGCGAGCGCCAGCAGCCCGAGACCGGCGGCCGACGCCAGCCGTACGCGCGGAGCCGCCCGACCGGCCGCCAACACGTAGCCGAGGAGCGCCGCCATCGCGACCAGGCCGGACCGGAGGGCCATCGGCGTCTCGCCGACCGCGCCGGCCAGCACGGCGAGGGCGCCCGACACGACGTACACCAGCAGCAGGACCCGGGGTAGGCGCACGGCCAGGGATGCTGCCACAGCCGGAGACCCGGTAGGGGGCGTGCGACCCGCCGGGGGAGCGAACCCGCGCGGGCCGACCGGCCATGAACGAAACGCCCGGTCGGTCCTCACGGACCGCCGGGCGTTTTCGCACCAAGAGAGCGGTGGCGGCGGGATTTGAACCCGCGGAGGGCGTAAACCCTCACACGCTTTCGAGGTCTGCGACCTACTGTTCACCGGCCATCACAGGCGCTCGCGAACAGGGATGGTGCATGAACCGGCCTCCACAGAACGTCCTTGCATCTACACGAACGAGACCACAACTGAGACCGCCCTCCTCACAACTGGCGGCACCGCTCCAACCACCACCCAACTCGCCTGGACCTAGGGTGCGCGCCTGAGCACTGGCTTGATTAGGTTCCTAGACGATACGGCTGCTGGTCAGGACTCCTCGCCATATACATCTGAGTGGCAACGGCATCAGACAGAATCAGTGCGGGAGGGTCGGTGATGACAACGCCGGCATATATTGATCGCATCATCTTGCGCGCCCGCAGTCCGGCAAGAACGGCGTCGACACTGGAACTCGATGCAGAAATCAACTTAGCCAGATCGAGATTAGTTAGTGAAAGCGAGGGTGATTCCATGGGCTCGGCCGGCAGCAGTGTAACGAGGGTGCGTATGAGCCGCTCCTTAGAGCCGCCTTGGAAGCGGCCCTGTTCGATCCTCTCCAGCCGGCTTCGCTGCGCCTGCTCCGCAACAACTCTCCGCGACCATGCAGGATTAAGACGGAGCAAGCGGCGAAAATCCTCAACCGGAAAGGCGACAACCTGGGTTGGTGTTGTCGCGATGGCTATGCATGGATAATCTGAGCCACTCAGAGCATCCGTCAAAGCCTCACCTCGGCGAAGAACGCCAAGGAGTTGCCCGGTACGACCGACCAGTCGCACAACTCCGGACATGACGAGCCACACCGCCTGCGCATTGTCATCCTCCTTAAAGAGCACCTGTGAAGGGCCATAAAAGCGGATGAAATCGGCTGTTGCCCGCCGCCACAAGTGTCCCCACTCTAGGGCGTAGTGGCTGACCTCTGAGCGAGACGCGCTGAGGCCGTCGAGAAAATATGCACGCGACGTTGGCGGGTGATAGGGAATCCGCTCTCGACCGCTGGAGTTCTTTGGCCAGATCTCTTGGGCGCCCACTAGCATAGAGTCAGCGAACCGGTCATCGATCATCGTTGCACCGATTCGATGAGTGCTGGCAGAGCGCCGAGCAACGCAGCCACCGCCAGTAGCACTGTTGCAATGGCCCGCCCTGCGTTTCGAGCCTTTGCCAGCTTACTCACGACATAGGCAGTGAGGAGCATTGCGGACACAGCAAGGCCCGCAGACAGCAGGAGTGAGAGGACGTCGTTCAAACTCTTACCTTCTTCGGCTAACTGGCCTCGTGCGATCGCCTCGTTTGAATGGCTTGGTAGGAGCCCGAGGTTGACCGTCAGTCTACGAAGCGACGACAGTTCTTCAAAGCCGTCGGCCAGCCGCGGGGCTCCGCACGTAGGCGACCGGCAGCCACATCTGTGCAGGTCAGGAGGCTGCGCCTTCACATACCCTATAAAGATCCCTGACGAGCGAGCGCCCAAAACTGGGTAGTTCGTGTTGCCTATTTGCGGGCTGACGGAGTAGAAAAAGGTACCGGGCTGCTGGCCTCGTGCGAAGAGATGTTGGCGCCGGTGGACGACGTGCCGTGGTGGGGGTGGTAGCCCACTACGGCCGTCGTCACACAAACCTGGACATCTCAACACATTCGGCGCCGCCGCGATCAACCGCGGCACGCAGGGCGATCCGCCCGGCTTGCTCTGCACCGTGGACACCGGCTACCTGGCCCGCCCCTGCAAGGCAACTCAGACGTCGCACCCGTGTGGAACTCTGAGACCGTGCATCTGACCGATGGTGAAGGACGCGTCCTCAACGCCCATTACAAGGTCGAGGCGGATTCCCATGGCCTGTCCGTGATCCTGGACAGCGCCGGCGGACGGACTGCAAATGGGGGAAGCCGCAATGCCGACTACCGCGAGGGGCTCCGGTTACTGCTCGAACGCCTCAGGGACCGAGAGGCGGTCTTGACGAGGGTCGTGGTCGACTCTAGGACGCTGGCAAGCCTGCCGGAGACGCACCGGATGGTGCTTGAGGGACCGGTAGCCCTTACGGAACAGGCGGACCTTGACCGTCTCCGCCGGCGGCTCACCAACGGTCAAGGCCGTATCGGCCAAGCCCCCGAGGCAACTAAGGCTGGCAACAACAGCAAACGGCTACGATTGCGGGTGGCGGTGCCCGGTCATAGTGCGACGGATCCCGCGGCACTGGAGCGGGAGTTGGCAAGCCCGTCAGGACCAAGACAAATCCCATCGCCTCGCATGCCCCACCAGGTCACGCCGACCGACCAAGGCTTGGTCGCGGCGACCCTCCGGCAACCGCTGGTGCTGATTGCCCCTTGTTACGGCAATCCCGCATCCCGCGCCCGATTCCGGGACACGCTGGAGCAGGAGGTTGCCTTCACCGAGCAGTCGGCAGTAAGAGCGTTGAGTAGCGACGAGGCCCAACAGCTACTCGCGGCCCACCCGTCCGGACGTGCTCGGTTCTGGGGTGCCCTCTCACGCCATGACGGCAAGATGGACCGCCTCGCTCCAGGCGATCCGGTTCTCTTCACCGGGCAGAACCGTGTCCAGGCCATCGCCTACATCGGTTGCAAGTTGCGCAACGCCGCGTTCGCGGATGCGCTATGGCAACCGGATCAAGAAACCGGGAGCTGGAGCAACGTGTACTCGTTGGTCGACTTCCGCCGCGTCCATGACGTGCGCTACAGCGATCTTCAAGTCCTCGCAGGGTACAGCCCGCGCGATGTCTTTCAAGAGACACGAGTACCACGCCCAGATCAAGCGGCCGCGCTCATAGCCGGCCTCGGCTTGACGGCCACCGAGGTCAGCGAGAACCACGAGCAAGCGGGTGAACTCCTCATCGGGGCTCTCGGCAGCACCCAAGAACTGTTCGGCGCCGAGGAGAGTCACACCGACGCTACGACGTACGAGCGCATCGCTGGGACGGTGATCGTTCAACGGGCCGAAGCCCGCTTGGTCGCCAAGTACCGCGCGACACTGCCAGGGCTAATGCGTCTGCGGCTCGCAGTCGGATGGACCGACCTGTACTGCGTCGAGAACGGTGACCTTATCGAGGCAAAGCGTTCTGCCAGTCACTCCTACGTTCGTGACGCTCTCGGTCAGCTCCTGGATTACGCCGCCCACACCGCTCAACCGGTGAACCGCCTGACCGCTCTCTTCCCCGCGGCGCCAGCACGCAGGGACATCGGACTCCTTCACACCTACGGCGTTGACTGTCTCTACTGGGAAGGCGGCGACACCTTTACCCGCTTGGAGGCACCCGCTTCCGCACGTGCCCGAATCCGTTCGTTTTGGTACGAAAGGACCGTCTAGTGTGCGTCTAGGATGCCCGGCGAGGCTTCCAGGCACACAGGTTTGAGCTTTGCCTCCCGTCCGTCCTAACACCGGCGGCGAGGCCGAGCAGGTGTAACACACCCGATAGCTGTGAGGTCGTGCGCAGCTGACTCGAAGGGGTTACGGTGTGGTATGGGCACGAGCGAGCGTCGCCACCCGCCAGCCTTACGCACTCTAACCCTAGGCGTCTGGGCAATGCCCGGCGGGCTGCCCAGGCACCCTTGGGCGGCCACAATGCTTGCCGAAGAGATCTTCGATTCCTCGAAGTGCTCCAGTCAACTTAGGTCAGAACTGGAGCAACTGCGTCGCAAGGCCACCGGCTTTCAGCAGAGTACGACCTTCTCGCTACTGCTAAGGCTTGCGGCAGCTGGAGTCCTGGAGGCGAGCGGCGTAGGCCGCAATGCCCGCCTTTCAGTTTCCTCTGAATGGCAGGAGCGCGTCTCGGCTGAGTGGACACGTCTTGACGACGACGAGCGACAGGCCCTAATGAAGGCCGGTCAACGGGTCGATGCCGCTGCTGTTGCCTTGTCGAAGATCCCAACCAAAGCAGGGCTGGACAAATCGGGGATGACGGATTCAGGACGCAGCCGGCGCCAGCCCGCCCAGTCGCGCTTCCGCCTGCGGACGGTTACCCCGTAGCTCTTGTCACGCTTTCTCTTGCACTCAACGCTGATTCGCGAGCGTGGGTGATGAAGGTACGGCGCTTCCCAGCGGCTTTCTGCCACCTGTTCCCAATCGAGGACCACAACCTTCGCGAGCGCCTCAATCATGGCCCTAGCCGAGCTATAACGCCGACCGGGATCGCCATCACATGCCTTCGCGATTATTCGCCTGAGCGCCGTGGGAACATATGGAGGATAGGGCACGTCATTCAACGGGATAGCAGTCAGCCCCTTTTCGAGCCGTCCAATAATTAGATCCCGCGAATAGTCTTCGTACGGATAGTGTCCGGCGACAAGCTCTCGCAGCACGACTCCCATCGAGTAGATGTCACTAGCGACGGATAGCGCGCCGGAAAAGAATTCGGGTGGAGAGTAAGGAGTTGGGTTGTTGGCCGTGATGGCCAAGCCATTCTCATCAAGCTTGGCGGCGAGGCCGAGATCGGCAACAACCGCGACACAATGATCGTCGGCCAGGAGGATGTTCCCACCCTTCACGTCTCGATGCAGGATCCTGTATACGTCGTGAAGCTCCGCGAGTCCAAGTAGCGACGCCTTCGCGATCCCTATTGCCTGCGTAAGCGTGAAGCGGTCACCTCTGAGGAGCGCATCGGTGATGCTACCTCGCGGATAATAGGGTGTGATGAGTTCAACGACTTCCATCGGCGGTGGATAGTCCTTAATCCGCGCCGCGGTAACCACTCGGACTACATTGGGGTGATTAATAGACTGCAACGTAGCCGGCTCGGGAAGGGAGTCGTCCGCTTCAAGTCCCGAGATATCGAATGCTTTTCCAACTCGCTCCACACGGAGATAGGGGTCCCAGTAGAGATGAACCTCACTCATTCCGCCTGGGATACTTTTGAGACATTCGAATTCAAGCTCTAGCTTGCGGACGTTCTCTCGGGCAGCCAAGGTCTCGCCTTCCACCTGCTACTCGGATTCCTCGGCCAGAACGGCAGCAGCCACGGCAAACGCCTCGGATCGGCCTACGCGCCAATACAAGGGACTTTCGCTGAAGCCAAACCGCTGGGGATCCAACAAATGAAGCTTGTCCGGTGCCGAGCCGACGACGCGCCCGACGGGGTCGGTCTTCAATTCCTGGTATGAGATCCCGAGATCATGGCAGGCGAGTTGCAGGACGGTAAGTGCCGAGATTCGCGAATATGCCGACGCATACTGCCAGTTGTTGAATCGGCGAACGTCGAGGATACCCAGCTTGTTGACGCCGACCGCCCGCAGTTCCTGCTTCACCCTTCCGAGGAGATCCGCGGCTCGCTGGTTTACGGGTAGGGCGGCGGTTGGACGAACACGCGGAGCGCCCACAGCGACTTGCTGCGCTATCAGCCCTGACCATGAGGGCTCCACAACCGCGAAGTAGAGATCGCCCGAGTTCACACTGACACCCCCGACACGCATCAGGACAGCATGTCGGATCAGCAGGTGCCGGTAAAGCCGAGACACGGGTGTCAGTCATAAAGTCGACGCGCAAAGGGTGCGAACCCGCATAAGCCGGATCCTCACATCGCGAGGCCGCCCTCAACCTTCACCCCAAGGACTACTCCATCCTGCCCACGACCACATGGATCTAAACAGAGGCGGCCAAGTCGATAAGTGCTTGGGCGATCTCAGCCATGCTGCCTGCTACCGCATTCGCACGTGCAGTGGTGAATTTTTCGACCTTGCAAGGCTTGTTCGCATAACCGATCACACACACTCCCGCAGCATGTGCTCCCTCGATGTCTGATAGCGAGTCGCCTATGAGAACGCAGCGCCTCGGAGACTGACCGAGCGCATGCACGGCCTGCAGGATCGGATCGGGGTTGGGCTTCATTCGGGTTGGTTCGGCATAAGCGCGACCTACCACCGGCGACACGTACTTCTCGAGCCGGTGCGCTGCCATGTACGCGGTCACAGCACCGGCAGAGTTGTTGCTTACTACCGCCACCGGAATCCCTGCCTGCCGCGCCGCCACGATGACCTCCCGGCCGAATGGTGTGGGCTCCGCAGTCTCGACAGCGCGACGCTCGGCCACACAAAGCGCATCCTCCACCGCCCGCGTGATGCCATAGTCTCCGGCTGCGCCGGTACGGCGTAGCACCTCTAGGGGGTCGGGTTCTCTGGCGAGATCCGGCGGAACGTCGGCACCGTGCCGCCGCAGCACGTCGATCAGCTCGGCGGCAATCTGCGGTGCTGGATAGCCGGCGAAGATGCTGCACACGGGGCCGTCGAAGTCGAGCAGTACGGCGCCGACCTCGCCGAGCAAGCGGCCAAGCTTGGCGCTCATCCGTCGTACCGGTAGGCGATGGTCGACCACACGGAGTCGAACCACTGGCGCGAGGCCTCCACAAACTGCGTGCCATGCGAGGCATCATCGTCGGTCACTACGTAGTGGAACAGCGGCACATCCTTGCCCATCAGGTCGTAGATCGCCATGGGTTCGCCCTTGATCGCGACGGTGCGCTCAACGACCGGATAGAAGCCATAGAAGACCTCTTCACCGTTCAGGATGTAGAGCTTGAACAGCGGAGATGCCCGGTGCATCCGCACCTCGACAGTGGTCGACCGGACGAGGCCCAGGTCTCCCAGCTCCGTCACCTGGTCGATGATGCCGTCCGCCGCCCGACGGGTGATCCGATTGGCACGCTCACGCACAGCGGGATCGTCGGCCTGGGTCTCTGCTCGTGAGGGCAGTGCCATCGGCACGGTCATGTCAGAGATCAGGACCCGCACGGCAATCGTCTCCGGTGCGAGCCGCCCGACCCGCACCTTGTCCAACGCCTCGGCGAGCGCGTCTCGCAGTGTCTCGCCTGAGAACCCCGCGAAATCGATCGTGACGTGTGGCCGCTCAAACGCGGCCTCGATGTGCGGACGCAGCTCGACAGGCCGCTGAGTCTGCGCACGGACGAACGCGCCGCTGCCCTGCCGCGTCACGATCAACCGCTCTGCCCGGAGCAGGTCCAAGGCTCGTTTGACGGTCTCTCGCGCTACGCCATAACGGGCAGCGAGATCGGGTTGCGACGGAAGCTTGTCGCCAGGGACGAGGCGGCGCGTAAGGATGGCCGCTCGCAGCTTGTTGGCGATCTGGTGCGACGCCTGTTTCGGGTCATCCGGGTCTAGCTGCCCGAGGAGCATTCAGCATCTACCTCGGAGCCGATGGTTCCTGGCACGGCCGAGTAACGGTCGGTGTGCGGGATGACGGCTCACCTGACCGCAGGCATGTGCGAGGGAAGACGGAAGCCGCGGTCATCAAGAAGGTCCGTCTCCTTGAGAGGGAACGGGATAGCGGAGCCGTTCGCAAAGCTGGCCAGCGCTGGACTGTAAAAACATGGCTGACGCATTGGGTTGAGAACATCGCCGCGCCTGCGGTCCGTGAGAACACCATCGCTGGCTACCGGGTCGCGGTCTATCGTCACCTGATTCCGGGCCTCGGCGCGCATCGTCTCGACCGCTTGGAGCCGGAGCATCTAGAGCGCTTCTACAGGCGGATGCAGGAGAAGGGCGCCGCCCCAGCGACCGCTCATCAAGCGCACCGCACCGTACGGACCGCGCTCAACGAGGCCGTGCGCCGCGGGCACCTGACGCGGAACCCTGCCGCGCTTGCCAAGGCACCACGACTTCCTGAAACCGAAATCGAGCCGTACTCGGTCGAAGAGGTGCAGCGTCTGTTGGCTGCGACGCGCGGCCGGCGAAACAGCGCGCGATGGGCCATCGCGCTTTCGCTTGGTCTACGTCAAGGGGAAGCGCTCGGCCTGCGCTGGTCGGATGTCGACCTGGACGCCGGGACGCTGACCGTGCGACGCGGTCGGCAGCGCCCGAGGTGGGAGCACGGGTGCAACTCACCGTGCGGCCGGAAGCACGGCGGGCACTGCCCCGACCGCCGCCAGGTGTGGGCCGACACCGCCGAAACCAAGTCACGAGCGGGCCGACGCAGCATCGGGCTACCTGATGAGTTGGTGGCGCTGCTTCGCAAGCACCGCGACGAACAGGAGCGTGAACGAATCATCGCCGCCCAACTCTGGGAAAGCGGTGACTGGCTGTTCGCCACACCGACCGGCGGTCCGGTCAATCCGCGGACGGACTATGACGAGTGGAAGCGGCTGCTCAAGCTCGCTGGCCTGCGGGACGGGCGGCTGCATGACGCCCGTCACACGGCCGCCACCGTGCTGCTGATCCTCGGAGTCGCCGAGAGGGCCGTGATGGGCATCATGGGCTGGTCGAACTCCGCCATGGCAGCCCGGTACCAGCACCTGACCGCACAGGTCCGCCGGGACATCGCCAAACGCGTCGGTGGGCTGCTCTGGGATAATCCGCCCAACGGCGCAGACGGGCCGAAACCGGCCTCCTGATCGCCAACTGAGACCGAAACTGAGACCAGAAGCGGAACGCCCGGTCGATCCTTGCGGATCGACCGGGCGTTTCTGCGTTTCACGAGCGGTGGCGGCGGGATTTGAACCCGCGGAGGGCGTAAACCCTCACACGCTTTCGAGGCGTGCTCCTTAGGCCACTCGGACACACCACCGCCGAGTAGGGTACAGGACCGCTGGTTCCGATGCCGAACCGGTACGGCCCGAGGGCGCCTGGCAGGATCGTTGCCATGAGTACGCACATCGGCGCGAAGCCGGGAGAGATCGCCGAGCGGGTCCTGATGCCGGGCGACCCGCTGCGGGCCAAGTGGATCGCGGAGACCTACCTCGAGGGCGCCGAGTGCTACTCGACGGTCCGCGGCATGCTGGGCTTCACCGGGCGCTGGAAGGGGGTCGACGTCTCCGTCCAGGGCTCCGGCATGGGCATGCCGTCCGCCTCGATCTACGCGCACGAGCTGATCAACGAGTACGGCGTGAAGACGCTGATCCGGGTCGGCTCCTGCGGCGCGCTGCGGGAGGACCTGAAGCTGCGGGACGTGATCGCGGCGATCGGCTCGTCCACCGACTCGAACATGAACCGGATGCGCTTCGACGGCCTGATCGACTACGCCCCGGTCGCCGATTTCGGGTTGCTGCGCACGGCCGTCGAGGTCGCCGAGCGGCAGGGCATCACGATGCACGTGGGCCCGATCCTGGCGGCCGACGCCTTCTACACCGACCGGCCGGACCTCTACGACACCCTCGCCGACTACGGCGTGCTGGCCGTGGAGATGGAGTCGGCGGCGCTCTACACGATCGCGGCCCGGTTCAAGGCGCGGGCGTTGACCGTGCTGACGGTGAGCGACCACATCAAGACCGGCGAGAAGACCACCGCCGCGGAGCGCGAGCAGACCTTCAGCCAGATGGTGGAGGTCGCGCTGGACACGATCATCAGCTGAGTTTCGTCGTACCGTCGTCGCCCCGCCGCCCGTGAGGGACGGCGGGGCGATGTCGTTTCCGCCGGCCGGCGTGGGTGACGGCGGTCACCGTCCAAAACAATACGACCGGTCGTGCTTTTTTAGTACCGTGACCGGCATGACCGTCGACGGACGCCTCGCCCGTGGCGAGCGCACCCGCGCCGCCGCCCTGGACCGGGCCGTGGTGCTCGCCACCGAGGCCGGCCTGCACGGGCTCAGCCTCGCCCAGCTCGCCGACGCGCTCGGCGTCAGCAAGTCCGGGCTCTTCGCGCACTGGCGGTCGAAGGAGGCGCTCCAGCTCGCGGCGATCGACCGGGCGGTGGAGCAGTGGCAGGAGCACGTCATCGCCCCGGCGCTGCGCGCCCCCCGGGGCGTACGCCGGCTGCGCGCGCTGCACGAGGCCCGGATCGACTTCTACGCGGCCCGGGTGCTCCCCGGCGGGTGCTTCTTCGCCAACACGCAGTTCGAGTACAACGCCCGCCCCGGGCCGGTGCGCGACCGCCTGGCCGAGGTGTTCGACCGCTGGACCGGGTTCCTGGAGGACCTCGTCCGGCAGGCCGTCGACGCCGGTGAACTCCCCGCCGACCTGGACGCCGCGCAGTTGGCGTACGAGATCGACGCTCTCGGCATGAGCGCCGCCATGCACTCCCGGTTGCTCGACCCCGACGCGACCTACCGGCACGCCCGCCGGGCGCTGCTGGACCGGCTCCGGGCGCTCTGCCCCGACCCGACCCTGCTAACGGAAGGCCGACCATGAGCCACGCCCTCGCCGACCAGCCCGCCGTCGCGTACGGGCACGTCGAGCACGTGACGGTGCACTTCGACGACCTCGACGCGATGGGCATCCTGCACAACGCCCGCTACGCGGTGCTGCTGGAACGCGCGTTGACGCCCTACTGGACCGACCGGGGGCTCGCCTACCGGGGCAGCGCCACTCCGCCCGACCTGTTCCACGCGGTCCGCGAGTTCACCATCACCTACCGGACCCCGATCAGCCGCACCGGCCCGGTGGCCGTGCACTTCTGGCTCGACCAGTTCGGCACCACCAGCGCCCGCTACGGCTTCCGGTTCCGCTCGCCCGACGGCGACACCGTGTACGCCGAGGGCACCCGGTCGATCGTCCGGCTCGACCCGGCGACGCTGCGCCCGACGCCGTGGACCGACGCGGCCCGCGCGGTGGCCGCCACGCTGCTGCGCCCGGCGGCCACCCCGGCGTGACGCCCGACCCGGGTGCGCCCGCCGCCGGCAGGCGCACCCGGGACGTCAGGCGAGCGCCTCGGTGGGGGCGAGCCGGGCCGCCCGGACAGCCGGGTAGAGACCCGCGAACGCGCCGATCACGACGGTCGCGCCGACGCCACCGGCCATCGCCCACACCGGCACCACCGTCGGCCACTCCCGCCAGAACGCGTACCCGGTGGTCACCAGGATGCCGAGCAGCACCCCGCCGGCCCCGCCGAGCGCGGAGAGCAGCAGCGACTCGGCCAGGAACTGGACGCGGACCTGCCCCCGGGTGGCGCCCAACGAGCGCCGCAGGCCGATCTCGGCCCGCCGCTCCAGCACCGAGATGACCATGGTGTTGGCCACCCCCACCCCGCCGACCAGCAGCGCCACGGCGCCGAGCCCCAGCAGCAGCCCGGTGAACGCCTCGTCGCTGGCGGCCGCGGCGGCCAGCGCGTCCGACGGCCGGGAGACCTGCACCTCGTTCGGCGCCTCCGGGTTGGCCGTCGCGCCGAGCACCGCGCGGACCGCCTCCACCGAGGCCTCCCGCGCCCGCGTGTAGACGGTCGTCGGGTGGCCGTCGAAGCCGAGGTACGCCTCCGCGGCCGGCCAACCGACCAGCGCGGAGCTGTCCAGCTCGGGGGCGAGCGGAGCCGGGGCCAGGATGCCGACCACGGTGAACCAGCGCCCGCCCAGGTACACCTGCACGTCCGGTCCGGCCGCGCCGAGCCCGAGGCGGCGCGCGGCGGCGTCGCCGAGCACCACGGCCGGGTACCGCTCGGTGGCCCCGTTGAGCCAGGTGCCGCTGCGCACCGTCGCGCCCACCGTGTCGAGCAGCCCGAGCTGGGCGGCGCGGGTGGCGATGCCGCCCGTCTCGCCCGACGGGATGCGGTCGCTGCGGTAGACCGGGGAGTCCGGCACCTGCCCGGTGGCGGCGACCCCCGTCACCGGCCCGACCCGGCCGATCATCGCCACCGACTCCACCGGCAGCTTCGCCTGGTCGCCGAAGAGCGTGTTCCCCGGCGCGACGGTGAGCAGGTTGGTGCCGAGCCGGTCCAGCGTGCGGTCCAGTTCGGCCCGGGACGACGACGAGATGCCGACGACCGCGACCATCGCCGCGATGCCGATCGCGATGCCCAGCGCGGACAGGAACGCGCGCAGCGGCCGGGTCCGCAGGCCGACCCCGCCGACGCGGAGCACGTCACCGGGCCCGAGCCGGGCCGGCGCCAGGCGCGGGCGGTCGTCCGTCGGCACGAGCCGGAGCCGGGTCTCCGCCACCATCAGCGCACCCCCTCGGGAAGCGGCGCCGCCGGATCGGCCACCACGCGGCCGTCGCGCATCCGCACCTGGCGGGGCAGACCGTCGGCGATCTCCCGGTCATGGGTGATCACCACGACGGTGGTCCCCGTCGCGTGCAGGTCGCGCAGCAGCGCGAGCACCCCCGCGCCGGCGACCGAGTCGAGGTTTCCGGTCGGCTCGTCGGCGAGGAGCACGGCCGGCTCGCCGACCACCGCCCGGGCCACCGCCACCCGCTGCCGCTCCCCGCCGGAGAGTTCGTGCGGCCGGTGCGACAGCCGGTGGCCCAGGCCGACCCGGTCCAGCGCGGCCTCCGCGCGCCGCCGCCGCTCCCTGCGGGGTACGCCGGCGTAGAGCAACCCGTCCGCCACGTTGTCCAGCACCGGAGTGCCGGGCGCCAGGTGGAACTGCTGGAAGACGAAGCCGATCCGGCGGGCCCGCAGCGCGGAGAGCTGCCGGTCGGGCAGGGTCGCCACGTCGTACCCGTCGATCCGCACCCGCCCGGCCGACGGACGGTCCAGCGTGCCGATGAGGTGCAGCATCGTCGACTTGCCCGACCCGGACGGGCCGACGATGGCCACCAGCTCGCCGTACCCGATCCGCAGGGAGACCTCGCGCAGCGCGGTGACCCCGCCCGGGTACGTCCGGCTCACCCGCTCCAGCGTCACGGCCGCACCGGTCATGCCGGCATCCCCACCGTCGTGCCCTCGGCGATGTCCGGGCCGCTCACCTCGACCCGCCCGGCGGCGAAGAGGCCCGTGGTCACCGCGACGACGCGGCTGCGGCCCCCGTCGACCACCTCCACGCCGTAGCCGCCCTCGGCGAGCGCCAGCAGCGCCGCCACCGGCACGGTGAGCACGTCGGGACGCTCGGCGGCGGTGAAGGTGACCTCCACGCTCGCCTGGTCGTACGCGGCGAGCTTCGCCGGGTCCGTCACGGAGACGGTGACCTCGATCTTCGTCTCCGCCTCGGTCGACTGGCCGGCCGCGCCACCCGAGCCGGACTCGATCACGGTCTGCACCGACTCGATCTTGCCGGCGACGGGCCCGCCGTCGGGCAGCCCGACGCTCACCTCGGCGCCCTCCTTGGCCAGCCGCTGGTCGTCCACATCCAGCTCCACGGTGACCAGCCGGCTCGTCCCGGTGTACGTGAGCACCGCCTGGCCCGGCTGCGCCGCGTCGCCGGTCGTGGCCTGGTGGCTCTCGACCCGGACGGCGTCGTCGGCGTAGACGAGCCGGCCCGGCTCGACCCGGCCGGTCTCGGGCAGGCCGAGATCCTCCTGCCACTCGCGCACCGCGTCGGCGGTGCTGCCGGTGTACTCGTCGTCGGCGGTGAACCCGGTGTAGCCGAGCGCCTTCAGGTTCCGCTCGAACTGCGTGACGTCCGCGCCCTCCACACCCGGTTCGAGCACCCGGTACGCCGGCAGCGACCCGTACAGCAGCACCACCGGGTCGTTGTCCACCGCGTACAGCCGGCCGCCCCGCTTCACCACGGCGCCGGTCTCCGGCAGCGCGGTGATCGTCCCGGTGAGCCGCGCCGCGGCGGTACGCGGGGTGCCGTAACCGAGTTCCCCGTCCACGGCCTGGGCGTCGGTCAACGTCTGGCGGGTGACGGTGGCGGTGGCCGGCGGGGCGGTGTCGGCGGCGGCGGTGCCCCGGTCGGTGCCGCCGAAGCCCACCGCCGCCACGACGCCGGCCGCCGCGGCGACCGCCACGGCCCCGATCGCCGCGACCGTACGGACCCTGCTCACCGGGTGGCCTCCGCGAGCTTCGGCGCGTACTGCCGGCACTTCTCCATGGCGGCCTTCACCTTCGGGTCCTTGATGTTCACCACGTCGAGCCGCAGCTGGATGCCACCGTCCGCCGACGGGTCGGGGAAGTCGGGCACTCCGTTCTCCCGCATGCAGGTGGCGAGCTTGCGCAGCCGCTCCACCTGCTCCGGGTCGAGCTTGCGCTTCTCCCCGCCGTTCGGCAGGTACTGGCGGCACTGCTCCATCGCCGCCTGCACCTTCTCCGGGTCGGTGTCGCCGTCGAACCGGAACAGCCGCTGCCCGCCCGGCTCCGGGTCCGGCAGCTCGACGCCGTGCTCCCGCATGCACCCGGTGAACTTCAGCTGTCGTTCGTCGTCGCTGAGCTGGGCGGCCGGGCTGGCGGACGCCGTCTGCGCCCCGCCGCCACCGGCCGTCGCCACCGCCGGCTCCTCGCTCGCCCCTCCGCACGCGGGAAGGGAGAGCGCGAACAGCAGCGGCAGCGCGAACAGTCCTCGTCGCATCACACGCTTCCTCTCCTGGCCCGGCAGGGCCGCCGGTCCTGCCGGTCATTCGACGACGAGGGGCGTATACCGGGCGTAACCGTCGACGGTTACGCCGCCGTTATCCGGGCCCGGGGCACCATGGACGGGTGAGGGTCCTGGTGGTGGAGGACGAGAGCCTCCTCGCGGAGAGCATCGCCGAGTGGCTGCGCCGCGAGGCGTTCGCGGTGGACGTCGCGTACGACGGCGACGCCGCGCTGGAACGGCTCGGCGTCAACGACTACGACGTGGTCGTCCTCGACCGTGATCTACCGGTGGTGCACGGCGACGACGTGTGCCGGGCGATCGTGGACGGCGGCGGGGAGACCCGGGTGCTGATGCTCACCGCCGCGGCGGCCGTACGGGAGCGGGTGGCCGGGCTGGCGCTCGGCGCCGACGACTACCTGACCAAGCCGTTCGCGCTGGTCGAGCTCTCGGCGCGGGTGCACGCGCTGAGCCGGCGGACCCGCCGGGCGGCGCCACCCACCCTCGCCCGCGCCGGGATCGTGCTCGACCCGGCCCGCCGCGAGGTGCACCGGGACGGCCGGTACGTGCCGCTGTCCCGCAAGGAGTTCGCCGTGCTGGTCGAGCTGATGCGCGCCGACGGGGCCGTCGTCTCCGCGGAGGAGCTGCTGGAACGCGCCTGGGACGAGCACATCGACCCGTTCACCAACGCGGTGCGGGTGACCGTCATGAAGCTGCGCCGCAAGCTGGGTGAACCGCAGGTGGTCGAGACGGTCGCCGGCGTGGGGTACCGGATCCCGTGAAGCGGATCACCCTCCGGGCACGGCTCACGCTCATCTACGGCGGGCTCTTCCTCGTCGCCGGGCTCGTGCTGCTGGCCGTGACGTACGTGCTCGTCGACCAGCGCACGGCCCAGCCGTTCGGGGTGGCGCTGCGGGACGTGAAGCCGATCGTCCAGGAGGGCGCGGACGGGAGGCTCACCGGTGACCAGGCGGAGCAGCTGCGCCTCATCGTCAACAAGGCCCAGGACGACGCGCGGGCCAAGACGCTGGAGTCGCTGCTCACCCAGGGCGGGATCGCGCTGGGCCTGGTCTCCGTGGTGGCCGTGGCGTTCGGCTGGCTGGTCGCCGGCCGGGCGCTGCAACCGCTGCACCAGATCACCGGCACGGCGCGGCGGATCGCCGGTGCCGACGTGGCCGGGCGCGGCCTGCACGAACGGATCTCGCTGTCCGGGCCGGCGGACGAGGTACGCGAGCTGGCCGACACCTTCGACGAGATGCTGGAGCGGCTGGACCGGTCGTTCGACGGGCAGCGCCGTTTCGTGGCCAACGCCTCCCACGAGCTGCGGACACCGCTGGCCCTCAACCGGTCGTTGATCGAGCTGGCGGTCAGCCGGCGGGGCGCCTCCGAGGACGTACGCCGGCTGGGCGAGTCGCTGCTCGCGGTGAACGAGCGGCACGAGCGGCTCATCGACGGGCTGCTCACCCTCGCCGACTCGGAGAACGAGCTGACCGCCCGGTCCCGGGTCGACCTGGCCGACGTGGCCGACCACGTGCTGGACCAGGCCGTCGGGGTCGACGGCGGGCCGAGCGTGACACGGGCGCTGGCTCCGGCGCTGGTCGTCGGCGACCCGGTGCTGCTGGAACGGCTCACCACCAACCTGGTGGAGAACGCGCTGCGGCACAACGTCCCGGCCGGCGGCTGGGTCCAGGTCACCACGGCGGTACGCGACGGCGACGCCACGCTGACCGTCACCAACACCGGCCCGGTCGTGCCCGCGTACGACGTCGAGACCATCTTCGAACCGTTCCGCCGGCTCTCCGGCGAACGGGTCGGTGGGGGCCGCGGGTTCGGCCTGGGCCTGTCCATCGTCCGGGCGGTCACCCGGGCGCACGGCGGCACCGTGACGGCCCGCCCCCGCGACGGCGGCGGGCTGGTGGTCACCGTACGGCTGCCCGAGGCGTCGCCCGCGCAGCCCCGCGTCGGCATCCCCGACGCCCGGAGGGCCGAGCCGGGTCGGAGTCCGCGCTAGCGGCTCGTCACGCAGCCCCGGCGTCCCCGTCGCCGCGAGTGACGCCATCACGTTTCGCACGCTGTCGAGCTGCCCCAGATCTGCGCACTGCCGCCGCCACCGCGGCCGCCCTCCGCACGCGAACCCCACCACGCGGTGGAGCTGCCCGGGCCGAGACGGATATGGGGCAGCTCGACAGGATCCGCACAGGGACCGCGCACGGACCACGCCGTGGCGAACGGAGCTGTCGACGGCGACACCGCCCGGCGGCACGGATCAGCGGAAGAAGGCGCGCAGCAGGGCGGCGCTCTCATTCTCCAGCACCCCGGAGTAGACCTCCGGACGGTGGGTGACCCGCCGGTCGCGGAGCACGTCCCAGAGCGACCCGACCGCGCCGGTCTTCGGCTCCCAGGCGCCGAACACGACTGTCGAGATCCGGGCCAGCGCCAGCGCGCCGGCGCACATCGTGCACGGCTCCAGGGTGACCACCAGCGTGCAGCCGTCGAGCCGCCACCGGCCCAGCCGCTCGGCCGCGCGGCGCAGGGCCAGCACCTCGGCGTGCGCGGTCGGATCGCCGGTCAGCTCGCGCTCGTTACGGCCGATCGCCAGCTCGGCCCCGTCCGGCCCGTAGACCACGGCGCCGACCGGGACGTCCTCAGCCGTCGTGCCGCCGGCCTCGTCGGCCGTCCCGGCACCCGCCGGCCCGGTCACCGCGACCTCCAGCGCCCGGCGCATCCACAGCTCGTGCCGTTGCCGGCGGCCCGTCTCGCCCGGGTCGGCCAGCCCCTCGTCGGCGCCCGGCCCCACCCGGCCCACGCGGCCCGGCGTCGGCTGCCCGGCGCGTACGGTCTCGAAGGCCGGATCCGTGGCGTCCGCCGGCTCGCCGCCCCGAGGCAGGAGCGGCTCGCCACCGGCCGGCTCAGACCTCACGCAGCTCCTCGACCTCGTCGGCGCAGCCCAGCACCTGACAGATCTCCGCGGTCACGTCCGCCGGCAGCATGCCCTCCTCGGCGCAGAGGGAGAGCAGCTTCTGCGCCGAGATGCCCAGGTCGGCCAGGAGGTCAGCGTCACCGACCGGGTCGGCCTCCGGGTCGACGGCGGGCTGCTCGGTCTCCTCGTCGCCGCCGCTGGGCCGGGGCTCCTCGGTGTCGTCCAACCCGGTGACCGACGTCTTCAGGTCACCGACCAGCAGCGCGCCGAGCCGGGACTCCTCCGCGTACGCCGAGTCCGAGCCGAAGATGCGCAGGTCCTCGCTCTCGTCGAGCCGCAGGATGACCAGGTAGGTGTCGTCGGCCTCGACGAAGAGCAGCGACAGGTCGGCGTCCTGGTCGACGTCCCGCAGCCGGTCGGCGACCTCGTCGACGTCCGCGACCCCACGCAGGTTCACCTCGGCGGCCGTCCAGCCGCCGTCATCGCGCACCACGGCCGCAGCGAAGTACGACACGGTCCCCCCAAATGCCCTCGGCACAGCACGCCGACCCGTTACGCGTGCACGTTAGCCGGTCGGATCGGCGGGCGACCGGTCAACGCCCCGAAGGGCGAGCCATTCCTGACAAAGTCGTCACGTCAGCCGGCGATGCGGCGCCGGGTGGCGATCAGCTGCCGCAGCCGCTCGGTGCGCAGCCGTTGCGGCCGCTCCCGCTGTCGTACCGCCCGGGCCCCGGCCAACTCGGCGAGGAGTTGCAGGCGGCGGCGGCTGCGTTCGGGATCGAGCCGCGGAGTGGTCCAGGCCATGATGCCGAGCGTGCCGAGTCCGCCGTCCCACGTCAAGCCGGGTCTCGGAGCGCAGCCGACCCGCCACGCGACGCAGTCACCAGAGCGGCCAGTCCCCCGTCGTCGCCCACCGCGTCGCGACGATCGCGGCCGCGATGCTCCAGCCACCCGCGGTGACGATCGCCACCCCGGTGGCCACCCCGCGGTCGCCGTAGCGGATCAGCACCAGGGCGACGAGCCAGGCCACCAGCCCGGCCACGACCGTCCACCAGACGTAGCTCGCCACGCTCGCGCCGAGCAGCCCGAACAGCAGCAGCCAGGCGAACGCGGCGCCGGCGCCCGCCGCCACACCGAGCCCGGTGACGGGGTGCGGTTCGCGGTAGGTGGGCCGGGTCGGTGGCCCGGACGGGAAGAGCCCCGAGGGGGTACGCGGCCACTGGCGCTGCCCGGCACCCGGGTCGTACGGCAAGGGCTGCTGCCCGGTCGTCACCGTCGCCTCCCCTCCGCCGGAGCACTCGTCCCCACCGTACCGACTCTGCCAGGATGACCGGATGCCGTCGCCGACGAGAAGACGCCGCGCGTACCCGGTCCTGCTGGTGCTCGCCACGGCGCTGGCCGGTGGGTGCGCGGACACCCGGCCGGGGGTTCCTCCGGGCGGCGTGGCGGTGACGCCGCCACCCACCCCGGCCACGGCGGACCAGCCGGCGCCGACGTCCGCCGGCCCGACCGGTCCCACCGGTGCCAGGGGGTCGCCCGGTCCCACGGTGCCGCCGAGGACCGCCACCGACGTGCGGCACGTCTTCCCCGTTCGCGCCAGCAAGGTGGCCTATCACAAGACCCACTCCGGCTACCCGGCGACGGACATCTTCGCCGACTGCGGCGAGGACGTCGTGGCGGTGACGGACGGCACGATCCTCGAGGTGAGCCGGGTGGACCGGTTCGACGAGCGGGGCCCGCGCGGACCGAACAACGGCGGCCTGTCGGTCTCGCTGCTCGGCGACGACGGCGTGCGCTACTACGGCTCCCACCTGAGCGTGGTGGCCGGCGGTGTGGACGCCGGCGTCCGGGTGCGAGCCGGGCAGAAGCTGGGCGAGGTGGGTCGCACGGGCAACGCCAACAACGTCTGCCACCTGCACTTCGGCATCTCGCCGAGTTGCTCCGGTCAGGACGGTTGGTGGATCCGGCGCGGGGTGATCTGGCCGGCGCGGTACCTGGACTCCTGGCGCAAGGGCGGCAACCGGGGCCCGGCCGACGAGGTCGGCGCGTGGCAGCGGCGGCACGGCTGCCCCAAGGCTCCCTGAGCGGCGCCCAGGCGACTAGGTTCGGTGGGATGAAGGCCCGGGACCCCATCGCCGACCTGCGGCGGATCGCGTTCCTGCTGGAGCGGGCGAACGAGGCGACCTACCGCGTACGGGCGTTCCGGTCCGCCGCCAAGACGCTCGCCGCCCTGCCGGCGGCGGAGGTGAGCGAGCGGGCGGCCGCCGGCACCCTCACCGAGCTCTCCGGCGTGGGCGACGTGACGGCCCGTTGCGTGGCCGAGTCGCTCGCCGGCGAGGAGCCGGTCTACCTGCGCCGGCTGCTCGCCACCGAGGGCAGCGACCTGGACGCGGAGGCGACGGCGCTGCGCACCGCCCTGCGCGGCGACTGCCACACCCACTCGGACTGGTCGGACGGCGGCTCGCCCATCGAGGAGATGGCGCTGGCCGCGGTCGAGTTGGGGCACGAGTACGTGGTGCTGACCGACCACTCGCCCCGGTTGACGGTGGCGCGGGGGCTGACGGCCGACCGGCTGCGGCGCCAGCTCGACCACGTGGAGAAGGTGAACGCCGCGCTGCCCGAGGGCTTCCGCATCCTCACCGGCATCGAGGTGGACATCCTCGCCGACGGCTCGCTCGACCAGGACGAGAAGCTGCTGGCCCGGCTCGACGTGGTGGTCGGCTCGGTGCACAGCGGGCTGAACGACGAGCGCTCGAAGATGACCCGGCGGATGCTCACCGCCATCGCGAACCCCCACCTGGACATCCTGGGCCACTGCACCGGCCGGATGGTCTCCTCGCGGCCGGCGGGGGTGACCGGGCCGGGTGATCGCGGGCACCGCGCGCGTACCCGCAAGGAGAGCGACTTCGACGCGGACGCCGTCTTCGCCGCCTGCGCCGAGCACGACGTGGCCGTGGAAATCAACTCACGGCCCGAGCGGCAGGATCCGCCGAAGCGGCTCATCCGCCTCGCGCTGGAGGCCGGCTGCCGCTTCGCCATCAGCACGGACGCGCACGCGCCCGGGCAGCTGGACTGGCAGCGGTTCGGCTGCGAGCGCGCGGCCCGCTGCGGCGTGCCCGCCGACCGGGTGGTCAACACCTGGTCGGCGGAGGAACTCGTCGACTGGGCCCGGCAGCACTCCTGACCCGGCGGGGTGGCGGTCCGTCAGCGGCGGGCCGGCTCGGCGGCGGGCGCCGCGGGCGCCCCGACCTCGACGGGCGCCGGACGACGGCGGCCGAGCAGGCCCTGCGAGACCGCGACGCCGACCAGCACGACGAGCGCGCCGACAGGCTGGTGCCAGTTCATCCGCTCGTCGAGGACCACGGCGCCGATCAGCACCGCGAAGACCGGGATCAGGTAGGTCACGGTGGAGGCGGTGCTCGCTCCGGCGACCCGGATGTTGCGCATGTTGATGACGAAGGCGAGGCCGGTGCCGAGCGCACCGAGGGTCAGCACGCTGGCCACCACGCGCGGCGACAGCTCGGTCGGCAGCGGCGGCGCCCCGGCCACCAGCGGCGTGACGATCGCCAACTGCGCCGTGGCGAGCAGCAGCTGCGCGGCGGAGAGCGAGAGGCCGGAGTGGCTGCTGCTCGCCACGAACCGCTTCTGGTAGGGGATCGCGAGGCCGTAGCAGGCGGCCGCGCCGAAGCACATCAGCTGGCCGAGGAAGTGGGACCCGCCGACGCCCTCCCAGACACCGAGCACCACCAGCACGCCCACGAAGCCGAGCGCGAGCCCGACGGCACGGCGCGCGGTGAGCCGCTCGGTGCGG
The DNA here is from genome assembly GCF_056150165.1 of Micromonospora xinjiangensis. NCBI lineage: Bacteria > Bacillati > Actinomycetota > Actinomycetes > Micromonosporales > Micromonosporaceae > Micromonospora > Micromonospora xinjiangensis. The sequence continues at coordinate 22,467 of NZ_JAXCFO010000002.1, read as the reverse complement.
AAGACCAGCACGGCGAGCGGCAGGACGATCAGCGGCGTGGTCGCGTTCCAGATGCCGGCGAGCATGGACTCGACCCGCTGCTCGCCGTAGCCGAAGAGGGTGAACGGGATGGCGACGCCGAACGCGGCCACCACGGTGAGGTGGCCCCAGACCCGCGGATCGCGGGGCAGCCGGTCGCGGAGCACGGCGAGCACGACGAGCAGGGTCAGCGCACCGGCGACGACCCGGTAGAGGGTGAGCTGGAGGGGGTGCAGCTCCTCGACCCCGACCTTGATGAACAGGAAGCTGGCGCCCCAGATCGCGGCCAGGGCGACGAATCCCGGCAACCAGCTGCGGAGAGCCGGCCGGTCAGGAGTGGAGTGGTCGGTCACCCCTGACACTCTGCCGAAGCCGTACGACATTGTCGCGCACCTTTCGCCACGCGGTGTCGGACGCCACAGGAACCACCGGGACCGGTGGTGTCGGCCGACGGGACGCGTCGGCGCGCAACACGGTCGACACGGGCCGGGGCAGGTCACGTAGGGTCGCCGTGTGGGACGAATCGACGAACTCGCGAACCGCTACGTCGCCGACTGGGCGGCGTTGAGCCCGACCGGGGCCACCTACGTCGGCATCACCGGCTACGACGACCAGCTCGACGACCTGTCGCCGGAGGGGTACGCGGCCCGGGCCGATCTGACCCGCCGCACGCTGGCCGACCTCGACGTGACCGAGCCGGAGACCGAGGCGGAGCGCACCGCCAAGGAGGCCATGCAGGAGCGACTCGGCCTCGACCTCGCCCGCTACGAGGCGGGCGAGACGACCAGTGAGGTCAACGTGATCGCCAGCGCGGTGCACGACCTCCGGATGGTCTTCGACCTGATGCCGACGGAGGGTGAGGACGCCCGGGCCAACATCGCGGCCCGGCTGAACGCCTTCGCCGCCGCCGTCGACGGCTACAAGAGGACGCTGCGCGAGGCGGCGGCCGCCGGGCACGTCAGCTCGAAGGTGCAGCTGATCGAGACGGCCAAGCAGTGCGACATCTGGGTCGACCCGAACGCCGACAACGTCTTCCACGGCCTGGTGGAGCGGCTCGGCGCGGAGGGCAGCGTCGGTGCCGAGCTGCGCCGGGGCGCGGCCGCCGCCACCGCGGCGACGGCCGAGTTCGGCCAGTTCCTCCGCAACGAGCTCGCCCCGCTCGGCCGGGAGAAGCAGGCCGCCGGCCGGGAGCGCTACGAGCTGGCCTCGCAGTACTTCCTGGGCGCCAAGGTCGACCTCGACGAGACGTACGCCTGGGGCTTCGCGGAGCTGGCCCGCCTGGAGAGCGAGATGCGGCAGGTGGCCGCGCGCATCTCCGGCGCGGGCGCCACCGTCGACGAGGCGGTGGCGGCGCTGGACGCCGACCCGGCCCGCACCATCCAGGGCAAGGAGGCGTTCCGGGACTGGATGCAGGCGCTCGCCGACAAGGCGATCAGCGAGCTGCACGGCACCCACTTCGACATCCCGGAGCAGGTGCGCCGCATCGAGTGCTGCATCGCGCCGACCAGCGACGGCGTCATCTACTACACCGGCCCGAGCGAGGACTTCTCCCGCCCCGGCCGGATGTGGTGGGCCGTGCCGCAGGGCATCAGCGAGTTCTCCACCTGGCGAGAGGTCACGACCGTCTACCACGAGGGCGTGCCGGGCCACCACCTCCAGGTCGCGCAGACCGCTGTGCGGGCCGACAAGCTCAACCGCTGGCAGCGGCTGCTCTGCTGGGTCTCCGGGCACGGCGAGGGCTGGGCACTCTACTCCGAGCGGCTGATGGACGACCTGGGCTACCTGGAGGACCCGGGCGACAAGCTCGGCATGCTCGACGCGCAGGCGTTCCGCGCGGCCCGGGTCATCGTCGACATCGGCATGCACCTGGAGCTGGAGATTCCCCGGGACAACCCGTTCGGCTTCCACCCGGGCGAGCGCTGGACGCCGGAGCTGGGCTGGGAGTTCATGCGGGCGCACTGCCGGATCCCGGACGAGAACCTGCGCTTCGAGCTGAACCGCTACCTGGGCTGGCCGGGGCAGGCGCCGTCCTACAAGGTGGGCGAGCGGATCTGGCTCCAGGCCCGCGACGAGGCGAAGGCCCGCAAGGGCGCCGACTTCGACCTCAAGGAGTTCCACCGCCAGGCGCTCGACCTGGGCGCTCTCGGGCTGGACCCGCTGCGCCGGGCGCTCGCCCGGCTCTGACCGGCCTCGGTCGCCGTCCGGCGGCGGCCGGCGGGGCGACGATTCCGGGGAGCCGGCGGTACGACGTGCCGCCGGCTCCCGTGTCTTCAGCGGGCGGTGCTCGGTGTGCGGGCTGGCGGGGGTCCGCCGCTACCGCTCGGTGTCAGCCGAGGGAGAGCCGCAGCGTGGGTCGCGCGGTCAGCGTGTCCGTGGTGATGAACGCGAGGTCGATCACCGGGTCGGTGAACGTGATCGGGATCGGCGAGGTGATCGGGATGCCGTCCGGGAAGGGCAGGTCGGGCGTCAACGTGACCTTGATGCCGAGCAGCCGGCCGACGAACCGGGTGGTGTAGAAGGCCACATCCCCCTGCACGGTCAGCCGGTCGGTCGCGTACAGCTGGTTGCGCCCCTGCGGACCGTCGGCGCGGAGCAGGAAGTCGTCGGTGACCGCCTTGCGCATGCTGAACTTCAACACCTTGAGGCTGCCGCCCTCGGTCGGCAGGTCGGTGATCCCCTCGAACCGCAGCCCGGTCATGGTGACCGAGGAGCCGGTGAGCTTCGACGGCGTACGCGCCACCCTCGGCTGGTCCGGGTCGGGGGCGATCCGCGGCAGGAGCCTGCCGGCCTCGACCTTGCCGGGCCGGCTCGGCGCCGGGGTGGGGTCCGCGCACCCGTCCGCGCCGCCCGGCGCGCTCGTCGGCGCCCTCGTCGGCGCGGACGTCCTGGGCGAGGCGCTCGGTGTGGCGCTCGACGTCGGGCTGGGCGTCGCCGTGGGCGACGGCGTCGCGTCGCGCCCACGCCGGCCGCCGGTGAGCAGGTCGCCGATGCCTTCGAGGATGTCGGTGATGATGTTGCCGTCCGAGGTCCGCTCGGGCTCGGCGCTCGCGCTCGGGCTCGCCGTGGGTGTCGTCGCCGGTGCGCTGCGGCTGGCCGAGGGGGACGGCGTCGCCGGTGTCGACCTCGTCGGGCAGGTGGCGGCTCGCGGGGCCTGCGCGGGCGCGGCCTGCACCGCGCGTGGCCGGGCGGCGACGAGCGCGGTGGCGCAGAGACCGAGCACCAGCAGCGCCACGGCGAAGAAGCGGGGGTTCACCGCCCCGCCGCCGGAGCCCGGTCCGCGTGCCGTGCCGTCGCCGGCCGGGCCGGTCTCGGCCGGCGCGGTCCGGCCGGTGGCGTCTGCGCTCGACGAGGCGGGGGACGCCTCGGGGCGGGGGCGGGGCGCCGGTCCCGGGTAGGGCGGCGGCGGGTCGGTCACCGCCGGGGTCCCGCCCGGCCGAGCCTCGTCGCCGGGCGCGGCGGCGGCGGGTCGGGCGGCCGGCGTCCAGGCGAAGGCCAGGGCGCTGCCGACGATGCCGAGCAGCAGACCGACGAAGAAGCCGCCGAGGTTGAGGCCGATCAGCGAGTAGACCGAGGTGACCGCCGCGACGACCGAGTAGAACGGCCGCTGCGCCGGCGTGAGCCACAGCAGCAGCCCGCACGTGGCCAGGATGACCGGGATCAGCAGGGCGTGCAGGCCGGTCGCTCCGCTGGAGAAGCTGAGGCCGTTGATGGTCAGCCGGGTCGAGGCGAGCATCTCCACCCCGGCCAGGGCGACGAGGAGCCCGCCCCAGAACGGCCGGCTCTGCCGCCAGCGGCGGAAGCTCCGCCACGCCTGAGCCGGTCCACCGGGCCGGACGGGCGAGGGGTTGGCGGTTGACACGTAATCCTCCTGGGCGGGCGAGGATCGGGGCACGACCCTTCGGGGCGAGGGTCGGGAACGGGTTCTCGGGGCGAGGATGGCCCGCGGCATGCCCACCGCGGGCCATCACTCAGCTCAGAAGCACTCCTTGCCCTTCGCGTCGTCACCCACGTTCACCTTGAGCCGGAGACCGGTCAGGTTGAAGGTGGCGGCCGTGGTGTAGCGCGACGTCTGCCGGAGGCCGGTGATGGTGACGTGGTCGGAGTTCTGGCCGAACGAGCCGGCCTGGGCGGTCGGGTTCAGGTCGCTCGCGTCCCGGCCGATCCTGATGTTGCGGAAGGTGGCGTTGCCCTCCAGGTCGTCCATCGCGATGAACAGGTCCTTGGCGCGGGCCGGCTCCTGGCCGTGGCCGGCGTTGATGGTGAGCACCACCGGCAGGCCCGGCAGGTCGGCGCGGACGGACTGGCAGAGCTTGTACAGCTCGGCGCTGCCGATCTCGGAGATGGCGACCGGGTGGACCTTGCCGTCCTTGCCCTTCTCGCGGACGATCCCGCCGTACTGCTTGAAGCCGTCACCCTCCAGCCGCTCCGCGCCGATCTTGAACGTCTGCCCGGACACGGTGATGTCGGACGCGATCGCGCCGCTCGACATGCCGAACAGGATCGCGCCGGCGGCCGCCGTGGCGGGCACCATCATCGCGGCGAACCGCCGCCACCGGGTACGCCCCGGCTTCTCGTACCGTTCCTGCACGGGTTCCTCCTCGGGTGGATACGCGCGGGTGGTCAGCCCCTCCACGTGGCAGCCCCGTCGCGGGGCGCGTCCTCTGTTACCGACTGGTAACGAGCCGAGGTCGATCCTGCACCCGGTGCGGCCCAGCTCACAAGCCCCCAATTACCAGCCGGTAACTCTGCGCTCCGACCCCCGCACCCCGCTGTGACGCGACGTCAACGTCCGTGGATATCTTCGAGGTCCAGTTGAGGACAAATTCGACAGTTAGGGCCGACGTCCACCACGGAGAGTGTCACACGCATTGACAGGTCACAATCCCGTAACGCCCATGCGGCCGTCCATCGGGTGGTGACTCACCACGCCGGCCCCGCCGGGGACGTACGCCTTCTCGGGCACCCATCCGGCCCGGTCCCGGCACTATGCTCTGCGGCGTGGCGCTGATCGATCACTACGGCCCCGAGGGCTGGGGCAGTCAGTCACCTCCGCTACGGCAGCGCCAGCACATCGCGACCGACCTGGTCCGCACGGCGCTGGCCGGGCGCGCCGAGCCCGGAGCGGCCGTCCTCGACGTCGGGTGCGGCGACGGGAGCTTCCTCGCGCACCTCGCCGCCACCGTGGCGCCCCAGGGCATCCGCTGGATCGGCGTCGACTACTCGGCGCACCAGCTGGCCCGGGCGGCCGAGCTGCCCTACGAGTTCCATCGCTGCGACCTCGGCGAGGGCATCCCGCTGCCGGACGCCTCGGTCGACCTGGTGCACGCCGGCGAGGTGATCGAGCACCTCTACGACCCGGACCGCATGCTGGAGGAGTGCGCCCGCGTGCTCCGCCCGGGCGGACACCTGGTGCTCACCACGCCCAACCTGCAGGCCTGGTACAACCGGGCGCTCTTCCTGGCCGGCATCCAGCCGATCTTCTACGAGACCTCCACCCGCTCGACGGAGGTCGGCGCCGGCGCGCTCGGTCGTCTCAAGACCGACAACCGACCCGTCGGTCACCTCCGCCTGTTCAACCGCACCGCGCTGCTCGACCTCCTGCGCCGCGAGGGGTTCGAGCCGCTCACCCTGCGGGGCGCGACCTTCCACGGTGTCCCGCGGGCCATGGCCTGGCTGGACACCGTCATGCGCCGCCGGCCCTCCCTCGCCTCGATCCTCGTCGTGCTGGCCGCCAAGCGCTGACCGGCCCCGCCGAGTGGCGAGGACGACGAAGGCCGGTGGGCCCGGCGTACCGGTCCCACCGGCCTCGCGTGCGGCACGTGTCGGCGTGGCTCAGAGTGCCGCGGGGCGCTCCGTCGACGTCCGCTGATCCGGCACCGTGGCCTCGACCGAGCCGGCCGCCCCCGCGGACGACTCGCCGTCGTCGGCCCGGTGGCTGCCGACCCGCTCCTCGTCGGCCGGATCGACGGGCGCGGGCCGCCGGGCACCCCGGATCGCCAGCAGCACACCCGCGGCGATCGCGAGCAGGCCGAGCAGACCGAGGACGATCGGGCCCCACAGGCGCAGGAGCTGGATCGACCGGGCGTTGCTCGCCGCACGGTCCGCACTGGCGTCCACCGTCTCCTCGTTGTAGCGGAAGTCGGCGTTGAGCAGGACGGTCGTGGGGCCCACGTCCGGCACGAGCACCTTCCGGGGCTGGTCGCGCACGTCCACGTACGAACCGGTGACCGGCTCGACCCAGAAGCTGCGGGTGTTGGTGTACATGAGTCGGGCGGTCGTGGCGCCGGGTGCGAACTTCGCCAGCAGCACCTTGAGGTTCGCCTCCGCGAGCGGCAACTGCTCCTCGGGAACGACCTGCTCGAAGCGGTACACCTCGACGCCCTTCACCTCGGTGACCTCTTTGAACTGCACCGGCACCGCCCTGCGCAAATCGCGGTCGTACACCGGGTAGTCCTTCTTTTCGGTGCCGAACGGGAACTTGTATACCTGGCCCGCGTAGTTCGCCGGTTGCCCGGTTCCGTCGTCGAGCCAGGCGTCGTTCCAGTCGGCGGCGGCACCGCTACGCCGGTCAATGGCGAGTTCGGTGCTGTACTTGCTGATCTCTTCGTTGTTGTCGACGCGCTGGACCGTCTGGTAGACCTCCCAGACCATCGCCTTGCCCTTGAGGTCACCGGTCATCTTTTCCTCGGTGGTCCTCGCCTGCGGCAGCACCTCCACGATGGACCGCAGCGCGCCCCGGTCGACGGTGGCCTCACCCGCCTTGATCTGCAGGAACTCCGAGGTGGGGGACTCGGCCACGGACGTCGACCGCTCGAGGTCGTACGGCAACTGGCTCACCGCGGGCGCCACGTAGAGCGGCAGCCCCACGGCGCTCACGACCAACAGGACGCCTAGGCCAAAGAGCGCGGCGCCGACAATCCTCTTCACTGCTCCTCCTCGAATGAACGGGCGAAAAGGCGCCAGCCAGCATGTGCCCGAGACTTCGACGTCTCGAGATACGCGTCCCTGGCTTGGCGGCACGTTACTCTCCAGTCACCTCTCTCCGCGACCCCCAGGAAGTCTGATGTTGACTGCCGTTTCCGCCCCCGCGCTTCCGCGTCTGCCGGCCCTCGACGGGGTGCGGGTGATCGGCGCGGTTGCGGTGATTGCCCAACACGTCGGATTCATCACCGGCGTTACGACCCGCGAAAGCTGGGGCGGTTGGGTCGCCATGATGGACTTCGCCGTGGCGCTGTTCTTCGTGCTCTCCGGCTTCCTGCTATTCCGGCCGTGGGCACGGGCGGCGGCCACCGGGGCACGCACGCCGGGCGCCAGGCGCTTCTACTGGAAGCGGGCGATCCGCATCCTGCCGGCGTACTGGCTGGCCGTCATCGTCTGCCTCACGGTCCTGCCGGAGCACGGCGTCGCCCCGACCGGGGACTGGCTGCGGCACCTCACGTTGACCCAGATCTACGAACACGGACAGATCAGGCGTGGCCTCGGCCAGACCTGGAGCCTCGCCACGGAGGTGCTCTTCTACCTGGTGCTGCCGCTCGCGGCCGTGGCGCTGGTCGGCCGGCGGTGGCGACCCGCCCGGACCGTGACGATCGCGGGCGCCGGCCTGCTCGTCACGGCGGGCTGGATCGCCGCGATGGCGACCGGACACCTCGACACCGGCCTGCACATCATGTGGTTCCCCTCGTACGCGGCCTGGTTCGCCGCCGGCATCGTCCTGGCCACCATCCACGTGGCCCTCCGCACGTCCACGGCACCTCGCTCGTGGCAGGTCTTCGACCAGTTGGGCTCGGCGCCGCTGGCGTGTTGGGGCATCGCGCTCGGGCTGCTCGCCGTGGCCAGCACCCCGGTGACCGGCCCGCGGGGCCTCGCCGCGCCGACCGCCGGGCAGTTCGCCACGCAACTGGGCCTCTATTTGGGCGTCGCCGTGATGATCATGATTCCTCTCGTGTTCGGCCCCACGACGCTCGTCTCACTGGCCCTCGGCAGCGCTCCGGTCCGGTGGCTCGGCACCCTCTCATACGGGATGTTCCTCTGGCACCCGCTCGTCCTGGACCTGATCTACCGGGTGGAGGGCCGCCCCTACTTCACCGGCGACCCTCTCCGCGTGTACGCCCTCACGGTGACCGGTGCGATCGCGGTCGCCGCGGTCAGCTACTACGTCGTCGAACGCCCCGTGCTGCGCTGGGGCTCCGGGGTCGCGCGGCGCCGCGCCGGCAGGATCGAGCACCAGAGGGCGATGGCGGCGGCCAGCGCCAGCAGCTGAGGGCTCGCCGAGGTGTGTCGGAGCGGATCCACGAGCGAGACCCAGCCCGCGGCACCGAAGCAGAGGACCGGGAGGAGCCACGCCCCCCACAGGTTGACCCGCCGCAGGACACGCCGCTCGCTGCTGTGCAGGCGCGGGGTGACCACCCGGACGGCGACGATCACCGCCGCACCCGCGACGGCCAGCGCCACCGCCCACAGTCCGCCCACGGTCAGCAGCGCCACGGCGCCCGCGGCGACCGGCAGGAACCAGTCGCGCCGACGCCGCGCCGGTCCCGCCGGTACGGCCCGCGGCGGCCGGCGGGACGGCAGCACGGCGACCAGCACGACGACCCCGAGCAGCAGCGCACCCGCCACGAAACCGGCGCGGTAGGTGCCGTCCGGCGTGAACCGGAGCAGCACGTCCCCGCCGACGCCCGGAGGCAGGAGCCAGCCCTGCTGCCAACCGTCGACCACGATGGGCGTGAGCCTCTGCCCGGCGACGGTCGCCTCCCAGCCCGGGTTGGTGTTCTCCCGCACGGCGAGCACCGTGCCGCCCGGATTCGCCGTGACGTGCAGCCGCCGCTCGGTCGCCGACCAGTCGACGACCCGGACCGGGCTGGGGGTCGCGATCGGACCGGCGACGCGGGCCGGATCCAGGACGACCCGGGTCGGCGTGGTCACGTCGCTCGCGGCGGCGACGACCCGCAGCTCGCCCGCGGGCAGTTCGAGACGGTCCGAGCCGCGTACGCCGCAGACCGTCGCGCGCACCTCGCGCAGCTGCAGCAGGTCCCGACGGCTGGCGGTCACCGCCGTGGCCACCTCGTCGTCGCCGACCCGCAGCGTGGGCCCGCTGCCGCACGGCAGCGTGACGAGCGCGTCGAGATCCACGTGCACCTGGGGGCTGGCGGGGATCGTCGCCACCTCGCCGATGCCGATGGGCAGCTGCTCGTACCGCCCGCGGTACGGGTCGTAGCTCCTCATCGACTCGGAGGCGCGGAACATGATGGTGACCTCGTCGGTGCGCAGCGGCCGGTCGAACCGGAGCACGCCGTCCCTGCCGACCTCGCCCGCGCGTACGCCCCCGTCACCGATGACGGTGACGCGCCAGGGGCGGGCCCGGACGACCGACTCCGCCGTGGTGAACCGCAGCCCGGTGAGGGTGCGGGTGGTGAGCCAGTTGAGTTTCAACCACGGGCTCCCGTCCTCGGCGGCGGGCACCCAGGCGGTGGCGGGGTCGCCGTCGAGGACCGCGCCGGGCCGGGCCACCGGGTCGGGCAGACCGCTCGACGAGGCGGCGACCCGAGGGGCCAGTGTCAACGGCCACGCCTTCGCGACCTCCTGGTCGAGCAGCGCGCTGAGCCGCGGGCCCGCCTTCGGGCGCACCCACACCGTCGGCGCGTACGAGCCGGCCACCGGCAGCGTCACGGTGCGGTCGAGCCGCGCGCCGTCCTCCGACGCCCGCGCCACCCCGGCTCCGCAGCGGGGCACGTCGTCGAGGAAGAAGCAGGAGTTCACGGTGGGCGCCGCGGTGAGCACGACGGTCGCCGGGCGATCGGTGGCCGGCGCGCGCGGCACGACCAGCGTGCGACTCGCCCGCACCCCCGGGATCTCCAGCTCGGCGATGCCGACCCGACCCTGACCGAGGCGCACGGGCAGGGACGACTCGATGGTGACCCGGATCCGCTTGCTCGCGTGCACCCCGGGCAGCCGGACGGTCAGCGTCGAGTCGAAGGAGTCGACGGTGACCCGCTCCACGCCGGCCCGGACGGTGACCCTGGTGGGCAGCGTGTCGGCGCCGGTGTCGAACCGCAGCCGCACCTCCGAGATCGTCCGGGGCGCGTCGAGTTCGACCTCCAGCCACTGCCGGGCCGCCGCGCTGGGCGCGGTGCGCCAGGAGGTCGACGGGTCACCGTCGACGGCGGCGTACGGGAGGTGAGCCGGGCGCGAGCCGGTGAGCGGGTGCGTCTGAGCCCAGGAGCTGGAGGCGGTGACGTCCCGGATCCCCACGTAGCTCGCCACCGTGGCGTACGCGTCCCCCCACGGGGGCAGGTAGTCGCGGGCGACCCCGCCGAGCAGCGCCCGCTGGTCCGCCTCGGTGGTGGCCGAGGCGTTGTCGTGCAGGAGGCCGAAGGTCAGCTCCCGGCGCCGCATGCCGTCGGTCAGCACCACCGGGCCCCGTGCGCTCCCGTCCGGCAGGTCACCGGCGAGGACCGTGGGCGCCCCGTCGAGCCTTCCGGCGGCGGCCGCGTCGAGCAGTGACTCCGGCCCGCCGACGACCGTGGAGACCGCGTTCGCGTCGTACGCGACGACCTGCTGCACCGCCCGCTGGACCTCGTACACCTCCAGCGCCCTCGTCGGGACGTCGAGGCCCTGGTCCCGGTAGGCGCCGGGCCGGCTCCCGCCGACCATCGGGCCGAACCCGACGACCGGCCGCAGGCCGGGCGAGCGGGCGAGGGCCTGCCGGACCTGCACCGGGCGGGCCGCGCGGGAGGCGCCGTAGTCGAGGTCGGAGCGGAGCAGGACGTACCGTACGCCGGACCGGGCGAGGAGGTCGGCCAGGCCGGCGGAGCCGTCACCGCTGGACATCGCCGTCTCGATGGCGTCGAGGAGCCGGATCGTCGTCGGGGGTGCGAGCGGGACGGAGTTGCGCACCACCCAGGAACTCTTCAACAACGGTTGCGTGATCTCGTCCGCCGGCGCGCCCCACTGGTAGGTCGGAAAGCGGGCCGCCGGCGCCACCAGCACCCGGTCGTGCCCGAGGTTGGCGTCCAGCCAGGCACCGGCCGCCCGCCAGTAGCCCGGAACGCTGTCGAAGCTCCCCTTGATCGGTAGCTGGCCGGCGAGGGCGGGGCTCGCGACGGCGGCGATGGCGGTCAGCGCGACGACCCGCACCGCGAACGCCCGCCGGCGCGTCGGGTGCCAGCGGCGGCGGACGGCGCCGGCCGCGCGGGCCAACACCCCGAGCAGGTGGGCGAGGCCGAGCACCAGTGGCAGGCGCAGCACGACGTCGAACTTGTGCACGTTGCGCAGCGGTGCGCCCGCCCGGTCCAGGAAGGACCGTTGCCCCTCGGCGAAGAGCCCGTCGACGGTCGCCACGTGCCCGAGACCGACGAGGGCGACGCCGACGAGCAGGCCGGCGATGAGGAACCGGCGATGGGGCATTCCGCGTCGGGCGAGGCCGGCGATGCCGAGCCCGGCGACGACGACGGTCGCGACGATCAGGGTGCCGTCGGTGGCCAGTCGGGCGCCGGCCTCCCAGGAGCGGCCGTAGGCGAGCCAGTGGGACGCCCCGCGCACGGTCGACACCAGGTCCGTGACCCGGGTCGTCACACCGGCGGTCTCGATGTAGTCGAGGAACGGTGGGCTGTACCTGCCGAGCACGAGCAGCGGCACCAGCCACCAGGCCGTCGCGGCGGCCACCGCCGCGCACCAGGCGCAGATCGCGACGAGACGACGGCGCAGTGGCTGGAGCATCCCCAGCCAGAGCAGCGCCAACGGCACCACCGCGAGCACGGCTGTGGCGTTGACGCCGCCGGCGCAGGCCACGACCAGCGCGGAGCGGGCGACGGCCCGGCGCATCGGGGCACCGTGGGCCAGGCCGACCAGGGGCACGAGCACCCAGGGCGCGACGGCGCTGGGCCAGGCCTCGACGGAGATCGGGCCGAGCTCGGTGATGATCCGCGGGGAGAGCGCGAACGCGACACCGGCGATGATCCGGGCGGCCGGCGTCCCGATGGCCAGCCGCTCCGCGAGCGCGATGACCCCGAGACAGGCGACGCACATCAGCAGCGCCCACCACAGGCGCTGCACCACCCAGGCGGGCATCCCCAGCGCCTCACCGGCCGTGAAGAACGGCCCCATGGGCCACAGATAGCCGTACGTCTGGTTCTGGAGCTGGCCGAACGACCCGCCCGGATTCCACACGTGCAGCGAGCGTTCGAGCCATCCGACGGGATTGATCGCGAGATCGACCTTGGTGTCCATCACGATCAGTCCGGGTTGCTGAAGAAACGCCAGCGCCGTGAGCGCCACGCAGACCGATGCCGCGCGCAATCGCCATACCGCGGAAGCGGTTCCGCCCGAGACCGACTCCGCCCCCCGCTGCGGTGCCTTGCGCATCTCGCCTCTCTCCCGTCTGCTGCCGGCCGCCCGGGCACATCGGACTGACGTGCGTCAACCCGTTGCGGGTTCGGACGCGAGCGCCTTAGGGTGGCGCGAATCACGAACACTACTCGGCAGTAGGAGCAGTGGTGCAGACCCTCGACGGCCCTGGACGGCACGTACTGTTCCTCAACTGGCGCGACACGCGCAATCCGGAGGGTGGTGGCTCGGAGGTTTATGTCGAGCGCATCGCCGAAGAGTTGATTGCGCTCGGGCACCGCGCGACGCTATTGTGCGCCGCCCATCCCGGCGCACCCCGCGAGGAAACGACGCCATCGGGGATACGAATCGTGCGGCGCGGCGGTCGACACACCGTTTACCTGCGCGCCGCGCTCCTCTATCTCGCCGGGCTGGCCGGGCTGGGTCCGCTCGCCTCCCGCGCCCTCGGCCGGCCCGATCTGATCGTCGACGTGTGCAACGGGCTGCCGTTCCTCTCGCCGCTGTACGCGCGGTGCGCGGTCATCATCCTCGTCCACCACGTGCACCGCGAGCAGTGGAGCGTCGTCCTCGGCGCCTGGGGCGCCCGTTTCGGCTGGTGGATCGAGTCGCGCCTGGCCAGACACGTCTACCGGAGGTGCCGCTACGTCACGGTCTCGGCCGCCACCCGCAGCGAGTTGGCCGTGCTCGGCGTTGACCCGGCCCGCGTCACGGTCGTCCACAACGGCACCCCGGAGATCGCGCCGGGCGGCGCTCCCCGCACCCCGCACCCCTCGCTCCTGGTGCTGTGCCGACTCGTACCGCACAAGCGGGTGGAGATCGCTCTGGAAACGGTTGCCCGGCTCGCCCCCGACTTTCCGACCCTGCACCTGGTCGTGGCGGGACAGGGCTGGTGGGAAACGCGGCTAAGGGAACTCGTGGACGCCCTGGACATTGGCGACCGGGTCCATTTCACCGGCTTCGTGACGGAAGCGGAGAAGCGTCGTCTGCTCTGCTCGGCCTGGGTCGCCCTGACACCCTCACTGAAAGAGGGATGGGGGCTGACAATTGTCGAGGCGGGCGCGGTCGGCACACCCACAGTGGCGTTCCGTGACGCGGGAGGAGTGGCCGAGGCGATCGTGGACGGAAAGACCGGAATGCTCGCCGACGACGCCGACGATTTCGTCGCGCGGGTACGCCACCTGCTCACGGACGACGCGTTCCGTCAGGAAATGGGAATGGCGGCGCGAGCGCACGCCGCCGGCTTCACCTGGCGGGAATCGGGGGAACGATTCGGGAGCCTTGTCCTGGCGGTCACCGAGGGCATGCCGGCGCGGCGGGAATTCCGCCGGCCCCGGCACGTCGATCCGCCGGCGACCGAGGGCTACCTGTCGCCGTAGTGCTCGGGATTCGCGTTGTCCTCGGCGCTGCTCGCGGCGGTGCCCGACGAGACGACGAGCTGCTGGGTGACGGCACCCAGCGCCAGCACGGCCAGCGCCGCGCCGATCACCGCCGCCAGCATCAAGGTGAGCGGCTTCGGCATCGTGCACCCTCCTCCATCGATGTACGTGGCGCGCACGTTACCACGCGGTAGGTCGCCGCGACAGGCTCCAGATCGCCATGAGGAGCACGGCCGACGCGGCACCCAGAGCGCCCACCACCCACCACCCGTCCCCGCGCGGCGGCCGAGCCGACGGCGCGTGCGGATTGCGGTAGAGCGTGAGCTCCGGTCCGGTGTGGACGGCCTCCAGACCGGCCAGAGACTCGGATGGCACCGACCCGCCCGAGTCGTGCTGCACCACCACCCACCGCAGCTCGGTGCCGGCCAACGGGCGCCGCTCGGCGAGCACCTCCCGCAGGCGGGCGAGACGGGGACTCTCGCCGGCCACGAGCAGGTCACCGACGATGAGCGTGTCGTCGGTGATCACCTCGACCGGGAGGTGGCGCGCCATCGGGTCGATCACCACCGTGTTCCCGTTCCAGCCGTACGACCGGTACATGCTCATCGGCAGCGAGAGGGCCGGCCCCGGGTCGGCCTCGACCGTCCTCGCCACCTCGGCCCACTCGCGCGGATACCGCACCGGCTCCAGCCGGCCGGCGACGCCGTACGCCAGGTCGGGCAGGACGGCCACCGGCAGCAGGATCAGCCCGGCCAGGACGAGCCGGTCCCGCGGGCGCGCGAGCCGGGCGGCGACGCGTTCACCGCCCAGCGCGGCGCAGAGCACCAGGCAGAGGGCGTACGGGATGAGCAGCTTCTGCCCGTCGCGCAGCAGCCCGGCGCCGGGCACCTCCGCCACGAACCAGCGCAGCGCGGGCGCGCCCGCCGGCAGCACGGCGACCGCGGCGCAGAGGAACGAGCCCACGGCGAGCAGGCCGAGGCGGTGCGCCACACCGACCGGCCAGCGGGTACGCAGCACACCGAACCCGATCACCGCGAGGACGACGAGCCCCGCGGTGACGACGGGCACCAGCAGCGCGCCGCGACTCGCGGGCACGGCGTGGGCGTTCCAGATCCCGCCCGTGCCGGCGAGCGCCACGAGCGGGCCGCCCCAGTTCTCGCTCCGGGCGGCGAACGCCGCCACCCCCTCGGGGTCGGAGCGGCCACCGGCGTCGGTCACCAGGGCCGCGACCAGCCACGGAAGGTTGAGCGTGGAGACGGCGCCGAGCGCCCCGCCGGCGGCCCGCCGTCCGGCACGTGCCCGTGTCGCCACGAGGACGAGGACGACCACCAGGGCCAGCAGACCGCCGGTCGGCGTGATCGCCGAGGCGGCGGCCGCGAGCGTCAACCGGGCCAGCGACCCGCGACGCCCCTCCCGCAGCCCGATCACCGCGCGCACCAACCAGGGCAGCGCGGCGTACGCCAGCAGCAGGCCCCACTGGCCGAGCAGCATCCGCTCGGCGAGGAACGGCGTCCAGGCGTAGCCGACGGCCGCGACCAGCCGCGTCAGCTCCCGCCGGGCCGGCACCAGGCGAGCGGCCCCCACGACGGCGAACCAGACGATCGCGACGAGCGCGACCCGTTGCAGCAGCCAACCCGGCACCGCCAGGCTGAGCAGGGACACCACCGCGTCCTGGGGCACCGCGCGCGGCAGCGCGTCGTCGGAGGCGATGAGGTCCCACCGCAACGGCTGCCGGGGCACGAAGACCATGTCGTACCGCAGCACGTAGCCGGGCCGGACCAGGGGCGCCAGCACGACGAACGCCGTCAGCGCGGCGGTGACGTGCAGGCGCAGTCGCTCACGCGGGGTCCCGGCCCGCGCCGGCTCCTCCGCGTCGTCCGCGCGCGTCCCGCGCCGCTCAGCGCTTGCGGAGGACAACGACCAGGTTCCAGGTGAGGACCTCGCGGACACCGGGCACCCGCACGACGCCCCGGGCCCAGCGCGGCAGGTAGCGCGGCAGGACGTCGATGACCTCCGCCGTCGGCTGCCGCCGCGCCCAGCGCAGCGTGTCGCCGATCGAGACCGCGAACATGCTCTCGCCGAAGACGTTCTTCGGACGCCGGCCGTGCCGCCGCTCGTACCGCCGCGCGGCGCGGTCGCCACCGAGGTAGTGCCAGGGCGACGTCTCGTGCCCGCCCCACGGCGACAGCCAGTTGGTGAAGGAGAGGAAGACCGTGCCGCCGGGACGCGTCACCCGCAGCATCTCGTCCGCCATCGTGAACGGCCGCGGCACGTGCTCCAGCACGTTGGAGGAGAAGCAGACGTCGACCCCGCCGGTGCGGACGGGCAGTTCGAGCGCGCTGCCCAGCACGCCGCCGGCCGGCATGACCCCACCGCGTGCCGACATCTCGCCCGCGTCGCAGTCCACGCAGACGATCCGGGCCCCGGCCCGGCTCAACGCGTCGGCGAAGTAGCCCGCGCCCCCACCGACGTCCAGAACGGTCGCCCCGGCCAGGTCGGTGTACGCCCGGAGCTGACCGACGGTGTCCTCGGCGAGCATCCCGTAGAAGAAGTCGGGATCGTCCTGCTCCCTGCGGAACGCGCGGAACAGGCGCACCGATCGGGCCAGGTCGGCGCGGTGGACAGCGGGAGGCTTCACGGCGGCTCCTACCTGTCGTCCATGACGGCAGCGGTCTGCGACGGCGTCGGGCTTCGGCCACGGCGGGACCACGTCGAGGACGCGCCGTGTCGGGAGACGTTAGCCCCTCGGGGGCGTACCGGTCGACCGGGCCGGCAGGTGGGCGCCGCCCCCACCCGTCCACCCGCATCTCGTACCCTGTGGGCTCCCGCCGGCCGCCCCACCCCTCGTCGTGCCGCGGGGAGAAGCGGAGTCGGACGGCCGGTATGACAGGGACGACCGCGCAGGTCCCGGGCGCCCGCCGCGTGGCGGTCACCGGTAGCGCCGTGATGGTCGCGGCGACCCTGACCAACGGGCTCGCCTACCTGGTGCCGATGCTCGGCGCCCGCCACCTCCCCGCCGAGGAGGTGGGCGCGCTGGCGACGGCGCAGGCGCTCGTCACGATCGCCGGGGTGGCCGGCCTCGCGCTGCAGACCGCCGTCGCCGTGCACCGCGCCCGGCATCCGACCGCGCCGACCGCGCGGGTCACCCTCGCCACAACCGCCGTCACCGCCGGGCTCCTGATCGTCCTCGCGCCGCTGTTCGTCGCGGCCCTGCACCTGTCCGTCGAGGTGGTCGCCCTGCTGGTGGCGGCGGCGCTGACCGTCGTCCTGCCCGCCGGATGGCTCGGCGAGTTGCAGGGAGACCAACGCTTCCTGCGGCTCGCGGCCGGCATGGGTGTGCTGGCCCTCGGGCGGTACGGCGGCGTCATCGGCGGCCTCGCCCTCGGCGCCGGCCTGGTCGGATCGTTGGCGGCCGGCGTGGTGTGCGGTTGCCTCGCCCTGCCGGTCCTGCGGCTGACGGCCCGGTCGGGGCCGGCGCCGACCCCCGCGACGGCCGGAACCGGGCCGGGCCTCGGGCTCCGGCAGGTCAGGGCGGCCGGAGGTGCCACCCTGGCGATGCTGGTGCTGTCGTACGCCGACCTCATCCTGGCCCGGCAGCTGCTGCCGCCGGTCGAGTCGGGGGCGTACTCGGTGGGGACCGTGCTCACCAAGGGCGCGCTGTGGGCGCCCCAGGTGGTGACCGTGTTGGCACTGCCTCGCATGGCCCGCCGCGACCACAGCACACGGGCCGCGGCGCTGGCGGTGGTCGCCGCGTGCGGCGTCGTGCTCGTCGCCGCGTCCAGCCTGGCCGGAGGGCTCGCCTTCCGCCTCGCCGGAGGGCCGGACTACGCGTCGCTCGGCGGGTACGCCCCCTGGTTCGCCGCCACGGGGGCGCTGTACGCGCTCGCCTTCCTGCTGGTCAACGCCCAGATCGCGGCCGGTGCCCGGTGGCCGTCCGTCCCGCTCTGGACGGGAGCGCTCGGGCTCGTCGTCGTGGCCGTCCTCGTCGCGCCGCACACGTTCTCCGGCGTCCTGTGGAGTGCCGTCGCCGTCGCCGGGTGCACTACCGTCGCCCTGGCGGTCCTCGTGCACGCCGCGCCCGGGCAGCGTCAGCCTTCCCGCCTGAACAGCACCGAGTTGACGTAGCGGGGTCGCGGCAGCACGACCCGCCGGGCGAGGCCCTGCCGCACCCGCGCGATCGCCTGCCGCTGGTGGGCCTGGATGTCGAAGTCCGCGAGCGGCATCCACTCCCGGTCGGGCAGCACGTAGCCGCGGTAGCCCCAGCCGGCCAGCAGGTCGATGATCGGCTCGATCGGCTGGATCCGCTCCTCCACCTCGACCAGGAGCACGGGACCGTCACGGCGGATCGTCTCGGCCGCGCCCCGTAGCGCCGGCAGCTCGTGGCCCTCCACGTCCAGTTTGATGAAGCGGACGTCGGTGAGGCCGAGGCCGTCGATGGTCACCCGGGGGACGGTCACCGAGCGGCCGTCCCCGTACTCCACCGACGAGGTGCCGACGGCCGGGCCGTTCTCCGGCAGGAAGAGCTCGGCGTTGCCCTCGTGGTCCGACGCCACCGCCCGGACGACCCGGACCTCGGGGAAGGCGCGCTCGACGCAGCGCGCGAGTTCCTCGTTCGGTTCGACGGCGACGACCCGGTCGGCCCGCCCGCGCATCCGCCGGGTCCACGGTCCGAACCAGGCGCCGACGTCCACGGCGGTGCCGCCCCGCGGCATGAAGCCCGCGATGCGCGCGAGCTCCGGCTCGACCCTCGGGTAGACGGCACGGATGGCCGCCGCGACGAGCCGGTCGGGCAGCAGCGACGCCACGTGCGAGCTCACCGCGGTGAGTGGACCGGTCGAGGACGGCATGAGCGCAAAGGCTAACGGTGGAGAACGCCCCGCACCAGCGCCGGAGAGGACCGGTCGGTTCGCTCAGCCCGCCGCCGCGAGCCAGCCGTGCAGGAGATGGTGGTCGATCGAGTCCACCCGTCCGAGCGGCCGGCCCTCCGCCAGCCGGGCACGCAGTTCGTCCCGGGTGAACCAGCGCGCCTCCAGCAGCTCCACGCCGTCCACCGCGACCTCCTCCGACGCGGCCGTGGCGCGGAACGCGACCATGAGACCGGCCGGGAAGGGCCACGCCTGCGACCCCTGGTACGCCAGGTCGGTCACCTCGACGCCGACCTCCTCGGCCATCTCCCGGCGTACGGCGTCCTCCAGGCTCTCACCGACCTCCACGAACCCGGCCAGCGTCGAGTACGCCCCCTCCGGCGCGCCCGCGTGCCGGGCCAGCAGGCAGCGGTCCGGTGCGCCGGGCGCCTGGACCAGCACGATGATCGCCGGCTCGATGCGGGGGAAGAGCAGCCGCCCGCACTCCGCGCCCGAGCAGACGCGCACGTGCCCGCCGTCGCGGGCGGTGGTGGGCGCGCCGCAGCTGCCGCACCACCGCTGCTGCCGGTGCCAGTAGCACAGCCCGCGCGCGTACGCCTGGGTGGCCGCCTCCGGGGCCGGCAGCCGGCCGGCGAGCCTCCGGACGTCGACGGCGGCAGCGGCGCCGGTGAGCGCGAGCGCGTCCGCCTCCACCCGCGGCGTGAGGTCGACCGCGAAGACCGCCGCGCCGGCGTCCAGACCGAGGAAGACCGTCTCGTCGGCGGCGGCGAGCACCCGGCTCGCCGCGTCACCGGTCAACCGGACCGGCACCTCCCCGGCGGTCACGAGGCAGCGGTCGCGCCACAGCGGCAGCACCCGCGTCCGCGCGTCGGCGCGCAACGCGTCCAGCCGCTCGCCGTCGGCGCGCAGTGCGCCCGCCCGGTCCAGCCATCCGCCGCCGTACGCAAACACCCGCTCGCCGGTCCGCATGCCGCCACGGTCCCACGTCGGTCCCGACCGGTGGCGGGCGGCCCGGCCGCCTCGCCCGCCCCGCGCCGGCTCGGCCCTCCGGGCGGCGCCTCCGGCGACACGCCGGGCGACACGCCGCGTCGGGACGGCCGCACGGCGGCTGCCGGCGCGGCCGGGCGTTGGTTACCGTAGGTGTCCGCGCGGGGAGGGCCCCCGGGTGGCACGTGGCGATCGAGGTTGCTGTGACGCTGTACGGCGAGAACCGTCCCCCCGCCGACGACCGACCCACCGTGCAGGTCACCGCGGTCACCTGGCCCGGCGACGAGCCCGAGCCCACACCTCCCGCGGCGGAGCGGGGCCGCCCGCGCCGGCTCCGGCTGCTGGTCGCGGCCGGGCTCACCACGGTGGTCCTCGGCGGCGTGGCGGGCGCCGGCGCCTACGCGTACGCCGGTGACGTGCCGCGCGGCACCACGGTGCTCGGCACCGAACTGGGCGGTCGTAGTCGCGCGGAGGCCGCGCGGGAGCTGCGGGCCGCGCTGGACCGCCGGGCCGCCGAGCTGGCCGCGCCGCTGTCGATCCGGGTGGGGGAGCGCACGGCCGAGATCGTCCCGGCCGAGGTCGGCCTGACGGTCGACGTGGCGGCGACGGTGGCGGCCGCGGCGGAGGCGGAGGCGCACCCGGTGAGTCGGCTCGTCGGCTCCCGGTCGGTGGAGCCGGTCGTGTCGGTCGACGTCGACCGGCTGCAGGACGCGCTCGAGAAGGTCGCCGGCGACCAGGTCCGGAAGATGACCATGCCGGCGATCAGCTTCTCCGGCACCAAGCCGAAGGCGGTGCACCCGAAGCCCGGGCTGGCGCTCGACCCGCAGCGCGCCGCCGAGGTGGTCCGCCGCGGGTGGCTCAGTGGCCAGCCGGTGACGGTGCCGCTGGTCGAGTCGCACCCGGCCACCACGGCGGAGGAGGTGGACCGCCTCGTCGGCGAGCTGGCGCGACCGGCGGTCGCCGCGCCCGTGAAGCTCACCACCGACAAGGGGTCGGTGAGCATCCCGCCGAAGGCGATCGCCAAGAGTCTGCGGTTCACCGCCGACCGGGCGGGCACCCTCAGCCCGCAGGTGGACGTGAAGCGGCTGCGTGCCGCGCTCGGCGACGACCTGGCGAAGGTCGAGGTGGAGCCGAAGAACGCCCGGATGGCCATCTCGGGTGGCCGGCCGAAGGTGGTCGAGCCGGGCCGTCCCGGGCAGCAGCTGGACAGCGCGGCGCTCGGCCGGGACCTGCTCGCCGTCCTGCCCAAGGCCGACGGGCGTGAGGTCACCGGCCAGCTCACCCCGGCGCAGCCGGAGCTGACCGCCGAGAAGGTGGCCGGGCTGGGCATCAAGGAGAAGGTGTCCTCGTTCACGACGCGGTTCACCGGCGGCCTGTCCTCTCCGCGCAGCCAGAACATCGTGACCATCGCGAAGGACGTCGACGGCACGGTGGTGCTGCCCGGCGAGACGTTCTCCCTGAACGGGCACACCGGCGAGCGGGGCTACGCCCAGGGCTACCGGGACGCCCCCGTCATCCTCGACGGCAAGCTCGTGCCCGGTGTCGGTGGGGGCACGTCGCAGTTCACCACGACCCTCTTCAACGCCACCTACTACGCGGGGCTGGAGGACGTCGAGCACAAGCCGCACTCGTACTGGTTCGACCGCTACCCGCCGGTCATCGAGTCGACCATCTTCTGGCCGGACCTGGACTTCAAGTTCCGCAACAACACCCCGTACGGCGTCCTGATCGACACCTCGTACACGTCGAGCACGATCACCGTGTCGATCTGGAGCACCAAGATCTACGACAGCGTGAAGACGGAGTACGGCCCACGCCGCAACATCACCACGCCGAAGGTCATCTACCTGGAGCCGGGCCCGTCCTGCATCCCGGCCAACGGCATCAACGGCTTTACCCAGGACGCTTTCCGCGTCATCACGAAGGGCGGCAAAGTGGTGAAGCGGGAGAAGTTCACCTGGCGCTACGACGCGGAGCCCCGCTACATCTGCGGTCGCGAGCCCTGACGGGCCGCCGCCGGCTCCGTGGCCGGCGGCCTCCCTCCGGTGGTACGCGGTCAGCGTCGCGCCTCGACGAGCCCCTTCCGTACGCCGTCCGCGTCCCGGTCGGCGAGGTAGATGGGGGTGCCGGGCTCCTGCCGCCAGCTGTCGTCGAGGCTGCCGGCGTCGACCGGGTCGAAGCCGAGCGCGTCGACCAGGTCCATGACGACCTGCTTGGCGTCGGCGTCGTCGCCGGCCACGGGCAGCGCGATCCGGTCGGCGCTGCCGGGCGGGCGGCCGTTGTCGAGCAGGTGCTGAGCGGCAATCGTGTTGAACGCCTTCACGAGCCGGGCGCCGGGGAAGTGCTCGGCGGTCCACCGGCTGGACGCCTGACCGTCCATCAGCTCCGGGATGTCGCCGTCCCGGTCGGGGTAGTAGTTGTCGGCGTCGACCACGATCTTCCCGGCGAAGAGCGGGCCGGGCAGGTCGGGCACCGCCATCAGCGGCACCGCGACGATGACGAGGTCCGCGTTCCGGACCGCCTCCTGCACGGTGCCGGTCTCCGCACCGGTCTCACCGCCGAGCGCCCGCAGTGTCTGCGGGCCCCGCGAGTTCGCGACCGTGACGTCGTGTCCCAGCGCGGTGAGCCGGCGGGTGAGGTTGCCGCCGATGTGGCCTGAGCCGATGATGCCGATCCGCATGACGCTCCCCAGGTCGTCGAGCCGACGTTCAGGTCGACGCTACCGAGGGCGCGGCCGCGGGACCGGGGAAACGGTGGGCCGTCCCTGAATCGGCCGGGAAACGTGTCAGGGCCATCCCGATACCGGGATGGCCCTGACAAGGAAGATGTCCGGCGGTGTCCTACTCTCCCACACCCTCACGAGTGCAGTACCATCGGCG